>NZ_QODH01000009.1:0-219235 GCF_009935945.1 Kosakonia sp. MH5 | reverse complement strand
CAGGTTCCGCAGACCATGCTGTCCCTGCTGCGTTAATCGCAAAATTAGTAATAAAGAAGGGCGCCGCTTGTCGGCGCTTTTTTATTTTATATATCGTTTTTTTTGCCGACGAAAATTACATAAAAAAGATAAAAAGCATTAAAGAGTTCGGCGACAGCGTCGATAACAATTTAGACGGTGATGAAGCCGCTGGCCCATGCCGGAATATAAATTTCTCAATGAAGGATAACTATCATGGCTGTTATTAATACTAACACCCTGTCGCTGACTACTCAGAATAACCTGACCAAATCTCAGGCTTCTCTGGGTACTGCGATCGAGCGTCTCTCTTCCGGCTTGCGTATCAACAGCGCGAAAGACGATGCTGCTGGCCAGGCGATTGCTAACCGCTTTACTTCCAACATCAACGGCCTGACCGTTGCTGCCCGTAACGCCAACGACGGTATCTCCCTGTCGCAGACGGCTGAAGGCGCGTTGAGCGAAATCAACAACAACTTACAGCGTATCCGTGACCTGACCGTTCAGGCGCAGAACAGCTCCAACTCTGCTTCTGACATCGACTCCATCCAGGCTGAAGTTAACCAGCGTATGGAAGAAGTTAACCGTGTTACCACCCAGACCGACTTCAACGGCATCAAAGTGCTGAACACCGGTTCCGGTACCAGCAGCTACAACTTCCAGGTTGGCGCAAAAGACGGCGAAACTATCTCCATCAGCCTGGATTCTTCAGATTCCTACAACCTGTTCAACGCGACAGGCGCAACAGCGTCTACCGGTGGCGTGGTTAACGGCAACGCACGTGCGACTGCGGCTGAAGGTTTCGACGTACTGAGCGGTACTGTTGATGCCACTGGCGGCACCAACGGCGGCCCGCTGGCAGATATCGATGCGGCAATCAAAGCGGTTGACTCCCAGCGCAGCCTGCTGGGTGCGTCCCAGAACCGTTTCGAATCCACCATCACCAACCTGAACAACACCGTGAGCAACCTGACGTCTGCTCGTAGCCGTATTCAGGACTCCGATTACGCGACCGAAGTATCGAACATGTCCCGCGCGCAGATCCTGCAGCAGGCCGGTTCTTCCGTACTGGCTCAGGCCAACCAGGTTCCGCAGACCATGCTGTCCCTGCTGCGTTAATTCGCAACGGATTAAAAAAGGCATCTTCGGATGCCTTTTTTTATGTCCAATCGTCAGATATAGCGCCTTTTCTACTGGCTGTTTTTCCTCTCGATCTTTCCTTACTCCCCCACAATATTGCATAACGACAGAAACGCCCTTTGATAGCCCCGGCCAACAGGCCCGGCGTGCTGAGGATGAGAGATGCGAAGCCTATTAATTAGCGTTGATAAATTTGACGCCTTTACGCCCCATACCAACGAATTACTCGATATTGCCGATGTGCTGCTGGCACAGAACTGGCGGGTAGATCTCATCACCAGTAGTGCAGGAAAGGCACTGAACGCGGAGATCGATCGCCTGAAGGCGACAGGGCGCTTTGGGTTGGTGACCGACCAGCAGGGTGAGCCAGACACGCAATATGATGTTATCTGGATCTATCGCGGTTTCTTCAGCGATAAACTGCTCGATGCGATCGCTACTGAACGTCTCCGCGGCGCGATGATTTTCCGCCATTTCAACGACTATAACGATCTCTATATTCCCTGGGGCGTGGCGCTGGAAAACCAGTTCGCAGCACTGACGCTCGATCTCTCGCCGCGCACTTCCGCGCTGCTGCTGCAAACCGGTGTGGAAAGCACTCAACTGAAAAACTTGCCGTGGACGGTTCCGGCGCGTTTCAGCCAGTATGTGCGCACCCGCGAATCGTCGACGCTGGCGCGCGCAGTCTACATTGCGCCGAAAATGTCGGCGGAGATGTACGAAGTGCAGCAGCGTGCCCGCGAAGCTGGCGTTCAGATAGACTGGCTGGATCTTAACCAGCAAGCGCAGCGCATCGATCCGGCCTGGCTGGAGCACTATGACGTCGTGATCGGCAATGATGATAGCGTGGCGAAAGCGTTGACACTGGGGATCCCGCTGTTTCTGGTGAACGAGGGCTATGTCGAAGGCTATCTGAACGACGCGAACGTCGCCCGCCATGAAGCCGAGCATTTCTGTGCGCTGTCGCTGCGCAACTGCCCGGATGCCGATGAGTGGGTTGAGATGCTGCAAAGCGGCTACGCCAGCGCACTGGCGTGGACTCAGGCGCAGCGCGCGGATCTGGCGGCGAAATGGTCGCTGGAGACCGCGCTGGATGCCATCGTAAATGCGCCGCTGGTAGCGAAGACACGCCAGCTTGATGAAAAATCCCGCTATGCGCTTAATTTTCACAGTAAAGCGGTGCTGGCACAGCAGCAAACCTCCGATTACTCCTTTACCCGTTGGCTGGACGATCGCCAGATCAGCGAAGCGCGGCGGGAAGCGCTGCTCACTTTTGCCCGGGCGTACCCGGATAAAGCCAGCATTGGCGTCATTATCCTTGGCGACAATCAGGCCAGCGCACGCACGCGGGCGTCGGTGGAAAGCCAGTCGCTGACGGCCGTCAGTCTTGATGTGATTGCCGATGATACCGCATGGCCTGCTGCGGCCAATGCGCTGCTGCAAGCGCGTAGCGCCGAAGCGATGTTGCTGATCCCCGCAGGTTTTACACTGCGTGACGACGCGCTGCTGCGTTTTGCTGAGCAACGTATGAACCAGCAAAATGCCGGGCTGTTTTACTGTGATGAAATGACGCGGGCGGAAAACGGCGAACCGGTATTCACCCTGCGTCCAGGCGTCAATATCGATCTGTTGCGCGGTGTACCTTATATCGGTCAGACGGTACTTTTTTCGCGGGAAATTGCCTTGCAGGTGGGAGGATTCAGCGGTCATTATCCCCACGCGGCGCATATCGATTTGCTGTGGCGCTTTGTCGAAGGACAGGGCGCAGGCGCCGTGGGCCGTGTGGCGGAAGTGCTGGTGGAAAACCCGCATCCGGTAACCCACTGGAGCGAGGCGGCAGAGGTGGTCGCTGAATGCGAGCAGGCGTTGCTGGCGCATCTGCAACGGCTGGGAATTAACGCCACGCTGGAAGAGGGATTAGCGGAGAACATTAAACGCCTGCGCTATCAGTGGCAGGCGATGCCGCTGGTGTCGATCATTATTCCGACCCGCGATCGCTTTGCGCTGCTGAAGCGCTGCATTGAAAGTCTGATGGAAAAGACCCGCTATCAGCGCTATGAGCTGCTGATCGTTGATAACCAGTCGGTGGAGGAGGATGCCTGCCGTTTCCTCAACGATCTGGCGGCGCTGGGGCTCGATCAGGTGCGCATTCTGCGTTACGACGCGCCCTTTAATTTCGCTGAAATCAATAATGCCGCCGCGCAACAAGCGCGTGGCGATGTGCTGGTGTTTCTCAATAATGACTGCGAAATTATCGACGGTAACTGGCTGGATGCGCTGCTTGAACATACGCTGCGCCCGGAAGTAGGGCTGGTGGGCGCACGTCTGGAGTATCAGGACGGCCGTATTCAACATGGCGGCTATTTAGTCGGCGTGCAGCACGGTGTTGATGTCGCCTTCGATGGCGCTGACGGGCAGAGCAATGGTTTTCAGCACTTTCTGAAAACGCCGCGTAACCTGGCTGCGGTGAGCGCCTCCTGCATGATGGTGCGTAAAGAGGTTTTCTTCTCCTTAAACGGCTTTACCCAGGAGCGTTATCCCCTCTATTTCGCCGATGTGGATCTGGGGTTGCGCGCGCAGCAGCAGGGATATCTCAATGTCTGGACGCCTTACGCCCGCGTGAAACATATGGGCGGCGCGACACGTTTATTCGGCAACAAAATTGGCGTGCAGGAGCGTCCGTTGTTGCAGGACTATACGACGCTGCGCGGTGAGTGGCAGCAGGGGTTGCTGAATGAACCCTCGTACCATCCGCTGATGCAGAAGATGGGCAAAGCCTTCACGCTGAGCGCAAGTATTGCGCGGTTGCACCAGCCGCTGCCTGGCCGCCCATTGCCGGTGGTGTTAGCCCATCACATCAACTGGGTCGGTGGCGGCCATCACCGGGTGATGCAACCGTTCAAAGCGCTGGAACGCCATTTGATGATCGAAGGCGGGCTGACGAACACCATTCCCGGCCTGATGGAAGCGGCGCAAATGCGGCCGGATGTGATTCTGCTTGAGCTGATCACCGGCAGCCGCTTCCCGGATATCATGAAGCAGTTACGCGATGTCAGCGGCGCGAAAATCGTGCTGGAATATGATGATTACCTGCTGAACGTGCCAATGAAAAACGGTAACCGTCAGCACTTCCCGCCGCAAATGCTGAAAAACTTCCGCAAAGTGATGGACACCGCCGACTGGGTTGTCGTTTCTACTGCGCCGCTGGCTGAAGCCTACAGCCGATTCCACAGTGATATTCGCATTGCGCAAAACCGCCTGGCACCGAATCAGTGGGATCACCTGCTCAGCGCCCGTGGAACCGGGAAAAAAGTGCGCGTCGGTTGGGCCGGAGGCAGCTCGCATACTGGCGATCTGGAGATCCTGTTGCCGCTGATCAAAGAGCTGGAAGGGCAGGTGGAGTGGGTGTTTATGGGCATGAAGCCGCGCAACGTGCTTTGCGAATTCCACCCCGGTGTACCGTTTGAAATGTACCCGGAGAAACTGGCCAGCCTGAATCTCGACCTGGCGCTGGTGCCGCTGGAAATCAACCAGTTCAACGAATGCAAGAGCAACCTGCGTTTGCTGGAGATTGGCACCTGCGGTGTGCCGATCATCGCTACCGACATTGAGCCTTATCGCTGCAATCTGCCGGTGACGCTGGTGGCGAACCGCTTTAAAGACTGGATGAACGCGATTCAGGCGTACATTCACGATCCGGCGTTACGCGAGCGGCAGGGTGATGCGCTGCGTGCCGCCGTGCGCAGCGACTGGTATCTGCGGGATGCCGGGCTCGATGACTGGCGTCAGGGCTGGTTACCGGCCGACAAGTAAAAGAAAAGGCGCTGCGAAGCGCCTTTTTTGTTGCCATCGGCTGTTATGCCCGGAGAAACATTAATCCGGTAACCAGAGTTGCGCCTGGCGCAGCAGGCTTTCGCCGTTCCACATACCGTTTTCCAGCACGTACAGACGCAAATTATCGCCAAGTTGTGCCGCCATCGCCGCATCAAGCAGATGGTTTTCAATGGCTTCGCGCCAGCTTCTTGCGCGATTTTCGACGCGCGTAACGCCAGCAATGCTCTGTGTGCTGATGATATCGCTGCAAATCACCGGCACACCGCAGGCGCCATATTCAAGCAGACGTACCGGGCTAAGCGCCCGGTTCCACGGCGTATCGGCCAACGGTTCCACGGCGAGATCGAGATTCAGGCTGGCCAGCTTTTTCGCAAAATGCTGCGGGCGAACCGGGGCATGGAATTCGCTGACCCACTCCTGAAGGGAAGGCGGACAGTAGCCATAGAACACCCATTCAACCCGATCGGCTAACTGGCTGACCAGTTTATGAATTAGCTCCAGATCGCCGGTATTCGCCGCGGTTCCGCACCAGCCGATGCGCGGTTTCTTACCCATGCCACGCTGGCTGGATAACCCCGACCATTGCTGTGGCGAAAGTAGCGTTGGCATCACGCGGATGTCGCTGTGCAGCCCTGCGCACTGTTCGGCCAGCTCGTTACTGGCGACGATCAGGCGATCCACATGCGCCAGCGTACCGCGCAGCGCGGCGAAAATATCCTGTGGCAGATCGTTACGTTCCTCGGCATTGACCGGTAAGCCAGGCAACCAGCAATCCAGATCGAAGATTTTAAACATCGATGCTGCCTGCGGCAGACGGCGCAACCACTCCTGCGCGCCATCACTGATTTGTCGATGGACGATCAGGGCATCCGGCGCAAAACGACTGATATCGGTATAGGTGCTGGGATGATAATTAATTTGCCCTTCGACGACGCCCGCGCTATTCAGTAATGCTAACGGCGCATCGAGGCGCAACCGGCTGCCGGGCTGGCTTTGCAATGGAAAGGCGATCAAACGTGGCAGCGGCTTCCAGTGCAACGGCTGCCAGCTTTTATTACTGCTGGCTTCAAACTGGAATCCCGCGCCATCCAGCGACAGATTAGGGTTATAGGCCGGATCGTTAGCGATAAGCGGCATCCATTTGGCGTACATGGCGTCCTGCTCGGCCATAAAGCGCTGACGTTTTTTCTCCTGCACGGTCTTATCGACCTTCTTCTGGCTAACGCTGCCTTCGTGCATTACCAGTGCATGCGGTGTCCACACTGTCAGATAGCCCGCTTCACGCACCTTCAGGCACAGATCGACATCGTTATAGGAGACAGTGAAGTTCTCTTCATCGAGCCCGCCGACCTGTTCATAGACTGATTTGCGGATTAACAGACACGCGGCAGTGACCACGTTGTAATTCTGGTCAACCAGCAGACGATTCATATAACCGGCGCGGTTGTTTTCGCTGCCGATAAAGGGATGATCCGCCGGGCCACGCAGCCCCAGCACCACGCCCGCATGCTGGACTTTACCGTCCGGGTAGAGCAGTTTCGCGCCGGTGATCCCCACTTCCGGGCGTAACCCATGATTCAGCATATGATCCAGCCAGTTTTCGCTGATCACTGCCGTATCGTTATTCAGCAATACCAGATATTCACCACGCGCTTCCCGTGCGGCCATATTGTTGATAGCGGAATAGTTAAACGGATGCGGATAGCGCAATACGCGAATGCGTTCAGGATCGATAGTTGAGATCCCCTCCAGCCACTGCAATGCTTCCGGGGTCTCGCTGTTGTTATCAACAATCAGCAGTTCGTAATTCCGGTAACGCGTCTTCTCCAGCAGGCTGGTGACGCAGGTACTCAGAATAGTAAGCTGATCTTTGGTCGGGATAATAATCGAGACCAGCGGTTGTTGCTGATGGTTATAACGCAGGGCATACAGCCCCGGATGCGTAGCCACTACCGTACCCTGTGCATAGCCGCGATTGTGCAGATGCTGGGTTAAAATCGCCTGTTCTTCCGGTTGGCTGACCTGCACTGGCGGATGGCCAACCACAAACGGTTCCGGCAGATGACCAGCAAAGCCCATCCCTTTTTGTTCAATCAGACGAACAATAAACTCGAACTGCCAGGCCTGCGGATACGTCGGGTTAAACCCACCCGCTGCCAGAATCGCTTCACTGCGGAAAATCCAGTGGCGAGCCATCTCTGCCGGGTAGCTGAGCAGTAAATCGAGGTTGAAATCCGGGCGCATCGCCGTGGTGACAATTTCGCCGTTCTGCATGTAGAACTCATCGCCATAAATCGCATCGCAGGCGGAGGCGCCATCCAGCGCCAGATCGAACATCAGCATGCCGCTCTCAAGCAGCACTTCACCAGCATCCATGAACATCACCCAGTCAGACGGCTGGCTGGCGATGTACTGATTGATGATACCAATCTGATTATCTTGTCGCACGATGAGCGTCGGCGCAGGAAGAGCGGCGCTCTGCTCCGTGATGACCACCGGATTTAGCGTCAGCCCAAACCCGGCGTAGCGTTGCAGGCTTTGCAGTGTTGACGTGACAGCATCAGGATGATGTCCGTACTGCGAGATAAAAACGGTTAACGTTTGCTGCGTGTTGCGCGCCTGTTGGAAAGCTTCCACCAGCGGCCGGAACTGCGGTTGCAGGCGGCGTTCGTCGAGCCATTTGTTGATTTTGTTGCTGTAGAACCGGCGCACGGAGACTTGTAGAGAGTTATGCAGTGCATGCAGCAGGTTTTCCGTCTGGAAACGCTGCTCGCCGTGCATCAGCGCGACTTTGACCTTTTCATTCTCTTCTTTATTACCGCTGTACCAGCCCAGTTCTCTGACAATTTGCGGCATTCGGGTATAGGTTCTGTTAATGACATCGCCATATTTCCCGGTATGCACGAGCTGGCTACTCTGGTTCTCTGAGACGCGGAAAGCCGAGAGCGTTTCGGCGACAAAGGCCAGGTTGCCGAGGCGCAGTAACTTCAGATACAGCGTCATATCGGTCAGGAAGTAGAGATTCTCGCCGAGCAGGGTAAAGAGGTCATCACCGAAAGAGATCAGATCCTCGCGATAGCACAGCACGGAACTGGGCTCACCGATAAAGTTCACCGGATGGTCGGCGAAAAACTTCACCACGTCCGGACCATCGAGAATCACATCGGCGGTAAAAGGGAAGGCGGTCGCCGTAATATCGACCAGCGGGGTGCCATCTTCATCAACGCGAACACGACGCGCGGAAGCCATGCTGTTGCCCGGGGAGGATTCCAGCGCTGCAACGAGCCGGGTGATAGCGTGTTCGAACAGAATGTCATCATCGTAGAGAAACTTAATGTACTTACCGCTGGCCTGACGCACGCCAGCCAGCACGTTGCCTTCTTCCCATAAACGGACGCTATTTTTGGTGTAGTAGATAGGCGTTTTGGTCGTTAATGCATAACGCTCGCAGGTGAGACGAATGGTGTCGTCGTTACTGTCGTCATAAATAATGACTTCGCAATTTGGCCAACTCTGATTGAGCGCGCTGGCGAGCGTTGTCGCGAAGAATTCGGGCTTGTAAGTCGGGATAACGATACTCACCAAAGCGTATTCGTTCATTTTTTTTCCGTTATGCGGGCAGCAGTTTGAGCGCATCAACGCGCGATGCGGCAACGAGGTGATGACGGCCTGGTTTCTCAGGCGTGAAATTTCACGGATTTTCTTTATCTCGGCCAATAATAGCAAAGGGAGGCTGGTGTCTTGCGGGCTTAATTGGCATGGGAAATGCCCCTTGTTTACCCAATAGATTCACTTTGGTGCCTGTAACATCAAAGTCATCTCTGGCTTGTTCAGGTTCATTTTATGGACAATAACATCTTCGTCACCAGCCCTCTGTTGCCGCCTCTGGAAGAGTTTATTCCCTATCTGGAAAAGATTTGGCAGAACCGCATCCTCACCAATGGCGGGACATTCCACCAGCAACTTGAAGAAGCGCTGGCGGAATATCTGGGTGTGAAATATGTCTGTCTGTTCGCCAATGGAACGCTGGCGTTGTTGACGGCACTCCAGGCGCTGCGTATCACGGGTGAGGTGATTACCACCCCTTACTCGTTTGTCGCTACCTCACATACCTTGCTGTGGAATGGCCTGACGCCCGTTTTTGCGGATATCGACCCGCTGACCTACAACATCAACCCGGAACGCGTTGAAGAGCTGATTACGCCGCAGACGACGGCGATCATGCCGGTGCATTGTTATGGCGTACCCTGTGACGTGGAGAAGATCCAGCAGGTGGCGGATGTTTACGGCTTAAAAGTGCTTTATGACGCCGCGCATGCATTCGGCGTGAAGAAAAACGGCGTCAGCATCCTGAATCACGGCGATCTTTCGGTACTCAGCTTCCATGCCACGAAAGTGTTTAACACCTTCGAAGGCGGCGCGATTATCTGCCATGACGCGCGGACGAAGCAACGCATCGACTACCTGAAAAACTTTGGTTTTGCCGGTGAAACCCGCGTGGTTGCGCCCGGCATCAACGCCAAAATGAATGAAGTGGAAGCGGCATTCGGTCTGTTGCAGTTAAAACATATTGATCAGGCGCTGGCCGAACGCCAGGCGCTGTATCAGTACTATCTTGAGCTGCTCGATGGTGTTGCAGGGCTTAGCCTGCTTAACGTCCCCGATGATGTGATCTGGAACCACGCCTATTGTCCGGTGCTGATTGAACCTGAGTTTGGCATCAGCCGCAATGCATTATATGAAGCGATGAAAAACGAAGGCATCTTAACCCGTCGCTACTTCTACCCTTTAATTAGCTCCTTCAGCATGTATCGCGGTTTTGCGACCTCACAGAAAGAGCATTTACCCTGCGCGAACGATATCGCTGAGAAAGTACTCTGCCTGCCGATCTACCCTGGGCTTACGCGGGACGATCAGCAACGTATTGTGGATGTTATCCGCCGTATGGCGCTCCCTGTTGCAAACAATGTCGCTATGATTTCTGCGGGGGGCATATGAGCCAGCCAGCAACGGCGATGATCCTCGATGCCGGATTTGCGTCGCTACCTTTGCAGCAGGTGGTCAAAGCTGCGGGCTTTACCACACTGGTGTGCAGCGGCAAAGCGCAGGATGCGGGGATGAAGTTCGCTGATATTGCGCATGTGCAGAATTACGCAGACGCAGACGCAGTGCTGGCGGTGGCGCGCGAACAGAAGATTACGGCGATTTTGCCCGGCGTAACCGATGTCTCTTATCTGACCGGTAGCCGCGTGGCTGCCGAACTCGGGCTGGCCGGTTTTGATACGCCGGACGTCAGCGACACGCTGTTTCTTAAAGATCGTTTTCGCGTCTGGGCAGAGCTGAAAGGCTATCCGATTCCGCGCGCGGTTAACGAACCGGAAGCGGCGCGTGATTTGCCTTTCCCGCTACTGGTTAAGCCGATTGATGCCTATAGCGGGATCGGTATTACGCTGGTGCGCGAGGCGGGCGCCTTGCCGCAGGCGGTTGACCTGGCACGCGGCGCTTCCCGTAATGGCCACTGCGTCATCGAAACCTTCTGCGAAGGCGCGTTATACAGCCACTCGGCATTTATTCGCGGCGGTGAGATTGTCTGTGAATTTTTCGTCGACGAATATTGCACCGTTTATCCCTGGCAGGTGAACAGCAGTAGCCTGAGTCTGACGCTCGCTGAAACGATGCGCGATCGCGTCAGCGAATGCATGCAGACGCTGGTGCGGGAACTGCAACTCGTTGATGGCTTACTGCATACCCAGTTCATTGCCAATGAACACGATTTTTGGCTGATTGAGTTAACCCGCCGTTGCCCGGGCGATCTCTATTCGCGTCTGATTGAATTATCCACCGGTGAAGCCTATTCCGCCGGATTTGTCGCTCCCTTTATTGGCCGCGAATCCGCATTCAGTGTGCGTCGGCCCGAGCATCAACGAGCCATCGCCCGGCATACCATTTCCGGCGATGCTGAAAGTCACTTTGTTGGCTATTGCTTTGCTCCGCTGGCGGCGCGAATTATTGAGACTATCCCGCTGAAGTTACCCGGCGATCCTCTGCTGCCCGCGCCGCGCGACAGGGCGGGGCTGGTTTTTGCCGAGTTTGAGGATTTCGCCGAACTGGCGCGGCTGACGCCACAGCTCAAAAACTATTTTTCTTTTAAAACGATTTAAGGACTGGATTATGGCCAAGCCTTTGCGCCTTGCATTCATCGGTGGCGGTATCAATTCCGCTATCGGCATGACACATAAAATCGCCAGCCAGATGGACGGGCACTTCCAGTTGACGGCGGGATGTTTCAGCCGTGATGAAAGCATCAATCAGCAAACAGGAGCCGCCTGGGGGCTGGAGAATCACGCGATTTATCAGGATGCTCTATTGATGCTGGAAAAAGAGCATCAGCGCCTTGATGCGGTGGTGGTGCTGACGCCGACGCCTGCGCACCGCGACATTTTGCTGGCGTGTCTGGAGTATCCGTTGCCGATCATCTGCGAAAAGGCGATGGTGGCAACGGTAGGTGATGCGCAAGAGATTCAGCAGCGGGTTGATGAGGTTAATAGCCCGTTGTATGTGACGTTCAACTATACCGGCTATCCGATGGTGCGAGAACTGCGCCAGCGCCTGCTGAGCGGCGGGCTTGGGCGAATTCAGCAGGTGATGGTCGAAATGCCGCAGGAAGGTTTTAGCCGTTGTCGCAATGATGGCAGCGTGGCGTTACCGCAACTCTGGCGTCAAGTGGACGGCGAAATCCCGACGGTATCGCTGGATCTCGGGGTTCATGTGCACCAGTTGGTGGAGTTTCTCACCGACAAACAGGCGCTGGATGTTTACGCCGTCAACAGTACGTTTGCGCGTGTGCCGAACGTGGTGGACACCGTCAATATCATCTCACGTTATACCGACGATATGGTGTGTAACTACTGGTACGGTAAAGCCGCGCTCGGTTTTCGCAACGGTTTGCGGATCCGCATTTATGGTACGGAAGGCAGCGCCGAATGGTTGCAGATGGAGCCGGAGTATCTGCGACTCGCTGATATTCACGGCAATGTGCGTATTGTCGATCGCACGGCGGGTGATAACACCATTGCCAATCTGGATCGTTACTGCCGCTTTAAAGCCGGTCACCCGGCCGGTTTTATTGAAGCTTTTGCCAACTACTACTGCGATATAGCCGCCGCTTTGCGTGGCGAAGCAAACGGCTATGCGATTGGCTCTGCCACCGCATTGCAGGGATTGTCATTCCTGGAAAGCGCGAACAGAAGTGCGATTGCGCAGCAAAAAAAAGTGCTGTGATTGGCCTTTTAACGTCGCCCTGAAATCGCTTTTGTGTATGCATAATTGGCAAAGGCAAAAGCGATTTATAGATATTATCGATGAAATAGAGTGAATGTCCGCGTGCCGGATGATGACCTGCGGGTTATTTAGCGCAAAAAAGCGGAGACATTTTTGTTCCGTAAAAGCGAGACGGTCGATTATGAAGCAATAAAGGCGAAACCGTGTCCTGATGGTTATACGCTTTATGGTCATAATATCATCGAGTTAGACCGTGCGATGCAAAGAGATTTGCCTGGGAATTACATTCTGACTGTCTGCTATGCCCGCATCGAATTAGATGCGCGAGTAGTAAGAATGGAGAAAGTATTTTGCAGGGTGAATACTCATTGATTGATAGAAATATCGTTACGCTTTACGCCGCGGAATTTTGCCAGAAAAACAAACTGCTGCTGTGTGAATTTTGTCATTTTCCCGATGGCATAAAAGCCATGACAACCAGATTGTTTTTTTACGCTTCAGGGTGTGGATGCGCTAAGGGAGATTTCTGGTAGATCTTTTTCTACAAGCCCTTGTTTGTCAGAAGGTTTAGCATTCCTACAAGGTGATGAAGCGTACGTTTATTATTGTGTTGATGCTGGTGAGACGTTTCTGATGATACCGGAAAGCAATATGTTAAAAACGCAGCGAAAATTGTGGTCATTGAGGCGCAAGCAGAGAATTTTGTCGGACGAGCAAAACACCGGCGTAAATCACAAAAGTAAAAAAACGATCGCGATGTTTCAATTTATCTACAATATTTCAGATGATTATCGATTTTTCCTGCGCGGACACCATCCGGCGCTGGCTTTTGAGCGAGTATTATATGCATTGCCGTCGAAACGTGGGGCGTTATAAAGGCAAATAACCCCCCATTTCACCCACTATTCATCCGATTAAAACCACTCCAGAATCGGATAATCATGCCGATAACTCAATTAACGCAGGGCTGTTTATCGTGAATTCACTCTATACCGCTGAAGGTGTAATGGATAAACACTCGCTGTGGCAGCGTTATGTACCTCTTGTGCGTCACGAAGCATTGCGCCTACAGGTGCGATTGCCGGCGAGTGTGGAACTGGACGACCTGCTACAGGCGGGCGGTATCGGTCTACTGAATGCTGTAGACCGATACGACGCTCTGCAAGGAACGGCATTTACCACTTACGCAGTGCAGCGTATTCGTGGGGCGATGCTGGACGAATTGCGCAGCCGCGATTGGGTGCCGCGCAGCGTCCGGCGTAATGCCCGCGAAGTGGCGCAGGCCATGGGGCAACTAGAGCAAGAACTGGGGCGTAACGCGACGGAAACAGAAGTGTCGCAGCGCCTTGGGATTCCTGTCGAGGAATACCGTCAGATGCTGCTCGATACTAACAATAGCCAGCTTTTCTCCTATGACGAATGGCGGGAAGAGCACGGCGATAGTATCGAGCTGGTGACTGACGATCATCAACAGGAAAACCCGTTATTCCAGCTAATGGAAAGTAATTTGCGTCACCGGGTGATGGAAGCTATTGAATCTCTCCCGGAGCGTGAACAACTTGTCCTGACGCTGTACTACCAGGAAGAGCTCAATCTCAAAGAGATTGGCGCTGTTCTTGAAGTAGGGGAATCGCGGGTAAGCCAGCTCCATAGTCAGGCTATTAAGCGCTTACGCACCAAGCTGGGTAAGTTATAGGTTGGTGATCCTGCATCGCCCCTGGTAAATGCCGAACAACGCATTGACAACCAGGAGTTATCATGACGGTGCAGCAACCTAAAAGACGGCCTCTAAGCCGCTACCTTAAAGACTTTAAACACAGCCAGACGCATTGCGCTCATTGCCATAAGTTGCTCGACCGCATCACACTGGTCCGCCGGGGCGAAATCGTAAACAAAATTGCGATTTCCCGGCTGGATATGCTGTTGGATGAAGCGGCCTGGCAACAAGAGCAAAAAGAGTGGGTTGCACTCTGTCGTTTCTGCGGGGATTTGCACTGCAAAGAGCAGAGCGATTTCTTCGATATCATCGGGTTCAAACAATATCTCTTCGAACAGACTGAGATGAGCCACGGTACGGTGCGCGAGTATGTCGTGCGTCTGCGCCGGCTTGGCAATCATCTGAGCGAGTTAAACATCTCCCGTGATTTGCTCAATGAAGGGTTCCTCGACGAAAACCTGGAGCCATGGTTACCCGCGACCAGCACCAATAACTATCGGATCGCTTTGCGCAAATATGCTCAGTTTAAGACGCAGATGCGTTTTACGCCGATGCAAAAAATGGCTGTCGGCGCGAGATCTGATATATATTAAAAAAGAATAACATGTGGCGAGTCATTGCTTGTGATTACGTTTTTCCAGGCAATGCACTGCTGCAGCCAATTCTTTTATCGGGGTAACTATGAAACTAGCACTTCTGGGACGTCGGGCGCTGATGGCCGTTATGGCCGTCACGCTGGTGGCGGGGGTAAGCGCGAAAACATTCGCCGCAGAAAACCTGCTGAATAAAGTCAAAGAGCGCGGCACGTTGTTAGTCGGTCTGGAAGGCACGTATCCGCCGTTCAGTTTCCAGGGCGATGATGGCAAGCTGACTGGTTTTGAAGTGGAATTTGCCGATGCGCTGGCGAAGCATTTGGGCGTGAAGGCCTCTCTGAAACCGACGAAATGGGACGGTATGCTGGCCTCGCTGGACTCGAAGCGCATCGACGTGGTGATCAATCAGGTGACCATCTCCGATGAACGCAAGAAAAAATATGATTTCTCCACGCCCTATACCGTCTCTGGTATCCAGGCGCTGGTCAAAAAAGGCAATGAAGCGGGCATTAAAACCGCAGCCGATCTGAAAGGGAAAAAAGTCGGCGTTGGCCTGGGCACCAACTATGAAGAGTGGCTGCGCAAGAACGTTCAGGGCGTCGATATTCGTACCTATGATGATGACCCGACGAAATACCAGGATCTGCGCGTTGGCCGTATCGATGCGATTCTGGTGGATCGCCTTGCAGCGCTGGATCTGGTGAAAAAAACTAAAGATACTCTGGCAGTGGCTGGTGATGCGTTCTCGCGTCAGGAGGCCGGTGTGGCGCTTCGCAAGGGTAATGAAGATCTGTTGCAGGCAATTGATGCGGCAATCGCCGATATGCAAAAAGATGGCACGATGAAAGCGCTGTCGGAAAAATGGTTTGGAACAGATGTGACGAAGTGATCGTTCCTCGTTAAAAAAGGCGCTTAAAAAAGCGCCTTTTTTATTTCATCTCTGTAAATGTGCATAATAAAAACAATACACAACGTTATCCGGTCTTCGGAGGTTTTATGTCTTTGCACAACCTGACCCGCTTTCCGCGTCTTGAATTTATTGGCGCACCGACGCCGCTGGAGTACCTGCCGCGCCTGTCCGATTACCTTGGGCGCGAGATTTTCATCAAACGTGATGATGTGACGCCGATTGCGATGGGCGGCAACAAACTGCGCAAACTGGAGTTTCTTGCTGCTGATGCGCTACGTGAAGGCGCGGATACGCTGATCACCGCAGGCGCGATTCAGTCTAACCATGTGCGCCAGACCGCCGCAGTGGCGGCGAAACTGGGTTTGCACTGTGTCGCGCTGCTGGAAAATCCTATTGGTACGAAGGCAGAAAACTATCTCAGCAATGGCAACCGTTTGCTGCTGGATCTGTTCAATGCGCAAATTGAAATGTGCGATGCGTTGACCGATCCGGCTGCGCAACTGGAGGCGCTCGCGACGCGGGTCGAGGCGCAGGGCTTTCGCCCGTATGTGATTCCGGTCGGCGGTTCTAATGCGTTGGGTGCCATGGGTTACGTCGAAAGCGCACTGGAAATTGCCCAGCAATGCGAAGGCGCGGTCGCGCTGTCGTCGGTGGTGGTGGCTTCCGGGAGTGCCGGAACGCATGCCGGGCTTGCTGTCGGGCTGGAGCAGTTGCTGCCGGAGGTCGAGTTAATTGGCGTTACCGTTTCGCGCAGCGTGGCGGATCAAAAACCCAAAGTTGTAACCTTGCAGCAGGCGATCGCCCACGATCTGGAGATCAGCGCGAATGCCGATATTGTGCTGTGGGATGAATACTTTGCGCCGGGTTATGGCATGCCGAATGAAGAAGGGATGGAAGCCGTGAAACTGCTGGCGCGTCTGGAAGGGATTTTGCTCGATCCGGTCTATACCGGTAAGGCGATGGCGGGTTTGCTCGATGGCATTGAGCAGAAGCGTTTTAAAGACGATGGCCCGATCCTTTTCGTTCATACCGGCGGCGCGCCAGCGCTCTTCGCCTACCATCCGCATATCTGATCCGCAGGCAGCATACAGATGCAAGAGAGCTTACAGCTAGTTATCGATTCAGCCCCTTATCTGCTCAAGGGGGCTGTGTTCACGCTGCAATTGAGTATTGGCGGCATGTTTTTTGGTTTGCTGCTCGGTTTTGTGCTGGCGCTGATGCGAATGTCGCCGCTGCTGCCGGTACGCTGGCTGGCACGCTTTTATATCTCGATTTTTCGCGGTACCCCATTGATTGCACAGCTTTTTATGATCTATTACGGTCTGCCGCAGTTTGGCATAGAGCTGGATCCCATCCCGTCGGCAATGATTGGGCTTTCGCTTAACACGGCAGCGTATGCCGCGGAAACCTTGCGAGCCGCCATCTCGTCTATCGATAAGGGGCAATGGGAAGCGGCCGCCAGTATCGGCATGACGTCCTGGCAAACGCTGCGCCGCGCGATCCTTCCGCAGGCTGCTCGCGTGGCGCTACCGCCGTTGAGTAACAGTTTTATCAGCCTGGTCAAAGATACTTCGCTGGCGGCAACTATTCAGGTGCCGGAGCTGTTTCGTCAGGCGCAACTGATCACCTCACGCACGCTGGAGGTGTTCACCATGTATCTGGCGGCATCGCTGATCTACTGGGTCATGGCGACCGTGCTTTCCACGTTGCAGAACTATTTTGAAAACCAGCTTAACCGTCAGGAGCGTGATGCAAAATGAGTGCTATCGACGTTAAAAATCTGGTGAAAAAATTCCACGGACAAACCGTCCTGCACGGTATCGATCTGGAGGTACAGGAGGGGGAAGTGGTGGCGATTATCGGCCCTAGTGGGTCCGGTAAAACCACCTTGTTGCGCAGTATTAATCTGCTGGAACAGCCGGAAAGCGGGACGATCCGCGTGGGGGCAATCACCATTGATACCTCTCGATCTCCAGGCGAACAGAAAAAGGCTATCCGCCAGTTGCGCCAGCATGTCGGGTTCGTGTTCCAGAACTTCAACCTGTTTCCACACCGTACGGTGCTGGAGAACATTATTGAAGGGCCGGTGATCGTGAAGGGCGAAGCGAAAGAAGAGGCTTGTGCGCGGGCGCGTCAGTTACTGGAAAAAGTGGGGCTGAAGGGGAAAGAAGAGAGTTTTCCGCGTCGTTTGTCCGGCGGCCAGCAGCAGCGCGTTGCGATTGCCCGCGCGTTAGCGATGCGTCCTGATGTTATCCTTTTTGACGAGCCTACCTCTGCGCTCGATCCTGAACTGGTTGGCGAAGTGCTGAACACCATTCGCCAACTGGCGCAGGAAAAACGCACCATGGTGATAGTGACCCACGAGATGAGTTTTGCCCGCGATGTCGCGGACAGGGCGATTTTTATGGATCAGGGGCGCATTGTGGAGCAGGGGCCGGCGAAACTGCTGTTTTCCCAGCCGCAACATCCACGCACCAGGCAGTTTCTGGAAAAATTCCTGATGCAATAAACACGGCGCGATTCCGCCTGCCTGTTTTCTGAATTGCGTTAATTGACCTTAACCTAAATTTTTTTTGGGCGGAATTAATGGCGTGCCGATGCTGCGGCTATTTTTCGCGTATATCCCTGCAATTATCCAATAGCCGCGCAGTTTTTCCTGTAGGTTGCCAGCGTTAAATCCGGCAGCCTCTGCAACTTATTTCCACATTAGCCGATATTTTATATTTATAATTAAGTTTTATGTGTTAGCTTAATGTATACATAATAATGATTATTAAAACCAGGGGTATTACCGGTCGGTATGCAGGATAAAGAATTTTTTACCTGGCGACGCGAAATGATGTCGCGCTTCCAGGAGATGACAGCGGCTAAGGACGTTTATACAGAGTTACAGCGGCAGACACAGCTGCTGGAGTTTGATTATTTCTCACTGTGCGTTCGCCACCCAGTGCCCTTTACCCGGCCGAGGATTAGCGTTGAAACGACGTATCCGCAGGCCTGGATGCAGCAGTATCAGGCGGAGAATTACTTTGCCATTGATCCGGTGCTTAAAGCCGAAAATTTCATTCAGGGACATTTGCCCTGGAATGACAAGCTCTTCCAGGATGCGATGGTATTGTGGGATGCTGCGCGGGATCATGGCCTGCGAAAGGGGATCTCGCAGTGTCTGATGCTGCCTAATCATGCGCTGGGTTTTCTCTCGGTTTCGCGTAGCAGCCTGCTTGGTAAAATGATGCCTGAGGATGAGATTGAACTGCGGTTGCAGACGCTGGTGCAGCTCAGTCTGCTGGCGCTGACTCGACTGGAAGATCAGATGGTGTTGACGCCGGAGATGCGCTTCAGTAAGCGTGAACGCGAGATACTGAAATGGACGGCGGAAGGCAAGACCTCTGCGGAAATCGCCATGATTTTGTCGATCTCTGAGAATACCGTCAATTTTCACCAGAAGAATATGCAGAAGAAATTCAATGCGCCGAATAAAACGCAGATTGCCTGTTATGCTGCGGCGACCGGAATGATTTGATTATTCACTGCGACGAATCAGAAAGCAGCCGGCTGTCAGGTTACCTGCCAGCCGGTTTTTTATTACTGGCGGTAAGCTTGTTTAATTTGCTTAACAGTGCTGGAAAATACCGCTGCCTGAGCTTCATTTTCCATTTGTTCAATTTGCTTTTCCATTTTAATGATGACGCGGCCCGCATCCGCCTGGCCCATTGCCTGCAACATCAGCGTCAACAATGATTTCAGGCAAGCGACTTCCTGCGCCAGATCCTTTGCATTTTCAGCAGTGGAAAAATCAGGTGTGCTCAATTTATTTTCCTCGTTATGTAGCCGCGCCGTTGCGCGACGGTCACTGTCAAAGCGGCGGAGTATACCACAACCCGGCCAAAAGAATGCAGTGGTTGTTTTTTGATCGTTATTGTCTGGTTTATTAGATTAAACTTTTTGCAATAAATATCAGAATTTTCTATTAGCCAGGAATATATGTTTAAACCGCGTTTAAGCGTAGTTAATTGTTGTTACATGTTGCTCAGATAATTCTTGTGAAAGTAAAAGCCTTTTTGGCAACTTTATGAAAAATGCTGTTTAGACTTTCTTACGCAACGCCTTGAGAACATGGAAACACTTTCCACATCTTGTACAGCTTAATTTCCAGAAACGAGAACAAAATCGAAAAGTGCGGGTTATTTTACCTTTCATTATTGGGTGAAAAACCGTTAATATACGTTTAATTAGCTTTCAGCAGCGTTATCCCTCTTTTCGGAGATACTCCATTGATCAACGTACTACTTGTTGATGATCATGAACTGGTGCGCGCAGGGATACGACGCATTCTTGAAGATGTTAAAGGCATAAAAGTCACGGGTGAAGTCAACTGCGGTGAAGATGCCATCAAATGGTGTCGGGCCAATTCCGTTGATGTCGTCCTGATGGATATGAGCATGCCCGGAATCGGCGGCCTTGAAGCCACGCGTAAAATTGCGCGTGCTAACGTCGACACCAAAGTCATTATGCTTACCGTTCACACGGAAAACCCTCTGCCAGCGAAAGTCATGCAGGCGGGTGCAGCCGGTTATCTGAGCAAAGGCGCCGCACCACAGGAAGTGGTGAATGCCATTCGCTCTGTGCATTCCGGACAGCGCTACATCGCCTCTGATATCGCTCAGCAAATGGCACTCAGCCAGATTGAACCTGAAAAAACGGACTCGCCGTTTGCCAGTTTGTCTGAACGAGAATTGCAGATTATGCTGATGATCACGAAGGGGCAGAAAGTGAATGAGATTTCTGAACAACTCCATCTGAGCCCCAAAACGGTGAACAGCTATCGCTACCGAATGTTCAGTAAATTGAACATTCACGGTGATGTCGAATTGACACACCTCGCCATTCGCCATGGTCTGTGTAATGCGGAGACGTTGTTAAGTCAGTGACTGAAGTTTTCGATTCAAAAGCCTTCCTCAAAACGGTGACCAGCAAACCCGGCGTTTATCGTATGTATGACGCCGGTGGTACCGTTATCTATGTTGGTAAAGCGAAAGATCTTAAAAAGCGCCTTTCCAGCTATTTCCGCAGCAATCTTGCCTCACGAAAAACCGAAGCGCTGGTCGCTCAAATCCAACAGATTGATGTGACGGTAACGCATACCGAAACTGAGGCGCTGCTGCTGGAGCATAACTACATCAAGCTTTATCAGCCCCGCTATAACGTTTTGTTGCGGGATGATAAATCTTACCCGTTTATTTTCCTCAGCGGCGATACGCATCCCCGTCTGTCGATGCACCGCGGTGCGAAACATGCGAAAGGGGAGTATTTCGGCCCGTTTCCGAACGGCTATGCTGTGCGTGAAACGCTGGCGCTGTTGCAGAAAATATTCCCCGTTCGGCAGTGTGAGAATAGCGTTTATCGCAACCGCTCCCGCCCGTGCCTGCAATACCAGATTGGCCGCTGCCTGGGGCCGTGTGTCGCAGGGCTGGTCAGTGAAGAAGAGTATGCACAGCAGGTTGAGTATGTTCGCTTGTTCCTTGCCGGAAAAGACGATCAGGTGCTGACGCAACTTATCACCCGCATGGAGAAGGCCAGCCAGGCGCTGGAATTTGAAGAAGCCGCGCGCGTGCGCGACCAGATTCAGGCGGTACGGCGGGTCACGGAAAAACAGTTTGTCTCTAACACCGGCGACGATCTTGATGTTATCGGCGTGGCGTTTGATGCCGGCATGGCCTGTGTACACGTGCTGTTTATTCGCCAGGGGAAAGTACTCGGCAGCCGCAGTTACTTTCCCAAAGTGCCTGGTGGTACGGAGCTGGGCGAAGTGGTGGAAACGTTTGTTGGTCAGTTTTATTTGCAGGGCAGCCAGATGCGAACACTGCCTGGCGAAATCCTGCTGGATTTCAATCTCAGTGACAGAACGCTGTTGGCCGATTCACTCTCTGAGCTGGCTGGCCGCCGGGTTAATGTACAGACTAAACCGCGCGGAGATCGCGCACGCTATCTGAAGCTGGCGCGCACAAACGCTGCCACGGCGTTGAGCACCAGGCTTTCACAGCAGTCGACCGTTCACCAGCGTCTGGCCGCGCTGGCCAGCGTGTTACAACTGCCGGAAGTGAAACGGATGGAGTGCTTTGATATCAGCCATACGATGGGCGAACAAACAGTTGCGTCATGTGTGGTTTTTGATACCAATGGGCCATTACGCGCGGAGTACCGCCGCTATAATATCACCGGTATTACGCCCGGTGATGACTATGCGGCAATGAACCAGGTCCTCCGTCGCCGTTACGGCAAAGCGATTGAAGAAAGCAAAATCCCTGACGTGATCCTTATTGACGGTGGCAAAGGGCAACTGGGGCAGGCGAAGGCGGTTTTTGCCGAGCTGGATGTTCCGTGGGATAAGCACAAGCCGTTGCTGCTGGGTGTCGCGAAAGGCGCCGATCGCAAAGCCGGGCTTGAAACGCTGTTCTTTGAGCCGGAAGGCGAGGGGTTTAGCCTGCCGCCGGACTCTCCGGCGCTGCATGTTATCCAGCATATCCGCGATGAGTCGCACGATCATGCGATCAGCGGTCACCGGAAAAAACGTGCCAAGGTGAAGAGCACCAGCTCGCTGGAAACGATCGAAGGCGTAGGCCCGAAGCGTCGCCAAATGCTGCTGAAATATATGGGTGGATTGCAAGGGTTGCTCAATGCCAGTGTTGATGAAATCTCAAAAGTGCCGGGTATCTCGCAAGGACTGGCAGAAAAGATCTTCTACTCGTTGAAACATTAGGGGCTCTGTAGCAACATAGAGCGAAAATTTACGGACAACAGACAGTTAACGCCACTATGCGATTGAATATTCCTACGTTGCTTACCCTTTTTCGCGTCATCCTGATCCCTTTTTTCGTGCTGGCGTTTTATCTTCCTTTTTACTGGTCACCATTCGTTTGCGCGCTCATTTTTTGTATCGCGGCGATAACCGACTGGTTTGACGGTTATCTGGCGCGCCGCTGGAATCAGAGCACCCGTTTTGGTGCCTTCCTCGATCCGGTTGCCGATAAAGTGCTGGTCGCTATCGCGATGGTGCTGGTGGCTGAACATTATCATACCTGGTGGGTAACGCTGCCTGCGGCTACCATGATTGCCCGTGAGATCATTATTTCCGCTCTGCGTGAGTGGATGGCGGAGATGGGGAAACGCAGCCGCGTGGCGGTATCCTGGATCGGTAAAGTGAAAACCACCGCACAAATGATGGCGCTGGTAGGGCTGCTGTGGCGTCCAAATATCTGGGTTGAATATGCTGGTATTGCGTTGTTCTTCGTTGCTGCCGGGCTGACACTGTGGTCAATGCTGCAATATCTGAATGCAGCACGTGGCGATCTGCTTGAACCTTGATCGTATCGTCGTAATTTTCAGCAAACGATCCGGGTTTTGAAAAATATCGTTGACTCAGTGCGTCAGGTAAGTAGAATGCAACGCATCGGAAGGCAGCGTAGCTCGCCAGAAGATAGCAAAATCAAGTGATTAGAACAAAACTTGATAATGCGGGAATAGCTCAGTTGGTAGAGCACGACCTTGCCAAGGTCGGGGTCGCGAGTTCGAGTCTCGTTTCCCGCTCCAAATTAAAGCATCGGCTAAAACAGCGGGTGCTGGCTGAAAAGCATCAAGATTCACGGCGCGTTAGCAAAGCGGTTATGTAGCGGATTGCAAATCCGTCTAGTCCGGTTCGACTCCGGAACGCGCCTCCAATTTCTTCCCGAGCCCGGATGGTGGAATCGGTAGACACAAGGGATTTAAAATCCCTCGGCGTTCGCGCTGTGCGGGTTCAAGTCCCGCTCCGGGTACCATGGGAAAAAAAGAATAAAATCAATGATAAGCAGTGTCGTGTGACCGCCTCGTAAGGCGGTTTTTTTATACCTGAAATTTGCCGAGTGGCGATGAAATGGCGATGGCGTGGCGGTAATCCTTCAAAGGGACGCAGACTTTTTTTAGCTGACTGAGCGAGACTTTTAAATCAGCGCCGCATTCTGTCCATCGCGACCGTTTAAAAGTAAAAGCCTCAAACACACGAGGCTTTCGTATCGTCTCCAGAGCAGCTACGGATAGTTGTCTATTTCCAGCTACATGCCTTTTGCAGTGGCTTTAACGCTTCCGACAACCCACTCAAATCAAAAGACACGCTCACAGGGCTTTCGCCATAAGGCGTAATTTGGGTGTACATGCCGTTAGCTTTAGCCAAAGTCTTAACGAATTCGACGACATTACCGCGATAAAAGACGGCCTTATTATCGCTAGAAATATCCCACGTTTGCGTTTTTGCCTTTTGTTTGTCAAGGCGATATAACATCGAGGCTTCATCAGTGCCAATGAAGACATCCCAATTTAGGTACAGCTCCGTTTTCTTCTCTCTGCAAGTAATAAAAAGATTAGGGGTAATAGATTCACCAAATTGAGATCGAATGGACTCATTCGCTGCGAGGATAAGATAAACATTCTTTGTATCATCGACAGGTGAAGTTTTCGAACTTACCTGCCATTTTCCTGTACCTGCTGTGGTTTCGTCATTTACCGCTGCGCTTGGAGGTAATACCGCATCATAGCAAGCCAAACGAACATCACTCTTTGTCTCTAGCTGACACTTTAGCAAGGCATCTTTATCGAAATCGGTTTTAGTCTCAGCCGCTGCGTGCATTGAAAATCCAGCCACAAACATGACCGTTGCAATGGTTGTTATTCTGTTCATAGTCATCTGTCTCAGGCTTTTGGTCGGGTCAAAAAAACAATCGTCCCAATAATGATGTCACCAATAACCCAGAGGCTTCCCAGCATCATCACTCCCAGACCAGTGCCCAATGCTGCCCCAGCACGCTCAGCATCAGAGGTGGCATTATTTATCACATCGCTGCTACTGCCCATACCCACAAAGAAGCTGTAGATCATGAAGATGTTGAATAAGATGAAAATCCATTTTACAAGTTTGCCGAAAAACGAACGTGTTGGCTTTCTTACTTGATGTCCACAGGATGGGCACTTAAAAGCAGAGTCACTTATTTCTTTACTGCATTCCGGACAATTTATTAATGCCATTTTCAATACTCCATATATGGTCACATACCCAGGGAAAATCCTATCAGTTGGTACTAAATGAATAAATAAAAATTAACCCGCCACTTAGACGGGATAATATTAATAAATAGAGATATAAGGGAGTGATCAGCCTCACATGCCCTCTTTAAACTAAAGATATAAATCCAACTGATCACGTCCGTAATGTGAAGCTGGGAAAGCATCTTCCGGAATAAATCCCTCTGGTAATTTCTCTCGTGAACCTCGTTTAGTCACCAGTTTTTCCACGCTGTTAAGCGTGGTAAATGTGATGCTGCATTCAAAATTCTGGCACTGATGGTACTGACGGATCGTCATCTCACTGAGACGGCGACTGGTGCGTGTCCGAGCGACAGCACCACAAATGGGGCAAACAAACATGATGGCCTCCCATGGCGGGAGTTGAACTCGCTGTTATTATGGCTTCGTTTATTCAGTCTCTGCAATCCATTCCGGTATTTTGGCTTCCAGCTCCAGGCGGGTTTTAAATCCACCGTCATCAATTGAATGTGCAGCACGGGCGATAATCCAGTCCTGAGAATCAATATCGGATTTAAACCCCGTAACGGTTCCGTGCATTTCCGGGTAGAGATCGGCGCGGCCCCGCGCCAGTGTTAACGTAAATTCCGCAGCACCTCGTTTGAGCTGTTGCCATTTGGCAGCAGCAGCGCGCTTTGCCGCTGTTTCACTGATGTATGTTTTGCGTAATACATAAACGTTACCGTCTTCACCCTCCAGATAATCCCCGTCTCTGGCGCTGCTGCGTGGTGGCTTTTTCTTTTTCGGCTTGCGGCTTTTGACCGTTACTTTTTTCTTTTTGCCGAATTCCAGATCCAGCCAGTACGCCCTTACGCCGGTATAGGCATCACGATCGGCAATACGAAATGAATGGCGATCACCACTTGAACGGGTGATTGAGAATTCCGGCAGCGGTTTACCGCTGGCGCTGACGCCTCCGCCGGGAAGAATAAACAACAGACTGCCATTTTTGATTGTGGCAATGGCGCCCAGCATTTCCGCCATTCTCGTCAGGAAAGACATATCACTTTCCTGTGTCTGGTCGGCGTGATCGATCTCAATGTTGATGAGCTGCTCAGAAATAACCGGCGTCAATTTATACCGGTGGGCGATGGCTGATATAACGCGTTCAACCTTAACATCATGCCAGGACACTTCGCGCTTGGTGTTGAATTCATCCCTGAAATCAGCGCTGCGTGCCGTCAGCTCCAGGCGGTCAGGCGGCCCGGAATGCGCCACTTCATCCAGGGTATAAATCCCTTTATAGACCAGCGGTTCACCCCGCCAGCCGATGGACACCGACAGCTCAGCCCCGCGCGGCGGCAACTGTAACTGGCCGTCACTGTCAGCAATAGTAATCGTCAGTTCGTCGGCTTCAAATCCCCGGTTGTCGGTCAGTTCCAGTGAAATAAGCCGGTCATCCAGTATGGTCAGTGCTTTGCCGCCAAGCATGATCCGGAACGCCGGAACCGGTGACAGCTCATCCTGAAAATCCTGAAATGTCTGTGTGCTCTTATCCAGTTGTGCTTTGGTTTTACTGATTGCGTCTGCTGACAGTGCCATATGAACTCCTCCGGCGCTGATAGTTTCATGCGCGCGCGAAGCAGAAAACTGTCGTTTGTTGTCGCAAACATCAGACACCCGGCAGTGCGTGTCGGGCATGCTCATTTTGTGGAATATAGCCCCGAACTCACAACATGATGGCGGTACAGCATGACCGACAACTTTTTCCACGGGGCGCGTGTTAAGGAGGAAACCGACCTCCAGACAGCGATCAATGACATTGATTCCACGGTCATTGGGCTTGTCGCTGTTGCGGATGACGCCGACCCCGAAACCTTTCCGCTCGACACGCCAGTGCTGCTGACGCGTGTTATCACAGCCCTGGGGAGTGCAGGTAAAACAGGCTCCCTCTACAAATCCCTGAAAGCCATTTCCGACCAGGTGAGCACCCGCGTGATTGTGGTGCGCGTCGCAGAGGCGAAAGCAGGGGAGAATGAGCCAACGCAATCCCAGCTCATCATCGGTGGTACGCAGGCTGACGGCAGTTATACCGGGATGTTTGCCCTTCTGACTGCCGAACAGAAAACCGGCTATCGTCCGCGTATTCTCGGTGTGCCTGGCTATGACACCCAGGAAGTCACGGCGCAGTTGCGCGTGATCGCGAAACAGTTACGTGCATTCTCTTACAGCTATTGCGATGGCTGCGAGACTATCGCCGAAGCGAAAGCCTACCGCGAACAGTTCGCTGAGCGCGAGGGCATGCTTATCTGGCCCAACTTCATCGCCTACAACTCACAGACCGGCGTGAATGAAGAGTTTCCCGCCGTCGCCTACGCGTTAGGACTTCGCGCGCTGATCGATAATGAACAGGGCTGGCACAAGTCGTTATCCAACGTTGCTGTCAGGAATGTGCTCGGGATTGCCAAAGATGTTTTCTGGGCGCTTCAGGCGGAAGACTCGGACGCCAACGAGCTGAATGCCAATGAGATCACCACGCTTATCAAGCGTGACGGATTCCGTTTCTGGGGCAACCGCACCACGGATACGGATGAATACATTTTTGAGGTCTATACCCGCACAGCCCAGATTCTGGCGGACAGCATCGCTGAAGCGCAATTCACGACCGTTGACACGCCACTGACGCCTGCAAACGTCAAAGACGTGGTGAGTGGGATTAACAGCAAGCTTCAGGCGCTGGTCACTGAGGGCAAGCTGATTGGTGCATCCTGCTGGTTCGATATCGTTGATAACCCGACGACCGGCATCCGGCAGGGTAAAGCTGTCGTGCGCTACAACTACAGCCCGGTGCCACCGCTGGAAGATCTGACGATGATTCAGACGTTCACCGATCAGTATTACGAAGCGGCATTTTCTTCCCTCGGAGGTGCGTAAATGGCGATCCCTAAAAAAATTCGCTTGTTCACGCTGTTCGTCAATGGCGTGAACTACATCGGGAAAATTCCCAGCGTGACGTTACCGAAGCTTACCCGCAAAACTGAAGATTTTCAGGGGGCCGGTATGCTCGGGGCGGTTGCCGTGGATCTGGGTATCGATTCCGGCGCGCTGGATGCCTCAATGGTTGTTGGCGGCGTGGTTGAAGAGTTGCTCCTGAAATACGGTGGTGACATTGACGAACTGCGCCTGCGTTTTGCTGGCGAGATTTACAGTGGCGGAACCAGTTCCCTGTGGAAGTGGAAATGCGCGGGCGTATTACTGAGATTGATCCCGGTGATGCAAAGCAGGGGGATGACACTAACCACACCTACGCCATCAAAAACACTTATTACAAGCTGTCAGTTGATGATAAGCCGCTGCTGGAAATTGACCTGCTGAACTTTATCTACAAGCGCAACGGGGAAAATCTCTACCCGGATCGTATTTCTTCCGCGCTTGGCCTGAATAGCTGACTGCTTTCACTTAACCCTTTAACGGTGGCACAGGTTGCCACCCAGGAGATTGACCCATGGCTGTAACACTGACGAAACCCATCAAACGCGGTAACGATGAAATCACCGTTGTGACCATCACTGAGACGATCAAACAGGCTGGCTCACTTCGTGGCCTGCGCCTCGTTGACGTGCTCAATTTCGATTTTGAATCCACCTCAACACTGCTTTCCCGCGTTACCTCGCCAGCGCTGACCACGGCGGATATTGCCGCAATGGATACGCAGGATTACGTGGCACTCGCCGAAGAAATCACGCCTTTTTTGACGAAAGCGGCGCCATCAGTACCGGGCGCGGCGGTGACGGCGAACGAATAAGGGAAGCTCTCTTCAACAGCGTAGAGGATCTGATTGCCGATATCGCTGTCATTTTCCACTGGCCGCCCTCTGTCATGTATGACATGGAGCCGCGCGAACTGATGGCATGGCGGCAGCAGGCCGCCATCCGTAGCGGCAACCATGAGGATGAAGCCGATGGATCTTAATATCCGCGTCGCGTTCAGTGCGATCGATAAACTCACCCGCCCGACCAGTGCCGCCAGCAAAGCTGTTGGCGGCCTTGCCGAATCACTTAAAAAAACACAGGACGCGGCTAAACAGCTCGACAAACAAACGTCAGCGTTTGACAAGCTGCGCGCCCAGGCCAACGACACCGCGCAAAAACTCAGCCGCACGCAACGGGCTTTCGATGGCCTCAACCAGAAACAGCGGGAAGGGGGACAGCTTACTGAGGCCCAGGCGGCACACCTTGAAACGCTGCGCGGAAAGATCTCACGCCTTAACCAGACCTACAGTCTGCAAACCACCCGGCTACGCGAAGCATCACAGGCTATCCGTCAGCACGGCGTTAACCTGACTGCCGGAAGCGGCGCGGTGCAAAGCGCCCTGCGCAGAACTGAGCAATACACGCAGGCGCTGGAGCGGGAACGCCAGCAACTGGCCGCGATTACAAAAGCCCAGGCTCAATATGCACGGGCAAAAGAAACCGGCGACAAATTACGGGGCGCAGGGACGGGCATGGCCCTCGGTGCTGCCGCTGCGGGCTATGGTGCAGGGCGCTTTTTATCAACGCCGATTGGTTTTGATACCGATATGTCGCGCGTAATGGCGCTGACACGGATGGATAAAACCGATCCCCGGTTTAAGGGGTTGCGCGATCAGGCCAAACAGCTTGGTGCAGACACTGCATTTTCCAGCAGTGACGCCGCGCAGGGCCAGGCCTTTCTCGCCATGGCCGGATTCACGCCGGAGGCGATCAAGGCAGCGCTTCCCGGCGTGCTTGATACCGCCATCGCAGGCGGGGCACTGAGTGGCGATATTTCCCTTGGGGAAACAGCGGATATTGGTGCCAGTATCCTCAACCAGTTCCGTCTGCAGGCCGGTGATATGGGGCGAGTGGGTGATGTGCTGGCCGGAACATTCACCCGAACGAGTACCAACCTGCGCGATCTCGGCGAAACAATGAAGTATACCGGCCCGGTGGCCGCCAGCCTTGGTATCAGTCTGGAAGAAGCGGCCGGAATGGCGGGTATGCTGGCGAAAGGCGGTCTACGTGGCAGCGACGCGGGCACTGCAATGCGCGCGTCATTGAGTCGGCTTGCAGCACCGACTGGCGCAGCATCCAAGGCGCTGAAAGAGCTGGGTGTATCTGTCGCTGACAGCACCGGCAAGATGCGGCCCGTTGAAAGTATCCTCGCCGATTTGTACAAGGCGACCAAAAAATATGGCTCCACTGACCAGGTGAGTTTCTTTAAGGATATCGCCGGAGAGGAAGCCTTTGTCGGATTGCAGTCGCTGGTTAACTCCGCCGGCAGTGGTGATCTTCAGAAGCTCATCGCAGAACTGAAAAAGGCGCAGGGCGAATCGGCTGGCGTGGCTAAAAAAATGTCGGATAACCTTGGCGGCGATTTGTCCAACCTCAGCAGCGCATGGGAGGGGCTACAGACCGAAATATCCGATACGGTGAATGGCCCGTTGCGCAGTCTTATTCAGTGGCTGGATGAGACAATCACGCGTGTGGCCGGGCTGGTCAAGGCAAACCCCGAGCTGGCAAAGACGCTGTTAATCGTTGGAGCTGGCGCGCTGGCATTAACTGCGGCGCTGGGTACGGTATCGATTGTCACAGGTATACTGATTGGCCCGCTGGCAAAGTTGCGGCTGGGCTTTACCCTCCTGACCGGAGGGAAGGGGATATCAGGCACAGTTGCCGCGCTTCGCACGCTGGGAACCGTTGGCGGCCCGGTGCTTGGAAGAATGAGCGGCTGGGGCGCGCTACTCGGTTCATTTTCTAAAAATATCGGTGGCATAACCGGTCTTTTACCCGCATTGCGCGGCGGTCTGCTCACAGCATTCCTTTCGCCTGGCGCGGCAGTCGGCTCACTGGTGAAAGGTATCGGCGGTCTGGCATTACGCCTGACCGGGCTGCCTGCCATCTGGGGGCTGATCACCACGGCGGTATCGGCCCTCGGCGGTGTGCTTTCATTTTTGCTCAGCCCGATAGGGTTGATTGGTGCGGCGTTTGTGGCTGCCGGGTTACTTATCTGGCGGTTCTGGGAGCCGATTAAAGCTTATTTTCTCGGCTTTTTTAGCGGCGTCTGGCAGGCGCTGACACCGCTGCGCGATGCTTTTTCCGCTCTGTCGCCAGTCTTTACCCTGATTGCAGACGGCATTCAGACCGTGTGGGGATGGTTTCAAAAACTGCTGTCGCCGATGCAGACCAGTAAGGAAACCCTGGATCAGTGCACCAGTGCCGGTGAGACGTTTGGTAAGGTTTTTGGTTTCGCGTTGCAGGCGCTTCTGACGCCGCTGACCCTTTTGATGGAGGGGATAGGGTGGGTTCTGCAAAAGCTGGGGCTGATTCCTGCTGGGCTTGATGAAGCGAAGCGAAAAGCGGAAAGCCTGACACCGAAAGCGCCGGTTATGTACGAGTGGGATCCCCAGCAGAAAAAGATGGTTCCCAAAAGCTGGAACTGGTCTCCCGATGCACCGGCGAAAACGCCCCCGCCGGTGACCACTCCGCCTGTCATTCCCGAATCCGGAACGGCGCGGCGCCTCAAGGAAATATCAGATAACACCAAAACCACGGCGGATAACACGAAGAAGATCGGCCCTGGCGATATCGTTTTCAAAAATTTGCCGCAGGCGCTGGCATTACGTGGCGCATACCAGGAGGCGCGGGTGATCACTCAGCCTGTGCCGGGTGTTGCTGCATCGGCGGCTGGCGGAGTCCTCTCCGTTCCGGCTGCCACACAAGGGGCAGTTACGGCGCCGGTTTCTGCACCTTCCGCTGCGCCGGTGTTTCAGATCAATTTCAACGATGTGGGTAGTAAGTCCGTGCCGGAGCTTGAAAAAATGGTGCGCGATGCCGTCCGGGATGCGCTGGCCACCACCAACAGAGTTAACCGCGGTTCGTTCCGCGACCGCGATTAAGGAGCGTTTTTATGATGATGGTTTTTGGGATGTTCGTTTTTATGCTGCGCACCACGCCCTATCAGCAGTTGCGCCACTCGCAGGAGTGGCGGCACGTTAAAAATGAAAGGGTCAATCAGTCTGCCAGCTGGCAATACATCGGCGCGGGCGACGATACCGTGACGCTGGAGGGCGTGCTTTACCCGGAAATAACCGGCGGTAATCTGTCCCTTTCAGCACTTGAAACGATTGGCTTTGCTGGTCGGCCATGGCCGCTGATCGAGGGGGAGGGGAGAATTTACGGGATGTATGTACTGACGCGCCTGGAGCGGGGTAAATCTGAGTTTGACCAGTACGGCAATCCCAGAAAAATCGAATTTACCCTCAGTCTTAGCCGTGTCGATACCGATTTCAGGGAGAAATTGCAGAGTGCATCTGTCAGTGGTGCGCTGGCCGAGTTAAAAACCAGCGCAAATAACGCGATAAATCAGGTCAGCAATTCACTCAAGAGCCTGTTTTAGTAATCGTCCTGTGCTGTTGATACGGGTTGATACATCAACGGCACCTAATATTACATGGCCCGTTACTCCGGATTAACCGGCCAGTTCACTTCCGGAGCCGTCGAAATATCGACGGCTTCAAGCGCATCAAGATAGTCCAGCCACAGTCCGTATTGTGTGAGGTCGTCACCTTTCAGGCGTCCGAGTGCTGCCTTTCCCGGCCATTGCTTACTGTTTATGTATGCATTTGCTTCATCTGTTTTTATGGAGCGCAGCCACTCAGCATCAGATACAAGCTCAGCCTGAGGCTTATCAGCCCAAACCGGCATACCTTTATCGTCAGCAGAAAGAACCTTCCCTGCTGGCGGTTGAGCGTTGTATATGTCCCTTACCTCGTCTTCAACTTCAATGACGTCATCCGGCAGAGATCCAGCATTAATATAGGATTGTTTCTCCCACTCCGGATAAAAACCCAATGTTGTTTTTGAGAATAAATACATAATCAGTACCCTACGGTAATAACGGCCACGCTCATTGCAACATTGCAGTAGAGCTGGCGGCTCGTTTTAGAAACAGTTCCACCATTCACCAGCGCCGTTCCGCTACCGCCAGCCATATTTGCATCAGCCAGAAATGCGTTTGGAAATGGAATCGGAAAATTCACAGTAATAGCACCAGCCTGTGTTGCTGAGGCTGTATACCACTGCACAATTAGCGTCTGCCGTACGCCATTAATCACCCCCGGAAACTTCCAGTATCCATTACTGGACTGCCCCCCCAGAGAACCCGTTGCTACCCCGGCAGTCGCGATATCTGATAAACCAAGGTATTCGAGAAGAGCCGCGACAGATTTTCCGGATAACGCCGTGAGGGTGTTATCAAGTGGTTGCTTCCCCGCCAGCGCATTTGTCATGGTGGTGGCAAAGTTTGGATCGTTACCAAGAGCGGCGGCCAGCTCATTGAGGGTGTCAAGTGTTGCCGGAGATGAAGCTACCAGTGCGGCAATTGCAGCTTTAACAAAAGCCGTGGTGGCAAGCTGCGTGTTATTGACTGATTGCGCTGCTGTGGGCGCTGTCGGAACACCTGTCATTGCCGGGCTTGCCAGTGGCGCGTAATCGGCAACAACTGATTTGACATGTGCTGTGGTTGCCAGCTTTGTGCTGTTATCCGCTTTGACTGGCGTTGGCGCTGCCGGGGTTCCGGTAAAGGTCGGGCTGGCAATCGGCGCATACTGCGTGTGCGGGTTGCTGGCCGCAATATGCTGGCTCAGCAAATCATCTGCATAGGCCTTTACCTCGATCACTTTATTATCGACGTATTGTCGAGTTGCCAGCACCACGGCAGGATCAATCTTCAGCGTGACTGCTGCTGTGGATGATACGATCAGTACCATGCGAATGGTTTGCGTGCGTCCGCTACCCTCCTGCAAGAGCGGCTTATAGGTTTCCGGGCAGTTTGCCACGGCAACCAGCACGCCGCTGTCATCATAAAGGCCGATTTCACGGATCCAGTATCCGCCCTCGTTTTCCGGTATCACCTGCTCAGCAATAATCTGGCTGCTGTTGTTGGGGTCAATCGACAGCATATTCAGTGCCGCGATGCGTTTCTGGTTAATCAGCGCAGTCTGCGCCGGGTCAGGGGTGGGTAGTACCCCATTGGCGTCGCCAACCGCCATCTGCGTGATATTGAGTGTCGTACCGAGCGCCGCCGCATTCGCCAGCCGCGCGGCGCCCTGATTGGTCAGAATGGCAAAATATTTTGCTGTCATGCGTTCACTCTCGTGTTCTCTATCAAATGTATGGCCGAAGCCGGGTAGTAATCAGCACCAACGGCGATCTCTTCCGGCAGGTAGGGGTAAACCGTCACCGCTGCGCCATCAAACGTGGCTGCACCAACATATAATTCACCGGCGCTCTGAAGCTGGATCGACAGCCCGATCAGGTGCCTGCTCAGCGGCTTCGCATCCTGAATCAGCCGCTCAAGCTCCTGATACGTTTCCTCAGTGATGCCCTGTTCCTGGACGCCGATATCCAGCCGGAAAGTGCCTGGCTCTTCGCCGGTCTGCCACCATTCACTTACCCGAATCAGAAAGCCGAACGGCTCCACAACGCGGCGCAGCGCGTGAATGGTTCCTTTCTGGCGATGAACCATAAAGGCGGCTCTGATGACGGCGCGCTTTGTCTGTTCCGACCAGTTTTTGTCCCAGCGATCAACTGACAACGCCCAGGCGAGGTAGGGCAGGAATATCACAGGGCACTCATCCGGATCCCAGAGCTTGTGAAGCTCGACGGGGATCGCGTTAATCCTTGCCGTGGCGGTTTCGGTGCGGCGCAAAAACTGACTGGCGGTGGGTGGCAACAGGCTGTTACTCATTGGTGCCTCCCTGGCTGACAGTGACGTTAACGCACACCGCAGATTGCGTGTCATCGATCACGATATCTGTGGCAGGGGTTGTCAGCTCAACGCGCTGTACACCCTGAACATGTAACGCAGCCATCACTGCGCTGCGGGCAACATCCCGCCCGATTTTCCCCTGGGCTGCCAGCCATGCCGTCAGTGAGTCCTGCGCAGCTGTCAGAATGGGTTCGGATTCCGGCCCCGGATAGAGATAAAGCGTGGCATCAATCTCATAGGTGACGATCTCTGCACTTTGCACCGTAAGACGATCACCCACCGGGCGCCGGTCTTCTGCGGACAGTGCCGCATTCACGACAGCCAGCAACTCCGGTGAAGCCGTGCCATCACCTTCGGTTGATAACACCGACACCACCACCACGGCAGGAGAGGGGCTGACTGCTTTTGCGTCTGCCACTTTGCCGCTGGCGCTTCGGGCGTAGTACTCGTAAGCCCCCGTTGGCCCGGCCACGCTCAGACCTTCAAACGCGGTTTGCGCGCGCAGGCGCAGGGCCGTATCACTTTCCATTACGGCATCGCTCGTGTCTGTCTCCGGCGTGATTTCAAGCCTGGCGGTGTTGAGGTTGGCGGCCAGATTATCCAGATCGGTGGACGCGGCGTGACTCAGCATGCAGGCGGCTGCCCCCTCGTTTATCTGCTGGCGTAGCATCATCTCCCGGTATGCCACGACCTGCGCAATGACATTCAGTGGCTCAGATTCGAATCCCAGCGCAGCGGTTATTGCAGACTGCTGATCTGCCGGGAACGCGGCGATAATGACGGCTTTTACATCCAGTAAAATCCCCTCAAAATCCAGCGTTTCGATAATTTGCGGCTGAGGCAACTGCGATAAATCAACCGTTGCCATGACTGTCGCCCCTGAGTGTTATGGTGGTGGCCTGCTGTTCCATGGTTTCCGTCAGCATGCCTGACATATTCGCTGTTACCGCGCCGCCCGCAGAGAAAGCCACGTCCACGATGCTCAGCGCTATTCGTGGCTCCCACGTTGCCAGCGCGATGACGATCGCGCTCATCAGCTGCATGCGGGTAACGTTGTTCTGTGGGTTATCGATAAGATCCTGAACCAGCGAGCCATAGTTACGGCGCATCAGCCTGGAGCCAATCGGGGTGCGGAGGATATCGCTCACCGACTGCCAGACATGATCGGCATCCGTAAGCGTTCCTGTCCCGTCCGGGTTCATGCCCGTATAGCGCGCTGTCATTGCGTGCCCTCCGTCCAGCTCCCGCCCCGCTGCACACTGCCGTGCTGATGGTTGTCCACCTGCACACCGTTTGATGTAAACGTCCCTTTGCCGTGAGTAAAATTCCCCTCCAGATTCCCCCCTTCAGAAACAGTGAACGTCCGGGTTTTCAGCAGGCTGGTACATTCAACAACCGGCGTATCCAGAGTGACGCTGACAGCCGCTTCCAGCCTGGCGGTTTTGATTCCGGAGACGGTCAGCGCCCCGGCGCTGGCGTCGTAATGAAACCGTGCGCCGTCCGGTGCGGTCATGACCATCTCGGTTGCCGATGCACCCGGAGCCGGGTTGTCGTTGCTGTACAGGCTCCCGCCAATAATGGCGGTTTCGGAGTTTCCGCCCATGCACAACAGCCAGACCTGTTCACCCACAGAAGGGGGAAGCCATACACTGAATGCGCCCGCGCGCTGCGCATTCCAGCGAAGCCAGGTGGTGGTAAGTCCGCCGCTTTCCACGCGCACGCGCCACCGGCTCACATCGATCTCAGTTACCGTGCCGGTGCGGACAACGTTTTCCAGCAGACGGATCAATTCAGCGGCATCCACTATTGCACCCCCAGCGAATCAATGACCTGGCGGGCGATTGCCATACGGTCAGCTTTGCTCAGCCCGAGCAACTGGCGGCGTGGATAGGTTGCCACCGCACCGCTGTTGTTCACTTTGTCGCGCAGGCCATACTGGTGCACGCGGGCGATCCTCGCTGCCACTCCGGAAAAGCCAACAGTCGCACCGTCAGTGTCAGCACGCGCTTTCAGAAACCGTGCCGTTCGAAGACGGCGGAACATCGGATCGGGCTTCGTGGTATCACGGCGAACCTCCGTAAAACTGACATCGAGATAGCGCTCAATGTCTTCCCGATAGAAAGTACGCACCGCACCACGCTCTTCATCAAACCCCGTCAGCATACGGCCACGACTGCCCCGGCTGGCCTGCCAGTTTTTCAGGCGCCGGGTTTCACCGTTCCAGATAAAACTGATGCCAGCCTGTGAGCGCAGAACGCGTCGGCGTCGCTTCTCAAACTTGCTGCCGTCCGGGGCTTCCTGCCGTCCGATGCGCTGGCTCTGACTGCGGCGAAGGGTGGTGGCAATATTTCTGGCTGTGCGCAACCGGCCCGCCGGAGCCATCCCGGCCAGGATGGCGGCAAACACATCATCAAGCTGCTGAAACAGCGCGATATCATCACTCATGGCACGACCTCACCGGCATCCGGATCGAGGAAAACGGCATCCCACTCACCATGGCAAAATCGCGGTCGGTCTTCCGGCAGATGTGTCGCCACGGCAACACCACTCTCATTACTGACCATGACGCGCTCCCATACCGGGAGCGTAAACAGGATATCGGCTGCGTCATCGCTCAGTATGTCGGCCTCAAATTCAATTTTTCTGTTGCTGTCAGGGTTCAGCAGCAAATCGGGTTGATGTTTCCAGACCCAGGCCAGCAGGGGGAGCATGAGATCATCGACATGGCCGGGATACTCCATCGCCAGTACTTTGATTTCGTAGCGGTACATAAACGAGCTTTCACCGGTTGCCTGAATTTCAATAGCGCCTTTCTCCGTCCAGACCGTGATTTGTTCTGGCCTGGCTCTGCACCACTCATTACTGGCAATCAGCGCCCCGCGCAGCAGTTCTGTTTTTTTCATGGCCTTGCTCCTGTAAGCCCGGTTTGCGTACTCTGCTGCGCCCGCTGCTGTTCTATCTCGCGAATGCCCGCCAGCTGATTATTTGCCGTTTCGACAGCCGCCAGCAGTGGCTGTATCCATAACACGGCCTGGCAATAGGTCAGCGTGCCGGGGGCAGCGGTGCGATCACTGGCTGTGTCAGGCCCGGAGGGATCGGCACCGAGGGCGCTGGCACGTAAACGGTTTGCGTACCCGAGCAACCCGCGAGCAACACCGACAGGCACAGCAAAATCACAGGTTTTTTCATGGCGGAGGATCTCCCGGTATTCGATTACGGCTTCATCCGAGCTGGCACTGGTGAGCGCACTGGCATGTGCGGCATTCGCTGCGGTCTGATTGAAGCGATTGATATTGAAAACCTGAGTCGCAATCGCCTCGCGCTGTAGTGCGTTATCAGACGCCAGCACACGCTTATCGCTTTCCGCTGCGCTCAGGTCTGCTCTGGTGGAAACCAGCCACACTGCGAGCGTGGCGATAATTACCAGCGCTGTTGCGCCTGCAATGATCGTAATGCGGTTCATTTCTGGCCCCACAGACACACCTCGCGCTCAACTTCGCGACGATTAATCAGCCCTTTCCACTTTTTGCCGCCAGCGTAAATCCACTGACGCAGCCCGTCACAGGCGGCCCTGTAATTACCGGCATTAAGCTGACGCAACAACGCGGAGCGCTCAAACGCTGTAACACCGACGTTGTAACTGAACGTTATTAGTGCTGCTCTCTGGTACTCGCTGGCGGGCACCTTAACGGAGCGATCAACAGACTGCGCGAAAGGCACAAGGTCATTTTGCAGAAGTGCACGGCATTCGGTTTCGGTGTATTTTTTACCCGGAATAATGTCCCTGCCTGTGTGCCCGTAACAGACAGTAAGCACGCCAGCAACATCGTGGTAAGGTGCGTACCGGACGCCCTCCAGCTCAGGGAGCATCGTCCCGGCAATAGCCAGCGCGCCAGCGCCGGTCATCCCTGCCAGCTTATTTCGCAGTGCGGGTGATATCGCCATTATTCACCTACCTTTTCCAGTGCCCTGACCGCCACCTGCACTGCCGCCGGGCGCTCATGTGAGGGCTTATCTTTCACCTCGTTGAGGTAGCCACTCAGCATCTGCGTACGCTTTTCATCTTCCTTACGCCGACGACGCGCATCCAGCCTCCCGCTGACATAAGAGGCCAGGGAAATAATCAGCCCTGCTGCACCAAAGAACATGTACACCAGATCCTGTGTGGTAAATCCTATCGCTGCCGCCAGCGCGGCAAGCCACGCAAAGATCTGCGTGAAGATATTCCCGGAATCATTCATTTTCATGCGCTCCTGCCTCGCTACGTGCGTAAGCCGACCCGTCCCATACCCGGTTAATTAACTCCATAGCTGTACGGTCTCCGTGGCTGCCGGTTCGCTGACTTCGGGTAATTCCACCTCCTGACCGGCGGTCAGAAAAAGCTGGCCGGAAATGCCCTTATTGGCCGACACCACTGCCTCAGTCACGCCGCGTGTCAGGCCGTAATGCCGCTGACACAGCAAATCCACGGTATCCCCCTGTAATGCCCTGACCTTCATCAGAAAGCCTCCGTGAAATTGCGCGTTGCGCCGCGAATATCCGCAATAGCCCAGCGCACATCGCGCCAGAGATCCTGCGCCTGAGTGGAGAGGGCAACGGCGCGTTTTTCACCGGCATCGCCGGTGGTATCAACATCGCGAAAAGTCTCAAGCAGAAGGGCGCGGGCGCAGCTGAATACCGCGCGGCGGTAGCGGTGGATCTTCACGCTCTGCCCGTCAATCTGCATGGCCGGGACGGCGACCAGCGAGGCATAACCCGCAGCAATCTGTTCTGCCTGCCATGACGCCAGCTGCTCTGATACGTGGATCACCGCTTCCGTCACCACATGTTTGAGACGGGTGGTGGTCACGGCACCATTGATACGCATTTCAAGGCGCACATCGCTCAGGGCGATTTCCGGCCAGAACGAACCGGCAGTGACTTTTTCGCCACCATCATTGACGTCCGGCACATCTTCCGCCGAAGGTGTGACGGCGCGACCCGCTACAAAGCTCATCGTGTAGTCTCCTGAAAAGGTGGCGGTGAGCGGACGGAAAAAAGTAAACGCCAGTCGCTACAGATTTCCGCCCGCGCCGCCAGCGCACGGGGCGCAAGTCGGTTATTTCGTCTTCTCTGTCGGCGCTTTTCGTTTTCGGGTTTGTCCGCCTGACTTCGCCCCGGTACGCGCTTTTGCACTTGTGTTGCGCCGGGTTCGGGTTGTCGTTTTTTCGGCGACAGTGGCCGGTTGTTCTGCGATGCCGTCCGCTGCTGCGGAAGCTGGCTCCGCGCCACCTGAGCCAGCGTCGCCCGTTGTGCTACCTGAATCATTTGTCGCACCGTCGGTGGAACCGGCTGTTGCGCTGGCTTTTTTAACCACACGCGCCAGGCGTTCGATCTCTTTTTTCACCCCGGCCCCGGCATCAAGCGTCAGCGCCTTACGCAGCAGGGAAAGGGCAGTTTCCTGCTCTTCGGCTGTGCCGTTTCGCAGTGCAAACGCCCTGGCTTTGCAGAGCTTGGCGCGAACCACATCCGGCATATCGCTGTTTGCGGTGATCTCTTCGACGTCATCGAGCACCGCCAGATAGGGCGTAATATCGGTGCTGTCATCGGCCTTGACCTGTACCAGAATGGGATCGCAAATTTCGTCAACCAGTACGGTGGCGGGCGTGCGGTTAAAGCGGTCTGGCATCAGCAGGTTGTGGGAGACGACATAGCGCCCGATACGCACGGCCAGCGCGTAATCGCCTGCGTCCACCGCCCATACCATCAGCGTGGTGATCACTTCATCCTGCCGTCCGCTGCCGCCTGTCAGTGTTCCCTCGATCCAGCCCTCATAATTGGGAAGTAACTGGCGCTTCATGGCGGCTTTTGCCTGGTCGGACTGCACTTTGCGCAATGCACTCTGATCCATGCGCAGCCGGTGCAGGATTTGCTCATGCGCGGTGCGCGCGGTGTCGGTCTGCTCGTCGGTTTTGCCATGGCGTTCAGCCATGACCTTCTGAAAATGTTTTTGTGCCGGTGTCAGCATGGTTCTGTCCCCGAGTGAAGCGGGCCGCAAAGTACAGCCCGCCCGGTGTTACGCGCCGCCCTCAGCCGCTTCGGCGAAGGTGATCCCGTCGATAAACGCCACTGCGCCATAGTCTTCAACAATGAAATCGTCATTGGATGACTGGTAAGTTGCGACGCGGTTGTACTCCGGCTCTTCCTTGATAGTCCGGCGCAGGGAGCCGCGCTGGAAGTAGAGCGACAGGTTTTTGAACGGCGTGATGAGGATGCCGTTGCCGGGGAAGTAGGGCGCGATGAAGGTCGGCATATTCCCCACGCGCTCCTGCGACACAATGAGCTGCCCCGCCAGCATTTCCGTATTGGGATTGGTCTGGCTCATGGCATTGATGGTCGGGAAATTACTGGTCGTCAGCAGGTCGCCAGCCAGGATCACCACGTTGTCAGGGTTGCGCTTGTGCCACTCATCCATAAGGCTGTTTTTGGCGTCGTATACCGCTGCCGTCAGGTTGCCGTATGTCCCGGCGGCGACAATTTTGTTGTCCTGATCGCGGGAAGTGACTGTCACGCCTGTGATACGACGATGCGGGGCTTCATTGCGGATTTTCTGCAACCAGCCAATGCCGCAATCCTGCAACAGCGGGTTCGCCGCGCGATCAGAAGGATCGGAATAGCTTGCCCCGTTGAAACCGATCATGATGCGGTCAAGCGACATCTGACGGGCCATTGCGCTGCTGATCAGCGGCTGAAAGTTTGGCTGATGCGCCCAGGCATCAAGCTGCGCGTACGAGATACCGTAGTCGTAGTTGGTCTTGCGGCAGAGGTAGCCGTAAGGATCCATGTTGTCATTGGATGCCGGATTGCGGCGCGTGGTGGTGCTGTTGTTCACTCCGGCCAGCGGCCCTTTGCTGCCGATCAGGATTTTCTGGCCGATCTGCTCATCAACGCCGAAGACGTTAATTTGTTTCAGAAAGGCGTCGCTTTCCTGAGCTGCGGCCTCAAGGCGCTGTTGCGCAGTCGGATCAACGCTGAACTGTGCCGCGACAGCGGCGGCTGTCACGCCGTTAAGCTGTGCCTGCCGTGCCACATACTGATCGAACAGTTGACGGGTATTATTTCTCATCTCTTTCTCTCTCGTTGCTGATATCAGTAGTCAGCCAGCTGCGCGTTATCACCACCGCTGGCAGGCGGGCGGCGGCTGAAGTTGCCGTCCGTGGTTTCAAGTTTCTGGCGCAGTGCAGCCAGATCGTTTGTCAGCTGCTGAATGGCGGCTTTGTCCTGGGCGCGGCTCTGCTCAACGCTGCTGAACTGATCGCTGAGTTCAACCTGTGACTGCGCCACGGCCTCAACAGCCTGGTGCACCTGGCTGAATCGCTCATCGTCGGTCTTCTGGCCTTTGCCAAGGATGCCCATGACGCGGGAAAACCACTGTTTGCTCTCATCGCTGCGCTGACCGGAAAGCTCGATCATTTCCGCCTCAATGGCTTCGGTGAACATCGGCGGTTCCGCCTGCTGGTTGTTGAATACCATCACCTGCGCACGTTGCTGAGCGGCAAATTTCAGGCGTTCAGTGCCAAGGCTGGCGGGTGTGTCTGTCATCGCCAGACCCATCACATAGGCTTTGCCGTTGAGCGCAAACTGCGGGTGCAGTTCAATGCTGGAGTAAACCTTTTGCCCTTTGTCGGTCATTTGCTTCATACGGTCGGAAGCTTCAATCTCCGCATAGAGCGCGGTGCGCCCGGCCAGCGGCCCGGTGGTAATATCCTCGGCGCTTAATGCGGTCACATCGCCCATCGCCCCGAAATCACTGCCCGGATAAGGCGAGAGGTAATGCTCAATGTTGACGCGCGCCCCGTACACTTCCGGGTTGTAATTCGCTGCTGCGTCGTGGAGATGTTCCGGCTTAATTTCGCGGCCATCGACGGTGGCCCCGGAGACAGCAACACGGAATTTTTTGCGGGTTTTCGTTGTGCCAGCCATGTTCGTTTGCTCGTTGTGAGTGAGTTCAGCGAAATGATGGCAGGGGCGGCATTGTTGCCTCAACGCGTTGTTGTTGTAGGGGAAACACAACAACCAGAGGCGCGGGAAAGCATCCGCGCGCGCGGGTTAATCTCCCCGGCATACAGCGAGGAGAAGCGAATGTCGGTCGGGGAAGCATTTATCAGGCAGCGGGCAAGACAACTCTACTGGCAGGGTTACCCGCCAGCAGAAATCTCACGCCTGATGGGGATCAATCAGAACACTGTTTATGCCTGGAAAAAGCGCGACGAGTGGGACGATACGCCGCCCATCCAGCGTGTCACCACATCCATTGATGCGCGTCTGATTCAACTGACCGGCAAGGATAAAAAGACCGGCGGTGACTTCAGGGAAATCGACCTGCTGACACGACAGCTTAAAAAGCTGGATAACGGCACCCCGGCCACGCAGCCGAAAAAGAAGCTGCGCAAGAAACAAAATACCTTCTCGGAATCGCAGATTGCGGCACTGCGGGAAAACATCCTTGGCTCGCTGCACTGGCACCAGCGCGGCTGGTTCGATAATCACCACCACCGCAACCGCGCCATACTGAAATCCCGCCAGGTGGGCGCTACATGGTATTTTGCGCGCGAGGCGTTGTTGCGTGCGCTGTCTGACGATGTGAAATACAAACATCAGCGCAACCAGATCTTCCTTTCCGCCAGTCGCCGTCAGGCGTATCAGTTCCGCAGTTTTATTCGTTCTGCTGCTGAAGAAGTGGACGTTGAACTGAAGGGCGGCGACATGATCCAGCTTGCGAACGGCGCAGAGCTGCATTTTCTTGGCACTTCAGCCGCAACAGCGCAGTCATACACCGGCAACCTCTATTTTGATGAGTTTTTCTGGGTGGGGCAGTTTGCCAACCTGAAGAAAGTAGCCGGGGCAATGGCAACCCTGAAAGGGCTGACACGCACCTATTTTTCCACACCGTCAGCGGAAAGCCACGAAGCCTATCCGTTCTGGAGTGGTGAAGCGTTTAACAAAGGCCGCAGCCATAGCAAACGGATTGAGTTTGACACCAGCTGGAAAACACTCAACAGCGGCCTGATGTGTCCGGATAACATCTGGCGCCAGATTGTCACCCTTCAGGACGCCATCGATCACGGGTGGGATCTCACTGACATTGAGGAAATTCAGCAGGAGAACAGCCCGGAGGAATACGACAACCTGTATGGCTGCGTGTTCATCAAAAACGGCGAAACCGCTTTCGATTACAACCAGTTGCTGAGTTGTGGTGTTGACGGGTTTGACGACTGGCCCGACTGGAAACCGTACGCCATGCGCCCGATGGCAGATCGCGCGGTGTGGATTGGCTATGACCCCAACGGTGCCAGCGGTAAAGGTGACAGCGGGGCAATATCGGTTAATGCGGCGCCGCTGGTTCCCGGCGCCAAGTTTCGTACCATCGAAACCCAGCGCATACGCGGCATGGAATTCGAAGCGCAGGCGCAACTGATCATCAACATGCTGACCCGCTACAACGTCCAGCACATTGGTATTGATGGCAGCGGCATCGGCGAGGCGGTTTATCAGCTCGTGAAGAAGAAGTTTCCGGCGGCAGTGTGCTACCAGTTTTCGCCCGCCAGCAAGCGCATGCTGGTACTGAAAATGCTGCAAATGATCCGCGCCGGTCGCTGGGAGTATGACCGGGGAGAGTATGACCTGATCACCGCATTTAGTGCGGTGCGAAAAGTGGTCACACCGGGCGGCGTGATCACGTATGACACTGACCGCGCCCGTGGCGTCAGTCACGGTGACTTAGCCTGGGCGACCATGCTTGCCACTATCAATGAACCGCTGGGCGCTGACGGCGGCAATACCATGACCGTTATGGAGTACTGACTTTGAGCAGAAAAAAGTATACCCGCGCGCGGCAGCATTCCGGGGAACAGACAGACCTGGTTTCTGCACTAAAAACCCAGCCGGGACTGAGTTCTTTCACCTTTGACGGGCCATGGCCGGTCACGTCATCTTATGACCTGCTGGACAGCATGTATTGCGCCAACAATGGCCGCTATTACGAAACGCCGATCAGCTGGTATGGACTGGCGCGGCAGTTTGGTTATGCGAGCTGGCACCAGTCTGCGCTGATGTTCAAACGCAACGTGCTGGCCGGGTGTTTTATCCCGCACCGGTTGCTGTCCCGCCAGGTGTTCTCTGCCTTTGCGCTTGACTGGTTTGTGTTCGGTAACGCCTATCTTGAACTGCGATCAAATATGCTTGGCGGCCCTCTGGGGCTGCGCCATTCACTCGGCAAGTACACCCGGAGGGGTTCCGATCTCGATACCTACTGGTTTATCCAGGCGGGCCTGGATGATCACCAGTTCAGGACTGGCTCAGTGTGCCACGTCATCAACCCGGATATTCACCAGGATATCTACGGTATGCCGGAGTATTTTGCAGGGCTGCTGTCAGCTAACCTGTCGCACTCGGCTGACAAGTTCCGCAAGCTTTACTATGACAACGGCAGCCATGCAGGTTGCATTGTTTACGTGAACAGCGCCATTGCCGATCAGGAAAGCCTCGACAAGCTCAAGAAAACGCTGACGGATACGCGGCGGGGTGGGGCATTCAAGAACATCCTGCTGCATGCGCCAGGCGGCGGGAAAGACTCGGTTCAGATCCTGCCGTTCAGTCAGATATCGGCAAAGGATGAGTTTATCGGCGTGAAGTCGGCAACACGCGACGACATTCTGGCCGCGCATCGCGTACCACCACAACTGATGGGCGCCATCCCGGAGGGTAATGGCTCATTTGGCGATGTGGAAAAAGCCGCCAGGGTGTTTGCCATCAATGAGCTGACACCCGTGATGGAAGCCATGAAACACGTCAACGACTGGCTGGGTGAGGAGGTGATCCGCTTCAACCCTTATGCACTCCTCTCCGACAGCGCCTGAACATTCCGGCAGACACCATCAGGAGTGGTGGTGTCGCTGCTGCACTCCCGAAAATCCTTCTAATTTTTTCACCTTCCGCCGCCGTCCGCCGCCTGTCGGGCATCATTTTCCGTACCCCTCACCAGACGCGCTGTAAACCGCTCTGAGGCGGCATTTTCTCACCCATCCCTGCGCAAGGCCGGAGCGAGCGCGGGGCAATACAGCGCGGCTCAGGCCTCGATTCCGGAGGCATACGACCCCCTGCCTGCCCCCCAAAGCGCGCGCTTGCTCCCCCGCCTCGCCTGCGCACTGAATGTGCTTGTTTTTGTGCACTTTTGATACACGACAGGTGCCTCGCTAGGACTGGAGAAGAAGAGGATTAATTACATCAAAAAAATTGTGCAAAATTGTGTGCTAATATGCACTTTTGATTAAGCTTCTTGTCTAGCCCAGATCATCGCCAGTATACTATTTAAAACTAAGTCAATTACTTGAGAAGTGGGTCATGAAACGGGTTACTCCAACAGAATCTAAAAGGATATTTATTAGAGGTTTGTTGCGTTTTTTAAAATCTATCCAAAGAAAGAAAAATAAAAATAAATCCAAGCAAGGTCTTTATATTGGGGATATTCAGACTCCTATTAAAAGCCAGGTGGGAGTTTTTATTGAAAAAATTGCCAAGATCAGAAAATATGATTCATCTGTATTAAATAGAAGTAATGATAAAGTTTATATACCTCGCGGTTTTGATATGTTTAGCAACCCTGAAAAAACGCTATTATTTGTCCATGCGATAACAAGACTTGTGCTAAGAGGAAAGAGAAAGTCGATAACATTGGACTATAAGAAAAATAGAACACACTGTTTGGGAGCCGAATGTTTGCTTGGTGTAGCCCTAACCGAAGCAAGACAACATAATATTTATCTTAATAATACTATAGTGCAAATAAATGGTACGTATCCAAAAGATAGCCAACACCTTGAAATCATCAGGGATATTGGATTGGTGAATGAAATCAGTGTTTCCACACCCGGCTCTGTACGAGATAGCACGGCGGTAAATGCTAATGATAATCCTAAAAAGAGGATATTTAAAGCCGAGAGTATAGGGAAAGAAAATGCTTCAGCATATGCTCATGATAAGAAAAATATTACTGCTGAAAGATTTACCTCTTATATTAATGACTGCCTTAAGGATCATAATCTCAAACTTGTTGAGTCAGCAGCTAAACACCTAAAATCCTGTATGGCCGAGTTGCTTGATAATGCCGAACGACATTGCGGAATCGAGCAACGCTCTTGGTGGTATCTAAGAGGGTTTGTGAATAATAGTCTGAGATCTCCAAATTGTGAAATTGTCGTGTTTAATTTTGGTAAAACTATCAGCGAAACTTTTCAAGGCTTGCCTGAAGACCATTTCTCATACTCGCAGCAAGTTCTCCCCTATGTTGAAAAACACATTGACAAAGCAGGTATGTTTGAGGAAGGACTAACAACAGTGGCTGCATTGCAAGGGCGAGTGAGTTGCAAAAATCAGGAAGAAAGCGATAGTTCAGGGACTGGCACAATCGAATTATTGAAATTGTTTCAAGATATGCATGATAACATCAAAAACATGTCTGGAGATGTTAAGGGCAGAATCCAGATGTCTCTGATTTCTGGGGCGGTACACATAAATTTTGATGGATCTTATAAACTTAGGAAACGCTTTGTGAACGGGGAAGAAAGCGATATCTTCACTTATCCTTTCAACAATGATGATTTAGGTCTTGAAAAAGCACCAGACAAGAATCATCTTAAGAAAATGAAAGATGCTAACTTCCCAGGTGTGATGATAAACATACGTTTTCCTTTACCTGAAAACGCGGTTCAACGGGCTTGAGGATTAGGTATATGAATATGGCCAAAATAGTTATAGATTTCAATAGATTGCTTAAAGGTACAAACAAAAAGCTTTTCGCTGGACGTGAAAACGGAAAGCAGGCTTATGAATACTTTAAGATCAGTGACTTCGAACCTGACAGTGATGATTTCTTGGAATTATCGATACCTAAGGATATCGTTGTTTCCAGTTCTTACTATTTGGGGATGCTTGAGAAGCTGTTACCTAAATTCTCATCTCCCAAAGAATTTTACAAAAAGACTATTTTTGAAGGGAAAGAGTACCAGGAAGGTATGTTAACCGAATTGGACAGGGCTGTGCGCAGGGGACTGCATAAGAATGTACCTTTTTTCTAAATTCCCATTTCTGAAAATGGCAGCGTTGTCTGCCATTTTTGTTTTTTCTTTAACCTCATGCAATGATAAAGACTTTCTAGTAAAAGAGGCTTTGATACCCGCGGCTTACTTACAACCGCCTGAGATTAATAAAAAAAATGACAGTAAATTACCAGAGAAATCAGGTGGCTTAAATGCGCCATTTTTATGCTTGGATAACACACAGCAGAAAATAAAAGTATGCTCAAATCTTGAAAGCTCTTTTAAGTCAGACTTTCTAAGAAAAGAAGATGGAAATTTTAAGAGCCTCGAGTATGTTAGGGATTTTAACAATCCTGGAGATATACTTAACGTAGTAAATGTACCAGAAAGCGAACCAGAATGGATTTCAATATTTATATCCATCCTCGCATTAATTGCATCGGGATTAATTCCTTTTTTTCAACACAGGGTTGAACGGAGCGAAGAGATTAATGATGGTTATTGGTTCAGGGAAGTCATTCTTCCAAAAATTAATGGGTTAGCATTTGAAGTTTATGATTCTTTCAAAGGCGCAATGAAACTAGATGAGGCTACATTTATTAATGAAATGGATGTGGCTCTGTTACCTAAACTTGGTGAATTGTCTGAGTCTTTATATCTCCTTAATACATTTTCTTCTATGGATGAAAAAATTGAGGAGTTACAAACCATATGTGATAAATTAGAACTGGATGTCTCTTTGCATCTTGATGCGAGCCTTGCTGTAAGAGTTAACGATGTGTTTCTATTTCATGCTGCATTCATAAAAGCATTAATTAAATTACATAAGAAAATCAACTAGGAGGGTATTTTGAGATGGTTTTCTGAAGGTAAAATTAATTATATTAACTCAAATATGCGCAGTCACCCTTACGACAAAATGCTTAACCTAATCTGATAGATAACTATGTAGGTTTGGCGGGTGTTGATAATATATTTGTGGATTATATTAGCGGTTGTTTTAGGTTGTACAATGTAACAAAAGGCGGTGTTAGATGGGGTTCTATTTATACTGAAAACATCAAATAAATAATGACATTAAAATTTAACTGAGGAATGAAATGAAAATTTTTCAGAATATTTTATTTGAGCAAATAGAGAGCCTTATTAGTGAGAATCCTGATTTGGCTGGTGACTATGACATCGAGGAGATAATTTCTAATCTAATTCCCGAATTGACAGCCATTCTTAAAAAAAATCTTGTTGATTCTACTAATAAAATGCTTAAAGAACATCGTTTTCTTTCAGATCAGTTTGTTGCGGGAAATATTTCAAGATGGTCAGAAGCTTTTGACTTGTTCGAAACACTCATAGTGATATGTACTGAATCCGGTGCAGAATTTAATGAATCTTATAGACCACAGGCTACCTCTGAAAATGATTTGGTTTTCGATTTAGTCGTTCGACATCATGCCCGAGCTTGCCATATCGCCAACGAAATATTGTGTCTATTAAAAAATGGATTCGCAGATGCTGCTCATGCGAGATGGCGAGCACTTCATGAGGTAGCAGCTACAGCTATGTTTATCGCAAAACATGGAAAGGAATGTGCTGAACGCTTTTACTTCCACGAAGTGGTTGACTCATACCATGGAATGGCGGAACACAAAAAGTACGAGCACCGATTACAAGCAAAAGGTCCAACTTCTGAAGAAGTAGCTGAGTGCAAGGTTCAATTTGATTTACTAATAAAAAAATATGGTAATAAGTTTGCAGATAATTATGGTTGGGCATCCTATCTTTTCCCTAATCACAATAGAGTAGGATTTGGTGCTATTGAGAAGGATGTTCAGCTAGAACATATGCGCCCCTATTACAAATGGGCGAGCCAGAACATACATGCTGGTTCGAAGGCAATGAGAAACAGGCTTGGTCTCTCCGAATCTAAGGAGGATATATTGCTGGTTGGTCAAAGTAATTCAGGAATGACTGATCCAGCCCATGCTACTGCTATTACTTTGATGCAAATTACTACAACACTTTTATTTTTACAGCCCACTATTGACCACATCGTAGTGTCAGAAATAATTCGAGATTATTCGGATCAGGTTGGAAATGCTTTTCTTAAAATAGAAAAGAATAATATAGATAAGAGCAATTAAAAAATAGAAATTTGGTTGTGTTATCTTCGTTTTTTATCAATAATTACATATTTTACAACGTTACTAAATAGCTTGGCTATAATAGCGCTACACACGCTGTAGGCAGTCCCTCCCCGGTCCGCAGAGCCTTGTACGATAAGAAGTAAAGTATCTGGCTGACACTTCTATTTATGATTGTGCTGATGATCTGGAATAAAAAGCACCTCTTATGAGGTGCTTTAAGATGCGTGGTTCTATTTACATTCTGTGTAAATGTTATTTCGATTGCTTAGACTGTTTTTCACGATATTCCTGGTATGCCTTTTTGTGTATTTCCTCATTTTCAATAATCCACTTCACAACATCTTTCCGTGATTGGGAACCAGAAGGAAGTCGCGTGCGAATTGACCATTCAATACGTTGTTTGGTGGCAATTGAAAGTTTGTTGCTATCAGGAAGCCCTTCATTTAGGAGGTAAAGCATTTCATACCCTTCATAGCGGCTAAAACGGTCACTATCGGATTTCTTTTTCTTCGGATCATCCCCCTGTTGTTTAGCTTTCCAGTTGTAATCGTCGAACAGGAGATCATCTTTTGTTATATCAGCCATCAATTCTTCTCCATTTTTGTGTGTAATCAACGAGCAGTTACGATATAAAACCCAAAATCGGAAAATTACATTCACTCAGCTCAAACTACCATCAACTTCGTTGGGTTTTGCGCTTGACTCTGTACCGATCGTTAACGATGTTTACCGGAAGCTGGTACTACACGGTCAAGCTGACCGCACTGAATAGCACATTATTTCAGTACTGACTTCCAACGATCGATAAGGTCTTTGGTTATATGTTTCGCTAGCGTTTTACGCCAGTGCTTGTCTGCACTGATAATAATCAATTCGCCTGTGCGCTGGTTCGCACGATACACGGTATCCAGCGCGGTGACTTCCTCTCCGCGCGCCAGCTGTATGGCCTGAATCCGGCTGATCTGTATTTTTTTGATTTGCGCCCATACCTGAATCTGCCTCGCAAGCGTTTCCACTTCTGGCGTAAGGGCTTGCTCTAGCTTCCGTAGTTCACATGCGGCACGCAGGTAACTTTCGGCACGTTTCTGATCATATTCCGTGTACTCACCTGATGTAATGGCATGCGCCAGCGCCTCAAACTCATCGGCGAGTGATTTTTTCCGTTCCGGTTTGTGGTTTCGGATGCTCTCAGCGATGCGTTTTTTCTGTTCGCGCGTTAATTGCCCGACCACGATTTGCTCTGGCCCATCAGCGTCAGCTGATACGGCTATTTCTGACGGTGCTGATGGTGGCGGAGTTGTTTGTTTTTTCGCCTCAGTACAGTTATTGACACGAGTCCAAGAGGGCGCAGGCGCGCCCTGAAGGTCAACGGCCAAACCCGTGCCGTCTGAAACAGGGGGCTTCATCTTCACGATGCAGTAGGTTTTAAGGCGGGTGATTACCGGTTCAATGTTGACCGCTGGCATTACAAGGCCTTTGATCAAACTCTGATATTCGCCATAGGAGTTGGATTCATCCTTCATCTGATACCAGATGCGAACGACCAGGTTTTTGCGTGCGACAAATGCGCCGCCCTGCAACTGAACATACTGCTGCCAGTCGCCGGAATCGGCAGCGCGATGAAGCTCGCCAAACAGCGGATTTATGCTGTCTGCCAGTGCCTGATCATGCATCCGGCGCAGTTCGCGCCACACGGAAACCGGCGCGCCGCCTAAAAACTGAAATTGACGAATACCCCAGCAGGAGGCCCAGGCGGTAGCGTGTTTTGCTGTCTCTTTTAACGGTCTGCCGCTTTCGTCGTCAGTTTCGCCATCGAGCGCGTAGCCATCAATATTTTTAGAGATGTATTTAACGACATAGCCTGTCGCGCTGCCTTTCTCCGGATCGATATCCTTTATTTCAAAGCGTGGCAACTTGCCATTTCTGCCGCGTAGTTCTTCGGCATCTTCGCGGGTGGCGTAATCCTGCATCACCTCGCGCAACTCACTGACATGCTCCGGGGCAGTGAACAACAACCCGTGCCAGTGTGGCGTGCCATCGTGATGGGACTCGGCCACGCGAAGCCCGAATACGGGGATTTCTCGGCGGGCCAGCTCTGCGCGTATCTGCTGCCAGATGCGGTTAAGATAGCGCTGTGCCGCGCGTGGGCTTGTGCCGCTCCATTTGGCATTGCGATGCCCGAACATACTCCACGCGTGATAGCGTGATGGTGTGGTCAGGGTAAAAAAGCTTCCGGCAAATCCATTTTCATTGGCGATTTTTTCAAAGCCTCCAATGCGCGTCATCAGCTCAATGCGCCGTTTTTCCGGGTTGGAGATGCTTTTATCTATCTGCTCAATCAGTGATATGCGCTCTTTTGTATCCTGATCTTCCAGTTCCAGCTTGCTCATGATCGCGCGGCTACGTTTACGCCGTGCATCCCACTCGCCGACATGATGTTTGCTGCAATAGGGCGATATGTCGCGTTTCACGTCACCAAACGCGATATGCAGATGCTCGCGCCAGCGAACTGCGTATTTTCTTAATGCGCGATGCCACCAACGAGAATCCAGCATTTTACTGATCGCTGTGGCGAGTTCGTCGAGGCGCAACTTACGTTTGCCCGAGCCGGGTGGAGTTTGGCGAAAATAGAGAGTCAGGCGCGCGGCTTCGTTATACAGCCACACCGCTGACTGGCGGTCATCCAGCGCCGCTATATCGTCGTTTACTTCGCTGAGAACGCCTGTCATATAGATGGCGATATCCTGCGCCATCAATTCCACATCTTCGGCTGAGTAATCCGGCAGATTATTGAACCGGCGGGTTAATTCCCCCAGGTTCTTAAACGTGTGGTAGAGCGTGTTGAGTTCACTGTATGCCTCGCCATCGCTGTCAACCGGAATGGCATATTGTTCAGTTACAGCCTGAATATGTGGCAGATCTCGCCTGACGATATCCCGCACGACCAGCCTGGCAATATGGCGGCCTTTCATGGAGTGGATGCTGTCAATGCGCACCGCCAGACGGCGGCGAATGAACAGCGGGAGAGGTTGAAGGGTACGTTTAACCCAGTCTAAAAACTCCTGCTCTTGGCCCAGCTCAACGAGATCAACAGCAGGCGTCTTATCGACGTAAATGGCTTTTCTTGGTTTGTTCCACTCATAGGCGTATCGGGTAGCATCATCAGAACTACCCGGAAAGGGAGGCGGTGGAGAAGGGGCGCGACGGCCACGGTTTTCCGTAGTCATTTTGTTGCCCCTATGCAGCAGAACGCTTTACTCATGGATGGAGTTCAACGCACTTTTCACAGCCATTAGCAGGATCGAAACCAATCCACGAGGCATATGGTTTGCTGTTCGAAACGGCGATCACTTCAGTGGCTTTTTTCCCGTCGCCAGCAGCAATTCCGATTCCCCGCGATGCGCTGATGCGGTGAAGGGTGAAAGCGCGATAAAGAGAGGAAACCAGCATTGTGTTGGCGTTGGAGGCGATAACCGGGAAACCTTCCGCCGCCAGTCGTGTTAGCACGGATGCCAGGCAATACTGATCGTCCTCACTGAATCCTTTAGTGTGATACGCAGAAAACACACCGTCATACGGTGGATCGCAGTACACAACATCGCCGGTCTGCACCATGCTCAGTGTTTCTTCAAACCCTGCACAGATAAAGGTTGCGCGTGTGGCTTTATCAGCAAATGCACGTATCTCGGCTTCTGGGAAATAGGGGGCGCGGTAGTTGCCATATGGCACATTGAAACCGCCGCTACCGTTATAACGGCAAAGACCACGATAACAATGGCGATTCAGGTACAGAAAATAAGCCGCTCTTGTGCTGAGCGGCAAAGCAGCATCCTGATTAAATGCGTGCCTGATGTGGTAATAGTCGTCAGAGGTGGGATAGCTTTCGAAAACGATCTGGGCCAGTTCAATAAACCCTTCACAATCGCTGGCAATGGTGCGATAGAGATTAATCAGGTCGGGGTTGATATCAGCGACGAGATAGGCCGGATAGTCAGTGGCCATCATCACAGCACAGGAACCCGCGAAAGGTTCAACCAGACGCTGACCGCCTGCGGGAAGATGTTTCAACAGGTCAGGCATAATGGCGGCCTTATTGCCCGCCCATTTGAGAATAGTGCTGATCATTTCTTACCCCCGGAGATGTTTGTTTTTTGATTCGCTGATGGTCTGGCACGTCACGCACAGTTCCACCCCAGGCACGGCAATGCGGCGCGCTTCAGGGATTGGTGCGCCGCAACAACCACAGGTCAGGCGGGAAACAGATGGTGATTTGCTGCGGGCGTTCAGGATGTGACGTTCCCGCTCCTCATATTCGTGCTGCTGTGCAATATCGATTTCGTCCGCCATCAGAGGATCTCCCCGATGGCATTGGCTACGTTGATCGCCTCTTGTTGCAAAAGCTCACCTGCCTCTTTGTAGTTGAGCTGGTGGCTGATAATTCTCCCGGCCAGGGAATCCAGCCGGGCTGCCATGGCCTCCATTCGTGCGCGGCGTTCATCCATACGGGCAGCAGTCAGTAGATCGTTAAGCCGGGCATAATCAGGGCCGATTTTTGTTGTACGGGTTTCGATATTTCGACGTTGCATTTCTTAAGCTCCATATACCGACGATGTAGAAGGGCGCTGCAATTCTTCAATGCAGTGCTGACGCAAGTTCTTAACGAAATCTTCAGCAATAGAACCTTGAGCGGATAATGTAATTTCACCGTCGCGTTGGGTCTTGATTGTTAACCCCTCGTTTTCTATGGCTGGCAAAATAATATGCAGAATGAAATTAAACTGATCTCGTCTCGTCATGATGTTTCCTCTTTTCAGGGATGAGTTAATCCGCCACTGTTTTAAACAGTGGTGAGAGCAGGAACGATTTTTTAAGACCGAATTAGTTAATCAGTTTTTTAATTAATTCGGTTAGTGTGGTAGCAAATCCTTTATTAACCTTTCGGACATACATAAAAGGTTTATTCAGTCCTTTGATAAATTGAACTTTGGCCGGTTCGGGCTTAAAAAATCTCCCGTCCGGAGTTTCGAGCCATCCGCGCGAGTTCTTAAAGTGCGTGACCTGACAGCCATTGCGCAGCAGGCTTGCCAGTGTTGGGCTTTCATCGTGCATGGCTGCCCCCGGCTTTTAACATATGGTCAACGGTACGCATGGCTTCAGCAAGCGCAAAATCACGGCCCAGATAATTATCATAAGAGTTAGAGTCATCGCGTTTATTAATTAAATACGTTGCGCATTTAATAATGTTATTACGCGGTGCCTTTCTTATAGTAAAACCGCGGTAAAGGAAAAGATTTTTACCGGCCTCAATCAAAGGATATTTGTTTTTCATTTCACGTCCTTTAACTATTTGCAATGGCATCTTTGAGCATTGCTATTAAATTGACCTCTGGTTTTTCCATCTTTCGTGTTTTGGGGCGAATGATAATACGACCATCTTCCATCATGCCCCGGCATGTCTCGAATGGTATGCCTGTCATTTCTGAATAGCGCTTAAGAGAAACGTAGGGCGTGCTCACATTAATGTTGATTGTGATCCCGGACATTTTTCACTCCTTATTACTCGGCCTTGTTGGCCGTTGAGACGTGAAGAAGTGACTCAAGTCCACGAAGGAAAATAACACGCACCATATTGCTGGCTGAGCGGCTTTCCTTCTCGGCCATTTCTTCAATGATGTGTCGTTCTTCAGGATTGAGTCGCAGCGGCAGAGGCCGACCGGCCACTGAATTTTTAGGGGTGCGAGACCTGCTGGTGTAGTTAGCTTGCGTCATAGTGGTATATTGTGATCTGCTAAGTGTTCGTGAACATCATTATTTGCAGAAATCTGCAAATAGTAAACATTGGAATTGCAGAAATATGCAAATTGGAGACTTTCTTCGAGCAGAAAGGGAGCGCCTTGGGCTTACTCAAACTGCTATGTCAAAGGCTGCTGGTGTGGCTTTTAGGACGTACTGCGACTATGAAGCTGGGAAATCCGAACCTAAAGCTTCGACATTGGCCGAGTTAAGCAGCTTTGGAGTGGATGTACTTTATGTTTTGACTGGCAGAAAGACACCGGATGCTGGCGATTTTACGGATGACGAAATTGAGTTAGTAAAACTTTTCCGCGCAGCCCCACTTGCAGTGAAAGCCGCAACTTTGGCCGCTATTACAGCAGGTACAAATGCAGCAGTTGGTTCGGTAAATATTTCTGGAAGTGGAAACCGTGTTGCTGGTAGGGATTACAACGAAAACAAAAAGTAAGGATGCTTTATGACAGTAAATTCTACTGGAAGTCAAAACCGCAACGCGGGTCGAGACTTTAACGAAAATAATATCCAGATAGAACGAGTTGATGCACAGCGAACAATCAACATAGCGATACCTTCTACGAGGGAGGACGATCGCCCACTCGTAAAAGCACAGCGTAAAGAACTTAATAAGCTAGTCATGTCTATAGCTGAAGCTGGGGAAGGTGAGGCCTACGAAATCTGGCAAAGAATGCATGCAGAAATCGGCGTCTCAAGCATTGATGAAATGACAGTTAATCAGTACCAGACAGCCGTTAGTTTCCTTCTGGCAATACTGGATCGCTGTAAAGATGGTGACGCAAGGAAAGCACTTGTCCATTTGTTGCTGCGAAATAGCGAGGAAGGGGACTCCCGGCAGCGTCTTATTCGTTTTTGCCATATCAATTTTGGTACCGGAAGATTTAATGATCTTACGCGCCCGCAGCTACAGATGGCGCTGTCCTGGCTTGACGAAGAAAATCAAACGAAACCAGCGAATGAATCAACAAAAAATCATTCAGATATCGCAAGCTGGCTAAAAGATTATCCCAAAGAAATTATCGTTGTTTTTATTGTAGGTGTGGTCGTGGGTGCTCTCTTTTTTTAGAGAGTAATAATATATCACTCAACAAGAGGTGATTAGTTATGACGGAACTCAGCACATTTAATTACGTCAGAAACAGAAGTAAGTTATTTGCCAATCTGATAAGCATCATTGATGGTCTACTAAGTGATGGTGCTCTTGATAGTAAGGAAGTGCTCTACCTTGATACCTGGTTGCTTGAGGCTGAAGCTATCAGTAATAACTACTGCGTGAAAACAATTAAGCGCAGGCTTTCCGATATCCTTGCTGATGGGGTGATAGAAAAAGTTGAATTGGAATTTCTGAAAGCGGATTTAATTACTATTCAAAAAGACTTGTTAGACATTCCTAATATAGATCTCTTCTCTGAAGACGCAGATAAGCACTTACTGGAGGGTTTATGCAAGGGAATGATTGCCAATCAGGAACTCAATGATAGTGAAATTCGCTATCTTAATTGGTTCCTCTCAAAAAATGCGGCATTGAAAAACAACTATCCCGGCAAAGAACTTTACGCAGTGGTTAAGCAGATCCTGGATGATGGGGTTATCACTGAGGAAGAGCGCAACACCCTAAAATCTGCATTAATAGATTTTACTGGCAGTAATATTGAAGAAGGCGTCGTTGATGGCCTTTCAACATCCTTACCTCTTGATGCTATTGATTCGCTTGAGCTTGATGGTGCTACAGTGTGTCTTACGGGAGAATTTTTGCATGGTAAGCGAAGCGTTTGCGAAGATGAGTTTCGTGCGTCAGGTGCAAAAATTAGCTCCTCCGTTACACAAAAAATTGATTATCTGGTCATTGGCACGCTTTGCGCGAGGGACTGGCGGTTCCAGTCCTACGGAAGAAAGATTGAGAAGGCAGTATCTTATCGCGATGAGAAAGGTACTAAGTTAAAAATTATTAGCGAAGAGCAATGGAAGAGCTTTGCCTAAATGACCGTTCGTAAACTTCCTTCCGGCAAATGGCTCTGCGAATGCTACCCGCATGGTGCAACCGGAAGCCGTACACGTAAACAGTTCGCCACGAAAGGTGAGGCGCTCTCTTTTGAGCGCCGGTTAATGAATCGGATTTCCACCGATGGGATTGGTAGTGGTTCCGGCCCTCGGCTGTCGGAACTTATTGATCGCTGGTATGAAATGTATGGTAAGGCGCTTACCTCTGGTGAAGAGCGTAAAAACAAACTGCTGGCGATCTGCGAAAGACTGAATGACCCATTTGCCTCCGATTTTAATAAGAACGTATTCGCCATTTATCGTGAGCGCCGATTAAGTGGTGAATGGAATCAGAAGGGCAAGAAGAAGCTCAGCGAAGCAACTGTGAATCGTGAGCAGTCGTATCTGCATGCTGTATTTGCTGAACTAAAACGCTTGGGCGAATGGCATGGAGAAAACCCGCTATCAGGTATCCGGAAGTTTAAAGAGGAAGAGCAGGAACTGGCGTTCCTTTATCAGGGTGAGATCGATCGCCTGCTTGCCGCATGTGATGAGTCCCGTAACCCTGATTTAGGTATTGTTGCGCGCATCTGCTTGGCAACCGGTGCCCGATGGGGAGAGGCAGAAGGGCTAAAACAGTCTCAGATCCTACCAGGGCGAATCACCTATACCCGGACTAAAGGCAAAAAGAATCGTACAGTTCCCATTTCGCCAGCCCTTAGCCAACTGCTACCGAAGAAGCGAGGGGCGTTATTCACTCCCTGTTATGAAGCATTTAAGGCGGCAGTGAAAAGGGCGGGGATTGAGCTGCCGGACGGTCAACTTACCCATGTGCTACGGCATACCTTCGCCAGCCATTTTATGATGCGTGGCGGTAATATTCTGGTGCTTCAGCGCATACTCGGACACACCGACATTAAGATGACAATGCGGTACTCTCATTTCGCGCCGAGCCATCTGGACGCTGCTGTCGCGCTTAATCCATTTGATAACCGGGAGAGGGTAAACGATGGCGATGAAAATGGAGCAGCAGCCTAAATCAGCCGTTCTTAGCCGTTTTATTTTATGATTAGAATCATAAGGTTATGATTTTCAAAGCGGCTCGATAGTTTTTAAAATCCCTCGGCGTTCGCGCTGTGCGGGTTCAAGTCCCGCTCCGGGTACCATGGGAAAAAAAGAATAAAATCAATGATAAGCAGTGTCGTGAAACCACCGAAAGGTGGTTTTTTTGTGTCTGTTTTTCAGCGCCGATACTATTACCGAATTCAAGCGAAGCGATTTACATCGCCTGCGAAAATATTCGCAGCGTTATTGCTTCAGGGATTCTGAAATAAAGTTTGCTGGCCGTTTCGATATCATCCACTGCACAAAAAACCGCACGAATCTTATCGCGCGGTTTTTTTTCAGGCTTATCCCACTTCAGGTAGCAGACCGGTGACGTTAAAAAACTGAATGACGATAACCGCAATGCCACAGGCGAAAATCAGGCACAGCATGGGTTTACCGCCGGGAACACGATAACTGTTTTGCGAATTATGCTTCCGGCTTTGCCAGGCCAGCATTGACGGTAACAGAAGTGCCAGCACGGAAAGCGCGACACCGGCATAGCCGAGCGCCATCACAAACCCGCGCGGATAAAATAACGCAAAGGCCAGCGGCGGCAGGAAGGTGATCATTCCGCTTTGCAGGCGTCCGGCAGCATTGTTACGCCGCTGAAAAAGATCCGCGAGATAATCAAATAATCCCAGCGACACGCCGAGGAAAGAGGTCGCCAGCGCCAGATCGGCAAACAGATGAACTGCCAGTTCCACATGCGGTGAGGCCACCACTTCGCGCAATGCTTGCAGCAACCCGTTTAATCCTGCCTGGCTGGCCAGCAGCCCCATAAACGTTGACGAATCAATACTGCCAAGCGTTGCGAGCTGCCAGAAAATATAGGCCACCAGCGGAATGGCGCTGCCGATGATAAATATCTTGCGCAATTTGCGGATATCGCCGCCCATATAACTGACAATGCTCGGTACGCTACCGTGAAAACCAAACGAGGTGAAGATCACCGGAATTGCCGATAGCGCCAGTCCTTTTTCCAGCGGCATGGTCAGCAAATTCGCCTGGTGGACGTGCGGCATTAACAGCGCCAGCATCACCACGAGGAACAGGAGTTTGGCGCTGAAAAGAAAGCGGTTAAACAGATCGACAAGCGAAGTACCAGCGCATACGACACCACCGGCAACAAGAGTGAACAGCAGCACACCGGCGACTGGCGAAAGCGCAACGTTAAACCACTGGCTGATGCTGGACGCCAGCAACTCTCCTGCGCCGCTGATGTACGCTGCGGTCAGCGCGTACATTAAGAACATCATACTGAAACCTGTTATCCACTGCCCATAGCGCCCAAGATAACGCCTCGCCAGCGAGCCCAGACCGGTATCGGCAGGAACATGCTGATAAACCTCCAGCAAGAGCAGGGCGGTGTAACACATCACCGCCCATAGCGCGATAAGTAACCCGAAAGTGGTGGCAAACCCAACGCCAGCTGCTGCCAGCGGCATTGCCAACATCCCTGCGCCGATCGTGGTACCGGCGACGATAAAACACTCCCAAGTGTTCGATTCTTCACGCTTTCCTCTGCAATAAAACACACTACCAGCCTAAACTGCGGCGCAGATTAAGATAATTCAGTAGTTTCGTCAAACGACCGTTACATAGAGTGTAACGATACATTTACGGTGTTTTTTGAGCCATCTGTACAAACGAATTCTGATGGTGAAACTTTGCCCAAGGGGTTAAAGGAAGATGAGTGGAGCATCGAAAACGGTGAGTAGTTAACCGATCTCTTTTCGATCATGGCATCGTGCTGGAAACGGAAAACTATCGCTACTGCTGTCAGGCTGTAAATAAGCAGGACTGGTGCTGGACCAGATGCATGTAAACCTGTCTTAACGCAACATCTACAGATAATGTTGTGTTTATGATGCACCTTTTGTGAGGAGGATTTATGGCATCAATACATGGTCATGAAGTACTGAATATGATGATTGCATCAGGCGAACATTACACCACAGAGAGTCTCGCTGCGGCCATTACGGTCCGCTTTGGGGAAACGGCGCGTTTTCATACTTGCTCAGCAGAGGGAATGACGGCGGCGGAATTAGTGACCTTTTTAGCGGCGCGCGGAAAATTCATTCCGGCTGAAGAGGGGTTTTCCACTCACGAAAGTAAAATCTGCAAACATTAATAAAAACGGCGGTAAAGAGTATTATTTACCGCCTGCGTAATTAGTTCTGCGTATCCAGCGTCGCCAGTTCTTTATCGATGAAATACAAACCTTCGCCGCTTTTACCCGCCAGCGTTAATTTATCGATAACAGATTTAAACAATTTCTCTTCTTCGTGCTGTTCGGCAACATACCATTGCAGGAAATTAAAGGTTGGATAATCCTGAGAGGTCATAGCAACGTGCGCCAGTTCATTAATTTTCTGCGTGATCAGTTGTTCATGTTCGTAAGTGGCGCGAAACAGCACATCCAGCGAGGCATAATCAGCAACCGGCGACTCGATAGTATTGATGCGCGGCAGGCTGCCGGTATCCGTAAGGTAATCAAACAGACGCTGCATATGCGTCATCTCTTCCTGCGCGTGGCGGCGCAGGAAAGCAGCGGCGCCTTCAAAGCTGTGGTAGCTGCACCATGCGCTCATCTGCTGATAAAGCAGGGAAGAAAACAGTTCCAGATTCATTTGCTCATTTAGTTTTTCAATCATCTCTGCTTTTAACATGGCGCGGCTCCGGAAAATATAAAAATAGAATAGTGGAGCGGCCACTATAATTTGTTATTTAATTATTTGCAAAAGGTTAAATGAAAAAACATTTATTCACGAAGTGAATGAGAATAACACGCATTGCAGCGGTTAATTAAATAAATGAGAATTGTTTTGATTATTAATAAATGTGCAGGCCAGCATGATTGCTGGCCCGGCAATTACCAACTGCCCGTGGTATGGGAAAAGGCCATGCCGCGGCACTGATATTGAATAGTGACTTTTGTATTCATGCAAACCGAACCGCTGATCAGGCTACACGTTTCGATCGGTTGGCCGAAAGGCACTGCTGTAGCATAACCCATCTGCTGGCACTGTTTGTTAGCCGTTCCTTGAGCGGTGTATTGGTCGTAATTCGCGGTTTGCATCATCGACTGGTTATAGCTCAGACGCACCAGTCCACTGGTGGTATCGACACTGCTGACTTCCGCCTCTTTGGTGAGGGTACAGCCAGCAAGCAGGAGCAGCGAGGCGGCAACAAAAATTTTCTTCATGAAATCACTCTGATTCATTTTGGCATGTTCTCATCTTAACGTGCGGATCGGAGGGCAATCGGCAGAATAACCCGTGGAACTGGTGCTACTAATCGCGACGGTGAAACGACGGGGGAGTGATGTAAAACTGTGAACCCGCTTTTGATTTTTAAAACCAAATTTCATTAAATTTGAAAGTATGTTTGGCAGATAGTATGGTTTATCCAACCTTTGCTATCTGAAGCATGTTCACAGGAGATCAAAAATGAAAATTGCACTGATGATGGAAAACAGTCAGGCGGCTAAAAACGCCATCATTCTGAAAGAGCTGAAAGCCGTTGCCGATGAAAAAGATTTTCCGGTGTTTAACGTCGGCATGAGCGACGAGAATGACCATCATCTGACCTACATCCACCTGGGTATTATGGCGAGTATTCTGCTGAACGCGAAAGCCGTGGATTTTGTCGTCACCGGCTGCGGTACCGGGCAGGGTGCGCTGATGTCGCTGAACATTCATCCGGGCGTGGTGTGCGGCTACTGTATTGATCCAGCGGATGCGTTTCTGTTTGCCCAGATCAACAACGGTAATGCGTTATCGCTGCCGTTTGCGAAAGGTTTTGGCTGGGGCGCAGAACTGAACGTGCGCTTTATTTTTGAGAAAGCCTTTACCGGTCGTAAAGGGGAAGGTTATCCGCCGGAGCGTAAAGAGCCGCAGGTGCGTAATGCCGGGATCCTGAACCAGGTGAAAGCCGCAGTGGTTAAAGACAATTACCTCGATTCCCTGCGCGCCATTGACCGTGAACTGGTGAAAACGGCCGTCTCCGGCGAGCGCTTCCAGCAGTGCTTCTTTGAACACTGCCAGAACAAAGAGATTGAGGCGTTCGTTCGCGAAGTGCTGGCCTGATAAACAACCGCCGCCGCAGCTGGCCCGGCTGCGGCGGTCTCTTTACACTTTTTTCTTCTGCGATACGGCGCTTCCGGCATCTCTGGTCAGGCGCAACGTATCAAACATGCCAACCAGGCAGATCAGCGCGATAAACACAAATGCCAGCCGGAAACTGATCCCTTCAACGCCAGTGAGATGCAGCCACTTACTGACATGTTCACCAATACGAATACCAATTGCACCAAGGGTGATACCCAGGCCGACAGCCAGTTGTGTGGCGGTACTGAACAGCGTATTGGCATAACTCATTTGTGGTGACGGAACATCGGCAAAGGCGAGGGTGCTGACGCCGGTAAACTGTACCGAACGGAAGACGCCGCCCAGGAACAGCACCACAAAGGTAAGCCAGACAGGCGTTGCCGAGGTGAGAAAAGCGCAGGCCAGCAGCGCCAGCACATTCAGCGCGCCGTTAATCAACAGCAATTTTTTAAAGCCCAGCCAGCGAATCAGCGGCGTCGTGGCGGGTTTGATCGTCAGGTTACCGGCAAATACCGCCAGCACCAGCAGCCCTGCGTGGAAAGGATCCATACCAAAACCGACCTGGAACAGTAGCGGCAGCAGAAAAGGGACGGCGCTTATTGATGCACGAAACAGCGAGCCGCCGTACATCGTCACACGAAAGGTCGGCACCTGCAGCGCATCCAGCCGGATCATCGGCCATTGCGCACGCCGGAAATGGCGCAAGGTAAAGGCCAGCGTTAAACCGCCCAGTATCAGCAACCCGCTGGTCAGCACGCCTTGCGGCTGCTCTGCGCCTAAATCCTCCATGGCATAAACCAGGCTGACCATCGCCACCGACGTGGCGATAAACCCCGGTAAATCGAACGGGCGCCGCTCCTCTTCACGAATATTGGGAATGATGCGCAGCGCCAGCAAAATCGCCATAATTCCCAGCGGCACATTAATAAAGAAGATCCAACGCCAGTCAGCGTAATGCGTAATAAATCCCCCCAGCGGCGGGCCGATGATCGGCGCGACCAGCGCGGGCCAGGTGAGCGTGGCGATGGCGGTAATAAGCTGATGTTTTGGCGTGGTGCGCAGTACGGCGAGGCGCCCAACCGGCACCATCAATGCGCCGCCAACACCCTGTAAAATACGCATGCTGACAAACATCTCTACGCTGGTCGACAGCCCACACAATATCGATGCCATGGTGAAGATAGCCAGCGCCATGGAAAAGACATTGCGCGCGCCAAAGCGATCGGCGATCCAGCCGCTGGCCGGGATCAGCACAGCAAGGGTAATTAAATAAGCGCTGATACCGATGTTCAGCGCAACAGCTTCGACGCCAAACGTTTTTGCCATATCCGGCAGGGCGGTCGCGATTACCGTGCCGTCGATAAACTCCATAAAGAAAGCGCCGGCTACCAGTAGCGCAGCGGGAGAAAGACCTCCAGTCTTCCGCAAAAGGGTGCTTTCACTCATTGTGGGTCTGCCATTTGCAAAAATAATTGAGAATACTAAAGAAAATTTTAGTGTGCTAACTGCAGGATTTATAACTGAATTTTTAACAAAGCTACTGCATTTTCATTTTTTGAAACGTGATTTCTATCACATGATGGTTGATTTTTGTGATGGAGGTCATATTATGTACGCATTGAGACGTAACACCTGCATAACAAATCGCCGGAGCAAAAATGAAACTGCGTAAAATTCTGAAGCATATGTTTGAAACCTATTGCAAAACATTCAAAGACGTACCGCCAGGCGCTATGTTCTGATGATAAAAAAACCTGCTGAAGCAGGTTTTTTTATGCCTGTCGTCCGCCTGCCAGGCCTACTCATACACATGAATTCCCGCTACTATGGCGCACTTTATTTAAGGAGCGCCTATGTCACAGAATCTCTCCACCGACCAGGAACTGGTATCCGATATCGTTGCCTGTCAACTCGTCATCAAACAGATCCTCGACGTTATCGACGTCATCGCGCCGGTTGAAGTGCGTGAGAAAATGTCTCACCAGCTTAAGAGCATCGATTTTGCTACCCACCCGGCAGCGGCCGACCCGGTTACCCGCCGTGCAATCCAGAAAGCTATCGCCTTAATTGAACTGAAATTTACCCCTCAGGGGGAAGCTCACTAAGGACTCTGCCTGGCAGGGATGTGACGCAGCGGGAATTATGAAACGCTGTTTTGATCAACAATAACCCCACTTTAATCAACCCACCTTCAACGTAAGGAGTCGGACATGAAAAAAGTGGCGGTGTTGTTGGCGCCCGGTTTCGAAGAAGCAGAAGCGATTATCACCATTGATATCCTGCGTCGCTTAAATATTGAAGTCGAAACACTGGCCTGCGCGGAGTCCCGCGCGGTGGTCAGTTATCACGCTATCCCGATGGTTGCAGACAGCACGCTGACAGAGCGTCAGGCAAAGCTGTATGACGCCGTCGTCTTACCCGGCGGGCCGCAGGGCAGCGTGAATCTGGCTGCCAGCAAAGCGGTGGTGCAATTTATTGAACAGCACGACACAGCCGGCAAGTTAATTTGCCCTATCTGTTCCGCTGCTGCGCGCGTGCTGGGCGGCAACGGCTTGCTGAAGGGCCGCCGCTATGTCTGCTCCGGCGATCTGTACGAAACTGTCAATGATGGTGAGTATGTGGACGCGCCAGTGGTGGAAGATGGCAACCTGATCAGCGGTAAAGGCCTCGGGCTGGCTTTCAATTTTGCGTTGACGATTGCTGCGCGTTTGCAGGGGGACGAAACTGCAGCGCGAGATCACGCCGATCATATCTACTATAGCTGGTGATTTTTCTGCCCGGATGCGCCCTGCATCCGGGACAAGGATAAGCTGGCTGATGTTATGGATTATCCTGCTTTTATCCTTTCTATTTGTCTGACAAAATCGGCTGTTTTTATGTGCTATATCGCTGAATTTATGTACAGAATTACTGTAATTCTGCGGTGTGATGCCGCTCTCCTATGGAGAATCAATTTCCCGCTAAAACTACTTCCAGCACAGGTGTCCAGGGATGTGCGGACTCTAATGCCTTGTTTTATTAACTTTTAAATGAACCGGTAATTATTTTTCCCTACATAAAAGAAAGCTAAAGCTGGAGTTTACCATGCACAAATTCACTAAAGCGTTGGCGGCCATCGGTCTGGCTGCCGTTATGTCACAATCCGCTATCGCTGAAACGATGAAGCTCGGGTTCCTGGTTAAACAGCCAGAAGAACCCTGGTTCCAGACTGAATGGAAGTTTGCCGACAAGGCGGGCAAAGATTTAGGTTTTGAAGTGATTAAAATCGCCGTCCCTGATGGTGAAAAAACGCTGAACGCCATTGATAGCCTGGCGGCCAGCGGCGCAAAAGGATTTGTTATTTGTACTCCGGATCCCAAACTGGGCTCAGCGATTGTCGCCAAAGCGCGGGGTTATGACATGAAAGTCATTGCGGTGGACGACCAGTTCGTCAACGCCAAAGGCGAACCGATGACCTCGGTGCCGCTGGTGATGATGGCAGCGAGCGAAATCGGCGCGCGTCAGGGTGAAGAGCTCTATAAAGAGATGCAAAAACGTGGCTGGAATGTGAAAGAGACCGGCGTCATGGCGATTACCGCGAACGAGCTGGATACCGCTCGCCGCCGCACGACCGGTTCTATGGACGCGCTGAAAAAAGCCGGTTTCCCGGAAAAACAGATCTACCAGGTGCCGACCAAATCTAACGATATCCCCGGTGCATTTGATGCCGGTAACTCCCTGCTGGTACAGCATCCGGAAGTGAAACACTGGCTGGTGCTGGGCATGAATGACAACACTGTGCTGGGTGGCGTGCGTGCAACAGAAGGCCAGGGCTTTAAAGCGCCGGATGTCATCGGTATTGGTATTAACGGCGTCGATGCGGTAAGTGAGCTGTCGAAAGCGCAGGCAACCGGCTTCTTCGGTTCTCTGCTGCCAAGCCCGGACGTGCATGGCTATAAAACCAGCCAACTGCTCTACAACTGGGTTACCAAAGGCGTTGAACCACCGAAATTTACAGCAGTAACGGACGTGGTGCTGATCACGCGCGAGAACTTCAAAGAAGAGCTGGCGAAAAAAGGACTGTAATTCTCTGTTGATTGTGCTCCCCGCTTCAGGCGGGGGGCCAGACGTACAATGAACTGCTTTACGGAGACGTTATGCAACAGTCTACTCCTTATCTCTCTTTTCGCGGCATCGGCAAGACGTTTCCCGGTGTGAAAGCGCTCAGTGAGATCAGTTTTGATTGTTACGCCGGGCAAATCCACGCCCTGATGGGTGAAAACGGCGCAGGTAAATCGACACTGTTAAAAATCCTCAGCGGCAATTACGCGCCAACCACCGGTTCGCTGGTAATAAAAGGTGAGGAAGTCACCTTCGCGGATACTACTGCAGCGCTGAATGCCGGGGTGGCGATCATCTACCAGGAGCTGCATCTGGTGCCGGAGATGACCGTCGCGGAGAATATCTACCTTGGCCAGATCCCGCACAAGAGCGGCATTGTGAACCGTTCGTTGCTGAATTACGAAGCCGGTTTGCAGCTTCAGCATCTTGGGCTGGATATCGATCCGCAAACGCCGCTGAAATATCTCTCCATTGGTCAGTGGCAAATGGTCGAAATTGCCAAGGCGCTGGCGCGCAACGCCAAAATCATCGCCTTTGATGAACCCACCAGTTCTCTCTCGGCGCGTGAGATCGACAACCTGTTCCGTGTGATCCGCGAGCTACGTAAAGAGGGCCGGGTGATCCTTTATGTCTCCCACCGCATGGAAGAGATTTTTGCGCTCAGCGATGCCATTACCGTCTTTAAAGATGGTCGCTACGTGCGCACCTTTACGGACATGCGGCAGGTCAATCATGACCAGTTGGTGCAGGCGATGGTCGGACGCGAACTGGGGGATATTTATGGCTGGAAACCCCGGGAATACGGGGCAGAACGCCTGCGGCTGGAGCAGGTTAAAGCGCCAGGCGTACGAACGCCCATCTCTTTAAACGTGCGCAGCGGTGAAATTGTCGGCCTGTTCGGGCTGGTGGGCGCCGGGCGCAGTGAATTAATGAAAGGCTTATTCGGCGGGACGAAAATTACCGAAGGGCAGGTCTTTATCGACGGCGAGCAAGTCAATATTACTAAACCGGCGCATGCCATCCAGGCGGGCATGATGTTGTGCCCGGAAGATCGTAAAGCGGAAGGCATTATTCCGGTTCACTCGGTGCAGGAGAACATCAATATCAGCGCCCGGCGCAAATACATTCGCGCAGGTTGTCTGATCAATGATGGCTGGGAAAGTGAAAACGCCGAACACCATATTCGTTCGCTCAATATCAAAACGCCTGGTGCGGAACAACTGATTATGAATCTCTCCGGTGGCAACCAGCAAAAGGCAATTCTTGGTCGCTGGTTATCGGAAGAGATGAAAGTCATTTTGCTCGACGAGCCGACGCGCGGCATTGATGTCGGGGCGAAGCATGAGATCTACAACGTAATTTACGCGCTGGCTTCCCGCGGTGTTGCGGTGCTGTTTGCCTCCAGTGATTTGCCGGAAGTGCTCGGCGTTGCCGATCGCATCGTGGTGATGCGTGAAGGGGAAATCGCCGGTGAACTGCTTCACGGTCAGTGTGATGAACAGCGGGCGCTGAGCCTCGCGATGCCGAAAGTTAGCCAGGCTGTCGCCTGAGTGAGGAGAAAATGATGTCATCTTTAACTACGTCCCGCGCACCGAAATCCTCGCTCAGCTTTGGGCGAATCTGGGATCAGTTCGGCATGCTGGTGGTGTTTGCCGTGCTGTTTATCGGCTGCGCGCTGTTTGTGCCGAACTTCGCCTCTTTCGTCAATATGAAAGGGCTGGGGCTGGCGATCTCAATGTCCGGCATGGTGGCCTGCGGCATGCTGTTCTGCCTTGCGTCCGGGGATTTTGACCTGTCGGTCGCGTCGGTCATCGCCTGCGCCGGGGTAACCACAGCAGTGGTGATTAATATCTCGGAGAGTTTGTGGATTGGCGTATTTGCCGGTTTGCTGCTCGGCGTGGTCAGCGGTTTTATTAACGGCTTCGTGATTGCGCGTTTGAAGATCAATGCCTTGATCACCACGCTTGCCACGATGCAGATCGTCCGCGGGCTGGCGTATATTATTTCCGACGGTAAAGCGGTCGGCATCGAGGATGAACGTTTCTTCACCCTCGGTTACGCCAACTGGCTGGGGCTGCCCGCGCCGATTTGGTTGACGGTTGCCTGCCTGATTATTTTTGGCTTCCTGCTCAATAGAACCACGTTTGGCCGCAATACGCTGGCGATTGGCGGTAATGAAGAAGCGGCCCGCCTGGCGGGCGTTCCGGTGGTACGCACGAAAATCATCATCTTTGTGCTCTCCGGTCTGGTCTCAGCGGCAGCGGGGATTATTCTTGCTTCGCGTATGACCAGTGGCCAGCCGATGACGTCGATTGGCTATGAGTTGATTGTTATCTCAGCCTGTGTATTGGGTGGTGTATCGCTGAAAGGCGGGATTGGCAAAATATCGTATGTTGTTGCCGGGATCCTGATTCTGGGCACCGTCGAAAACGCCATGAACCTGCTGAACATCTCGCCATTCTCACAGTATGTGGTGCGTGGTTTGATCCTGCTGGCGGCGGTAATTTTCGACCGCTACAAACAAAAGTCCAAACGCACAGTTTAAGCCTTAACGCGTAATTTTTAGACATAGCCTTATAGTTTATCCCTCCACCTTACCAGCCGCTAATCCGGCTGGTAAGTCATGCTTAAAATGGCGAGCAGCGTCACACTGTCTATACTTACATGGCTAATGATAATGAGATGTTAGTGAAGAACGGCTCTCATCAAAGACTGTAAGGAGGAAACCAGGGTGGAAGACGCATTATCTGTACCGCCTCTCTTTTCCGGTAATTTTGCCTTTTTTTTCGATTTGGATGGCACCCTCGCTGACATTAAACCGCACCCGGATGATGTCTCTGTTCCGGACGCTGTGCTGGCCAGACTTTCATTGCTTGCTGAGATGAACAACGGGGCACTGGCATTGATTTCAGGGCGCTCAATCGCTGAGCTCGAGCAACTCGCCAAACCCTGGCGTTTTCCGCTGGCTGGCGTGCACGGGGCAGAACGCCGCGACATCAAGGGTCATACCGAACGGGTGACATTACCGGAAAATATCGTACAACCGCTGGAGCGTTCGCTCCGGCACGAAGTGGCATCGCTTCACGGCGTGGAGCTGGAAGCGAAAGGCATGGCATTTGCTTTGCACTACCGTCAGGCGCCGCAGCATGAAGACGCGGTTTTTGCACTGGCAAAGCACATGGTCGCGCGCTACCCGCAGCTGGCAATGCAGCCAGGGAAATGCGTGGTGGAGCTTAAACCGTCCGGCATTCATAAGGGAGCGGCCATTGCGGCATTTTTAGAGACACCGCCTTTTGCTGGCCGCATACCGGTTTTTGTCGGCGATGATTTGACAGATGAGCATGGGTTTAAAACCGTGAACGCGCTGGGGGGCGAATCAATCAAAGTTGGTGCTGGCGAGACGCAGGCAAAATGGCGTCTGGACAGCGTAAATGAAGTTTATCGGTGGCTTGAACGTATCACTGACCATCAACAAGAAAAACAACAGGCGCTAACAAACAGGAGAGATGGCTATGAGTCGCTTAGTCGTAGTATCTAATCGTATTGCTCCGCCTGACAACAAAAAGGCCAGCGCTGGCGGGCTGGCTGTAGGGATTCTGGGAGCATTAAAAGCCACCGGCGGGCTGTGGTTCGGCTGGAGCGGTGAGCTGGGGGACGAGGACCAGCCGCTAAAAAAGGTGACAAAAGGGAATATCACCTGGGCATCGTTTACCCTCAGTGATGAGCATTACGAACAGTATTATTCGCAATTCTCCAACGCCGTTTTATGGCCTGCTTTCCACTATCGACTCGATCTGGTCAATTACCAGCGTGAAGCCTGGGAGGGTTATCAGCAGGTCAATGCGCTGCTGGCGGATAAGCTGCTGCCGTTACTGAAAGAGGATGACATTCTGTGGATCCACGATTATCACCTGCTACCGTTTGCCAGCGAACTGCGCAAGCGCGGCGTGAATAATCAGATTGGTTTCTTCCTGCATATCCCTTTCCCGACGCCGGAAATCTTTAATGCCTTGCCGCCGCATGCGGAACTGCTGGAAGCGCTCTGTGATTATGACCTGATGGGTTTTCAGACCGAAAGCGACAGACTGGCGTTCCTGGATAGCCTGTCAATGAAGACTCGTCTGACCACTCGCAGCGGTAAAGAACATGTCGCATGGGGGAAAAATTTCCGCACTGAGGTTTACCCGATAGGGATTGAACCAGACGAGATTGCCAAACAGGCTGCCGGGCCGCTACCGCCTAAACTGGCACAGTTGAAAAATGAACTTAAGAACGTTAAGAACATTTTCTCTGTGGAGCGGCTTGACTACTCCAAAGGCTTGCCAGAGCGCTTCCTTGCCTACGAAACGCTGCTGGAGAAATTCCCCCAGCATCACGGAAAAATTCGCTATACGCAGATTGCGCCAACCTCCCGTGGCGAAGTACAGGCTTACCAGGATATTCGGCACCAACTGGAAACCGAAGCCGGGCGAATCAACGGCAAATATGGTCAGCTTGGCTGGACGCCGCTTTACTATCTGAACCAGCACTTTGACCGTAAAGTATTGATGAAAGTCTTCCGTTACGCCGAAGTGGGCTTAGTGACGCCGCTGCGTGACGGCATGAATCTCGTCGCGAAAGAGTATGTTGCGGCGCAGGATCCGGCCGATCCGGGTGTGTTGATACTGTCGCAATTTGCCGGGGCGGCGAATGAGCTGACATCGGCGCTGATTGTGAATCCTTACGACCGGGATGATGTTGCTGCGGCGATGGACAGGGCGCTGAGAATGCCGCTGGCAGAGCGCATATCACGCCATGCAGAAATGCTTGAAATCATTAAGGAGAATGATATCAACCACTGGCAGCAGAGGTTCCTTCGCGATTTAAAGCGCATCACGCCACGTAGCGCACAAAGCCAGCTACAGCATAAAGTGGCGACCTTTCCGAAGCTGGCTTAACGTCAGCGGCGCTCCTGCGACAGCAGGAGCGCTTCACGCTCCTAAAGGCACCAATAAAACATCCACTTCACTGGCATGAACGATGCTCTTTGCCGCACACGCTGCGCGGGCGAGGAACGTTTGATTGTGATTGCCGCAGACCACTAAATCGATGCCCTGTGTACGGCAGGTATGCAGAATATGTTCGCTTAATGCGCCTGATGCGATGAGCGCCTGCTCGATAGGGTATCCGGCCTCGCTAATGAGTTGATCCAGAAATTGTTGCGTCTCTTCCTGCAACACTTCACGGACATTTTCCATCATCGGAGCGGCAAGCTGGTTATAGAGTTCAGGATCGGAAGCTAAGGTAATAAGGGAGATGCGGGCATTGAAAGGGCGGGCAATATCAATGGCTTTGGCCAGTAAACGCCGGCTTTCGGGCGTCACCGCAACAGCGACCAGAAGATGAGCATATTGCATTTCTCACTCTCCACGACAAATCAATTTTTTCTCACCATTACTCTGTTTCTGAACTCAGTGCAACCCAGGATTATTGCGGGGATGTGAAGGTTATCATAAATATTCATTAATTATTCTTATGCTAAGACTTTAATGCATATTCCTGCATTTAACCGATTTTAAAATCTTATCTAAAATTTAAAGAATTTAAGATCAAATTGTTAAACTATCAATCATAATGACTAACAATTTTGAAATGATTACCCATAGTAATTAATTAGCGACCCTGAAAGCTTAATTTGTTGTTTTATATGCTTTTTTGATTGTATATCTGCAATAGAAACGTTTTGGTAACGATGAATGTTGCAAAACGTCACTCCTCAGACCAGTTGATGACCTGGAGCCGCAGTTTTGCATGAGTATTCGGCCAAATGGAATAAAAAAAGCGACTGACAGAACAAAAAAGCATCAAATCACAAGCGGGACTGATAGATTTATTACCCATAATCCGTTAAATTTTGTGACGCAGATCACAAAAATTTCAAATTTTTGTCCGGGTCAGATTGTATGTGTCAGCACCTACGAGTACAGTTGCGTCGAATTAGGAAAAATCTTAGTTCTTTGTAAGAAATGATTAAGCGCGTATCAAGGCCATTACATTTGAGCGAAGTGCCGCGAGTGCGAGATCCTAAGTCAGTTATGCATTTAGCCTTTCTTTTTTATACCGGTTTTTTCCGGCGACATCACGGGGTGCGGCTCAGCCGCATAAGATACAAGTTGGTTATTCGGGATGGGAAAAATGCATACATCCGAGTTGCTGAAACATGTGTATGACATTAACTTGTCGTATTTGCTTCTTGCTCAGCGTTTGATTAGCCAGGACAAAGCGTCCGCAATGTTCCGTCTTGGCATTAACGAAGAGATGGCGAACACACTGGGTGAATTAACCCTTCCACAAATGGTGAAACTGGCTGAAACCAATCAGCTTATCTGCCAGTTCCGTTTTGACAATCACCAGACTATTACTCGTCTGACCCAGGAATCACGCGTGGATGATTTACAGCAAGTCCACACCGGGATTTTACTTTCAACCCGCCTGCTGAATGAGTCTTCACAGACCGGCGATGCGGCAAGAAAGAAAAGGGCTTAACCATGGGCGAGAAAAGCATTGTTCAGGAAGCCCGCGATATTCAGTTAGCAATGGAACTGATTTCGCTGGGTGCACGTTTACAGATGCTGGAGAGTGAGACACAGCTTAGTCGTGGTCGTCTTATTAAACTCTACAAAGAGTTACGTGGTAGCCCGCCGCCTAAAGGCATGCTGCCATTCTCCACTGACTGGTTTATGACCTGGGAGCAGAATATTCATGCGTCCATGTTCTGTAACGCCTGGCAGTTTTTGTTAAAAACAGGCCTGTGCAGCGGCGTTGATGCAGTCATCAAAGCGTACAAACTCTATCTGGAACAATGCCCTCATAACGATGATGGGCCGCTGCTGGCGCTGACTCGCGCCTGGACACTGGTTCGTTTCGTGGAAAGCGGAATGCTGGAGTTGTCTCGCTGTAATTGCTGTGACGGTAATTTTATTACGCACGCACACCAGCCTGTTGGTAGCTTTGCCTGTAGTTTATGCCAGCCGCCGTCCCGCGCGGTAAAAAGACGTAAACTTTCCCGGGATGCTGCCGATATTATTCCACAACTGCTGGATGAACAGATCGAACAGGCTGTTTGACCGAAACAGGTGGAAAACACTCCAGCAGCGGTGCAGTAATGCCGCTGCTTTTTTTTGCCTGAAATTCGGTTTAACCCTCTGAAATGTTTATCCCGAGCCTTAGTCATTAGCAGAAGGATGATGTCGTGCTTATCGTATTAGGTTACCTGGTTGTTCTTGGTGCAGTCTTTGGCGGTTATATGATGACCGGCGGGGAACTTGGGGCACTTTATCAACCGTCTGAACTGATCATCATCGGTGGCGCGGGGGTAGGTGCATTCATCGTTGGTAACAATGGCAAAGCGATCAAAGGTACGATGAAAGCCATGCCTTTGCTGTTTCGTCGTTCGAAATACACCAAAAGCATGTATATGGATTTGCTGGCTCTGCTTTACCGCCTGATGGCGAAATCGCGTCAGCAAGGGATGTTCTCGCTCGAAAGAGATATTGAGAATCCGAAAGAGAGCGAAATTTTCGCCAGCTATCCACGTATTCTTGCGGATGCGACGATGCTTGAATTTATTGTCGATTATCTGCGCCTGATCATCAGCGGCAACATGAACACCTTTGAAATTGAAGCGCTGATGGACGAAGAGATCGAAACGCACGAAAGCGAAGCCGAAGTGCCGGCAAATGCGCTGGCGATGGTGGGCGATTCGCTGCCCGCGTTCGGTATCGTTGCGGCGGTGATGGGGGTGGTGCACGCGCTGGCCTCCGCCGATCGTCCGGCGGCTGAACTCGGTGCGCTGATTGCACATGCGATGGTGGGAACCTTCCTCGGCATCCTGTTGGCGTACGGTTTTATCTCCCCGCTGGCCAGCGTTTTACGCCAGAAGAGTGCGGAAACCGCCAAAATGATGCAGTGCGTCAAGATCACCTTGCTGTCGAATCTTAACGGTTATGCACCGCCAATTGCGGTCGAGTTTGGTCGTAAAACGCTGTACTCCAGCGAACGTCCGTCGTTTATCGAACTGGATGAACACGTCCGTGCGGTCAGAAATCCTAACCAACAGACCACGACCGAGGACGCATGAAAAACCAGTCCCATCCGATCGTCGTAGTCAGACGAAAAAAACATAAAGGTCATGGCGGTGGAGCGCACGGCTCCTGGAAGATTGCCTACGCCGACTTTATGACGGCGATGATGGCGTTCTTCCTGGTGATGTGGTTGATCTCCATCTCCAGCCCGAAAGAACTTATTCAGATTGCGGAGTATTTCCGTACGCCGTTAGCAACCGCAATTACGGGTGGGCAGCGAATTTCAAACAGCGAAAGCCCGATTCCGGGCGGTGGCGATGACTACACACAGCAACAGGGCGAAGTGCAAAAACAGCCCAATATTGACGATTTGAAAAAACGCATGGAGCAGTCGCGGCTGAGTAAGTTGCGTGGCGATCTGGATCAGTTAATCGAAGCCGATCCCAAACTGCGCGCGCTACGTCCGCACCTGAAAATCGATCTGGTGCAGGAAGGGTTGCGTATTCAGATTATCGACAGCCAGAACCGGCCGATGTTTAAAACCGGCAGCGCGGAAGTCGAACCTTATATGCGCGATATTTTGCGTGCTATTGCGCCAGTACTGAATGGCATCCCTAACAAAGTGAGCCTTTCGGGCCACACCGATGATTTCCCTTACGCCAATGGCGAAAGAGGGTACAGCAACTGGGAACTTTCCGCCGATCGTGCAAATGCATCGCGCCGTGAGCTGGTTGCCGGTGGGCTGGATAATGGCAAAATTCTTCGGGTTGTAGGTATGGCGGCAACAATGCGCCTTGCGGACAGAGGTCCGAATGAAGCAATCAACCGCCGAATCAGTCTTTTGGTACTCAACAAACAGACTGAAGAAGCCATTCTGCATGAGAATGCCGAAAGCGAGAGTGCGCCAATAAGCGCGATTACACAGCCAGAACCTGCGGTCGGAGCAGCACCTGCATCCACACCGGCGGCTCCGGCAACAGTTCCCACATCGCCACAAGCCAATCCGAGGTGATAGCGTGAGCATGGATATTAGTGATTTTTATCAGACATTCTTCGATGAGGCCGACGAGTTGTTGGCTGATATGGAACAACATTTGCTGGATCTGGTGCCTGAAGCGCCGGATTCGGAACAGCTCAACGCCATCTTTCGTGCGGCGCACTCTATTAAAGGAGGCGCAGGTACATTTGGTTTTACCATCCTGCAGGAAACCACACACCTGATGGAGAACCTGCTTGATGAGGCCCGGCGTGGCGAAATGCAGCTTAACACCGACATTATCAACCTGTTTTTGGAAACCAAAGATATTATGCAGGAACAGCTCGACGCTTATAAAAGCTCGCAAGAGCCAGACGCCGCCAGCTTTGAATATATCTGCAATGCCCTGCGCCAACTGGCGCTGGAAGCAAAAGGAGAGGTCGTCGCTGCCCCTGCAAATGGTGCAAAACTCTCCGTTGTGGATACTGCGCTGGAGTCCGAAACCGCTGCTGCGCCAGCTGCCGAAAGCGACGGCAAACTGCGCATCGTCCTGTCTCGCCTGAAAGAGAGCGAAGTTGCACTGCTGGAAGAAGAGTTGGGTAACCTCGGAACGTTGAGCGACGTAGTGAAGGGGGCTGATACCCTGAGCGTGACGCTTGATGGCGGCGTCAGCGAAGACGATATTATCGCGGTATTGTGCTTCGTCATCGAAGCCGATCAAATTGCGTTCGAAAAACCCACCGCAGAGACAGCCCCCGCGCCTGCAGCAGTTGAAGCGGTTGCACAAGTGGTTGAAACGCCAGCGCCTGTTGCGGTTCCGGCGGAGAAACCAGCGGCTCCGGCGCTGAAAGCGGTCGCGAAAGAACAACCGGCAGCTCGTGAAAAACCGGCGCGTGCCAGCGAATCAACCAGTATCCGTGTGGCGGTTGAAAAAGTTGACCAGCTAATTAACCTGGTCGGAGAACTGGTGATCACCCAGTCGATGCTGGCTCAGCGCTCCAATGAGCTGGATCCGGTCACACACGGCGATCTGATCACCAGCATGAGCCAGTTGCAGCGCAACGCTCGTGACCTGCAGGAATCGGTGATGTCCATCCGTATGATGCCGATGGAATATGTCTTTAGCCGCTTCCCGCGTCTGGTGCGCGATCTGGCGAGCAAGCTGGATAAACAGGTTGAACTGACTCTGCAAGGTAGCTCGACGGAACTGGATAAGAGCCTGATCGAGCGCATCATTGACCCGTTAACGCACCTGGTGCGTAACAGCCTCGACCACGGTATTGAAACCCCACAAAAACGTGTCGAAGCCGGTAAATCGCCTATCGGTAACCTGATTCTTTCGGCGGAACACCAGGGCGGAAATATCTGCATCGAAGTGACTGACGACGGTGCTGGTCTTAACCGCGAGCGTATCCTGGCGAAAGCGATTTCGCAGGGAATGGCGGTCAACGAAAACATGACCGATGAAGAAGTCGGCATGCTGATTTTTGCCCCGGGTTTCTCAACCGCAGAGCAGGTTACCGACGTTTCCGGCCGCGGCGTGGGCATGGACGTGGTAAAACGTAACATCCAGGAAATGGGTGGCCACGTTGAAATAAAATCCAAACAAGGCTCTGGCACGACGATTCGTATCCTGCTGCCGCTGACGCTGGCAATCCTCGACGGGATGTCAGTAAAAGTGAACAACGAAGTCTTCATTCTGCCGCTGAACGCGGTGATGGAGTCGCTGCAACCGCGTGAAGAAGATCTGCATCCGCTGGCTGGTGGTGAGCGCGTACTGGAAGTACGTGGTGAATACCTGCCGCTGGTTGAGTTGTGGAAAGTGTTTGACGTGATGGGGGCGAAAACTGAGGCCACGCAGGGGATTGTCGTTATTCTGCAGAGCGCAGGTCGTCGCTATGCGCTGCTGGTTGATCAGTTGATCGGTCAGCACCAGGTTGTGGTGAAAAACCTGGAAAGCAACTATCGCAAAGTGCCGGGTATTTCTGCCGCCACCATCCTGGGCGATGGTAGTGTTGCGCTGATCGTGGATGTGTCAGCGTTGCAGGGGTTGAATCGTGAACATCGTATGGCGCACACAGCCGCCTGATTAAGTAGAAGGTATAAAACATGACCGGTATGAGTAATGTAGCAAAACTGGCTGGCGAGCCGTCAGGACAGGAATTCCTGGTATTCACTCTGGGCGATGAAGAGTACGGCATCGATATTCTCAAAGTGCAGGAAATTCGTGGCTACGATCAGGTGACCCGTATCGCCAATACCCCGGACTTTATCAAAGGCGTGACCAACCTGCGTGGCGTGATCGTGCCGATTGTTGACCTGCGCGTGAAGTTCAGCCAGGGCGACGTCGAGTATGATGACAACACCGTGGTTATCGTCCTGAATCTGGGACAGCGTGTGGTTGGCATCGTAGTGGATGGTGTCTCTGATGTGCTTTCCCTGGCATCGGACCAGATCCGCCCGGCACCGGAATTCGCCGTCACCCTGTCCACCGAATACCTGACCGGCCTCGGTGCGCTTGGCGACCGGATGCTGATTCTGGTGAACATTGAAAAACTGCTCAACAGCGAAGAGATGGCGCTGCTGGACATCGCGGCAACGCACGTCGCGTAACCGCCATACAAGAGCGGATGACTCACCGGTCATCCGCTTTTTTTATACACTTTTTTGTCGGTTATTTTGTTTATCCTTCATTACCACTGGACAACGCGTCCAATTCTTCTAATTCGTTATTTTTACTGACAAAAAATACCTCTTTTACATAGTCGTTTGTTTTGCGATTTCTCAGTCATTAAACCGCTATCGGTGCGACATTAACGTTAACTGACTGCACCTTACAACGCAGACCACGCCGCTGCAGGAAAGATCGAGTGATACCCTGACCGCGAACATTGCATTTCAAGTTACTATTTAATTCCCTTTCGCAAATGTAAAGTTCCCTGGCCGCATGCCGATAACACCATTAAGAACATATCGAAAAGGTGTTGCATGTTGAACCGTATCCGCGTCGTTACTCTGCTGATGAGTGTGCTGGCAGTGTTTGCCCTGTTGCAGCTCGTATCCGGGGGACTTTTTTTCTCTTCCCTTAAGCAAAACCAGCAGAGTTTTGCTGCTTCTAATGACCTGCGTATGCAACAAACTGAACTGGGAAAAGCCTGGGAATTAATGCTGCAAACGCGCATCAACCTGAGCCGCTCGTCGGCGCGTATGTTGCTCGACCCAGGCAACCAGCAGAGCAGCGCCAAAACCGACCTGTTGAACAGCGCGAAAGCCTCGCTGGCGGAAGCAGCAAAACATTACGACGCCTTTCACAACATGCCATCGCTGCCGGAAATGGATGCGGCGCGGCAGGCGCTGGATGAGAAATATCGTACCTATAATGCTGCGTTGACGGAGCTGGTTCAGTTTCTGGAGAGCGGCAATATCAACGCCTTTATGGCGCAGCCGACTCAAGGGATGCAAAACGCCCTCGGTGACGCGATGGCAAAATATGCTGCACTGAGCGACAGCCTCTACCGTAATGCCTGGGAGCAGAGCGTCAGCGATTACACCTTTGCGAAATGGCAGATGGCGGTTCTGGCGCTGGCCTTGCTGATTGTACTGACCGGCGTCTGGTATGGGATCCGCCGTATTCTGCTGTCGCCATTGTCATCGGTCATCGCTCATATCCGCGAAATTGCGGGCGGTAACCTGACGCATACACTGACGATTGCCGGTCGCAGCGAAATGACCGAACTGGCGCAAAGCGTCGATCATATGCAGAACGCGTTAATCGATACCGTTACCAATGTGCGCCAGGGTTCGGATGCCATTTACTCCGGCACCAGCGAAATTGCTGCCGGAAATAACGATCTCTCCTCGCGTACTGAAGAACAAGCCTCGGCGCTGGAGCAGACCGCTGCCAGCATGGAAGAGTTGACGGCGACGGTTAAGCAGAACGCTGACAACGCCCGTCAGGCTTCGCTGCTGGCGCAAAGTGCGTCGGAGACCGCCGAGCGCGGCGGTAAAGTCGTCGATGGCGTGGTGAAAACCATGCACGATATCGCCACCAGTTCGCAGAAGATCGCTGACATTATTGGTGTGATTGACGGTATTGCCTTCCAGACCAATATCCTGGCGCTGAACGCGGCAGTAGAAGCGGCGCGCGCGGGCGAGCAGGGGCGCGGCTTTGCCGTTGTTGCCGGTGAAGTTCGTAATCTGGCCAGCCGCAGTGCCCAGGCGGCGAAAGAGATTAAAACCTTAATTGAAGATTCTGTTTCCCGCGTGGATACCGGCTCAGTGCTTGTAGAGAGTGCCGGTGAAACCATGTCGGACATTGTTAACGCCGTCACGCGTGTTAACGACATCATGGGTGAGATCGCCTCGGCATCGGACGAACAGAGCCGTGGCATCGATCAGGTTGCGCTGGCGGTATCCGAGATGGATCGCGTCACGCAACAGAATGCGTCACTGGTACAACAATCGGCAGCCGCAGCCGCTGCCTTAGAAGAACAAGCCAGTCGATTGACGATGGCGGTATCTGCTTTCCGCCTTTCTTCTGTATCCGGCAAATCGGCGCAGCGTGCCTTAACTCCGGCAGCAGGCAGCGCTAAGACCCCGGCGCGGAGTCGCCAACTTGCAACCGGACAAGAAGATAACTGGGAAACATTTTAGCAGTTCTTAACCGCGGACATTTTTCCGCCAGATGGGGCGTTAATGTTTAATCGTATTCGTATCTCGACAACACTTTTTTTGATTTTGATTGTGTGTGGCATTTTGCAGGTCGGCAGTAACGGATTGTCCTTCTGGGCTTTTAAACAAAGCACATCGCATTTACAGGAAGTAGCGAACAGCAACCATCAACGCAGCGCGCTGATGCAAATTCGGGCCACGCTGCTTGAAGCGAGCACATTGCTGAATAAAGCGGGTACGCTCACGGCATTAAGTTATCCGCCGGATGATATTAAAGCTCTGATGACACGGGCAAAAGCCAGCCTGAAGCTGGCAGATGAGAAAGAGAAAGAGTTTCTGGGCATTGCCGCAATAACGCCTGTGGGGCAGAAATTGCAGGACGGGACGAAAGCGACGTATGCCACATGGCGCAGCGATCTGGAGCATCAGGCCACCTGGCTTGAAAATAACCAGCTATCAGATTTTATGACCGCGCCGGTTAAGGAGTCGCAGGACCAGTTTGACGCGAATTTTAACGCGTGGGAAAAGCACATTAACGAGTTTGCCGAGCAGGCACGGCAGGACAGCGAAAGTAATTATCACCGTTCGGCGGCCATTTTTATTGCGGTGGTGATCCTTGCGGCGCTGATTACCAGCATCGCGCTGTTCTGGTCGCGCAAGATGATTGTTCAGCCGCTGGCGATTATCAGCAGCCACTTTGACAGCATCGCAGCAGGCAATTTGGCGCAGCCGATTGCCGTTTATGGGCGTAATGAAATTTCGGCGATCTTCGCCAGCCTGAAAAAAATGCAGGCAGCGCTGCGTACTACGGTCAGCGATGTTCGGCAGGGCAGTTATGCTATGCATACCGGTATTTCGGAGATTGCTTCAGGCAACAATGATTTATCGGCGCGCACTGAACAGCAGGCCGCTTCGCTGGCGCAAACCGCAGCCAGCATGGAGCAGTTGACCGCGACGGTCGGGCAGAACGCCGACAACGCGCGTCAGGCTTCCGGTCTGGCGCAGAGCGCGGCGGAAACCGCGAGAAAAGGCGGGCAGCAAACCACCAGCGTGGCGAGTACCATGCAGGAGATTGCCGGCAGCTCGCAAAAAATCGGCGATATCATCAGCGTGATTGATGGCATCGCGTTTCAGACCAATATCCTCGCGCTGAACGCCGCAGTGGAAGCGGCGCGTGCGGGCGAGCAGGGCCGGGGATTTGCCGTGGTGGCAGGGGAAGTGCGTAACCTGGCCAGCCGCAGCGCCCAGGCGGCAAAAGAGATTAAAGGTCTGATTGAAGAGTCAGTATCCCGCGTTCAGCAGGGTTCAGCGCTGGTGGATACCGCCGCGCAGACGATGACGGAAATCGTCCGCTCGGTGACGCAGGTCAACGACATTATGGGCGAAATTGCCTCTGCGTCGGATGAACAGCGTCGTGGCATTGAGCAGGTTGCGCTGGCGGTCAGCCAGATGGATCAGGTCACGCAGCAGAACGCGGCGCTGGTAGAAGAGGCCGCTTCCGCGACCGATCAACTGGCAAACCAGGCGGATAATCTGACCTCGTTAGTGGCTGTATTTAAGATTGAAGAGCACGTTGCATTACCCGTAGTGGCACCGCCCAAAGCCGTGCCTGCTGCATCCTGAAATTAACCTGGTTGAGAAGGCGCTATGACATCATCACTGCCCACAGGGCAAACGTCATCAATACTGCAACAGATGACACAGCGCCTGGCGCTGTCCGATGCGCATTTCCGTCGGATATGTCAATTGATCTACCAGCGTGCGGGGATCGTTCTTGCGGACCATAAACGCGACATGGTGTACAACCGCCTTGTTCGTCGTTTACGCACGCTGGGGTTGGATGATTTTGGTCGCTATCTGAGCATGCTCGAAGCGAACCAGAACAGCGCCGAGTGGCAAGCGTTTATCAACTCGCTGACCACCAATCTCACCGCATTTTTCCGGGAAGCGCATCACTTTCCGGTACTGGCTGAGCATGCGCGTAAGCGCACGGGTGAATACCGCGTATGGAGTGCCGCGGCCTCTACCGGCGAAGAACCTTACTCGCTGGCGATTACTCTTGCCGATGCGCTGGGCATGGCGCCGGGTCGCTGGAAAGTCTTTGCCAGCGATATCGACACCGAAGTGCTGGAAAAAGCACGCAGCGGTATTTATCGCCAGGACGAATTGAAGACCCTCTCGCCACAGCAGATGCAACGCTATTTTATGCGTGGAACCGGCCCGCATGCCGGGCTGGTACGTGTACGGCAAGAACTGGCGAATTACGTCGAATTCACCACGGTGAACCTGCTGGATAAGCAGTACAACGTGCCGGGGCCTTTTGACGCAATTTTTTGCCGTAACGTAATGATTTATTTTGATAAAACGACGCAACAGGACATTCTGCATCGTTTTGCTCCGCTGCTTAAGCCGGACGGATTATTGTTTGCCGGGCATTCGGAGAACTTCAGCAACCTCGTGCGCGAGTTCAGCCTCCGTGGGCAGACTGTTTATGCGCTGAGTAAGGATAAAGCATGAGTAAAATCAGGGTGTTGTCCGTCGATGATTCCGCATTGATGCGCCAGATCATGACAGAAATTATCAATAGCCACAGCGATATGGAGATGGTGGCGACGGCGCCAGACCCGTTGGTCGCCCGGGATCTAATCAAAAAATTCAACCCGGATGTCTTAACGCTGGATGTAGAAATGCCGCGCATGGATGGGTTGGATTTTCTTGAGAAATTAATGCGTCTGCGGCCAATGCCGGTGGTGATGGTTTCCTCGCTGACCGGTAAAGGCTCGGAAGTGACGCTGCGTGCGCTGGAGCTGGGGGCGATTGATTTCGTCACCAAACCGCAAATCGGCATTCGTGAAGGCATGCTGGCCTACAGCGAAATGATTGCTGAGAAAGTGCGCACCGCTTCGCGTGCGCGTATTGCTGCGCATAAAACGATGGAAGCGCCGGCGCTGCTGAAGGCTGGCCCGTTGCTCAGCTCGGAAAAATTGCTGGTCATTGGGGCGTCAACCGGAGGAACAGAGGCAATTCGTCATGTACTCCAGCCATTGCCGCTCTCAAGTCCGGGTATTCTAATCACTCAGCATATGCCGCCGGGCTTTACCCGCTCATTTGCTGAGCGTTTGAACAAGCTCTGCCAGATCAGCGTCAAGGAAGCGGAAGATGGTGAGCGCGTTCTGCCGGGACACGCGTATATTGCTCCGGGCGATAAGCATATGGAGCTCGCGCGTAGCGGGGCAAACTATCAGATTAAGATCCACGATGGACCGCCAGTTAACCGGCACCGTCCGTCGGTGGACGTGCTGTTTCATTCGGTCGCGAAACATGCGGGGCGCAACGCCGTAGGCGTGATCCTTACGGGGATGGGCAACGATGGCGCGGCGGGAATGTTAGCAATGTACCAGGCGGGAGCCTGGACCATCGCGCAAAACGAAGCAAGTTGTGTGGTGTTCGGCATGCCGCGTGAGGCCATCAATATGGGTGGCGTCAGCGAAGTGGTCGATCTTAGCCAGGTAAGCCAGCAGATGCTGGCGAAAATCAGTGCCGGACAGGCAATACGTATTTGAACCAGGAGTAATTTTTTATGGCGGATAAAGAGCTTAAGTTTTTGGTTGTGGATGACTTTTCCACCATGCGTCGCATTGTGCGCAACCTGCTGAAAGAGCTGGGATTCAACAACGTCGAAGAGGCGGAAGACGGTGTTGATGCGCTGAACAAATTGCAGACCGGTGGTTTTGGTTTTGTCATCTCCGACTGGAACATGCCAAATATGGATGGTCTGGAACTGCTGAAGACCATCCGTGCCGATAGCAACATGGCTTCCATGCCGGTGCTGATGGTGACGGCTGAAGCGAAAAAAGAGAACATCATTGCGGCGGCGCAGGCTGGTGCAAGTGGCTACGTGGTGAAACCGTTCACCGCAGCCACCCTGGAAGAGAAGCTCGGTAAGATCTTCGAGAAACTTGGCATGTGAGGACCGGACTATGTTGCAACCTTCAATAAAACCTTCTGAAGAGCATTCTCCCAGCGACATTATTGCCCGCATCGGTAGCCTGACGCGCATGCTGCGCGATAGTCTGCGCGAGTTGGGCCTGGATCAAGCGATTGCCGAAGCAGCGGAAGCGATTCCGGATGCGCGCGATCGCCTGGATTATGTGGTCCAGATGACGGCGCAGGCCGCCGAGCGCGCGCTGAACAGCGTGGAAGCCTCTCAGCCTCACCAGGATGAGATGGAAAAAAATTCAAAAGCGCTGAGCAAGCGCTGGGACGAGTGGTTCGAGAACCCAATTGAACTGGCAGACGCCCGTGAACTGGTGACTGATACCCGCAAGTTCCTCGGTGAAATTCCGGGTCATACCAGCTTCACCAACGCCCAGTTGCTGGACATCATGATGGCGCAGGATTTCCAGGATCTTACCGGTCAGGTGATCAAGCGCATGATGGACGTAATCCAGGAGATCGAACGCCAGTTGCTAATGGTGCTGCTGGAAAATATCCCAGAGCAGTCTGCGCGCCCGAAACGCGAAAACGACAGCCTGCTCAATGGCCCTCAGCTCGACGCCACCAAAGCAGGCGTGGTGGCAAGCCAGGACCAGGTGGACGACCTGCTGGACAGCCTCGGCTTCTGATTTGTCGGCACATTCACCTTCAGACGTCCTGAAGGTGAAGTCAGCGAACCCACGAAAAAGGGAAGGGAAACCTTCCTTTTTTATTGCAGGAAGATATCGCCCACTGCGAAGAGATTCGACAGCGCATGCAGCACTATTGGTATTAGCAGCCCGCCTGTCCCGAGCCGGACAACACACAATAGCGCAGAAAAAATAAACAACTGAATAAAAGTGAGCGGCGCCTGATATTGCATATGAATGGCGGCAAACAATAAAGATGTCAGCACAATACCGACTTGTTGCGGCACTTTTCCCCATCCCAGGCTGGCATTGAGCAAAAAGCCGCGAAAAATAATCTCTTCACTCACCGGGGCTATCAGACAGGCGGTGAATACCCACGCCCAACGGGTTAACCCCGTATACCCTTCCAGGGAGTCCAGCCACGGCTCAGGCTGCTGGAACAGCTTTTCCATTACCAGCATCGCCAGCAGCGCCAGCAGCGGCGCGGCAAGGTTTTGCCACGCCAGCGTGCCGAAAGGCAGCAGCCCGTCATAGTGCCTTCCGTAATAACGCCACAGCAGCAACGAGCAGGGGAGCAACAGGGCGCCATGCAGAAACGGGCCGTCAAGGCCATTTTGGTAAAGACGCATAAAACCCGGAATGAAAATAGCGAAATAGAACAGGCTGTAATAGATAACAAACGCCGCGATGCACACCGCAGTATGCGATGTTCGGTCCGATTGTGCTGACATAAAAAGTCACGTCCGTGCAGGGTTATACGCGAAGCCGACCATTATAAAGGAGATTACCTGCAATTCTGTTCAGTCGTTAACAATCAGGACAGGCCGACAAAAAACGGTGTTTAGGCAGGATTTTTCACAGGGTATTGCTGTTTTGTCCTCGTTTCGGGCGCGTGGATGACCCCTGAAGGGCAATTCAAATGGTGAAAACCCCTTGTTTTTATGCCTTACTCTGCCCATTAGATACCCTTGACTCTGGCAATATGTTGTCAAACCCGTAATCCGTGGATGCAGGCCGTGGCCTCTGAAGACAACGAAGACAAAACAGAAGCCCCCACAGCGCACCGACTAGAAAAGGCGCGTGAAGAAGGGCAAATCCCCCGATCAAAAGAGCTGACATCACTGCTGGTGATGCTGGTGGGTGTCTGCATTCTGTGGTTTGGCGGCGAGATGTTTGGCCGACGGTTATCGATGGCGCTCTCTTCCGGGCTGCGCTTCGATCATAAAATCATCAACGATCCGGGGCTGTTTGTCGGGCAGGTGATCATGATGCTGAAAACGGCGCTGATGGGGATGCTGCCGCTGTTGACTGGCGTGGTGATTATCGCGCTGATTGCGCCGGTAATGTTGGGTGGGCTGGTTTTCAGCACCAAGTCGCTGGCGTTTAATTTTTCCAAGCTCAATCCGCTGAGCGGTCTTGGACGTCTGTTTTCCTCCCAGGTTGGCGCTGAACTGTTTAAAGCGTTAATGAAAGCCCTGCTGATGGGCAGCGTCGCCGGGATATTCGTCTGGCATCACTGGCCGGATATGATGCGCCTGATGAGCGAATCGCCGTTAACCGCCATGGCCAGCGCCCTTAATCTGGCCGGGTTGTGTGCGCTGCTGGTGTCGCTGAGCATCATCCCGATGGTCGGTTTTGACGTTTTCTGGCAGATCTACAGCCATATGAAAAAATTGCGCATGTCACGCCAGGACATTCGTGACGAATTTAAACAGAGCGAAGGCGACCCGCATATCAAAAGTCGCATCCGCCAGATGCAGCGAGCCGCCGCTCGCCGCCGCATGATGGCCGATGTACCGAAAGCCGATGTGATTGTCACCAACCCGACGCACTATGCCGTCGCGCTGCAATATGACGAAAATAAAATGAGCGCGCCGAAAGTGGTGGCAAAAGGCTCCGGTCTGGTGGCGCTGCGTATTCGCGAGTTGGGTACGGAAAATCGCGTACCGATTCTGGAAGCACCGCCACTGGCGCGTGCGCTTTTCCGTCATGCGGAAATTGGACAGCAGATCCCAGGTCAGCTTTATGCGGCGGTAGCCGAAGTGCTGGCGTGGGTATGGCAGTTGAAACGCTGGCGACTGTCAGGCGGACAACGACCTGTTAAACCTGAGAATCTTCCGGTGCCTGAAGCGCTGGATTTTATGAACGAGAAGGACACTGATGGCTAATCTGGTAGCAATGCTGCGTCTGCCCAGCAATCTGAAATCGACCCAATGGCAAGTGCTTGCCGGGCCTGTGCTCATTTTGCTTATTTTGTCGATGATGGTGCTGCCGCTGCCGGCGTTTGTCCTCGACCTGCTGTTTACCTTTAATATCGCGCTGTCGATCATGGTGCTGCTGGTGGCGATGTTCACCCAGCGTACGCTCGAATTCGCTGCTTTCCCGACCATTCTGCTGTTTACCACTTTGCTGCGCCTGGCACTCAACGTCGCCTCCACGCGTATCATTTTGATGGACGGGCACACCGGTGCCGCCGCCGCAGGGCGCGTGGTTGAAGCCTTCGGCCACTTCCTGGTCGGCGGTAACTTTGCCATTGGTATCGTGGTGTTCGTCATCCTCGTGATCATCAACTTTATGGTTATCACCAAAGGTGCAGGACGTATCGCGGAAGTGGGCGCGCGCTTCGTGCTCGACGGGATGCCCGGTAAGCAGATGGCGATCGATGCCGACCTTAACGCCGGGATCATCGGTGAAGATGAGGCGAAACGCCGTCGTTCGGAAGTGACGCAGGAAGCCGATTTCTACGGTTCCATGGACGGTGCGAGTAAGTTCGTTCGTGGTGATGCCATCGCCGGTATTCTGATCATGGTGATCAACGTCATCGGTGGTCTGCTGGTGGGGGTGCTGCAACATGGCCTGTCGATGGGCGATGCAGCGGAGAGCTATACGCTGTTGACTATCGGTGATGGCCTTGTCGCGCAGATCCCGGCGTTGGTTATTTCAACCGCCGCGGGCGTTATCGTTACGCGTGTCAGCACCGACGAAGATGTCGGCCAGCAGATGGTTGGGCAACTCTTCTCTAACCCGCGCGTCATGTTGCTGAGCGCCGGTGTCCTCGGTCTGTTGGGGATGGTGCCTGGCATGCCGAACTTTGTCTTCCTGCTGTTTACCGCCGCGCTGCTCGGGCTTGCCTGGTGGTTGCGCGGACGTCAACAGGAGGCACCTGTCGACGCGGTACCAGTGAAAGCCCCGGAAAACACGCAGGCCGTAGAAGCGACATGGAATGATGTGCAACTGGAAGATTCCCTCGGTATGGAAGTGGGTTACCGCTTGATCCCGATGGTGGATTTCCAGCAGGACGGCGAGTTGCTGGGACGTATCCGCAGTATTCGTAAGAAATTTGCTCAGGACATGGGCTTCCTGCCGCCGGTGGTACATATTCGCGACAACATGGATCTGCCGCCCGCGCGTTACCGTATTCTGATGAAAGGGGTGGAAATTGGCAGCGGCGAAGCCTATCCGGGCCGCTGGCTGGCGATTAACCCAGGTACGGCAGCCGGTTCGCTGCCGGGCGAGCAGACTGTCGATCCGGCTTTTGGTCTGGCAGCAATCTGGATCGAAAGTGCGTTGAAAGAGCAGGCGCAAATCCAGGGCTTTACCGTGGTGGAAGCGAGTACCGTGGTAGCCACGCACCTCAACCACCTGATTGGTCAGTTCTCGGCGGAACTGTTTGGCCGACAGGAAGCGCAGCAACTGCTTGATCGCGTAAGCCAGGAGATGCCGAAGCTGACCGAAGATTTAGTGCCGGGCGTGGTGACGCTGACCACGCTGCACAAAGTGTTGCAAAACCTGTTGGCGGAGAGAGTGCCGATTCGCGATATGCGCACCATTCTCGAAACGCTGGCGGAGCACGCGCCGCTGCAAACCGACCCGCACGAACTCACCGCGGTGGTGCGCGTAGCGCTCGGCCGTGCGATTACGCAGCAGTGGTTCCCGGGTAATGATGAAGTGCAGGTGATTGGCCTTGATACGCCGCTGGAACGTCTGCTGCTGCAAGCACTGCAGGGCGGTGGTGGCCTGGAGCCGGGGCTGGCCGACCGTTTACTGGAGCAGACTCAGGAAGCGCTGGCGCGTCAGGAGATGCTCGGCGCGCCTCCGGTGCTACTGGTCAACCATGCCCTGCGTCCGTTGCTGGCGCGTTTCCTGCGTCGTAGCCTGCCGCAGCTGGTGGTGATGTCGAATATGGAGATGTCCGACAATCGCCATATCCGCATGACCGCAACCATCGGGGGTAAATAATGCGTTATCTCATCCTGCTGATCGTCGCGCTGCCGTTGTTCGCCAGCGCGGCGGGTGAAGGTGCCTGGCAAGCCAGCAGCATTGGCATCCGGCTGGATAACCGGGGCGTAGCGGCGTCGTCACGGCCATTAGGGCCAACGCAGCCGGTCGATGGTCTGATAACGGAAGTCTCCTGGCGCTATGAGCTGAACGGCCCGACGCCAGCGGGATTGCTGGTGCGTCTCTGTTCGCAGACGCGCTGCGTGGCGCTCGATGGCCAGAGCGGTTCAACGCGTGGTTTGGCGGATGTACCCGCTGCTGAACAATTGCGTTTTGTCTGGGAAGTACCGGGCGGCGGGCGTTTGTGGCCGCCGCTGAACGTCCGCAGTAACCAGGTCATTGTGAATTACCGTCAGCCTGCCAAAAGCTAGCCGCTTCGCTGGCAATAAACTCAATCGCTTAGCTGTTTTTTTAGCCTTCGATCCCGCCATCAGAGCGGGATTTTGCTATCTGCCACTCATTTTTGACCACGCCTTTTGAAGCATTAGAAACGCTGTTTTATAAATCAGTGATGCGCGTATCGACACTCTTTGCATTTTTGCCAGTTACGCCTTTTTGCTGGCAGAAACAGAAAGGTTTCCTGTTGCACATCCTCTTACTTTAGCCGTGTAAGAAATTCCTTTGGCTAAGCCGGATTGTCAAAGGTCCCCAATAATGAACAGGGTTGACGGCAATGAAAACACGTAAAATTGGACTGGTTAATTACCTCGCCTACGGTTCTGGCGATTTTCTGGGAGCGGGCACGACCGCGTTGACCGCAGCATGGTTACTCTATTTCTACACAACCTTTTGTGGTCTGACACCGATCGAAGCGACATTTATCTTTGCAGCCGCAAGGGTGCTGGATGCAGTTGTGAGTCCGCTGATGGGCTTTTTGACCGATAACTTCGGTACGACCTGGCTGGGTAAGCGCTTTGGTCGCCGCAAATTCTTTATCCTGCTGGGTATTCCTTGTGTGTTCAGCTACTCAATCATGTGGGTAGGGGACATGAGTTTTTGGTATTACCTGCTGACCTATCTGCTGTTTGATGTGGTCTACACCATGATTCTGGTGCCCTATGAAACGCTGGTGCCAGAAATGACCGATGACTTCAAACAGAAAACCAAATTCTCCGGCGCGCGCATCTCAATGGCGCAAATGTCAGCGATTCTGGCGTCATTCCTGCCGGGGATCCTGTTGACGCATTTCGGCAAGGACAACCCGATCTCTTTCTTCTATGCCAGCCTGGTGTTCTCGGTAATGTGCGCGATGATGCTGACGTTTGTCTGGTGCTTCACCTGGGAGCGCCCGCGTGAAGAGTGGACAGAAGCGGCGCTGCGCGCGGAAGCGGAGAAGAAACATCTTACTCTCGGCCAGAGTCTGAGCCGCCTGTTTGTCGAACTGAGCTCAACGCTGCGTATCAAAATCTTCCGCCAGCACCTGGGCATGTATCTCGGCGGCTATATCGCTCAGGATGTGTTCAACGCCGTATTCACTTACTACGTGGTGTTCGTGTTGATGCAGGAAGCCTCGGTGGCATCCAGCCTGATGGGCACCATGGCGATATTCCAGTTCATTGCGGTTATCGCCATGATCCCGCTGTGTATTCGTTTTGGGCCTGCACCGTCTTACCGCATGGTGGTGGTGCTGTTCGGTCTGAGTGCCGCGTCTTACGCCGTGCTTTATTACACCGGTTTGAGCGATGTGTATTCGCTGTTGCTGCTGGTTTCTGCCGTTGCAGGACTGGGGCGCGGCGGTATCAACTATGTGCCGTGGAATACCTACACCTATATCGCTGACATTGACGAAGTGGTCACCGGCCAGCGTCGTGAAGGGATTTTCGCTGGCATCATGACGCTGACGCGCAAAGCCTCGCAGGCCGGTGCGGTGATGCTGGTGGGGATCGTGATGCAGGCATCCGGCTTTGTCTCCGGGCAGAAAACCCAGGCGGCGGAAGTGAGCCATACCATTCTGCTGATCATGTGCTTTGGCACTATCGCCGTGCTGTGCTGCGGTTTCCTCGTTTCCTTGCACTTCAGGCTGAATCTGAAAACGCACAGCGTGCTGCGTGAAGAGACGGCAAAAATGCGCCAGAGCGGCCGTGCGATGCCGGAATGCATTACCCCGCAGGCGCGGGAAACGGTCGAGATGCTGGCGGGAATGCCATACGAATCCCTGTGGGGCAATAACAATATCGGCTATCTGAATCGTAATAAACCTGCCGCGCCCTCCCTGAAAGACGCGTCACTGAAATCGACTTACAACTGAGGTTAAGAATATGAAGGTTTGGCCTGTCAAACACAGCCCGTTACTGCGGCAGCCGGAGCGTTTTATCGCCCGTGATGAACTGAAGGCGTTGATTCGCAAGGTTACCCACAATCTGGTCAACATTCACGATACCAGTGGCGAATTTTTACTCCGGCTGGATGATGGCCGCGTGATTGACACCAAAGGCTGGGCTGGCTGGGAGTGGACGCACGGCGTCGGGCTGTACGGAATGTATCAGTATTACCGCCAGACCGGAGATGAGAGCGTTCGCGAGGTGATTGATAGCTGGTTCGCCGACCGTTTTGCAGAAGGCGCAACCACCAAAAACGTCAACACCATGGCGCCGTTCCTGACACTGGCGTACCGCTATGAAGAGACGCGCAATCCAACGTACTTGCCATGGCTGGAGAGTTGGGCGGAGTGGGCGATGAACGAGATGCCACGCACCGATCACGGCGGTATGCAGCATATTACGCTGGCGGAAGAGAATCACCAGCAGATGTGGGATGACACCCTGATGATGACGGTACTGCCATTGGCGAAGATCGGTAAACTGCTCAATCGTCCGGACTATGTGGAAGAGGCGGTCTATCAATTTCTGCTGCATGTGCAAAATTTGATGGATCGGGAAACCGGGTTGTGGTTCCACGGCTGGAACTACGCGGGGCTACATAACTTTGCCAAAGCGCGCTGGGCGCGCGGCAATAGCTGGCTGACCATCGTGATCCCGGATTTTCTTGAGCTGGTGGATCTGCCGGAAAATAACGCGGTGCGCCGCTATCTGGTGCAGGTGCTGAATGCGCAAATCGCCGCACTGGCGCAGTGTCAGCATGAGAGCGGGCTGTGGCATACACTGCTGGACGATGCTGATTCCTATCTGGAGGCGTCGGCTACCGCGGGGTTTGCCTACGGTATTCTGAAAGCGCTGCGTAAACGCTATATCAGTGCTGATTATTCTGAGGTGGCAGAAAACGCGGTCAAAGCGATCGTTGGCAATATTTCGCCGGAAGGGGAGCTGTTGCAGGTTTCGTTCGGTACCGGCATGGGCAGTAATCTGGAGTTCTACCGCCAGATCCCACTCACCTCTATGCCCTATGGTCAGGCGATGGCCATGCTCTGCCTGACGGAATATTTGCGTAAATATTTCTGAGTTCGTTATGCGTAAAATAAAAACCGCTCCTGCTTATGGTGAGCGGTTTTCTATCTGGAATAATCCGATCATTTTTTCATATTGCGAATAATTAATCTGAATGCAATTAATAAAAACATTCACTGTGTGAATAATGACATTATTTATTCGTTATTAATAAAAATGTGATTAAGCACACACTGTATGGATTCTGTATCGTCTACTTTTAATTTGTGTTTGAGATTTATCTAATACGTAAAACAAGGAGGTGGAAATGGGTGAAATAGTGGGTGGCTATATTATTGACCCTGCGGTGAACATCAATGAAAAGGGAATGACGAAAGATCAGGTATCCCGGTTTATAACGGCGTTTGAAGGGATCGTCGGAGCGAAATATTTGCCGCTAATGTATATTGGCAGTCAACTGGTTGCTGGCCATTTGTACGCTTATATTGCTCAACGCACTTTTATTCACTCCCAGTCAGTAGAGGTTACCCTGGTCAAGGTCGTTATATATGAGTCATTTGACAATGAATTAGCTATCCACTCGATTAGTGAGATCTGAACCATATTATCGTCATGATAGTGATTGCTCTTTGAAATAAACATCCTGTTATTGTTAACTCTGTCATTTATTGTATATGCGCGTCTGTTCAATCTTAGCCAGATTGTAACAAACAGTCCGCCTCCGCTGAGGCGGACGATTTTTTTACATTCTGTCGACGGTTTCAATACCCAGCGTATCCAGCCCCAGCTTCAGCGTTTTCGCCGTCAGCAGCGCCAGTTTCAGACGGCTGTTGCGCACCTCTTCATCCCCGGCGGAGAGAATCGGGCAGTGCTCATAGAAACCGGAAAACAGACCGGCCAGATCGTACAGGTAGGCGCACATCACGTGCGGTGTCCCTTCACGAGCCACAACATTCAGCGTCTCTTCAAATTGCAGCAGGCGGGCTGCCAGTTGTGATTCGCGCTCTTCGCCGATGGTAACCGGTGCATTCTCCAGCACGCTCTCTTCAAGACCCGCTTTGCGGAACACGGAGAGTACGCGCGTGTAGGCATACTGCATATACGGTGCGGTATTGCCTTCAAACGCCAGCATGTTATCCCAGTCGAAAACGTAATCGGTGGTACGGTTCTTTGACAGATCCGCGTATTTCACCGCGCCGATGCCTACCGCGTTGGCCAGTTTTTCCAGCTCATCTGCCGGCATTTCCGGGTTTTTCTCGGCAACCAGGCGACGGGCGCGCTCCAGCGCTTCGTCCAGCAGATCGGCGAGTTTCACCGTACCGCCGGCACGTGTTTTAAATGGTTTGCCATCTTTGCCCAGCATCATGCCGAACATATGGTGTTCCAGCGGCACGGAATCCGGCACATAACCGGCTTTGCGCACGATAGTCCACGCCTGCATCAGATGCTGGTGCTGACGGGAATCAATGTAGTAGAGCACGCGATCGGCATGCAGTGTTTCATAACGGTATTTGGCGCAGGCAATATCGGTGGTGGTGTAGAGATAACCGCCATCCTTCTTCTGGATGATAACCCCCATCGGTTCGCCTTCCTTGTTTTTGTACTCATCAAGGAACACCACGGTAGCGCCTTCACTTTCTACCGCCAGGCCTTTAGCCTTCAGGTCGGCTACGATGCCAGGCAGCATCGGGTTGTAGAGGCTTTCACCCATCACATCTTTGCGCGTCAAGGTAACGTTTAAGCGCTCATAGGTTTGCTGGTTCTGACTCATGGTGATGTCAACCAGCTTGCGCCACATTTCACGGCAGTATTCATCGCCGCCCTGCAGTTTTACGACATAGCCGCGCGCACGTTCAGCGAAGGCGGCATCTTCGTCGTAATGTTTTTTCGCTTCGCGGTAGAAACCTTCCAGATCAGCCAGCGCCATTTCTCCGGCGTTTTCCTGCTGCTTCAGCTCAAGATACGCAATCAGCATGCCGAACTGCGTGCCCCAGTCACCAACGTGGTTCGCGCGAATAACGTTGTGGCCGAGGAATTCCAGCGTTCGTACGGAGGCATCGCCAATAATGGTTGAGCGCAGATGGCCAACGTGCATCTCTTTCGCCACGTTTGGCGCAGAGTAGTCAATCACAATGGTCTGCGGCTGCGGCTGCGTTACGCCCAGGCGTTCAGATTTCAGTGCCTGGTTAACTTCCGCGGCGAGAAATTCCGGCGCGAGGAAGATATTGATAAAACCCGGCCCGGCGATTTCAACTTTGTTGGCAATCCCGTCGAGTGAGAGATGAGACAGAACCTGCTCAGCCAGTTGTCGCGGCGCCATGCCCAGTTTTTTAGCCACTGCCATTACACCGTTAGCCTGATAGTCGCCAAACTGGACTTTTGCTGACTGACGAACCTGTGGTTCGCAATCGGCGGGCGCGCCTGCCGCGATCATAGCCTGACTGACTTTTTCTGAGAGAAGAGCCTGAATATTCACCGGGATACCTTACGTTTAGGACGCGACACATGCGGGCGCGTCCGGGTGTTCATTAAAGGCGGGAGTATACTGCAATTGCCCGTTGGCGTCAGCACCGCGTCGCGCGTGGTCTGTGCAGAAAATCATCCACCGGCGCGCAGAAAGCCTGGGAGTTGGTGAGCGGCGCATAACAAGGTAGATTATGCGCTTTGCGACGACATACGGGTACGGCTTATGAACAACTGGCAAGAAATTGAAGAGTTGCAGGATATTGTCACGGATCTGCCGCGTTTTCGCGACGATTTGCAGGCGCTAACCACGCGATTAGGGCTGGCGATTGCGCCACTTCATGCCGACCATATTTCCCTGCGCTGCCACCAGAACGCCACGGCGGATCGCTGGCGACGCGGATTTGAACAGTGCGGTGAATTGCTGTCGGAAAATATCATTAACGGGCGCCCGATCTGTTTGTTTAAATTGCATCAGCCACTGCATGTGGAGCACTGGGCATTTACGGTGATTGAACTGCCGTGGCCGGGCGAGAAACGCTATCCGCACGAAGGCTGGGAGCATATCGAAATTGTCCTGCCAGGCGCGCCGGAAACCCTGAATGCCCGCGCGCTGGCGCTACTGGCTGATGAAGGGTTAAGCCAGCCGGGCATCGCCGTGAAAACCAGTTCGCCAAAAGGAGAACGCGAGCGTTTGCCAAATCCAACGCTTGCGGTAACCGACGGCAAAGTGACGGTGAAATTTCACCCGTGGACCATTGAAGAGATTGTTGCCAGCGAGCAGTGACGCTTGCAGGTGTGAGGGCGCGCAGATTCGCAATTATATAAGCGTGCCATGATGAACAAAGGGAGGAGCTATGGCCTTACTGGAAATCTGTTGTTACGGCGTTGATGACGCGGTGATCGCTCAGCAGCAGGGGGCAGATCGCATCGAGTTTTGTGCGGCACCGAAAGAGGGCGGGTTAACGCCTTCCACCGGTGCGCTGAAAAGCGTCCGTCAGCGAGTGACGATTCCGGTGCATCCGATTGTTCGCCCACGCGGCGGCGATTTTTGCTACCGCGCCGATGAATTTGCCGCCATGCTGGAAGATATCCGGCTGCTGCGCGAACTCGGTTTCCCCGGTCTGGTAACGGGTGTACTAAACGAAGACGGTCAGGTCGATATGCCGCGCATGCGGGAAATTATGTCGGCGGCGCAGGGGATGGCGGTGACCTTTCATCGCGCCTTCGATATGTGCGCCAACCCGCAGCAGGCCTGCGATGCGCTGGCAGAATTAGGCGTTGTTCGTATTCTCACTTCCGGCCAGCAGGCGTCAGCGGAAAAAGGACTTTCATTAATTAGGGAACTTAATGCCCGCTCTGGCGCTCCAATCATTATGGCCGGTGCTGGTGTGCGTCCGCAAAACCTGGAAATATTCCTGGCGGCGGGAGTCAAAGAGGTGCACAGCTCAGCAGGACGCTGGTTCGCGTCGCCGATGCGTTATCGCAATAGTGGATTATCGATGTCGTCGGATGCCCAGGCGGATGAATATGCCCGCTACGGTGTTGACGGCCCGGCAGTGGCGGAGATGAAGCAGATTATTGCGCTTCACCGCCCGTAACAGTTTTTACCGCGCATCATGTCGCCCAATATGATGCTTGCTCGTACCAGGCCCCTGCCATTAACAGGGGCCTTTTTTTATCTTATGGTTTACGGGCAATCAGTACGGCGCGCAGCGGCGCCGGATAGCCTTCGACGGTTTTCGTGCTGTCATGTGGATCGAGGAAATCTGCCAGCGATTCGGTCACCATCCACGGTGTCCGACGCTGCTCCTCGGTGCTGGTAACGCACATATCGGCGATACGCACATCGACAAAACCACACTTCTCAAGCCAGTTTTTCAGCGCCAGCGCTGAAGGAATAAAGTAGACGTTGCGCATTTGCGCATAGCGATCGCCCGGAACCAGAACCGTGTGTTCATCACCTTCAACCACCAGTGTTTCCAGAACCAGCTCACCCTCTTTCACCAGTTGATCTTTCAGTTGCCACAGATGCTCCAGCGGCGAACGGCGGTGATAAAGTACGCCCATCGAGAATACCGTGTCGAACGCGTTCAGCGCCGGAAGTTGCTCAATCCCCAGCGGCAACAGGTGTGCGCGGCGATCGTCGCCCAGCAGCTTACGTACCGCTTCGAACTGGCACAAAAAGAGTTGCGTCGGATCGATCCCGACTGCCAGCGACGCTCCGGCGCCAATCATGCGCCACAGGTGATAACCGCTGCCGCAACCGACATCGAGGATGGTACGTCCGCGTAAGTCCGACAGGTGCGGCAGCACGCGATCCCACTTCCAGTCGGAGCGCCATTCAGTATCAATATCAATGCCATACAGAGAAAACGGCCCTTTGCGCCACGGCATCAGGTTACGCAGCAGCGTTTCCATGCCCTTGAGCTGACCGGCGCTCAGCGGCTCATCACTTTGCGCCGTCACGCCATTGAGCAGGTCCAGCTTTGCTGGCGTAAGCTGCGGCAGAAATTCGACCGCATTGTTCCACTGTTTAAACTGCCCGTGCAGAGCCTCGCGCTGCCAGGCGGAAATCTGCGGCGGCAGCGTGTCGAGCCAGTGAGCTAATGGGCCAACGGCAATTTGCTGATAAAAACGGCCAAACTCGATCATGCCTTCTCCGCTTTCAGTGCGACCAGCGAACCGAAGTTAAAGCACTGGAACCACAATTCACTGTGTTCAAACCCGGCGGTATGCAGGCGCGCTTTATGCGCCTCGACGGAGTCTGTCAGCATGACGTTTTCCAGCATGCTGCGTTTCTGGCTGATCTCCAGCTCGCTGTAACCGTTGGCGCGTTTAAAGTCGTGATGCATATTGAACAGCAGTTCGCCGACAGTGCTGTCTTCAAAACTGAATTTTTCCGACAACACCAGCGCACCGCCCGGATTCAGCCCCTGATAGACCTTTTGCAGCAGCTTCAGGCGATCGTCCGGCTCGAGAAATTGCAGCGTAAAGTTGAGCACCACCATCGAGGCATTTTCGATCTGAATATCGCGAATATCGCCTTCGATCACCTCAACGGGCGTCGGCGCTTTGTAGGCATCGATATGGCGACGGCAGCGTTCGACCATCGCCGGCGAGTTATCCACGGCGATAATTTTGCAGCCATCCTGATGAATGTTGCGGCGTACCGACAGCGTGGCGGCACCGAGTGAACAACCGAGATCGTAAACCTGCGTGGCGGGCTGCACAAAGCGCTCCGCCAGCATGCCGATCATCGAAATAATATTGGAGTAACCCGGTACGGAACGCTGGATCATATCCGGGAAGACTTCGGCTACCCGTTCATCGAAAGTCCAGTCGCCCAGGCTGGCGATAGGCGCAGAAAAAAGCGTGTCGCGGTGAGACATAGTGTAAATATCCGGGAAAACAAAGGGGCGTATTGTGCGCTAATGCAGGGAGAAAACCAACTCCCAGGGCATATACCACAGATTGGCCAGCACCATCAGCAACAGCGAACAAAACGTTGCGCCCATACCAGAACGACGCCAGCGAACCAGCCGGTGGTGGTATCCGTAATAATGCATCAGGCGGCCGACAATCAACATCAGCCCGCAGATATGCACCATCCAGGTTTCTGCGCCGTCCATCTCCATGAACAGCAATAGCAGCAGCGCGACAGGAATATATTCCACGGCATTACCATGGATGCGTATCGCGCTTTGCAGTTCACTGAACCCGCCGTCGCCATAACTGACGCGATACTGTGAACGCAGGCGGATAACATCAAGGGAAAACTTCAGCAGTAATAATGCACCCAGCACGGCGTAGAGCGCGCTAACCATACTAACTCCCTTTACGATGATGGCGATGGCTTCTCAATGATAGGTGCTTCACTCAAAAAAGAGAAGATTGCAGCGGCAGGGAAGGTGCCGCGCCAATAGCGGGGATGGCGGCGTAAAGATCCTGCCACAGCGTTTCAACCAGTTCGGGCGCCTGGGCGATATCCGGGGTATGCAGGAAAAGATACGGTGTGGTGGTTTGCTCCCATAGCGGCAGCTTTTCCAGCCAGGCGGCGAAAAGCTGCCGATTCTGCGCCATATTGTCGCTACCAATGAAGCGCACCATGGGATGACGGGCGGTGACCAGCGCATGTACCGGCACTTTCGGTTTTTTGCGCTGGGCTTCAATCACAGCTTCACTGTGCGCAATTGCGCTGTGCACCGGACGGCTGTCAAGGATCACGCGGTTGACGCCGCGGGCATGCAAACCCTGATTAAGGGCTTTTTCTTCTTCGCCTTTGGCGAAAAAGAGCGGGTGGCGCACTTCAACACCGTAGGTAAATTCCCCGGGAAGCGCATCAAGAAATGCCCACAGCGCAGGCAAATCGCGCGGTGAGAAAACGGCCGGAAGCTGTAACCAGTACTGGCCTATTCTCCCTGCTAACGGCGACATGCGGCTGAAAAACTCTGCTGTCAGATCGTCGCAATTTCGCAGCGCCGCCTGGTGCGAAATGGTGGCCGGAAATTTAAAACAGAAGCGAAAATCATCGTTGGTCTGCGCGTACCAGCGCGCGACGACCTCCGCTTTGGGAAGGGCATACAGCGTGGTGTTGCCTTCGACACAGTTGAAGTGGCGGGCATACGCCTCAAGACTGTCAATGCCAAGGCGCACCCATTTCGGGTGCGCCCATTGCGGCAGGCCGACATACATCATAACGCGCTGAGGATCTCGTCCGTGCTGCGCACGCGGCTGATCCGCGGGAAGATATTTTTCATGCTGCCCTGATGCTGTTCGGCATTCGCCGCGCTGCACGCATCTTCAGCAAGCACCAGCGAGAAGCCCAGTTCCCAGGCATTACGGGCGGTGGATTCCACCCCGATATTGGTGGAAATGCCGCACAGCACAATGGTGTCAATCCCGCGACGGCGCAGTTGCAGTTCCAGATCGGTGCCGTAAAAGGCACCCCATTGACGTTTGGTTACTTCGATGTCGCTCTCTTTTTTCCCTAACGCCTGCGGGTAAGTCCACCAGTTATCCGGCAACGCATGCCCGCCTGTCGCGGCATCAACCGGTTGTTTCAGCGCTTCGGCGAAATCAGCTGACCAGCCTACGCGCACCAGTACAACAGGCGCACCGTTGGCACGAAATTTTTCCGCCAGGGCAGCAGCGCGTTTTACCACGTCCTGTGCCGTGTGAGGACCACCGGCGAAAGGCAGGATCCCTTCCTGTAAATCGATCACTACCAGAGCGGTTTTCTCAGCATTGAGCTTCAGCATCATAACTCCTGAAAAATGGATGACGTCGGTGGATACCTTACGCGTTATGTACGCCAGCGCGGTGTGGAAATTTTGTTAAATTTTGTGAGAATGCGCAATAAGCGCGCAGCAAACGTGCGTACAGTCAGTAGCGGGCTTATCGTTGGTCAGAATTTCCAGTATAATAGCCCCCTTTTTTCATCCAGTAGTGACATACGAAAATAGCTGCCACCAGAATGCCTGCCGCGCAGGTGCCAGGTCGCGCGCAGCTAATTTAAGGGATATCTCATGCGTACAGTATATTGCGGGCAGCTCAATCAGTCCCATGTGGGACAGCAAGTAACGCTTTGTGGGTGGGTCAATCGTCGTCGTGACCTCGGTAGCCTTATCTTTATTGATATGCGCGATCGTGAAGGCATCGTGCAGGTGTTTTTCGACCCGGACCGTCAGGATGCGTTCCAGCTCGCCTCTGAACTGCGTAATGAGTTCTGTATTCAGATTACCGGTACCGTTCGTGCCCGTGACGCGAAAAACGTCAACAAAGATATGGCTACCGGCGAAGTTGAAGTGTTCGCCACTAAGCTGAACATCATCAACCGTTCCGACGTGCTGCCGCTGGATTCCAACCACGTCAACACCGAAGAAGCGCGTCTGAAATATCGCTATCTCGATCTGCGTCGTCCGGAAATGGCGCAGCGCCTGAAAACCCGTGCGAAAATCACCAGCTTCGTGCGTCGCTTTATGGACGATCATGGTTTCCTCGATATCGAAACGCCGATGCTGACGAAAGCCACGCCGGAAGGCGCACGCGACTACCTCGTACCTTCGCGCGTGCATAAAGGCAAATTCTACGCGTTGCCGCAGTCTCCTCAGTTGTTCAAACAACTGCTGATGATGTCCGGTTTTGACCGTTATTATCAAATCGTCAAATGCTTCCGTGACGAAGACCTGCGCGCTGACCGTCAGCCGGAATTTACCCAGATTGATGTCGAAACCTCTTTCATGACTGCGCCGCAGGTGCGTGAAGTGATGGAAGCGTTAGTGCGTCAGCTGTGGCTGGAAATCAAAGGTGTTGATCTGGGTGATTTCCCGATCATGACCTTTGCTGAAGCAGAGCGCCGCTATGGTTCTGATAAACCGGATCTGCGTAACCCGATGGAACTGGTGGACGTGGCAGACCTGCTGAAAGCAGTCGAATTTAAAGTCTTCTCCGGCCCGGCAAATGATGCAAAAGGTCGTGTTGCCGCGCTACGTGTGCCAGGTGGCGCACAACTTAGCCGTAAACAAATTGACGACTACGGCAAATTTATTGAAATCTACGGCGCGAAAGGCCTGGCGTACATCAAGGTCAATGAAGCGGCGAAAGGCCTGGAAGGCATCACCAGCCCGGTGGCCAAGTTCCTGAATGCTGATATTGTCAGCGCGATCCTTGAGCGCACGGGCGCGCAGGACGGCGACATGATCTTCTTCGGCGCGGACCACAAGAAAGTAGTTGCCGATGCACTGGGCGCGCTGCGTCTGAAGCTCGGCAAAGATCTGAATCTGACCGACGAAGCGAAGTGGGCGCCGCTGTGGGTTATCGACTTCCCGATGTTTGAAGATGACGGCGAAGGTGGTCTGACAGCGATGCACCATCCGTTCACCTCGCCGAAGGACATGACCGCTGCTGAGCTGAAAGCGGCACCGGAAGATGCGGTGGCTAACGCCTATGACATGGTGATCAACGGTTACGAAGTGGGCGGTGGTTCTGTCCGTATCCACAGCGGTGAAATGCAGCAGACCGTGTTCAGCATTCTGGGGATTAACGAGCAGGAACAGCGCGAGAAGTTCGGCTTCCTGCTGGATGCGTTGAAATATGGTACGCCGCCGCATGCGGGCCTGGCATTCGGCCTGGATCGTCTGACCATGCTGCTGACCGGCACTGATAACATCCGTGACGTTATTGCCTTCCCGAAAACCACGGCGGCAGCCTGTCTGCTGACCGAAGCGCCGAGTTTCGCTAACCCGGCCGCGCTGGCGGAGTTGGGCATTGCGGTGGTCAAAAAAGAGACCCCGGAGAATAAATAAGATGCCATTCAAGCATCCCGTTTCCGTGCTGGTGGTGATTTACGCACAGGACACGAAACGGGTGCTGATGTTACAGCGACGCGACGATCCCGATTTCTGGCAGTCGGTAACCGGCAGCCTGGAAGCGGGGGAGAGCGCAACGCAAGCCGCTCTGCGTGAAGTAAAGGAAGAGGTCGAAATCGATGTTGTCTGTGAGCAACTGACCTTAGTCGACTGTCAGCGCACGGTGGAGTATGAAATCTTTAGTCATTTACGTCATCGCTATGCGCCGGGCGTAACGCACAATACCGAATCCTGGTTTTGTCTTGCGCTGCCCCATGAACGTCCGATTGTTTTTACCGAACATCTGACGTACCGCTGGCTTGATGCCCCCGCAGCGGCGGCATTAACCAAATCATGGAGCAACCGGCAGGCGATTGAAGAATTTGTTATTAACGCCGACTAAATTTCCCCGGAATTTTGGTTCTCAGGAAGGCGGCAAACCCGGACGTCGCCAGAAGCTTACTTCGGTGAGTGACTGGTGCGGATGGGCTGCCAACGCACCTGAGGGCTGAAAGGCGAAGGGAAATGGCTTTATTGGAGAGTTTTTTATGGCAGGTCACAGTAAATGGGCCAACACCAAACACCGCAAAGCAGCACAGGATGCCAAGCGCGGTAAGATCTTTACCAAAATCATTCGCGAGCTGGTTACGGCTGCCCGTCTGGGCGGCGGCGATATCGGTTCCAACCCGCGTCTGCGCGCGGCGGTGGATAAAGCGTTGTCCAACAACATGACCCGCGACACCTTAAACCGTGCTATCGCGCGCGGCGTGGGCGGCGATGACGACGCGAATATGGAAACCATCATTTATGAAGGTTACGGCCCTGGCGGTACCGCGGTAATGGTTGAATGTCTGAGTGACAACCGCAACCGTACCGTTGCCGAAGTGCGTCATGCTTTCAGCAAATGCGGTGGTAACCTGGGGACTGACGGTTCCGTAGCTTATCTGTTCAGCAAAAAAGGGGTGATCTCCTTTGAAGCTGGCGACGAAGACACCATCATGGAAGCGGCGCTGGAAGCCGGTGCTGAAGACGTGGTGACCTTTGATGACGGCGCTATCGACGTCTATACCGCGTGGGAAGAGATGGGTGCCGTGCGCGATGCGCTGGAAGCGGCTGGCCTGAAAGCGGACAACGCTGAAGTGTCGATGATCCCGTCTACCAAAGCTGATATGGATGCAGAAACTGCGCCGAAACTGCTGCGTCTGATCGATATGCTGGAAGATTGCGACGACGTGCAGGAAGTCTACCATAACGGTGAGATCTCCGATGAGGTTGCGGCGACGCTGTAATGTCGCTGACTAAATCACCCCTGGCCGGAGGCGCATAATGGCGATTATTCTCGGTATTGACCCGGGTTCGCGCGTCACCGGTTACGGTGTGATCCGCCAGACAGGAAGGCAACTGACCTACCTCGGTAGCGGCTGCATCCGCACGAAGGTCGAGGATTTACCGTCGCGCCTCAAGCTCATTTACGCAGGCGTGACGGAAATCATCACCCAGTTTCAGCCGGATTTTTTCGCCATCGAACAGGTGTTTATGGCGAAAAATGCCGATTCAGCGCTAAAACTTGGACAGGCTCGCGGCGTGGCGATCGTTGCCGCCGTCAATCAGGATCTCCCCGTTTTTGAGTATGCTGCCCGTCAGGTTAAACAGACGGTTGTCGGTATTGGCAGCGCGGAAAAAAGCCAGGTGCAGCACATGGTGCGAACCTTGCTGAAGCTTCCGGCCAATCCGCAGGCGGATGCCGCGGATGCGCTGGCGATTGCCATTACGCATTGCCATGTCAGTCAGAACGCCTTACAGGTGAGTAGTACGCGGCTTAATCTTGCTCGCGGGAGATTACGCTAACAAGCGCCAGTTAATGGCGCTTTTTTTATAATAACGAGCGGATTTTCTGCGCATCCTCTTCCTCCGATGGGTTATAAACCACCATCGTCAAATCGGGTTGTCCTTCAACAGAAAAACTCGAATATTCCAGCGACAACTTGCCGACATTCCCGTGCAGCAGAATTTTGGTGCCTTCTCCCATTCCTCCAATATCATTGCTTTGCCATAGCTCGGCGAATTCAGGAGAGGCCGAACTCAGCTCTTCTACCAGAGGGCGGATCTCCGCCGACGCACCAGCACGGGTCGCATCGGCACGGAACGCCGCCACCAGATAGCGCGCTAACGCGTACCAGTCGCTTTGGGCTGCGCGAGCCTGCGGATTAAGGAAAATGCGGCGCAGAATATTGCGCTCCTGTGCGGGTAATGTGGGGTAATCGGATAGAACCACGGTGGCGGCTTTGTTCCATGCCAGCACATCCCAGGTGGCGTTGCGGATCACCGCCGGGCTGATGGGCATACAGTCCAGCACCTTTTGCAGCCGTTCGGTCACTGTACCGGTTGCTGCGTAATGTATGCCCGGTGCGCGCCCGAGAGCCAGATGAAAAACATGCTCCCGTTCCCGTTCGGAAAGGCGCAGCGCCTGGCAAATTCTGTCCAGCACTTCTGCCGAGGGTGTGCCGCCGCGTCCTTGTTCAAGCCAGGTATACCAGGTGGCGCTAATGCAGGCCAGATGCGCGACTTCTTCCCTCCGCAGCCCCGGCGTGCGTCGGCGTGCGGTGTGAAATCCCAGCGCGTTGGGATCCAACTGCGCGCGGCGGGATTTCAGGTAACTGCCCAGATCTTTTGGCTGAGTAACGCTCTGCATCCTGTTAGTCCTTATACCACGATAAAGTCACTACTTTTCTCTATCACGGATATTTATAAGGATAACGGCGCGAGTCAACATCAGGAGGCACACGCATGCATGTTTTTCTGACTGGCGCGACCGGATGGGTCGGCGCAACAGTGGCGGCAGAGTTACTGGCCGCCGGGCACCAGGTAAGTGGTCTGGCGCGAAATGCAGACAAGGCGCAGGCACTGCTTGCCGTCGGCGGGCAGGTGGTTCACGGGACGCTGGATGATCACGATGTTCTTTTTGCGGCGGCGGCAAAAGCCGATGCCGTGATCCATACCGCGTTTAATCATGACTTCTCGCGCTTTGCACAGAATTGCGCGCAGGATCAACGCGCAATTGAAGTACTGGGAGAGGCATTACTTGGCTCCGATCGTCCACTATTGGTGACGTCAGGGCTGGCAAGGCTGGTGCAGGGACGCCCGGCAACGGAATCAGACAAGCCAGCCGAAGGGCCGGACTATCTTCGTCGTTCCGAACAGGCGGCACAGGCGCTGGCTGAAAAAGGCGTACGCACGGCAAGTATTCGCCTGGCACCCACCGTGCATGGCGTCGGCGATCACGGCTTTGTACCCATTCTGATTGCACTGGCAAAACAAACCGGCGTTGCCGCCTGGCCTGCAGAGGTGAACAATCACTGGGCGGCGGTACACCGCATTGATGCAGCGAAAGTCTACCGGCTGGCGCTGGAATGCGGCGTGACACAGCCGGTTTACCACGCGGTCGCGGAGGAGGCGATTGCCATGCGCGATATCGCCATTGCCATCGGCAAAATGCTTGGTTTACCAGCTGAACCGCGTGAAGCCGCACATTTCGGCTGGTTCGCTAATTTTGCGGCCGGGGAGATGTCAGCATCAAGCGAGCAGACCCGCCAGGTGCTGGGCTGGCAGCCAACGCAGCGTACGCTGTTAGCCGATCTGAGCGATGAGGCGTATTACGCCAATTCCTGAACCGCCCTCGCGCTTTTCTTTCTATATTCGGCTGGATATCTATCCAGCCTTTTTTTATGATACAGCATTACACCTTAGCCCATAGCGCAGGAGCGTCACGTGATAGGCAGACTCAGAGGCATTATTGTAGAAAAACAACCCCCGTTGGTTCTGCTGGAAGTGGGAGGCGTGGGTTATGAAGTGCACATGCCGATGACCTGTTTTTATGAATTGCCGGATGCCGGTAAAGAGGCGACGGTTTTCACCCAGTTTGTTGTGCGTGAAGATGCGCAGCTACTGTACGGTTTTAACAATAAGCAGGAACGCACGCTGTTTCGTGAGCTGATTAAAACGAATGGCGTCGGGCCGAAACTGGCGCTGGCGATTTTGTCCGGTATGTCGGCACAGCAATTTGTTAGCGCCGTTGAACGAGAGGATCCGGCTGCGCTGATCAAACTGCCAGGTATCGGTAAAAAGACCGCCGAACGCCTGATTGTTGAAATGAAAGACCGCTTTAAAGGTCTGCATGGCGATCTCTTCACCCCGGCGGCCGATCTGGTTCTCACCTCTCCGGCCAGCCCGGCGACAGATGACGCAGAGCAGGAAGCGGTTGCTGCGCTGGTGTCGCTGGGATATAAACCTCAGGAAGCCAGCCGGATGGTCAGTAAGATTGCCCGCCCGGATGCCAACAGTGAAACCCTGATCCGTGAAGCGCTGCGCGCGGCGTTGTGAGGTAGAGGATGATTGAAGCAGACCGTCTGGTGGCCCCTGCCAGTACTGATGTGGAAGAGGTTGTGGATCGCGCTATTCGCCCGAAAATGCTCAATGAGTATATCGGCCAGCCGCAGGTTCGTTCGCAGATGGAGATTTTTATCCAGGCGGCAAAACTGCGCGGCGACGCGCTCGATCATCTGCTGATTTTTGGTCCTCCCGGCCTTGGAAAAACCACGCTGGCGAATATTGTCGCCAACGAATTGGGCGTTAATTTACGCACCACTTCCGGCCCGGTGCTGGAAAAGGCGGGAGATTTGGCGGCGATGCTCACCAACCTCGAACCGCACGACGTACTGTTCATCGATGAAATTCACCGTCTTTCGCCGGTGGTGGAAGAAGTGCTCTATCCGGCGATGGAAGATTACCAGCTCGATATTATGATCGGTGAAGGTCCGGCGGCGCGTTCCATCAAGATCGATCTTCCACCATTTACGCTGATTGGCGCGACAACGCGAGCGGGGTCGCTGACTTCGCCACTGCGTGACCGTTTTGGCATTGTGCAGCGACTGGAGTTTTACCAGGTGGCCGATTTGCAACATATTGTCGGTCGCAGTGCCCGCTATATGGGGCTGGAGATGAGCGAAGAGGGCGCGCTGGAAGTGGCGCGTCGTTCTCGCGGTACGCCGCGTATCGCCAACCGCCTGCTGCGGCGCGTGCGCGATTTTGCCGAAGTGAAACATGATGGCGACATCACGGCTGAAATCGCGGCGAAAGCGCTGGATATGCTGAATGTTGATGCGGAAGGGTTCGACTATATGGATCGTAAACTTCTGCTGGCAGTGATTGATAAATTCTTCGGTGGTCCCGTCGGGCTGGATAACCTCGCGGCGGCAATCGGCGAGGAGCGGGAAACCATTGAGGATGTGCTGGAACCGTATTTGATTCAGCAAGGTTTTTTACAGAGGACTCCGCGCGGACGCATGGCGACGGTGCGGGCCTGGAACCACTTCGGCATCACGCCCCCGGAAATGCCATAAACAAAAAGGCCGGTAAGCGTCTGCTTCCGGCCTTTATGTCAGTGGCGGTTGCGGATGGTCTCATCCGGCTGTGCCCGATATAGTTAGCTAACGGGTTTCTTTGTCATGCTGAAGACAAACAGCAGCGCCGCACACAGCACGACTGACGGGCCTGCTGGCGTATCGTAGAAGGCGGAGAAGGTCAGACCGCCGGTCACCGCAATCATCCCGACGCCGACGGCAACCGCCGCCATTTGCTCTGGCGTTCGCGCGAATCGACGTGCTGTCGCGGCCGGAATAATCAACAGCGAAGTGATGATCAGCGCGCCAACAAATTTCATGGCGACGCCAATAGTCAGGGCGGTAACCAGCATCAGCAACAGCTTGACGCGTTGCAGTTTCACACCGTCAACAAATGCCAGCTCCGGGCTGATGGTCATCGACAGTAAGTTGCGCCACTGCCAGAGCAGGATCGCCAGTACCAGCACCACGCCAAGAGCAATGATCATCAGATCGTCCGGCGTCACCGCCAGCAGATCGCCAAACAGATAAGCCATCAAATCGACGCGAATGTTTGACATCAGGCTGACCACGACCAGACCGAGAGAGAGCGCACTGTGCGCCATAATGCCGAGCAGAGTATCGATCGCCAGTTGTGGACGTTTCTCCAGCCACACCAGACCCGCAGCCAGCAGCAACGTCACGGCAATAACAGCGTAGAATGGATTCACATCCAGCAGGAGACCAAATGCAACGCCAAGTAAAGAAGCGTGCGCCAGAGTATCGCCAAAATAGGACATCCGTCGCCAGACGACAAATGAGCCCAGCGGCCCGGCAGCGCAGGCGAGCATAACCCCGGCCAGCCAGCCGGGCAGTAATAATTCAATCATGAGTGTCCATTACCCTGGCGCAGAACAATGCGGCCCTGCAGATCGTGGCGGTGGTTATGGTTATGGCGATAAATGCCAAGCTGTTCCGCACCGCGATGCCCAAACATAGAGATAAATTCCGGATGCATGGAAACCACTTCTGGTGTACCAGAACAGCAAATATGGTGATTAAGGCACAGGACTTCATCTGTTTTCGCCATTACCAGATGCAGATCGTGGGAAACCATCAGAACTGCACAGTTGAGCTCTTTACGCAGTTGATCTATCAGGTTGTAGAGCGCGACCTGGCCATTAACGTCGACACCCTGGGTGGGTTCATCCAGCACCAAAAGCTGCGGGCTGTTAAGCAGGGCGCGCGCCAGCAAAACACGCTGCGTTTCGCCTCCGGAAAGTTTTTGCATCGGAGCATCAACCAGATGTGCGGCCTGTACGCGTTTCAGCGCCGGAATAATGTCGTCTTTGCGGGTGCCGGGGCGTAAACGCATAAAGCGGCCTACTGTCAGCGGCAAGGTGGCGTCAAGATGCAATTTTTGCGGCACATAGCCGATACGCAGGTTCTTTTCACGCTTGATCATCCCTGCATCCGGTGCTACCAGGCCCAGCACTGCGCGCACCAGTGTGGATTTACCCGCGCCATTGGGGCCGAGCAATGTTAAAATTTTTCCTGCGCGTAAGTTGAGCGAAATATCAGACAGGACGCGCCGTTGGCCAAAAGCAACGGTGACATTTTCGAGCGTTACAAGATTCGTCATAGCATTTAACAGGTTGCACAAGTTGTCGGATGTTATAATATCACACCCCACATACTCATTACGATGAACAGTCGCATTATGTTACATAAAAATACGCTTCTTTGCGCAGCGCTATCTGCTGCTCTTCTCGCCGGTACAGCACAAACCGCTAATGCTGCTGTGGTGGCTTCCCTCAAACCATTAGGGTTTATCGCTTCTGCCATCGCCGACGGGGTGACGACTACCGAAGTGCTGCTGCCAGATGGCGCATCCGAGCATGATTATTCACTGCGTCCTTCAGATGTAAAACGCTTACAAAACGCGGACTTAGTTTTTTGGGTCGGCCCGGAAATGGAAGCCTTTATGGCGCGTTCCGTACAACAAATCCCTGAGCAGAAACGGGTGACAATGGCCGGGCTTGCCGGTGTAAAACCGCTGCTGATGAAAGGGGGCGATGAAGATGAGCATGAGCATGGTGATGACCACCACGACGGCGAAAAAAGTGACGAACATCACCATCACGGCGATTACAACATGCATCTGTGGCTTTCCCCAGAGATTGCGCGGCTGTCGGCGGTTGCAATCCACGATAAATTAGTGGAAGTTATGCCGCAAAGTCGAGCCAGGCTTGACGCCAACTTGCAGGCCTTTGAGGCATCATTAACTCAGGCGGATAAGCAAGCTGGTAACGAGCTGGCACCGCTGAAAGGGAAGGGGTATTTCGTTTTTCATGACGCCTACGGCTACTTTGAAAGACACTACGGGCTGACCCCATTGGGGCACTTTACCGTCAATCCCGAAATTCAGCCTGGTGCGCAGCGTTTACATGAAATCAGAACACAGTTGGTTGAGCAAAAAGCCATGTGCGTTTTTGCTGAGCCACAGTTCAGGCCAGCGGTCGTTGAAGCTGTTGCCAGAGGGACATCCGTTCGAATGGGAACGTTGGATCCACTTGGAATCAGTATCAAGTTAGGCAAAGAGAGCTACCCGCAGTTCCTTGCCCAACTGACTCATCAGTATGCGAGCTGCCTGAAAGGAGAATAACGAGGAAGTGAATACGTGCAACAGATAGCCCGCTCTGTCGCTCTGGCATTTAACAGTCTGCCCCGACCCCACCGTGTCATGCTGGGGTCGCTTACAGTTCTTACACTCACGGTCGCCGTCTGGCGGCCTTACGTTTATCATCCCGAAGCCACAGCCCCGATCGTGAAAGCGATTGAGCTGCCGAAAAATGAAATCCGCTCGTTGCTGCCAGAAGCCAGCGAACCTATCGATCAAACCACTTCTGATGATGTGGATGATATCCCGCAAGATGAACTGGATGATAAAACCGCCAATGAAGTTGGCGTTCACGAATATGTGGTTTCTACCGGCGATACGCTCAGCAGTATCCTCAATCAGTACGGCATTGATATGGGAGATATCAGCCAGCTAGCCGCCGCCGACAAGGAACTGCGTAACCTGAAGATTGGTCAACAACTTTCATGGACGCTCACCGCCGATGGCGATCTGCAACGCCTGACGTGGGAGATGTCCCGTCGCGAAACCCGCACGTATGACCGCGTCGATGGCGGTTTCAAAATGAGCAGCGAGATGCAGCAGGGCGACTGGGTGAATTCGGTGATGAAAGGCACGGTTGGCGCCAGCTTCGTCGCCAGCGCCCGTGAAGCCGGTTTAACCAGTGCTGAAGTTAGCGCGGTGATCAAAGCAATGCAGTGGCAGATGGATTTCCGTAAGCTGAAAAAAGGCGATGAGTTTTCCGTGCTGATGTCCCGCGAAATGCTGGAAGGTAAGCAGGAACAGAGCCAGTTAGTCGGCGTTCGACTGCGTTCTGACGGCAAAGATTACTACGCCATTCGTGCCGAAGACGGTAAATTTTACGATCGCAATGGTAGCGGGCTGGCAAAAGGTTTTATGCGCTTCCCGACTGCGAAACAATTCCGCGTCTCGTCAAACTTTGATCCGCGCCGTCTGAATCCGGTTACCGGACGCGTTGCGCCGCACAAAGGCGTCGATTTTGCGCTGCCGCAGGGCACGCCGGTGCTTGCTGTCGGCGATGGTGAAGTTGTGGTGGCGAAACGCAGTGGCGCGGCGGGGAACTACATTGCTATCCGCCACGGTCGTACTTACACAACCCGTTATATGCATCTGCGTAAGCTGCTGGTAAAACCGGGTCAGAAAGTGAAGCGCGGCGATCGCATCGCCTTGTCGGGTAACACTGGCCGTTCCACCGGGCCGCATTTGCATTATGAAATGTGGATCAACCAACAGGCTGTCAACCCGTTAACGGCAAAACTGCCGCGCACCGAAGGGCTGACAGGTTCGGATCGTACGGATTATCTGTCGCAGGTGAAAGAGGTTATTCCGCAATTGCGTTTTGACTGATTCACTTAACAAATATGCGTTCGAAGCCGGTGCCTGCTGCGCGCCGGCTTTTTCTTTTGTGTGAAAGATAACGCCTCGCTACACTATCTCCTTATCCTGAGTGACTTGATTTCTGGCCTGCGGACGATGCATGGAAACGAAAAAAAATAACAGTGAATATATTCCGGAGTTCGAAAGTGAATTCCGTCACCCACGCAACTGGGGCGCGTGGCTGGGCGTACTGGCATTTGCCGGCGTAGCGCTGGTTCCTCCGTCGGTACGCGATCCCCTGCTGGGGAATCTTGGTCGTCTGGCCGGAAAATTTGGCAAAAGCGCGCGTCGTCGCGCACAGATCAATTTGCTCTATTGCTTTCCTGAAAAAAGCGAAGCCGAAAGGGAAGCCATCATTGATGAGATGTTCGCTACTGCGCCACAGGCAATGGTCATGATGGCGGAGCTGGCGATTCGTGGGCCGGAAAAGGTGTTGCCGCGCGTCGACTGGCAGGGCAAAGATATTATCGATGAATTGCAGCGTAACAACGAGAAAGTGATTTTCCTCGTGCCGCACGGCTGGGGCGTGGATATTCCGGCGATGCTGATGGCTTCGCAGGGGCAGCAGATGGCGGCCATGTTCCATAATCAAGGTAACAAGGTCTTTGATTATGTCTGGAATACCGTGCGTCGCCGCTTTGGCGGGCGTTTGCATGCGCGCAACGATGGCATTAAGCCTTTTATCCAGTCGGTGCGTCAGGGCTACTGGGGTTACTATCTGCCGGACCAGGATCACGGCGCGGAGCACAGCGAGTTTGTCGATTTCTTTGCCACCTACAAAGCAACGCTTCCGGCCATTGGCCGCCTGATGAAAGTCTGCCGTGCACGTGTTGTACCGTTGTTCCCGGTCTATGACGCCAGAACGCATCGTCTGATTATCCAGGTGCGGCCGCCGATGGATGATCTGCTGACAGCGGACGACAACACGATCGCCAGGCGTATGAATGAAGAGGTGGAAGTGTTTGTCACGCCTCGTCCGGAGCAGTACACCTGGATCCTGAAGCTGCTGAAAACGCGCAAACCTGGTGAAACAGAGCCTTATAAGCGCAAAGAACTGTTCCCGAAGAAATAAAAAAAGGCCTCTCCAGCGAGAGGCCTTTTGCTTTTCTGGTTGCCGGTTATTCGACGGTCAGAATACGCGTGGTATTGGTGGTGCCCACGGTGCTCATCACATCACCCTGAGTCACGATCACCAGATCGCCGGAAAGCAGGTAGCCTTTGTCACGCAGCAGATTAACGGCATCGTTAGCGGCGGCAACACCTTCGTTAACGCTGTCGAAATAGACCGGCGTTACGCCACGATAGAGCGCTGTCAGGTTAAGGGTGCGCTCATGGCGGGAGAGGGCGAAAATCGGCAGGCCGGAACTGATACGTGAGGTCATCAGGGCGGTGCGGCCGGATTCAGTCATGGAGATGATAGCGGTTACACCTTTCAGGTGATTGGCCGCGTACATCGCCGACATCGCGATCGCTTCTTCTACGTTGTCGAACTGAATATCCAGGCGGTGTTTAGAAACGTTGATACTTGGGATCTTTTCCGCACCCAGACAAACGCGCGCCATTGCCGCTACGGTTTCAGATGGATACTGACCGGCGGCGGTTTCCGCAGAGAGCATCACGGCATCGGTACCGTCGAGCACGGCGTTAGCGACGTCCATCACTTCCGCGCGGGTTGGCATCGGGTTGGTGATCATCGACTCCATCATCTGCGTGGCGGTGATCACCGCACGGTTCAGCTGACGGGCACGGCGGATCAACGCTTTCTGAATACCGACCAGTTCCGGATCGCCGATTTCAACGCCGAGATCGCCACGGGCCACCATCACGACATCAGAAGCAAGGATCACATCGTCCATCGCGTCCTGATCGCAAACGGCTTCCGCACGCTCGACTTTCGCTACGATCTTCGCGTCGCAACCTGCATCGCGTGCCAGGCGGCGGGCGTAGTTCAGGTCTTCGCCGCAGCGCGGGAAAGAGACAGCCAGATAATCAACGCCGATCAGCGCCGCAGTAACGATATCCGCTTTGTCTTTCTCTGTCAGGGCTTCAGCGGAGAGACCGCCGCCCAGTTTGTTGATGCCTTTGTTGTTGGAGAGCGGCCCGCCGACAGTCACCTCAGTGAACACTTTCATGCCCTGAACTTCGAGCACTTTCAGTTGCACGCGACCATCGTCGAGCAGCAGGATATCACCCGTCACCACATCGGCTGGCAGGCCTTTATAGTCGATGCCGACTTTTTCTTTGTCGCCTTCGCCTTTACCCAGGTTAGCGTCAAGCAGGAATTTATCGCCAACGTTCAGGAAAACTTTGCCTTCCTTGAAGGTGGAAACGCGAATTTTGGGGCCCTGCAAATCGCCAAGGATAGCAACATGACGTCCCAGTTTTGCCGCAATTTCACGCACCTTATCCGCACGTAATTTATGATCTTCAGGTGTTCCGTGTGAGAAGTTCATACGCACCACGTTAGCGCCAGCAGCGATAACCTTCTCAAGGTTGTTATCGCGGTCAGTGGCCGGGCCTAAAGTGGTTACGATTTTGGTCCTGCGAAGCCTTCTGGACATGTAATACTCCGTTGACTGAAACAACTTGGTGTTGCGTGAACATGAATTCGGCCATTTAGCGCCCCGCTGTGAAGGGCAATGCGCCTGACCGAACAGCGTAAGAGGTTACTGCTTTGTTATTAACTATTAGTGGTTATCACTTTTGATAAGTAGCTCCTTATCAAAGCGCGATTCTTTCAGGGCTTCTTTGACTCGCTTCAAGTTATCCCTGAATTTTGCGCCTCGGCGCAAGGTAAAACCGGTGGCCAGCACGTCAATGACGGTCAGTTGCGCAAGTCGGGAAACCATGGGCATATAAATGTCAGTATCTTCCGGTACATCAAGCGTGATAGCAAGCGTAGCCTCGCGCGCAAGCGGCGTATCCGCTGACGTCAGGGCAATGACCATGGCGTCGTTTTCACGCGCCAGTTGCGCAAGTTCAACGAGGTTTTTTGTTCTTCCGGTATGGGAAATCAGCACAACTACGTCATCATCGCTACAATTCATACAACTCATGCGTTGCAGCACGATGTCGTCGGAGTAAATCACCGGTACGTTGAAGCGGAAAAATTTGTTCATGGCGTCGTGCGCAACGGCGGCAGACGAGCCGAGACCGAAAAATGAGATTTTTTTCGCCTGGGTCAACAGATCGACGGCGCGATTGACGGCGGCCATATCCAGCGACTGGCGGACGTGATCGAGGCTGGCCATTGCCGACTCAAAGATTTTTCCGGTATAGGCTTCTACGCTGTCATCTTCGTCAACATTTCGATTAACATAGGGCGTGCCGTTGGCGAGACTTTGCGCGAGATGCAACTTGAAGTCCGGGAAACCACGAGTATCAAGGCTGCGGCAAAAACGGTTCACCGTCGGTTCACTGACATCTGCTTCCTGTGCCAGCGCAGCGATGCTGGAGTGGATGGCCTGGTCCGGAGCGGCGAGGATGACTTCCGCGACCTTCCGTTCGGATTTGCTAAGGTGTTCCAGCCGTGACTGGATTTTTTCCAGCATATTCATGGGTGATAAAGCGCTCATGGTGAAACGATTACACTGATAGATGGAATCGTGATGCGTTTTAAACAGATATTACCCCCGCGGGAAGCAGAAAGGTAAGTGATGATGAGAAATGATGTTGTTTTTTTTCATTACATGATCAGAGTCAGATTTTATCGTCTGTTTCCAGGGCAAATAACCGGCTTTTTCAGGGCGAAAAAACAGATTTTTTGTCACAACAAAATAACGCACGTCCTGACAATGCGTAACAGTTTCGGGAATTACGTAAACGCAGTACAGTGTACTGTAATAAAATTACAACTAAGGCCTGGCTAACGCTCCAGGACAGCCAACTGAGGAGATTGACATGGCGGTAGTACAAACAGCCCAGGCGTGTGACCTGGTCATTTTCGGCGCGAAAGGTGACCTCGCACGCCGGAAGTTGCTGCCTTCACTGTACCAACTGGAAAAAGCGGGGCAGATCCATCCGGATACACGTATCCTGGGGGTCGGTCGCGCCGAGTGGGATAAGGAAGCCTATACCAAGGTTGTTCGTGAAGCGCTTGAAACCTTTATGAAGGAAAAAATTGACGAAAGTCTGTGGGATAAGCTGAGTGGCCGTCTGGATTTTTGCAATCTGGATGTTAACGAAACCTCCGCATTCAAACGTCTCGGTGCGATGCTGGACCAGAAGAATCGCACCACTATCAACTACTTTGCCATGCCGCCGAGCACCTTTGGCGCCATCTGTAAGGGGCTGGGTGAAGCAAAACTGAATGCGAAACCGGCGCGTGTCGTGATGGAAAAGCCGCTGGGGACATCGCTTGCGACATCACGGGAAATTAACGACCAGGTGGGCGAGTTCTTCGAAGAGTGCCAGGTATATCGCATCGACCATTATCTGGGTAAAGAGACGGTACTTAACCTGCTGGCGCTGCGCTTTGCCAACTCCCTGTTTGTTAACAACTGGGACAACCGTACCATCGATCACGTGGAAATCACCGTGGCGGAAGAGGTCGGTATCGAAGGCCGCTGGGGCTATTTTGACCAGGCCGGGCAGATGCGCGACATGATCCAGAACCACCTGTTGCAGATCCTCTGCATGATTGCCATGTCGCCGCCGTCCGATCTGACTGCGGACAGTATTCGTGATGAAAAAGTGAAAGTGCTGAAATCGTTGCGCCGTATCGATCGCACCAACGTGCGCGAAAAAACCGTGCGTGGTCAGTACACAGCCGGGTTTGCGCAAGGCAAAAAAGTGCCGGGTTACCTGGAAGAAGAGGGGGCGAACAAATCCAGTAATACCGAAACATTCGTCGCTATTCGTGTCGATATCGATAACTGGCGCTGGGCTGGCGTGCCGTTCTATCTGCGCACCGGTAAACGTCTGCCGACCAAATGTTCAGAAGTTGTAGTCTACTTTAAAACGCCTGAGCTGAACCTGTTTAAAGAGTCCTGGCAGGATCTGCCGCAGAACAAACTGACCATTCGCTTGCAGCCGGACGAAGGTGTGGATATTCAGGTACTTAACAAGGTTCCTGGTCTGGATCATAAGCACAACCTGCAAATTACCAAACTCGACCTCAGCTACTCCGAAACCTTTAATCAAACGCATCTTGCTGATGCTTACGAGCGCCTTCTGCTGGAAACCATGCGTGGTATTCAGGCCCTGTTCGTGCGTCGTGACGAAGTAGAAGAAGCCTGGAAATGGGTCGATTCCATCACCGAAGCGTGGGCAGCCGACAACGATGCGCCGAAACCGTATCAGGCAGGTACCTGGGGACCGGTTGCCTCGGTGGCAATGATCACCCGCGACGGCCGTTCGTGGAACGAGTTTGAGTGATTCTCTGGCGGCAAATGTTATTTCATTTTACCGGTAACATGATCTAGCACAGATATCAGAATAATTTTTCACCTTTCAGGCCCCGACTGGATTCACCAGCGGGGCTTTTTTTATTACACTGGCTGAAGCGATTTTGCCTTTGGGGCGCGGCGTTTTGGTGTTTACAGTCTGATAACTATGGCTTATGGCATTGTTGACGCGGTCCCCCGGACAGATAAATTTCAGGAGCCTTTATGAACTCAACAATGTTACGCGTAACAAATCGCATTATTGAACGTTCGCGCGAAACCCGCTCAGCCTATCTCGCACGCATCGAACAGGCGAAAACGAACACCGTGCGCCGTTCCACACTGGCCTGCGGTAACCTGGCACACGGATTTGCAGCCTGCCAGCCTGACGACAAAGCCTCCCTCAAAAGCATGTTGCGCAACAATATTGCCATTATCACCTCCTACAACGACATGCTTTCTGCTCACCAGCCCTACGAAGTCTATCCGGAGATTATCCGTAAAGCGTTGCATTCGGTGAACGCGGTAGGTCAGGTAGCGGGGGGCGTTCCGGCAATGTGCGACGGCGTAACCCAGGGGCAGGACGGTATGGAACTTTCCCTGCTGAGCCGCGAAGTGATTGCGATGTCGGCAGCGGTAGGGCTTTCTCACAATATGTTTGATGGCGCGCTGTACCTTGGCGTGTGCGACAAAATCGTCCCGGGGCTGGCCATGGCGGCGCTGTCATTTGGTCATTTACCGGCGGTGTTTATCCCGTCTGGTCCGATGGCGAGCGGTCTGGCGAATAAAGAGAAAGTACGCATTCGCCAGCTTTATGCAGAAGGCAAAGTCGATCGTATGGCGCTGCTCGAATCAGAAGCCGCGTCATATCATGCGCCAGGCACCTGTACGTTTTACGGCACCGCAAACACTAACCAGATGGTGATCGAGTTTATGGGTATGCAACTGCCTGGCTCATCGTTCGTCCATCCGGATGCACCTCTGCGCCGTGTACTGACTGAAGCGGCAGCCCGTCAGGTGACCCGCCTGACCGGCAATGGCAACGAGTGGATGCCGCTCGGTAAAATGATTGATGAAAAAGTTGTGGTGAACGGTATCGTCTCGCTGCTGGCGACAGGCGGCTCCACCAACCACACTATGCATCTGGTGGCGATGGCGCGCGCAGCAGGGATCATCATCAACTGGGATGACTTCTCCGATCTTTCTGATGTGGTTCCGCTGCTGGCGCGTCTCTACCCGAATGGCCCGGCCGACATTAACCACTTCCAGGCGGCCGGCGGTGTGCCGGTGCTGATGCGTGAACTGCTGAAAGGCGGTCTGTTGCATGAAGATGTTCACACCGTGGCGGGCTTTGGCCTGACGCGCTACACCCAGGAGCCGTGGCTCAATAATGGCGAACTGGACTGGCGTGACGGCGCGGCTGCATCGCTGGATGCCGACGTCATTGCGACCATCGAACAGCCATTCTCGAAACATGGCGGCACCAAAGTGCTGAGCGGCAATCTGGGGCGCGCAGTGATGAAAACCTCGGCAGTACCGGTTGAAAATCAGGTTATTGAAGCGCCAGCGGTGATTTTTGAAAGCCAGCATGATGTTTTACCGGCCTTCGAAGCAGGCCTTCTGGACCGTGATTGCGTGGTGGTTGTTCGTCACCAAGGGCCAAAAGCGAACGGCATGCCAGAATTACATAAACTCATGCCGCCACTTGGTGTATTATTGGACCGCCGTTTCAAAATTGCATTAGTTACCGATGGACGGCTGTCAGGCGCATCAGGTAAAGTGCCGTCGGCGATCCACGTTACACCAGAAGCATACGATGGCGGATTGCTGGCGAAAGTGCGTGATGGCGATATTATCCGGGTAAACGGGCAGACAGGCGAGTTAACGCTGCTGGTTGATGACAACGAACTTGCCGCACGTCAGCCGCATATTCCTGACCTGAGCGCGATGCGCGTGGGCACAGGCCGCGAATTGTTCGGCGCGCTGCGGGAGAAACTCTCCGGTGCGGAGCAGGGCGCAACCTGTATCACTTTTTAAGACGATAAGATTTAGTTCTGGCGAGAGAAAAACTCTGATGAAAAACTGGAAAACGAGTGCAGAAGCAATTCTGAAAACAGGTCCGGTAGTGCCGGTGATTGTAGTGAACAAACTGGAACACGCTGTGCCGATGGCAAAAGCGCTGGTTGCTGGTGGCGTTCGCGTACTGGAAGTCACCCTGCGTACGGCTTGTGCAATTGATGCTATCCGCGCTATCGCAAAAGAAGTGCCCGACGCAATTATCGGTGCCGGTACGGTACTGAACCCGCAGCAGCTGGCGGAAGTCACCGCTGCTGGCGCGCAGTTCGCTATCAGCCCGGGTCTGACCGAGCCGCTGCTGAAAGCCGCGACCGAAGGTACTATCCCGCTGATCCCGGGCATCAGCACCGTTTCTGAGTTGATGCTGGGCATGGACTACGGTCTGAAAGAGTTCAAATTCTTCCCGGCGGAAGCAAACGGCGGCACTAAAGCGTTGCAGGCGATTGCGGGTCCGTTCTCTCAGGTTCGTTTCTGCCCGACTGGCGGGATCTCCCCGGCTAACTACCGTGATTACCTGGCGCTGAAAAGCGTACTGTGCATCGGCGGTTCCTGGCTGGTGCCGGCAGATGCGCTGGAAGCGGGTGATTACGATCGCATCACCAAACTGGCGCGCGAAGCGGTAGAAGGCGCGAAACAGTAATCTCGCGGGCGGGGGTTTACCCGCCTTGTGCAGAAAAGCCCGGAAAGCGATGAGCGCCTCCGGGCTTTTTTTAGCCTTTAACCTGAACTGCCGCGGCGGCGGCAACTGCGCGCTCTACGGCCATTTCGACATTTTCTGCCACAGCCAGCGCAACGCCCATGCGGCGGGAGCCGTCGATTTCAGGTTTTCCAAAAAGACGCAGTTGCACACCGGCGGCGAGCGCATTTTGCACGTTATCGAAGGTCACATTCTGGCTGCGCAGGCGCGGCAGGATCACTGCCGAAGCAGCCGGGCCGTACTGGCGGATGTCGCCAATCGGTAAACCGAGGAAAGCACGGACATGCAGCGCGAACTCCGAGAGATCCTGTGAAATCAGCGTCACCATCCCGGTATCATGCGGGCGAGGAGAGACCTCGCTGAAAATCACTTCATCGCCGCAAACGAACAGCTCAACGCCAAACAGCCCATAGCCGCCCAGCGCCAGTACGACTTTGCTGGCAATCGCCTGCGCGCGTTCCAGCGCCAGCGGCGACATCTGCTGCGGCTGCCAGGATTCGCGATAATCACCCTCTTCCTGGTGGTGGCCGACCGGCGCGCAAAAATGGACGCCATCAGCGGCGCTGATGGTCAGAAGCGTGATTTCAAAATCAAAGTTGACCACGCCTTCGACAATCACCCGCCCGGCACCCGCACGGCCGCCCTGTTGGGCGTATTCCCAGGCTTTCGTCAGTTGCTCTGCGCTTTTAATAAAGCTCTGGCCTTTACCGGAGGAGCTCATCACCGGTTTTACGATACAGGGCAAACCTATCTCAGCGACGGCATCGCGAAAAGCCGCTTCACTGTCGGCAAAGCGGTAGCTGGATGTCGGTAACTGCAACTCTTCCGCCGCCAGGCGACGAATGCCTTCACGGTTCATGGTCAACTTTGTGGCACGGGCGCAGGGCACCACATGCTGGCCTTGCGCTTCCAGTTCCAGTAGCGTGTCGGTGGCGATAGCTTCGATTTCTGGCACGATAAAATGCGGTTTTTCTTGCGCGACCAGCGCCTTCAGCGCATCACCATCAAGCATATTGATCACATGTGAACGGTGCGCCACATGCATGGCGGGCGCATCAGCGTAGCGATCAACCGCGATCACTTCAATGCCCAGTCGTTGACATTCAATGGCCACTTCCTTACCCAGTTCGCCAGAGCCGAGTAACATCACGCGAGTAGCTGCAGGGCGCAGCGCAGTACCTAAAAGAGTCATAGCATCTTACCGTTGGGGAAAAAAACTGGGCGCAGTATAAACGAAAACGTTTGCGTCTGTCTTTTATCCCTTGCGATGCTTTTTTCATCGCGCTACTATACTGTATAAATACACAGTTGAATGAGGCTGCATCATGGCGGTAGAAGTTAAATACGTAGTCATTCGTGAAGGTGAGGAAAAAATGTCTTTTGCCAGCAAAAAGGAAGCTGATGCTTACGATAAAATGCTCGATCTGGCGGAAGTGCTGGGCGACTGGTTAGGTACCGGCCCGGTAGCGCTGGAAGATGAGATGCGCGATCAAATGGCGCTGTGGCTTGCCGAACAGAAAGATGCGCTGAGCGGTATTCTGAAATCCGGCAAATTGCCAGGCGCTGAAGCGGAAGAACCTGCTGCAGCGGCTGCTTCTGATGATGCTGAACCGACAGACGCAGTGGATATTAAAAGCGCGCAGAAGCGCGCGAAAGTCGCCTGATCTTGCGCTGCCAGCAATTTGTACCATGCTTTTGACTGGACAAGTAAGTACCAGGAGATAAGCATGAAAATAGCAGGAGTTTTTACAGGTCTGCTTTTGCTGGCAGGCAGTACCATGGCGCACGCTACAACGGATAAATCGGTAAAGTTCCCTTCTTGTGAAGGTCTTGATGCTGATGGGATCGCGGCCAGCGTTAAGCGTGACTATCTGCAAAATCGCATTGTGCGCTGGGCTGACGATCAGAAAAAACTGGGGCAGGCCGATCCGGTCGCCTGGGTGAATCCGAAAGAGATCGTCGGCAAGCGTGATAAATGGACGGTACCGCTCACGGTTCGCAGTAAAAATATGGATATTCACTACCGCGTGGCCGTCGATTGCAAAGCGGGTACGGCAGAGTACCAGCCACAGCCGTAACGCAATAATTTTCTCATCTTTTGCCGCTACAGACACTTCCTGACATCCCCCTCGCTTACTCTGGGCAACCACACATAGATAAGCGAGGGCATTATGAGCTGGTTGAATCAAATACAGTCGTTGCTGGGTTCGAAAGATAATGCGGATCCCTCATCTTCAGGCGAGCAGAGGTTACATAACCTGCTGGCGCCGGGCGCTCTGGGTGGCCTTGCCGGCCTGCTCGTTGCCAGTAAATCCTCACGTAAGTTTCTTGCTAAATACGGTACCAGCGCACTGCTGGTTGGCGGCGGCGCGGTCGCCGGTACGGTGCTGTGGAATAAATACAAAGACCGTATCCGTAACGCGCATCAGGGTGAGCCGCAATACGGTCAGCAGCAATCTCCGCTGGATGTGCGCACGGAGCGGCTGATCCTGGCCCTGGTTTTTGCGGCGAAAAGCGATGGTCATATCGACGACAAAGAACGAGCCGCTATCGAGCAGCAACTTCGTGAAGCCGGGGTGGAAGAGCAGGGGCGGCAGTTGGTTGCGCAGGCAATTGAACAACCGCTGGATCCCGCACGCCTGGCGCAGGACGTACAGAATGAAGAAGAGGCGCTGGAACTCTGGTATCTCAGCTGTGCCGTTATCGATATCGATCACTTTATGGAACGCAGCTATCTGAATGCATTGGGAGATGCGTTACAGATCCCGCAGGCAGTTCGTGAGGAGATAGAAGAGGATATAAAGCAGCAAAAACTTACCGCTTGATTCTGATTACAGTGTGGTTTCGCTTGCATCACGCGCGGGTTTTGCCAACCTTACAAGTGTGTTAAACAAAAAAGAACAATACTATGCCGCCGAAAGCAAAACTGATCCCACACGCAATCACCACGCATGGCGATACGCGCGTTGATAACTATTACTGGCTGCGAGACGATACCCGCTCGCAGCCAGAGGTGCTTGACTATCTGCGTCAGGAAAATGATTACGGCCGCAAAATGATGGCGTCACAACAGGCGTTACAGGATGAGGTGCTGCAGGAGATCATTTCACGCATACCGCAACGTGAAGTTTCCGCGCCCTATGTCAGAAATGGTTATCGCTATCGGCACATTTACGAACCGGGTAATGAGTATGCAATCTACCAGCGTCAGTCGGTACTGAGCGCCGAGTGGGATGAGTGGACGGTGCTGCTGGATGCCAACCAGCGCGCATCACACAGCGAATTCTATACGCTCGGCGGCCTGGAAGTTTCGCCAGACAATGCCATCATGGCGATAGCCGAAGACTTTTTATCGCGCCGCCAGTATGGTTTGCGTTTTCGTAACCTTGAAACCGGCAACTGGTACCCGGAAGTGCTGGATAACGTCTCACCGGATTTTGTCTGGGTTAATGACTCCGAAACGCTCTACTACGTGCGCAAGCATGCAACCACGCTGTTACCTTATCAGGTGTGGCGCCACACCGTCGGAGAACCGGCGCAGCAGGATGAACTGGTGTACGAAGAGCAGGATGAGACCTTCTATGTCGGTTTGGGCAAAACGACCTCGCAGCACTACATCACAATCCACCTTACCAGCGCTACCACCAGCGAAGTGCTGCTTCTCGACGCAGAGCTACCTGATGCGCAGCCGCTCTGTTTTTTGCCAAGACGCAAAGAGCATGAGTACAACCTTGACCATTTCCAGCACACTTTTTACCTGCGTTCTAACCGCGAAGGCAAAAACTTTGGCCTGTATCGCACCAAAGTGCGCGATGAAAGGCGCTGGGAAGTGCTGATCCCGGCGCGCGAACAGGTGATGCTGGAAGGGTTTACGCTCTTCAGCGACTGGCTGGTGGTTGAGGAACGGCAGCGCGGTTTAACCAGCCTGCGGCAGATCAACCGTAAGACGCGGGAAGTGGTGGGCATTGCGTTTGACGATCCGGCCTATGTCACCTGGCTGGCATATAACCCGGAACCGGAAACCTCGCGTTTACGCTACGGCTACTCGTCGATGACCACGCCGGATACGCTTTTTGAACTGGATATGGATACCGGCGAGCGGCGTGTGCTGAAGCAGGTTGAAGTCGCTGGTTTCGATGCCAGCCACTATCGCAGTGAACACCTGTGGATCCACGCCAGAGATGGCGTCGAAGTACCGGTCTCGCTGGTCTACAACCACACCTTATTCCGCAAAGGTGAAAATCCGCTGCTGGTCTACGGGTATGGATCCTATGGCGCCAGTATGGATGCAGATTTTAGCAGCAGCCGCCTGAGCCTGCTCGATCGTGGCTTTGTGTTTGCCATCGCGCACGTACGCGGCGGCGGTGAGCTGGGGCAATCGTGGTATGAAGAGGGAAAATTCCTCAACAAGAAAAATACCTTCAATGATTTTATTGATGTCACCGATTCGCTGCTGGCGCAGGGATATGGTTCGCCGCTCTTCTGCTACGGCATGGGGGGAAGCGCTGGCGGTATGCTGATCGGCGCAGTCATCAATCAGCGTCCCGCGCTATTTCATGGCGTTATTGCCCAGGTGCCCTTTGTTGATGTTGTGACCACCATGCTGGATGAATCTATTCCGCTGACCACCGGTGAGTTTGAAGAGTGGGGGAATCCGCAGGATGAAACGTACTATCACTACATCAAAGGCTACAGCCCTTATGACAACGTCGAGGCTCACGGTTACCCGCACATGCTGGTAACGACCGGGCTGCATGATTCGCAGGTGCAGTACTGGGAACCGGCGAAGTGGGTGGCAAAACTGCGTGAGTATAAAACGGACAATAATTTGCTGCTGCTCTGTACCGATATGGATTCCGGGCACGGAGGAAAATCCGGGCGTTTTAAATCCTATGAAGGCGTGGCGCTGGAGTATGCTTTTCTGATTGCCCTGACGCAGGGCACCTTACCCGGACACGAGGTACATTAATCGTCGCCGAGATAGTGCTTTAACGTCAGTCGCAGTTCCGGGCTCATGCGCTCCAGGTTATTGAACAGCCAGCGCAGGTAACCCGGATCGCGGTCGGCAATCTCAGACACCGCTTTGCCGCGGTATTTGCCAAATGTGAAGGTGGCGACCAGCGCCGGGCGGCCGGTCACAGTCGCCATCTGATCCGGCGTCCAGCCGGAAACCTGCATAATGTCGATCAACAACGCGGCGGTGATATAGCAGTCGTATAACGCCCGGTGATGATGCAGCCCCGGCGGCGTCTGTACGCTCAGTTTGCGGGATTTATACAGCGCCATGTTGCTGTATTTGATTCCCGGCCAGAGACGGCGCGCCAGCTTCATGGTGCAGATCCATTCGCCCGGCATTTCTGGCAGCACGCGGCGGTCAAAACTGGCGTTATGCGCCACGTACCAGTTACTGCCATAGTAGTGCGGCACAATCTCTTCAATCCACGGCTGATTAGCCACCATCGATTCTGTTATGTGATGGATGGCCATCGCCTGCGGGCTGATAGGGCGATCGGGCCGGACCAGATGGCTCATCGGATTGACTATCTTTCCGTCAACCACGTCAACGGAGGCAATTTCCACCACCCCGCCTTGCAGGTCGCAGGTTTCGGTATCGATAACACGTAACATAACCGGCTCCGTTATTTAGCTTTAGGCTCATAAGGCAGACGTGAAAGCGAAACGGAAGCCAGACGATGAGCGATTAAACGCTCGCGAAACCAGTTACGCAGGTGCTCCGGTTGTTCACGCTCCACGGCTTCCGCAATCACCGGCATGTTGTAGCGTTCTTTAAAGGCAACGCCCGCGGCAGCAAGATCGACATTGACCTTGTCCATCTCATCCTGTTCAAGCTGCGCAAGATTGGTAATCATGATTTTCTCCTGGGTTCACGCGGCAAAAGTTACTAAGCCTGTCGCAGAAAGACAAGTACACCGGCAATGATACTCGACGCGAATATTGTACAGGGTTATTCTTTCCCCTAAATGTATAACAAAAAGGAATGAACTCTATGTCCATCTCTTCTTACGCACACTGGCGAACAGCGGTGCTCATCGCCAGCCTTTTTACGGCACCTGCAGTGCTGGCACATGCGCATCTCAAGGGGCAATATCCGGCCGCCGATGCGGCAGTAACCGCTGCGCCGCAGGCGCTAACGCTGAATTTCTCGGAAGGTATCGAACCGAAATTCAGCGGCATCTCGGTAACCGGTGCGCAGCAACAAATTATCAGGACCGGCACAGTAAAGCGCAATGAGAATGACAAAAAGCAGATGATCGTTCCGCTGGAGCAACCGTTGACGCCGGGCGATTATACCGTTAACTGGCATGTGGTTTCCGTTGATGGGCACAAAACCAGCGGCCAGTATCACTTTTCTGTGAAGTAACAAATGCTGGAGACCGCTTTTGTTGGGTTGCGATTTGTGCATTTCGCTGCCCTGATGCTTTCGTTTGGCTGCGCGCTGTTCAGCGCGTGGCTGGCTCCGCGCAGCCTGGAGCATCTGATGACCCGCCACTTTCTTCCTCTTCTGCGTGGATGTTTATGGCTGAGCGCCCTTAGCGCGATCCTGATGTTTGCTTTCCAGGGGGGGCTAATGGGGGAGGGATGGGGAGATGTCTGGCAACCCTCGACCTGGCTGGCGGTAGCGGCGACCGGTTTTGGCACAATCTGGGCATGGCAAATTATTTTTTCCCTCCTGACGCTGATAAGCCTGTTCCTTCAGCCTCAACAACAGCGGCGCATCTTCGTGCTGCTGGCGATCCAGTTTCTGCTGGCGGCGGGAGTCGGACACGCTGCAATGCGCGAAGGGGCGATGGGTGTTCTTCAGCGTGGCAATCATGCGCTGCATCTGCTTTGCGCAGCGATGTGGATCGGCGGATTGCTGCCGGTACTGTTTTGCATGCGCCTGGCCCATGGGCAGTCACGCCCGGCGGCCATCTCGGCCATGCTGCGTTTTTCCCGCTATGGCCATTTTGCGGTCGCGGGCGTGCTGGCCACCGGTGTGGTTAATACACTGTTGATCGAAGGCGTAGCGCGCCCCTGGCAAAATGACTGGGGGCGGATGCTGTTGCTGAAATGTGCGCTTGTGGCGCTGATGGTGGTAATTGCCCTTGTGAATCGGTATGTTCTGGTGCCGCGTCTGAATCGGCATAATGATGCCGCGCGGCAGCGATTTATCGTCCTGACCTGGGCCGAACTGGGGTTGGGCGCGCTGGTGCTTGCCGCAGTGAGCCTTTTTGCGACATGGGAACCTTTTTGACTGAACCTGGCGGAAAGAATGAAAAAGAACTTATTAGGATTGTTAATGCTGACATGTTCAGGTGTGGCACTGGCTGCACCGCAGGTGATCACCGTCAGCCGCTTTGAAATTGGCAAAGACAAATGGGCATTTGATCGCGAAGAGATCATGCTGACCTGCCGTCCCGGACACGCGCTTTATGCCATCAATCCCAGCACGCTGGTGCAATACCCACTGAATGATGTGGCGGAAAAGCAGGTCGCCAGCGGTAAAGCCAGTGGGCAGCCGATCAGCATTATTCAGGTTAATGATCCCGCAAAACCCGGCGAAAAGATGAGCCTTGAACCGTTTATCGCCCGGGCTGAGAAACTTTGTTAACTGGCTACATTAGGAGCCTGATATTTAATAAAAAACCGCAAGCCTGTCTGAGCAAGTCTTGCGGTTTTTGCATTTTTTAGCGTGACGATTAGCTAATTTTTCTGACCACTTTTGTCGCGGACTGGAAAAGCTGACGCCGTCATCTATTCTTAAAGTGCCAGGCGACTTAGCCTGCATTAATGCCAACTTTTAGCGCACGGCTCTCTCCCAAGAGCCATTTCCCTGGACCGAATACAGGAATCGTATTCGGTCTTTTTTTATCTGCCCTTTTTACAGGCAGTTACAGCACCAAGCCCGAAAACGACCCATGCTGGTCAGAATTCTCATGTTCGGACTTTTCAACTTTATACCAGAATAAATTCCTTTTTGCCCAGTTTATCGAAAATCTTTCAACGTAACATTTGTCCCGATTTTGCGAATTTACAACTCATGAAAAAGGGGGGAATACCGATATTTTTCAGTCAGTAAGGCGCGGGTATACGCAATTTTTCAATCTCCTGCCCATAGTAAACCACCAACCGTTCAACGACGGATTGCATATGCGTATCTTTACGATGGACAACAGCGTCCCGGAGTATAGTTAAAATCTATACAATCGATAGATTTTGTCCAAATTTTGACAAAAATTATTTTGATTACTATTTTATTTCAATTGGTTATAGGTCGCTTTCTTAAGCGATTTATCAGCGAGAATAGATAAAACAGAAGCCCGGTATCCACGCACACTTGATGCTGCAGAGAAAAGGAGCGCACATGAAATTCTGGCCTGTTTTGACCGGCGTAGCGGTTGCACTGACGCTGGTGGCTTGCAAGTCGCCCACTCCGCCGAAAGGCGTACAGCCCGTCACCGGCTTTGATGCCAGCCGCTATCTTGGCAAATGGTATGAAATCGCACGGCTGGAAAACCGCTTTGAACGCGGCCTGGAGCAGGTTACCGCGACCTATGGCCAGCGTCGCGACGGGGCAATCAGCGTGCTGAACCGGGGTTACGATCCGCAAAAGCAAAAGTGGCGTGAGAGTGAAGGCAAAGCCTTGTTTACCGGGTCGCCGACGACCGCCGCGCTGAAGGTCTCGTTCTTTGGCCCGTTCTATGGCGGCTATAACGTTATTGCTCTCGATGACGACTATCACTACGCGCTGGTGAGTGGGCCAAACCGCGATTACCTGTGGATCCTCTCACGCACGCCGACCATTCCGGATGCCGTGAAGCAACATTATCTCGCGGTTGCGCAGCGTCTGGGTTTCCAGGTCAATAAACTTCATTGGGTTGTGCAAAGCGACTAGTGCGGGGAACCCGCTCTCCGGAGGTTGCAGAAAAGCCGGAGAGCGGCTTATGTCCATAATGACTGCGGCATCAGAGCAAAGCGGGCAGGTTTGCCTTTCTGAACCCTCTAGAAGGTATAAAGAATGGCCAACACGCCAGTACCTTCATTACGGCGCTGCACCAGCGGGCTGTCTGCGGCATGGTCGCTTAACCAACTATAACCGACACTGATCATTGCTCCCCAGTGTTCATCAAATTGATGATTCCACGTCAGGTCACTGTTCACCCCATAGAACCCCGCCGCCGCCGCATAGCGAGCGTATCCACTACGCAGACTTTGCTCTCTGCTGACGCCATAAAAAGTGTTCATATATCGGCTATCGCCAAACAGCGCGGCAGACTGAAAAGCCAACGTATCGCTGGTGGTTTGCAGCGGGATTAACGCCAGCGATGTCTGGTATTGCACGCCCTGGCCGTCGGTCAGGGGAAGGGTGGCTTTGCCTTCAATGTTAAGCCACGGGGTAATGCTCCAGCCGACAGCCATGGCCGTATTGAGGGTGGCATCAATGTTACCCATCCCTTTTAAATTGTTTGCGCCATCGCGCCAGCCGGAGTTGCTATCAGCACGACCCAGACCATAACCGAGCGTATGTTCGAAATAGAGACCGTTATCGGCCTGTAAGTCGTAACCCAGCCCCTTTTGCGAATCAAAAAAGAGCGCATTCCAGCGTGCCTGTATCACCGGAACCATTTGCAGGCGTTGTTTGTCTGAGCCACTGTAGCGAGGGGCATATTGCCCACCGATGCCCAGGGTGAACGCATTTTGCGCGGCAGTATCGTCATCAGCATGGGCTGAAAATGCGAAGGCGGCCAGTAATGGGCTGCTCCTGTACAAGGCGGTTTTTATCGATATCATCATCACATCTCGCTTATTGGGGAACATGCTGTTGCGGCAGGGTTTTACCATCTTCTGAGCGCGGAATATATCCGGCTCATATCAATAAACGGTCAGGAAAGTGTTAAGAAACGGTCAAGGTGAGCAAATGCTGTCCCGGAAAATTCTTGTGATCGAAGACGATGTCGATGCGGCAAACGTGCTGGAAGCCTACCTGCGTCGTGAAAATTACGATGTATCGTTGACCGTCGATGGCCTTAGCGGGCTTGAGCTGGCGCAACGCTGGAAGCCCGATCTTATCCTGCTGGATGTGATGTTGCCGGGAATGAATGGTACAGAAGTGCTGGCGGCTCTGCGTCGCAAAAGCGATGTGCCGGTGATTATGGTCACGGCGATGGGAGATGCGCCCGATCGTATCGGAGCATTACGTTACGGTGCGGATGATTACGTCGTGAAGCCCTACCATCCCGGCGAAGTAGTGGCACGCGTTCAGGCGGTGCTGCGACGCGCTGGCCGCACAGAAACGCGAGAAGAGATCCTGCGCTGGCATCATCTGGAAGTGAACACTACCGCCATTACGGCGGCGGTCATCCAGCCGGATAACAGCGAGTGTTTTCTCGAACTGACGCCAGCCGAGTTTTCGATTTTAACCACTTTGCTGCGCCATCCGACGCGACCTTTCTCACGCCAGTTCCTGCTTGAGCAGTGCCTGCCGGAAAGCGAGGCGCTGGAAAGGGTCGTCGATACCCACGTTTATAATTTACGCAAAAAACTTGAAAGTGCGGGCGTAACGGGCGTTTTAGCCAATGTGCGCGGGGTCGGCTACAGGTTCCGGCAGCCATGAAAAAATCGGTTTATCAGTCGCTCTGGCGCTGGATTTGCGGACGTATCCTCGCGCTGGCGATCGGCTCTGTCATCATCATCGCGTTATGTATGTGGTTGCGTTACGCCGTGCAGAATTTCTGGGTGCTGCACCATATGCCCGCCCCGGTGCGCGACGAGTTTCTTGCCCTGAAAGAGAACCCGCAACTCAATCCGTCGCGCTTCCACGATATTGTCGACACATGGTGGGGGCTGAGCTATTCCACGCCCTCAATTGCCTCTGCGGACTGGATAATGGTCGCAGTGCTGGTGCTGGTGATGATCCCCTTTATTGTCATTATGGGGCTTCGCTATGTGCGGCCGCTGGCGCTGCAATTCAGCCGTCTGCGGGATGCGGCCGACGAAGTCTCGCACGGTCAGTTTGGTAGCCAGGCGGAGCTGGTAAAAGAAGCGCCTGAGGAAATGGTGCGATTCGCCAGCGACTTCAACAGTATGACGCGCCAACTGGCGAGATATGATCGTGAACTTCGGGCTTCGCATGTGGCGATGGCACATGAACTGCGCTCGCCGCTGACGGCCGCCATTGGTCGTTTGCAGGGTATGTTGGATGGGGTGTTTGAACCCAGCGAAGCGCAACTGGGAATGGTGATGAAGCAGTTGCAGTATCTCAGCCGGCTGACGGATGAACTCCACCTGTTATCACTGGCTGATGCCGGGCAGCTTACGCTTACGCTCCAGCCGGTGTCTCTTGCGGAACTGTTAAATGAGCGTGCAGCATGGCTGAAACCGCTGGCGGATAGCGCCGGTCTGACGATTACCGTTACCGCAAGCGCACCTTCGATGTTCATCGGCGACGCGTTCCGCTTGGGGCAGGTTTTTACTGTCTTGATGGAAAATGCGCTGCGCTATGGTCGGCGGGACGGCCATTTATCCATCGTTCTTCAGCAACAGCATAACCTCTACCGGATTGATTTTGAGGATGACGGGCCGGGCGTGACGGCGGATTTTCTGCCGCTTATATTTGAGCGCTTCACCCGCGCAGAAACGTCGCGGGCGCGACATTCCGGAGGCAGCGGTCTTGGGCTCTCCATTGCTCGCGCCATCTGCCACGCGCATGGCGGCAGCATCAACGCTTCATTACCGGAAAAAGGCGGCCTGAAAGTCAGCATCTCGCTTCCTACAGACGCGACGGGGTAATTCACACGCTCTTGATGGATTCTTGACGAAAACTGGAACGAATCTCGACGCAAGCCGGATTTAATGGCGCCATTACCGATTCGGAGTGGCGTTATGTCAGAACAGTTTAGTGATTATCTGCGTCAGGGCCTGCATCATCTTTTTACTGTTGCACGCACGGTTTCCCTCTTTTCTCTGCTTCTGCTGCTGCTTCTCGCGGCGGTACTGCCATTGTTGACGGGGTGCGGAGATAAACCGACAGAAAAACCCGCACCGCCAAGACCCGTTCGTTATCAGGTTATCGGGGCGGCATCCGCGCATCCGGTGACAGTGCGCACCGGGGAGATCCGCGCCCATGATGAAACGGCGCTGGCTTTCCGCCTCGACGGGCGAATGGTTAGCCGCCTGGTCGATATTGGCGAACGGGTGCATGCCGGACAGGTACTTGCTGCAATTGAAAGTGAGACCGGGAAAAACCAACTGACCAGTGCCACCGCAGATGTGGAAAGCGCCCGCGCCGCCGAACGCGTTGCGGCACTTAACCTGAGCCGGATGCAGAAGCTCATGCCTTCCGGGGCCATCGCCCGCACTCAGCTCGATAGCGCTCGCGCCGACTGGCAGGCGGCCGCATCCCGCCTGCAAAGCAGTATCGCCGCATTGCATACTGCGCAGGAGAATCTGCGCTGGACCCAACTGACAGCGCCTGCCGATGGGATCATCACTCGCGTCAGCGCCTCGGCGGGGCAAGTGGTCAGCGCAGGGCAGACGATCTTCACGCTGGCGACCAGCGATGCGCGAGATGTAGTTTTTGATATCGCCGATCCACAGCTTTTGCCTGCATCATCGTCAAACACACTACGGTTTCCGGTGGCTTTGCTGGCAAACCCGGCTATCCGCGCCAGCGGAAAATTGCGCGACATCAGCCCGCAGGCCGATCCGCAGACCCGCACCTGGCAGGTCAGGGTGACTTTAGAGGCCCCGCCTTTGGCGATGGCGCTGGGAGCCAGCGCGACCGTTGAGATACCGTCAACAATGCCTGGCGGCTATACCGTACCGGCGTCAGCACTCAGCCGCATCGGCGATCAACCGGCGGTGTTTATTATCGACGGGCATGGACAAGCGCAATTACGCGCGGTCGCGCTTGCCGGTTACTCTGCAACATCCGCCGTAATTGCTTCAGGCGTGGGCGTCGGCGACAAAGTCATCACCGCAGGCGTAAGCAAACTGCGCGCCGGTGAACCGGTAATTGTCGGGGAGCCGCAGCCATGAAGCCTGTTGAACCACGCTTTAATCTTTCTGCCTGGGCGCTGGCACATCAGCAACTGGTAAGCTTTTTTATGCTGCTTATTATCGCGACCGGCGTGCTGTGCTACGAAAATCTGCCGCGTAATGAAGATCCAGCCTTCACCATCAAGACGGCGGTGGTCTCTGCCCAGTGGCCTGGCGCTACGGTTGCGGATACCACGCGGCTTGTTACCGATGTGCTGGAGAAGAAACTCCAGGAGATCCCGTGGCTGGATTATATCGAAAGCGAAACCCGGGCTGGCAGCGCCGTTATCTATGTCAATCTGCGCGACGATACGCCGCCGCGGCAGGTGCCGGACATCTGGTATCAGATCCGCAAAAAGATGCAGGACATTGCCCCTTCGCTGCCTCAGGGCGCGCAAGGCCCGGCGGTGAATGATGAGTTTGATGACACCTTTGGCACAATTTATGGCTTCACGACGGAGGGCTATAGCGCGCGTGAACTGCGCGATCGCGTAGAGGAGATCCGCCGTGGCCTGATGTCGCTGCCGGACATGGGCAAAATGACCCTGCTGGGTGAACAGCAGGAGCAGATAGTGATCGCCTTTTCGCCCCGACAACTGGCGGGGATGGGGCTGGATATCCAGCAGGTGAGCGATGCGTTGGCCGCGCAAAATGCCGTCGAACCAGCCGGGACACTTCGTACCGGCAAAGATAATGTCGCGCTGCGCGTCAGCGGCGCGCTGACCAGCGAGGAGAGCCTGCGGGCGGTCACCCTGCATATCAACGACCGCTATATTCCGCTGACCGATATTGCCACGGTAAGCCGCCAGATTGCCGAGCCGCCTGCGCCGGTATTTCGCGTCAACGGCCAGCCTGCGATCGGGTTAGCCATTTCGATGGCTGCCACCGGTAATATGCTGCGTTTCGGCCAGGCATTGAATGCAAGAATGGCTGAAGTTGCGGCGCAGTTGCCGCATGGTATTGAGATGGTTAAGGTGGCAGATCAGTCGGCGGTGGTGAGCGACGCGGTCAGCGGTTTTGTCCGGGTGCTGGTTGAGGCTGTGCTGATTGTGCTTGCCGTCTCTTTTGTTTCGCTGGGAATGCGGGCGGGGCTGGTGGTTGCCGCCGCGATACCGCTGGTACTGTCGATGACCTTTGCCGGGATGATGCTGGCTGGCATTGGGTTGCAGCGCATTTCTCTGGGCGCGCTGATCATTGCGCTGGGGCTGCTGGTGGATGACGCGATGATCACTGTCGAAACCATGGTAGCCCGGCTGGAAGCTGGCGAGTCACGCAAAAGTGCCGCCACCTATGCATTCAAAACCACGGCATTTCCTATGCTCACCGGAACGCTGGTGATGATCGCCGGTTTCATCCCCGTTGGCTTTGCTGCCAGCAGCGCCGGAGAATACTGCTTCTCGCTGTTTGCCGTGGTGTTGATGGCCTTACTCTGCTCGTGGGTGGTCGCCATACTCTTTTCTCCCCTGACGGGCGCATGGTTGCTGCCAGCCCACATCAACGGGCACCAACGCGGCGCAGGACGGCTGGCGCGTGCATATCGGGCTTTGCTGGCGTGCGTGCTGCGCCACCGTTTATCGACCCTGGCGATTGCCGTTACTGCACTGGCGCTGGCGGCGATCGGTACGCGCTGGATGCAGGGCGAGTTTTTCCCGGCCTCGGATCGCCCGGAGCTGCTGGTCAGCCTGGCTCTGCCAGCGAATGCCTCTCAGCCTGAAACAGAGCGGCAGGCGGAACGCCTGGAAAGGGCGCTCAAGGGGAATACGGATATCGATCACTACACCACGTATGTCGGTTCCGGCGCGGTCCGTTTTTATCTGCCGATGGATGTGTTGCTGGATAATGAAAACACTGCACAGCTGGTGGTGGTGGCGAAAAATCTGGCGGCGAGGGATCGCCTGCGCCAGCAACTGACGACGCTGCTGACCAGCCAGTTCGCCGATCTGACAACCCGTGTTTCGCCACTGGAGTTAGGGCCGCCCGTGGGCTGGCCGGTGAAATACCGGGTGAGCGGGCCGGATTATGCGCAGGTGCAACGGCTTGCGCATCGCCTGGCGGCAGAAATAGGCACGTCATCACTGACTCGCGAAGTGAACCTGACCGCTGGCGAGCCAGAGAGAACGATCTCGCTTCAGGTCAACCAGACGGCAGCGCGGGCGGCAGGGGTTTCATCAGAGAGCATCGCGCAAATGCTGAATACCGTCTGGTCCGGCAGCACGGTGACCACGGTACGGGATAACGATCGCCTGGTCGGGGTGGTGTTGCGCGGCAACGATCGCGAACGGCTGGATTTTGGCACGCTATCGACGTTGATGTTACCGACGGCAAAGGGCACAAAAATTCCGCTGAGCGAAGTCGCCACGCTGGCCTGGGGCGTGGACGATCCGGTTATCTGGCGTCGCCAGCGACTGCCCTTTATCACGGTTCAGACCGATCTGGCGCCCGGCGTGCGCGCTGAAAGCGTGTCGGCTGGCCTGCGTCCAGCAGTGGATAAACTGCGCGCGCAACTGCCTGCCGGATACCGAATCGAAGAAGGCGGGACGGCGGCTGAATCCGATAAAGGAAACCGCTCGGTGTACGCTGTGCTACCCGTGACGCTCATTGTCATGCTGACGTTGTTAATGCTTCAGTTGCAGCGTTTTTCCCGCATGCTGCTTGCGCTGCTGATGGCCCCTTTCGGTCTGCCGGGAATTGTCCTGGCAATGTTGCCGACGGGAACGCCGATGGGCTTTGTGGCATTGCTGGGGGTGATTGCGCTGGCGGGGATGATTATTCGCAACGCGGTCATTTTGATTAGCGAAGTGGACAACAATCTGGCGCAGGGGATGGCCGCAAACGAAGCCATTGTGGCGGCGACGGAGCACCGGGCGCGGCCCATTATGTTGACTGCCTGTGCCGCGATCCTCGGGATGATCCCTATCTCGCATCAGGTATTCTGGGGGCCGATGGCCTACGCGATTATTGGCGGGTTGATTGTGGCCACGCTGGTCACGCTGACCGTGTTACCCGCTGCCTTCAGCCTGCTGCTGAGTTGGCATAAAACCGCGGGCGGGACGGAAAACCGCCATTAGCCCATTCAGGCTATCAGGGAACATCTGGCCGCTAGCTGAAAACCGGCATATGCCGGAAGCGGAGTGGGCCGGGTGAAAACAGAGAATTGCTCTCTTTATTTTACCCGCAGGCTGGCGGGGGCTTTGCCGCCCCCGTTCAGCCGCGCGGCCGTGAGCCTGACTGCAGGCGAAAAAAATCGATCAGTAAGCGCATTGCTGGCGCCATAAAAGCGTTGCGCGGATAGTAAAGAAAGAATCCCTCTTCATGTCTATGCCACTGCGGCAGGACGTGAATCAGCGTTCCCGCTTCGATGGCGGCGTGGACTTGCTGTTTTTCCAATAACGCCAGCCCGACGCCCGATTCAGCGGCAGCCAGTTGCACATTGATATCATTGACGGTTAATGCCGCATCGACGGCAACCTCGACTTTTTCATTACCGCGTTGCAGTTTCCAGCGATACTGCGCGCCATTCTCGCTCCAGCGATAATTAATCAAGCGATACTGGATGAGGGCTTCAGGCCGCGTGGGCAGAGGCTGCTCGCGGAAACAGGAGGGCGCTGCGACAATCACCATTTGCAGATCGTCTGTCATGCGCGCTGCAATCATGTCTTTTGGCACGCGGTCTCCGGTGCGGATCCCGGCATCAAACCCGGCGGCCACCACATCTTCAAGATGATCATCAATGACCAAATCAAGCTGGATGCCGGGATAAAGCGACATGAAGCGTTGCAGCTTCGGCAGAATGGCGCGCTGTGCGGCCAGACGTGACAGGTTGATGCGCAGCTTGCCCCGCAGCGCCGGACCCATTTCGCTGACGGACTCAACGGCGCTCTCCAGCGCCTGCATCGGCGCAGAGAGTCGGGCAATAAAATCCAGCCCGGCTTGCGTCGGTGAAACGCTGCGCGTGGTGCGATTGAACAGGCGAACCTGCAATCGGGTTTCAAGCGTGCGAATGGTATGACTCACCGCTGACGGGGATAACCCCAGTCTCCCCGCGGCGCGGCGGAAGTTTTTCTCCTCGGCGACCGCCAGAAAAGCGACCAGTTCCGTGTATTCGGTTCCTTTCACATTGTTGCCCCTCATTCACCAGTTCATGCGGATTATAAGGTATTAATTCGCAATCCCGGCGCTGTCAGAATGCAAAACAGATCAATAACCGAGGAAAAGAAGCGATGCAGACCATGAAACGCTGGGAAATGAACCAGACAGGGCGTGACGCGTTAGCGCTGAATCATGTTGCCCGGCCACAGCCCGCAGCGGATGAAGTGCTGGTAAAAGTGATGGCAGTTGCCCTCAATCATCGGGACCTGATGGTCATCGAAAATGGGCGCGGTTTACCCCTGCGTTTTCCTTTTACACCTGGCTCCGATCTTTCAGGTTGTGTGGTGGCTACCGGCGCGAATGTGACCCGCTTTGTGCCAGGCGATAAGGTGATTTCTGTCTTTACGCCGGAGTGGCAGGACGGGCCACGGCCGGGTAATGCGCGTGAAATGTCTTACCGGACGCTGGGCGGATTCTATCCGGGCGTGCTGGCGGAGTATGTCGTAATGAAAGAGAACTGGCTGGTACGCAAACCGGTTTCTCTGGATCATGTGCAAGCCAGCACTTTACCTTGCGCTACGCTCACGGCCTGGTTCGCACTGGTCGAACGCGGCAATATCCAGCCCGGAGAAACGGTGCTGATAGAAGGAACTGGCGGCGTGGCGCTCGCCGCACTGCAGCTTGCCCGCATGAAAGGGTCGCGCACCTTGCTGGTGACCCGAAGCAGCAAATGTGAACAGGCGAAACAGTGGGGCGCGGATGAGGTGATCGATCGCCAGCAGGATGTTGTGGCGACGGTTCTGGCATTAACCGCCGATCGTGGGGTGGATCACGTGCTGGAGCTTGTCGGTGGCAGCCATCTGGGTCAGTCCGCCGCAATGGCGGCGGTGGGTGGAAAAATTTATCTGATTGGCGCGTTGGCGGGTTTCGAGGTTTCTTCGCCGCTGGAACCGTTGCTGTTTAAAGATCTGCATATTTATGGCATTGGCACCGGACACCGACGGGCGCTTGAAGATCTCTGCGTTGCCGTCGACCAACAGGGATTCGCTCCGGTGATAGACCAGCTTTATCCGCTGGAAGCGCTGCCAGCGGCGCTGGCACATCTGGAGCGTGGGCCGTCAGGCAAGATAATTATCACCATGGAAAATAAGACAATCAGGTGATCGCGTCTTGCGGAATTATTATTCGGCAATGATGTTTTTGTTGTAAAAAATATAAACGGGCAGGGTAAATCACCGCCCGTTTATATTTATTTCAGCACCAACGCATGCATTTTTTCTGCAACATCATCCAGTAACTGAAAACGACGGCGATATTCTGCGCGTTTTTTACTGGCGATACTTTCCAGCGACTTACGTGAAAAAATTAGCGGCAAACGCCAGCGCCAGGTATTATCTTTTACCCCTTCAATCGACGCCCAAAATTCATCATAGCTGGCATGGAAATGTCGTCCTTTGCTCAGGCGATAACGCAACGCACGGAACACATGCCCGTTATCACTTACGCCATAGATTGCCGAAATACCGGTCAGTGTGGCGAGCTGGCTCAGTACTTCAAGGGCGATTTTTTTCGGGAAAATGCCGTGGCAGGCGCGGGTCGCCAGTTTAATGACCTCATGGCTGACCTCTTTGCGCGGGCCTTGCAGACCACCAATGACCAGAATTTGCTGCCCCTTTTCGCTGATCACGCTGAACGTTGCGCTGGCCAGTAACGTATTGTCGCCATCGCACAACCAGAGTGTGCTTTCCCCTTCGCGTTCCGCTTTGCTGGCGTTAGAAGCATACACCGTGAAATGCGTATCATCTTTCCCCATAAAATCAATAATCTGTGTGGGTTCTGTCGCGCTGAGGGCCGCGGCCAGTCGCGGTGATACGTTGTTATCAAGCCAGTGGTAGTGGTTGATAATGGCATCGGCACGCTGTGAGGCATGTAAACCGCGCGTCAGATACTGACGGTGCGATTTACTCGGCAGTGTGATTTGGGTCGCCAGCAGCCGGTCGAAATCCGGGCGGCGGGAAAGGGCATTAAGCATGCGGTTGGTGGCAGACCAGAACAGCAGCGAACGCAGCAGAAACTTAAGGCGATACTCGCGCTTTTTCCAGATGGGGCCAGGCACGAGGCGACCACTCACCAGATCACCAATAATGTGTGAATTATTATTTTGTTTAAGTTCTGTTGATTGACTAATATTCGACACGGTGAATGGCCTCTAATTAATATATTGATATTTTAGAGGTCTGGAAAATACAAATTAATAGGCGCCTTTGTTTTATTTCGCTTTCATTTAACCTTTATTTAATTAACAGGCTGAGCGCAATTATTACTCCATCTGTCAAGGATTTTCCTATACTCAAAAAAGGGAGGGAAATTATGTATCAACGTCTTGATGGAGAGCGCTGGCGGCATATCTGGCTGGTTGGCGATCTGCACGGTTGCCACCAGCGTTTAATGCAGGCGCTACGCGCACGCCAGTTTGATCCGTACCAGGATCTGCTGGTGTGCGTGGGGGATTTAATCGATCGCGGGCCGGATAGCCTGCGCTGCCTGGCGCTGCTCAAAAAACGCTGGTTTAAGACCGTGCGCGGTAATCATGAGCAGATGGCGATTGACGCCCTGCGTTTTGGCGATATGGCGATGTGGCAACTCAATGGTGGTAGCTGGTTTAGTGCCCTCAGCGAGGCGGAACAGCAAGAGGCGTTGGCCGCGCTGCGCACCTGCGCTGAATTGCCTTATATTCTGGAGATACGCTGCGGCGGCGCGGTGAACGTCATCGCGCATGCGGATTACCCGGCTGAAGAGTACCAGTGGGAACAAGCCGTGGACGGTGAATCGGTGCTGTGGCGCCGCGACAGGCTCAACCAGTGGCTGGCAGGAAAAGGGCAGCGTATTGCGGGCGCCGATCATTTCTGGTTTGGTCATACGCCGCTGAAAGCGCGCATTGACAGACAAAACCAGCACTATATCGACACCGGAGCTGTCTTCGGCGGTGAATTAACGCTGGTGCAGTTACAGTAACTAAAAATCGCTGAATTCATTGGCCGGGTGCCAGAAACCATCAATAAACTCTTCGACGGGAAAACAGCCGCCATAGCGTATGCGTTGATTGTCCATGGCAACAAGGCACTGCTGCTCCGTATTAAACACATCGACTACGATGTCGTCACATCCACCATCCAGGTAGCAAACGAATAAGACCAGCGCGAACATTCCATCCCTCAGTTCCGTACAACGTAACGATAAGTGTAGGGGATGAATTCAGGCAGGGGAAATCAGGCGGGTAAATAACCCGTCTTACGGACGGGTTTCCATTGGATCAGGCAAGGCGCATAACCCAGGTATCAGATTGTTGATCGTAATGCTCGCGATAAAGGACCGAATGTTCGCCGTTAAGGAGCGCGGGAATGCTGGTGTCCGCGTCCCAGGCATCAAGTTGCATGCATAAATCTGGATCGGAACTACAGGGGATATGTAACGTTCGCTCCCCCTGGTTCTCTCCCTGCAACTCGGCATCATCGATTTCGAATGCGCCAATGCGCACGCTGGTTTTCGTCATAATGCTCTCCGTTGAACGTTGAAATGTGGTACGACCAGTGTAGCCGTCCAAATTTCAGCCTGGTACAACATGGAGAAAGATGCCAGTCAGAATGTGCGCTTTTTTTGTGCGGCATCACGCATTACTGGCAAACAATCGGCCATCACGCACCAGTTCACGCGGATAACTGTTCTTCAGCCGCGATCCCACTTTTTTCGCCAGACCCAGCGGTTGCCCCTGGAAAGTGACAATCACATCGTCACGCGCGGGCAGTGTTTGCGGGTAAATATCGCGTCCGCGATACCACTCTTCCGCCTCGGCGAGCGTCAGGGAAAACGCCAGCGGGTTATCCTGTCCCGCCAGCGCAATCACCGCTTCGTGCTGCCAGCGATACCCTTTGTTGTGCGTTTCCGCCAGACGCAGGCCAATGCGCGAGAAACGGACTTTGCCGATTAACGGCTCGATTTCGGTCGGAAACAGCCACAGCTCTTTATCGCGCTGCCACAGGTGCAGGCTGTCGTCCCAGCGTAAGCCGACGGCAGCAGCGGCCGTTGCGACCTGGGACGCCTCTTTTGCTTTGAGCCGCGTGAAGGGGAAATTGCCCACTTTGTACGTCGGTGCAGGCAAAGGCTCGACCGCCGCCGTTTTACGCAGACGGGCGACAAAAAAACCTTCGCAGTCGTAAATTTGCGGGAATACGTGCAGGAAACCTTCCGCTGTTATAGCGCGAGCGGCATCGGCAAACAGCCCATCCAGCGGCAGAAATTCGACGGCATCCGGGTACTGTTCCCGCAACCAGTGGCAGATGGCTTCATTTTCGTCGCGGTTGAGCGTGCAGGTGGAATAGACCAGCGTGCCACCGGGACGCAGCGCGTGAAAAGCGCTATCAATCAGTTCACGCTGCGTGGCCGCAATTTCCAGATTGCTGGCGACGGACCAGTTTTTCAGCGCATCCGCATCTTTACGCACCACACCTTCGCCGGAGCAGGGCGCATCAAGCAGAATAGCGTCGAACATCTCGGGCAGCGCAGGGCCGAATACGCGGCCATCAAAATGTGTCAGGGCTACATTGCGGATGCCATTGCGGCTGATATTCGCGTGCAACACTTTGACGCGGCTGGCGGAAAATTCGTTGGCAAGAATGGTGCCGGAATTATTCATCCGCGCGGCGATCTGCGTGGTTTTGGAGCCCGGTGCGGCGGCTACGTCCATCACGCGCTGCGGCATTTCGCCATCGGCAAACAACGCGGCAACCGGCAGCATTGAACTCGCTTCCTGAATATAAAACATCCCGCTCAGGTGCTCAGCAGTACTGCCCAGCGGCAGCGCTTCTTCATCATCGCGCTCGATCCAGAACCCTTCCTCGCACCACGGTACCGGCGTCAGTTGCCAGCCATAAGGGGCGACAAGGGTGAGAAAATCGGCGACAGAGATTTTCAGCGTGTTAACGCGAATACTGCGGCGCAGCGGGCGCTGGCAGGCAGCGATAAACTCATCGAAAGAGAGATGTTCCGGCATTGCCAGGCGCATTTGCGCGAGGAATTCCTCAGGGAGGTAGACAGCGTTTTGAGCCACGGGGCGCACCACAAGGAGAAAAACAGGCGCGCAGTGTAGCATAAAGGCTCCGGCGCAAACACGCCGGAGCAGGCAGGGTTAGCGGGGAAGGGCAGTGCCCCATTCGCGCCACTCTTTTGGCTCGCTTTCCAGCAGCAGGAAGTGTTTACCCGGCTGCGCTTTCGGTGCCAGCGGCGTTTCCGGCGGCGTGGCGAAAGCAATACCACCGCGAATGAACTGATTGAATGTGCCGGTTTTGACGACGCCGCCGACCAGACCGAAATCCAGCGTATAACCGGAAGCCAGCCAGAATACCGTGTTGTTACGCACCAGATGCTGATAGTTTTTGCTGATGCGCATGGCCACCATAACGCGATCCGACAAGGTGCCCAGCGTCATTCCGGTCACTGTACCTACCTCGATTCCGCGGAACAGCACCGGCGTGCCGATATTCATTGAGCCCACTTCCGGCGCTTCAACGATAATGTTCAGCCCATCGAGATAGCGGGAGTCGGTGATCGTCGCTTCTGAAATTTCAAAGTCGCGGCGCATATCGCCCCGGCCCGGTTCGACGTTGATATAAGGCTGCAACAACGTATCCAGATGCTCGACGCCCGCCGCCGATATTTGTGGAGTGATCACCGAGAAACGCGAACCGTTGCGCGCAAAGTTGCGTACATATTCCGGATAGAGTACCGCGCTGGCCTGCACTTCATTTTTATCGGTGATCAGGCGCAGATCCTGGACCTGGCCGATATCGATGCCCAGATAACGGATCGGCATGCCCGCCGCGAGTTTCCCGGCATCATATGCATGCAGCGTGATTTGCCCGCCGACAGCGCGAGCCGCGGTTTCTGAGGCATAAAGCTGACGCTTCTCGCCCTTTTTCAGTTCCCGGTTCGCGCCGCTCAGGTTGTCAAAGCTGATGGCACCTTTGATGGCTCGGGAAAGGGGAGAAGCCTGAACCGTCAGCCCGCTGCCATTAAGCTGCACTTTCGCACCGCCCTCTGCCCAGAAGACGCTGTTGCTGGTCAGCAAATCGCGATATTCCGGTTTGATATGCAGATCGATATCAAAGGCATTGGCGCGCGGGCGTACGGTAATCACTTCACCGACTTCAAACTTGCGATAGAGAACGACCGAACCGGCCTGTACGTCCGGCAGGGTGTCCGCTGTCAGTGTCAACGTCGTGGTGGGCAGATCGCTGAGGCTGTTTTCCAGCGCTTTATCGAGGTTAGCAAACAGCGGATAGCTCTTTTTCATTTCGCCTTTCACGCCGGGCAAAATGCGGATGCCTCCGTTTATCCATTCGTTGGCGCTGGCAGCGAGAAACTCAACGCCATCCAGCCCGACTTTGACATCGATGCGGCTGTTCACCACGAATTTACTGTCGCCATGGACCAGGTCGCCATATTGCGGATCGATAGCGATGGCAAAGGTTACGCCCTGATTCGTCAGTTTACGCTCCAGCACCTGGCCGATTTTGACACCATGCAGCACCAGCGGTTGCCCGGCATCGATGCCATAGCTTTCCGGCGCGGTAAGTGTCAGGGTAATCACCCCCGGCTCCTGCAACAGGTTTTTATCCGCTGGCAACACGACAAATTGATTGCGCGGCTGGCCTTCGCCTGGTATCAGCTCCAGCGTACTGCCGGTCAGCAGCGAGCTGAGATTGGTATCGCTGAGCGAAATTTTGGGGTTACGCATTTCGATACGGGTATTGTCGCGCAGCAAATTGACCACGCTCGGATCGACGGTCATTTCACCGCTGACCGTCCCTCCCGGATTGAGGTCGATTTTGGTCAACTGACCCACTTCCAGCCCCTGATACATCAGCGGTGTCGATCCGGCCTTCAGCCCCTGGCCGCCTGGCAGGTCGAGCTTCACCAGTACGCCGCGCTGGCTGTGCGCTAAATCTTCGTATAAGCCGTACTCATCATCCTGAACCGCTGGCTGTGATTCATCCGGAGAGTCAAAAGCGATCGCGCCGTTGACCAGCGCCGCCAGGCTTTCAAGCTGCACTTTCGCGCCGCTCAGGCTGACGTCGGCTTTCACGCCGGAGACATTCCAGAAGCGGCTGCCTTTTTTCACCAGATTGGTGAAGCGACGCTCGATCAGCACGTCGATGGTGACGCCCTGTTTATTGGTGTTGATCGAATAGTCGTAAACGCGGCCGACCGGGATTTTGCGGAAATAGACCAGCGAACCGCTGTTCAGCGCCCCGAGATCCGGCGCGTGCAGGTGGATCATCAACTCGCCATTGTTCAGCCGGTATTTCGGCTGCGTATCCAGCGCAGTGAAGTGATCCTGCGGATCGCCCTTGCCTGGCATCATGCCGATATAGTTGCCCCCGACCAGCGCATCAAGGCCGGAAATTCCCGCCAGCGAGGCTTTGGGCGTGACCAGCCAGAACTGCGTTTCGTTGCGCAGCGCATCCTTCATATTCGATTTGATACTGGCGCGCACTTCGATTTTTTTCAGATCGTCGCTGAGACGAATGTCCTGGACAGTCCCGACCTCGACGCCCTGATAGCGCACCGGCGTGCGCCCGGCGACAATGCCGTCAGCCGACATAAAATCGATGGTAATGGTATTGCCGCGATCTTCGTAGCTGCTCCAGATAAGCCAGCCTGCAATCAACAGGGCGATAACCGGTAACAGCCAGAACGGCGAAACACGCCGTTTCGTTTTAATTCGCGCTTCAGTCGGCGAAGCGGGGGTTTCCTGACTCATGTGCATCCCAAAGTAAGCGGCTGTCCAGCCATTCCACAGCAAGAATAGTCAAAATTACCGCCGCGCCGAAATAAAACGCGGCTGGTCCCATGGTAAAAGCGAGTAGCTGGTCGCGATTAATCAGTGACATCATCAGTGAAATGACAAACAGATCGAGCATCGACCAGCGCCCAATCCACGTCACGAAACGCAGTAACAGAATGCGAGTGCGTAACCCCTGTTCAAATTTAAAATGGATGCTGACAAGCAGTGTAAACAGCACAATCACCTTGGTAAACGGCACCAGAATACTGGCGATAAATACCACGCCAGCCACCGCGACATTGCTGTGTGCGAGCGAAATAATGCCGGAGAGAATGGTATCCTCCTGACGAGAACCATTCACGTAAATTATTGAAATCGGCAGCAGGTTCGCCGGGAACAGCAAAATAAGAGAGGCAATCAGCGACGCCCAGCATTTTTGCAGGCTCTGCTTGCGTCGATGGGTAAGCGGAATGTGGCAACGTGGGCAGCGCCCCCGAATATCAGGGAAACCGGTGAAATGGCAGCCCAGACACACTTCCAGCTTCGGATCCGGCCGTTTTGCGGGCCGTTGAGGATAGAACCGCTCCCAGAGTTGCTCCACATTGAGATGGATTAACGTCATGATGCTGAGAACGACCAGAGAGCCAAAAGCAAACAGCCCAATCCCTGGCTGCAGGAAGGCGTAATCCTGCACTTTGATGGAGGCGACACCGACGCCGACCAGATAGATATCCAGCATGACCCACTCTTTGAGCTTCTCCAGCATTAATAGCACCGGGCGCAGGTTCATTCCCAGAATGTTGCCAAGCCATAAATAGGCGATAGCTGTCACCAGTACCAGCGGCGCGCCAACGCTGCAAAAAAGCACCATGGCAGCGGTGAGCGGCGAGCCCTGCATAGTCATTTGCCAGATCCCCTGCAGCAGGTTGGCATCGATACGCACACCGAGTAAGTAGAGATGCAGTAGCGGTTCGCCCCAGGCGAAGGGCATCAGTAAAATCATCGTGATGGCCATGGCGCCGAGGCGGGTTAATGACCAGTCGCGACCGTCGCGGACTTTCGCATCACAGCAGGGGCAAAATGCACTTTGGTGCGATTTCATAACCGGTAACGCAAAAAGCGTATCGCATTGCGGGCAGCGCTGATAATGTGCGCGGGGCAGAGCTTCACCGACCTGATGAACGGCAATTTTTTTGGCAGGTGTGATGCGTTGTATCTTGAGAGCCATTGCATGCTTCAGAAAAGGTTTGAATAAAACTATCTTAACTCATGAATGGAACATCTTGAGCATCAACGCATTTAATGCTTATTTTAATAGGCTAAGCAGTTTCTCAAAGTTAGACAGCAAAATGGTCAGGTAATGAACAAAACAGAATTTTACGCGGATCTTAATCGCGATTTTCAGGCGTTAATGGCAGGTGAAACCAGTTTTTTAGCTACGCTGGCGAATACCAGTGCGCTGTTGTTTGAACGTCTTGAAGGCGTGAACTGGGCCGGTTTTTACCTGCTGGAAGGCGACACGCTGGTGTTAGGGCCGTTCCAGGGCAAAATCGCCTGCGTTCGTATCCCGGTCGGTCGGGGTGTTTGCGGAACGGCTGTGGCGCAAGCGCGTGTGCAGCGCGTGGAAGATGTTCATCAATTTGACGGACACATTGCTTGTGATGCCGCCAGCAACGCCGAAATCGTACTGCCTGTCACGGTGAATAATCAGATTATTGGCGTACTGGATATCGATAGCGTCGTCTTCTCTCGCTTCACGGCTGAGGATGAACAAGGGCTGAGCGAGCTGGTTTCACATCTGGAAAATGTCCTCGCGGCGACCGATTATCAAAAAATCTTTGCCACCGTCGCAGGATAATCAGCGGATAACGTAGCATTTACTGAATGCGTCATTATAATGACGCCTGTTCATGCCTGCGCTTGTTGGCAACGTCCGTTGTAATCAGGAAATTTCATGGAAAATCAACCTAAGTTGAATAGCAGTAAAGAAGTTATCGCTTTTTTGGCCGAACGCTTTCCTCACTGTTTCAGTGCTGAAGGTGAAGCACGTCCCCTGAAAATTGGTATTTTTCAGGATCTGGTTGAGCGCGTTGAGGGTGAGATGAATCTCAGCAAAACCCAACTTCGTTCTGCTTTACGTCTTTATACTTCAAGCTGGCGTTACCTGTACGGTATCAAAGCCGGCGCGGCTCGCGTCGATCTCGACGGCAACGCCTGCGGCGTGCTGGATGAGCAACACGTAGAGCACGCTCGCAAGCAGCTTGAAGAAGCCAAAGCGCGTGTTCAGGCGCAACGCGCTGAACAGCAAGCTAAAAAACGAGAAGCTGCCGCTGCTGCGGGTCAGGAAGACGCACCGCGTCGCGAACGCAAAGCCCGTCCGGCTCCGCGTCGTAAAGAGGGTGCCGAGCGCAAACCTCGCGCTGATAAACCTGTCGCGAAAACGCCGCGGGTGCAGCAGCAGGAAGAGCGCCATACTCCTGTTTCGGATTTATCTGTACTGAGCGTGGGCCAGAACCTGAAGGTGAAAGCGGGGAACAATGCGATGGATGCTACGGTGCTGGAAATCACCAAAGATGGCGTTCGCGTACAGCTTAGCTCGGGTATGTCGATGATCGTACGCGCAGAACATTTATTGTTCTGAAACGGAGGCCTGGCCTGGCATGAACACTTTGTTTAAGCGCACAGCGTTAGCGGGTCTGTTATTCGTAACAGGCCATGCACTGGCTGTGGAAGATATCACCCGTGCCGATCAAATTCCGATTTTGAAGGAAGAGACTCAGCACGCGACGGTGAGTGAACGGGTTACCTCACGTTTTACCCGTTCCCACTACCGCCAGTTCGATTTGGATCAAGCTTTCTCCGCGAAGATCTTTACCCGTTACCTCAACCTGCTCGACTACAGCCACAATGTGCTGCTGGCCAGCGATGTTGAGCAGTTTTCGCAAAAGAAAGGCGTGCTCGGCGATGAGCTGCGCAGCGGAAAACTGGACGTCTTCTACGACCTGTACAATCTGGCGCAAAAGCGTCGATTTGAACGTTATCAGTACGCGTTGAAAGTACTGGAACGTCCGATGGATTTCAGCGGCAACGACACCTTCAACTTAGATCGCAGCAAAGCGCCGTGGCCGAAAGATGAGGCGGAGCTGAACGCGCTGTGGGACAGCAAAGTTAAGTATGATGAGCTGAGCCTGAAACTCACCGGGAAAGATGATAAAGAGATCCGTGAGACGCTGACTCGTCGCTATAAATTTGCGATTCGACGTCTGGCGCAGACCAATAGCGAAGATGTGTTCTCGCTGGCAATGACCTCATTCGCCCGTGAGATCGATCCGCATACCAATTACCTCTCACCGCGTAATACTGAGCAATTCAATACTGAAATGAGCCTCTCGCTTGAAGGTATTGGCGCAGTGTTGCAGGGCGACGATGATTACACCGTCATCAACTCGATGGTGGCGGGTGGTCCGGCGGCGAAAAGCAAAGCGATTACCGTTGGCGATCGCATTGTTGGTGTCGGCCAGACCGGGCAGAACATGGTCGATGTCATTGGCTGGCGTCTTGACGATGTGGTGGCGCTGATTAAAGGGCCAAAAGGCAGCAAAGTGCGCCTCGAAATCTTGCCAGCAGGTAAGGGGACGAAGACGCGCATTGTGACGTTGACGCGCGAACGCATTCGTCTGGAAGACCGGGCGGTGAAAATGTCCGTGAAGACGGTCGGCAAAGAGAAAGTGGGCGTACTGGATATTCCGGGCTTCTATGTTGGGCTAACTGATGATGTTAAAGCGCAACTGCAAAAACTGGAAAAACAGAACGTCAGCAGCGTGGTTATTGATTTGCGCAGTAATGGCGGCGGTGCGCTGACGGAAGCGGTGTCGCTTTCCGGCCTGTTTATTCCGTCCGGCCCGATTGTGCAGGTGCGTGATAATAACGGCAAAGTGCGCGAAGACAGCGATACGGACGGCGTGGTCTATTATAAAGGCCCGCTGGTGGTGCTGGTTGACCGCTTTAGCGCCTCGGCATCGGAAATCTTTGCGGCGGCGATGCAGGATTATGGTCGCGCGTTGATTGTTGGCGAACCGACTTTCGGTAAAGGCACCGTTCAGCAGTACCGCTCGCTTAACCGTATTTACGATCAGATGCTGCGTCCTGAGTGGCCGGCGCTGGGTTCGGTGCAATATACCATCCAGAAATTCTATCGCGTTAACGGTGGCAGTACACAGCGCAAAGGCGTGACGCCGGATATTATTATGCCGACCGGCACGCAGGTGACGGAGACCGGGGAAAAATTCGAAGACAATGCACTGCCGTGGGACAGCATCAATGCTGCCACCTTTGTGAAGTCCGGTGATTTGAAACCGTTCGGACCGACGTTGCTGAAGGAACATGAAGAGCGTATTGCGAAAGATCCTGAGTTCCAGTACATCATGAAGGACATTGCGCGTTTCAATGCCCTGAAAGATAAACGTAATATCGTATCGCTCAATCTGGCGCAGCGTGAGAAAGAGAACGCCGAAGATGATGCAATTCGTCTTTCGCGCCTCAATGACCGCTTCAAGCGAGAAGGTAAGCCGTTGCTGAAAAAACTGGATGATCTGCCGAAGGATTACCAGGAGCCGGATCCGTACCTCGACGAGACGGTACATATTGCTCTTGACCTGGCTCATGAGGAAAAAGATCGGCCAGCGGAAGACCCAGCCCCCGCGAAGTAATCTCCATACAGGCACAAGAAATTGTGCCTGTTTTTTTAACACATCCTTACTGGCGTAAGCATTATGCTACAAAATGTAAAGTTGTGTCTTTCTGGTGACTTACAACACCCTGATGCTTGAAAATGGCGCGTGTACCCATACGATGTGGGTAACCGCATTGTGCGTTTTGTTAAGTTGAGGTTAAAAGAAAATTATGATGCGAATCGCGCTCTTCCTGTTGACTAACCTGGCCGTGATGTTGGTGTTCGGCCTGGTGCTTAGCCTGACGGGCATTCAGTCGAGCAGCGTTCAGGGCTTGATGATTATGGCGCTGCTGTTTGGTTTTGGTGGCTCGTTCATTTCTCTGTTGATGTCGAAATGGATGGCGCTGAAATCTGTAGGTGGTGAAGTGATCGAACAGCCGCGTAACGACATGGAACGCTGGTTGATGGATACCGTGGCGCAACAGGCTCGCCAGGCGGGCATCGCCATGCCTCAGGTCGCCATTTATCACGCACCGGATATTAACGCCTTTGCGACCGGCGCGCGCCGTGATGCTTCACTGGTGGCAGTCAGCACCGGGTTGTTGCAGAACATGAGCCGCGACGAAGCTGAAGCGGTGATTGCCCACGAAATTAGCCATATTGCCAACGGTGATATGGTGACAATGACACTGATTCAGGGGATCGTGAACACCTTCGTGATCTTCATTTCGCGTATTATCGCCCAGGTCGCAGCCGGGTTTCTCAGCGGCAATCGTGATGATGGCGAAGAGAGCAACGGCAATCCGATGATCTACTTCGTGGTCGCAACCGTACTGGAGCTGGTGTTCGGTATTCTGGCCAGCATTATTACCATGTGGTTCTCTCGCTATCGCGAGTTCCATGCCGATGCCGGTTCTGCAAAACTGGTTGGCCGCGAGAAAATGATTGCTGCGTTGCAGCGTCTGAAAACCAGTTATGAGCCGCAGGAGGCGAGCAGCATGATGGCGTTTTGCATCAACGGTAAATCTAAATCGCTGAGCGAGCTGTTCATGACGCACCCACCGCTGGACAAACGTATTGAAGCGCTGCGTTCTGGTGAGTATCTGAAATAACGCAGCGGCAGGAACTACAAAGCGCGCCAACTGGCGCGCTTTTTTATCATCCCTAAACCCCTGGGGAGATGATGATTGATTACTCTGCTTTCGGCTGTGAGATCCGCAGTCCGCTGATGATGGCCGCTACGGTAGCCAGCGTCCCTGCCAGCAACAATGAAACATGCGTGCCGTGGGTGTTAAACATGTTGAACATTAATGCCACCAGCGCGGCACCGGAGCTTTGTCCCAGCAACCGTGCCGTACCGAGCATCCCACTAGCGCCACCGCTGCGCTGACGCGGCGCAGCGGTGATAATTGTGTGGTTGTTTGGCGACTGGAACAAACCAAAACCGGCACCACACAGCGCCATACGCCAGATGATATCGATATCTGCCGGTGATCCCGGGAGAAGCGCAAGTGCGAAAAGCCCGCATGCCATCATCACCAGCCCTAAAGCACCCAGTAACCCGGCATGCACGCGCTCAATCAGGTAACCGGCCAGCGGCGCCATAACCATCGTTGCCAGCGGCCATGGCGTCAGCAACAGGCCGGTTTCTACTTCACTACGCCCAAGTACGGTTTGCAAAAAGAAGGGCAAGGATACCAGCGCCAGCATCTGCGCACAGAACGAGCAGACTGATGTGCCGATAGAGAGCGAAAAAAGTGGAATGCGCAGTAAGTCGACTGGCAGAAGTGGCACTGGCAGCCGCAGTTGTCGGCGTACAAAGAACCCGCCGATGATCAGCAATGCTACAATCTCGGCCGCCACGAGTGTGATTGATTGCCCCTGAGCAAAACTGCTCAGCGCGGTAATCAATAAGCCAAATGTTAATGCATTCATTACAGCGCTTGGCAGATCGAATTTGGGCTTTGAAGTGCGAGCTGCATTCGGTGGTAAAAATTTAATTGCCAGCAGTAAAGCAATAATGCCGAGCGGTACGTTAATCAGGAATAACCACTGCCAGGAAGCCACGGAGAGAATGGCGGCGGCGATTGTCGGCCCCGCCGCCGATGAAACCGCCACCACAAAAGAGTTGATCCCCATACCGCGCCCGAGGCTACGGTGCGGGTAGATGAGACGAATGAGCGCAGTATTCACGCTCATCAGCGCCGCACCGCCAAACCCTTGCGCCACACGCGCCAGTGTTAATGTCAGTAATGAGTCAGAGAGTGCGCAGAGCAGGGAAGTGAGAGTGAACAGTACCAGGCCACACTGATAAACCCGACGGTAACCAAACATGTCGCCGAGAAAAGAGAGTGTGAGCAGGGAGACCACGATCGCAATCTGGTAAGCGTTAACAATCCAGATAGAACTTGCGGGTGAAGCGTTGAGATCGCGTGCAATGGTTGGCAACGCGACGTTAGCAATAGCCCCATCAAGCACTGCCATAGCAATACCAATAACAATGGTCAACACTGCGCCGTAGCGCAGTGGAACGGGGAGCCCGTCCAGAGGTAATTTATCCATAAAAATTTCAGGGTTAATGTCACACAGTTATTTGTATAATGATTCTATCATCTGCATTCCGGCTTTATGTCGCAGATTTGTAACGGGCTTTATGTCGCAGAATTGTAACGAAGTTGACAAACGTGCATTGCGGCGACTGAGCGACGAATTTATAATAAAAACCGATTCTGAATTTTATAAAACACACGCGATGAGGTGATTAATGGCTATCGCAGATTTGGACAAGCAGCCAGATTCTGTCTCTTCAGTATTGAAGGTATTTGGCATTCTGCAGGCGCTCGGCGAAGAGCGTGAAATCGGCATCACCGAGCTGTCGCAGCGTGTCATGATGTCGAAAAGCACCGTCTATCGCTTTTTGCAAACAATGAAATCATTAGGCTATGTTGCGCAGGAAGGGGAATCTGAAAAATATTCCCTGACGCTTAAGCTGTTCGAGCTTGGCGCACGTGCTTTGCAAAACGTGGATCTGATCCGCAGTGCGGATATCCAGATGCGTGAGCTCTCTCGTCTGACGAAAGAGACCATCCACCTCGGCGCACTTGATGAGGACAGCATTGTTTACATCCATAAAATTGATTCGATGTATAACTTGCGCATGTACTCTCGCATTGGTCGCCGCAACCCGCTGTACAGTACCGCTATCGGTAAAGTGCTGCTGGCATGGCGCGATCGTGAAGAGGTTAAGCAGATCCTTGAAGGGGTTGAATATAAGCGCAGCACCGATCGTACGATTACCAGCACCGAAGATCTCCTGCCGATGCTGGATGTTGTGCGTGAACAAGGCTACGGCGAAGATAATGAGGAACAGGAAGAAGGCCTGCGCTGCATTGGCGTACCGGTTTTCGACCGTTTTGGCGTGGTTATTGCCGGTCTGAGTATCTCTTTCCCGACGCTGCGTTTCTCTGAAGAGCGCCTGCATGAATATGTGGCCATGCTTCATCAGGCTGCACGCAAAATTTCAGAACAGATGGGTTATAACCAGTATCCGTTCTGACAAACGAAAGAAAAAAACCGCCGACATGGCGGTTTTTTTGTCCCGATGCTAGCCGTTGTCGATAACGGTGTCGCTTTTACGTATCAGAGGGCAATTTGCCAGCCCGAAAAAACCCTTGTCTGAATGTACATATTGTGCGGTACTGGTGCCACGCGCTGTTACATATTTACATTGTAATCCCAGCCCACCAGCATTTTCGTGACTGCTAATCAGCACACCATAACCGCTCAGCAGAAGCCCAATCCACAGCAGCGCAACAACGATAACGGCGCGAATAAGTGTTCGCATATCAGCTCCTTGCTTCACACTAAATCATATCTTAAAGCTACCTGATTCACTGACTGAAACAAGTCATGCATTCCGAAAAATCGCGAATAGAGATACAGTTAGTCGCGGTTTAATGTTGCCATGCTAACCTGGTTACACCTGACAATGTACTGGAGAGTGGAGTGAGAAAATATAAGTGGCTGATCCTGATTGTCGTGCTGGTAGGCTGCCTGCTGCTCTGGACTCAAATGCTTAACGTGATGTGCGATCAGGATGTACAATTTTTCAGCGGCATCTGCATCGTCAACAAATTCATCCCCTGGTAATGGTAATTTCTCAGTGAATGATTTCCTTCCTTGACGCCAGTGGTAAAATGTCGCGTCAACATGAGGTGGTGAAATGAACGAAGTCATAAATTCGGGCGCGCTTAATATTGCGTCTATTGTTGTTTCTTTGGTGGTTCTGCTGGTCGGGCTGGTTCTTTGGTTCTTTATCAATCGCGCCAGCTCGCGTACAAATGAGCAGATTGAGCTGCTTGAAGCGCTGCTGGATCAGCAAAAACGGCAAAATGCATTGTTGCGCCGTTTGTGTGAATCTAACGAGCCCGAAAAAGAACCGCAAACTGCGCCTGCCAAAGAGCAGGAAAAAGAAGAGGATGAGGATTTCATCCGTCTGGTGGCTGAACGCTAACGACGCAGGAGGATGAGATGGTCTGGAAAAACCCCTGGTATAATCCTGCACTTTCTCATCACTCCCCTGATGGGTTCATCAATACGACGCCTGTCGAACATCAACCCGGTGACGTTAAGCGCTGGCGCAATGAGCGCAAGGCCGCTGGGCTTCCCCGTCCTCCCGCTGATGGCTATGCCCGTTTTATCGAGCAGTGGTGGCAAAAAGTGGAAATCACTGGCGACAGCGACGGTTTGTGGTGGCTGGGTCATGCCAGTATTTTGTTACGCCTTCAGGGGCAATACCTTCTGACCGATCCTGTCTTCTCCCACCGTGCTTCTCCTGTCCGTTTTGCCGGCCCGCAGCGGCGTACACCGCTTGCGCTTGCCATTGAAGATGTTCCACAACTGGATGCGATCCTGATTTCCCATAATCATTATGATCATCTGGATACGTGGACGCTGCGCGCGCTTTTGCGCCGTTTCCCTGACGTGCAGTTCTTCGTCCCGCTTGGGTTGGCAGTGCTGATCCGCCGCCTGGGCGCAAAACACGTAACGGAACTGGACTGGTGGCAAAGTGTGACATTTCAGGGAATGGTCTATACGGCAGTGCCTGCACAACATTGGAGCATGCGAACACTATGGGACCGCAACCGTTCATTATGGTGCGGTTGGGTGGTTGAATCAGCAAAAGGGCGGTTCTGGTTTGCAGGTGATACGGGATACACTCCGGAGTTGCTCACTATTCCACAGCGTTTAGGTGCGCTGGATGTCGTCGCATTACCGGTAGGCGCTTATGCGCCGCGCTGGTTTATGTCGATTAACCATATGGATCCGCAAAGTGCTGTCGCGCTATGGCAACAATTGGGCAGTCCGCTGGCATTTCCAGTCCATTGGGGCGTGTTTGAACTGGCTGATGAATCCCTGGATCAACCGGTAAAGGAATTGCAGCTGTCATTAAGCGAAGCGGCAACGGATAATGATAACTTTAGAATCCTGAAAATCGGTCAGTATTTATCCCTCGGTTAATACACCCGCTTCGTTCCAAAAGTATTGTGTTTTTTAAATGACATTGTTTTATTTTTATCGAAACGTTTTTATTGCCTTTTTATGAGGCAATGTCATCATAAATTCATTATTTTGGTGCAGGGCAAAGCTTATTTGCACAACAACTATCCAGAGTAAACCAGGTAAATAGTTTCCTCTGTTGTCTTAATAGTTTAAGAATCGTCCTGGACGATAAAAAAAGCATAACTATGCGTAAAAAGTTCTTATGATATACGCTATATGCATAGACATATTGTGGCTTGTTTGAGCTCATGGAACCTGTTGAGCAATGGTGAAAAATCAGCTATTGTCGATGCATGAGGATAAGGGCCTGGTGACTGCTATAGCGTTCATCGTAATGCATAAAAGTGCAGAAGAAGCTTTGATAACCTTAGAATTTGTGCGGCGGATCCAGACATGTTTAAAAATGGCTTGCCATAATTTACATATTGTGTGATAACACGTTTTGGGTCAATCGAGGTACAGTTCTGTTTATGTGTGGCATTTTCAGTAAAGAAGTCCTGAGTAAACACGTTTCGTTGAATACAGCTTCTCTGCCGAACCTTATATTAGTGCCTCAAGCAGTAATGTCTCAGTTTTCTCAGTCAATGCCTGCGGGCGAAGTATATACATTAAGGAATTTTGCAAATGGCAAAGATTAAAGGTCAAGTTAAGTGGTTCAACGAGTCTAAAGGTTTTGGTTTCATTACTCCGGCAGACGGCAGCAAAGATGTATTCGTACACTTCTCTGCAATCCAGGGTAACGGCTTCAAAACTCTGGCTGAAGGCCAGAACGTTGAGTTTGAAATTCAGGACGGTCAGAAAGGCCCGGCTGCAGTTAACGTAACTGCTATCTGATTTCGACACCTCTGAGCTTGTACGCGCTTCGCGCGTTAAAGTCAGCCATAAAGCCTCGCACTTGTGCGGGGCTTTTTAATTTCCTCGTGCGACAAATGGCGGTACACTTTCGCCCTTTGAGAAATACCCTCCGGAGTTTTTATGCCTTTCAGTTGCCCGCTCTGTCACTCGCCTTTACAGCGTCGCGAGAGTGCCTTCGTTTGTCCGCAGCGTCATCAGTTCGATCTGGCGAAAGAAGGTTATGTGAATCTGTTGCCGGTACAGCATAAACGTTCCCGCGATCCCGGCGATAGCGCAGAGATGATGCAGGCGCGTCGTGCATTCCTGGATGAGGGGCACTATCAGCCGCTGCGGGATGCCATCGGCGTTCTGTTACAGGCCAGATTGCCAGAGCAGGCCGACGCGATACTGGATATTGGCTGCGGGGAAGGGTATTACACTCAGGCCTTTGCTGCGATAGCCAGACACCACGGCGCAAAAACGTTTGGGCTGGATGTCTCCAGGGCCGCGATCCGCGCGGCGGCAAAACGCTATCCGCAGGTTATGTTTTGTGTGGCTTCCAGCCATCGTCTGCCGTTTGAAGATAAGAGCATAGACGCTCTGGTTCGCATCTATGCTCCCTGTAAAGCGGAAGAACTGGTGCGTGTAATCAAGCCCGGTGGTGTTGTTATTACTGCTGCTCCTGGGCCTCGTCATTTGCTGGAACTGAAAGGGTTAATCTACGACGAAGTAAAACTACATGCTGAAAACGCGGGAGCAATGGAAGGGTTTAAAGTAGTAGAAACTCGCGCGCTGGCTTATGAGATGAGCCTTACCGGTCAGGAAGCGGTGGCTTTGCTACAGATGACGCCATTTGCATGGCGGGCGAAGCCGGAAGTATGGGAAAAATTAGCGGCAACGGAATGCTTCCGCTGCCAGACGGATTTCAGTATTCACTGCTTACAGCGGGAAGATTAACCGGCGAAGTGGCTCCACAGGATCTGTGTACCAATGCCAATCAGCACAATACCGCCAAGAATTTCGGCCCGTTTGCCCAGCAGTGGGCCGATAAAACGACCAACCATCATCCCGAGCGTCGACATAATCAGCGTTGCACAACCAATCGCCAGCGCGGTGGCGATAATATTAACCTGCAGGAAAGCCAGACCGACGCCCACAGCCATTGCGTCCAGACTGGTGGCAATGGCTGTCGTGACCAGCAGCCAGAAACCATGACGATGCGGCGTTTCCACTTCGCAACCGTCATCGCCGCGCACGCCTTCAATAATCATGCGCCCGCCAAGAAACACCAGCAGCACAAACGCGACCCAGTGATTCCACTCCAGCACAAACTGGGTTGCCAGCATACCGAGGCCCCAGCCGATGAGCGGCGTCAGCGTTTCAATGGCGCCGAAAATAAGACCCGTGCGCAGAGCTTCAGAGAATTTAGGTTTATGCAGCGTCGCGCCTTTGCCGATGGAAGCAGCAAAAGCATCCATGGACATGCCAAAAGCGAGAAGAAGAGTGGCGGAGAGATTCATCGTGACGTCCTGACCGGGAATTCCATAAACACATCACTGCCCCCAGTAAACAGCAGTTAATGTGCCAATGGTCTCGCCTGACTGAAAAAGACTCAGTCCGTACGCGCCACGTTTTGCAACGAGTATGTTGACACGTACATTTCCGGATAAGCGGAAATCGGCTACTCCCCAACGACGGACGAACCTTAACATATTTTGAGAATATAAAACAACAACCGAAAAATATAATTCCGGTAACTAGTTGATAACGATTTGCATTTAGATTTATAGGTGAAAATAACGTTAATAAATATAAGTAAATTTTCACCTGAATATAGCAATGGCTATAAATTAGCTTATTTTTTATGCGGGTAAATATAGATTTTGCTATATCTTAACTTATTGAGTATTAACGATAACCTTATAGATTTTCTCAAGGTCGTCGATATTTCGCACGCGGATAAGCAAGCGTCGCTGTTCTAATTGCATGACCAACACACCATCTTCCGATAAATTCATCTCTTTAATACGGTTATATTCGATCCAGGCATTGGCAAAGAAAAAGCCGCACTCTTTAAAGATGATTTTCGGTGAGCGGATCCAAAAAAGATAAATACCGAGCAATGCCAGCACAGATAATAACCACAATGTTAAAGAGGAACCGCCATTAATCGTGTTGTTATAGATCAGGATCGCCAGCAAGCCGACGAAAATAGCGCCATCAGTGCGGCTTCTGCGTAGCAGGGGAACGGTCAGCAACGATGTGCCCTGACGACGTGGCATAACGAATTCGTCATAGATGGCGAAAGCAAACAGGGCGGCGACAAACGCCAGCAGAACGCTATCCGTAACGGTCATTGTTCCTCCTTAAATAAAAACCGGGGGCGGTAAGCCCCCGGTTAACACATACCCGGTTACAGGCCCAACAGGCCAATCGCGTAACCTACAATCCCGATGATAAAGAACCCGACGATAATCCACAGCGGGTTTACTTTCTTACGCAGCAGCCACATACAGGCGAAGGTTAACAGCAGAGGCACCAGACCCGGCATCAACTGGTCGAGAATGGTCTGTACAGTAGTCACCGTCGTTTTACCGGTCTGGTCGGTGATCTGCGATACAACCATTGGAATGTTAACGTGTGTCCACTTGTTCACCAGGGCGCCCATGACAAACAGGCCGAGGATTGACGCCCCCTCGGTCAGTTTCTGCAGGAAGCCGCCACCCATATCTTTAACGATGTCGATACCTTTACGGTAACCGTACGCCACGCCGTAATAGCGTGTCGCCAGGCGGACAATATTAAAGAGGACAAAAAACAGCAATGGCCCGAGCAGGCTGCCGCTCATGGCAATACCCGCGCCCAGTGCCGCAAATACCGGACGTACGGTTCCCCAGAAGATCGGGTCGCCCACACCGGCCAGCGGCCCCATCAGACCCACTTTAATACCGTTGATCGCACCATCGTCGATCTCCGCGCCGTTAGCACGCTGCTCTTCCATTGCCAGCGTAACGCCGAGTACCGGCGCGGCCACGTACGGATGGGTGTTGAAGAATTCGAGGTGGCGCTTAATTGCCTGGCGGCGCGCTTCGTTATTTTCAGGGTAAAGGCGTTTAATAGCCGGTACCATTGAGAAACAGAAGCCCAGCGCCTGCATACGTTCGAAGTTCCATGAACCCTGGAACAGGTTAGAACGAATGAACACACCACGAATGTCACTCTGGGTGAGTTTTTTCTCAGTCGGAGTTTTAGTCATATCAACCATGTCGTTCACCTGTTAATCCAGTTCGTTATCAAGATCGTTATTACCCGCCGCCGGAGCAGGGCCACCTGCGGAGCGGTTATATTTCGGGCTGAGCTGAATGTAGAGAATCGCCATTACCGCACCGATAACACCCAGCGCTACCAGGTTGAAGTTGGTAAAGGCGGCGGTTACAAAGCCGAGGTAGAAGAACGGCATCAGGTAGCCTGCACGCATCATGTTGATGACCATTGCATAACCTACAACCACAATCATGCCGCCGGCGATATTCAGACCGCTGGTCACTACTTCAGGAATGGCGTTCAGCATGCTTTGTACTTCACTGGTGCCGACAGAGATGGCGACAATTACCGCCGGAATGGCGATACGCATGGCTTGCAGGAACAGGGAAGAGACGTGGATCCACGAGAGCGCGGTCAGGTTGCCGCTTTCAGCCGCCTTATCCGCCGCATGCTGGAAGCCTACGGTGATGGTACGAACGATAATGGTCAACACCTGGCCCGCAGCGGCCAGCGGGATGGCCAGCGCGATACCGGCCCCGATGCTCTGATGCCCGCCAATGACCAGAATGGTTGAAATGATGGACGCCAGCGCGGCATCGGGGGCAACCGCGGCACCGATGTTCATCCAGCCCAGCGCGATCATTTCCAGGGTACCACCGATGATAATACCCGTTTTCATATCACCCAGGACGATACCCACCAGCGTACATGCCACCAACGGACGGTGGAACTGGAATTCGTCCAGTATCGACTCCATACCGGCGATACATGCAACCACGAACACCAGCACAATCTGAAGAGTGGTAATCTCCATTGTACTTCTCCTATAGCTAAATCAGACGTAAGTGTGAAAACTGAGTTAATCAGGCCGCCGCGGTTAGTTCGCCACTTTGCTGATCAAATCCATCATTTTCAGTTTCGGATCGTTTGAAACTTTACGGACTTCCAGTTCGATGCCGCGTTCGTTCAGTTTTTTAAATGCTGCGATATCTTTCTCATCGACCGAAACAGCGTTGTTCACCTGGGTTTTGCCCTGGCGATACGCCATACCGCCAATATTGACGCTGGTGATTTTCACACCGCCTTCAACAACGCGTTCCACATCGGTCGGGTTAGTGAATAACAACATGACGCGTTGACCCGCATATTTTGGGTTGTTGTAGACGCGCAGCATTTTTGCGACATCCACGACATGCGCAGTTACGCCGGGAGGGGCAACCTGGGTTAACAGGGTCTTACGTACGGTATCCGCTGCCACTTCATCACTGACGACGATAATGCGCGTGACGTTGGTCTCTTTGGTCCAGCGAGTTGCCACCTGGCCGTGGATCAGACGGTCATCGATGCGCGCAAGGCCGATAACCATGTAATCATTCGGACCCATTGGCTTCGCAGGCGCTGCTGCTTTTGCCGCCGCAGGAGCAGAAGCAGGAGTCGGTTTTTCAACAGGTTGCGCTTTCAGGGCTTTCACCCCCTCACGTCCTGTTTCGACGGCTAACGCCACCAGTTCGTCGAAGGTCGGGTTATCGTCCCTGGCCATCAGTGTTTCCACCAGCATCGGAACGTTTACGCCGGCAATGACTTCGTAATGCTCTTTATCGACGACAATACGGCTGGCAGCGTTAAACGGACTACCGCCCCATGTATCGACGAGAAATAGCACGCCTTTGCTGGTTTCCAGTTTCTCCAGTTGCGCGTTGTATTTTTCGATTAACGTTTCCGCATTTTCACCGGGAACGAAATCAATCCAACCGACGTTATCCTGCTCGCCCAGCAGCATTTCGGCGGTTTTCAGCAGTTGTTCCGCGGCCCAACCATGTGTGCCTATAACAATAGCAATGGTCACTTGCTACCTCCTTCTTCTTGTCGTTAACACACCGTTAATAGGTGTATTGTGGAATCTGTCCCGGTAAACCGAATCGATTCAGATATAAGGGTTAAAGCAAAAGACTAATTTCCGTCGTGAATTATTTTAGATAGTGAAAAAATAATTTATGTGATGAAGATCCGTAATTTAGGTTTCGCGTTGATGAAATTTCGGAGCGCAAAATATCCACATAATTTGCAAAGTCTGGTAAATCTTTGCCAACAATAAATGCTCTCTGTTATGTTTACCGTTCGTTTAATTAGTCAGGAGTAAAGGGCCGTAGCCCACCGTATGGACCGTCACCGACGTCAGTTCACCTTAAGGCCTTTCAGTGCCGCGCATTCCGGCGTTTTCCGCCACTTTCCTAATATGTTCAATGCCATCATGCCTGTGCATACTCGCACATCATTGAGTCACGTTTGTTGCAGGAGCCTGTCATGGAATTCTTAATGGATCCCTCGATATGGGCGGGATTGTTAACGCTGGTTGTTCTGGAAATCGTACTGGGTATTGATAACCTGGTGTTTATTGCCATCCTTGCCGACAAACTACCGCCCAAACAGCGTGATAAAGCACGCCTGCTCGGTTTGTCGCTCGCGCTGGTAATGCGCCTTGGCCTGTTGTCGCTGATCTCATGGATGGTGACCCTGACCCAACCGCTTTTCTCGGTGGGCAGTTTCAACTTCTCCGGCCGCGATTTGATCATGCTTTTTGGTGGTGTGTTCCTGCTGTTCAAAGCTACAACGGAGCTGCATGAACGGCTGGAAAACCGCGAACATGATGGCGGGCACGGAAAAGGCTATGCCAGTTTCTGGGTGGTGGTCCTGCAAATTGTTATTCTTGATGCCGTTTTCTCGCTGGATGCTGTTATCACCGCTGTTGGTATGGTGAATCATTTGCCGGTTATGATGGCGGCGGTTATTATCGCGATGGCGGTGATGCTGCTGGCATCGAAACCGCTAACGCGTTTTGTTAACCAACATCCGACGGTCGTCGTGCTCTGTCTGAGCTTCTTGCTGATGATCGGCCTGAGTCTGGTGGCCGAAGGCTTTGGTTTTCATATTCCGAAAGGCTATTTGTACGCCGCGATTGGTTTCTCCATCATCATTGAGTTTTTCAACCAGGTTGCCCGACGTAACTTTATTCGCCATCAGTCGAATTTACCGCTGCGTGCGCGTACAGCCGATGCCATTTTGCGTCTGATGGGCGGTCGTCGCCAGGCAAGCCCGCAAATCGAAACCGATAGCCAGGCCACGGTGCCGGTGCCGGAAGGCGCATTTGCTGAAGAAGAACGTTATATGATAAACGGCGTGTTGACGCTGGCGTCCCGTTCGCTGCGCAGTATCATGACGCCGCGTGGTGATATCAGTTGGGTGGATGCCAACCTGAGTGTTGATCAGATCCGTCAGCAACTGCTCTCGTCACCGCACAGCCTGTTCCCGGTATGTCGTGGCGAGCTGGATGAAGTCATCGGTATTGTTCGCGCGAAAGAGATGCTGGTGGCGCTGGAAGAGGGGGCTGATGTCGCCGCTATCGCTGCGGCCAGCCCGGCAATTGTGGTGCCGGAAACGTTGGATCCTATCAAACTGCTGGCGGTGTTGCGCCGGGCGCGCGGCAGCTTTGTGATTGTAACGAACGAGTTTGGTATGGTGCAGGGGCTGGTCACGCCGCTGGACGTGCTGGAAGCGATTGCCGGTGAGTTCCCTGATGCGGATGAAACGCCGGAAATCGTGGCTGATGGCGACGGCTGGTTGGTGAAAGGTACCACGGATTTGCATGCGTTACAGCATACGCTCGGCATTGATAACCTGGTCAATGACGACGAGGATGTTGCGACAGTGGCCGGTCTGGTTATCTCCGCCAAAGGGCAAATCCCACCGGCGGGCGAAGTGCTGGAAATCGCGCCGTTACACATTACCGTCGTCGAAGCCAACGACTATCGTGTGGATCTGGTACGCATTGTTAAAGAGCAGCCAGAACACGACGAAGAGGAGTGATCCTCAGCCCGGCGTGAAAGGCAAAGCATGACCGTTTTGCCGCGTTGATGGGGTCTCCCTGTGCCCCGCCAGCCACGCCGGGAATGCCTTGATGGGCATTGGCTCGGCGTAGAGAAAACCCTGCAAGGTATTTACCCCCCGCTGCCGCAGATGCTGCGCCTGTAGCGGGGTTTCAACCCCTTCGGCCACCAGTTCAATATTCAGTCTCTGCCCTAACGCGATGATCATATCGGTGACCATCGAATTAATGGCATCGGTACCGATGGTTTTGGTGAAGGATTTATCAATTTTCAGCACGTCGGGATGCAACTGTTCCAGCCAGGCCAACGAGCTGTTGCCAGTGCCAAAATCATCTATCGCAATTTTTACCCCCCGGCGCCGAAGATCCTGCACCATTCGGGAATCCATTTCGAACAAAACATCGCGTTCCGTTAGTTCGATAATTAATTGCTGCATCGGATGGTGATTAAACCAGAGCTGATTTAAGTCCCGCAGCAATTCGCCGTTGCGTAAATGGCTCGGTGCCGCGTTAATACCAATATGGAAATGGACATCGTCGGGGAAAAAATGCAGTTGCTGTTGAATCTCTATCAGTACGTAGCGTGTCAGCGGCGCGATCAGGTTATGTTCTTCCGCTATCGAAATAAACACTTCCGGCGAGATCCAACCCTGGCGCGGGTTATGCCAGCGCAGCAAGATCTCTACGCCATCACACTCTAATGTGCGCGCTTTCAGCAACGGCTGACAGAACAGCTCAAATTCGCGTCCGGCAATCCCCAGGTTGATCTCGCGGGAAAAACTCATGCGGCTGGCGGTCGCAAACCAGGCGATAAAGCCGGTCAGCAGACTCATCATCAGCGCCAGCGGCAGTTGCGACGGCAGATGCAATAATGCGAGTTTCGCCGCGCCCGGACCGCTCACGCTGACGCTGAAAGGGAAATGCGTTGATACGCGCTGGTACGCTCTTTCATCTCCCAGCGGTGGTAAGGTGGTCATGATGCCTTTGCCATGCACCAGATGTTTGCCGCTTACGCTCAGCACAGCGTGCGTGATCAGCGGCGCCTGCGGTTCCAGAACTAAATCACTCAGCAGATCGATATTGACCGCTTCAATGACGCCATCCTGCCCGTCTTCAGAGGTGGGGTACCACATAATCAATACCGGGCGACCCTTCAGCAATGTCTGGTCTGTCGAGAGCATCAACAGGGGTTCCCGGGTGGGAAGGAACGGTTGCACCTGTTTTATTGGCACATCGCGGTAGCCAAAAATACTGGAACAATAAAGAATACCGTCTTGGATTAACGCAACAGCACGCACGGTTTGCAGGCTGGCCGCCTGTTTACGTAATTGCAAATGCACGCTGGCGCAGGGTTGACCAACCAATGGAATCAACGTATGGCTGCCCGCCGCCAGCGGCAGCAATAATTGATCAAACGTATTTACAGCATGTTGGGTAAACGCGGTTATACGTTGGTGATTTAAATTCCGCTCCGAAATAAAACGGAAAGCCAGGGTAAAAATAAGCGCGACAATAGCAACCGACACGGAGACAATAGCGCGCCGCCGTCGATATCGTTTAATGATCCGTTGAGCCGTTTGCATGCCATTGTCGCCTGTGAACTCCCCGACGTGAAATCCTTGCCAGGACACTGAAAGTGTAGTGGGGAATTAACGCAGCGACGACAAATCGGAGAAATATCATTCCGCTGGCGCAATAGCGCAAAAAAACGCCGCTCAGTTGAACGGCGCGGATTTATTTAATCACACTGTACTTTGATGGCCAGACCGCCGCGTGATGTCTCACGGTATTTGGCGTTCATATCCTTGCCGGTCTCGTACATCGTTTCTATCACCTTATCGAGGGAGACGCGCGGCGCGCTGGTGCGGCGCATCGCCATCCTGGAGGCGTTGATCGCTTTCACCGAGGCAATCGCGTTTCGCTCAATACAGGGAACCTGTACTTGCCCGGCTACCGGATCGCAGGTCAGACCAAGGTTATGCTCCATACCGATTTCCGCCGCCACGCAAACCTGCTCCGGGCTTGCGCCAAGTAGTTCAGCCAGACCCGCCGCTGCCATGGAACAGGCTACGCCAACTTCGCCCTGGCAACCGACTTCCGCCCCGGAAATGGAGGCGTTCATTTTATAGAGCGTGCCGATGGCACCGGCAGCCAGGAAGTAACGAATGTAGATATCCGGGCTGACGGATTCAATAAAGTGATCGTAATAGGCCAGCACGGCGGGCACGATACCGCAGGCGCCATTTGTTGGCGCAGTCACCACGCGGCCCCCGGCAGCGTTCTCTTCGTTCACCGCCAGCGCGAACATGTTCACCCAGTCGACCACGTTCATCGGATCGTGGGAGAGTTTATCGCTGGCGACCAGCAGACGGCGCAGCGCGGAAGCCCGGCGCGGTACGCGCAGCGGCCCAGGCAGTACGCCTTCGGTGTTCATGCCGCGATCGATACAGGCGCGCATGGTTGCCCAGACGTTACCGAAATAGTCTTCGATCTCTTTTTTCGAGTGCAGCGCCAGTTCGTTCTGCATCACCATGCCGGAGAGGGACAAGCCCGTCTCTTTGCAATACTCCAGCATCTGAGTGGCGGATTTGAAGGGCCAGGGCACATTGACGGCGCTGACCGTCTCCTGACCGAAATGCTCTTCATCGACGATAAAACCACCGCCAATGGAATAGTAGGTTTTGCTGTACACCACGTTATCGGCATTCCACGCTGAGATGCGCATACCGTTTTCATGCAGCGAGAGGTTATCACTGTGAAAACGCATTCCGTCATCCTGCGGGAAATCCACTTCGTGGCGGCCCTGCACCAGCAGCAGACGACCGCGAGTCTCTACGTCGCGGATAAACGTGGGGATAGCGTCGATATCGACGGTGGCAGGCTCATTACCTGCGAGACCCATAATGATGGCGATATCGGTATGGTGACCTTTCCCGGTGAGGGAAAGTGAGCCGTAGACGTCCACCGCAACGCGGGTAACGCTTTCCAGCAATCCTTTTTCGACCAGATCATCGACGAACTGCTTCCCGGCCTTCATTGGGCCAACAGTGTGGGAAGATGAGGGGCCAATCCCCACCTTAAACATGTCGAATATACTAATCACATTAACGCTCCTGACAGGGTTACCGGCGTTCCAGTAACGATGTAATAACTGCGCATAGTGTAAGAGGGATGCCAGCCGTCAGCTTAACTATTCACATGAATTAAACTAATGGCTAACCCTGATATTACTAATAGCGCGCACGCTGTCACAAAAATGTTATGTGTAAAGTATAGTCAAGGCTTGCGGCCAATTTGCAGCGCCAGCGAACGAATAATTCCGGCCGTCATGCCCCAGACAAAATAATGCTGATACCAGGAGAGCCACACGCGATGCGCGTTACCGTGGCGATGGATGTCGAGCGGATGGTAGCGCCCAAGCCGCAGCGCTTCGGCCAGCGGCATTTCGAAAACCGCCGCCACTTCATCTTCGCTGGCATGGTAGTGAAGATCCGGCGGAATAATGCCCACCACCGGCGTGACCTGAAAGCCGGTGACACTATCGACCGGCGGCAGAACGCCGATGACTTCCACCGCCTCGGGAGGGATCGCCACCTCTTCCTGCGCTTCCCGCAGCGCGGCGGCAATCAGCGATGTATCGGTACTGTCGACCGCGCCACCGGGAAAAGCAACCTGACCGGCATGTTTACGCAGCAGTGGAGAGCGCTGCGTCAGTAGCAGACCCGGCTGCAGGCGCCGCACTACAGGTACCAGCACGGCGGCCTGGCGTGTATTCATCACCGCCGGGTTGAGCTGGGGGCGTAACAGTTGAAAACGTGACAAAAAATCATCCAGAGTTAAAGCCGCTTGCTCCACGAATCATTTCTCCAGTTGTCGCAGGATACGATTAACTTTATCAAAAGTTTCCTGATACTCCGCTTCTTCCTGGCTGTCAGCGACAATCCCACCGCCCGCAGAGCAGTATATTTGCCCGTCACAGGCGGTTAACGTACGGATGGTAATGCTGGTGTCCATATTGCCGCAAAAGCTCAGATAACCGATGCTGCCGCACCAGGCATTGCGTCGCTGTGGTTCCAGAGTATCAATAATTTCCATGGCGCGAACTTTGGGTGCGCCGGTAATCGAGCCGCCAGGGAACGCGGCCCGCAGCAGATCGCTGGCGTGGCGACCCTCCGGCAGTTCTGCCGTGACGGTACTGACAAGGTGATGGACGGCGGGGAAGGGTTCGACGACAAACAGTTCCGGTACGCGTACCGAACCCGGCGTCGCCACGCGGCCAATATCATTACGCATCAAATCGACAATCATCAGATTCTCGGCGCGATCTTTCGGCGAGGCGGCGAGTTTCTGCGCCTGCTGCGCATCCGCTTGCGGATCGGCCAGCCTTGGCAGCGTACCTTTGATCGGCCGCGTCTCGATGTGCGAGCCATCAAGACGAATAAAACGTTCCGGAGAAAGGCTTAATATGGCACCCTGCGGCAGGCGTAAAAACGCACTGAATGGCGCGCGGTTTTCGCGGTTAAGGCGGGTAAATGCCTGCCACTCATCGCCCGCATAGTGTGCCTGAAAACGCTGAGCGAGGTTAACCTGGTAACAGTCGCCGCTGTGCAGCCACTCCTGCACCTGGCGGAATTTTTCACCGTATTCGGCGCGGCTCATATTTGCCTGCCACGGTGACGTCAGCCGGAAATCGTCCTGCTGCGGCGCGCGTTGTGCCTGCAGCCAGGCCAGTCGGGCATCGACATCGGCATGGCTCAGCAGCGTAACCCGCTGCAATCGGTGGTCAACGACCAGCGCCCAGTCATAAATGCCAACGGCCATATCAGGCAAGGTAATATCCGCTTGTGCCCGTTGCGGCAGTTTTTCGAAGCGGCGGCCTAAGTCGTAGCCAAACAGACCGAGTGCGCCGCCCTGAAAGGGCAAATCCGGGTTGTGTGCCGGATGCAGATTGTGCGCATCCAGCTGTTGTTGCAGCAGTTGCAATGGATCGCTTCGGCTTTCACGCCTATCGTTAAGCGAGGTTATTTCGCCGCGGGTCGTGATCGTGGTTAGCGGATCGGCAACCAGGATATCGAAACGGTTATGCGGGTGCTCGGCGAGACCAGAGTGCAGCAATATCGCCCAGGGCTGCTGGCTAAGTGGCGCAAAGTAGTATTCGGCTGCATCGCGGCGCCACGGTAACGTAATAACGGCGGGGGATAACGTCTTCATTGATCCTCATCTGCGTCTTCAGCTGGTGAATTGTGCGGACGCATGAAATAATTAGCGCCCATAATTTAGCAGGAGTTCACGATGTTTGCAGGTTTACCTTCCCTCAGCCACGAGCAGCAGCAAAAAGCCGTGGAGCGTATCCAGGAGTTAATGGCCGGCGGCATGAGCAGCGGCCAGGCGATTACGCAGGTTGCTGAAGAGTTGCGCGCCAGCCACACGGGCGAACGGATCGTGGCGCGCTTTGAAGACGAAGAGGACGAGTAATTACAGCGCGGCGATGATTTTGATTTCCACTTTATAGTGCGGATTCATCAGCTTTGCCTGCACGGTGCAGCGCACAGGCGCATGGCCCGCAACAACCCACGCGTCCCACGCTTTATTCATCGCGGCGAAGTCGTTGCTATCGGGCAGAAAAATAGTGGCATCGAGGATGCGTGATTTGTCACTGCCTTGCTTTGCCAGCACAGCATCGATTTGCGCCAGCGTATTTGCTGTCTGCTCAAACGCATCGGCGTCCAGGTTTTCCGGCACCCCGGTGTAATAAAGGGTCTGGTTGTGGATCACCACATCAGACCAGCGCTCCGCCGCGTCAATACGCACAATTGTCATAATACACCTTCTTATTTTCCATACAGTCGCGGGCAAGAGTGCCACAAAAACCCGGCTGGCGTAAATCCGCCCACCCTGACATAATCACTGTCGATTTAACCAGGGGGTAGTGTGACGGACGATTTTGCAACAGACGGCCAACTGGCCAAAGCGATACCGGGATTCAAACCGCGTGAACCGCAGCGCCAGATGGCGCACGCCGTGATGCAGGCCATCGACAACACTCAGCCGCTGGTGGTGGAAGCCGGTACCGGCACCGGGAAAACTTACGCCTATCTCGCTCCCGCCTTACGCGCCGGTAAAAAAGTGATTATCTCCACCGGTTCAAAAGCATTGCAGGATCAGCTCTACAGCCGCGATCTGCCCACGGTAGCCAACGCGCTGGAATTCACCGGGCGTACTGCACTGCTGAAAGGCCGCTCTAACTACCTCTGTATTGAACGACTGGAACAGCAGGCGCTGGCTGGCGGCGATCTGCCGGTACAAACCCTGAGTGATGTGATTCTTCTGCGCTCTTGGTCAAACCAGACTACCGATGGCGATATCAGCACCTGCGTCAGCGTAGCCGAGGATTCGCAGGCCTGGCCGCTGGTCACCAGCACCAACGACAACTGCCTGGGCAGCGATTGCCCGATGTACAAAGATTGCTTTGTGGTCAAAGCGCGGAAAAAGGCGATGGATGCTGACGTGGTGGTGGTGAACCATCATCTGTTTCTCGCCGATATGGTGGTGAAAGAGAGCGGCTTCGGTGAGCTTATCCCGGAGGCTGACGTGATGATTTTCGACGAGGCGCACCAGCTTCCGGACATCGCCAGCCAGTATTTTGGCCAGTCGCTCTCCAGCCGCCAGTTACTGGATCTGGCGAAAGATTTCACCATTGCTTATCGCACCGAATTAAAAGATACCGCGCAGCTGCAAAAATGCGCCGACCGCCTGGCGCAAAGCACGCAGGATTTCCGTCTGCAACTTGGTGAACCCGGTTATCGCGGTAACCTGCGTGAATTGCTGGCCGATGCCAATATCCAGCGCGCGCTGCTGCTGCTCGATGATGCGCTGGAATTGTGCTACGACGTGGCGAAACTCTCCCTTGGCCGCTCGGCGCTACTTGATGCCGCTTTTGAGCGGGCGACCACTTACCGCGCGCGGCTCAAGCGTCTGAAAGAGATTAATCAACCTGGTTACAGCTACTGGTATGAATGCACCTCGCGCAACTTCACCCTTGCGCTGACGCCGCTGACGGTGGCGGATAAGTTCAAAGAGGTGATGGCGCAGAAAAAGGGGAGCTGGATTTTCACTTCGGCGACGCTTTCCGTGAATGACGATCTGCATCACTTTACGGCGCGTCTCGGGATCGACGAGGCGGAATCGCTGCTGCTGCCGAGTCCTTTCGATTATCAGCATCAGGCGCTGCTGTGCGTGCCGCGCAATCTGCCGCAGACCAACCAGCCCGGTTCAGCCCGGCAGCTGGCGGCTATGCTGCGCCCAATGATTGAAGCCAACAATGGCCGCTGTTTTATGCTCTGTACTTCGCATGCCATGATGCGCGAACTGGCAGAGCAGTTCCGCGCCACGATGAGCCTGCCGGTGCTGTTGCAGGGCGAAACCAGTAAAGGCCAACTGCTGCAACAGTTCGTCAGCGCCGGTAATGCGCTACTGGTGGCAACCAGCAGTTTCTGGGAAGGCGTGGATGTGCGCGGCGATACGCTGTCGCTGGTGATCATCGATAAACTGCCGTTTACTTCGCCGGAAGATCCGCTGTTAAAAGCGCGCATGGAAGATTGCCGTCTGCGCGGCGGCGATCCGTTCGATGAGGTGCAACTCCCGGATGCGGTCATTACGCTGAAACAGGGCGTCGGGCGTTTGATCCGCGACATCGACGACCGCGGCGTGCTGGTGATTTGCGATAACCGCCTGGTGATGCGGCCCTATGGCGCGGTGTTCCTCGCCAGCCTGCCGCCCGCGCCTCGCACACGGGATATTCGCCGCGCCGTTGAATTTCTTGCTGCGCGCCCGGCGCAGTAATTTGCCGGGGACTGTGGTAAGATGCGCGCCATTTTGTTTTTCATGGACCGCTATACCCATGCGAATTCTGGCTATTGATACCGCCACAGAAGCCTGTTCTGTCGCCCTGTGGAACGATGGTACTACCTTCGCTCATTTCGAACTTTGCCCACGTGAACATACCCAACGCATCCTGCCACTGGTCAGGGATGTGCTGGGTGACGCCGATCTTAAATTGACACAACTTGATGCGCTGGCTTTTGGCCGCGGGCCGGGGAGTTTTACTGGCGTGCGCATTGGTATTGGTATTGCGCAGGGCCTTGCGCTGGGCGCCGAACTGCCGATGATTGGCGTTTCAACGCTGGCAACAATGGCGCAGGGCGCATGGCGTAAAACTGGCGCAACTCGCGTACTTGCCGCGATTGATGCACGTATGGGGGAAGTCTACTGGGCGGAATACCAGCGTGACGAGCAGGGCGTCTGGCACGGTGAAGAGACAGAAGCGGTGCTCAAACCGGAAGCAGTGAGCGCTCGTCTTCAGCAACTTGAAGGTCAATGGGCAACGGTCGGTACCGGCTGGCCGGCATGGCCGGAGATGGGTAACGGTAATGCGCTGACGCTGACAGACGGCGAAATTCTGCTCCCGACTGCAGAAGATATGCTGCCGCTTGCGCAACAACTGTTCGCAGCAAAGAAAACCGTTGCCGTCGAGCACGCTGAACCGGTTTATTTACGTAACGAAGTGGCATGGAAGAAACTTCCTGGCCGGGAATGAATCTCAGTAATAACAACTGAGTGAAGGAGTCGCATCATGGCGGGTCAAAAAAGAGTTATGCGCTGGTTGCTGACAGGATTGGCAACGGCGGTGTTGAGTGGTTGTGTTTCTGTGCCTGACGCGATTAAAGGAACCAGTCCCACGCCGCAGGACGATTTAGTCCGGGTGATGAGTGCGCCGTCGCTGTACGTCGGCCAGGAAGCCCGCTTCGGCGGCAAAGTCGTTGATATCCAGAATCAGCAGGGGAAAACCCGTCTGGAGATCGCCTCCGTACCGCTCGACAGCGGCGCCCGTCCGGTACTGGGCGAGCCGTCGGTCGGGCGAATTTATGCGGAAGTTAACGGCTTCCTCGATCCGGTTGATTTCCGTAATCAGCTGGTCACAGTGGTTGGACCGATCACCGGCACTGCGGATGGTAAAATCGGTGACGCCCCTTACAAATTTATGGTGATGCAGGCGACCGGCTATAAACGCTGGCATCTGACCCAACAAGTGATGATGCCGCCTCAGCCGATAGACCCGTGGTTTTGGGGGCCGCCTGGCCGACACGGATGGCGAACAGGTTATCCTGGCTGGGGCTGGTACCCGCCAGAACCCGCCCGTGTAGAGACCATCGTGACAGAGTAATCTCTTGTTTTATTGAATAAATGAGACAGCGGCTAAGCCGCTGTTTCTGTCTGTGGCTGTGTATAACAAAAATAATTAGTGACGGGCTTCGCAACCTTCAATTCGCTTAATTAATAAACTGGTACGCTGAGTTAATATTATGTTAACGGCTTGTTTATTAAATGGGGTTGTGATGACCAAAAATACTCATTTCAGAGGTGATTCATTGAAGAAGGTTTGGCTTAACCGTTACCCCGCCGATGTTCCGGCGGAGATCAACCCCGACCGTTATCAATCCCTGGTAGAACTTTTTGAACACTCCGTCGCGCGTTACGCCGATCAACCCGCCTTCATCAACATGGGCGAGGTGATGACCTTCCGCAAGCTGGAAGAGCGTAGCCGGGCATTTGCCGCTTATTTACAGCAAGGACTGGGGCTGAAAAAGGGCGATCGCGTTGCGTTGATGATGCCAAACCTGCTGCAATATCCGGTCGCGTTGTTCGGCATTTTGCGCGCGGGCATGATTGTGGTGAACGTGAATCCGCTTTACACCCCGCGTGAACTTGAGCATCAACTGAATGACAGCGGCTCTTCCGCGATTGTGATTGTCTCCAACTTTGCGCATACCCTGGAAAAGATCGTTGAGAAGACGCAGGTACGTCACGTCATTCTGACCCGCATGGGCGATCAACTCTCTCCGGCGAAAGGCACGCTGGTGAACTTTGTCGTCAAATACGTGAAACGCCTGGTACCGAAGTATCACCTGCCGGATGCCATCTCTTTTCGTCGCGCGCTGCAAACCGGCTATCGCATGCAGTACGTCAAGCCGGAAGTTGTCGCCGGGGATTTGGCGTTTCTGCAATATACCGGTGGTACAACCGGTGTCGCAAAAGGGGCGATGCTCACTCATCGCAACATGCTGGCGAACCTGGAGCAGGTTAACGCAACTTACGGGCCGCTGTTGCACCGCGGCAAAGAGCTGGTTGTCACAGCGCTACCGCTGTATCACATTTTCGCGCTGACCATGAACTGCCTGCTGTTTATTGAACTCGGCGGGCAGAACTTGCTGATCACCAACCCGCGCGACATTCCGGGGCTGGTCAAAGAGCTGAGCAAATATCCGTTCACTGCAATGACCGGTGTGAACACATTATTTAACGCGCTGCTGAACAATGAAGAGTTCCGCTCGCTGGATTTCTCCTCGCTGCATCTTTCCGCTGGCGGCGGTATGCCGGTGCAACAGGCCGTTGCCGATCGCTGGGTGAAACTGACCGGTCAGTATCTGCTTGAAGGCTACGGCCTGACGGAATGCGCGCCGCTGGTGAGCGTCAACCCGCACGATATCGATTATCACAGCGGCAGCATTGGCCTGCCGGTGCCGTCGACTGAAGCCAAACTGGTAGATGACAACAACAACGAAGTGCCGCCGGGCGAGCCTGGTGAGCTGTGCGTAAAAGGGCCGCAGGTGATGCTGGGTTACTGGCAGCGCCCGGATGCCACGGATGAAATTATCCGCGACGGCTGGCTGCATACCGGTGATATTGCGGTGATGGACGAAGAGGGATTCCTGCGCATTGTCGATCGCAAGAAAGATATGATCCTCGTCTCCGGCTTTAACGTCTATCCGAATGAAATCGAAGATGTTGTCATGCAGCATGCCGGGGTACTGGAAGTGGCCGCCGTAGGGGTTCCGTCCGAAAACAGCGGCGAAGCGGTGAAGATCTTCGTGGTGAAAAAAGATGCGTCGCTGAGCGAAGATGCACTAATCGCCTTCTGCCGTCGCCAGCTCACCGGATATAAAGTGCCGAAGCTGGTCGAATTTCGCAATGAACTGCCAAAATCGAACGTTGGCAAGATCCTGCGGCGAGAATTGCGTGACGAAGCGCGCGCCAAAGTGGACAATAAAGCCTGAGCTATGCGTTAGTCGCCTGAACGCCGGTTAAGCCGGCGTTTTTTATGGGCGCAAACTAAAGAGATGATGATTTGAATTACCAGATGATAACGACGAATGACGGGCTGGCTACGCTGTGTGAAGCCGCCAGCGCGTTCCCGGCCATTGCCCTGGATACCGAATTTGTCCGTACCCGTACCTACTATCCGCAACTCGGTCTGATCCAGCTTTTTGATGGCGAACATACGGCACTGATCGATCCGCTGACCATTACCGAGTGGGCGCCGTTTCGCGATCTGCTGATCAACACCCAGGTAATCAAATACCTGCATGCCGGCAGTGAAGATCTGGAAGTGTTCCTCAACGCATTCGGCGTACATCCGCAGCCGATGATTGATACCCAGATCCTCGCCGCATTTTGCGGTCGTCCGCTGTCATGGGGATTTGCCGCGATGGTGGAAGAGTTTACCGGCCTGACGATTGATAAAAGCGAATCCCGCACCGACTGGCTGGCGCGGCCGCTGACGGAGCGCCAGTGTGATTATGCTGCCGCTGACGTCTGGTATCTGCTGCCGATAGCCGACAAGTTGATGGCGGAAACCCGCGCGGCCGGGCGGCTGGAAGCGGCGCTGGATGAGTGTCGCCTGATGATGCAGCGCCGCCAGGAAGTGCTGGCCCCGGAAGAGGCGTGGCGCGAGATTGGCAACGCCTGGCAGTTGCGTACGCGCCAGCTGGCCTGCCTGCGCCTGCTGGCAGACTGGCGTCTGCGTAAAGCCCGTGAGCGCGATCTGGCGGTTAATTTTGTGGTGCGCGAAGAGAACCTGTGGGCGGTGGCGCGCTATATGCCTTCCAGCATGGGCGAACTGGACAGTATCGGCCTTTCCGGCAGTGAGATCCGTTACCACGGGAAAACGCTGCTGGCGCTGGTCGCGCAGGCGCAGGCTCTGCCGGAAGAGGAATTGCCGGAGCCGCTGCTCAATCTGATGGATATGCCAGGTTATCGTAAAGCATTCAAAGCGATCAAAGCGCTGGTGCAGACCATCAGCGAAAGCCACAATATCAGCGTTGAGCTGATGGCTTCCCGTCGGCAGATTAATCAGTTACTGAACTGGCACTGGAAGTTAAAACCGCAGAATACTTTGCCGGAATTAATCAGCGGCTGGCGCGGAGAATTGATGGCCGATCAACTGAAAACATTATTAGCAGAATACCCGAATTAATAACTGTAAATAATCACAGTGTTTCGCTGAAATAAACAAAAAGGCAGAATTTCTTCTGCCTTTTTTTATGCCCGGAAAACGGGAGCTTTATTTCGTTTCTTCCGTTTCCGGCAGGGTAACGTTAAGTTCAAGAATGGAAATATCGTCCCCTTTTTGTTCCAGCTGCACGGTTACCATTTCCGGATCGATTTGCACGTACTTGCAGATCACTTCCAGAATATCCCGCTTGAGCTGCGGTAAATAATGGGGTTCCGCGTCACTACGACGACGTTCCGCAACAATAATTTGCAGCCGCTCTTTCGCAATGCTGGCGGTATTCTTTTTTCTGGAGAGAAAAAAGTCGAGTAATGCCATAACTTATCCTCCGAACAGGCGTTTGAGGAAACCTTTCTTCTCTTCTTCGATGAAGCGGAAAGGGCGTTCTTCTCCCAGCAGACGGTCGACGGCATCGGCATATGCTTTACCGGCGTCAGCGTTGGTATCCAGAATCACAGGCTCACCCTGGTTCGACGCGCGCAGCACGGATTGATCTTCCGGGATCACGCCAACCAGTTTGATACGCAGAATTTCCAGCACATCTTCCATGCTCAGCATGTCGCCACGGTTCACACGACCGGGGTTATAGCGGGTCAGCAGCAGATGCTCTTTAATCGGCTCTTCACCATTTTCCGCGCGGCGCGACTTGGAAGCCAGAATGCCGAGGATACGGTCAGAGTCGCGTACAGACGAGACTTCCGGGTTGGTAGTAATAATTGCTTCATCGGCGAAATAGAGCGCCATCAGCGCACCGGTTTCGATGCCCGCCGGGGAGTCGCAGACGATAAAATCGAAGTCCATTTTCTTCAGATCTTCGAGCACCTTATCCACCCCATCGCGGGTGAGGGCGTCTTTGTCGCGAGTCTGCGACGCCGGGAGAATATAGAGATTTTCCGTGCGCTTATCTTTAATCAGCGCCTGGTTCAGCGTGGCATCGCCCTGAATGACGTTCACGAAATCGTACACGACGCGGCGCTCGCAACCCATGATCAGGTCAAGGTTACGCAGCCCAATATCGAAATCGATAACCACGGTCTTTTTGCCCTTCTGGGCTAAACCAGTAGCGATGGCCGCGCTGGAGGTGGTCTTGCCAACGCCCCCTTTACCCGAAGTAACAACAATAATGCGTGCCATAGGAGTTCCTTGTTAAAAGGGCTTAATTTAAGGGTTGAATTGTCAAAGCGTCGTTAATTAACTGCAAACGCGCTGCTTTGCCATAAAATTCGGCCGGGATTTTATCGCTCAGCCAGTATTCTCCCGCGATGGAGACCAGCTCCGGCGTGAGATGTGTGCAAAATATTTGTGCGTCTTTATCACCGCTGGCACCCGCCAGTGCGCGTCCGCGCATCATGCCGTAGACGTGGATATTGCCGTCGGCAATTAACTCAGCGCCTGCGCTAACGTGGCTGGTGACAATCAGATCACAGTGTGGTGCATAAATGCGCTGACCGGAACGAACGGGCATATCAATCAAGCGTGTTTTTGTGACCGGAGTAACAACCGGTACGGGTTCCGGGGCGCTGACCTGACGCGGCGCTTTCTCTTTGCCTTCTGTCAGTAAGGGAAGCCCGGCACGTTCGATTTCTGCTTTCAGTTCGGTATCTTTACAACCGCTGATGCCGACAACGCGTAGCCCGGTTGCGGCAATAGTCTTTTGTAACTGGGGCCAGTTAACGGGGCCTTCCAGCGCAGAGACATTAACAACCACGGGGGCATGTTGTAGAAAAGCAGGAGCCTGAGCGATTTTGTCTTCTAACGCCTGACGAATAACCTCGGGTTTTGCATCATGCAAGTGAACCACTGATAAGGTAAAACTACTGCCTTTTAGCTCGATGGGCGTGTTTGACATCCTGACCTTACTCATTTTGCTATTATCGCTCGCATACGGAGCAATATTCCGAAGACTATCAGGCATGTTATAGTCACTATTATATTCAGGCAAGTAACCACCCGCTAATTCCGAGTATAAAGTATGTTTTGTGTGATCTACCGAAGTACCCGACGCGATCAGACTTATCTGTATGTCGAAAAAAGAGACGATTTTTCCCGCGTGCCGGAAACTTTAATGCAAAGTTTTGGTCAACCGCAGCTGGCAATGATTTTACCCCTCGACGGGCGTAAAAAACTGGCCGGTGCCGATTTGGAAAAAGTAAAAGAGGCGCTGACCACTCAGGGCTATTATTTGCAATTACCGCCACCGCCGGAAAATTTACTCAAACAGCATCTTGCTGATAACGACAAACAATAATCTCCCCCCACAGCGGCAGAATTTTCTGCCGCTGCTTATTTTCCTTGCGGCAAAAGCCGTAACATATTGAGATTTGACAAACTGTCAGACGGCGCGGATAGTCATTTTTCGCTCATGTTCAATGTGTTACTTAGGGGAAAAACATGTATCAACATCATAACTGGCAGGGCGCACTGCTGGATTACCCGGTGAGTAAAGTGGTTTGCGTTGGCAGCAACTATGCGAAACATATTCAGGAGATGGGGAGCGCCACCCCTGAAGAGCCGGTGCTGTTTATCAAACCAGAAACCGCGCTGTGCGATATTCGCCAGCCGCTGGCTCTGCCGCAGGATTTTGGCTCTGTGCATCACGAAGTAGAGCTGGCCGTGCTGATTGGCGCGACATTGCGCCAGGCAACGGAAGAGCACGTCAAAAAAGCGATTGCCGGCTACGGCGTTGCGCTCGATCTTACGCTGCGCGATCTGCAAGGCAAAATGAAGAAAGCGGGGCAACCGTGGGAAAAAGCCAAAGGCTTTGACAACTCCTGCCCGATCTCCGGTTTCATTCCGGCGGCGGAATTTACCAGCGATCCGCAAAATACGCCGCTCGGGCTGAAAATCAACGGTGAAGTGCGCCAGCAGGGCACCACGGCGGATATGATCCACAAAATCGTACCGCTGATCGCTTATATGAGCCGCTTCTTTACGCTGAAAGCGGGAGATGTGATCCTGACCGGTACGCCGGACGGCGTTGGTCCGCTGCACAGCGGCGACGAGCTGGAAGTCAGTTTCAACGGTTTTTCCCTGTCGACCCGCGTTCTGTAAGGCAATTTGCCGCCTTAATCCGGCGGCAAAACTTGCATCCGCATGCCAGACTGGTTATAAGGTGCACCCTGGATTTCAATGGCGGATTTCATCATGAGCGACACTCCTTTCTGGCAAAGCAAAACTCTCGAACAAATGACGGACGCGGAGTGGGAATCGCTGTGCGACGGCTGCGGTCAGTGCTGCCTGCATAAACTGATGGATGAAGACACCGACGAGATCTACTTCACCAACGTTGCCTGCCGTCAGTTGAATATCAAAACCTGCCAGTGTCGCAACTACGAGCGGCGCTTCGAATACGAACCGGACTGCATTAAGCTGACGCGCGAAAATCTGCCCACCTTCGAATGGCTGCCGCCGAGTTGCGCTTACCGCCTGCTGGCTGAAGGGAAATCGCTGCCGCTGTGGCACCCACTGCGTACAGGTTCGAAAGCGGCAATGCATGCGGAGCGTATCTCGGTACGGCATATTGCAGTGAAAGAGTCGGAAGTCCAGGACTGGCAGGACCATATCCTCAATAAACCTGAATGGGCGGATTGATCTGCCGAAGCCTCTGTCACGAAAATAAAGCGTTAATTTATTAAGCAGCAATTAATTGCTCTTCACCTTCACGTTTTATATATCGTCGAAATATCACCTGAGATTTTCAGTGAAATTAATGGCGTACGCAGTCAATTAAATCTGAAGCGAAGCGTCAGACGATCTTTAGCTGTTGAGGCTGGTAATGCAGTGAGTCATTGCCGCGCCTGAAAGCAGAATGGATACATTGACTGCCCGCCTCCACGGCTCTTTTTTATACTAAATCGCAAACAGTTCGCCGTTGTTTTTTCAACGACTGACGCTGATAACTGCCACGGTTTTGCACCCGGTAGGTGAGGCATAAAAAAACGCTCCCGAAGGAGCGTTTTTTTAGCGACCGAACAGATCGCGTTTTTTCGGTTTGAACGGCTGGGCGATCAGCACCAGCAGAGCGACAATCAGATAAGCAACAAAAATACCCAGCAGCCATTGCGGCATGTCCAGCGTCAGAAACTCCCACTGACGTTCTGCACAATCACCTGTAGCAACAAACACTTGCGGTAGCCATTTATTGAGAGGTAGCCACTCAGGAAAACGCGCGGCGAAATCGCAGGTCATAAACGGCGAAGGGTGCAACTGAATCATCGTATGCTCCCAGGCGAGCTGGATACCGCGAAAAGCGCTGTAAATCCAGATAACCAGAGCGACATAGCGGAGCGGCGTTTTAGGTGCAATGGCTCCCACAATACCTGCGCCCATCACGCCAAATAGCGCACAACGTTCATAAATACAAAGCACGCAGGGTTTCAGCAGCATCACATGCTGGAACCACAGCGCGACCATTTCAAGTGCAAACGCAGTGAGTGCCATAAGAATCCAGGCACCGCGCCCACGCGAGCACTCATTTAAATATCGCAACATAATCTTTTCCCTGGAGATGCGTAGACAACGCAGTGTAAACGAAATCATTGTAGAGGCCACTAGCAGGCATCAAAATAATACGTAATCGAATGTTTATCATGCGGAATGTCAAATTGGGAATAAACTTGCTGCTATTTTGCGCGAAACAAAATATTGATAGATTCTGGTTTGTTTCAAATGAAAGGCCTGCTTAAAACAGGGTTAAGCCTTGTAAAATCACGAAAATGGAGATGCGATCCCTTTTTTTCTTCTTGCCGTACGCTACCTGCCCCGGACGGGGTCTGGTATGATGAGTGTCCTTTGCTTAGCTGTGTAATGGAAATTTGTCTATGGTCATTAAGGCGCAGAGCCCGGCGGGTTTCGCGGAAGAATACATTATCGAAAGTATCTGGAATAGTCGCTTTCCGCCAGGATCGATTCTTCCGGCTGAACGCGAACTCTCTGAACTGATCGGCGTCACTCGTACCACGTTGCGCGAAGTGTTGCAGCGTCTGGCACGTGATGGCTGGTTGACGATTCAGCACGGCAAACCCACGAAAGTGAATAATTTCTGGGAAACATCGGGGCTGAATATTCTCGAAACACTGGCGCGTCTGGATCACGAAAGCGTTCCTCAGCTGATCGATAATCTGCTGTCGGTGCGTACCAATATCTCAACGATTTTTATTCGTACGGCATTCCGCCTGCATCCGGATCAAGCGTTGCAGGTATTGGCCAAAGCGCGCGAGGTGGAAGATCACGCCGATGCGTTCGCCGATCTCGATTACAACGTTTTCCGTGGGCTGGCGTTTGCCTCCGGCAACCCGATCTATGGGCTGATCCTCAACGGCATGAAAGGGCTGTACACACGCATCGGGCGTCATTACTTCTCCAGCCCGGAAGCCCGCAGCCTGGCGCTGGGTTTTTATCACCAGCTTGCCGAAGTGTGTGAACAGGCACAGTACGAAAAAGTCTATGAGCTGGTGCGTCGTTACGGCCATGAAAGCGGTGAAATCTGGCACCGTATGCAAAAAACGATGCCTGGCGATTTAGCATTGCAGGTCCGTTAAGCAAAAAAAACCCTCTGCGTACAGAGGGTTTTTTCGTTACAGGCTGCTCTGGCGGGGCGGGCATCTTTCCAGCAGTTCCACGCTGCCATCTTCATTTTGCTGCTCCAGCAGCACATCAAACCCCCACAGGCGATGCACGTGTTTCAGAACTTCGCGGCGGCCTTTATCCAGCGGCGCGCGGTTATGCGGAATATAACGCAGCGTTAATGAGCGATCGCCGCGCAGATCGACATTCCAGACCTGAATGTTGGGTTCCAGGTTGCTGAGGTTGTACTGCGACGACAGGCGCGAGCGAATTTCCCGGTATCCCTCTTCATTATGGATTGCCGCGATCTCCAGGTAGTTATTGCGATCGTCATCCAGCACGGTAAAGAAGCGGAAATCACGCATGATTTTCGGCGACATAAACTGGCTAATGAAGCTTTCATCTTTAAAATCGCGCATGGCGAAATGCAGCGTGTCCAGCCAGTCGGAACCGGCAATATCCGGGAACCAGTAGCGGTCTTCGTCCGTCGGCGACTGGCAAATACGCTTAATATCCTGGAACATGGCAAAGCCAAGTGCATACGGGTTAATCCCGCTGTACCACGGGCTGTTATAGGGGGGCTGGAACACAACGTTAGTGTGGCTGTGCAGGAATTCCAGCATAAAGCGGTCGGTCACTTTCCCTTCGTCATAGAGATGATTAAGGATGGTGTAATGCCAGAAAGTCGCCCAGCCTTCATTCATTACCTGCGTCTGTTTTTGCGGGTAGAAATACTGGCTGACTTTACGCACGATGCGCAGGATCTCACGCTGCCATGACTCCAGCAACGGCGCGTTCTTCTCCATAAAATAGAGCAGGTTTTCCTGCGGCTCAGACGGATAACGGCGCGCTTCGGCGATGGTTGGCTCCTCTTCGCGTTTCGGCAGCGTACGCCACAGCATATTCACCTGGCTTTGCAGATACTCCTCGCGGCTTTTCTGCCGGGCTTTCTCCTCCTGCAACGAGATTTTTTGCGGACGTTTATAGCGATCCACTCCGTAGTTCATCAACGCATGGCACGAATCGAGCAGCTTTTCGACTTCATCGACGCCGTACCGCTCTTCGCAGTCGGTAATGTATTTCCGCGCGAAAATAAGGTAATCGACAATCGAACTGGCGTCGGTCCAGCTACGGAACAGGTAGTTATTCTTAAAGAAAGAGTTGTGCCCATAGCAGGCATGCGCCATCACCAGCGCTTGCATGGTGATGGTATTTTCTTCCATCAGATAAGCGATACACGGGTTGGAGTTAATGACAATCTCGTAAGCCAGCCCCTGTTGCCCGTGTTTATAGAGCCGTTCGGTTTCAATGAATTTCTTACCAAACGACCAGTGAGGGTAGTTGATTGGCATACCGACGCTGGAGTAGGCATCCATCATCTGTTCTGAAGTAATGACTTCAATTTGATGCGGATAAGTATCCAGGCGATAAAGTTTTGCCACCCGGTCGATTTCGGCCAGATAGACATCCAGTAGATCAAAAGTCCAGTCGGGTCCATCACTCAGACGAATAGAGTCCTTATTCATTGAGTCAATCGTAGCCATTAGCGCGCCCTCATTGTTAGAACACTCTCTGTATGGAGCGTCTCATTTCAAGCATAGAACACGCAATCAATTCTGTACGTCAGGGCACTTTTTTTGTTCGCGATTTTTGATCCTGTCACCGGCCTTAATTGCTGCTTTTGCAAAATTTTATACTGCGGCGAAATGTCGCGCAGCAGGAGATGCTAAATAATCGCAGGCCTTGTGATACGGCGAGGCTGTGAGGAATGTCACCATAAAAAAGCCATATGTTGAATAATATTTTCATCTGGGTTATCAATTTGTAATTAGACGATTGTGCTTTACTCACAGGAGAGGGATATGCGAGTTGTTGTATTGGGAAGCGGCGTTGTGGGCGTCGCCAGTGCCTGGTATTTGCGTCAGGCGGGTCATGATGTCACGGTCATTGATCGCCAGCCTGGTCCGGCACAGGAAACCAGCGCCGGTAATGCCGGGCAGATTTCCCCCGGTTATGCCGCGCCCTGGGCCGCGCCGGGTGTGCCGCTGAAGGCCATCAAATGGATGTTCCAGCGCCATGCACCGCTTGCTATCAGCCTTGACGGCACCTCATCGCAGCTGAAATGGATGTGGCAGATGCTGCGTAACTGTGACGCCCGTCACTATGCAGAGAACAAAGGGCGTATGGTGCGGCTGGCAGAGTACAGCCGCGACTGCCTGAAGTTGCTACGTGAGACAACCGGTATTCAGTATGAAGGGCGGCAGGGCGGTACCTTGCAGCTCTTCCGCACCGCTGCACAGTATGAAAATGCCACCCGCGACATTGCCGTGTTGCAGGATGCAGGCGTTCCTTACCAGTTGCTGGAATCCGCACGTCTGGCTGAGGTAGAGCCTGCGCTGGCGGAAGTGGCGCACAAATTAACCGGCGGCCTGCGTTTGCCAAATGATGAAACCGGCGACTGCCAGCTTTTTACTCAGCAACTTGCCAGCATGGCAGAGCAGGCCGGGGTGGTCTTTCGTTTCAATACTCCGGTGGATCGTCTGCTGTATGAAGGCGAAAACATCTATGGCGTGAAGTGCGGCGAAGAAGTGGTAAAAGCCGATGCGTATGTGATGGCCTTCGGCTCCTGGTCAACCGGACTGCTGAAAGGCATCGTTGATATTCCGGTATACCCGCTGAAAGGCTACTCGCTGACGATTCCTGTCGCGCAGGAAGACGGCGCGCCGGTTTCCACTATCCTCGATGAAACCTACAAAATCGCCATTACGCGCTTTGATAAGCGTATTCGTGTCGGCGGCATGGCGGAAATTGTCGGTTTCAACACCGAGCTGCTGCAACCGCGTCGCGAAACGCTGGAAATGGTGGTACGCGATCTCTTCCCGCGCGGTGGTCGCGTTGAAGATGCGACATTCTGGACCGGCCTGCGTCCGATGACGCCGGACGGTACGCCGGTTGTTGGCCGTACGCCGTATAAAAATCTGTGGCTCAACACTGGTCACGGTACGCTGGGCTGGACGATGGCCTGTGGTTCCGGCCAGTTGCTCAGTGATTTAATGTCCGGCAAAACGCCTGCTATTGCGGCTGACGATCTCTCCGTTGCCCGCTATTTACCCGGCTTTACCCCGGCACGCGCACAGCATCTGCATGGCGTTCATAATTGATAAATATAAGGAAAAATGATGTCTCGTCCGATTATGGCCTCGCTGGACTTGCAGGCGTTGGGCAATAACTTACAGGTCGTGCGTCGGGCTGCGCCAACAGCTAAGGTCTGGTCAGTGGTCAAGGCGAATGCATATGGTCACGGTATCGATCGTGTCTGGCGTTCGCTTGCCAGCACGGATGGTTTTGCGATGCTGAATCTCGAAGAGGCCATTTTGCTGCGTGAACGCGGCTGGAAAGGGCCGATTCTGATGCTGGAAGGTTTTTTTCACGCCGATGAATTACCGCTATTCGATAAATACCGGCTGACCACCAGCCTGCACAGCAACTGGCAGATTAAGGCGTTACAAAATGCGCAACTGCAAGCGCCGCTGGATATCTATCTGAAGATTAACAGCGGCATGAATCGCCTTGGCTTTATGCCGGATCGCGTGCATACCGTGTGGCAGCAACTGCGGGCGATTAACAACGTAAGCAGCATTACCCTGATGTCGCACTTTGCCGAAGCTGAACGCCCGGACGGCATCGCCGGGCCGATGGCGCGTATTGCGCAGGCGGCGGAAGGGCTGGATGCGCCGCGATCGTTGTCCAACTCTGCGGCGACGCTATGGCATCCTGAAGCGCATTTCGACTGGGTGCGTCCGGGTATTGTGCTGTATGGCGCATCGCCTTCCGGTCAATGGCAGGATGTCGCCAACAGCGGTATTCGGCCGGTGATGACGCTCAGCAGCGAAATTATCGCGGTGCAAACGTTAAAAGCGGGCGAAACGGTCGGTTATGGTTGCCGCTATCGCGCGAGCGAGGAGCAGCGTATCGGTGTGGTGGCCTGTGGTTATGCCGATGGTTATCCGCGCATTGCGCCTTCCGGCACGCCGGTACTGGTCGATGGAATTCGCACCGGCACGGTCGGCGCGATTTCGATGGATATGCTTACGGTCGATTTAACGCCTTGCCCGCAGGCCGGTATCGGTACGCCGGTTGAACTGTGGGGCAAGGAGATAAAAATCGATGAAGTCGCTGCGGCGGCAGGCACGGTTGGGTACGAACTGATGTGCGCACTGGCGCCGCGCGTGCCTGTTGTGACGGTGTAACTTACCGCGGGGCGGTTATTCCGCCTCGTCTTCTGCTACTCTGACGCCCACTTTTAACACCGCGTTGTCGGCTTTTTCGGCCACAGTCCAGATCATTCCGGCAAACTCAACCTGGTCGCCTACCACCGGTGCTGCGCCCAACAGTTGCTGTACGATATCGCCCAGCGTTTGCTGATTATCGCGGTGCTCAAGCCCTTCCTCCAGGCCGTAAATAAGTGCCACGTCGGCGAATTTTGCATCGGCTTCGAGGATAAAATCGCCAAAGAAACGCTGATCCAGCGCGACCGGCGGCGACTGGCTAAACAGCTTGCCGAGCGCAGGGAGATCCCGCTCGCGCCCAATGACACACAGTACATCGCCTTCCCGCAACCGCGTGCTGCCGGTCGGATGCAACAGACTGTTACCGCGAAACAGCGCCGCAATACGCGTCTCTTCCGGCATGTGCAAATCACGCAACGCCGCGCCCACGCACCATTTATCGGCGCTGAGCTGGTAGACGAACTGCTCGAAGGGATTATCCGGATGAATATCCAGCCCCACGCGAGAAACAGGCCAGCCGACCGGCGGCACCACCACCTTGGCTTTTTTCGCTGCCCAGGTGAGCGAGGTCCCCTGGAACAGCAACGAGATCAGCACCACGAAGAAGGCAACGTTAAAGAACAGCCGCGCATTATCCAGCCCGGCCATCATCGGGAAGGTAGCGAGAATAATCGGCACGGCGCCGCGCAGCCCCACCCAACTGATAAACACGCGCTCACGCAGATTGAAACCGCGGAACGGCAGCAGGCTGGCGAACACCGACAGCGGACGGGCGATAAAAATCATCCATGCGGAGAGGATCAGGGCAGAGACGGCAATCGGCAGCAGATCGGACGGCGTGACCAGCAGGCCCAGCACAAGGAACATAGCGATTTGCGCCAGCCAGGCCAGACCATCGAAGTTTTGCAGAATCCCGTAACGATTGCGGATCGGCCGGTTGCCCAGCACAAAACCACATAAATAAACGGCCAGAATGCCGCTACCGTGCAGGGCCGTCGTCAGGGAAAAAACCAGAATACCACCGCTGAGCGCCAGTAGCGGGTAGAGACCTGGCGGCAGGGCGATACGGTTGATCATCTGTTGCAGCAGGTAGCCGCCCGCACCGCCCAGCAGAATGCCGAGACCAAACTCCTGCACGATATGCACCAGGAACATCACATCGAGATCGGCTTTGTGCTTCTGGATCATCTCAATCAGCGTGATGGTCAGGAAAACAGCCATCGGATCGTTACTGCCCGACTCGATCTCCAGCGTGGAGCCAACGCGTTCGTTCAGCCCTTTGCCCCCCAGCAGCGAGAACACCGCCGCCGCATCGGTGGAGCCGACAATCGCGCCAATCAGCAGCCCTTCCATCAGGTTGAGCTTGAACAACCACGCAGCCATCATACCGGTAAGGCTGGAGGTGACCAGCACACCAACAGTAGCGAGCGAAAGCGCAGGGCCGAGCGCAACACGAAAGGAACTGGCGCGGGTTCGCATGCCGCCATCCAGCAAAATGATCGCCAGCGCGAGGTTACTGACCATATAAGCCAGCGGGTAGTTATCGAACGGGATCCCGCCGATACCGTCAATGCCGGCTAACATACCGATGACCAGAAAAATGACCAGGATAGGAATACCAAGGCGGGAAGAGAAAGAACTCAATAAGATGCTACAGGTTACAAGAACAGAACCCAGAATAAACAGACTAATTATCGCCTCAGCGTCCAATGTGGTGCTTCTCCTTAATCCTCGCCAGTGGGAATCCCCCGGGCCGGAAACCCGGGGTTGGTAACTTCACTTCATAATAACGGCAGAAACAGTGTTTTAATAAGAACATTAAGCACTTTTTTTACCCGGAGATCACAGGATGACCGGTCAGCGTCAGGCGTGTTTTATCAGTATGTTGCAGCTGAGCAAACGCGCCTAACGGCAGGGTTACCGTTTGCGGCTCATGGCCGAAGGCCAGCCCGCTAATGACCGGGATAGTCAGCTGTGAACGCAGGTAATCCACCATCTTTGTAAGATTGTAGCCCGCATCATAATCGTTAGGTTGCGCGTGGGAGAAACTACCGAGAATGAGCGCCTGCTGCTGCGCCAGAATTCCGGCGTGCAGCAGTTGCAAAAGCATTCGCTCAACGCGGTAAGGATGCTCATTAATATCTTCCACCACCAGAATGCCGCCCGGCATTGACGGCAACCACGGCGTGCCGATAAGTGAAGTTAGCATCGCCAGATTCCCGCCCCACAGCGTGCCTTCAACATGGCATCGTGGGCCAACGCCGTTCCACTCGATGCTGAAGGTCGGGTTGGTCAGTGCGCGCCAGAAGTGCTCCTGCGTGAAGGCATCCAGCGTGTCTGCGCCGAAATTACCCGCCAGCATCGGCCCGCTAAAGGTAACCACCTTGCCGGTTGCCAGCAGACCAAGCTGGATAGCCGTAAAATCACTGTGGCCGCATATCAGCAGCGGTTGTTGTTGCTGACGCGCTGCGATGCCCTGCCAGTCGATATCAGCCAGCAAACGGCTGGCGCCATAGCCGCCGCGCACCGCCATCACAATCGTATTATTGCCCGCCAGGGTTGCCAGTGCGTTGATATCGGCCAGACGCTCTTCATCGCTGCCGGCAAACCGCTCGCTGCGCCGGGTGATGACGGATGGATTGGCAATGTGATGCCCCTGCTGCGTCAGACGTTCGACGGCAAGTGCCGCCGCGTGCTGATTAATGCAATAACCGGAAGGGGCAATCAAATGGATGGTGGACATGGCATTTCCTTGCTGACATCTATAGGGAAACAGTTATCATGCCGCTAACCTGTATCGTTGTCATCCGTAGTGATGAGCCCCTCGAAGAAGGATTTGTTGGCGTGAAATTAAGATGGTTTGCTTTTTTAGTGGTACTTTTGGCCGGATGTAGTTCAAGACAAGATTACCGCCAGCCGGACTGGAATCCGGAAGTGCCGGTGAAACGGGCGATGCAATGGATGCCGATCACCGAAAAGGCGGGCGCGGCGTGGGGTGTCAGCCCACGGCTGTTGACGGCGATGATTGCCGTGGAATCCGGGGGAAACCCGAACCTGGTGAGTAAATCCAATGCGGTGGGGCTGATGCAACTGAAAGCGTCAACCGCCGGACGTGAAGTCTACCGCTATATGGGATGGAGCGGTCAACCCTCCAGCAGTGAACTGAAAAATCCCGAACGCAATATTTCCATGGGCGCGGCCTATTTAAGCATTCTCGAACACGGGCCGCTGGCGGGGATCCGCAACCAGCAGGTGATGCAGTACGCGCTGGTGGTCTCCTACGTTAACGGCGCCGGGGCATTACTGCGGACGTTCTCGTCGGATCGCGACGAAGCGATTGATGAGATCAATGATTTGAGCGCTGACGCTTTTCTGAAACACGTGGCGGAAAAACACCCCGCGCCGCAAGCGCCGCGCTATATCTGGAAAGTTCAAAAAGCGATGGATGCGATGTAATCAGCGCACCCGGTTGGCGCGTTCGCGCGCCTCGCGCTCCAGGGCGAAGATAATGCGCTGGAGCTCGCGCTCAACGCCGGGGCTGACATTCAGAAAGCGGAAGCTCAGGCGTGGCGTAACGATGGTGCTGTTTTTCCCGTCCACCACTTTGCGCTCGCCGACCGCAATCAGCTGTGCGTCAAAATAAAATTGTCCCCAGGACGCCATGTCCAGTTCCACCTGCGAAAAGCGCATGCCCGGTTGCAGTGCTGCGGGTAATTCGCCATCCAGCAGGGCGCCCATCCCTCCCAATGAGAGATCGAACAGGCGAAAGCGGATCTCGCTTTTGTCCGGCATCAACGCTTTACAAAAATAAGCCGGATGGAGCGGGGCGCTGATGCGGAAATATTCACGGCGCTGAATAAACCACAGCGAATCCGGCAGCGAGGTAATAAATGCCGGCAGCGCCTGGAAATCACCGGCTGCGAGCCCGGGCAGTGTAAATTCAACCTTGGCGCCTTGTGTTTCAGCGGTAATGGTCACTTTCCCTGCACGCTGCACTGCGTTGTTCTCATACTCCTGGCTACCAAAATCCATCACCAGCTCTTCCGGATTGACTTCCAGTATCTTACTGATGAACTGACCGCTGCCCCAGGTAATGCAGACAGGCACCTGGTTTTTTTGCAGATCGCGCAAAACACCCAGTACGGCCAGAGGATTCTGTTTCAGGAACTGCTCACTGTAATTGCTCACGCCGAATGGCTCCTTGATGACTGACACACCGTCGTTGGGTTATCGGCAATTTCAGACAGAACTTAATACAAATATTGCGAAAAATTTTCCCTGAAGAGTGGGATTAAGTCTGTGAGATGAAAAAGTTTTGTCGCCGACAACTATACTGTAGCTAACGCGCCGCCATTGTGGTGCGTGCATGTAAACGAAACAAGCAGAAGGAGAGAGTAAAATGGGCATTCTCGCGTGGATTCTTTTTGGTTTGATTGCTGGCATTATTGCTAAATTAATCATGCCCGGACGGGATGGCGGCGGATTTATTCTGACTTGTATTCTGGGGATTGTGGGGGCGGTGGTTGGGGGCTGGCTGGCTACAACGTTTGGTTTTGGCGGCGATATTACCGGCTTTAATCTGCACAGCTTCCTTGTCGCGGTCGTCGGCGCTATTGTCGTGCTGGCAGTGTTCAGGCTGTTGCGCAGAGATTAAAACTTACGCTTCAGTAAAAAGGCCGCAATTGTTGCGGCCTTTTTCATGTTTACTGCGCGGCTTTTTGTTCGGCAGGCGCAGGTTGTTGTGAGGCGGATGCCGGTTGCGTTTGCGGCACGTTGTCGCAGGGTTTCTCTTTCGGGCACACCAGATCCAGCATTTTCAGCGTGACGCCGTTAGTCCAGCCAAAGCCGTCCTGCAGAGGATACTCTCCACCGCCGCCGCCTGTACCGGTGGTGCTGACATCATATTTTTCCACCAGTTTTTTCTCACGGTCGTAGGTGTGCTGAACATTGGTCAGGAAGCGCCAGCTCACTTCCTGCGAAAGTTTCTGCTGCTGGTAATTTTGCAGCCCCTCGGCGGCAACCCATTGCAGTGGTGCCCAGCCGTTAGGCGCATCCCATTGTTGCCCGCTATTCACGGTAGTTGTGGTGATGCCGCCGGGTTTCAGCAGTCGCGCTTGCGTGGCGGCAGCGACTTTATCCGCACGATCCTTCGCCGCCGCGTTGACAAACAGCGGGAAGAGCGCCGCTGCCGTAAGCTGGTTTCTGACTTTATGGGTTTTCAGATCGTAATCGGCGTACCAGCCCTCTTTTTCATTCCACAGATTGGCTTCAATACCTTTCTGCCGAGCGGTGGCAAGGGCTTCATAGTGACTGGCCTTTGCGGCATCACCGGAAACCTGATAGCCGCGGGCAAGCATTTTTTCCATTTTGAACATCAACGCGTTCAGATCCACGGGCACAATGCTGGTGGTTCGAATGGTACCGAGCTGCTGCGGGTTATCCATCCAGCGCGAGCTGAAATCCCAGCCCGAGGCGGCAGCGGAACGCAAATCGCGATAGATCTCCGTGGCGGGGCGGTTAGGGTTATTTTTCGCCGTAGTGACATCATCAAGCCACGATTCCGGACGCGGCGTATCGCGGTCGTCCCAGTAACGGTTTAACACGGTTCCGTCATTCAGCTTTACCACGCGCTGGCTGGCCTGACCCGGTTGCAGGCTATCGACGCCTTCCATCCAGTAGCGATATTCTTTTTCCATCTGCGGCAGCCAGGTTTTCAGCGCCTCATCGCCATCATGGGTAGCCAGCAGTTCGACCATTAAGGCGAAAAACGGCGGCTGGGAGCGGCTCAGATAGTAGGTGCGGTTACCGTTGGGAATATGTCCCCAGGTATCAATTTCGTGCGCGAAGTTGGTCACCATATCGTTGATCTTGTCCCAGTGTCCGCTTTCAGCGAGGCCCAGCATCGTAAAGTAGCTGTCCCAGTAATAGACTTCGCGGAAACGACCGCCAGGCACAACATAAGGTTTTGGCAGCGGCAGCAGGGAATCCCATTTACCGGCGCTATCGGTTGTGCGTGTCAGCACGGGCCACAGGCCGTCGATATGCTCGCGCAGGCTTTGGCCTTCAGGCGGAACATAGGCTTCGCCTTCTTTCGGTAAGGTAAAGTTAACATCAACGAAGTGGCGCAAATCGAAACTGGTCTGGTTACGCTGCATACGATAATCCGCGAGGATCATCAGCGGATCGCCTTTGGGTACAGCATCTGCAAAGGTTTTTTGATCGGGAAAGAGTTTGGCGCTTTGCACATCATTAAACAGCGGGCCGAGCAGGATATCCGGTGATTGCTGCGCATTCGGGGCGTCTGCGGACAGCGCCTGAGGAACAACAGCAAGTAATGCTCCACCTAAAACGACGTGCATTGCTAGCAACAGCGAGCGCGGCTGGCGCATAACAGGTTTTATCATCAATCATTCTCCTTGAGCTGGCGCATCACGGCACCGCTGACATCAATCTTGTCCAAACCTTAGTCGAATATCAGATAAATCGCGTGCTCCGTTTGGCATTTTGTACGATTCCAGACTATTTCCCCGTCTGATTACGACGAAAATGCGGTTTTTTTCCGCAGAAGTGTGACGAAGGTTGATCAATACGGCTGAGTTATTTTTAGCGATCAAATATGCAGAGAGCAAAAAATAGACAATATTGCGGCAAATCGACATGGCTGAAAGGTTTCATTTAATGTGGATTCAGAGGCGGTTAAGCACCGCTAAATAATTTCATACAACGAATGTTCTCGCGCGAAACAATCTGCGGTACCGCTATGAAATAGTTTTGTACGTGACTATATATGCCCGGTAAATAGATGCTTTTTGCTCAATATATTTCGCCAATACTGACAAAAGAATCCGAAATAGGGCGTGAAAGCTCTTAAACCCTGCATTTAATCTGGAATTGAGACTACCAGATATTGTAGTATTTATTCGTATATTTATGCTTTTAGGATTACTCTTATCACATTATTTTCAGTATATGCTAAGAAAAGAATGATAGGTATTATCTATTTAATTTCAGTGGGTTATGGATTTGCATTTTAATAAACTGGCGCTATGGACAGCTATCTTTAATAATTCTCTCCTCAAGTGAAATTTTTTCTTGAGAATTGTCCTAATTTGCAAAAAAATTAAATAATCCTATTTCAACAGGTCGGAGATCATATTGAATTGAATAATCCTATCTGTAAAATCGTGTCATGATAGTCAATGAAAAGTAATAATATTGCGGCCTTGCTTTGTGCAGGCTCGTGCGGTAGCTATGCCTTTTATTCATTATCACGGCGTTTTGTTGGAAAAGGATGAAGTTATTTAGAGCGATTTAACTGCTACTTTCCGAAACGCTCCAGGTCAACACAGTAATATATTTGCAATGGAAAAAACTCTATGAACATGCGAATGGTCTTGGCTCTTCTTTTTGTCTTTGGCGTTAGTGGGTGTAAAGCGCCACCGAAACCGGCTCCAGGCGACGACACCATTGTTACCAGTGAAGTGAATGGCGTTACCTTAACTCACCGTTATGCAGTGCTTGCTCCAACCGAATTTACTGCCATTAACCAAAACTATCGCGCACTTTATCCGGCTTCCGTTATGAGCAAACCGGATTTCGGCGGCAAAGTGATCCGCCAACTTGAAGCCGGTAAAACCTATGTTGTTCTGGGACAGGTAGAGCACTTCTGGATGGCGCTGGCCGATGAAGGAAAGGAAGAACTGATTGGTTATGTGCCGATGCGTGCCGTAGTGAAAAGCGAGCTGTACGACAAAACGCTGCGTGAAGACCGTCGTCGCAGAGTCGCGCCGAAAAAACAGACCTGCGTGACGGTAGACGGCAGCGGCAAAGCCTGCAAAAACGCTAACTCAGGAACCTGGATCATCGATTAATCCAGCCGTGACGAGTGCCAGATATGAATAATAATGCTGTTGTGCGCCAGTTCTGTCTGGTGTTTTTCTTTGTGCTGGCCACCCTGGCCAGCGGTTGTGGATCTTCTTCACACAGCGTACCTACCAGCTATAACCTTCAGTTCAGGGCTCATCCGCAAATCAATGAGTCCGCTCCTCTTAAAGTCAGGGTTTTGCTGTTGAAATCGGACGCCACGTTTATGTCTGCCGATTTCTGGTCGCTGCAAAATAACGCTGACAGCGTGCTGGGTGCCAACCTGCTCAACAGTGATGAATTTTTCCTGATGCCCGGCCAGTTGTCGAAAACGCTGAGTGGCAAAAGCGCGCCGGAGGCGCGTTACATAGGCGTGATCGCGGAATATCAGGCTCTGGATGGCAAGAAATGGCGTATCTCCCTGCCGCTTCCGGTGCAGGGTGAGAGCCACTTCTACGAATTCTGGAAATCCTCTGCGGACGAACTGGAAGCGAATCTTTTCCTCGACATCAACGGAATTCGCGTCATTTCCAAATAGCGCCAGCCTAAACAGGAAAACAGTATGAATAAAGCAGAAAAGGTCATATGGACCGAAGGTATGTTTCTGCGTCCTCATCATTTTCAGCGTGCGGAAAGTTACCTGCAACATCACATTCGTGAGTGGGGGACACTGCAACGCCCGTACCTTTGGGGCTACCTGGATCTTGAACTGGATGACGCGATGTTGCGTCAGGGCTGTATCGCCCTGAGCTCTGCCAGTGGTTTACTGCCGGACGGCACTTTTTTCTCTTTCCACGATGCACGCCAGGCGCCAGCGCCGTTGGCTATCCCGGACAACACCAACAATGAGCGCGTGGTGCTGGCGTTACCGGTGCGGCGCGGCGGACGGGATGAAGTCATTTTCAGCGAAGAGAAAGATTCGCTGGCGCGTTACGTCACCTGGGAAAGCGAAGTGGATGATGACAACGCCATGTCCGTCGGACCGGCTGCCGTGCAGTTTGGTCGCTTGCGGCTAAAACTGATGCTGGAAAAAGATCTGAGCGCCGAATGGACGTCCATCGGCGTGGTGCACGTGCTGGAGAAGCGTAACGATAATCACGTTCGCCTCGATACGCGTTATATCCCGCCGGTACTCAATGCTATCAATAATCCGCTGCTGTATGGCGCGCTCAAAGATCTGCAAAGCTTGCTGGTGCAGCGTAGCCAGCAAATAGGTCAGCGTTTGCGTCAGCCGGGGCGTTTTAATACCTCGGAAATGGTGGAATTTACGCTGCTGGCGCTGATCAATCACCATCTTGGCGAGGTGGCGCATTTGAAAACACTGCCGATGATCCACCCGGAAGGGCTGTGGCGAAGCTGGCTGCCGTTCGCCACGGAGCTGACGACCTGGACCGCTACGCGTTCGCCGGAAGAGGCGCTGCCGGTTTATGACCATGACGATCTCGCGGGCTGCTTCAGCAAACTGCAATTGATGCTGCGCCAGGGGCTGTCGCTGGTGATGGAAGAGCACGCTATCCAGCTTCCGCTCACCGAACGCACTCACGGCCTGAATGTCGCCACGCTGCCGAATACCAGCATGGCGCGCGAGTTCGGCTTTGTGCTGGCGGTCAAGGCCAGCGTGCCGGGCGAAATCCTGCAAACCCATTTCCCGGCGCAGATGAAAGTCGCCCCGGTCACCAAAATCCGCGATCTGGTACAGCTCCAGTTGCCTGGCATGATGCTGCGCGCCATGCCGGTCGCGCCGCCGCAAATTCCGTGGCATGCCGGTTACAACTATTTCGAGCTGGAAAAAGGCGGCGAACTCTGGAACGAAATGGAGAAATCGGGGGCTTTCGCACTGCATCTGGCGGGCGAATTCCCGGGTCTTGATATGGAGTTTTGGGCCATCCGTAGCCCGACTGAATAAGAGAGCGAGCGCACAATATGCAGGAACAAAACGCCGCCGGCAGTGATGCCGCTCTGGCAGGAGCCAGTGGTAACAATCCTTTGGTCGCAGCGGCAAACCCGCTACTTAATGCGATACCGCAAATCCGCTATTCGGTCTCTCATGACGATCAAAGCGGTTTGCGTCAGCATTTAATTGATGAAATCCGCCGTTTTGAAGTGCGCTGTCAGCAATCCGGGCTGGCCTACGAGGTGATCGTGGGCGCGCGCTACTGCCTCTGTACCGCGCTGGATGAAGCCGCAGCGCTAACGCCGTGGGGTAGCCGTGGCGTCTGGTCCGGCAGCGGTCTGCTGGTGACATTCCACAACGAAACCTGGGGCGGGGAGAAGTTCTTCCAGCTGCTGGCGCGGCTGTCGCAAAACCCGCGCGAGCACATCGCGTTGCTGGAGCTGATCAACTTCTGCCTGCTGCTTGGCTTTGAAGGCCGCTACCGGGTGATGGACAACGGCCGTACGCAACTGGAAACCATCAAACAGCGCCTGTGGCAGATGATCCGAGGCGTGCGTGGTAACTATCCGCCGCCGCTTTCGCCGCACCCGGAAGATCAACCGGTGATGCGCAAGCTCTGGCGTCCGGTGATCCCATTATGGGCCTGCGTCGGGCTGGCGGGCTTCCTCGCCTGTCTGTTCTATATCGTGCTTAACTGGCGGCTTGGCGATAACACTAGCCCGGTGCTGGCGAAAATCTATCAGACACAGCTGCCGGAAGCGGCTATTGCCCAGCCAGCGGTGAGTGCGCCGCCAGTGCTTAATCTGCGCGCCTTCCTGCGCCCGGAAATTCAGCAAGGGCTGGTGGCGGTGCGCGATGAAGCCGATCGCAGCGTGGTGACCTTAAAAGGCGACGGGCTGTTTGCTTCCGGTTCAACGGTGGCGCGTGACAGCTATGAACCGGTGATCGACCGCGTCGCCCAGGCGATGAACAACGTCAGCGGCCGCATTCTGGTGGTCGGCTTTAGCGATAACGTGCCGATCCGCAGCGCGCGATTCGCCTCTAACTACGAGCTCTCTCTGGAGCGTGCGCGCTCGGTGCAGTCGCTGCTGCAAAAACATCTGTCGCAGCCGGAACGCGTGAAAGCGGAAGGGCGAGGGGAGATGAACCCGATCGCGCCGAATAACACGCCGGAAAACCGCGCCCGCAACCGCCGCGTAGAGATTACTTTGCTGGTGTCGCCGGAAAATACGGCCGCCGAGCTGAACGGACTGCCGCAAGGAAACTAAAGGATGAATATGTTGCTTTCATTGCTGACCAACCGCATTTTGTGGGGTTTCCTTGGCGTGACGGGGCTGGCTGCCGTGATCTGGATGATCGGCCCGCTGCTCTCCGTCGTCGACTCCCGCCCGCTTGAGTCAGAGCAAAACCGCATGATCACCATTGCGGTGATGTACCTGATTTGGGTGCACAGCCACATTGTGCCGCGCCTCTATAATGCCTGGCTCAACCGCAAGTTGATGGACAACCTGAAAAGCGAAGAGGCCAAAGATCCGGTCGAGCGCAAACGCCTGAACAGTGAAGAACAGGTGCTTAATGAGCGCTTTGAAGAGGCCGCACAGGTACTGAAAAAAGCCCACTTTAACCAGCCGGGCCAGCGCGGACAGTGGACGCAGCGCTTCAGCACTCAGTATCTGTATCAGTTACCGTGGTATGTGATCATTGGTGCGCCGGGTTCAGGGAAAACCACTGCGCTGGTGAACTCCGGCCTGCAATTTCCGCTGGCGGATCGCTTTGGTAAAACCGCGCTGCGCGGCATTGGCGGAACGCGTAACTGCGACTGGTGGTTCACCAACGAAGCGGTGCTGCTGGATACCGCCGGTCGTTACACCACGCAGGAGAGCGAGCAGGTTCAGGATGCCAGCGAATGGGCGAAATTCCTCGGTCTGCTGCAAAAATACCGCCGTCGCCAGCCGATTAACGGCGTGATTGTGACGATCAGCATCGCCGATCTGCTGACGCAATCCGCAGAAGCCTCCCGCGAACAGGCGCTCAATTTGCGCCAGCGGCTGACCGAGTTGCATGAGCAGTTGGGCATTCGTTTCCCGGTTTATGTACTGGTAACCAAAGCCGACTTGCTGAAAGGTTTTCGCGCCTATTTTGCCGGTTTTGATAAAGCGCAGCGCGACCAGATCTGGGGTTTCACCTTCCCGTGGGAAAAAGCCAGACTGGCGGATTTTGACTTGCAGGGCAGTTTTCTGCAGGAATTTGCCCTGTTACAGCAGCGGCTGGATGCGGCGCTGCCGGATACGCTGTTGCGGGAAAGCGATGCGCAGGCACGCGCGGAATGTTTCCTGTTTCCGCAGGAGTTCGCCGCACTTCGCCCGCTGCTGTCTGACTACCTGAACACGCTGTTTGCCCGCTCTAACTTCGAAACCGAATTCTCGCCGCGCGGTATCTACTTCGCCAGCGGTACGCAGGAAGGCCTGCCTTTCGACCGCGTGATGGGCGAACTCAGCCGGGCGCTCTCGCTACCGCAGGGTAAAGCCGGAGATAACTGGGATTCGGTGAGTAAAGATGAGCCGGTACCGGGCGGGAAAGGACAGAGCTTCTTTATCAAGCATGTGCTGCAAAACGTCATCTTCCAGGAAGCGGGTATTGCCGGGCAAAACCGCTGGTGGGAGCTACGCAGCCGGGCGGTGATCTGGTCCGGTTATGCGGCATTGCTGGCGCTTCTGATTGTTATCAGCGCCTTGTGGCTGACCAGCTACGGCAATAACAAAGATTATCTTGATGAAGTGCAGGCCAAAGTGCCGGCGCTGGATCAGGAGATCAAAGCGCTGCGTAACCGCCAGCAGGGCGATCTGTTTGCCATGCTGCCGCTGCTGAACGGGCTTGCCGCGCTGCCGCAGAGTGACGCCTTCGACATCAACAATCCGCCGATCACCCGCCGTATGGGATTGTATCGCGGTAACGATGTGGCTGACGCCTCGCAGACGCTGTACCAGAAAGCGCTGCAACAGATGCTGTTACCGGAAGTGGCGATGCGCATTACCACCTGGCTTCGCAACGATAACGGCAGCGATGTGGAATACAGCTACGAAGCGCTGAAAGCCTACCAGATGCTCTATCAGCCGAAACATTACGACGGCAAATTCCTGCACTCGTGGGTGATGCTCAATCTGGAGCGCAATCTGCCGCAGAACGTCACCAAAGCGCAGATCCGCCAGCTTGAATGGCATCTGACGCAGTTGCTGGAGCCGCAAATTCAGTCGTCGCCGTACGCCAAAGATGAAGCGTTAATCAGCCGCGAGCAGGCAATGATTAACCAGCAGCCGCTCTCCACGCGCGTTTATGGTCGTCTGAAACGTCTGCTGGAACATGATGACAGCCTGAAGCCGGTTTCACTGGCTTCACTGGGCGGACCGCAAAGCGAGCTGGTCTTTTCGCGCAAAAGCGGCAAACCAGTGAGTGAAGGTCTACCGGGGCTGTACACGCCGGACGGCTACTGGAATACCTTCAACGCAAAGATCGCACCAGTCACCACTTCCCTGCATGAAGATGATAACTGGGTACTGGGCGCGACCACGCAGCCGGAAGACAAACAGCAGACGGATAACGCGGTGCGCCAGCTCTACGCCCGCGACTTTATCGCTCTGTGGGACAGCTTTTTAAGCGACATTCAGCTTAATAACAGTGCCGATCTGAATCAGCGCATCAATACGGCGCGCTTGCTCTCCGGCAACAACTCACCGCTGCGTCGGCTGGTGCTCAACCTGAGCCAGCAACTGAAACTGACGCGGGATGAGCCGGAAGACGCTGAAAAAGCGAAAAGCGCCGGCAGCACTAACCGTGGTACGCAGATGCTGGAAACCCTGTTCAGCAACCACGATGGCGCAGCAGAAACCACCAATGCTGCGGCCAGCCAGACGCCGGAACAGCGCGTTACCGAACACTTTGCGCCGATTATCGAACTGGCGCAGCCGCTGGAAAAAGGCGGGAAAACCATCGTCTTTGATGATTTTCTCAAGCAGGTTGATGAGCTGTACCGCTATCTGACCGCCGTTCAGGATGCTGCCAACAGCGGGATGCCCCCGCCGGGGGGGGAAGCGATCAGCCGTTTACAGGCCAGCGCCGGACGTCTGCCCGGCGGCCTGCAAACCATGTTCAGCAACATGGCCGTGGGAGCCAGCAGCGATACTCAGCGCCGGGATCTGGAAAATGTTCGCAAGCGTATCAGCGTTGAAGTGGGCAGCTTCTGCCGTCAGGCCATCGCCGGGCGTTATCCGCTGGTGCGCTCAGCCAGCAGCGAAGTGACGCCGGACGATCTGGCGCGCATGTTCGCGCCGGGCACCGGTCTGATGGATACCTTCTTTCGCGATAACCTGACCAATAAAGTCGACACCACGCAGTCCACCTGGCGCTTTATGCCAGGTATCGACGGCAAAACGCTGCCGGGCAGCGAAGGTTTGCTGGTGCCGTTCCAGCAGGCGCAGTCTATCCGCGATGCTTTCTTTGCCAATGGCAGCACCACGCCGTCGTTTCGCACAACCGTGCGCACGGTGCGTATGGATAACAGCATCCTGACCATGACGCTGGATGTGGACGGGCAAATTCTGCGTTACAGCCACGGGCCGCAGGCGGTACAAATCGTTAACTGGCCGGGATCGGGCGGAACCAACCAGGTACGGATGCAGCTCGGTCTGGCCAGCGGCACAACCGCGACGCTGGTCACCAACGGCGCGTGGGCACTGAATCGCTTTTTCGATAAAGCCCGCGTCAGCCCCGGCAGTAGCAGCCTTAGCCGCCAGGCGACATTCACCATTGACGGGCATCAGGTGACGCTGGAGTTTGCGCCGAACAGCATCCGCAACCCGTTCCAGCTTCCCCGTTTCGCATGTCCTTGAACTGCAAAGGAACGCCAATGACGATGACTTCAGCAATCAGCTGGTACGGAAAACTGCCGAGTGCCGGTGATTTTTTACAGCGCCGCTTTCCCGATGCGCTGCAACGGCAGTGGTCCCACTGGTTCCAGGTGGGGTTGATGAACTGGCAAAAAGAGGAACAGCGTGCCAGCGATCGCCAGTTCGGCAATGCGCCGGTATGGAATTTTGTTGTCCCGCCTATGCTTGGCGGGCAGCAAGTGCAGATGGGCTGTCTGCTGCCGGGGCGCGACAGCGTCGGGCGCCAGTACCCGATTTGCGCGCTGATGGCGATCAACCCGCTGGAGTGGACACCGCGCCATCTGGCGCAGGCGGGCGACTGGTATCAGCAACTGGGCCGCACGCTGCTGCACGCTATCCGCAATGGCTACTCGCCGGAACAGCTCGACCAGGCGCTGCTGTCGATTCCGCCCGTGCAGTTGGTTGCGCCGGAATCGCGCTCGGAAATTCTTGATGTGATCGGTTACGAAGGCGATGGCGAATCGACCATTGGCTGGAATCAGGCCGCCGAATGTTTCGACCCGCTGCGCCAGATCAGTTTCTGGTGGACCAACCGCAGCGACGGCTATCCGCTTTATACACACGTACATAGCGGCAATTTTACCGGGCAGCTCTTTACGCTGCTGTTTGACCCGGCGGGGGGCGCTAGACCCGGTCGCCACGGTCTTTACCCACCGATGTTTGAATAAGCAGGTTGCGGATGACGATTGACTCTTTACTGGCTCCGGTCACGCCGGAGCAACCGTGCGGCGAGAATCTGGAGTATGACGCCGACTTCCAGGCGATGGAGCAGGCCAGCCTCGGTAAAGCCGAGCAGCAGTTCGGCAACACGATCATTCCTGCCGAACCCGCCGACTGGAACCGCGTGGAAAAACTGGCCACCTCGCTGCTGGAACGCACGAAAGATATTCGCGTCATGCTGGCGCTAACCCATGCATGGACGCGTCGCCGCGGGCTGGAAGGTTACGCCGACGGTTTACTGCTGCTGGGCCAGGCGCTGGCGCTGTACTGGGATCATCTCTGGCCGTCGCTTACCGATGGCGGTGAATTCGATCCCTTCTACCGTATTAATGCGCTGGCTGCGCTGAGCGACAAATCCGCGCTCACCACCACGCTGCGCCAGTCGATACTGTTACGCAGCAATGGAGATGAGCTGAATGTGCGCGATGCACAGGCGCTGCTGGATGGCAGTAAAACCGAATGCGCGGGTTACCCGGGCGGTCGGGTGCGTTTGATAGATGAACTGGTACGCGGCGGCCAACCCGGTATTGAAGCTATCGGGCAGATTGAAGGGCGCCTGCAAACCATCCGTACATGGCTGCTGGAACAACTGGGCGAAAGCGGGGTGCCGGAAATGGAACAGTTACTGAAAACGGTCAGCATGATTGCCGGAGCGAGCCGCGCTTCCCGTGGCGATGAGCCGCCTGCGCCGTCCGCAGGGGAGGAGCAAAAAGCCCCTGCGCCACAGCCGGTTGCCGCACCGCTCGCAGCGCATACCGACTGGCGCACGGCGCAGGTAACGACGCGCGCCGACGCACAGTTGATGCTGGAGAAAGTGAAGCAATACTTTACTCAGCATGAACCGAGCCACCCGGCACCGCTGATGATCGATCGCGTACAGCGGTTAATCGAACTCGATTTTATGGAAATTATTCGCGATCTGGCGCCCGACGGCGTAAGCCAGTTGCAAAACATCTTTGGGCGTCAGGAGTGACGCGTACCGTGTTATGACGACAGGCGCGTCGCCAGTCGTCAAACCTTCACCGCGCATATTCGATGGAGAACATCATGCCAATAAGTAACAGTGGTCAAAAATTTATCGCCCGCAACCGCGCGCCGCGCGTACAGATTGAGTACGACGTGGAAGTTTATGGCGCTGAGCGCAAAATCCAGCTTCCGTTTGTGATGGGCGTTATGGCGGATCTGGTCGGGAAACCGGTGGAGAACTTACCGTCTATTGAGGAGCGTAAATTCCTCGAGATCGATGTCGACAACTTCGATGAGCGTATGAAAGCGCTGAAACCGCGCGTCGCCTTCAACGTGGATAACACGCTGACGGGCGAAGGCCGGTTGAACGTCGATCTTACCTTCGACAGCATGGATGATTTCCTGCCGGATGCCATCGCCCGCAAAGTCGAGCCGCTGAACAAACTGCTGGAAGCCCGCACGCAGCTTTCCAACCTGCTGACTTATATGGACGGAAAAAACGGCGCGGAAGAGCTGATCGCCAAAGTGTTGCAGGATCCGACGCTGTTGAAATCCCTTAGCCAGTTGCCGAACAGCGACGAGAACGCGCAAGGTAAAGAGGAGTAAACCATGAGCAATCCTTCGCAACAACATGAACAGCAGGGCGCCCAGGCCTTCAGCCAGGATGAATTTAGCTCACTGCTGAACAAAGAGTTCCGCCCGAAAACCGACCAGGCGCGTTCGGCGGTAGAAAGCGCGGTGAAAACGCTGGCGCAGCAGGCGCTGGAAAATACCGTAACCTTCTCCAACGACACCTACCGCACCATTCAGAACCTGATTGCCGGTATCGATGAGAAGCTGTCGCAGCAGATTAACCAGATTATCCACCACGAAGAGTTTCAGAAACTGGAGAGTGCCTGGCGCGGCCTCAGCCATCTGGTGAATAACACCGAAACGGATGAGATGCTGAAAATTCGCTTTATGAGCATCTCCAAGCAGGAACTGGGCCGTAACCTGAAGCGTTTTAAAGGCGTCGGCTGGGATCAGAGCCCGATCTTCAAAAAAATCTACGAAGAAGAGTACGGTCAGTTCGGCGGCGAACCGTTTGGCTGCCTGGTGGGCGATTACTACTTCGACCACAGCCCGCAGGATGTTGAGCTGCTCGGCGAGATGGCGCGTATCGGCGCGGCGGCGCACTGTCCGTTTATCACCGGCACCGCACCAAGCGTGATGCAGATGGAGTCCTGGCAGGAGCTGGCGAACCCGCGCGATCTGACGAAAATCTTCCAGAACACCGAATACGCCGCCTGGCGTTCACTGCGTGAATCGGAAGATGCTCGTTACTTAGGCCTCGTAATGCCGCGCTTCCTCTCCCGTCTGCCGTACGGCATTCGCACGAACCCGGTGGATAGCTTCGATTTTGAAGAAGAGACCGACGGCGCGAACCACAACAACTACACCTGGGCAAACGCCGCTTACGCGATGGCGACCAACATCAACCGCTCCTTTAAAGAGTACGGCTGGTGCACCTCGATTCGCGGCGTTGAATCCGGCGGGGCGGTGGAAAATCTGCCGTGCCACACCTTCCCGAGCGACGATGGCGGCGTGGACATGAAGTGCCCGACCGAGATTGCCATCAGCGATCGCCGTGAAGCGGAACTGGCGAAAAACGGCTTTATGCCGCTGATCCACCGTAAAAACTCTGACTTTGCCGCCTTTATCGGCGCGCAGTCGCTGCAAAAACCGACCGAGTACCACGATGCCGATGCCACCGCCAACGCGCGTCTGGCTTCCCGTCTGCCGTATCTCTTCGCCTGCTGCCGTTTTGCGCACTACCTGAAGTGCATTGTGCGCGACAAAATCGGCTCCTTCCGCGAGCGCGACGAAATGGAGCGCTGGCTGAACGACTGGGTGATGAACTACGTCGACGGCGACCCGGCCAACTCCTCGCAGGAAACCAAAGCGCGTAAACCGCTGGCCGCGGCCGAAGTGCAGGTACAGGAGATCGAGGACAACCCTGGCTACTACGCCGCGAAATTCTTCCTGCGTCCGCACTACCAACTGGAAGGTCTGACCGTGTCGCTGCGTCTGGTGTCAAAACTGCCGTCACTGAAAACCAAAGAGGCGTAAGCAGAAGGTGCCGCAGGCAGGATGTGCCTGCGGCATGAAGGATTTCATAACAGAAGGATATGCGATGAATCTATATCGAATAGCTGTTAGCAGTCTGCTGGTTTTCTCAACCCTGGTTTTAGCAGAAACACAAACTTATCAATACCCTCGGGCCCAATCATTACCGGAAGATGATACCTCTGTATTTCCACGCGATCCGTCTCTGTTAACCGGGCACGATGTGAATTTGACTGCCGAACGTTTTTTTAATGCCTGGAGCAATAAAGATAACGAGCGAGAACGTATCAAAGCGGATATGTATTTTCTCGGGGTGTTGGATGCAACGGAAGGGAAAGCGTGGTGTGGGTATAAGAAGATACTGCCGGGTTCTGCCCATGAGCACGTTTTCTCGCGTCTGGCAAAGCTGAGTACTGAACAGCGTAAACAACCTGCCGCCAACTTTATTGTTGAGTCGATGAAGGAATTTCTGCCTTGCAAAAAAGGGAGCCAAAAATGAGACCGTTATACGAGCAATTAAAAAAGCAGCATTACTCATCAAATGATACCCGCGCAGGATATGTTGCTCCCGATGTTTTATTTTCGGAAATTGGCTATGACTATAACGATTTAATACGGCAAGGCGAGCAATATAAGAATACCTGTGCCGTAAGAATGAGTTTGGCTCTGCTGAAATGTAACATCGAATTTGCGGGGCGTTTTACAATAAAAAATGGCCCGTATAAAGGCAAGAAATTTGAAATGGGTGCCAAATTGCTGGCCGACCAATTAAATCGGGCTGATGTTTTTGGTAAAGCGGAAATCTACACCGATAAAGTCCAGGGCGGGCGAGCACTGTTAAAACGCCGGGGTGTAGTATTCTTTAATAAAATTGAGGGGTACGGTGGGGGGCATATCGATATGCTGGAACCGCTGACCAGCAACTCTTTTCTCTGTAATTCGGACTGTTATCCGTATTGTCAGGAAATCTGGTTTTGGGAATTAAAATAGTTGCTATTATTGCCGCATCCATAGCGATTTACGCCGTCGCGGAAAAAATAAAATCGAAGATTTAATTTTTCCGGTAAAACTTAATAGAAAAGGTAAAGGCAACAATCACGACGAGTAAAAATACCGCCTTGCCGAAGAGGGTTCCTGTGGCAGCAAGTGTGAAAGTTTCATAGCGGGCGACATTAAACACTGACTCAATAATATCAATAAAAGTGTAGATGCCGACGACCGCGAAAAGGCAGATCAATAATAGCGCAATACCCTTTTTCATTTTATGACCATCCAGGTTAATAGAAGACAAAAGGGGGATTTTAGGTAGCGCTGTCAGCATTGTCTAGTGCTATGCGGACAACAACAGTGACGAGTTTTCAATTTCCTGCAATACGCGGGAAAGTGAAAAACTGTACGGCTCCCGGCTGTACAGCAACGAGGCAGAGGTAAAATATGGACGGTTTTATTCGGCCCCATGCTTACCCGTTTGCCATATAAGCGCTTTTTCGAAAGCAATATTTATCATTAACGAAGAGTAAATATTATGGCTATTGATATGTTTCTGAAGGTCGATGGAGTTACGGGTGAATCTAAAGACTCTAACCACACCGGCTGGACTGATATCACATCTTTTTCCTGGGGTGCTTCACAGCCAGGGAATATGAGTGTTGGCGGTGGCGGCGGTGCCGGTAAAGTCAATTTCAACGACCTTCACGTAAATGCACTCATTGATAAATCCACGACGGCTATCCTGAAACACTGCGCCAGCGGTAAGCACCTGACCAAGGTTGAGCTTTCCGTCTGCAAAGCCGGTGGTCAGCAGGTTGAATACGCACGTATCACGCTGGAAGATGTGCTGGTGACGTCTGTTCAGTACACCGGTGCGGATAACGGCGACACCGTGGGTGTGACCTATGCATTCCAGGCTGCGAAAGTGAAACAGCAGTACTGGGAGCAGTCTTCTTCCGGCGGTAAAGGTGCTGAAACCAGCGCTGGCTGGAACATCAAGGAAAACAAAGAAGCGTAATGCTGCTCTCTTTTTGACGCGCATTACGGCAGGCACAGAGCAGCGGCTCTGTGCCTGTATCCGCAAAAAGACATTATTGAGCCTGATGGTAAACAGAAATATATTATCGTGCTTGAGTTAATTCTTAAGCGTTACCGGGGCAGGAAAGCCTGGTTATGAATAAAATAGGGTTGACGAGCCTGGTGTTAATCACGCTGAGCGGTTGTCAGAGCCATCCGCCGCAATATGCTTCTGCGGGGGTGGAAATAAAAGATAACCAGCCGTGCTTCAGTATGACACCCTTGTCCTCCACGGCGCTTGTTGCCACAGCGCCCACCATTAATAAACTGAATGGCAGCGAATGGCAGACGATGACATCACCCGCGAACTGGCAACCAACACGCGTTATTTCTGCCAGCCATTGCACCGTCTGGCCTGACATCAACTGGCAGGCTGGTATTTACGATGTGGTGTTTAAAGTGAGTGATGGCAATAACGCAACGCGTTATGCAACCCGTTTTATGTTGACCCGCTCCGCGCAAGGTGAGCTTACGGTGCAAAAACAAGAATAAACGAGCGAAGTTTTGCTCCGGTGGGCTGCTCCGGGGCCACTGAAATCATATTCAGGTATTCAAACGCAGCCGCTTTATGGAAAACGGCGCCGTTTGAGTGCACATAACTCCAGCAGGAATATGCTATGCGATTCACGATTATTACCAGTAAACCCGGTCATCAGCCGCCGCAAAGCCGCTGCGACTTTTATCCGCCTGGCGGCACTATCGGCCGCGGCACTGATAACAACCTGGTGCTGCCGGATAACGACCGCTCCATCTCTCGCTTACAGGCGATTGTTCATATCGCTGGTAATGGCGAGTGTCGCATTACCAATCGCGGCAATGTGACCCGCGTAGTGCTGAATGATATTCCCCTGGAACGTGGCCGTCAGGTCGAATTGCAGGATGGCGATATTCTGGGCATTGATGAATACCGTATCGAAGTTACCGAGCTGATTCAGGATACGCAGCCGGTAAGCCGTATGGCGGAGGAGATGTATCCGAAGCACGTTCAGCCGCAAGTGGCCAAACCTGCGCCCGCGCCGACACCGAAAAGCGTAGCGGAAAACGCCCCGGCGTCAGTGCCAACGGAAATCTGGGACAGCCTGATGCAGGAGTTCTCCATCTCCGACAGCATCTCCAGCAACCGGGCGAAAACGCCGGAAGCGCAAAATCTGAACCCTTTTGCCGCGCCGAAAGAGCCGGAACGTAACCCGGAAGATCCGCTCTCGCTGTTGAATAACAACGAGCCGCTGGTGACGCCGAAAACGCTCGCTTCCGATCAGCTGTTTAACGATGAACAGCTCTTTAAAAATGACAGCATCTTTAACGACGTCACGCCATCCGCACTGGTGCCCCCGGTTGATCGGGCTGCGCAAAAACCTGCGCCGGAAGCGGATGAACTGGATCCGCTGGCGCTGTTTGGCGGCAGCAGCACGTCGGCGGCACGCAGCGACGATCCGCTTGGGCTGTTAAGCGGCGCAGTGCCGCTGGCGCATGCGGATGAGATTGTTCCGGCGAAACCCGCCGAGCCAATCATCACCGATCCGCACAGCGTGACGCCGCCGCAACAGCCGCAGCCGATCATCACCGAACTGCGCGCGGAAGATCTCAGCGGCACGCCGCTGTTCGTCGATGAAGAGCCGGAACCGGTGTCGGAGCCGCAGGATTATGCGGGTATCACGCTGCCGACGCCGCAAGCGGTACAGCGCAGCGCGGCGCAAACGCCGAAAGGGCGTCTGCGTATCGATCCGCTTCAGAGCAACAACGAAGTGCGCAGCGCGCCAGCCGCTGGCAATGGCGACAGCAGCGATGTGCTGAAAGGCGAGCTGCTGGACGCGTTACTGGAAGGTATGGGGCTTGGTGATATGCAGCCAGTGCCGCAGTTTGATAAAGAGAACATGCGTCAGCTCGGCCAGATGCTGAGCATGTTTTCCCAGGGCACCGTTGCACTGTTGTCCTCGCGCTCGATTCTGAAACGCGGCGTTAAAGCCGATATGACGATGGTGCTGGATGACGCCAACAACCCGTTCAAGCTGTTGCCGTCGGGCAAAACCGTGCTGATGCAGATGTTTGGTACGCGGATGCCTGGCTTTATGCCGCCGAAAAAATCGGTGCGCGATGCGCTGATCGACTTACAGGCGCACCAGTTAGGTATGATTTCCGGGATCCGCGCGATTATCGCCGCGATGTTGCAGTCCTTTAACCCGGAACAACTGGAAGATGACGCTAAACGCGACGGTGCCACCGCGCGTCTCGGTGTACTCTCGAACCGTAAAGCCGCTCTGTGGGACTATTTTGTGCGTACTTACGCGCAAACGGCGGGTGAAATTGACGATGACTTCCATACCCTGTTTGGCGAAGCGTTCCTCCACGCTTATGACATGGAGGTTAACCAGTACAAAGACTCACAAAGCGGATCGGAAGAATGAATATCAGCACGGCCTCCATATCCCGACAGGGCGAACGTGCCAGTAATCAGGATCAGACCGGGGAGAACATCGGCGAGCGTGCCGCCTGCTTTGTGGTGTGTGACGGCATCGCCGGGTTACCCGGTGGCGACGTAGCGGCCGCACTGGCGCGTAATACCATCATCAGCCGGTTTGATGGCGATGAGCACCTGAATGCCCAGTACATTCGTCAGTACGTCAACGATGCTAACCGCGCTATCCGCGAAGAGCAGAAAGCGGTGCAGGATTATCACCGTATGGGCACGACCATGGTAAGCCTGTTTATCGACCGGGATTATCAGCTTGCCTACTGGGCACACGCGGGCGACAGCCGCCTGTATCTCTTTCGTCGCGGCTGGCTCTATCATGTCACCACCGATCACAGCCTGGTGCAGCAGATGAAAGATGCCGGGCATCAGACCGAAGGCATCAACGGCAACTTGCTCTACTTCGCGCTGGGTCTTGGCGAAGATGAACGCGAGCCAAGCTACAGCGATGTGGTGCCGATCGAAGATGGCGATGCCTTTTTGCTCTGTACCGATGGCTTCTGGCACGGTGTCAGTGAAGAGCAGATGCAACAGTCGCTGCATATGGTGAATACGCCGGATGAGTGGCTGACGCTGATGAATCAAATCCTGCTGAAAAACAGTGTCGGGGCGCAAACCCAGCAGGACAACTATAGCGCCGTAGCGGTGTGGATGGGCACACCTCAGGAGACGACGCTACTGCATACGCTCTCTGAAGCCGCCCAGTTTTTCCCTCTTCGTGATTGATACAGCTTACAAGGACTTTTATGAAACTTTGGCTACCGGGTTTGGCTCTGCTGGCGGTGTGTGGCAGCGTACAGGCAGAAAACTACCGCATCGTGCAGTCGCCTTCGCAAAAACTGGATGTCTGGATCGATAACATTGCGGATAACACGCCGAAAAGCTGGTGCAGCAAAACGTTGCCGCTGCGTATTGTTGCCAGCGGCGATAAAAAACCTGCCGTTCTGAACAACTTCTTACCGCGCCTTGGCGCGCTGCTGGAAAACCAGTGCGGTACGCTGACGCAGGTGCACTGGAAATTGACTGACCCGCAGGGCGCGACTCTGGCTGAAGGGACGGCCGATAAAGCGAAAGAGTGGGCGCCGGTCGTCACCTCAACGGGCGCAACCGCGGCCGCTTCAACGTCCACATCCGCCGCCCTGACGCCGCCAACCGAGCGTGCTGAAGATCTCTCCCCGGCCGCTAACCGTACGCCGTGGCAGGAATTTACCCTGCAGGACGGCTGCCATCTGCGCACCTTCTGGCAGGGCGATGCCAGCGCGCCAGCGCTGTTTATTCCGGCGAAAGAGGATGGCAAATGTGAGAAGGGCGGTTGGCTGAACGGGCGCAGCGAAGTGACGCAGATCAGCAACGGCAGCGAGAAAAAGATCACCATGACCTTTGTCCACGGTTTCCCGGTGAGCGGCCTGAGCGACAGCGTTGACGCCGATCGTCTGCTGATCACCACCGTTAACAACGAGCGTATGGTCGTCAGCGAAGGCAGCCTGGCGCAGAGCTGGATGATCCTGCCCTACGTCAACAGCCTCAACGGCTGGCAGGCGAACGGCACAGTGGCGGTGGAAATCTCCCGCGATGTCGCCAGCGATGCCACTCGTTTGCAGGCGCGCCTTGATGAAGTGCGCAAAGCCTGGACGCCGTGGTTTGAACCGGGTACGCACCTTAATATTCTGCTGATCGATTCGTTGCACCCGCAGCTGCGCGATCCGGCGGTCGGGACTTACAAGACCCTGAACTAAGGAGCGGCGATGAACACCTTGTTGCAACAACTGGCAGGCGAATCCCTGCAGGAGAGCCTTGCCCGGCTGGAAAGCCGCATCCGTACCCAGCCAGGCGATGCCGATCTGCGTGCGGCTTTTGCCCAGCTTCTCTGCCTTGACGGTAACTGGCCGCGCGCGCTGGCGCAGCTGAAAAGCTGGCAGGCGCTGAAACCGCAGGCGCAACCGACGGTGACGCTGCTGGAGCAGGCGATCAACGGTGAACGCCAGCGTGCCGACGTGATGGCTGGTCGCGCCCGTCCGGTAACGCCAGATCGGCAGTGGCCGTGGCTGGCAGCGATGGTCAGCGCGCTGGACCCGGAATCCACCGAACCTGCCGCGCACCGTGAAGCCGCACTGGAGAACGCCGAGGCGAACCCCGGCCAGCTGACAACTCAGGATGGCGAAACGCACACTTTCGACTGGCTGATGGACGGTGATTGTCGCTTTGGTCCGGTCTGCGAAGCGATCGTCAATGGCCGCTATTTCTGGCTGCCGTTCAGCGCGATTGCCTCTATGCAGTTTCAGCCGCCGGCCAGCGTCACCGACTTGGTGTGGCGCCATACGCTGGTGCGTTTGCAGGATGGCAGCGAACAGGTGTGCCAGATCCCGGCGCGTTATCCGCTGGATAGCGAAGCTGAAGACCGCTTTAAACTCGCTCGCGTTACCGAGTGGCAGGCGTTACCGGGCGATGCGCCGCACTTCCTGGGCCACGGGCAAAAAGTCTGGCTCAACGACAGCGCCGAGTTCTCGCTGCTCGATCTGGTCACGCTGAGTTTCGATACGGCCGTTGCAGATGAGTAATTCCGCCCACGATGAAGAGAGCGATCTGCTGCGCAGCGGCTGGCGCTCGCGACGCGGCAAAGAGACCGTCGGCGCACGCGACAAAATGCAGCCGTCGCTGCTCGATCGCCTTACCGATGACGCGCCGGACAAAGTTCAGGAGCCGCTGAACAGTAATCTGGTCTCCCATGCCACGCTGCGACGCCACGTACTGCGTGATCTGCAGTGGTTGTTCAACACCATCAACAACGAAGCGCAGCAGGATCTGAGCGGCTTTGACGAAGTGCGCCGCTCGGTCATCAATTTTGGCGTGTCGCCGTTGGCGGGCAAGCGGATGTCGGACATCGAATGGCAGGATATCCAGCGCAAGCTGACCAACGCGATTTTGCATTTTGAACCGCGCATTTTGCCGCAGGGCTTACAGGTTCGCTGCATTTCCGATACCCAGTCGCTGGATCTGCACAACGTGTTGTCGATTGAGATCAAAGGGCGTTTGTGGTGTGTGCCGTATCCGCTGGAGTTTCTGTTCCGCACGGATGTGGATCTGGAAAACGGGCATTTCGAGCTGAAAGACGCGGGGTAATCATGGACAGCAAATTACTGGAGTACTACAACCGCGAACTGGCCTGGCTGCGCGAAATGGGCCAGGAGTTTGCCGGGCGCTATCCGAAAGTGGCCGGACGCCTCGGTATGCGCGGCATGGACGTTGCCGATCCGTATGTCGAACGCCTGATGGAGGGCTTTGCCTTCCTGACCTCCCGCGTACAACTGAAAATGGACGCCGAATTTCCCCGCTTCTCCCAGCGTCTGCTGGAGATGGTGGCACCCAACTATCTCGCGCCGACGCCGTCGATGGCGATTGCGGAGCTGACGCCGGACAGCGCGAAAGGGGATCTGAGCAATGGCTTTGTGGTGCCGCGCGGTACCATGATGGACAGCCAGGTGATGAAGAAGAATGGCGTTACCTGTAGCTATACCACCGCGCATGATGTCACGCTGTTACCGCTGAAAATCAGCCAGGTGGAACTGGGCGGCGTACCTGCCGATCTGCCGCTGGCGAAAGTTGGCCTGAGCCAGCGCGGGGCGCAAAGCGCGCTGCGTATTCGTGTGAGCTGCGATGGCCCGGTCAACCTCGGCCATCTCGATTTCGATCGCCTGGAACTGTTCCTCAGCGGCCCGGATATGCAGGCGCTGAAACTGCTGGAACTGCTGATGGGCCACCAGGTGGGCATTGTTTGCCAGTCCAACAGCGCCGGTGCGCCGTTGCAGGTGCTGGCCGATGACGCATTGCAGCAGGAAGGCTTTGCTGCCAGCCAGTCGTTGCTGCCGGACGATCTGCGCAACTTCGATGGTTACCGTCTGTTGCAGGAGTATTTCGCCTTCCCGCAGCGTTTCCTGTTTATCAGCCTTCAGGGGCTGCGCTCGATGGTGGCGCAAAGCGGCGATGCCACCTCGTTCGATATCATCATTCTGCTGGATAAAGCCGATGGGCAACTGGAGCGGGTAGTGGATAAAAACCACCTTGCGCTGCACTGCACGCCGGTGATTAACCTGTTCCCGAAAGTGGCCGAAAGGCAAAAGTTGAGCGAAAACCAGCACGAATACCACCTGGTGGTGGATAACATTCGCCCGCTCGATTACGAAATCTACGCGGTGCGCAAAATCCACGCCAGCGTCGATGGTCAGCGCGATGAGCAGACGTTTCGCCCGTTCTGGAGTAGCTGGAGCCAGGATGAAGGCAACTACGGCGCTTACTTCTCCGTGCGCCGCGAGCAGCGTGCGTTATCGGAACATGCGCAGCGCTACGGTACCCGTACCGGTTATATCGGTTCCGAAGTGTTTGCCTCGCTGGTCGATGAGCAGCATGCGCCGTGGCGCGAAGATTTACGCTATATCACCGCTGAAGTGCTGTGTACCAGCCGCGACTTACCGCTGATGTTGCAGCAGGATATGGGGCAGTTCGTGATGCCGGATTCGCTGCCGGTGAAATCCCTGCACCTGCGTAAAGGCCCGACGCCGCCGCGCCCGGCGCTGGCGGAGGGGCTAAGTACCTGGCGGTTGATCAGCCAGTTGCAGATGAACTATCTCAGCCTGATGGACGGTGATGATGGTGAAGGCGCGGCCGCGTTGCGCCAGCTTCTGGGCCTGTACACGCGACTGGCGGAAGCGCCGGTAGCGCGCCAGATCGACGGCGTGCGCCACTGCGTGCTGGAGCCGGTGCATCGTCGTGTGCCGGAGCCGGGGCCGATCGTCTTTGCTCGCGGTATTGGCATTACGCTGACGGTCGATGAGCAGGCGTTTTCCGGCTTCAGCCCGTGGCTGTTCGGCAGCGTGCTGGAGCGCGTTTTCGCCCGGCTGGTGGGTATGAACAGCTTTACCGAGTTCACCCTGAAAAGCCAGCAGCGCGGTGAAATCGGCTACTGGCCGCCGCGCATGGGCAAGAGGGCGCTGATATGAGCGAAGCCCTGACCAGCGCGCCGCAGATTGTCCGCGCCAGTTCGCTGCCGGAGACATTCTGGCAGAACGTGATGGCCACGCCGTGGCGCTACGATCTGTTCAGCCTGCTGCGGCGTATTGACGCCCGTGGCGGGGAACGTTACCCGCTCGGGCGCGCGCCGCTGCCGCGTTTTGAATCGGTGCGCATCGGGCAAAAACCGTCGCTGGGCTTTGCGCCGTCGACCCTTGCCGACGTGCGTAAGCGCGACGGTTCGCCGCTGTACGATATCTCCATTCTCAGCTTCGGGCTGTTCGGCCCGAACGGTCCGCTGCCGATCCATCTGACGGAATATGCCCGCGAACGCATCGATCACCACCAGGACGATAGCCTCAGCGCCTTTGCCGATCTGTTTCACCACCGGCTGTCGCTAATGTTTTATCGCGCATGGGCCGATGCGCAGCCGACGGTATCGCTCGACCGGGGCGACAACAAACGCTTTGAACAGTACATCGCCTCGCTAATCGGCATGGGCCTACCGGGGCAACTGGAAAAAGGCAGCCTCAGCCCGCATGCGCGTTTTGCGCTGGCCGGGCATCTGACGCGCAATGGACGCGATCCAGAAGGGCTGGAGAAGATCCTGCGCTGCTATTTCAATGTGCCGGTGTCCATTGTCGAAAACGTGCCGCAGTGGATGCCACTAAGCGAACGTGAACGTGCGCGTTTGCAGGGCGGTCGCCATGCGCCACGCCTTGGGCAGTCGGCCTTTTTGGGTAAAGCCGTGCGCGATGTGAGCCATAAGTTTCGCATCGAAATTGGCCCGCTGTCCGCCGATAGTTACCGGCGTTTCTTGCCCGGCGAAAAAGCCGTGACCGAGATGCGCGACTGGGTGCGCCAGTATCTTGGCATCGAATATGAGTGGGCGCTGCGCGTGATCCTGCGCCATGAAGATGTCGCTGGCGCCACGCTTGGCGGCACGGGTCGTCTTGGTTACAGCGCCTGGCTTGGCGCTCAGCCGCAGCCGCAGCCGCGCGGAGATTTGGTATTCAGCCCGGAAGGATAACCTTTCGTCTTATTCATCTGACGTGACAACTAACGGAATTTACAATGTCGGAAATTAGCCGCGCCGTCCTGTTCGGCAAACTCGATACGCTGTTATTTACCTCGCTGGAAAGCGCCACTGCGTTTTGCAAACTGCGTGGCAACCCCTACGTCGAGCTGGTTCACTGGCTGCACCAACTGATGCAACAGTCAGAGGGCGACCTGCAACAGGTGATCCGCCACTTTTCGCTGAATGAAGAGGCGCTGACGCGGGATATCGTCGCCGCGCTCGATAAACTGCCGCGCGGTGCAAGTTCAGTCTCCGATCTCTCGGAACATATCGATACCGCCGTTGAGCGGGCGTGGGTTTACGGTTCGCTGAAATTTGGCGTCACGCGTATTCGCGGCGGCCATCTGCTGGCGGGGATCCTGAAAACCTGGAGCCTGGCGACCGTGCTGAAAGGTATTTCGTCACAGTTTGAGCGGGTGAGTGCCGATGCGCTGCTCGACAACTTCGAGGCGATTTTCGCCAACAGTAAAGAGACGCAGCAGACGGCAACCGCCGTTGGCGATACCGCCGCCGCGCCGCAACAGCAGGGCACGCTGGCGCAATACGGACAGGATCTGACGGCCAGAGCGCGCGACGGCAAAATCGATCCGGTGGTGGGCCGCGACGAAGAGATCCGCCAGATGGTCGATATTTTGATGCGTCGCCGCCAGAACAACCCACTGTTAACCGGCGAAGCCGGGGTCGGAAAAACGGCGGTAGTGGAAGGGTTAGCGCTGCGCATTGCTGCAGGCGATGTGCCGGAACCGCTGGCGAACGTGCAACTGTGGCTACTGGATATCGGCATGTTGCAGGCGGGCGCGGGCATGAAAGGCGAGTTCGAAGCGCGGCTGCAAGCGCTGATCAACGAAGTGCAATCCAGCCCGACACCGATCATTCTGTTTATCGACGAAATTCACACCCTGATTGGCGCTGGCGGCCAGCAGGGCACTGGCGATGCCGCCAACCTGCTGAAACCGGCGCTGGCGCGCGGACAGTTGCGCACCATCGGCGCGACCACCTGGGCGGAATATAAGAAATACATTGAGAAAGATCCGGCATTAACCCGTCGCTTCCAGACCGTGCAGGTTGCCGAGCCGGATGAAGAGAAAGCGGTATTAATGCTGCGCAGCACGGTTTCCGCGCTGGAGAAACACCATCGCGTGTTGCTGCTTGATGAAGCGGTTGTCGCCGCCGTGAAGCTCTCTCACCGCTACATTCCGGCGCGTCAGTTGCCGGATAAAGCCGTGGCGCTGCTCGATACGGCCTGCGCCCGCGTCGCCGTCAGCCAGAGCGCGCCGCCGCCGCAGCTGGAGGATTGCCTGCACCGCATTGCTGCGCTGGAGGTGGAGATTGAGATTGCCAACCGCGAAGCGAAAATGGCGGCTGGCGACAGCGGGCGGGTAGAGAAATTAACCGCCGCGCGTCAACAGCAGGAACAACTGCGCAATGAGCTGACGCAGCGTTGGCAGCAGGAGCAGGCGCTGGTTGATGCCATCATCGCGCTGCGCGCACAGTTGCATACCGCAGCGGAAGAAGAGCTGGCCGCTTTACGTGATTCGCTGGCGCAGCAGCAACAGGCGCTTAAAACATTGCAGGGCGACACGCCGCTGCTGTTCACTTCGGTTGATGCCAACGTGGTAGCCGCGGTGGTCTCCGACTGGACCGGCATTCCGCTGGGACGGATGGTGAAAAATGAAATCGATGCGGTGCTGAAACTGGCGGATACGCTGAATGAACGCGTGATCGGCCAGCGCCACGGTCTGGAGTTGATCGCCAAACGCGTGCGCACCTCGCGCGCCCGCCTCGACGATCCGAACAAACCGGTCGGCGTGTTTATGCTCTGCGGTCCTTCCGGCGTAGGCAAAACCGAAACTGCGCTGGCGCTGGCGGAATCGCTGTATGGCGGCGAGCAGAACGTTATCACCATCAATATGAGCGAGTTCCAGGAAGCGCATACCGTCTCGACGCTGAAAGGCGCACCTCCGGGCTACGTCGGTTATGGCGAAGGCGGCGTGTTAACCGAAGCCGTGCGCCGTCGCCCTTACAGCGTGGTACTGCTGGATGAGATCGAAAAAGCGCATCCGGACGTGCATGAAATCTTCTTCCAGGTGTTTGATAAAGGCTGGATGGAAGATGGCGAAGGCCGCCATATCGATTTTCGCAATACCATCATCATTCTGACCTCGAATGTTGGCACCGAGTTGATTACCGGCATGTGCGCCGATCCGGAACTGATGCCGGAACCGGACGCGCTGCGTGATGCACTGCGTCCGCCGCTGCTGCAGGTTTTCCCGCCCGCGTTGCTTGGGCGATTGCTGGTGGTGCCTTATTTCCCGCTCAGCGACGAGATGCTGGCGCAGATTGTGCGTTTGCAGCTTAAGCGTATTCAGCGCCGTCTGGAGGAGAACCACGGTATTGTCTCGGAAATCGATGACAGCGTGGTCGGGCAGATTGTGGCACGCTGTACCGAAGTTGAATCAGGCGGCCGTATGGTGGACGCCATCCTTACGAACACTCTGCTGCCAATGATGAGCCAGCTATTACTCGACGCCAGTGCGCGGGACGAGCAATATAAGCGCTTACGTGTCACGCTCGAGCAGGGTGAGTTTCACTGTCAGTTTGCGGCGTAAAGCCATTATCAAGAGAGTTTTCCACTATGACGGATCACGATAACAACCGGAGTGTACCGAATGCACTGCCGCCAGGATATCGCTTCAACGAGTTCGAAATTAAAGAAGTGATTGGCGGCGGTGGTTTTGGCATCGTCTATCGCGCCTGGGATCATCAGCTTGAACGTACCATCGCGATTAAAGAGTTTATGCCCTCTTCACTGGCTGTACGCAACGACGACATGACGCTGGTGCTGCGCAGCGAGCGTTTTAGCAAAGCTTTTACCGCCGGGCTGAACAGTTTTATCCAGGAAGCACGTCTGCTGGCACGTTTTAACCACCCGAACCTGCTGCACGTGCTGCGTTTTTGGGTGCAGAACGATACCGCTTATATGGGCACGGTGTTCTACAGCGGCACCACGCTTTCCCGCCTGCGCGAGAAAAACCCAACGCTGATTAACGAAGCCTGGATCCGCCGCATGCTGCCGATGCTGCTGGGTGCCATCAAAACCATCCATGACGAAGGGTATCTGCATCGCGATATCTCGCTGGATAACATTCAGATCCAGGATAACGGTTTGCCGGTGCTGCTCGATTTCGGCTCCGCGCGTCGCAGTATTGGTTCTGTTTCGGACGAAACGGAAACCATGCTGCGTCCGGGCTATGCGCCGATCGAACAATACACCGACGACAACGAAAGCGAGCAGGGGCCGTGGACTGATATTTACGCCCTTGGTGCGGTGCTGCATACGCTGATTATCGGCTCGCCGCCGCCGGTCAGCGTGGTGCGCAGCATTCAGGACACCTATATGCCGCTGGTACAGCGCAACCTGCCGGGGTACACCCCTTCGCTGTTGCAGGCGGTGGATCGCGCGCTGGCGTTGAAGATGGAAGATCGTCCGCAGACTGTGGATGAATTCGCTGCGCTGATTGAGATGCCGGTTGCCGGGCTTGGCGATGTGATGAGCGTTAAACAGCCGGGCACCATGCTGGTACCGGTTGAAGAGGCAGACGAAAAACCGGCGGCACCGGGCTGGCAACGCTACAAATTGCCAGGCCTGGTGGCGGCAGGTGTGATTGTCGGGATAATCGCCGGGGCAATGTTGTTTGGCGGCAGTTCAGCGCCGGAAGACGCGGCGCAGACCGCCAGCGTGACGCCGGAAGAACAACCCGCACAGCCGGTACAGCAGCCTGCGCGGGAAGCACCTGCTGTGCAGACGCCGCCAGCGCAGACCGCAGCGCAAAGCGCCGAGCCGGTGGTCAGCCAGACGCCTGTCGCGCAACTTTTTGTGCGCATGAAAGAGGGCGAAAAACTGAGCCTTAATGGTGAAGCGCAGTCGGTTTCTCCGGCGACCAATGGTTTTGCCTCACTGAAACTGCAACCCGGTCGTTACGAAGTGCTCCTGCAGGGGAATGGTCAGAGCCGCAGTCAGACCATTACTATTGCTAAACCGGGTACCTGGTTAATTAATCCACAACCTTAACCAACACTATTTCGCCGGGTAATATTGTGCCCGGCAAAACGCGGGGAGAATTATCTCCCCCACATCTCTCTCGCATTACAAATAATGTGATGTCGTCCTGTTTCGATCGTTACGGTTGTATTGCCCGACATATTAAAAAAGACAGAGCCATGAATTTATTAACACACAGCAACAACGGTGACAGTGAATTTACGTTTGTCGTGTCTCGATCCAGTGCTCAACCCGATGATAAAGTTCATACCGTCGCCGCAAAAAAAGCACGTGAGTTGGAAATAACCCTCACAGATTTTCATCTTGAATCTTCACAAATGCTGGAAGTGGACGGTTATCCCGCCGTCGAACTTTTTTATCAATTCAAAAATGATAACCGCGTTATTTATCAGCGCCAGACGTTAATTTTACTGGATGATGCGGTTTCCGGGAAAAAGATGGTCAGCTATGTAGGCACCTGTCCAGGTGAATTCAGTGAATATCATCAAAAACAATACCAGGAAATTATCCAGAGCATTAAATTTCATCGCGCAAAATAAAACATATCAGTGATGCAGTTATTATCGCTGAGATAAACTTAATTACGGATGCAACGTTATGGTGAACAGAATATCGGTCAGGCTGCCCGTGGAGGGGCTGCTTTTCTGGAAACTCTCCGGGCGCGAGGCGCTG
>NZ_QODH01000008.1:149176-313804 GCF_009935945.1 Kosakonia sp. MH5 | reverse complement strand
ACTGCCGCATTCAGCGCGAGAATGTTGGTTTGAAAAGCAATGCTGTTTACCACATCGATGATACTGGCAATTTTACCGGCGCTTTCAGAAATACCGTTCATGGTGTCATTGACATTCTGCATCATCACACCCCCGCGCGAGGCAATATCTACCGCGCCACGCGCCAGTTCACGCGCCTGTCCTGCGTTTTCAGCATTTTGTTTTACGGCTGCGGTGATCTCTTCCATGCTGGAGGAGGTTCTTTCCAGAGATACCGCCTGCTGATCGGTGTGCCCGGCAATTTCCTGATTACCGGCGACAATATCCTGGGTATTGGTGTTGATCCTCTCAGCACCATCGCGGATCTCCGCAATAACGGAAGTCAGTTGCTCGCGCATCACCCCCATCTCATGTAACAGGCTGGCGTTATCACTGGCTTTTTTATTTACGCTCTGCGATAAATCCCCGGCGGCAATTCGCGATACAACCTCAGCCGCATAACGCGGTTCTCCGCCCAGTGTTTTCAGCGTGCTGCGGTTAATCATATAAACCAGCACCGAGAGCAGGATGCTGATGACAATAAATTCTCCCAGGTTCTGATAAACAGAACCCAGAAATGCTTCATGGATATCATCAACATAAAGACCCGTCGTAATAATCCATCCCCAGGGAACCCAGGGAATGTTGTAGGCAATTTTGGGCTTTGGTTCGGTGTCTCCCGGCCGCGGAAAATTATAGGCGGTGTAACCATCATGGCCATCCTTCGTCACCGTGACCATATCTCTGTAAATATAGACGCCATTGACATCGGCAACATCCGGCCCCTTGCCAATTAACGCGGCATTAATGGGATGCATAATGACCCGTGCCTGGTTATTCAGAATAGTAAAATATCCTGTGTCGCCATAACGTAAGTCTTTAATGATCTGGATTGAACGCTGTTGTGCTTCCTCTTTTGATATCAGCCCCTTATCAACAAGTGCAGCCTGCGTTTTCACCACGTTAAGGGCTAACTGGGAAACATACATTAATTCCTTTTTTCGTAGCGCCAGCTGGTCATCTTTAATTTTTACTGAGCCAAAGAATAATGACCCGGCAAGGCTTAGCAGTGCGACAGCAAGTGGAAGCCACAGTTTATGCGCAAAGGATAATTTCATAGCATGCTAACCTGTTGTTGTTGTATAGGCAGGTATTGCGCAGGCCTTTCGGTATCAGGCTGCGCTTAATCTTTTTATCGGAAATTAAAGAGAAAGAATTAATCGATAATATTGATATATATATTATATATATCCCACTTTTAGTATAATGAACTGAATTGTCTGATAAATAAAACATTAATATGCACTGCGTCATTATACGCAACATTGATACCGATACAGGAGGGCTGGTTTCAGACAACCAGTGACGTGCCAACGATTGTAATCACGTCCGGGAGAGTATTCGCATAATTTTCCAGTTATCACGCAACAGTGACGGGAGGGGGAGCCTGAACTGGCAATACACCGGCGAAAGCGTTCTGCGGGTGTGATCATCGATACATCGTATGGGTTGTTATGAGAAATAGAATTTCAATGCAGTATTTATGGTATATCGTTAATCAGGAAGAACAGCAGAAGTCATGAGAGATTTATGAGCGACAAAAGCAAAGCTTTTCGTCTTCTTCACGAATCCGGAAATACCTTTGTCATTCCTAATCCATGGGACATTGGCACAGCCAGAATACTTGAAAAAATGGGCTTTCTGGCCCTCGCCACAACCAGTGCTGGCCTTGCCTTTTCTCTGGGGGTGGCAGAAGGTCAGGTTTCCTGGCAACAGACAATCCATCATTGCCGGAACATCGCAGCAGCAACCTCTCTGCCGGTGTCAGCCGATCTGGAGAAAGGAACAGGTGACAGTCCGGATAGCGCCGCTGAAACCATTAAGATTGCCGTGGATGCCGGACTTGCAGGCTGTTCCCTTGAGGATTATACCGGCCGACCAGAACATCCTGTCTTCGATTTAAGTCTTGCAGCCGAGAGGATTTCGGCAGCGGCTGAATCACGTGATATTTGTGATCCTGATTTTGTTATTACTGCGCGCGCTGAAAATTTCATGTGGGGCAATGAGGATCTTGATGAAACAATTCTGAGACTTCAGGCCTTCGAAAAAGCAGGCGCAGATGTCCTCTATGCCCCTGGAATTCATGATCTTTCTATGATTCATACCCTCTGCAGGTCTGTTACAAAACCGGTGAATGTTGTCATGGGCTTGCCCGGAAATGTTTACAGTGTTGAAGAACTTTCACATGCCGGAGTCCGGCGTATAAGCGTGGGAGCCTCAATGGCCCGGCTCGCCTATGGAGTGTTTGTTCAGGCTGCACGAGAAATCAGTGGTAATGGCACTTTTTCTTATGCAAAACATGCCATCAGTTTTTCAGAGCTTGAGGCTTTTTTCGAAAAAACTAATCAATAATCAGTTTATTAGCAGGCCTGACAGTATGCACAATTTCTCTGTTTTTCCATTGATTCAGTGCCCGCTTTGAGCTGCTCTCCATTGATTAACACGAACTGATGTTCGCAACGACTGCTCTGGCACAAAACGTATATTCAATGTTCAAAAAGGGGAGAGGGTGCCCTTACGTTGTGCGAGGCCACCCGCCGGTGCTGCGCTGGTAGTACTGATAACGACGAAACTCACAATCAGCACCAGAAACTTTTTCATTTGTTACGTCAATTTACCGTAACGAGAGCGTACCGGGAAAAAGCAGAACTTCACGGAAAATGGCATTAAGGGTAGAGACGTGGCCGTCTTCATGTTCCTTCATATGAAGTCACTAACTTAATCCCAAGGGCCATCATCACGCCACCTGCGGCCCGGTCAAACCACGCTTTTCCGCGAAGGTACAAATTTCGAGGTTTAGACGCAGAAAGAACAATCGCGACAAGCGCATACCAGCTGGCTTCGATTAAAAAGACGAGCAATGCAATGACAACCTTAAAGGAGAGAGCGCTATCTGGTGGAAGAAAGGCGGCAAAAACACTGGCATAGACAATAGCCGTTTTCGGATTACTGAGTTGAGTGGTAAGGCCCAGGAACAGAAATCGTGAAGAGAGTGGAATTGACCGATCATGCAGCTGAACTTCAGCAACAAGAGGGGTACGAGCGCCCCTCCAGATACGGAAGCCTAAATAAGCCAGATAAAGACCACCGCCAACTTTCAGGAGCAAATATAACGACGGGACTGCAAGCAAAACGCCATGAAGTCCCAGCAACGATGCTGTTGCAAAAATCAATCCTCCAACCCCCATCCCCAACGCGGCTAGCAAGCCGTTGAGTCGGCCCATACTTGCCGATGTGCGTGCCACCATCACGAAGCTCGGACCCGGGCTTGCAGCGCCAGCGGCGAGTGCCGTTGCAATGCCAATAATCTCGGGGAGATGTTGCATAAGTCGACTCCTTTGTGAACATGAGGGAATTCTTGAAAGCCGTCAAATTAAGCGGAAACAATAGCATTGAATCTCGCACTCATTCGAGAACGACAACGCCTTGATTTCCTGTACTGCGTGTCACAAACCTGCCTTATTGATATACGCCTGTAAGCCCCCGGCAAGAATATCGAATACCGTTTTACAGGCCTGACTGTGGCGCAAGTCCTCATGCATCACCAGCCAGGTATCAAGACGGAACGCAAAGAAATCAGGCATCAACCGCTTTAATGGGACAGGAAAATCGGCCAGTTGAACCTGACACATCCCTATACCCGCACCTGCGCGAATAAGGTTCAACTGCGCCACATCACTGTCAGTTCGTAAGGTAAATGCTTCACGGTTCAGCTGAGGGTAGTGTTTCAGTGCCTGTAAAATAAACGGCGTCATTTTATCAAAGCCCACAAGCGGATGGCTGAACAGCTCGTCAATACTTTCCGGTTCACCATGCCGGGCCAGATAGGAATGTGATGCATGCAGACCAATTTCAATACGGCCCAACCGACGTGCGATCAGTTGCTCCTGCACCGGTGTGGTCATGCGTACCGCAATATCCACTTCCCGGTTCAATAAATCCTGCATTCGGTTAGAGAGAACCAATTCAATTGTAAGCTGCGGATAATCCTCTTTGATTCGTGCAATCAGGGAAGGAAGAACTTCCGTGCCGATAATTTCACTCGCAGAAACGCGTACCACGCCATGCAACCCGGCGGTGTGCGTGCTGAAGCTGGCGGCCGTTCGCGCAATCATATTGGCCGTGTTTTCCATCGCTTGCGCATGGCCTTGCAGCGCGGCTGCCGCATCCGTGGGTTGCAGGCCAGTCTGCGACCGCGTAAACAAAACCAGGCCAAGGGCGGATTCCAGTGCTGCTATGTGGCGCCCCGCAGTGGGCTGGGTAATGGCAAGCATACGGGCGGCCCCCGACAGGGAGCCTTCTTTCATCACCGCCAGGAAGGTTCGATACCATTCCCATGGAATATTTATAGTCATACAAAAATGCATACCTGCTACCTGATGTCATGCAATTACATTTAGCCCGCGCAAACACTACGATGTCAAGCACACACATCCGGTAAAGGCAAGGCGATGAAAAACAGAAACAAGGTACTCGTACTGGGCGCAACAGGCGGAATCGGTGGCGAAATCGCCCGTAAACTCATTCGCGAAAAATGGGACGTTCATGCACTGCGCCGCAGCGCTCCGCAAAATGAAGAGCCCGCAAATATGCCGTGGATAACGGGTGACGCGCTGAATGCTGAGCAGGTCGCGGCGGCGGCGTCAGAGTGTAGTGTGATTGTCCATGCCGTTAATCCGCCAGGTTATCGAAACTGGGAGCAACTGGTTTTGCCGATGTTACAGAACACCATCAATGCGGCGGAGCGAAACGGTGCCTTAATCGTTCTCCCTGGCACCGTTTACAACTACGGTCCGGACGCCTTTCCACTTTTACGGGAAGACTCTCCCCAAAATCCTGTCACCAGAAAAGGGGCCATACGGGTGCAAATGGAGAAGGCACTGAACGCCTACACGCAGCGTGGCGGAAAAGTGCTGATTCTGCGGGCCGGTGATTTCTTTGGCCCTGACGCAGGCAACAACTGGTTTTCACAGGGATGGATCACGCCAGGTAAACTCCCCCGGACAATTAAAAATCCGGGTAAAGCCGGAACAGGCCATCAGTGGGCCTATCTGCCGGATGTCGCCGAAACGCTGTCTGCGCTGTTGGCGCGTCGGGAGCAACTCGAACCGTTTGCCTGTTTTCATATGCGGGGGCACTGGGATGCCGATGGTACGGCGATGGCAGCAGCCATAAAAAGTGTCGCACAATTTGCGGGTATTAAAGCGAAGATAACCTCTTTTCCCTGGTGGCTTATCTTTGCGATGGCGCCGTTCAATACCACGCTGCGTGAGATGCGCGAGATGCGGTATTTATGGGAACAGCCGATACAGATGGACAATGCAAAACTGATCGACTTTTTAGGCCACGAACCGCATACCCCGCTGATTGAGGCCGTGCGGACTACGTTAATCGGCCAGGGCTGCATTAATCACGCGTCATTCACGCGTTTATGAGCGGATCAGATCGTTTCTGGCACAAAGTGGCAAATCCAGATATAGCCAGGCCGGCTTTGAGCAAGGAGCGGTTCTTTAAGCCATTGTGTATCAGATGTAGGACTAACACTGGCTTGTGATAATCAACCGTGTACAGGTCACTTCACTGCGTCGGCGGGTACAGGCGGGGCTGAATTAAGGTGAAGCCTGCGTAACGCGCTGTCCCGTGCTGTATTCATGCACCGGCTGGAATAAATCAGGGACCGAAAACCGGAAAATCAGAGCTATCGTGCCAGTGACCAGTGACCAGTGACCAGTGACCAGTGACTGTAGTGAAAAGCAAACTTTCCCGGCTTGCTGCTCACACGGTAAAACCTAAATACCTCGCAACTTCAAACGGTTCCGAAAACCTTCTTAGAAGAAGGTTGAACGTGCGAAAAAATCAGAGATACTGTATATAAATACAGTTATATTGAGTTCCTCATTATGCAGCTTTTTTATCCCTTAGAGATTGCCCCCTCTATCCATCTTCCTCTCTTTACGGAGCGGGTACCTTGTGGTTTTCCTGGTCCCGCGCAAGACTATGTTGAAGATAGGCTGGATCTCAATACGCTTTTGATAGCCCATCCTTGCGCCACATATTTTATTAAAGTCAGCGGTGACTCCATGACTGGTGCTGGAATTGGGGATGGTGATCTTCTGGTAGTTGATCGTTCGCTGTCGGCAAGCCATGGCGATATTGTGATTGCTGCTGTAGCTGGGGAGTTTACTGTCAAGGAACTACGTACTCATCCTGTCTTACGCCTGGTTCCACACAATAGCAATTACTCACCCATTACGTTTCATAACCCAGAAGATCTAGAAATATTTGGTGTAGTAACATTTTCAGTGAAGTCACATAAATGACGATGTTTGCTTTGGCCGACGTCAACAGCTTTTATACGTCCTGTGAAACGGTATTCCGCCCGGATTTAAAGGGAAAACCCGTGGTAGTGGTCTCTAACAACGACGGCTGCGTAATTTCGCGTTCAGCAGAGGCAAAAGCGCTTGGCATCGCCATGGGAGAGCCTTTTTTCAAACTGAAAAATAAAACGTTCTCATCTGAAGTGCACGTATTCAGCTCGAACTATGCTCTTTATGCTGACCTCAGTGCGCGGGTTATGCAGACGCTGACGCAGATGGCGCCAGCCATCGAGATCTATTCAATTGATGAAGCCTTTATCGACTTATCCGGCATAGCCAGCTACATGTCGCTGACAGATTTTGGGAAGGCCGTGCGGAACCAGGTACTTAAAAATACCGGGCTCACGATCGGAATCGGAGTTTCGCAAACCAAAACGTTAGCAAAATTAGCAAATTACGCAACAAAACGATGGGCGAGTGCGGGTGGCGTGGTTGATCTATCCGATATATCACGTCAGCGGAAGCTGTTAGAACGAGTGCCTGTGGAGGATGTATGGGGTGTAGGAAGGCGCATCAGCAAAAAACTGAACAATATGGGGATCAATACAGCGCTGGACTTAGCCAATAGCTCACCTTGGGTAATCAAAAAACATTTCAACGTTGTTCTGGAAAGAACGCTGCGTGAGCTGCGCGGTGAGTCGTGCCTGGAGCTTGAGGAATTCGTGCCGGATAAACAACAGATTATGTTCAGCCGCTCTTTTGGGTATCGTATTACCGAGTATGCAGATATGCGCCAGGCTGTCTGCGCCTATGCTGAACGCGCCGCAGCAAAATTGCGTAGCGAACACCAGTTTTGTGCTTTTGTCAGCGTATTTCTACGCACCAGCCCGCACGCAGATAATGAAATTTATTATGAGAACCAATCATCTACGAAACTATCGATACCATCTAATGATACGCGTGACATTATACGTGCATCTACAGAATCACTAGACCGGATATGGGTCGATGGTTATCGCTACATGAAAGCTGGCGTAATGCTTGCTGACTTTTTTAGTCGTGGCACTGCACAGCTTAATTTGTTTGATGATACCGCCCCAAAGGCTAATAGCACTGCACTGATGGCGGTAATCGACGGCATTAACTCGTCAGGAAAAGGAAAGGTCTGGTTTGCTGGTCAAGGCATCCAGAAACCTTGGGCAATGAAGCGTGAAATGCTATCACCATCTTATACTACGCGCTATTCAGACCTGCCTGTCGCTAAATAAAAACTAGTTGTAGTGGTCAACAAAAATTGGCCACGGCTTTAGAGATTTCCAGAACAAGCGTTCTGATTCATTCGGCGTCAAACCACCATTATAGTGAAGAGAGCAAGCCGCTTGCGGCAGAAAATAATAAAGCTACTGAAGTCACATGAAATTTATGCGGCGGGGATGCCAGGCCGTGTCAACCACCGCCTGGCATCATGTACTAGCGATAGCTTAAAAAATTCGCGTCCAGCGGATATCGTTGGCGGGCGGTACCGGGCCGGAAACCGGATCGCTATGACCAAAAATACGCGTGTTGTGCCAAATCTGATTATTCTGCGCCGCTATCCGCACATTAGCGGCAAACTCTGCGATGCCCGGACCGCAAGAGGAAATATAAATTCTTGCCGGAACGGCGTTATTCGCCATATTTCCCTGAACCAGAGCAAGAAAGGTTTCGGCATTAACATCAACAACGCCCGGAGCCGCGTTGCCAATTTCCGTACCATTACCATGGGCAATAACCACAATGGTCGCGCCGTTGATAATATTTAAATTCATGGAACTGACCTGTGCCCACGTATAGCGATTCGTGATGGGGTTCCAGGCGGCATTCAGTTGCGTGTTAACAATATCGGCATCGGTAGACATGAGCATTACAATGGTCATACTGTATCTCCTCTTTGTGAAATATAACCTTTTGATTTAAAGGTGCTTCTATGCTTATCACGACAATAGACAGATAACGGATAAAACAACCCGACAATGTGTTACTGCGTCGCCAATATTAACCAACTGCTTTTTCCCCACCAGTTAGCCAGATAGCCGATGCACTATTCCTGGTGTTGTCTGGCGCAATTCGGTGGCGTCATCATAAGCGGCAATAGGGCATCGATTTATCGTCTCATTCTTAAATACGCGTTGAGTACGAAAATCCTGATGGCGTGCAGTTGATAAAAAAGGGAAAGGTTATTAGCGGTGTACAACCGTCAGGGCAGGGGATTGTTTTTACAATCAATGAGTAAGGCACTACACTTAATGGTTGTTTCTCCATTGGACGGGCCGATGTCAACACTTAAAAGTAATCAGTTCTTTTTTATCATTTTATTATTGCTGGTCAGCGTGGCGTTTTTCGGCCTGATCCAGCCCTATTATTCCGCGATTATCTGGGCGATCATCCTGGCGTTGATTTTCTATCCGCTGCGCATGCAGCTCTCGGTATGGTTGCGCGGGCGTAACGGCATTGCCTCGTTGATCACTGTGTTGCTGATTTGCGTGATTGTGTTTATCCCAATGATGATGGTGCTCTCTTCACTGGCCGTGGAGATCAACAGTCTGTACCAGCGTCTGCAAAATAACGCGACCGATCTGCCGCAGCTATTAAGTAATGGCATTGCACATCTGCCGGACTGGGCGAAGGGCTATCTGCGCGACAATGATTTTGATTCGGTGAATGCAATCCGGGAAAAACTCTCCGGCGTAGCGTTGAGCGTCGGGCGTTACCTGGCGGGCAGCGCGGTGATCATTGGCAAAGGTACGCTGGGCATTACCGTTAGCTTCTGTTTGATGGTCTATCTGCTGTTCTTCCTGCTGAAAGATGGCGCCACGCTGGTGCGCCAGATCTACGAAGTTATGCCGCTGACGGCGACCATTAAGCGTCGCCTGTTTTTGAAATTCGCCGGTGTGGCGCGAGCTACGGTAAAAGGGACGCTGGTGGTTGCCATCGTTCAGGGCGCGCTGGGCGGCATCGGTTTCTGGTTTGCCGGTTTCAACGGCAGCCTGCTGTGGGCGGCGCTGATGGCATTCCTGTCGTTAATCCCGGCGGTGGGAACGGCGATTGTCTGGATCCCGGCGGTGATTTTTCTCTATTCAACCGACGAGTTTGTTACGGCAACGGTGCTGACGCTCTACTTCGTGATCGTCGTTGGTTTGGCCGACAATCTTCTGCGTCCGTTGCTGGTTGGGAAAGATACCCGCATGCCGGATTATCTGATTCTGCTGACCACGCTGGGCGGCCTGCAATTCTTCGGCATTAATGGTTTTGTCCTTGGGCCCATGATTGCTGCGCTGTTTATCACCTCGTGGAATTTGCTGGCGGAAGCGCGGGCGAGCGTTGCAAAAAACAGCCCGCCAACGCCGCCTCAATAAAGGCGCTGCGCGGCAAAGATGCCGTAAAGGGTGCAGGCCACCGTTCGCGTACAGGTTTTGTAGGTTATAAACCAGGCTTTCTGGTAGCGGGCTAAGTCGGGGCGGTTATGGAAAACCGGCCATAAAACGCGATGCACGTAGCCGTGGTAAACATTGTCGTATTCGTTGGGCGCCATCTCCCAACTATGGCCGCACGATTGGCAACGTGACATATATTTCCTCATCGTGAGTTATTACCGGCTGAAGAGGATTATTTATCGCCTGATATAAAGGCGGTATAAAAAGAAAACCACGCACTGCAAAAATAATATAAATTCCATAGCAGAGTAAAGAATTGAAAAGCTTTTGAGTAAAATCCTGGGCTGTGATAGAAATAAGCGGTGTTTAACGACTGAGGACAATTTTCATCCGCATGATGAGAAGCAATTCGCGGATAATTGTAATTATATGGACATTCTGTTCAGCATTTTCAATTCTGTTTTTTCCCGTCACCACTCCTCCTGCTGCCCGCTTGCGGGTGAACAATACTGGCGCTCGGCGCTATAGTCTCCTCCTGCCTGTGCTGGCGCGCTGCGTCCGGCTGATATTGCTGTTTTTCCGGTTTCCCGCGCTGCGGTAAGCCGCGCAAGGGTATATATTCTCAAGCAGGAGAAAAAATGATTTATTGGATATTACTGATCTTAGCAATTATTGCTGAAATAACCGGCACATTGTCAATGAAATGGGCCAGCGTCAACGATAGCCAGACAGGGTTTATTCTAATGCTGGCCATGATTGCGCTGTCGTATATTTTTCTGTCATTTGCGGTGAAAAAAATAGCCCTCGGTGTGGCGTATGCAATGTGGGAAGGCATTGGCATATTATTCATTACCCTGTTCAGCGTATTTCTTTTTGATGAACAACTCCCGGTATTAAAAGTGATCGGGCTGGCAACGTTGGTGTTGGGCATTGTGCTGATTAAATCCGGGACGCGTAAGCCGCGTCAGGAGCGCAATCATGCAGCCGTTTGAGTGGATCCACGCTCTCTGGCTGGTGATGGCGATTGGGCTGGAGATCGTGGCGAATATCTTTCTGAAATTCTCTGACGGTTTTCGTCGCAAACTGTACGGTTGCGGGTCGCTTTTGGCGGTGCTGGCGGCGTTTAGCGCGCTGTCACAGGCGGTGAAAGGGATCGATCTTTCCGTGGCCTATGCGCTGTGGGGCGGATTTGGTATTGTCGCTACGCTGGCGGCGGGCTGGATCCTCTTCGGCCAGCGCCTGAACCGTAAAGGCTGGTTTGGTCTGCTGCTGTTAATTATGGGTATGTTGCTGATTAAACTCGCATAATGTGACGCTGCCCGCGTTTACGGGCAGCGAATTTTGCAGTCTGTATTACGCTTTACTCAATAACTAACGCAACGCGACTTTTTCAGCCACCTGCAGGGGGCGATGAATGTTCAATCCGTTTAGCTGGCGCAATATTCCTGGCGCAAGGACGTTATTTGTCATGACCTTTATGGCGGGGATTGGCTTAATCGTCTCCGTTGTTGCACTGCTTTACCTCTCGTTGAATTTAATCAGCAGCAAAGCCAATGAAATTGATGAGCACCGCACTGCGCTCGCGGTGCAGGGCGCGATTCAGACGTCGGTTAACCGAATCCGCTCGCTGGTGATTGATAATGGCGTCTGGGACGATGCGGTGCGGGAAGTTTATCGGCCACAACTGGATACGCAGTGGTTGTACAACACCTGGGGGGCTGGTTATAAAATCAACAATCTGTATGACGGCACCTTTGTGCTGGATGAGCAATTCAATGTGCTGTGGGGCGCGTTTCGCAGCCAACTTTTCACGGAGCGCGATCTCACTTTTTTTGGCAGTGGATTGCGGGCGCTGATCCGCGGTCATAACCAGTTGCTTCAGTCCGGGAAAGAGGTCTACGCCGGGATTACGCAGACCCGGGACGGCGTGGCGTTTATCAGTATCGGGCTGGTGCGCCCGATGGTTGGCCGTCTTGAGGTTTACGACGGCACTCGCCGCTATCTGGTGATTACCCGCCATCTGGATGCGCAGATCCTCAGCGACCTTGGCAAAACCTTCCAGATTACAGACTTACGCCTGTCACCGCAGAAAACCGCCGCCAGTAGCGTTCCGCTGCGTGACTCGGCGGGCGAGGAGCTCGGCTATCTGAGCTGGACGCCGCGTCTGCCGGGCGCAGAAGCCGCGCGGGCGGCGGCGTCGAATATTCGCCAGATTGCGATGCTGGCGTCCGGGTTGATCCTGCTGTTTATCGTGCTGAGCAGCGCCGGGCTGTACAAGCTGGCGCGTGGGGAAAGGCTGGCGCGCAAAATCGCCCTGACGGACTGGCTCAGCCGGTTACCCAACCGCCGGGCGCTCATCGAAAACATCGAAAAACTGGGCGCGATGGGCGATCCGGATACGATAAGCGTGGTGTTTATCGATCTGGATGGTTTTAAAGATGTGAATGATATCTACGGGCACGATGTTGGCGACCGTCTGATTGTCACCATTGCCCAGACCCTGCGTGAGAAAGTGCCGACTGACGGCATGCTGGCGCGGATGGGCGGCGACGAATTTGCCATGACCCTGAGCGGGCCGTGGTCGGTGGAGAAGGCCACCGACTTTGCCAATAACGTCCTGCAATACCTGAATCATCCTGTGCGCATTGGTAAACGCACCATCCACATTGGCGCCAGCATCGGCATCGCCAGCGGCACGCTGCTGGAATGCTCCAGTTCCGAGTTGTTTCGCCGCGCAGATATTGCGATGTACCATTCGAAAATTACCGGCAAAGACAGGCTAACGCATTATGACGCGGCGCTGAACAGCGCTCGCGAGCGGCAATTATTGATTGAAAGTGATATCCGCGATGGGCTGGAGCGTGAGGAGTTTGATGTCTGGTATCAACCGATTGTCGATGCCCGAAGCCAGATGATGGTGGGCATCGAAGCACTGGCGCGCTGGCCGCGACGTCCTGCCGGGGAGCTAAAACCGGATGAATTTATTCCGATTGCAGAGACCAGCGGGCTGATTTACTCGCTGGGACAGTTTGTCCTGCGCCGCGCTTGCAGCGATCTCCAGCCGATAGAGGATCTGAAATTATCGGTGAATATCTCGCCAGCGCAGTTTCGCGATCCGGAGTTCGAGAACAAAGTCTCCAGCGTGCTGGAGACCTGCCGCTTTCCGGCGCACCGCCTGCAACTGGAAGTAACAGAAACCTACGTGCTGGAAAATCCCGAGCGCGCCCGTTCGGCCATTGCCAACTTAAAAGCGCTGGGCACGGCGGTGGCGCTGGATGATTTTGGTACTGGCTACTCCAGCATTGGTTATCTGCGTCGTTTTAATTTCGACACCATCAAAATTGATAAATCACTGGCCGGGCTGGTGGACGATGATGAGCAGGCGTCGGCGCTAGTGAGCGGGACTATCCGCATCGCCAGCGCGCTGGGCATGCAGGTGGTGGCGGAAGGGGTGGAGAATGAAAAGCAGATGAAACTGTTAAGACTGGCCGGTTGCGATCAGCTTCAGGGATATTACTTCAGTGAACCGATGCCGCTGCACGACATCCTGCAACTGCGTTTGCAGCGGCTGGGCTGAATCACTCGCTCTCTTTGGCCAGCGCTTCCAGCTTGTCACGAAAACCGGTTACGGAGATGGCGCGGTTATCGGCGCGCCAGCGATCTTTTGCCGCCGGTGCTGAGCTTTGTACGGCAATCAACTGCCAGCCTGCGTCGGTTTTCAGCATCAATGGTGAACCACTGTCGCCGGGCAGGGTATCGCACTGGTGCGACAGCACGCTACTTTGCGCCCAGCCGGTGACCGTACAATCCTGGTGGCTGTAGAGCGTATCCAGATGATCTTCCGGATAGCCTGCCTGCGTCACTTTCCGGTTGGCCGTTTTCAGCGCCGCTGTCAGTTCGTCTTTATCGCCAACAAAGATCGGTAGCGGTGTAATGCCGGACGGCGGATAACGCAAGACGATCAGACCGAAATCCCACGATGCGGCGGAAGAGGGAACGATCCAGCCATCGCCATCGGGTTTCAGACGATGACCGAGCGAGGCGTCAACACGCCCTTCAATACCGTGAATTTCATAGCGCCAGGTCCCTTTTTGCGAAACAAAACGCAGCGCGACGGCTTTGTCTGCTTTCCCGTTCGGCGGCGTCAGCAGGCAGTGTCCGGCGGTCAGCGCCAGGTGCGGAGAGATAAGGGTGGCAGTACACAGATTACCACTGGCGGTTTCCAGCTGGCCGATAGCATCCCACGGCGCTTTGGTCGGCGTGGGAACCGGGACGCGATCGTCATGACCAAAAAAAAGCGTTTTTACATCACGGGCGTTAACCGCGTCATCCTCGCCATCGTCAGCATGACCAGCAGCGGAAAACAGAAACAGCGATCCCAGCATCAGCACAACAGTTTTTCGCATATCACACTCTGGTGGGTAATTATGATTATTAACGTAAGCCCAGATAAATATAGACGGGACGCGAGGAAAGTGGGAGTAAAATCAGCGTGCTACATCAGTAAAGATAAAAACGGATGGCAATAAGCGCGCAAATAATCAGCATTAACAGAATCAGTTCAAAACGATAACGTCGCAGCATATGCCCTCCAGAGAAAAACGGCGCCTCACCCGAAGGGCTCAGCGCCGACTTGTCACAGCGTGCCGTTAAGGACGCCGGAATCAGACACGTTTACTTATGCAGCCGGTTGTGCAGCCGGTTTAGTTGCAGTGTGTTTAACGTGTTTTTTGTGTTTTTTAGCAGCCTGTGCTTTCTGCTCTACTGCCGGTTTAGCTGCTTTTTTGTGATGTTTTTTCACTTTTGCAGCCTGAGCTTTCTGCTCTACAGCTTTTTTGTGTTTTTTGTGCACTTTTTTAGCCGGAGCTTTAGTTGCGGTAGCAGCCGGTGCAGCGGTGGTAGCAGTCGGAGCAGCAGCCGGAGCCTGAGAGGTGGCAGCGGTGTCAGCAGCGAATGCAGCGGAAGACAGACCCATAGCAGCGGCAACAACCAGAGCTAATACTTTTTTCATTCCGATATCCTCGAATTGGTTTCATCATTCAACCCCACTGCGGGGCCGTTGAAAGAACTATATCCCTGTAAATGCGAGGTTTCCGTGAGTGATTGGTATCGGCGTGTAACGGAATGTACAAACGTGATGTACCGCGCCGAAACGGGGGTTCCGGCGCGATGTCATCAGAGATAACGGCGGGTCAAATGCTGGCGGAAATAATCGGCATTCAATGCTTCTCCTGTTGCATTTTCAATGAGTTGCGAGGTGCTGAAGCGGCTACCGTGCTGCCAGATATTCTGCCGCAACCAGTCGAACAGGGCGCTAAAATCACCTTGCGCAATGGCCTCATCAAGCGTTGGCAGGGCCACGCGTGCCGCATGAAAGAGTTGCGCGGCGTACATGGCGCCCAGCGTGTAGGAGGGAAAGTAACCGAATCCGCCATCGGTCCAGTGAATATCCTGCATGCAGCCATTGCGGTAATTGCCTTCGGTGGAAAGCCCCAGCCAGGCCTGCATTTTTTCATTCCACAGCGCCGGAATATCCTCCACTTCAATGTCGCCGTCGATCAGCGCGCGTTCGATTTCGTAACGCAGGATCACGTGCGCCGGATAGCTGACTTCATCAGCCTCAACGCGGATATAACCCGGTTTCACCCGCTGATTCCAGGCAATGAAATTGCCCTCTTCGAAGGCTGGTTGCATACCAAAACTCTCGACAATCGCCGGTTGCAGGCGGCGCAGAAACGCGTCGCTGCGCCCGAGTTGCATTTCAAAGAACAGACTTTGCGATTCATGAATCGCCGTGGATCGCGCCAGCGCGATCGGCTGGCCGGCCCAGGCGCGCGGCAGGTTTTGTTCGTAGCGGGCGTGACCGGTTTCATGCACTACGCCGAACAGCGCGCTCAGCAGTTCATTTTCGTCGTAGCGCGTAGTAATGCGCACATCTTCCGGGACGCCGCCGCAGAAGGGATGCGCGCTGACATCAAGACGCCCGCCGTTGAAATCGAAGCCCAATACCTGCATTGCCTGCAATCCCAGCTCGCGCTGCACGGCCTGCGGGAACGGCCCCTGCGGCGCAATCAGTGTTTGCTGCGCCTGTTTCGCCACCGCGCGGTTCAGTAAATCCGGCAGCCAGCTTTTCACCTCGCTAAATAGTTCATCCAGGCGGGCGCTGGTCATGTCCGGTTCGAATTTGTCGAGCAGCGCATCATACGGTGAACAGCCTTTGGCCGCTGCGCGTAAGCTGGCCTCTTCGCGGGCAAGCTTGACCACCTCTTTCAGGTTGGCGCTGAAACCCGCCCAGTCATTCGCCGGGCGCTGTGTGCGCCAGGCGTGCTCGCATTTGCTGCCTGCCAGCGACTGTGCTTCGACCAGCGCTTCCGGGAGCAGCGCCGCCTGCTGGTAGTGACGCGTCATTTCGCGCAGGTTTGCCTGTTCAATATCGTCCAGCGTCTCCTGCTTTGCCGCCTGTAACCACTGGCCGACACGCTTATCGGTCAGAATCTGGTGTTGCAGCACGCTGAGTTCAGCCAGCGCTTCGCCGCGTGCTGCGCTACCGCCTGGCGGCATCATGGTGAACATGTCCCAGCTGGCGATGGCGGAGAGGTGTGAGAAGCGCGACAGACGCTGGAAAGTGCGGGTGAGTTGCTGGTAGTTCTGCTTGTCCATAATGCCTCTATTTTCGTTAGCGTTTTTTCTATAACTACCTGAAATAGTAGTCCGGCTTTCATTTGGCCAGTTTGTACCATAATAGAAGTACAGGATTTTTACACCCGCAGAAGAGACAACAGAGTGACAACCATAAATCCTTTTGTCTGGATCATTTTTGCTCTGATGGCGCTGGATGCCGTGCGTGAACTGGTTGGCGCAACCTCGATTTTGAGCCTCTTTTAACGCACATCCGCACGGAGCAAAAAAAGCCCCGCACACGCGAGGCTCTTCTTTCGTCGTTGCATTAATGCAAACGAGAGTGGATCCGGCTGCCCACCAGAATGGCAATCAGCAGCATCAAGGCAATAAAGCCGCCGACGCCATTCCAGCCATAGCTGTGCCAGAAAACCCCGCCCAGTGTCCCGGCCACGCTGGAACCCAGATAGTAGCTGAATAAATAGAGTGATGAGGCCTGGCCTTTGGCGCGCCGCGCGCGCGGGCCGATCCAGCTACTGGCGACGGCGTGTGCGGCAAAGAAACCGGCGGTGAATAACAGCATGCCCGGAAAAATCAGCCACAGCGAAGAGAAAAGGGTCAGCAGCAGCCCGAACAGCATGATGGCGGAAGAGCCGATCATCACCGGACCGCGACCATATTTGCTGGTCATTGCCCCGGCGCGCGGCGAGCTCCAGGTGCCGGTAAGATAGGCCAATGACAGCAGGCCAACGGCCGCCTGGCTCAGCGACCACGGCGACAGCATCAGGCGATAACCGATGTAGTTAAACAGCGTAACGAACGATCCCATCAGCAAAAAGCCTTCAAGGAACAGCAGCGGCAGCCCTTTATCGCGCAAGTGCAGATGGAGGTTGATCAGTAACGTTTTCGGGCGCAGCGAAGTGGGCCGAAAATGGCGCGACTCCGGCAGGATTTTCCAGAACATCAGCGCTGATGCCAGCGCAAAGCAGCCAATCACCGCGACTGCAATTCGCCAGTTAAAGAAGTCGGTAAACACACCGCTGATTAAACGCCCACTCATGCCGCCAATCGAGTTGCCGCTAATGTACAGCCCCATTGAGAAGGCGACAAAGCTCGGATGGATCTCCTCGCTTAAATAGGTCATCCCGACCGCCGCCACACCGCTCAGCGACAGACCAAGCAGCGCGCGCATTACCAGAATACCGTGCCAGCTTGTCATCATCGTTGACAGCAGGGTACAGCAGGAAGCGAGCAGCAAGGCGGTAACCATCACTTTTTTGCGCCCGATGGCGTCCGAAAGCGGGCCGGTAAACAGCAGGCCAATCGCCAGCATGGCGGTGGAAATCGACAGCGAAATACTGCTGCTGGCAGGAGAGACGCCAAATTCATGAGACAACACCGGCAAAATCGGCTGCACGCAATAGAGCAGGGCAAAAGTTGCCAGCCCGGCGGAGAAGAGCGCCAGCGTAACGCGCATGAATTGGGGGGTACCACGTTTAATAAATTGTCCCGGCAACGCGACAGGAATTTCGTTGACAACGCTTGCCGGCTCGGTGTCAACGGTTGTTGTACGACTCACTGGAGATCCTTACATTTCATACCCGTGATTCTGGTGACGGGCTTACCACGGACATAAGAGTATGAAAGGTGTAATATTCTGTCTAATATATTAATAATCTCAAATAATACTTTTAAAATATGAATATCGAACTGCGCCATCTGCGTTACTTTATCGCCGTTGCCGAAGAGCTGCATTTTGGTCATGCGGCGGCACGGCTCAATATCTCCCAACCGCCGCTGAGCCAGCAGATCCAGTTGCTCGAACAGCAGGTTGGCGCGCGTCTTCTGGCTCGCACCAACCGCAGCGTCGCGCTGACGGCCGCCGGCAAACAGTTTCTTGCCGACAGTCGACAGATTTTGGGCCTGGTCGATGAAGCCGCTGCCCGCGCTGCCCGTCTGCATCAGGGGGAAACCGGTGAATTGCGTATCGGTTTCACCTCTTCGGCGCCGTTTATCAAGGCGGTTTCCGATACACTCTCATCGTTTCGCCAGCGCTACCCGGATGTGCACATTCAGACGCGGGAGATCAATACCCGCGAGCAGATTGCTCCCCTGAATGAAGGCTCGCTGGATTTGGGGCTGATGCGCAATACACCGCTGCCTGAAACGCTGGCATGGGAAGTGATTTTGCGTGAACCGCTGCTGGCGATGATCCACCGTGACCACCCGCTGGCGGCGCGCAAGGCGGTGTCGCTGAAGGAACTGGCGCAGGAGCCGTTTGTTTTTTTTGATCCGCACGTCGGCACTGGCCTGTATGACGAGATCCTCGGGCTGATGCGGCGCTATCAATTAATCCCCACCATAACCCAGGAAGTGGGCGAAGCGATGACGATCATCGGGCTGGTGGCGGCCGGGCTGGGCGTCTCGATCCTCCCGGCGTCGTTTCACCGGGTGCAACTCAATGAAATACGCTGGGTGCCGATTATTGAAGCGGATGCGGTTTCCGAAATGTGGCTGGTGTGGGCAAAACACCATGAACAGGGAACGGCAGCCGCGCGTTTCAAGCAGCAACTTCTACATGCCGCAATCGGCTGATTTTTACGCATAAGTCATTGCAAAATGTGCTGTAACTCACAAGCCGGGGTAAAAATTTGACGGCGCCTGGTGAAGTGCTTCACCATAGCTGAACGTTTATTTCGAAGCGCGAAAATAAGGGAGTCAGAGGTGGTTGCTGATAGTCAGCCTGGGCATATTGATCAGATTAAGCAGACCAACGCGGGGGCGGTTTATCGCCTTATTGATCAGCTTGGCCCGGTTTCGCGCATCGATTTATCGCGTCTGGCGCAACTCGCGCCGGCGAGCATTACTAAAATTGTGCGTGAAATGCTGGAAGCACATCTGGTGCAGGAGACGGAGATCCAGGAGCCGGGCAGCCGTGGGCGTCCGGCGGTCGGGTTGGTGGTAGAGACCGAAGCCTGGCACTATCTCTCGCTGCGTATTAGCCGCGGGGAGATCTTTCTCTCGCTGCGCGATCTCAGCAGCAAGCTGGTGGTGGAAGACCGGCTTGAACTGCCGCTGGGCGATGAGATGCCGCTGCTGGATCGCATTATTCACCTTATCGACAGCTTTTTTACCCGCCACCAGAATCGCCTGGAGCGTCTGACCTCAATTGCCATCACGCTGCCGGGAATCATTGATACCGAGAATGGTATCGTTCACCGTATGCCGTTTTACACGGAAGTGAAAGATATGCCGCTGGGTGAAACGCTGGAGAAGCACACCGGCGTGCCGGTTTACGTGCAGCACGACATCAGCGCGTGGACCATGGCAGAAGCGCTGTTCGGCGCTTCACGCGGCGCGCGCGATGTTATTCAGGTGGTGATTGACCACAACGTTGGCGCCGGAGTGATCACCGACGGACGCTTGCTGCACGCGGGCAGCAGCAGCCTGGTGGAAATTGGACACACCCAGGTGGACCCTTACGGTAAGCGCTGCTATTGCGGCAACCACGGTTGTCTTGAAACCATTGCCAGCGTTGAAAGCGTGCTGGAACTGGCGCAGTTACGCATGAGCCAGTCGATGAGTTCAATGCTGCATCAGAAGCCGTTAACGGTGGAGTGGTTATGTCAGGCGGCGCAGCAGGGCGATTTGCTGGCGAAAGATATCATCAGCGGCGTCGGGGCGAATATTGGTCGTATCCTTGCCATTATGGTGAATTTGTTCAACCCGCAAAAAATACTCATTGGCTCGCCGCTGAGCAAAGCGGCAGACATTCTCTTTCCCGCTATTGCCGATTGCATTCGCCAGCAGGCGTTACCGGCATACAGCCAGCATATTTCCGTTGAGAGTACCCAGTTCACCAATCAGGGCACGATGGCTGGTGCCGCGCTGGTAAAAGACGCGATGTATAACGGATCTTTGCTTATCCGTTTGTTGCAGGGGTAACATTTTTACATTGTTGTCGTAAAAATTGCGCTACCTCAAGCTGGGCCGATGATACTTATCTTAGACTTTCCCCACTGAATTATTCTCCTGGTTTATATTTTCGTAGAACAACGGTGGAAATCGAGATGCTTAAGCGTTTCTTTGTAACGGGTACAGACACTTCTGTCGGGAAGACAGTGGCATCCCGCGCGCTTCTCCAGGCGCTGGCTGCCAGCGGCAAAACAGTGGCAGGTTACAAACCTGTTGCTAAAGGAAGCAAAGAGACGCCGGAAGGATTGCGCAACAAAGACGCGCTGGTACTGCAAAGCGTTTCCTCGCTGGATTTACCTTACCAGGCGATAAACCCGATTGCCCTGAGCGAAGAGGAAAGTAGCGTTGCGCACAGTTGCCCCATCAATTACAGCCTGCTTTCTAACGGCCTGGTCAACCTGTGTGAAAAAGTCGATCACGTGGTGGTCGAGGGAACCGGCGGCTGGCGCAGCCTGATGAATGATTTGCGCCCGCTCTCCGAGTGGGTGGTACAGGAGCAGATGGCGGTGGTGATGGTGGTGGGTATCCAGGAAGGCTGCATTAACCACGCTTTGCTGACCGCGCAGGCGATTGCCAGCGACGGTCTGCCGCTGATTGGCTGGGTGGCGAACCGTATCAACCCAGGGCTGGCGCATTATGCTGAAATTATCAATGTGCTGAGCAAAAAACTGCCCGCGCCGCTGGTGGGCGAGTTACCCTATCTGCCGCGCGCCGAGCAGCGCGATCTGGCGCAATATATCAATTTGCAGATGGCGACCGGCATGTTAGTTGCCGACCGCATCCTCGCCTGAAAAAAGCCCCTCATCTGAGGGGCTTCTGTTACACATCATGAATATTCAGTACCCGGCGTGTTCTGCCCGAACTTAAATACTCCGCAATATAGTCCTGCGAAATTTCACCGTTATAACGACCATCCTCATCGACAATCGGCATCCAGCTGGTGTTGCTTTCGTACAGCCGTGACAATACCACGCGCAGGTTATCTTCCGCTTTCCCGGTAATACGGAACGGATGCAGCAAATCGGAACAGCTGCCCGGCGCGTTTCGCGCTTCGCGACGTTTAACAAAACCCAGCGGTTTACCCGCCGAATCCACGACGGTAATGGCGCGAATATCGTTGTCATCCATGGTGGCAAAGGCTTCCGCCGCCGGAGTGGATTCCCGCACCGTAATCGTCGGCTGTTGATCGGTGACGTCGCCTGCGGAAACCAGCAGCAACCGCTTCAGTGTGCGATCCTGGCCGACAAACGAACCGACAAATTCATTGGCCGGTTTGGCCAGCAGCTCATCCGGGCTGGCGCACTGTACGATGCGTCCCTGGCGGAACACCGCAATACGATCGCCGAGCTTCAGCGCTTCATCGATATCGTGGCTGACCAGCATCACCGTTTTTTTCAGCTTGCGCTGCATCTCAAGGAACTGGTTCTGGATCACTTCACGGTTGATGGGGTCGACCGCGCCGAATGGCTCATCCATCAGCAGTACCGGCGGATCGGCCGCCAGCGCGCGGATCACGCCGATACGCTGCTGCTGGCCGCCGGACATTTCGCGCGGGTAGCGATGAAGGAATTTTTTCGCATCCAGCGCCACCATCTCCATCAACTCTTCGGCACGGCTTTTACAGCGCGCTTTATCCCAGCCCAGCATGCGCGGAACGACAGTAATGTTCTCTTCGATGGTCATATTGGGAAACAGACCAATCTGCTGAATCACGTAGCCAATATTGCGCCGCAGGGTGACGGTATCCATGGCGCTGGTGTCTTCACCGTTGATGAAAATCGAGCCGCTGCTCGGTGCAATCAGGCGGTTGATCATCTTCAGCGTGGTGGTTTTACCGCAGCCGGAAGGGCCGAGCAGTACGCACATTTCACCTTCCGGTACAGTCAGATTGACGTTATCGACAGCCTTCACTGTCTGGCCGTTTTTCTGCGTAAATTGTTTGGTCAGATTTTCCAGTTTAATCATTAGCGAATCCCCTTCGGCGTCAGCACAATTTGTAAGCGGTGCAATAACCAGTCGAGCACAATCGCGAGTACGCAAATCATCAGCGCCCCGGCAATTAACATACGAATGTCACTGCCGCCAATACCGTTCAGCAACAGCAATCCCAGACCGCCTGCGCCAATGACGGCGGCAATAGCCATCACGCCGATATTCATCACCACAGCCGTGCGGATACCACCGAAAATCACCGGCAGCGCCATCGGAATTTCGACCCAGCGCAGGCGTTGCCAGAAGGTCATGCCGATACCGCGTCCGGCTTCGCGCAGCCCCGGCGGCAGGCTGTCCAGCGCCGTGTGGGTGTTACGCACAATCGGCAGTAGTGAATAGAGAAAAACGGCGGTGATGGCGGGCAGGGCGCCAATCCCCTGACCGATCAGCGAAAACAGCGGGATCATCAGCCCGAACAGGGCAATTGACGGAATGGTCAGCACCAGCGTTGCCAGCCCGAGAACCGGCGTCGCCAGCCACTTATGGCGCACAATCAGAATGCCGAGCGGAACGCCGATGATAATCGCCAGGCCAACGGCCAGCAGTACCAGCCACAAATGCTGGAAGGTAAGGCTTGCCAGATAGCCTGCGTTGTCCATCATGTAATGAATCGTCTCCATAGGCTCTCCTTACAACAACCCTTTTTCATGCAGGAAATCGTGGGCGACTTGCTGCGGTGTCTGGTGGTCAATATCCACTTTGGCGTTAAGCGTCATAATGACGTCGTTATTTAACAGCCCCGAAAGGGTATTCAGCGCCTCTTCCAGCCCCGGATTGGCTTTCAGCGTATCTTCACGCACCACGGGCGTGACCGCATAACTCGGGAAGAAACCTTTGTCATCTTCCAGCACTTTGAGATCGAAGCCTTTCACGCGCCCGTCAGTGGTGTAGACCAGCCCGGCATCAACAAAGCCATCGCGGATGGCGTTATAAACAAGCCCGGGATCCATCTGGCGAATTTGCGGGCGATCCAGCGCCATCCCATAGGCCTGTTGCAGAGGTTTCATGCCGTCGCTGCGCCCGGCGAACTCCAGATCCAGCCCCAGCAACCAGTTGTGTTTGGGATCGGTTTTACGGATCTGTTCAATCTTCGCCACCATCTGCGACATGGTGGTGATGTGTTCGGCTTCTGCCCGTTTACGCTGCATGGCAAAGGCGTAGGTGTTATTCATGTTGGCTGGCTTCAGCCACACCAGTCCGTGCTTCGCGTCGAGGCGTTTTACCGTGTCGTAAGACTCCTGTGGCGACATGCGCTGGTTAATGTGATTGAAGATAATCAGCGAGGTGCCGGTGTACTCCCAGGTCATATCAATTTGCTTGTTGATCATTGCGTTACGTGAGATCACCGTGGCGATATTGGTCTGCGGCTGTACCTGGAAACCGCGTTTTTGCAGATACTGCACGGTCATCGCCGACAAGATGTGCTGCTCGGTAAAACTTTTGGTCGCCAGAATCAGCGGCGCGGCATGCGCGCTGGCGGAAAATAAGACCGCAGCGGCAAGCGCACCGAGCAAGCGGGTCAATCTTTTCATCAGGTTCCCTCTTGTTGTTTTCAGGCCGTGTGCGGGCTAAGGAAGCGGCCCAGCGCCGCCAGCAGAGTGTCGAGGATCAGGGCGAACAGCGCGGTGGCCGCAGCGCCTAAAATCAGCGTTGGGAAGTCGTTCAGGTAGATTCCCGGAAAGATCAATTCACCGTAGCTACTGGCACCAATCAGGAATGCCAGCGGCGCAGTTCCGACGTTGATGGCGGTGGCAATACGCACCCCGGAGAGGATCACCGGCATGGCATTGGGGATCTCCACCTGGCGCAGGCGTTGCCATTTGGTCATACCGATGCCGTTCGCGGCTTCAATTAACGACGCAGGCACCGAGCACAGCCCGGCGTAGGTGTTACGCACAATCGGCAGCAGCGACGCGAGGAACAGCGCAATGATCGCCGGTGTATCGCCAATGCCAATCACCACCATTGCCAGTGCCAGAACGGCGAGCGGCGGCAGCGTATTGCCGACATTAAAGATTTGCATCACGTATTCCGCCACGCCGCGTGCGGCAGGACGGCTAAGCGCGATACCGCTCGGAATGCCCACCAGCAGGGCGAAGAACATTGAGCTGAACACCAGAATCAGGTGCTGCTGCCCGAGATAAAGCAGATCGACCTGGCGGGCTTTGAGGGTGTCCAGACCAATTCCCCAGGTCAGCAGGGCCAGAACTATGGCGATCCCGACGATAAACAGCAGGGCGCGGGTAAGTACGGATAGTTGCATTGCAATGTTTCTCCCTGTTTGCATGCGTTATGGCAACGGGCGTTGCGTGTTGTTATGCCATGTTCGGCAGGGTGACTTGACCTATAGCAAGCGCCTGGGAAGGATTCCAGTGACGGGGAAATTTACTTTGCGCCGGGATGATGCCGGAAAGAGACGCCAGACCTGATGAGATAACGGTTGCGAACCGGAAGTAAAGAATTGTCTTAAAAGCACCGGCTTAAAGTGACAATGTCACATATATATGATGACAAAGCGTGGAAATCCCGGCAGTTACGCCGGGTCGGGATTAACGAAACAAGGGTTTTTGTGCGACCGGGATCAGCAAGCGCGATTGCCAGCTGGCCAACGTCAGCTGCGCCAGTTTTCCAACTGAGCACCAGAAAGGATGCTGCGCTTCGTTGGTAAAGACCGTCAGGAAACGCCCGGCCCACGGCAGCAGATGCCAGGCCAGCAGCCGCTCGCAGGCGTCGCTATTTCCCTCTTCAGCCAGCCACGCCGCCAGTAACAGCAGTGCGCCGAAGTGATCCTCCGGCTCATTTTGCCGGCTGTCGAAGGCGATATTGTTTTCCCGCATCCACTGGCGCAGCGCCAGCGTGGAATCGCCAAACAGCACCGATTCTTTATCCAGCCATACGGAACCCCACGGCGGCGCAGGCAGCGCCCACGGGCCAATAAACAGGCGCTGCCAGGCTGCAGACAGCGGTTCGTCACAGGGCGCGGCGAACTCAGCCACCAGCGGCGCAAGGTCGGTTTGCGGGAGCGGCCACTGTTTCGCCCAGTCTCCCTGTGTGAACGCGGCAATCAGCGGCTGGCACTGCTCGCTCTGCGGCGGGTAGTAAAACAGCGCGCCCAGAACGCGGGCGGTCACGACAAAATTTTCACCGGTTAGGTCAGTCATGTTTGATCCTGAAAAATTGCCGGATGGCGCGGTGTTTATCCGGCCTGCGCATCATGCGGAACACGCAGGCCGAATCAGGCACGGCCATCCGGCGCACATCATCAACCGGCAACGGCGACGCCCACGGTCATATGCAGCCCATAGAACAGACCACGCCCGATTACTTCCCCGGCGGCGACCAGCGCGATGCCAAGCAGCAGGCTAAGCACCTGCGGCTGTTTACGCATCACCAGCGGACAGATCCAGCAGCCCAGACCGAGCGCAACCAGCAGCAGGCGCGCCACCTGCAGCATAGCGTAATCCGGTACCAGCGCGATCGCCTGCTGGACGGAACTGTGGATCTCGCCCAATTGCTGGCTTTGCAGCATCACTACGGCAATGCTGGCGATAAACGCCGCAACGCTAAGCGCGGCGAAGCGCGAGGCGCGAAAACGAATACCCGCCAGACGCAGCAGCAGTACGGCCAGCAGCGGGCCGCCCATCAGCATGGTCAGAAAAAATGCTGCCGTGGTGTAGCCGTTATGCCAGGTCGGCACGGTGTCGATTTGATAGACCCGCGTCATGGCCCAGACAAACAGCACGCCAAGCAACATGCTGACCGCCAGCCAGATGCGGCTTAAGGTGGCGGGCATTTTCCCCAGCCAGCTTACCAGCCACCAGAAACCACCGACGGCGAAGAACAGAGAACCGGCGGCGATTTCATTACTGAGCGCCGACGCACCGACGCGGTTTAGCGAGTTAAAGGCGCGCAGCGGCGAGCCGAGGTGCATCATCGAGGCGATAAAACCCACGCCCATCAGCACCCAGAGGAGAAGCTGGCTGCGTACAATGCGCACTTGCCCGATACGATCGTCGTTGGCGTTCATCCAGACGATACCGCTTACAATCAGGCCGCCAGCCACACACTGGCCCAGTACCGTGAACAGTACCAGCGGCCACTCATGCCATCCGTTTCCCATTTCATACCTCCTGCGGATTGGCCAGATAGCCGGTGGTATCACCCGTCGGGCGGCTATTGGCGTTAGGTTTGATCACGATATTCGGCCGGGTAAAATGCGCAGCCGGGAAGGGGGCGATGGCAGCAAGCGAACCGTGCTGTTTACGCAGTTCCTCGATTGGGCCGAAATCCAGCGCGCGCAGCGGGCAGGATTCGACGCAGATGGGCTTTTTCCCCTCGGCGACGCGATCGTGGCAGCCGTCGCACTTGGTCATGTGTCCCTTCGCGGCGTTGTATTGCGGCGCGCCGTAGGGGCAGGCCATATGGCAGTAGCGGCAGCCGATGCAGACATCTTCGTCCACCACCACAAAACCATCTTCACGCTTATGCATCGCGCCGCTTGGGCACACCTTGGTGCAGGCCGGATCTTCACAATGGTTGCAGGAGATCGAAAGGTAGTAGGCAAAGACGTTCTGGTGCCAGATACCGTTATCTTCCTGCCAGTTGCCGCCAGCGTATTCATACACGCGGCGGAAGCTGACGTCCGGGGTTAAGTCTTTGTAATCCTTACAGGCCAGCTCGCAGGTTTTGCAACCGGTGCAACGGCTGGAGTCAATAAAAAATCCATACTGAGTTGTCATCGGTTACTCCTCAAACCTTCTGAATGTCGACCAGGTTGGTGTGCTGCGGATTGCCTTTCGCCAGCGGCGACGGGCGGTGGGTGGTTAGCGTATTCACGCAGCCACCATGATCGACACGGTCTCCTTCCATGTTGGCCTGGTGCCAGGCGCCCTGGCCCATGGCGCTGACGCCCGGCATGATGCGCGGTGTTACTTTCGCCGCAATGCGCACTTCGCCGCGCTCATTAAAGACGCGCACCATGTCGCCATGCTTGATACCACGACGCTCGGCATCAATAGGGTTGATCCACACTTCCTGGCGGCAGGACTCTTTCAGCACATCGATGTTGCCGTAGCTGGAGTGCGTGCGGGCTTTGTAGTGGAACCCGAACAGTTGCAACGGGAATTTTTCCCGCGCCGGATCGTCCCAGCCTTCAAAGGTTGAGGCGTAAACCGGCAGCGGACTGATGACTTCGTCTTTCTCCAGCTCCCAGCTGTTGGCGATTTTCGCCAGTTGACTGGAGTAGATTTCAATTTTTCCAGAGGGCGTTTTCAGCGGGTTAGCAACCGGATCATCGCGGAATTTTTTATAGGCGACAAAGTGTCCGTTCGGATCTTTGCGCTTATAAATCCCCATCGCTTTGAGCTCTTCATAGGAAGGCAACTGCGGATCTTTGGCGACCATTTTGGCGTACAGATACTTCAGCCACTCTTGCTGGGTGCGGCCTTCGGTGAACTTCTGGTAGATATCCGGCCCCAGACGACGGGCGATTTCGCTGGTAATCCAGTAGATCGGTTTGCGCTCGAATTTCGGCGCGGTGACCGGCTGCAGGAAGATCAGATAGCCCATATTCCCTGCGTAGTCGTTCGGAATAATGTCTTCCTGTTCAACGGTCATCAGATCCGGCAGCAGAATGTCGGCATACATTGCCGAAGAGGTCATAAAATTCTCAATGACCACAATCATTTCGCATTTGCTGTCGTCCTGCAGGATGTCGTGAGTCCGGTTGATATCGCCGTGCTGGTTGGTGATGGTGTTACCGGCGTAGTTCCAGATGAATTTGATCGGCACATCGAGTTTATCTTTACCACGCACACCGTCGCGTTTGGCGGTCATTTCCGGGCCGCGGGCAATGGCATCCGTCCAGGTAAAGCAGGAGATCGACGTTTTCACCGGGTTTTCCGGCATCGGCATACGTTCGATGGTAATAGTGTAAGTGGATTCACGCGCGCCGCTGTTGCCGCCGTTAATGCCCACGTTACCGGTGAGGATCGGCAGCATGGCGATGGCACGCGAAGTCAACTCGCCGTTGGCCTGACGCTGCGGCCCCCAGCCCTGACAAATATAGGCCGGTTTGGCGCTGCCAATTTCCCGCGCCAGCTTAATAATTTTATCGGCCGGAATACCGGTAATACGCGACGCCCACTGCGGCGTTTTGGCAATACCATCATCGCCCTGACCGAGAATATACGCTTTGTAGTGGCTGTTGGCAGGCGCATCGGCGGGCAGGGTTTTCTCATCATAACCGATGCAATATTTATCGAGGAACGGCTGGTCGACGAGGTTTTCGCTGATCAATACCCAGGCCATGCCCGCGACCAATGCGGCATCGGTACCCGGACGAATCGGAACCCACTCATCTTCACGTCCGGCAGCCGTATCGGTATAGCGCGGATCGATAACAATCATCCGCGCATTCGAGCGTTCGCGTGCCTGTTCAAGAAAGTAAGTGATGCCGCCACCGCTCATACGAGTTTCCGCCGGGTTGTTGCCGAACATCACCACCAGTTTGGTGTTTTCAATATCCGAGGTGCTGTTGCCGTCGTTGGAGCCGTAGGTATAAGGCATTGCGCAGGAGATTTGCGCAGTGCTGTAAGTGCCGTACTGTTTAAGGAAACCGCCGTATAGCGCCATCAGCCTGGCAATGACCGAAGCGGAAGGTGAAGAGCGGGTAATGTTGCCGCCGACGATGCCGGAAGAGTAGTTAATGTAAACCGCTTCGTTACCGTATTTCTGCACCACGCCTTTCAGGCTGTTGGCAATCGTATCGAGAGCTTCGTCCCAGCTAATGCGCACGAACTTGCCTTCACCGCGTTTGCCCACGCGCTTCATCGGGTAGTTAAGACGATCGGGATGATTGATGCGGCGGCGAATCGAACGCCCGCGCAGGCAGGCGCGGACCTGGTGGTTACCGTAAATATCATCGCCGGTATTATCGGTTTCCACCCAGTACACTTCGTCATCGCGCACATGTAAACGCAGGGCGCAGCGGCTGCCACAGTTTACCGAGCAGGCGCCCCAGACGACTTTATCGGGCGCGGGTTGCATGGCTTGTTGTACGGCGGCTGCAGCGGAGCGCATGCCGAAAGGAAGGGAGATTGCACCCGCTGCGAGTGCAAGCGATCCCAGCGCAGTAGATTTCACCAACGTTCGTCGGCTGATCCCCCCCTGGTGTTCAATGTCGGACATAGCTCACTCCATTATTATTTATAATAAAAAGAAATTAACCGCTCATATTAGAAGCAGGCTAATGAAGTGTTTATGGTAACCATTTGGGGGGGATAAGTTTTAACCACGATCAACTGCGGGATAATCCCCCTAATATTCAGGGGGATTATATTTTATTGCGTACCGGCGCCCTGATCGTTCTGCGGGGTGGCACCGCTGTTGCGGGTGTAGAGAATTTTGTAGGTGTCATTCGCACAGTGGCCCACCACCTGCGAACCGGCCTGGTCTGCCTGGTCATTCGGCACAATTGTCAGGCTGAATCCCGATTCCGGGACGCCGTTATTAATGATGCGCTGCTGGATATCCGCCTTGACCCGCTCGCATGAATCGGGCGCAGCAAAGGCAGGAACCGCGCCCGCCAGCAGTAATGCACATAACCAACGTGAATATTGCATTCTCATCTCCTTCAGTTTTGCCCGCAGTAAGCTTAGCAGTTTCCGCGTCAGGGCCGGATAAATCTCTGAATTATCTGACGATGCGATCGCTGATGCGGCAGTAACGTTATCTGCGGCGGCACACATAACCGCCGCCGTTTTATGACCGCTCCGGCTACTAAATTTGATGGGCAGCGTGTATTCGTTGGCAGGTTTTAGGCCGTAAGACAAATAAGTGTTTGCCCGACTGTGTAAAGATTTTGCTAAGATAAGCGCAATCCAGAAGAAAAATGTGGTGAACCCATTGAAAAAACAGCTATTGCTCATCGCTGTGGCAGCACTGCTCGCCGGATGTGATGACGCGAAGGGACCGGTATCGTTTACGCCAGAGATGGCGAGCTTCTCCAATGAATTCGATTTTGATCCGTTGCGTGGCCCGGTGAAAGAGTTCAGCCAGACGCTGTTAAATGAGAAGGGCGAAGTAACAAAACGCGTCAACGGAACGATGTCGAAAGAGGGCTGTTTCGATACGCTGGAACTGCACGATCTGGAGAACAACAGCGGCGTCGCGCTGGTGCTGGATGCCAATTATTACCTCGACGCGGAAACAAAAGAGAAGCGGCTGCGCTTGCAGGGTAAATGCCAGTTAGCTGAGTTTCCGGCGGCGGGCGTGACGTGGGACACCGATGACAACGGTTTTGTCGTGCTGGCGACCGGGAAAGAGATGGAAGTGAAATACCGTTACGATGAGGAAGGTTACCCGCTGGGCAAATCCACGACCTCGAAGGACGAGCATCTGACAGTGGCCTCGACGCCTTCCAAAGACAAACGGAAAAAACTCGATTACACATCGCTCAGCACGCTGAATGACAAGCCGCTCGGCAGCGTGAAACAGGCTTGCGACTACGACAGCCACGACAATCCGTTGAGCTGCACGCTGGAGGTTGTCGATCTGAGCGCTTCCCCGCAGGTTACCCACAAATACAGCATCAAAAATACCATCTCCTATTATTGATGCAGTTCCCCGCCGCGCTTACGGCGCGGTGGCGGCAGGCGGTTCATGACCGTTATGGCAATGAGTCCCTGAGACAGTTGTTTAGGGGCGCGTAATCATCACTGGTTTTATTTCAAAATAATCTGATTACCTGGATACTGGCGGAGTTCAGCCCCCAGGGGCGGCTGGCGTTGAGCGTATCACTGAAGAACATTACGGACGATGACAAGTTGCTGGAGACAGCATCTATGCTGTTTGACGGCCTGTTAATGACTTACCAAATGGGATCAGCACACCATGAGTAAAAGCCCATCGCTCGCTATGGCCGATACAGAAACTCCTCATCACGTCAGTTTCCGGGAAGCATTTCTATTCTGGCTGAAGCTGGGGTTTATCAGTTTTGGCGGCCCGGCAGGGCAAATATCCATCATGCATCAGGAACTGGTGGAAAACCGACGCTGGATCTCAGAACAACGTTTTCTGCACGCATTGAACTACTGCATGGTCCTACCAGGGCCTGAAGCGCAGCAGCTGGCAACGTATATTGGCTGGCTGATGCATCGTAGCTGGGGCGGTATCGTGGCTGGCACATTGTTTGTTCTGCCTTCACTGTTGGTGTTAATCGCGCTTTCCTGGATTTATATCGCCTGGGGCGACCTGCCTGTCGTCATGGGGTTATTTTATGGCATTAAACCCGCGATCACCGCGATTGTCGTACAGGCGGCGCATCGCATCGGTACCAGAGCGTTACGCAACAATACTCAGTGGGCCATTGCCGCAGCCGCTTTTGTGGCGATCTTTGCTTTAAATATCCCGTTCCCGATTATTGTCTTGTCGGCCGCGCTCATTGGTTTCATCGGCGGGCGTTTCTCCCCGGAGAGGTTCAAAGGTGGCGGCGCGCATACCGGAACCGACAAATCTTATGGCTCCGCCATGATTGATGATGATACCCCGACACCGGAACATGCCGTTTTCAAATGGTCGCGGTTGATGTGGATAGTGATTGCTGGCGCTCTTTTGTGGGTGCTCCCTATGGGGACGCTTTATCTCACCCTGGGCCCGGAACATACCATAACGCAAATGGGCTGGTTCTTTACCAAAGCGGCGCTTCTCACTTTTGGTGGGGCTTACGCCGTACTGCCTTACATTTATCAGGGGGCAGTCGTTAATTATCAGTGGCTAACCCCTACCCAGATGATCGACGGTCTGGCGTTGGGAGAAACCACTCCCGGTCCTTTAATTATGGTTGTCGCCTTTGTCGGATTTGTCGGCGGATATGCCAATACCGTGTTTGGGCCGGATCATTTCTTCCTCGGAGGTGTGGTTGCCGCAATACTGGTTACCTGGTTCACCTTCCTGCCTTCTTTCTTGTTTATTTTTGCCGGTGGACCTTTTATTGAAACAACCCACAACGATATCAAATTCACCGCGCCACTCACGGCGATAACAGCGGCCGTCGTCGGCGTCATTCTCAACCTTGCCCTGTTCTTTGGTTATCATGTGCTATGGCCGAAAGGGTTTGCTGGCAACCTCGACTGGGCGGCGGCCCTGATTGCGCTGGCTGCGGCAATTGCTCTGTTTCGCTTTAAAGCAAAAGTAACGCATGTCATCGCCGGTTGCGCGGTTGCGGGACTGACTCTTCACCTGCTGTTTCTTTCATAATATGAGAACTGGCAAGGGTTTTGCCTGATATCCGGTTTCGCGTGAGCCTCATCCGTACCCCAGGTAGGGCCTACGAAAAGTTATCAGGCGGTGGGCGAAGCGCAGGGGAGGATGAAGCTGAGCGGTATAGCTGCGTCACTTAAGTTTTTCTGCAGGCAGAAAGCGGGCGCGGTGCGCGCCCGGTGAAATTACTGAATTTGACGACCGGTACGACGATCGAGGCAGCGCTGGGTATTGGGTTCCCAGTACGCGTTAAAGTTGCTGCTTTTCTGGCAGTTATCCTGTGCGTCAAACGCCACGTCGGTTTTATCCCACTCTTTTTCAACGCGTTTGTTCACTTTATGACGCAGCGTACGGGTGTCATTCCATTGCTCTTTTTCCATCTCCACAGATTGACGGGTTTGTGCATTGTCGCCCGATTCGATAATCAGACGGTTGGTTTCTGCCATTGCGGAGGTGGTGTACACGATGGCACCCAGCGTCAGCATTGCGGTCAGGCACAGGCGTTTGCTAAGTGTAGTTGTCATTGCGATATCCTTAAATTGAGGGAGAAACGGGTAGCCCACATCTCTCTATTCTATGCGATCTCAGGCTGCCAGCATACTGGGGCGGCGCTCACTCTCAGAACATTATCGGGTATGATGGTTCAACCAATCCTGAATAATAGTGCCAGAAATGCTCAAAACAACGCTGCTTTTTTTTGCTACCGCGCTGTGTGAAATCCTTGGTTGCTTCCTGCCCTGGCTGTGGTTAAAACGCGGCGCGACGCCGTTTCTGCTGGTGCCTGCGGCACTGGCGTTGGCGTTGTTTGTCTGGCTGTTAACATTGCATCCGGCGGCCAGCGGGCGCGTTTATGCGGCTTACGGCGGAGTGTATGTTTGCACGGCGCTTATCTGGCTGCGCGTGGTGGATGGCGTGAAGCTGAGTCTTTATGACTGGCTGGGTGCCGTTGTCGCGATATGCGGTATGTTAATCATTGTCGCCGGATGGGGACGTACTTAACTAATCGTTAATATTTTGTGATCGATTGCGTATTTCTTGATCATTATACTTGTATGGTAGTTGCCTGATTGCGTAAGTTTTCCGCATCACATTACGTCGATGCAAGGAAACCCGCATGAAAATCACTGGCGCTGATGTCTTTGTTACCTGCCCGGGGCGCAACTTTGTCACATTAAAAATCACCACCGAAGAGGGGATCATCGGCCTTGGTGACGCCACGCTGAATGGCCGCGAACTCTCCGTTGCTTCCTACCTGAAAGATCATTTGTGCCCGCAACTTATTGGCCGTGACGCGCAGCGCATTGAAGATATCTGGCAGTTTTTCTACAAAGGCGCTTACTGGCGGCGCGGTCCGGTGACCATGTCGGCTATCTCCGCCATTGATATGGCGCTGTGGGATATTAAAGCCAAAGCCGCCAATATGCCGCTCTACCAGTTGCTTGGTGGCGCTTCCCGTGAAGGGGTGATGGTTTATTGCCACACCACCGGCCACACCATTGATGAGATGCTGGAAGATTACGCGCGGCATAAAGAGATGGGGTTTAAAGCCATCCGCGTGCAGTGCGGCGTGCCGGGAATGAAAACCACCTACGGCATGGCAAAAGGCAAAGGCCAGGCGTATGAACCGGCCACCAAAGGCCAGTGGCCGGAAGAGCAGCTCTGGTCGACGGAAAAATACCTCGATTTCACCCCGAAACTGTTTGACGCCGTGCGCAGTCAATTTGGTTTCGACGAACATCTGCTGCATGACATGCACCACCGTCTGACGCCAATTGAAGCCGCGCGTTTTGGTAAAAGCATCGAACCTTTTCGCCTGTTCTGGATGGAAGATCCCACCCCGGCTGAAAATCAGGCGTGCTTCCGCTTGATCCGCCAACACACCGTTACCCCTATTGCCGTTGGCGAAGTGTTCAACAGTATCTGGGATTGCAAGCAACTGATTGAAGAACAGCTGATCGACTATATCCGCACCACGATCACTCATGCCGGTGGCATTACGGGTATGCGGCGCATTGCGGATTTCGCCTCGCTGTATCAGGTACGTACTGGCTCGCACGGCCCGTCAGATCTTTCACCCATTTGTCATGCGGCAGCCCTCCATTTTGATCTGTGGGTGCCCAACTTTGGTGTGCAGGAATATATGGGTTACTCCGAACAGATGCTGGAAGTTTTCCCGCACAGTTGGCGCTTTGAGCAAGGCTATATGCACCCTGGCGATCAACCCGGTCTGGGCATCGGCTTTGACGAAAAACTGGCGGCGAAATACCCCTACGATCCCGCGTATCTGCCGGTCGCGCGGCTGGAAGATGGCACGTTGTGGAACTGGTAACAGAGGAAAGCAAAATGAAAAGTGTGGTGATTGAACAGCCCAACCAATTAACGCTCGCTGAACGCCCTTTGCCGCAACCCGCAGCCGGTGAGGTGCGCGTTAAGGTCAAAATCGCCGGGATCTGCGGCTCCGACAGCCACATCTATCGCGGGCACAACCCGTTCGCCAAATATCCGCGCGTCATCGGCCACGAATTCTACGGTCTGATCGATGCCGTCGGTGAAGGTGTATCGGCGGAAAGGCTGGGCGAACGCGTGGTTGTTGATCCGGTGATCAGCTGCGGCCATTGCTATCCGTGCTCCGTTGGCAAACCGAACGTCTGCAACGAACTGGTAGTGCTGGGCGTGCATCGCGATGGCGGTTTTAGCGAATACGCCACTGTACCGGCACGTAACGCGTGGGCTGTTCCGGCGACAATCCCGGATGAGAATGCGGTAATGATCGAGCCGTTTACCATCGCGGCTAACGTCACAGGCCTGGTGCAACCAAAGGAGAGAGACATTGCGCTGATCTATGGTGCCGGGCCGATGGGGTTAACCACGCTGCAGGCGCTGAAAAATGTCTACAACGTACAGCAGGTGATTGTTGCCGATCGTATTGAAGAGCGTCTGGCAATGGCGCAGCGCAATGGCGCGGACTGGGTGATTAACAACAGCCAGCAACCGTTGGCGGAAGCGCTGGCAGAGCAGGGCATTAAACCGACGCTGATTGTTGATGCGGCGTGTCATCCATCCATTCTCCAGGAGGCGATTGCGCTGGCCTCTCCGGCCGCGCGTATTGTGATCATGGGATTTTCCAGCGAACCCAGCCAGATAATCCAGCAGGGCATCACGGGTAAAGAGCTGTCTATTTTCTCTTCGCGTCTTAACGCGGGCAAATTCCCGGTGGTGATCGACTGGCTGGCTCGCGCCCTGATCGATCCGACGAAGTTAGTGACGCATAAATTTGACTATCAACATGTCACCGATGCGATTGAACTGTTTGAAAAAGATCAGCGGCACTGCTGTAAAGTCTTATTAACGTTCAATTAATTACAACGAAAAATGCGGTTGAGCGGTACGCATACTTCTTTTTCGAGATAGCCATTATGACGCAAGTTAACGCTGAAAGAACAACCTCAGATCTGGTGAAAGCCGCGGTTTCCGGCTGGCTGGGTACCGCGCTTGAGTTTATGGATTTCCAGCTTTACTCGCTGGGTGCGGCGCTGGTTTTTCATGAGATCTTCTTCCCGGAGCAATCGGCGGCAATGGCGCTGATCCTCGCGATGGGAACCTACGGAGCGGGTTATGTGGCGCGCATTATCGGCGCGTTTATCTTCGGTAAAATGGGCGATCGTATCGGCCGCAAAAAAGTATTGTTCATCACCATCACGATGATGGGTATTTGTACCACTTTGATTGGCGTGTTACCGACCTATGCGCAGATCGGTATTTTTGCCCCGGTACTACTGGTAACACTGCGTATTATTCAGGGCCTTGGCGCAGGCGCGGAAATATCCGGTGCCGGAACCATGCTGGCGGAATATGCGCCGAAAGGGAAACGCGGCATTATCTCTTCACTGGTCGCGATGGGGACCAACTGCGGCACGCTGAGCGCAACGGCGATCTGGGCGGTAATGTTCTTCGCGCTGGATCGCGAAGCACTGCTGGCCTGGGGCTGGCGGGTGCCGTTTATCGCCAGTGTGGTAGTGATGATTTTCGCCATCTGGTTGCGTTTGAACCTGAAAGAAAGCCCGGTCTTTGAGAAGGTGCACGAAGGCGCACATGCGCCGAAAAGCCAAAGTGCGGAAATGGGGCTGGGCGCGATGTTCAGCAGCAAAACTTTCTGGCTGGCGACCGGTTTGCGCTTTGGTCAGGCCGGTAACTCCGGGTTAATCCAGACTTTCCTCGCGGGTTACCTGGTACAAACCCTGCTGTTCGAAAAACGCATTCCGACCGATGCCCTGATGATCAGTTCGATTGTTGGCTTTCTTACCATTCCGTTTTTGGGCTGGCTGTCCGACAAAGTGGGGCGCCGTTTACCCTATATCTGCCTGTGTATTTCGGCGATTATTCTCGCGTACCCGATGATGGCGATCATCGTCGATAAGAGCTACAACCCTGGCGTGATTATGCTGTCGATCATCGTCATTCATAACGTTGCCGTGCTCGGGTTATTCGCGCTGGAAAACATCACCATGGCGGAGATGTTTGGCTCCCGTAACCGCTTCACGCGGATGGCCATTTCGAAAGAGGCAGGTGGGCTGGTGGCTGTCGGATTCGGGCCAGTACTGGCAGGGATCTTCTGCAATATGACCGGCTCCTGGTGGCCGATAGTCGTCATGCTGGTGGCCTACTCGCTGATTGGTTTGCTCTCCGCCGTACTGATGCCGGAAGTGCGCGATCGCGATTTGAATATTCTGCAAGACGCGGCTGAACCGCGTGCTGTGACTCAACCGGTGGGAAACCGTAACTATATCTGAAACGCCTTATCGATTACCGGAAGTGAACGCTGAGCCAGGGGTAATTTAAAAGAATTTTGACACATTTGGTTACCATTCTAGTTAGTGTAGTCCGCAAATGCTGTCGTAAATCAACGTCTGATTTGCGACAGCCCGTAATCTATTGAACCACTGTTTCACTTAATAAGATGAGTCCCACCATGGAAAACAGGCTATTAAAGGCGAAAGCCACGTTACCTACTTACGATCGTAACAAACTGGTTCCACGCATTGTGCATTTGGGGTTTGGCGCGTTTCACCGTGCTCATCAGTCGGTGTATGCGGATATTCTGGCTGCAGAGCATGGCAGCGACTGGGGTTATTGCGAAGTCAATTTGATTGGCGGTGAGCAGCAGATTGCCGACCTCAAACAGCAGGATAATTTGTACACCGTGGCGGAAATGTCTGCCGACGCGTGGACAGCGCGGGTGGTTGGTGTGGCGAAACGCGCTCTTCACGCGCAGGTTGATGGCCTGGAAACTGTGCTGGCCGCCATGTGCGAGCCGCAGGTGACGATTGTCTCGCTGACCATTACCGAAAAAGGGTATTGCCACTCACCGGCGACTGGCGAACTGATGCTCGATCATCCGTTAATCGTTGGCGACCTGCAAAACCCGCAGCAGCCGAAATCCGCAGCTGGCGTGGTGGTGGAAGCGCTGGCGCGTCGCAAAGCGGCAGGGCTGGCGGCATTCAGTGTGATGTCCTGCGATAACATGCCGGAAAACGGCCACGTTACCCGCAATGTGGTGTGCGCTTATGCCCGTGCAGTGAATGCGGAGCTGGCAGACTGGATTGACGCCAACGTGACGTTCCCGTCGACCATGGTGGACCGTATTGTTCCGGCGGTAACGGCTGAAACGCTGGATAAAATCGAACAGCTTACCGGCGTGCGCGATCCGGCCGGTGTGGCCTGCGAACCGTTCCGCCAGTGGGTGATTGAAGATAACTTTGTCGCGGGGCGTCCGGCATGGGAAAAAGCGGGCGCCGAACTGGTTGCCGACGTCGTGCCGTTTGAAGAGATGAAACTGCGTATGCTGAACGGCAGCCACTCCTTCCTCGCTTATCTGGGCTACCTGGCCGGTTATCAGCACATCAACGAATGCATGGACGACGATAACTATCGCCGTGCGGCGCACGCGCTGATGCTGAAAGAGCAGGCGCCAACGCTGAAAGTGAAGGGCGTTGACCTTGCGCGTTACGCCGATCTGCTGATTGCGCGTTACAGCAACACTGCGCTGCGCCACCGTACCTGGCAGATCGCGATGGACGGTAGCCAGAAATTACCGCAGCGTATGCTCGATTCCGTACGTTGGCATTTAGCGCATCAGGATTCCTTTGCACTGCTGGCGCTGGGTGTGGCGGGCTGGATGCGCTACGTCGGCGGTATTGATGAACAAGGTCAGGCGATCGAAGTGTGCGATCCGCTGCTGACGGTGATTCAGGGCGCCGTTAACGCAAGCGCGGAAGGTGAAGCGCGCGTGCAGGCTCTGCTGGGCATCGAAGCGATTTTTGGCAACGAACTGCCGAAAGAAGCGGCTTTTGTGGCGCAGGTACAGAATGCGTATCGTTCACTGCTGGAGAAAGGGGCGAAAGCGACGGTGGCAGAATACGCCGCTGCGCTGTAAATCGTCGAAAGAATGCCGCCGGGGCGGCATTCTTTTTTGCCGTTATACGGGCATTTTCACCATTTTAGTGCAGACCAAGACGGATCAGTTCAACCGGTTCGAATTTACCTTCACAACCTTCCACTTCTACCGTTTTACTGCGGCGCAGTTGTGCGGCGTCCAGCCCGGCTGCGTGAATCGCAATGATTTTGCCGGTACGGCCCGTGCCATTAATCATTACGCGGCTGCCGGTAGTAATCGCATTACGGTTACGATCATAAGTCACCATGGTGGTTTCTCCTTGTTGATATCCAAAAAACGAAACGGGGCAGAAGATGTCCCCGCTACGGACGCCTTATAAATACGCTTCTGAGATGACAAGTTTTTGTTTTTGATCAACATCACACTTTTTTGCTGAAAAAATGTTTGGCATCACGCAATGACAAACACCTTAAATCAACCGGATATAGGTAAAAACCGCGCGTTTATTTCCCCGCTTCTATTTTCATTCATTAATGATAAAAAGCTTTTAAGATTTTCCTGATTATTACCTGCCGCGCGATAACGCGTACACTCTGTAACGATATGTTAGAGACTGTTTCGCTTTTTCTATTTTTAGCGCAGTGGAATCCTGCGCCGGGTTTCTTTTGAATAAAATATGGCGATCGTTTTTAAATAAAAATGAAGCGACAGAAGAGTGCGGGAAGCCTGGTTTTTGTCGGCAAGTGATGAAGGTCGACAGCATAATTTATCGCTGGCTATTCTGTACTGAACTTACTGTAAGTGACAACAGAATAAAGATATATCTGGAATTATCACGAATTGAAATTATTTCATTTAATGTCGTCTGTTTATTAACAAACAGGCGAAGAGTATGAACGTCTTTTATAAGATAGTTTTATTTTAACTCATTGATCTTGATGGTAATTTTAATGAATGCGAGATGTTTTATCGCTTCATTTTAATGGTGTTATAACGATACGGAATGGGGATGGCATAATGAAAAGTGAGGTTGTCAAGCAACAGGTGAGAAATCATCTTAAGTCGCTTAAACGCACAATTACGCATCTGCGCAAGAAATGGAAATATCGTCATAGCGGTGATTCGGATGTGTACTGGATTTCCCTTGGAGAAAATTGCCTGCCTGATGATATCCTTCGTCGGCACAACAGGAAATCGTTCAGTTCTATTTTTTCCTCCGGGCGATCTAATATAGAATATATTCTTCAGATGGAAAAAGATAATTACCAGAATTTACTGGACAAAACGCATCTGCAACATTTTCCTGATGGCGACCACTCTGTTGTACGCTCCACCTACTATAAGCATTGCGTTGGCCAGTACAGTGAAAGACATATGCTGGGATTTGAATTCACCCATCACGATCCCCTCAGCATTTCCGCTGATAAGCAGACATTCAAACGGCGTATTGAGCGTCAGCTCGCCTGGCGAGGAAATAAAAATTTTGTCTTCCTTTATCATCACCGCGTCACGGCGGATTCCGATCTTGCACTGCTAAGAGCTCATCTGAATGAACTGTTGTCGTTGTACAACGCGAAAGGCTGCGAGTGTGAAGTTGTGCTTTTCTATCAGAATATTGTCCCGCAGGAGACGCAGAAGCGTATCGATTTCACGCCGCATCACTCCGGCTTACTGGAGTTCGCCTGTCATACTCATGAGATCTGGGGCGGCGAGGATCAGGATACGTTCTGGGCGCGAAAGGATGACGCGCTTTTTACCGAGATGTTTGACACTGTTGATCGGTACAACCTGAGCAAAGGCGAATCCCGCCGTGAGCCGGCGCCGGTCGCTACGGACACCGGAATGCCGGTTTAAACGCTAACGCGAGAGGTATCTGAAAGGAGAGCGGTGAGCTACCGGTGAGGGTGGCTCACCCTCAGGTGTCTGTGACCGGCGAGGACGTTAATCCTCGCTGAACCAGTCGCGATTTTCCTGGCGAATGGTTTTTACTGATTCACTGATCTCCTGCAAGTGCAGGCTCATGGCGTGGTCGACTGCGTCAGGGTCACGTTTTTCCAGTGCGGAAAAGATATCCATGTGCTGGCGCAGCAGCATTTCCGGCGGCGAAACGTGGTCAAGGCTCATATAGCGTACGCGGTCGATGGTGGCTTTGATGTTTTCGATGGTATCCCATGCCAGCTGGCAATCGGCGATCAGCGCCAGCTTCTGGTGGAAATTGTCATCCAGCTCGAAAAAATCATTCAGTTGCTTGCGCTCGATGGCGGTGCGCTGCTGGTTGAGGTTTTGCTCAAGCTGATAGCAGGCACTGTCATCAATCAGCGTGGCGGCGCGGCGGGCAACGGCGCATTCGATAGCCTGGCGCACGAAGCAGCCATTACGCACCTGCGTCATGGAAATTTTGTTAACGTAACTGCCGCGCTGCGGGCGGATCTGGATCAGGCCGTTTTCCGCCAGCTTAATAAAGGCTTCACGCACCGGCTGGCGCGAAACGTCGAAACGCACCGACACCTCTTTTTCCGACAACGGCGTACCCGGTGGGATCAGGCAATGCACAATATCCCGCCGTAGAATGCGGTAAATTTGTTGATTTACGGGCTGTGTAGGGTTGAGTTGCGTTTCAGCGGCCATTCGCTCTTACTTTTTAAAGGGTTAACCCGGCTACCATACCATTTATTTACGGTACATCCCATACCCGGCCCGCAGGCCGGGTGGGAAATTTAACCCTGACGGTGAACGCTTAATCCCGCATACGTCTGGCTTACCGGCATCATCTCCAGGGTGTTGATGTTGACATGCTTCGGCAACGTCGCCACCCACCAGACCGCTTCGGTCACATCTTCAGGCGTCAGCGCAGTGGTATTCTCGTAGGTTTTTCCCGCTTTAGCGTCATCGCCTTTAAAGCGCACATTCGAAAACTCCGTACCGCCGACCAGACCTGGCTCAATATTGGTCACCCGCACTGCCGTACCGCTCAGATCGGTACGCAGGTTAAGGCTGAACTGACGCACAAACGCTTTGCTCGCGCCGTAGACGTTGCCACCTGCATACGGCCAGCTCCCCGCCGTTGAACCGATATTGATGATATGGCCGCGATTACGTTCCACCATGCCCGGCAGTACCGCGCGGGTCATATAAACCAGACCTTTGTTGTTGGTGTCGATCATCGTTTCCCAGTCATCAACGCTGGCTTTATGAGCGGGCTCAAGGCCCAGCGCCAGACCGGCATTGTTGACCAGCACATCAATGTCTCGCCACTGTGCTGGCAAGGAAGTCATCAACTCGTCAATTGCCGCACGGTTGCGAACGTCCAGTTGCGCGATATAGAGGTTATCCCCCAGCTCGTCTTTCAGCTCCTGTAAACGTTCCTGACGGCGACCTGTGGCGATCACTTTGTGGCCGTTCTGAATAAAACGACGTGTGATACCTTCGCCAAAACCTGCCGTTGCCCCGGTAACCAGAATAATCATCTCACTGTTCCTCAACGCTTTTTGTGGTGTTGAACCCTAGCATGACCGCATGTTTGCGGTAACACAAGTTATCCCGCCTTACAGTGTGGCAAAAAACGCACGCTTGTGCGGCAACAGAGAGAGAAATGATTGCGATGCGCGCAGCGGATGCCTACTCTGAAAAGATTCACTGTGTTCAGGAGCGAAACATGTCGGTTACCAATCCCTTTTTCTCTGCAAGCCCGCTGCCGTATCAGGCGCCACCGTTTGATGTGATTACTGATGAACACTATCGCCCGGCGTTTGACGAAGGCGTACGGCAAAAGCGCGCGGAGATCGCCGCCATTACGGCGAACCCGGCTGCCGCCGATTTTGACAATACGCTGCTGGCGCTGGAGCAGAGCGGCCACCTGCTGAATCAGGTGACCAGCGTCTTTTTCGCCATGACTTCCGCGCATACCAACGATTTTTTACAGCAACTTGATGAGGCGTTTTCCACGGAGCTGGCGGAACTGGCAAACGATATTTACCTTGATGATGCGTTGTTTGCCCGCGTGGAAAGCGTATGGCATCAACGTGAAGCGCTGGGGCTGGATGCAGAATCGTTGCGCCTTGTCGAAACGACGTATCAGAAGTTTGTCCTCGCAGGCGCGACGCTGAGCGCAGAAGATAAAACGACGCTGAAAGCGCTGAATACCGAAGCGGCGGCGCTGACCAGCCAGTTTAACCAGCGTTTGCTGGCCGCAGATAAAGCGGGCGGGCTGGTGGTGGATTATGTCCATCAACTCGATGGCTTAAGTGCCGAAGAGATCGCCTCGGCCGCCGAAGCGGCGAAGGCGAAAGGGCTGGAAAACCGCTGGCTGCTCTCTCTGCTCAATACCACTCAGCAACCGGCGCTCGCTGCGCTGCGCGATCGCCAGACCCGCGAAAATCTGTTTACCGCCAGTAGGCTGCGCACACAGCGAGGGGATGCCAATGATACCCGCGCGATAGTGCTGCGTCTGGTGCAGCTTCGCGCGCAGCAGGCGAAACTGCTGGGTTTTAACGATTTCGCCAGCTGGAAGATCGCCGATCAGATGGCCGGTACGCCGCAGGCTGCACTGACATTTATGCGCGATATCGCGCCTGCCGCCCGCGCGCGTGCCGAGCGGGAACTGGCTGACATTCAGCAGATGATTGACACCCAGCAGGGCGGCTTTACCGCGCAGGCCTGGGACTGGGCGTTCTATGCCGAGCAGGTTCGTCTGGCGAAATATGCGCTGGATGAATCGCAAATAAAACCCTATTTCGCCCTGAACTCTGTGCTCACGGACGGGGTGTTCTGGGCAGCGAGCGAGCTGTTTGGTATTCGGTTCAGCGAGCGTTTTGATATTCCGGTTTATCATCCGGATGTGCGCGTGTGGGAGATTTTCGATGCTGATGACCGCGGTCTGGCGCTGTTTTACGGCGATTACTACGCCCGCGACTCAAAAAGCGGCGGCGCGTGGATGGGCAATTTTGTTGAACAATCGACGCTGAATGGCACGCAGCCGGTGATCTATAACGTTTGTAACTACCAGAAACCGGCCGCAGGGCAGGCGGCGCTGCTGTCGTGGGATGAAGTGATTACGTTGTTCCATGAGTTTGGCCACACGCTGCATGGGCTATTTGCCAGCCAGCGTTACGCCACGCTTTCCGGCACTAATACGCCGCGCGATTTCGTTGAATTCCCTTCGCAAATCAATGAGCACTGGGCCAGCCAGCCGCAGGTTTTCGCTCACTACGCCCGCCATCATCAGAGCGGCGAGCCGATGCCGGAGGCGCTGCGCGAGAAAATGCTGCAAGCCACCCAGTTCAATAAAGGTTACGACATGACGGAACTGCTGAGCGCGGCGCTGCTCGACATGAACTGGCATGCGCTGGCCGATGGCGCAGGGGTGAATGATGTCGATGAGTTTGAACGTGAAGCTATTCGCAAGGAGCGGCTCGATCTGGCGGCGGTTCCGCCGCGCTATCGCAGCAGCTATTTCGCGCATATTTTTGGTGGCGGTTATGCGGCTGGCTATTACGCCTATTTATGGACGCAGATGCTGGCCGATGACGGCTATCAGTGGTTTGTGGAGCAGGGCGGTTTAACCCGTGAAAATGGGCAACGATTCCGCGAAGCCATCTTGTCGCGCGGCAACAGTAGCGATCTCGGTGAACTTTATCGGCAATGGCGCGGCCACGATCCGCAGATCGAGCCGATGCTGAAAAATCGCGGGTTAAGTGATTAATCACGGGCGGAAATGCTTTAAAAAGTTACATAACCCGCAGGGTTATTGACCTGTTTCCACGTGAGAAATACCGTAACAGATGGTGATGAATCCCCCTGCGCGGAGGGGCAACCAGTCAAACCTTTTTGGGGTATCGCGGGTTTCGTGGGCTGGCGCGAACTCACCGGGAGGCACCCGGCATCACCGTAAACTCCTCAGCCAGAGGCCTGCATCATCGGGCCTCTGGCTTTTTACTTTCCTCTCTTTTCACTGCGCTAACTGCCGCTTTTAGACCACTCAGTTGTTAAAGTGTGGGCTACCTCACATTTACTACCGTGGCGTTATGTCGTTCATTAAGCCAAATTAAAGGACCTGATTTGAACGTTAACATTCTGTGGCATAACCCAGGCATTCAGACAGTGACTGTGCTAATGTCGAATCAAATTTGAGCAACTGAGGTAACCGACATGACCAAAAATGTAGTGGTAATACGCGCCGGTGGTAAGGTTGAAAACGTGACCGTGGAAGACAACGCAAAATCGGTCACATTCAAAAATGAGCAAAGCTCATTTCTCGAAATCCCGATTGAGCCCTGGGAACTGGATGGCGAGACCTTCCTGGTTGCCCGTTTCTCCGATCTGGTGAGCCAACAGGAAACCGAACAGGCTATCCGGAAATTTTATTAATTAACGACCGCCTGAGGGCGGTTTTTTTTACGCCATGTCGCAGCCAGAATTGAACGTTAGCGTTTCGTGCAAATAGCGGAAAATAAAATGCGGGCAGTTTGTGCAGTTACCTGAATTATCATGCAGTATGCAAAATATAAAAATCAAAAGGGCCTCAACGAGGCCCATTTACATTACCGGTTTAGGCCAGCGTCTGCGGCGTGGCGTAGATATACAGGTTCTTGCCGTCAGTCTTGTTCCACATACTGAGCAAATTGCGCCATGCGGCTGTTGCCGCTCCTGGCAGAATGTGGTGAATAAAAACTTTTGACTGCTGCAAACCGGGCACTGAAATTTGAGATTGGGAATAACCCCTCCGGTCTGTGAAGTGGTGATTCGACGTTAACATATTCTTATTGCGCTGAAAGATATATCTTCAATAATTTCAATAGCAAAACGTTTCGCTGGCGCTTTTTTTATCGCCAGTTCAGCTTTGTTTAACCTTCATTGAGGCAGTAACTGCTAGTGTAGTCAGCACGGCGTTTACCCATCCCGTTGAGTGAACGTGCAGAATAATACAAAACTATCCATGCAAGCATTGACCGCCGATACGGCGGTTTTTTTTTGGGGCATAACGAAAAAGGCCCCTCACGCATTTACGTAAGGGGCCTTCCCGGTGGGGGATTATCGCTGTTCATCAGTCGTCCCATTTGTGACTAAAATAAGCAGCAAGGAATCCGGAAAAAAGAATCACTCCCAGTACTGCCATAAAGACATGCATATTTGCCATCATTTTAAACCTCCATCTAATTAACCAACTTGCCTCTCTTACCTTAATTATTTAGCCGCGATGGAGAGATAATAACCTGGTGAACCTCAATAAAGCCTGAATGGCGCGCGTTATTTCGCTGTTTCGGCAAACTTCTTGCGGTACATCGCCGGGGAGATGCCATATTGCTGATGAAAATGGTGGCGCAGCAACGCGGCATTACCAAATCCTGCCTGCCCGGCGACCAGATCAATACGCATGCGTGTTTGTTCAAGCAGCGTCTGAGCGCGCTGCAACCGCGCCTGTAAAATCCAGCGTGCCGGCGTGGTGCCTGTCGATTCCTGAAAGCGGCGTAAAAAGGTGCGCGGGCTCATGCCCACCCGTTGCGCCAGTGATGCCACGGTATGATTTTCCGCAAGTTGCTGGTGGAGAAAATCAAACAGCAGTCCCAACTGGCGGCTCTCGCGCGTGCGGGCGACCGGGCGGATAAGCTGCTGCGTCTGCGAACCATCGCGATGTGGCTGAACCACCAGTCTCCGGGCGACCATGTTCGCCGCCTCAAGACCAAAATCCTCACGGACCACGTGCAGGCAGAGATCAATCCCCGCCGCGCTGCCCGCGGACGTCATCACATTCCCTTCGTCGTAATAGAGCGCATCCTCCAGCACCACAATGGCCGGATAGCGCTCGCGCAGCCCATCGGTATAACGCCAGTGGGTGGTGGCTTTGCGCCCGTTTAACAGGCCAGCCGCCGCCAGCACAAACACCCCGGAACAGATGGAGATAATGCGGCAACCCCGTTGCCAGGCTTGCTGGAGCGCAGCGCACAAATCAGCCGGAACGGGCGACTCTGCCCCGCGCCATCCGGGCACGACAATGGTTTGCGCGTCGGCCAGCAGCTCCAGCCCGCCTTCAGCCGTTACACGAATACCGCCGGTCGCCCGCAGTTCTCCGGCATCCACTGCCGCAACGGCGAAGTGGTACCAGTTATCGCCCATTTCCGGGCGCGGCAGACCGAAGATCTCCACCGCGACGCCAAACTCAAAGGTGCAAAGCCCATCATAAGCGAGGGCAACAACACGGTGCGGTGCGGGGGGATGTCGTAATGTTGTCATTATCCTGGTGTTATCTGGCATAGAACGGTGCAGCTAAGTTGTCCTGTTTTGGTTAGATTACTGTTAACACAAACAAGGAGAAAGCACGATGAGCTACGTTACTGATTTTCCCGTCGCATCCCCTGAACAAGCCACCAGCCATTTTCTGCGCCGCCTGAGCGTTGAAACAGATTGCGCCGATGTGCATGACGCGATCACCCATGACGACAGAGATTTTGTCCTGCTGCATGTGGTTGGCAGCCCGGATGCCTTCGCTCGTCGTCACGTTCCCGGCGCGTTGCATCTGCCGCACAGCATGATGACTGCCGAACGCATGGCCGCCTGGCCGTCGGAGACGCTGTTTGTAGTCTACTGTGCCGGGCCGCACTGCAACGGTGCCGATCGCGCGGCGCTGAAACTGGCGCGGCTGGGACTACCGGTCAAAATCATGATCGGTGGCATCACCGGCTGGGAAGATGAAGGTTATGCCTTCGCCAGCGGGCAGAGCGAAGCGGATTTCTAGTCCTCTTTTTTCATCTTCATTACGTCATCATGAAACTCTCTCATGTATGGTGAAATTTTCTCTGTTGCTGCACTCTGCCCGGTGTGACATTTTATTTGGACATTTAGCCATCCAGAAGGCTAAAAATTCAAATAATGAATTATCACGCCGGGTAATCATCTGCTCCGGCGTTCGAGGAGAATAACCATGCAGCGACATCAGGCCCCTTTCCGCGCAGACGTAGTCGGCAGTTTCTTACGACCGGATGCCATCAAAAATGCCCGCCAGCAGTTTGCGCAGGGCGAGATCACCGCACAGCAGTTGCGCAGTGTCGAAGATGAGGCCATCCGTCATGTGGTTGAACAGCAGTGCGCCTGTGGTCTGCATGTGGTGACGGACGGGGAGTTTCGTCGCGCCTGGTGGCACTTTGATTTCTTCGACGGACTGGAAGGGGTTGAGCGTTACGATTCGGAGAAAGGTATTCAGTTTAACGGCGTACAAACCAAAGCCCACGGCGTACGTGTCACCGGCAAACTGCGTTTTGGCGATCACCCAATGCTGAATGATTTCCGCTATCTGAAAAGCATCAGCGGCAACGCGCAGCCGAAGATGACCATCCCCAGCCCGAGCGTGCTGCATTTCCGCGGCGGGCGTAAAGATATTGATGCGACCGTCTATCCGCAACTGGATGCCTATTTTGACGATCTGACGACCACCTGGCGCGATGCCATTCATGCTTTCTATGCCGCCGGTTGCCGTTATCTGCAACTGGATGACACCGTCTGGGCCTATCTGTGCTCTGACGATCAGCGTCGCCAGATCCGCGAACGCGGTGACGATCCGGATGAACTGGCGCGCATTTATGCCCGCGTACTCAATAAAGCGCTGGAAGGTAAGCCGGAGGATCTGACCATCGGGTTGCATGTCTGCCGCGGCAATTTCCGTTCGACCTGGATTTCCGAAGGCGGCTACGAGCCGGTGGCAGAAGTGCTGTTCGGCAGCGTCAATGTTGATGCTTTCTTCCTTGAATATGACAACGATCGTTCCGGGGATTTTGCACCGCTGCGCTTTGTTCGTCCGGGTAAACAGCAGGTGGTGTTGGGGCTTATTACCACTAAAAACGGCGAGCTGGAAAACCCGGAAGGGGTGAAAGCACGTATCGCGGAAGCGGCAAAATATGTGGATATCAACCAGATTTGCCTTAGCCCGCAGTGCGGTTTTGCTTCCACCGAAGAGGGCAACTCACTAACGCCGGAGCAGCAGTGGGACAAAGTGCGTCTGGTGACAAATATCGCCGCACAAGTGTGGTGAGTCGGTAAAGCGTTGTGAGTGCCTGATGGCGTGGCCGCCATCAGGCACCTGCTATTTATTGCGCTGGCACCGCGCCCCATTGCCGTACCTGCATCCCTTTCACCAGCATCAGCCATGCTATGCCAATGGTGACGATCAGGATCACAAACAGTGACCAGGCAGGCAGGGTGGTGAGAATGATCCCGGTCAGTAGCGGGTTCATCGCCGCACCCAGCCAGCCCAGCGCCTGGGCGGAAAAATAGGTGGCTTTCATCCCCGGCGGCGCGATGTTATCGATCAGCAAATATTCACCTGGCGCATAAATCACTTCGCCCAGCGTAAATACCGCGGCGGAGAGCCCCCACAACCATAAGTTGTTGCCGGAGAGCATAAATCCCACCAGCCCCACCACGAAGCAAAGTGTGCCGAACGCCATGAGCGGACGCAGGTTGGTCGCGGTCAGTTTGCGCCCGACAGCGTATTGCAGCGAAACCACGATAGCGGCGTTGACCGGCAGCACGACGGCCACCACTTTTTCCGCAAAATCGCTGTCCGCTACGGCCATCACGTACTGGGAAAGGCAGGAGGCGAAAGAGCCGCACACGAAGGAAGCAAGCAGGTTCGAGAGGGTAAACCAGCCGAGCGCTTTGTCTTTCAGCAGCACCGATGGCGACCAGGGAACCGCAGGCTCCATGCCGCTGCCCACGGCCACGCGGCGGACAAAAAACTGGATAAAGACCAGTGGGAATGCTGCGCAGACAGCCGCCAGCCAGAATGGCAGATTAATACTTTGCATCACCAGCAGCGTGCCCAGCGGCGGGCCGACGGTCCAGCCGATGTTGAGAAAGGTGTAGTTAAGCGAAAAGACCTTCGCTTTCGCCGTCGGCGTGAGCGTATCGGCAAAATAGGCTTTCAGCACCGTGGAGAAGACCGAATAAGCGCAGTTGATCAGGGCGAAAAAGAGCACAACCAGCCCGGCGTGATGCGTCAGCGGGATGGCAGCAAAACCGGTGATAAAGGCGACGATCGCCAGCAACATATAGCGTTTTTTATCGAACTTATCCGCCAGCATGCCGAAACCAAGGCTGAAGACAACGCCGATAGTCAGCGCGACGGACATGGCATAACCGACCTGATCGACGGCCATGCCGTACTGGCGATTAAGATAGATGGTCATAAACGGCAGCGTTGCGCCGCGACCAATGGTTAATAACAGAGAGGACGCCAGTAGTGCGACGGTGGATCGTGTTTGTGGTGTGGTCATGTTTTGCCCGACATGCTGGTTGTTATAGTTTTTTGTGATGTATACAGCAATAACATGCATAAACCGCTATGTACAACGGCTGATTTAGCGACAAATGCCTAAACTGACCTACCGAATTTAATGATCTGTCGCTGTACTATTTTTTACGTTAACGTAACTTTTTTACAAAAGTTGAAACTACAGGGGCGAAGAATGACGCGTAAAGATGTACTACTGGCAATGCTGGTGGTCGTGGCGTGGGGGCTGAATTTTGTGGTGATCAAAGTTGGCCTGCACAGTATGCCGCCGTTGATGTTGGCAGGTTTACGCTTTGTGTTAGTGGCGTTCCCGGCAATTTTGTTCGTCGCGCGGCCCAACATTCCGCTGCGTTTGTTGCTGGGTTACGGGCTGACGATCAGTTTCGGTCAGTTCGCCTTTCTGTTTTGCGCCATCAAATTTGGCATGCCTGCCGGGCTGGCATCGCTGGTATTACAGGCGCAGGCCTTTTTCACCATTATTCTCGGCGCGGGTGTCTTTGGCGAGCGGCTGCAATCAAAACAGCTGGTCGGCATTTCGCTGGCGGTACTGGGGGTGCTGGTGTTGATCGAATCGAGTCTTAATGGTCAGCACATTCCGCTGGTGGGCTTTGTGCTGACACTGGCGGCGGCGTTCAGTTGGGCCTGTGGCAATATCTTCAACAAAAAAATCATGCAGCACAGCTCACGACCAGCGGTGATGTCGCTGGTGGTATGGAGCGCCTTAATTCCGATTGTGCCGTTTATGATTGCTTCTCTGGTGTTCGACGGTCCGGCGTTGATGCTGCGAAGCCTGGTGAGTATTGATACCACCACGCTGCTGTCGCTGGTCTATCTGGCGTTTGTCGCGACCATCATCGGCTACGGCATCTGGGGTTCACTGCTGGGGCGCTATGAAACCTGGCGCGTCGCGCCGCTGTCGCTGCTGGTGCCGGTCGTCGGCATGGCGAGCGCGGCAATTCTGTTGGGCGAAACCTTATCGGCCCTGCAGCTGGCAGGCGCAGTGCTGGTGATGGGCGGTCTGTATATCAACGTTTTTGGTTTTCGTCTGCGCCGTGCGGTACAGGCCTAATACACTGCGGTTTGTCGGGAAAGGGCTAATCAGGCAGGGAATAAAAAAAAGCCCCGCTTATGCGGGGCAAAACGATTAGCCGTGCTGATTGTAATAGGGCACGCCTAATACGTCGGATTTGTCACTGCCCACACCCATATGGTTAAAGTCATACGGCGATGTTTGTTGGGGGGCGGGTAAAATCATCGCGTCGCGGGAATCCTGCGGTGCCGGATGATTGAATTGTTCCGCATAACTCTGGCCGGAAAACAGAACCATCAGCGTGATGGCGGCACAGGCAATACGTTTCATACATTCCTCGATACGTCTTTAAAACAGGCGATAATTAACAAGCATGGTTTAGCGGGTAGAGATACCTTGATTCAGCAGGCATATCTGTCACGCGGAATTTATGCGGCGGCACGTCAAAATAGTTTTTGAACGTGCGGGTCAGGGTTTGTTGCGATTCAAACCCATAACGTTCCGCCAGATACAGGATCGGTTCGTTGCTCTCCTTGAGCTTTTGCGCAATTTCCGTCAGCTTGCGGCTGCGAATGTATTGGCCCAGCGAATGACCGGTCTCTTTTTTAAACATCCGTTGCAGGTGCCACTTGGAGTAACCTGAACGTTCTGACACTTTTTCCAGTGACAGCGGCGATTCCAGGTTATCCTCGATCCAGTCCAAAATGCTATGAATGGTGATAGCGTCAGTATTGCGTCTGGACATCGTCATACCTCTTTGTTTTTTACGGCAATATTTTCCTGAGCAAAGACTCAAGGGTTGCCACTTCTTCTGCCGTTAAGTTTTTTGTCAATTCCTGGTGCAGATCTTTCCCTACCAATTGATGACATTGCTCACAAAGCGCCGCGCCGTCGGGCGTTAATTGCACCAACACGCCGCGTTTGTCATTCGGATTCGGGTTACGCACGATCCAGCCTTTGCATACCAGTCTGTCCAGCATGCGGGTCAGGGCGCCGAGATCGACGGAAAGAATTTTTTTTAGTTCTACCGGGGTGATACAGGTTTGGCAGCGGATAGAACACAGCACCTTAAACTGAGTGGCAGTGATATCCAGCGGCGATAAATAGTCGTTGAGTAAACGATCTTTTTTCTGGTTAACCATATGGATTAAGCGGCCTAAAGGAATGATATCGTTAAACAGATCATTCGTGCTTTTCACAATGGTTGCCCCGGCAAGTAGATTAATCACGGCAGATATTATTGCTCAGGCAAATATAAGTCAACAGAATGGATTCCCGGATGCCACTATTTGCTAAAACGTTTCATAACGGTAAAATTTTACACGACGTAAACAACTGAATCGGTTTGCGTTAAGGTGCTGTTGCCAGTCTACAAACATCCCATTGCCGCTGTGTTAACGCTATACTGCCCGGGCTTTGACCACACAAGGAGCGTCGCGCATCATGCTTGAATTGTTTAAAGCTATCGGTCTGGGGCTGGTGGTGATACTGCCGCTGGCGAACCCGTTAACCACCGTAGCGCTGTTTTTAGGGCTGGCGGGCAATATGAATAACGCCCAGCGTAATCAACAAGCGCTGATGGCGTCGGTGTATGTCTTCATCATTATGATGGTGGCGTATTATGCCGGGCAGTTGGTGATGAACACGTTCGGCATCTCGATCCCGGGTTTGCGGATTGCCGGTGGGTTGATTGTCGCCTTTATTGGTTTTCGCATGCTGTTCCCGCAGCAAAAACCGCACGAATCGCCAGAAGCAAAAACCAAATCTGAAGAGCTGGAGGATGAGCCCGGTACCAATATCGCCTTCGTACCGCTGGCGATGCCCAGCACCGCCGGGCCGGGAACTATCGCCATGATCATCAGTTCGGCATCGACCATCCGCCACAGCTCGACATTTCCCGACTGGGTGATTTTCCTTGCGCCGCCGCTCGTCTTTGCCGCTGTATCGGTGATCTTATGGGGCAGTCTGCGCAGTTCCGGCGCGATCATGCGGCTGGTCGGCAAGGGCGGAATAGAAGCGATCTCCCGGTTAATGGGCTTTTTGCTGGTCTGCATGGGCGTGCAATTTATCATCAACGGCGTGCTGGAGATTATTACCACTTTCCACGGAGCCGCCTGATGGGCAGAGGGGTTGTGCTGGCGATCATGATGTTGATGCTGACAGGCTGTCAGCATCAACAAACCGCGCAACCGCCGCTGGGGCAGGCAAGCTTTGCCGATTATCAGTTACAAACCCGCGACTATGTACGTGCGCATCGGGCCTTTCAAACGCTGGATAAAACGGCGGAGCTGACGCTCAACACGCCGCAGGAGTGGCGCCCGTCGCAGCCTGCCCGTAAAGGCATTTTACTGATCCACGGCCTTGGCGATGGGCCTGGTTCGTTTGTCGATATTGCGCCAGCGCTGGCGAAACAGGGTTTTTTGGTGCGCACTGTCCTTTTGCCGGGGCACGGCACCCGGCCCTCTGACCTGCTGAACGTCAGCGTCGAACAGTGGCGGCAGGTGGTGCGTGAACAGGCCGATATCCTGGCAAAAGAGGTGGATACGCTGTGGCTCGGCGGCTTCTCCACCGGCGGTAATCTGGCGCTGGAGTATGCCATGACGCATCACGATAGGGTGCAGGGCTTGCTGTTATTCTCTCCGGCGTTTAAATCCAACACCGCCTACGATTTTCTCGCCCCGACGGTGGCGCTATTTCGCGACTGGTTGCGCCCGCCGAGCACGGTATTCCCGCAGCAGATCGCCACCCGTTATTTACGCGTACCGACGAATGGGTTTGCCCAGTTCTGGCGCACCAGCGCCAGCGCGCAGCAGTGGCTGGCGCGTAAAAGCTGGGACAAGCCAGCGCTGATTGTGCTCAGCGAGCATGATTCCGTGCTCAATACCCGTTGGATCCTCGACCATTTTGACCGCAGCTTTCCCCATCCCGCCAGCCGGGTGATCTGGTACGGCGCGCCGCGTCCGGAAGTGGCGAACGTCTCCCGCATTCTGGTGAAAACGGATTTTCTGCCGCAGGATCGCATCAGTCAGTTTTCGCATATGTCGGTGCTGTTTTCGCCGCAAAACCCGCTGTATGGCCGCAAAGGCAGCGTACTGCTCTGCGCCAACGGTCAGCCTGACGATGCGGCGCAGCGCTGTCTGAAGGGGGAAGAGGTGTGGTATTCCGATTGGGGGCTGGTCGAAGCGGGTAAAATTCATGCCCGCCTGACCTGGAACCCGTGGTTTGACTGGCAAACCGCAGTGATGGATAAAATGGTGTCCGAAACACTTTGAGCCACGAGCCGCTTACATATGGCTGTGGCTTACCTGTTCTTCCAGTTTTACCGGCCAGCGGCGGAAAATCACCACCGCCCATACCAGCGCGGCAATCGCCGGGATCGCACCCGCATAGCCGATGATATCCATCGACCAATGCAGGCTGATCTGGTTGCCAACCAGCGCACCGGCGCCAATGCCAATATTAAAAATGCCGGAAAACAGCGCCATTGCTACGTCAGTGGCATCGGGCGCCAGCGCCAGCACTTTCACCTGCATGCCGAGGCCGATAATCATGATCGCCATGCCCCAGAAAACGCTCAGCACCGCCAGATGCGTCTCGCTGCCGGAAGCGGGCAGCATGAACACCAGCGACAACACCAGCAGGCCAATCGCGCTACACACCAGACCGGACGCGTGCTGATTGCCCAGCTTGCCGAACAAGATACTGCCGATAATCCCCGCGCCGCCGAGGATCAGCAGCAGTACGGTGGCGAAACCGGCGCTAAAGCCAGCTACATTCTGCACAAACGGCTCAATATAGCTGTAAGCGGTGTAATGGGCGGTCACCACGACTACCGTCAGCAGGTAGATGCTCATCAGCGCCGGACGACGGAACAGCAGCGGCAGGCTTTTCAGCGATCCGGAGTGTTCGCTTGGCAGGGGCGGCAGCAGTTTTATCAGAGAAACCAGTGTGATGAGGGCGCCAAGACCGATGGCAAAGAAGGTGGTGCGCCAGCCAAAATATTGCCCGACAATGCGGCCAATCGGCAGGCCCAGCACCATCGCCAGCGCGGTACCGGTGGCGATCAGGCTCAGCGCCTGCGCGCGTTTACCGGCGGGCGCCAGGCGGATTGCCAGCGAGGCGGTGATCGACCAAAAAATCGCATGGGCGAAAGCTATACCGATGCGGCTTATCACCAGCACCTTAAAGTTCCATGCCAGAAACGACAGTACATGGCTGGCAATAAACAACACAAACAAACCAATCAACAGCTTACGACGCTCGATCTGGCTGGTCAGCAGCATAAAGGGCAGCGACATCAGCGCCACAACCCAGGCGTAGATGGTCAGCATAATCCCCACCTGCGCGGTCTCCATGTCGAAACTCTGAGCGATATCCGACAGCAACCCCACAGGCACGAACTCGGTGGTATTAAAAATAAAAGCAGCAACGGCAAGCGTTACGACCCGAAGCCACGCGACTTTTCGTGAAACGGTATTCGCAGTCATAAGGTGTTCTTGCTTGGTTAAAAAAAGAAGAGGAAGTGATCTTAAAGCTTTTGTTGGCGAAAATACAAACATTTTGTGATGTAGATCTCACTTTTCATTCAGCAAATAAATACCGATTGCATCGGTTGACAATAGCGTTCAGAAACAGAGAACGATAAAGAGGAAACGGCTATGCAAACAATTGACTTTTATATGGTGGACGCGTTTAGCGACCAAACTTTTGGCGGCAATGCCGCTGCCGTGTGCCCGCTTACCGAATGGCTGCCTGACGATCTGTTGCTGAAAATGGCGCAGCAGCATAATCAATCCGAGACCGCGTTTTTTGTCCGCAATGACACCGGTTTTGAGCTGCGCTGGTTTACCACGCAGGCGGAAATTAACCTCTGCGGGCATGCCACACTTGCCGCCGCGCACGTGATTTTTGAGTATCTGGATTACCCGTCGACGGAAATTCTCTTCGCCACCCGTTTTGTCGGCCCGTTGACGGTCACCCGTAAAGGTGACTGGCTGACGCTCGATTTCCCGGCCTGGGCAACACAAGAGGTGAGCATGCCGCCGGAACTGCTGTTGCAAACGCTGGGCATCAGTACGGCGAAAGAGGTGCGCGTGGCGCGGGATTATCTGGTAGTGCTGGAGAACCAGGCGCAGGTGGAAGCGTTACGACCGGATATCGCCGCCATGAAGCCGCTGGGAAAAATGGTCTGCGTGACCGCGCCGGGGGATGAGTACGATTTTGTCAGCCGCTTTTTCTGCCCGGGCGAATCGGTGGCGGAAGATCCGGTGACCGGCTCGGCGCACAGCATGTTGATCCCGTACTGGGGCGAGAAGCTGAATAAAACGGTGATGCAGGCGCGGCAGGTCTCTGCACGCGGCGGCGATTTACGCTGCGAATGGCGCGGGGACCGCGTGCTCATCGGTGGCCAGGCGACGCTCTATCTGCTGGGAAAAGTCTATCTGCGCTAATTCCATCGCCGCAGTGGCTTCGTCTTATCCGGCCAGGGCGATTGTGCCCTGGTTGAAGCAAAAATACTCATTTCGCTCCCTGTTCCGGTAAGCACGGCGCTTGCCCAGATCTGATAAGCACAGCGCCATCCGGTATTTCATGGTTATGTTAATGATGCGCCGCCGCAGATCACCAGCTCCTGGCCGGTGATGGCTGCGGCATCCGGCGAGAGCACAAACCCCACCAGTGCTGCGACTTCCCTTGGTGCGATCAGCCGACCGATCGGTGGTACATTCGGCGGCGAGCTTTCCCGTCCTGGCGCGCTGAGCATCGGCGTTTGCGTGGCTCCTGGAGCGACCACATTGGCGGTGATCCCGCGCGGAGCCAGCTCTGCCGCCCAGCTTCTGACCATCCCGAGCAGCGCCGCTTTGGTGGCGACATACTGCGAACGCCCTGCGGCACCGCGTGAGGTACGGCTGCCAATCACCACAATCCGTCCGCCTGGCTGTAGCTGCGGCGCGAAGTGGTTAACCAGCATTTCGGCTGCCTGCACATGCAGCCGCCACAGGCGCTGGCTGGTTGTCGCATCCAGCTCGCCAAGTGGCGCGGCAGCCATCATTCCGGCGGCGTGAATCACTGCCTGCGGTGTTTCCACCTCTGCGAACACCTGGCGCAACGCCAGCTCATCGCTTAAATCCACTTGCAGGCTGCGAAACGCAGGATGCGCCCGTTCAACCCGCGAGCGTGCAAGCCCGGTGACCTGCCAGCCCTGCGCCAGCAAATTATCGACAATGGCTTCGCCAATCCCGGAACTGGCGCCAGTAACCACAGCATGCGGCATGGTGTTAACCCTCCAGCAGTTCGCACGGCACTTTGAACACCGCTTTACGCACGGTCATCGGTTCATTCACCGCGCACAGCGCCTGATGCGGCTCGCCAGGAAGAAACACGGCGAAATCCCCGGCGCGCAGCGTCACGCTCACCGGCAATGCAGCGGCGGTGGTGATATACAAATCCGGCTTACGCTGTTCATCGCTCTCCTGCGCCAGGTATTGTGTTCCGGCATTAATCATCTCCTCACCGGCAAGCACCACCTGAATATCTGCCCATAACCGGTGATATTCGGTGTGGCGCTGCGCCTGCGGTTGGGTTTTTGCCGGGCCAATATTGCAAAACCACGCAGCCTGTTCTGGCTGCAAACGCCCGTCTTCGTACGCCTGCAGCGCGGCCAGCGAGCACTGCGGCAGCGCAAGGATGTCGCGCAGCGCGGCGGGAAGCCCGGCCTGCGGCAGGGCGTTCAGATTCCCTAAAATCATCTGTTACTCCTTCACCCACGCTGGAGAAACACGCACATATTTGATGGCCTGACGGAACCAGGTATAAGCAATGTGCAGATCGCCGTCAGCGCCCTGTTTGATGCTGGGATAAGAGAACTCGCGGTTGAGCTTTTCCTGCGAGTTGTTGGTCATGCAGTAGCCATCGCCTTCATCCAGATTGCGCTGCCACGGCCAGCTTTTACCGCCATCCGGCGAGATAGCCACCGTCATCGGCGCGCGCGGTGCGCCCCAGAAGGCGCTGCGCCCGCTGGTGACCGTCGGTTCTTTGCGCCCGTCGCCATCGTCAATCTCATCATAAAGTGAGGCGCGGCGTTCTGTGGCCCCGGCGGCGCTCATGTGGTTAAACACCAGCGCCAGCGTGCCATCGGTCAGCGTGGTTACCTGAATCGATGAGTTGTTATTCGGCAGCACGGTCGGTTCCGGCACCGACCAGCTTTCGCCGCCATCGGTGGAGTGGCTGTAATAAATATTGTCTGCCCAGCGGCTGCGGAACAGTGCCACCAGCGTACCGCCGGGCAGGGCGGTGATATTCATATGCACGCAGCCAAGGCTCTGCGGTACGTCGACATCGCGCCAGCTTTTCCCCCGATCGGCGGAGATTTTTACCGCGCTGATATCGTCATTGCCGACCCATTTTTCACCCGACTGCGTGCGGCAATAGAACACTGGCAGCAGCCAGTTGCCATTCTCCAGCACGGTAATCGGCTGGCGAATAAAGGTGCCGGGTTTGTCCAGCAGCGTGCCGATTTCCCCCCAGCTTGCGCCAAAGTCAGCCGACTGGCGGTAGCGCACAATGGCAGTGTCCTGGTTGCCGGAGATCTGAGCCGTCCACAGCAGCCACAGCGTGTTATCCGGCGCGAGGAACAGTACCGGGTTCTGCTCGGAGCGCGTCGGATCGTCCGAGAGTTTCACCGCGTCGCTCCAGCGCTGCGCGCCCGGCGCAAGGCGCGAACCGTAGACGGAAATATCCGCGACGCCTTCCTGCGAGCCGCCGAACCAGACGCAGAGTAACGTGCCGTCCGGCAGCGGCAGAATATTCGCTGCATGGTTTTGCGGGCAGGGTGACGGCAGCATCGCTGTGATAACGCGCGCGTCATGCGGTTGCGGGCGTAAAACACCATCACGATTGGTAGCGGACATATCAGACTCCATTATGTTGAACAGGTTGCGACGCATGAGAACCGGCTTTTTGCTGTGCTTTGTTGGGGATCAGGCGGTCCAGCACCATGATCACCGCCGGGGTTATCAGCGCGATATACATATTATTGATGCCAAACGGATCGCCGAGCAGATACCAGACCGAGGTCACCACGCAGGCACCAATCAGCCCGGCGTTCGCGCCCCGTGCGCTCTTAAAGAACGGCGCATAGAAAGCAATGACCGCGACCACGGAAATAGACAGGCGAATAGCGCGGGTAAAGAAAGAGAGCTTCAGCACTTCCGGGACAAACAGCACGAAAATCAGCGGCAGGAAACCAATCAGCAGCGACAGCCAGCGCGTGGCTTTAAATTCCTGTTCTGGCGTCGGGTTGCGGTAGGGGACGTAAAAATCTTTTACCACCAGCGAGGCGATAGCCAGCGCAACGGTACTGACGCTGACAAAGATGGAAGCAACAAGTGACGTTGTCACCAAACCGGCAACCCACGGATTCATATCCTGCAGGAAAATCGGCATCGCATACAGGCTGTTGATTTCCGGGTGCAGGTATTTCGCCGCCACGCCAATCACCGCAATCGCCAGCGCAATCGGCAGGCAGAAGAAAAACGCCACCCAGGTGGAACGCTTCGCCGATTTCACATCTTTGGTCGAGCAAATTGCCTGAATCACGAACTGCGTGCAGAAGATGGAACCGATGGTGCCAATCAGCCAGGCAAAAATGGTGCTGGCACCGAAGTTACCATCCCAGGTCCAGTAGTATTTCGGCATGTTCTCGATCATCGGCGTGAAACCGCCGGTTTTCGACAGAGCAAAGCCCATGATCGCCAGAATACCGAAATATTTCAGCGCGCTGTGCAGTAGCGTCACCCACGCCACACCTTTCATGCCGCCGAACGCGAAGTAGAAGGTACTGACAATGGCAGTGATAAATGCCGCCACCGGCAGATTCACTTTCAATACCGTCGAAATCGCCGCCGCGCCGCTGACGTAGTTGCCGACGTTCACCAGCAGCAGAGCGTAGATCATGATGATGGAGATGATATTTTTCGTACTGTTGCCGTACTTCTCGGCAATCGCGCCGGAGATGGTGATCTTGCCGGTGTTATAGATGCGTTTTACCAGCAGAAAGCCAAACAGCGGGAAGCCAATCGCCGCGCCGATCACCGACCAGGAGGCGGCAAAACCATCCTCAAACGCCGCCTGGGCGGTGCCGACGGTGGATTTTGCGCCGATGTATTCAGACATCAACAGAATGCCGACAATAAAGGCGGGCATCGCACGCGAGCCTTCCATAAAATCGCCGGTGTTCTTACTGCGTAAACGGAATGTCAGCCAGGTGGTGAACAGAATGTAGGCCACCACAATGCCGACGATGATGAGGGTATCTTGAGATGTAAAGGTGTTCATCTTTGCCTCTCTTCAGGGCGAGTGAATCCGGGGCGCCTGCAGCGCCCGGTTTTCTTATGACGAATGACTCCGCAATCAGTGAAGGTATTGCGTCACTATCTGGCGGATCTGTTGTAATTGTTGCTCGCTAAACGTGACGGCGTAACGGCTGTCGCCAACGTCATATCCCATGATTTGTAATGCTTTTTTGACCGCGGCCGGGGAAAACGCCACGTTATACAGGTCGGTGCGCAGCCTGGTGACGCTCTCCTGCGCCGCGTGGGAACCGGCAATATCTCCGGTGGTAAAACATGACCAGATGGCATTGATCGCCTGCGGCGCAACGTTTGCCAGACCGGAAATACAGGCTGAACAGCCGTCGACGAATCCCTGATGGATCAGGGAGTCCGGGCCGTTTAACACGTCGAAACTGCTAATATCGCTGACAGCATGCAAAAAACCGTTCAGGCTCTCATAGCTGCCCGCGCTGTCTTTGATGCCGATGATATTGGGGTGCGCTGCCAGCGTGCGCGCGGTTTGCGGTTCGATAGTGTTGCCGGTACGCGCCGGGATGTTATAGAGAAAAACCGGCACGCTTAACGCGTCCGCCACGGCGGTGTAATGGGCAATAAGTTCATCCTGTTTCAACGGCACGAACCAGGGGGTGATCACTGAAACGGCATCGACGCCGAGCTTTTCAATCTCTTTGCCCAGACGAACGGTTTCCCGCGTCGAGATCTCGCCAATATGCGCCACGACCGGCGCGCGACCGGCCACTTCATCGACGCAGGTGGCGGCGACGGCCACTTTTTCTTGCGCGTTCAGCACGAAGAATTCGCCATTGGTGCCGCCGCAAAAGATGCCGTTTCCGGCGTCGAGCTGGCGATTGATCTGCTGTTTCAGCGCCTGTGGGTTGAAAGCGCCCCCGGTGTCAAAAGGCGTGACAATGGCGGTCAGTACGCCTTTTATAGGTTTGTTCATCACAATTCCTCTGTTTGTGCCGGATGGCGGCTGCGCCATCCGATAATCACGTCATGCATTAAAACAATGTCTGATAAATCGCCTGTACATCCTCATGGCTGACGGTGCAGGGCGCGTTATTCATCAACCGCTTAACATTGAGGGCCGCGTCGCTCAGCGCCGGAATATCGGCACGCGGTACGCCGAGCGCTTCGAGGTTGTCCGGCAGATTCAGGCGCTTCACTAGTGCAGCAAACCACGTCACCAGCGCATGGGATTTCTCCTCTGCACTCAGCGAGGTGTCCGCATCTGGCAGCAGATCCCACACCTGGGCGAATTTCTCCACGGCGTGCGGGCGCACCACTTTCATGCAGGGCGCGAGCAGAATGGCGTTCGCCACGCCGTGCGGCAGGTGATATTTGCCGCCCAGCGGATAAGAGAGCGCATGCACCAGATGGGTTCCGGCATGGGTAATCGCCGCACCGCCGTAATAAGAGGCCCACAACATCTCCAGCCGCGCATTGAGATTGTGCGGTTCATTAACTGCGGTTTCGATATTGCGCAGCAGCTTGTAGAGGCCGATCAGCGCGACGTTATCGCTGACCGGATTGGCGATGGTGGCAGTAAAGCACTCAATCAGATGACACAGCGCGTCGATGCCGGTCGAAGAGGCAATGTGCGCGGGCATGCTGGTGGTCAACTCCGGGATCAGCGCCACATAATCCGGCAGCATTACCGGTGAAATGATGCCGATTTTGGTGTCCTGTTCAGGAATGGCCAGAATCGCATTCGGCGTGGCTTCCGAGCCGGTACCGGCAGTGGCCGGGATCAGCAGCGAGCCGATGCGCGCCGTCGGCTTCTCGCCTTTCAACAGCGCATCAAGACCCGGTGACACCGGGTGACACAGCACGGAGAGAAGCTTCGCCACATCCAGCACGCTACCGCCGCCAATGCCAACCACCAGATCAAATGCGGTGATATGTAATGCACCGACAATTTTCGCGACGTCGTGCTGGCTTGGTTCCGGCGGTACATTGTCAATCAATTGAACGTGTCTGCCATCGCTCTCCAGCAGGGCGCGAATCTGTTGTGTCGCTGCGAGCTTAATAATGTTGCCGTCGCTGACCAGCAGGACGTTCTTTTTACCGGCCAGCAGCGGAGCAATGGCCGGAATCGCCCCCGCGCCGCTAATCAGTGTGCTGTTAATGGTTACCACGACCTTCTCCTGTCTCTGTTATGGTGATTAATCTCAATCATCAGATAGCAATCACCGTCACTACATGGCCTAAATTTATAATTTATTCACAAACTGATTAAGTTGATCTTGCTCACATATAATCAATCATGATTGAATATAATCATAACCAGAACATAATGACCCGGAGAAGGGATGAACGAACAACTGGTGGTGAAAGAGGTCGTGATCCTCGCGGATGATTTCACCGGCGCAAACGACGCCGGTGTCAGCCTGGCGCAGGCGGGTATGCACGTTGAAGTGGCGCTGACGGCAGGTTATGTAAGCCAGGCACAGGCGCTGATCTACAACAGCGACAGTCGGGCGTTGACGGCTCAGGAAGCCGCCGCGCGCATTCACGCGCTGACTGCGGAGATCGGCACCCATTACGCACCGCGCTGGTTAGTGAAAAAAATCGACTCCACCCTGCGCGGCAATATCGGCGCGGAAGTCGCCGCTATGATGCAAGTGCTGCAGGCAACGGCGGCCGTTATCGCCCCGGCATTTCCCCAGGCCGGGCGCATCACCCGCAACGGGCAGTGTTATGTGCAGGGCGTGCTGCTGACGGAAACCGAATTTGCCAGCGACCCGAAAACACCGGTGCAAAGCGCGGATATCGGCAGCCTGCTGGCGGCGCACAGCACGGCGGAATGTCGCTATCTGCAACCGGCGCAACTGGCGGAAGCACTGGCGCAGGCGACCGCAGATGCACCGCCGTTGCTGGTGGTGGATGCGCAGACCGATGCCGATCTCGATTTGATTATTGCCCAAACGACACGCGCCGCCACGCCGCCGCTGCTGGTGGGTTCCGCCGGGCTGTGCGATGCGCTGGCACGCCATCTGGCACCGCAAAAACCGGTCGCGCTACTGGCAATAATTGGCTCTATGAGCGAAATCGCTCAACAGCAACTGGAGCAGACCGCAACGCACCCGCGCGTGACGCGCCTGCTGATTGATGTTGATGCGGCACTGGACGCTGATAGCGCCGCATACCGGCAGGCGATTATTACCGCGCTGCGCGCTGGCGAGCACTGCCTGGTACACACCTGTCCGGATGTGCAGGCGCGTCATCAAATTGCGGCGCTGTGCGCTCGTCGCGGCCTGAACCGCAGTGAACTGGGTGAGCAAATTTGCGCATTTCTGGCGCAATTAACGCGCGAGGTGCTGAGTGAGGTGACGCCTGCGGCGCTCTATCTCTCCGGCGGCGATGTTGCTGTGGCGGTGGCGCAGGCGCTGGGTGCGCGTGGTTTTCATATTCAGGGGCGAGCCGCAGGTTGCGTGCCCTGGGGCTATTTTACAGGTTGCGAGTGGCAACGACCGGTGATGACCAGGGCGGGTGGCTTTGGCGACAAAACGACCTTGCTTAAGGTTCTGCATTTTATCGAGGAGAAATCGAGTGACTAATATCATTGCTGTAACGATGGGCGACCCGGCGGGTATTGGCCCGGAGATTATTATTAAATCGCTGGTCGAAGGCGAGTTATCCGGTGCGCCGGTGGTGGTGGTGGGATGTGCGCGCACCTTCCAGCGCATTCTGGCGATGAATATTACCCCGCGTGCGGAACTGAAGGTCATTGATCGGATTGCCGACGCGCGTTTTGCGCCGGGCGTGATCAACGTCATTGATGAGCCGCTGGAGGATGCTGATGCGCTGCAACCGGGCGTGGTGCAAGCGCAGGCGGGCGATTTGGCGTATCGCTGCATCAAACGTGCGACCTCGCTGGCAATGAACGGTGAGGTAAAAGCGATAGCGACCGCGCCGCTGAATAAAGAGGCGCTGCACCTTGCCGGGCACCACTATCCGGGGCATACCGAACTGCTGGCGTATCTGACTGACAGCAAAGATTACGCGATGGTGCTTTACACCGATAAGCTGAAAGTGATCCACATCACCACGCATATTGCGCTGCGGAAGTTCCTCGATACCCTCAATCAGGATCGCGTAAAAACCGTGATTCGCGTAGCCGATACGTTCCTCAAACGCGTCGGTTACGATAACCCGCGCATTGCCGTGGCCGGGGTTAACCCGCACGCCGGCGAAAACGGTCTGTTTGGCGATGAAGAGATCAACATTGTCGGCCCGGCGGTGAATGCCATGAAAGCAGAAGGGCTGAATGTTACCGGTCCGTGCCCGCCGGATACGGTGTTTATGCAGTGCCACGAAGGGATGTATGACATGGTAGTGGCGATGTACCACGATCAGGGTCATATTCCGTTAAAATTGCTGGGATTTTACGATGGCGTTAATATCACCGCGGGTCTGCCTTTTATCCGTACCTCGGCGGATCACGGCACCGCATTTGATATCGCCTGGCGCGGCAAAGCGAAAGCAGAGAGTATGGCGGTATCCATCCAGTTAGCTATGCAAATTACACGGGAATAATATGAAGGGATATAACCGGTTAGAGCAGATAATGGATTACCTGAAAGGGCATAATCTGGTGACGGTGGATCAACTGGTTGCGGCAACCGATGCTTCGCCAGCCACCATTCGCCGCGATTTGATTAAACTCGATCAGGAAGGCGTAATCAGCCGCACCCACGGCGGTGTGACGCTGAACCGGTTTATCCCCTCGCAGCCCACCACCAGCGAGAAAATGCAGCGTAACCTGGCGGAGAAACACGCCATTGCTTGCGTGGCGGCGGCGCTGGTGAAAGCGGGCGACGCCATTGTGCTTGATGCCGGAACGACGATGATTGAACTGGCGCGCCAGTTAACCCATCTGCCGCTGCGGGTGATCACCAGCGACTTGCATATCGCGCTGTTTCTCTCGGAATTTAAGCAGATTGAAGTGACGATTATCGGCGGACGCATTGATGATTCCAGCCAGTCATGCATTGGCGAGCACGGACGCAAACTGCTGCAAAATATCTGGCCGGACTGGGCGTTTGTCAGCTGTAACGGCTGGGATTTTGAACGTGGCATTACCGCGCCAACGGAGGAAAAAGCCGCGCTGAAGCACGATCTGATCGTCAATGCGAAGCGGCGGGTATTGCTGGCCGACAGCAGCAAATATGGCGCGTGGTCGCTGTTTAACGTGGCGAAACTCGATTCGCTGACGGATATCATTACTGACGCACAGCTCAGCCCGGAGATCCGCCAGCAGCTTGAAGTGTTGCCAGGGCGGCTAACCATCGCCGGTTAACCGCACGGGCTTCAGGGGAGGCGGGCGATATTGGCTTTAATGACCGCGACGGAGTGATTGAATTTCGCCACTTCGTCACCTTCCAGTTGTAACTCAATAATCTGCTGGACGCCGCTTTGCGTCAGCACGGCAGGCACGCCAATCGCTACATCTTTTACGCCGTATTCACCGTCGAGAACGCAGGAGATTGCCAGCGCGCGGTGGCTGCCGGTAAAGATATTGCGGCAGATCTCGGCGATAGTTCCGGCAATACCGTACTCGGTACAGCCTTTACGGTTATAGATCTCAAAGCCGTGGCGGCGCACTTTGTCTGCCAGCGCGTCGAAATCCAGGGATTGCCCGGTTTTGCGCAGGTAGACATCGGCAATCGGCGAACCGTACACCGAGGAGTGTGACCACACCGGAAATTGCGTATCGCCATGTTCGCCGAGAATAAACGCATCAATACTCTGTGCGCCAATATCCAGCGCCTGCGCCAGCGTGCGACGCAGGCGTGTGGTATCCAGCCAGACACCGGTGCCGATCACCTGGCTGCGCGGCAGGCCGGAGAGTTGCCATACTTGCCAGGTAATGATGTCGCACGGGTTGGTGGCGACGAGGAAAATACCGTTAAAACCGTTGGCCATCATTGCCGGAACAATGTTTTTGACGATCCGCGCCGTGTTGGTCAGTTCATCCAGCCGCGTCTGGCCCGGCTGTAATGGGCCGCCCGAGACGGTAATGACCGCAATGTCGATATCGGCGCACTCTTCCACCGGGCGCGTGGAGATGGTCATCATGCCGGGCATATACGCGGCGGCATCCGCCAGATCCTGAACGTGGCCTTCCACGCGCTGCTGATTGAGATCGACGAGGATCAACTCCTCGCAAATGTTCTGGTTCAGCAGGGCATACGCGGCGGACGCGCCCACATTTCCTGTGCCGATAATCATCACCTTACGGGCTTTGGTATTCATGCAAATTCCACTAGCAGAGTTAGATATGGGCGTAAATTACCGTTACTTATCCCTGTGATGCAACGCTGCGCCGGAGATATAAATTATTCCTATGACAGCGTCCGTGCTTTGCGCGGTTATTTTTTACAAGGTGATAACAACAAGGAGCACACGATGTACAGTATTGTCGAAGCGAGCGCTTCACAACCCGATGTCATAGCACTGATTGCTGAGCTTGATCGCTACCAGGCGGCGCTCTATCCGGCGGAAAGTAACCATCTGCTCGATCTGGCCTCACTGCCTGACGAGACGCTGATTCTGCGCAAGATCCTCCATCTGGAGCAGGCCGTTGGCTGCGGCGCGGTGGTGCTGAACCACGACGGTAGCGGCGAGATGAAGCGGGTATTTATCGATCCCACACACCGCGGGCAGCAACTGGGGGAGAAACTGATTGCCGCGCTGGAACAGGCAGCAGCAGGGCGCGCCTGCCATACGTTGCGGCTGGAAACCGGCATCGAGCAGCATGCGGCGATAAAACTGTATCAGCGCTGTGGCTACCAGATCCGCGATGCATTTGCGCCGTATCAGCCGGATCCGCTGAGCATTTTTATGGAGAAAGCGCTGGGCTGAACGCATTGCCGCGCACGCGTACAGGCGTCCGTAAGCCCGGTTTGTGGCGTTGCCGTTATTAACGCCACATCTAATAGCGAGTGGGCGGCACGCCGAACATGGCGCGAAAAGCAAAGGTAAATGCGGCCGGGCTTGAATAGCCAAGATCAAGCGCGACCTGCGTGACGCTACGGTTGTTTTTTAACATCACCACGGATTCCAGCAAGCGCACGCGTTTTTTCCATTCGCTGAACGCCACGCCGGTCTCCTTTTTGAAACGGCGCGAAAACGTGCGCACCGACATCCCGCTACAGGAGGCCCACTGCTCAATGCTGTGCGCTTCACCCGGCGTTTTTTGGATCTGGCTGCATACCTTTATCAGCAACGGCGATCCTGGCCATGATATCGACAGACCGGCATCCGGCAATTGCCGAAGTAATGAAATCAGTACCTGCACAAGCTGCGCATCTTTGCCTTCATAATCATACAGTTCCGGTACATTCTGCGTCGCGTAGTGGATAAACTCACGCACGAAATCGCTGACCACCACCACTTTGCTGCCGCTGAAGGCGATGGTTGCGAAACCGGCTTCCACATAAAGGCTTTCCAGCAATACGTCGCTACCGGCAAGAATACGGTGCGGCACATGGGCCGGTATCCAGACGCCATAAAGAACCGGAACCACCAGCGTCTTACCTTCAATTTCCACACGCATATTTCCTTTCCGCGCATAGAGAAATTCGGCGAACGGGTGCTCATGTCTGTCCACTCCCGTATCGCCCGTCAAAGGGTAGCTGCGAAAGTAAACCGGGCGAGGCAAGGTCAACAGTACCGGCGCGGGCTGGCCGCAAATGGGCTGAGGCGGTGGTAACACTAGCTTGGAGCACATAACAACCTGACCTCTATTCGATGAAGTTTGTCTTGATAGCACAGCGCAGGCAGGGCGGGTTTACTGAATAATGACGGGGTCATAAAACTGTTTCGCCCGTCATGAATAATTTACCAGCCATCTGCCTGAGCGATAAGCCTTTTCGCACGTAATGACTGGAGTGACGGGGATATTTGCGACTGGCAGCAAGCTACGTTGAAGGAAAGATGATGGCTAACGAATGTACCGTCGATGCTATCGACAAACCAGACCACTGGCAGCGGATCGTGCAGGAACTGCTATCGCAGGCAGGCATTGTGATTAATGGACCTGAACCCTGGGATATCCGGGTGCATGACACGCGCTTTTTCAAACGCGTGTTACAGCAGGGGTCTCTCGGCCTGGGCGAAAGTTACATGGAGGGCTGGTGGGATTGCAAACAGCTCGACGCTTTTTTTGACAAGCTGCTCCGCGCCCGGCTGGACGAACAGCGCCCCGCCAGTTTTGCCGATCTTCTTCGAATCGCGTACGCGCGGCTCACGAATCCGCAGTCGCGCAGACGCGCCTGGCAAGTTGGCGAAGCACACTACGATCTGGGCAATGATCTGTTTAGCCGCATGCTCGATCCCCATATGCAATATTCCTGCGGCTACTGGAAAGATGCCGATGAACTGTATACGGCCCAGGAGAATAAACTGGCGCTGATCTGTGAAAAACTGCAGCTCAAGCCCGGCATGACGCTGCTGGATATTGGCTGCGGCTGGGGCGGTCTGGCTGAATATGCGGCACGTCATTATGGTGTGCGCGTTGAAGGTATTACGATTTCGGCAGAACAAAAAGCCTATGTCGAAAACCGCAGTGCCGGGCTGGATATTCGCATCCTGCTGCAGGATTACCGCGATCTGGACAAAAAATATGATCGTATTGTCTCGGTCGGCATGTTTGAGCATGTCGGTCCGAAAAACTACGCCACCTATTTTAAGGTTGCGGATCGCTGCCTGAAACCGGAAGGCCTTTTTTTGCTGCACTCCATTGGATCAAATAAAACGCAACATAACGTTGATGCCTGGATTAACAAATATATATTTCCTAACGGTTGTCTGCCCTCGGTAAAACAAATCGCTGAGGCCAGCGAGCCTTATTTTGTCATTGAGGATTTACATAATTTTGGCGCTGATTACGATAAAACCCTGATGGCATGGCATCGCCGCTTTAATCAGGCCTGGCCGGAATTATCAGGCAATTACTCAACGAAATTTCACCGGATGTTCAACTACTATCTCACTGCCTGTGCGGGGGCATTCCGCGCCAGAAATATTCAGCTTTGGCAACTGGTACTAAGCCGTGGCGTCACCGGCGGGCTGCGCGTGGCGCGCTAAATACAATATTTATAAGGCGAGACAAAACGCTATCACCGTAAAAAAGAGGCTCTGCCGTTATATTCACTGGAAGCTAAATAATATGAACGTTAATTTCTTTGTTACCTGCATTGGCGATGCGCTTAAATCGCGCATGGCCCGCAACAGTGTATTACTGCTCGAACAGTTGGGTTGTCATGTCCAGTTTCCGGAAAAGCAGGGGTGTTGTGGTCAACCGGCCATTAATAGCGGCTACATTACCGATGCGTTGCCGGGGATGAAAGCGCAGATTGCTGCGCTTGAAATCAACGACGATCCCATTATTTCTCCCGCCGGATCCTGTATGAACGCGATTCGCCACTATCAGGACTGGCTGAGCGATGAACCTGAATGGGCAGCGCGCGCGGCGAAGATTGCCAGCCGGATGGTCGATCTGACCTCCTTTATCGTTAACCAGCTTGGTGTGACGGATGTCGGCGCGCGCCTGCCGGGACGCGCTGTTTACCATCCATCATGCAGTCTGTTTCGCAAGCTAGGTGTACACGATGAACCGCTGGCGCTGTTACGTGAAGTGCGTGAGCTGGAAATCATCCCCTTTGGCGCCCAGGAAACCTGTTGCGGTTTTGGCGGCACTTTTTCGGTCAAAATGGCCGAGATCTCCGGTGAGATGGTGAAAGAAAAGGTTGCGCATCTTATGGAGGCGAAACCGGATTATGTGATCGGCGCGGATGCCAGTTGCCTTATCAATATTGGCGGACGCTTGCAGCGCGAAGGCCACAACGTTCGTGTGCTCCACATTGCTGACGTGCTGATGAGCCGTTAAGGAAGCAACATGTTTCTCAAAACCAGTAACCTCCCTTTTTATGATCGGGTTCAGCAGCAAATTGACGATCCGGTGATGCGCCATGCCGTTGCCAACGCGCAGGATCGCATTGGCACCAATCGCCAGAAAATGATCGATGAACTTGAAAACTGGCCTGACTGGCGTTCACGCGCCGCAGATATTCGCGCCCATGTTCTCGAGAATCTGGATGCTTATCTCTATCAATTGAGTGAAAAGGTCAGCGCGAATGGCGGTCACGTCTTTTTTGCCGACACCCGTGAAGATGCCACCCGTTATATTTTGCAGATTGCGCAGCAGAAGCAGGCCCGCAAAATCGTCAAATCAAAGTCGATGGTGACCGAAGAGATCGGGATGAATGCCGCGCTGGAAGGGGCAGGTATGGAGGTCGTGGAAACCGATCTGGGCGAGTATATTCTGCAACTGGCCAAAGATGCACCTTCGCATGTCGTTGTTCCTGCCATCCATAAAGACCGCCAGCAAATTCAGCGCATTTTGCGAGAGAAACTGGGCTACGAGGGCCCCGAAACCCCGGAAGCGATGACGCGCTTTATTCGCCAGAAGATCCGCGCTGATTTCCTCAACGCCGATATCGGCATCACCGGATGCAACTTTGCGGTAGCGGAAACCGGGACGCTCAGCCTGGTGAGCAACGAGGGCAATGCCCGGCTTTGTACCACCGTGCCACGGACGCATATTGCCGTGATGGGTATGGAGCGCGTGGTTCCCACTTTCGCTGAGCTGGACATCATCCTGACCATGCTGGCCCGCAGCGCGGTAGGCGCCCGGCTGACGGGTTACAACACCTGGCTTACCGGGCCGAAAAAAAGCGCGGAAAGCGACGGGCCTGAAGAGTTCCATCTGGTGATTGTCGACAATGGACGCTCGCAGGTGCTGGGTTCTCCTTTTCAGGATATCCTGCGCTGTATACGCTGCGGTGCCTGCATGAATACCTGCCCGGCCTATCGTCATATCGGCGGGCACGGCTACGGTTCGATTTATCCTGGCCCTGTTGGCGCAGTGCTTTCGCCGTTGCTCGGCGGTTATGACGATTTCAAAAACCTGCCTTACGCCTGTTCGTTATGCACTGCCTGCGATGACGTCTGCCCGGTGCGTATTCCCTTGTCCTCACTGATCCTTCAGCACCGCCGCACGCTGGCGGAAAGCGGAATGACGCCCGCGATGGAGAGACATACCGTACATCTGTTCAATTACGCTAACCGCCATCACTCGCTGTGGAAGGTCGGTATGGTCGCGGGCGCACGCGCGGCACAACTGATGATTCACAACGGGAAGATGCCTTTTAGCATCGCGGCTATCCGCAAATGGACGGAAGCCCGCGATCTGCCTGAAGCGGATGGCGAAAGTTTCCGCAGCTGGTTTAAAACGCATCAAAAGCAGCGTAAAAACGGGGAGGAAGCATAATGGAAAACCGCGATGCCTTCATGCAAAAGCTTGCCCAACGTCTCGGTCGCGAGCCGCGTCAAATCCCGCAACCTCTGCCTGTGACGCACTCTGCGCCGCTAAAAAGCCGCTATGCCGGACAGATTCAGCAGCAGCCTTGCGAGAGCTTTATGGAATATGCGACACAGGTGATGCAGGCTCACTGTGAACTGGCTCCGTTGGCCACTCTTCCCCTGGTTGCCGAACGGCTCTGTAAACATTACGGCGGTGGCCCGGTACTGATGAGCGGCGATGCCAGGCTGGCAAACGCGGGCATTACGGCGCATTTGCAGAACGCTTTCCCGACAACGTGCTGGACCTCGCCAGAGAGTGAAGAAAACCTGCGCAACGCTGCCGCCGCCAATATCGGCGTGGTCTTTGCCGAATACGGCCTTTGTGAAACCGGCGGCGTAGTCCTGTTTTCTTCTCCTTTGCAAGGACGCGCCATCAGTCTGCTTCCGCCAACCACGTTATTTATTCTCTATAAAAGCCGCTTACTGCCTGGCGTCACACAGCTGGCCCAGGTTCTGCATCAGCGGGTGCAGTCAGGTGAAGCTCTCCCTTCCTGTATTAATCTTATCGCCGGGCCAAGTTCAACGGCGGATATTGAGCTTATTAAAGTGGTGGGCGTTCATGGGCCATTGAATGCGGTCTATTTGCTAGTTGAGGATTGTTAAGGCAATTAACAGGACAGGCTGAGATTTACCATCACAATCATTTTTAGTCAGGGATATCTATTATGTAACAGTGATATCCCTGACTCTGCCAATAAAAAAGGTGTGGAAATGGGAAAAGAGAGCTCATTATACCTGATGAGTTTAACCATCCAGGATATTCTCCAGTGGATTGAGTGCAATATTGCAGAGCCGTTACCGCTGGGCGTGTTAGCGCAAAAATCAGGATATTCTGCGTGGCATTTTCAGCGAGGTTTTAAAAAAATAGCCGGTATGTCGCCAGGAATGTATATACGGTATCGAAAAATGGTTATCGCCCGCGAGTTACTTACCGAAACCAATCGCTCAATTACTGAAATTGCCCTGCATCTCGGTTACCAGCAGCAGTCGACATTCTGCCGGGCGTTCCGGGAACATTATCAGCGAACGCCAAGACAGTATCGCCTTCAGGTTCAGACCGGGATCGTCAAGGGTAATAACTGAGAATATAACGTGCAGTGGGTTTTAATAATTTATCACCGCATCAAGTATTATTTTTTATAGTGATGCGCGAAACATGCGGGTTTTGGGGGCGACAACCACAGAATAAGGAGAGTCTGAAGTGGGGCACAAATAAGGTATTGACCCGCTTATCCTGGCCCCACGGTGTTGGTAATGTTCGCGCTATGTGCGAGAAGCGGAAGTTCATATTTATTCTTATCACTTTAAAACTTTAACAAACACCGGGATGTATTAATTCACGGGGCGCAGGCCATTCTCTGTGTATACAGCCTGAGGGTGAATGATCGTTACCCCAGTCTTTCCGGGCAGAGGGATAAATCATGTTTGTCTGGAGTGACAGGATAAAAATCCACGCCGTCGCCGTTGTTCTGACCACGCATACCCATATGATAAGCCAGAAAATTTATTGTCGGGAGCCAAATCTACATCAGTCTTTATTTCGAGGGATTTTAAAGCATAGAATGAAGAACTTTTGTGCAGACCTTTTAACTGCCGTGTAATTCGGTAACCGATGAAGATAAGGTACAATGTGCGGCCCTGTTCGGAGTATCGGCGCAACTGACCGAAGCCGCAGTGAGAAGGGGGAGTTTCGTTTGGGGCAGGTTGAATGATGTTGCGATAGCCAACATCCGCCTGACACAGCGCTCCCCTGATGGCTCAGGATAAATCTGTTGTGGCGCGAGCCTTATCGATCCTGTGAATCGGTATTAAGCAATTCAATAAACGCGTCGAGATGGCGGGTTTTCGCACCGCGCCGCCACACCAGCCAGGTGGTGAGCCAACGCCAGTTTTCTGACAGCGGCCAGGCTTCCACTTGGTGATGGCCGGGCATGCTTTCCAGCATGCTACGCGGGATCAACGCCAGCCCGGCGCCGGCAATCACGCAGGCCAGCATGCCGTGGTAAGACTCCATCTCATGGATTTTGCCGGGTGTTGCGCGATCGGCCTGGAACCAGCTCTCAAAATGGCGGCGATAGGAGCAGTTGGCGCGAAAGGCGTAAATGCTGGCGCCGTTAACCTGCGAGGCGCGGGTAATCGTTTCATGGCCGACCGGGGCGACGATCATCATCTCTTCCCGATAGACCGGAATACCTTCCAGCCCCGGATGCATAATCGGCCCGTCAACAAACGCGGCGCTGAGTTGCCCCTCCAGCACGCCGTCGATCATCGTGCCGGAAGGGCCGGTGGCAAGATCAAACTGAATGCGCGGGTAGCGCTGGTTATACTGCGCCAGCGTCGCCGGGATCCGCACGGCGGCGGTGCTTTCCAGCGCGCCGAGTGAGAACAGCCCTTGCGGTTCGTCGCCTGCCACCACCATGCGCGCTTCATCGACCAGCGCCAGAATTTGCTGGCTGTAACGCAAAAAGCTGTGTCCGGCGGGTGAAAGCCGCAGGCGCTGGTTCTCGCGGATGAACAGATCGACGCCCAGGTCGGACTCCAGCTGGCGAATGCGCGTGGTGAGATTTGACGGCACGCGATGCACCTTTTGCGCCGCCTGGGTAATGCTGCCGGTCTGCGCCACTGCGTTAAACATCTCAAGCTGTGTTAAGTCCATGCCATTCTCTCATTGTGAATACTGGAGTTAATATTATTCAGTTTTCAGAAATAACAAACTCGGCCACTATTGCGCAAGTCCTGAACACATTTATGGGAGACGTTATGTCAATTTCCGCGACAACACATGCGATTTCAGTCAATCCGGCCACCGGGGAAACCCTGCGCGCGACGCCGTGGGCGAGCCGCGAAGCGGTGGATGCCGTGCTTGAACTGGCCGCCAGCGGTTATCGCCAGTGGCGGCAGGTCGCCATTGCTGAGCGTGCGCAAAAACTGCGCGATCTCGGCGCGGCGCTCAGAGCGCGTGGTGAAGAGATGGCGCAGATGATTAGCCAGGAGATGGGCAAACCCATTTTGCAGGCACGCGGCGAAGTAAATAAATCCGCCGCGCTGTGCGACTGGTATGCCGATCATGGCCCGGCGATGCTCGGCAGCGAAGCGACGCTGGTGGAAGAGCATCGCGCCACGATTGAGTATCGCCCGCTGGGGCCGATTCTGGCGGTAATGCCGTGGAACTTCCCGCTGTGGCAGGTGTTGCGCGGTGCGGTGCCGATTTTGCTGGCAGGCAACAGCTACCTGCTGAAGCATGCGCCGAACGTGCTGGGATGCGCGCAATTGATGGCGGAGATTTTCGTGCAGGCCGGGATCCCGCAAGGGGTGTTCGGCTGGGTGAATGCCACCAATGAGGGCGTCAGCCAGGCGATTAACGATCCGCGCATCGCCGCCGTCACCGTGACCGGCAGCGTTCGCGCCGGAGCGGCAATTGGTGCCCAGGCCGGTGCGGCGCTGAAAAAATGCGTGCTGGAACTCGGCGGCTCCGATCCCTTTATTGTGCTTAACGATGCCGATGTGGAACTGGCGGTGAAAGCGGCGGTGGCCGGGCGTTATCAGAATACCGGGCAGGTTTGTGCGGCGGCGAAACGCTTTATCATTGAAGAGGGCATTGCGCAGGCGTTCACCGACAAATTCGTTGCCGCGGCTGCGGCGCTGAAACAGGGCGCGCCGGACGTCGAAGAGAACTACCTTGGCCCGATGGCGCGTTTTGATCTGCGCGATGAGCTGCATGCGCAGGTACAGGCCAGTATAAAAGAGGGCGCGAAGCTGGTGCTCGGTGGGGAAAAAGTGCCGGGCAGCGGCAACTACTACCCGGCCACGGTACTGACGCAGGTCACGCCAGCGATGACGGCCTTCCGCCAGGAGATGTTTGGCCCGGTCGCCGCCATCAGTATCGCCCGCGATGCGGAGCACGCGCTGCAACTGGCGAATGACAGTGATTTCGGTTTGTCGGCCACGGTATTTACCGCTGATTCTGCGCGGGCGCAGCAGTTTGCTGAACGTCTGGAGTGCGGCGGCGTGTTTATCAATGGCTTCAGCGCCAGCGATGCCCGCGTCGCCTTTGGCGGGGTGAAGAAGAGCGGTTTTGGCCGTGAACTGTCGCACTTCGGTCTGCATGAATTTTGCAACATCCAGACCGTGTGGAAAGACCGGCTGTAAGCTAAACGCGCCCCGGCGGGGCGCGTCACCTCTGGCTGTCATGGGAGTGTCATGATCCTTTTGTAGACTCACAGCAACTTTGTGGTTATAGAAGAATATCATGAACTTAATGCAAATTTTTCGCCGTATTTTTCGGCGTATTGCTCCACGACAGTTTGGTTTGTTGGCCGGGATTTTTTGCGTTATCGGTCTCTTTTCCGCGCTACAAATCACGTCATCTATCGTCCTTTCCGCGTCGTTACGCGACGCACAAACCAGCGAACAACGAAACCAGCAGGCGCATCGGCAACAGGTACGGGTCGATGAAGCCCGCATTGCGTTGCTGACCGCCAGCGATCTGCTGAACCGTGCGGGCGTCTATTTTATGCAGGATAAAGAGACCGGCTCGGATGGCAGCTGGCACAGCCTGATGGATGAAACCAAAAAAGCACTCGACGATTCACAAAAAGCCTGGCAGGCCTGGCTGGCGCTCAATCCGCCGAAAGACGAGGGGCTGATTAACAGCTACCAGATGTTTTATGGCGCGCTGAAAGAGCAGGCGGACGGGCTGGTAAAAACCCAGTCGATCGACGCGTTTTTCGCCGTACCGGCGCAGGCGTTTCAGGCCGATTTTAACGACAATTACGCCCGCTTCCAGCAGGCCAGCGAAACGCGCGCGGAGCAGGGAAGACAGGCGCTGATGTCGACGCTTGCGCAGTTGCAGCATGTCTTCATGCTGGTTCCGGCATTGCTGTTGGTGATTGCCGTGCTGGTGTGGTTTGCCATGTCGCGCTGGGTCATTACGCCGCTGCGCAGACTGATTGCACATATCAATGTGCTTGCCGCCGGAGACTTGGGGACGTCGTTGCCATCGGTACAGCGGTTTAACCGCGAAATCGATCAACTGGGCATGAGCATCGGCACAATGCAGCAGGGGCTGCAACAACTGGTGATGCAGGTCAGTGATGCCACCTCTTCAATGGTTGAAACCATTGGCAGCCTGGCGGAGGGCAACCAGTCGCTGTATCAACAGTCGGCGAAACAGGCGCAGGAGCTGATCGATGTGACGGAACATATCGCCACGCTGGAGTCGCATGTCGAGGGCAACAGCGGGTTCGCCGAGCAGGCCCGTCAACAGGCGGATGAAGCGCGCAAAGTGGCGGAGGGCGGCGACCGGATGATGGATACGGTGACGCAGTCGATGCGCGAAATCGTCGAACGCTCGGCAGAGATGCGCAATATTGTGTCGATGATCGATGGCGTCGCTTTCCAGACCAATATTCTGGCGCTGAATGCCGCGATCGAAGCGGCACATGCCGGTAATCACGGCCGCGGTTTTGCCGTGGTGGCGAAAGAAGTCGGGCTGCTGGCGCGCAAAAGCAGCCACTCCACACAAACCATTCAGCAACTGATTAATCACTCATTGCAGGGCATTCACGACGGTACCGCTGCCGTCAGCCGTCTGGAAGATAACCTGCAAAAGGTGACCGGGCTGGTGGCGCATTTAAGCGCGGTGCTGAGCGAAATCTCGGCCGCCACGCTGAGCCAGGGGGAAAGTATTCACAAGATGACGCGCCGCCTGCACTCACTGAACAGCGTCTCCCGCCGCACCGATGAACTGGTTTCGACCGCCACCCAGGCGTCTGAGCAGTTGCATTATGATTCTCACCAGCTACTGCAAGCGGTTGCGCGTTTTCGTCTTCCGGCCTGACGCCGCCGGGTAGCTCTGCTATACTCGCAGGCCATTTTTGGCCTGTGGGCAAGGGGTTAACGTGGCAACGGTGATGGGAAATGAGGTTCTGGAAGCGGTGCTTGCGCAGGTTCGTCCGCTGCTGGGACAAGGCAAGGTCGCCGATTATATTCCGGCGCTGGCCTCGATCAGCGGCAACAAGCTGGGCGTGGCGGTCAGTACCGTTAATGGCGAACATTTCCGCGCGGGAGACGCCGACGAGCGTTTCTCCATTCAGTCGATCTCTAAAGTGTTGAGTCTGGTGGTGGCGATGAACCACTACGCGGAAGAGGAGATCTGGCAGCGGGTGGGTAAAGATCCCTCCGGCCAGCCGTTTAATTCGCTGGTACAACTGGAGATGGAGCAGGGCAAACCGCGCAACCCGTTTATCAATGCCGGGGCGCTGGTGGTTTGTGACATGCTGCAAAGCCGTCTCAGCGCGCCGCGCCAGCGGATGCTGGAAGTGGTGCGCAAGCTCTCCGGCGTGCCGGATATCGCCTACGACAGCGCGGTGGCCCGCTCCGAACTGGAACACTCGGCGCGCAATAACGCCATCGCCTGGCTGATGAAATCCTTCGGCAATTTCCACAACGATGTCCCGACAGTTTTACAGAACTATTTTCACTACTGCGCACTCAAAATGAGCTGTGCGGAACTGGCACAAACCTTCCTGTTTCTCGCCAACGGCGGCCATGCCGCGCATATTGAGTCCCCGGTGGTTTCCGCGCGGCAGGCGCGTCAGGTGAACGCGCTGATGGCGACCAGCGGCATGTATCAGAATGCCGGGGAATTCGCCTGGCGCGTCGGTTTACCGGCAAAGTCAGGCGTGGGCGGCGGGATTGTGGCGGTTGTACCACAAGAGATGGTGATTGCCGTCTGGAGCCCGGAGCTGGACGCAGCGGGAAACTCGCTGGCTGGCGTCGCGGTGCTGGAGGCGTTAACGCAACAACTGGGGAGATCCGTGTACTGATGGCTGACTTAACACCGCTGTTTGCGCGTCTGGGGCGTTCCACTTTTCGCTCCCGGTTCCGCCTTGGTGTGAAAGAGCGACAATATTGTGTGGATAAAGGTGCAGAGGTGATTGTCCGCCACGCGGCAGATTTCGTCGCGCAGCGGCTGTCACCTGCCGAGCCGCAAAATGATGGCAAGCAGACCCCCATGCGCGGCCATCCGGTGTTTATTGCCCAGCACGCAACGGCCACCTGCTGTCGCGGCTGTCTGGAGAAGTGGCACCATATCGCGCGCGGTTACCCATTAACAGAAACACAACAACAGTATATTGTTGATGTCATTTACCAGTGGCTGGTAATCCAGATGAATTCGCCGCGCTAAGTGCGATCGCGCCAGAGCGCCTCCCGCAGATGGTAAATGATTTACCGAACGTGGCTCCTGCCAGTGATATGGATTGAGATTTGATGCGTGCATTTTTTTCAACCCCTTTCCGCCCGTTGCGGGAGGAGGCTCCGCTCACTAATGCGGTGGTTATTTTTATCCTGACCACACTGTTCTATTTTCTTGGCGCAATGATGCGCCTTGTCGAAGAACTGTCACTGTTCTGGCCGCTCAATGCCGTAATGGCCGGGGTGTTTGCCCGCTACGCCTTTCTCCACCGCTGGCACTACTATCTTATTAGCTACGCCGCGATGCTGGTTTACGATGCGATCACCACCAACTGGGGCATGGCGTCGCTGATCATCAACTTCTCAAACATGGTGTTTATTATCACCATGGCGCAGCTTATTGGCGCAAAACGACGCCAGATGCTGAAGACGCCGGAACCGGCCAGTGCCCTGAAGTTGTTTGGTTATTGCCTGCTGGCCGCGCTGCTGTGCGGTTTCGTCGGCGCGATAGGATCGGTTGGCATTAACGGTCATGGGTTCTGGTCGTTGCTGGCCGACTGGTTTGGCGAACAGTTTTCCACGGGTGTGCTGATCCTGCCGGGGGTGCTGACCATGAGCTGGCCGCGCAAGCCGCTGCAATTCTCCCTGCAACGGGGCATGCCGGTTGTCGCCGTTGTCGTCTCGGTGATTGCGTCAGTGGCGATCGGCGGGGCAGGCAGCCTGGCGTTTCCATTACCGGCGCTGATCTGGTGCGCGGTACGCTTTTCCCTGCCGTTTACCTCGCTGATTACGCTGTTGACCGGCGGCGTGGAGATTATCCTCGTCTCCAGCAGCGTGATTGATATCTCGATCGGTTCGCCGATGGAGATCCCGCATATGCTCTCTGCACGCCTGGGGATTGCCACTATGGCGATCTGCCCGGTGATTGTCTCCGTCAGCGTCGAGGCGATTAATCGCCTGATGCGCCAGGTCTCTCTGCGCGCGGATTTCGATTTTCTCACCCGCGTTTATTCACGTTCGGGGCTGTATGAAGCGCTGAACCACGATGATAAACGTTTTGCCGATAAACATTTGTCGGTGATGCTGCTGGATATCGACTATTTTAAAAGCGTGAATGACAGCTACGGCCATGAGTGCGGAGACCAGGTACTGGCCTCTTTTGCGCAGCAGATCCAGCGGGTGCTGGGCGATCGCGGGGTGGTGGCGCGCATGGGCGGTGAAGAGTTTGTGGTGGTGGCGACCACCCTTGATCCGCAGGAAGGTGTGCAACTGGCTGAAACCCTGCGTCTTTCGGTGGCGAACCATCCCTTCCAGTGGCGGCAGCAGACACTGCATTTAACGGTCAGTATCGGTATCAGCAGCGGCAAAACCGATGCCTGGCAGTTAACGGAGATGTTTAATGTGCTGCTGGCGGCCGCTGATGAAAATCTCTACCGGTCAAAAAAACAGGGAAGAAATCGCACCACCCAGAACGATGTTGCGGCGAAACCTTCCGCGACCGCGCCGGTGTTGCTTGATAATTAACTCCGCGTGCTGAGTCCGGACGATTGATGCCAGAAGCAATTAATATCCTTAACTTATTAAATTGCTTGCTACTCATTTTTAAGGTTAATACTATTGACTCCTGTGCGTAGCGGAATGTAACGCGACATGATCGGGTCTGACAATTTGAATAAAAATGAGCGTGTTGCTGGCAGACGTTTTGTCAGGCGAATGTATCTGATGCGTATTCTGGGAACGCTGTTGTGCTTTTTCCCTATTCTTTCCGTTCTGCTCGAATTACAGCGCCCGCTGTGGTGTATTCTCCTCCTCGCTGCAAATGCCTTTCTCTGGCCAACTCTTGCTTTCCTGCGCGCGCGCAAAGCGCAGCTGCCGCTGCAAATTGAGCACCAGAACCTGGTGATCGATGCGGGTGCGGGCGGGTTGTGGATCGCGCTTATGGCGGTGAATCCGCTGCCGTCAGTGGTGATTGCCACCATTCTGCTTACCGATCGTTTATCCGCGGGCGGTTTTGTTCTGATGCGCAAAGCAGCGCTGGCGTTGCTGGCGGTATTTATGCTGGCCTGGATTGCACTTGGTACACCGTTCGATGTGATCGTCACCCAGCGTACGATGTTCGCCACACTGCCGCTGATTGGCATTTATATGCTGGCGCTCAGCGTACTGACCGACAGCATGGCGGTGAAATTGCGGATGAAAAGCCGCGAACTGGAGCGCATCGCGATGATGGATCCGCTGCTCGATATTGCTAACCGCCGCCTGCTGGAAAAGCGTATCCAGTATGAACTGGACAAATTGCGCACCACGCCGGGCCACTCATCGCTGATGTTTATCGATATTGATAACTTCAAAGAGGTGAATGACCGGTTTGGTCACAAGGTCGGCGATGCCCTGCTGGTGGCGGTGTCGAAGATTTTGCATATCGCCACCCGCAAAACAGATACGCCCGCGCGCCTGGGCGGCGATGAGTTTGTGATCCTCTTGCCGGACACGCCGCAGGAGGAGGCTCATGCCGTCGCAACGCGCATTATGGATGCGGCGGCCGTGATGACAGTCGTGCAGGAATATGCCTTTAAATGCACCTTAAGTATCGGCATTGCCAGCGCGCTTCCGGGCATGAATGACGTAACTGACTGGTTAAAAGCGGCAGATGACGCGCTGTACCAGGCAAAAAGACTGGGTAAAAACCAGATCTACTCCCACTGACAAACGTGCTGAATAGGCTAAGCTTTACGCTGTATACCGCGAATTGATCGACAGTTTTTCTGTTTGCGGAAACGGCCCGAAAAAATGAAGAGATCGGCATCCTATGCAAATACCTGCTACTCCCGTGGATGAAGAGCAACGTCTTGCTTCACTACACGATTCCGGACTGCTTGAAGGCGGCGTCACTGAGCGGCTTGATCGCCTGACCCGGCTGGCTAAACGCATGTTTAACGTGCAGGCAGCGCTGATTACGCTGTTGGACGAAGATACCCTGTATTTTAAATCCTGTGATGGTTACACCCGTGCAGAAACAGTACCCCGGAAAATCTCCTTTTGCGGGCACGCCATTTTGCACCCGGAACCGTTGATCATCCCGGATAGTGCTCGTGATGAACGCTTTGCCGATAATCCGCTGGTTACCAGTGACAAACCGATCCGTTTTTATGCCGGGCATCCGCTGCGTCTGCCGGATGGTGCGGTCGTGGGAGCGTTTTGTCTGATCGACATTGAACCGCGCGAATTAAGCACTGCTGATCTGGATAGCCTGAAAGATTTCGCCACCATCGTCGAGGATGAGTTCGCGGTGATGAGCGCGGCTACCACCGATGAGCTCACCGGGTTGTTTAACCGCCGCGGTTTCGACAGCCTGGCGAAGTTTGCCATTTACGGCGCTCGCCGCCGGGCGGAGCCGTTAACGCTGGCGTGGATCGATCTGGATAACTTCAAAGAGATTAATGATACCTGGGGACATGCCGAAGGCGATGAAGCGCTGAAAGCGATGTCTTCGGTGATGACTGCCAGCCTGCGTGAAGCCGATCTGCGGGTACGTTATGGCGGTGACGAATTCGCCATTGTCTTTTCCGATACCGACGAGCAGGGGGCGTGGATCGCTATGCAGCATCTGGTCGAACAGGTTGAGGCGTGGAATCAGACTTCCGGAAAAGCGTGGAAGCTGCTCTTTTCCTGGGGCGTGAGCGAGTTTGATCACAACGGTAATGGTGGGCTGCACCCGTGGATTAAAGACGCGGATCAAAAAATGTACGCTATGAAAACACGTAACAACCGCACCCGTTAAGCCATCATAAACACCTGGTGCTGCGGCATGTGTGTTGCAGACAGGTAAACAAGAAAGTGGTTGTTTTATAAGGAAGTAAAATGACCACTTATTCACGCCATCACGAGCGAGACGCTCACTTCCCGTATTTATTCCCTCTGTGAAGTGCCGGACACCGCCACCGGCAGCGGCGTGGAACATTTTTATCAACAATCTGACTGGCAACGCGCCGGCGAAATCCTGCGCTATGCGCTGATGCCGGACGGAAATGTGACGGGTACGACAATTTTTTACAAGCTTATCTAATTTGGTCTAATAAGACGGCCCATTTTGATCAAAACAGGGTTTCATGGTCTAAAAGTCTGGTAAGTTATTACACCAATCTCCCAAGGTTGTATGACTAATCAAAAAGGAACCCACTGTGAACACGTTAAACCGTCGCAACTTTCCCGGCGCTGAATACCCTGAACGCATTATTCAGTTCGGCGAAGGGAATTTCTTGCGCGCTTTTGTTGACTGGCAAATCGATCTGCTGAACGAGCACACCGACCTTGACGCCGGTGTGGTGGTCGTTCGCCCGATCCAGAGTGATTTCCCGCCGTCTCTGAGTACGCAGGATGGCCTCTATACCACGATTATTCGCGGCCTGAACGAGCAGGGCGAAGCGGTGAGCGATGCGCGTCTTATCCGCTCTGTTAACCGCGAAATCAGTGTCTATGGTCAGTACGATGAGTTCCTGAAACTGGCACACAACCCGAATATCCGTTTTGTGTTTTCCAACACCACGGAAGCCGGTATCAGCTACCACGCGGGCGATAAATTCGATGATGCGCCAGCCGTCAGCTATCCGGCAAAACTGACCCGTCTGCTGTTCGAACGTTTCAGTCATTTCTCTGGCGCGGCCGATAAAGGCTGGGTGATCATTCCGTGTGAACTGATTGATTACAACGGTGATGCGCTGCGTGAACTGGTGCTGCGTTATGCGCAGGAGTGGGCGCTGGGCGCAGAGTTTATCCAGTGGCTGGATGCGGCGAACGATTTCTGCTCCACGCTGGTTGACCGCATCGTAACCGGTTATCCGCGTGACGAAGTGGCGAAACTGGAAGCTGAACTGGGCTACCGCGACAGCTTCCTCGACACCGCAGAGCACTTCTATCTGTTCGTGATCCAGGGGCCTAAATCACTGGCCTCCGAACTGCGTCTCGACAAACTGCCGCTTAACGTCCTGATTGTTGACGACATTAAGCCGTACAAAGAGCGTAAAGTGGCGATCCTCAACGGCGCGCATACCGCGCTGGTACCGGTGGCATTCCAGGCTGGTCTGGATACCGTTGGCGAAGCGATGAACGACAGCGAAATCTGCGCGTTTGTTGAAAAAGCGATTTATGAAGAGATCATTCCGGTGCTTGATCTGCCGCGTGATGAGCTGGAATCATTCGCCAGCGCCGTGACCGGGCGTTTCCGCAACCCGTACATCAAGCATCAGTTGCTGTCGATCGCGCTGAACGGTATGACCAAATTCCGCACCCGTATTCTGCCGCAGTTGCTGGCAGGGCAGAAAGCGACCGGCAAACTGCCTGCGCGTCTGACTTTTGCCCTTGCCGCGCTGATTGCCTTCTACCGCGGTGAGCGTAACGGCCAGCAGTATCCGGTTCAGGATGATGCGCACTGGATCGAACGCTACCAGCAGTTGTGGAGCCAGCACGGCGATCGCCAGATCAGTACCAGCGAACTGGTGAAAGCCGTATTGTCCGTCAGCGAACACTGGGAACAGGATCTGAGCAAAATCACTGGTCTGGTGGAACAGGTGTCGTTAGATCTGGATGCGATACTGCTGCGTGGCATGCGTGAAGCGGTAAAACCGCTGTGCTAAGCGGCAAATGATGAACAGGAAAACCCGGCTGCGGCCGGGGTTTTTTATGGCGAATATTTTGTGTTCATTTTAGTTACAACATACTTATTGAGAGTTGTATAACAGGTTTCAGTAACTTCTGTGCCGGTTATCGTCGACCAGATTGATTTTCCGTCACAATTTCTTAGCAAACTTGCAACTGTGATTGCGATCACGTTTAATAGCAAGGCTATCCCTTTTGCCTGCAACTAAACAATGATCGTTCGCCCACAACAACACTGGCTTCCCCGTCTTTTCGTCTGGCACGGTTCGGTTCTGCCGAAAATCAGTTCACGCCTGTTCATGAACTTCCTGCTCTCCATCGTCGTGGTGTTGATGCTTCCCTGGTATACCTCGCTGGGCATCAAACTGACCGTTGCGCCATTCAGCATTCTCGGCGTGGCTATCGCCATCTTCCTCGGCTTTCGTAATAACGCCTGTTATGCGCGTTACAGCGAAGCGCGTTTACTGTGGGGACAATTGATGATTGCCTCGCGATCATTGCTGCGGGAAGTGAAAACCACGCTACCGAATGAAGCCGATATCACGCACTTTATTCGTCTCCAGGTGGCCTTTGCCCACAGCCTGCGCATGACGCTTCGGCGTAAACCGCAGGCGGAAACGCTGGCGAAATATTTAACGGCTCAAGAGTTGCAAATGGTGCTGGAGACGCATTCGCCCGCGAACCGCATCCTGCTGATCATGGCGGAGTGGCTGGGTGAGCGTCGTGCGCAGGGGGCGCTTTCCGACATCTTATTCCAGAGCATTACACAGCGGCTGCATGATATGTCCGTGGTGCTTTCCGGCTGCGAGCGCATTTTTACCACGCCGCTGCCTTTTGCTTATTCACTGATTCTGCATCGCACGGTCTATCTGTTCTGCATTATGTTGCCGTTTGCGCTGGTGGTGGATTTGCACTACATGACGCCGTTTGTTTCCGTGCTGATCTCTTACACGTTTATCTCGCTGGATACGCTGGCGGAAGAGCTGGAAGAGCCGTTTGGCGTCGAGGATAACGATCTGCCGCTGGATGCGATTTGCAATGCTATCGAGATCGATCTGCTGCAGATGCAGGGCGAAAAAACGTTACCGCACAAAATGACCGCAGACAAAAACTATCAGCTAACCTAAACTTTAGGACGTGAGAGTAAGACACATTACGCATTTTTCGCTTTAATGACATTACTCAGCATAAAGAGGGACGCGCGATGGAAAACTCAGACAGAACGATATCGCTGGCCGTAATGTTGGTTGTCAGCTTATCTCTTCTCGCTACGGCGTGGGATCTCTCCTTCGTTAGTAGCTTGCCCTGAACTTCTACTGCCCGCCAAGCAGCGCCCGTGTTTCTATAGCCGGGCGCTGTAATAACGCTTCTGCTTCCGCATACGAACGCACATTGGTATAGCCAATAATCAGGCCGTAGCGCTTGCTGGTCTGGTTATACCAGCGCGACAGCGCGCTGACCTGCAATTCGTGGCGCTGCCAGATCTCCGCCAGCGCCACATCCTGCGTGCTGGTGCGTAAAAACGCGATAATATGCATGCCGCCATCGCTGACTTCCACGCTGAACAAGTGCGGATAAATGTTCTCCAGCGCGGCCAGCACGTTCTTTCTGCGCAGCGAGTAGAGCGTGCGCATTTTTTTCAGATGCTGATAAAAGTGGCCTTCGCCAAGAAAGGCGGCGAGAATTTTTTGTGTCAGTACCGGCTGGCCACTTTCGGTCAGCGCAGCGGTTTCATGGAAACGGGCGAGCGCGGCGCGGGGTAACACAAGGTAACTGATGCGCAGGGCGGGCATCACCGTCTTGCTGAATGTCCCCATATAGATGACCCGATCATCACTATCAAGACTCTTCATCGCCGGAAGGACTTTCCGGGTGTAGTGAAACTCACCGTCATAATCATCTTCGACGATCCAACTCTCATTCTGGCTGGCCCACTTCAACAACTGGTGTTTGCGCGGCAGCGACATCGTGACCGCAAGCGGGCTTTGATGTGACGGTGTCACAAATAACAGACGGGCATCAGGGTGATAACGCAGCAAATAATCGACATTCATGCCTTGATCATCGACCGGCACAAAGTGCAGGTTTGCGGCGGCGCGTTTCAGTGCCTGCTGACCAAAAAAGTAACCGGGATCTTCAAACAGCACTTTGTCGCGGTCTGTCGCCAGCGTATTGAGGATCAAGCGCAGGTTATTGCTGTAACCGCTGGTAATAAACACCTGATCTGCGGTGCAGGATAACCCGCGCGAGACATTCACATAATGGGCGATGGCCTCACGCAGCGGCGCATAGCCCGCCAGCGGGGGATTGGTCATCTCCAGTGGCTGCATGGAGCGCACCGCTTTGCCGCACAGCAGTAGCCATTTCTTGTAGGGAAAGGCATCCAGAGACGGAATACCGAGGCGCAAAAAGCCTTGCTGGTCGCGCAACACGTCCATCATGGCGGGTGGTTTTTCTTCGGCAACGGGTTGTTTCGAAGCCGGTTTCCGTGCTGGCAGAATCAGATCCGGGTTCACCCGCGTACCGCGCGCGCCGTGGCTGATAAGGTAACCTTCGCCGACCAGAATCGCCCATGCAGTTTCGACGGTTTTACGCGCCACGCCTAACTCGCTGGCCAGCACGCGCACGGAGGGAACTTTGTCACCAGGCTTCAATAACCCGCTGACAATGCTATGGCGATACTGCTCATAAATGCTCTTATAGCCCGGCTTCATGTCCTACCTTTATTTTCAGTTTTTGCATCTTTTTACTACGGCATAAGGCAGTAATATAACCCCGGTCGAACAACTCTACGAGGCAAAAAACATGAGCACCCGCATCAATCTTTTCCAGACCGTTCCGGCGTTGATCAAAACCCTGTCCGATGCCAGCCAGGCGTCGCATAGCAGCAGCCTGGATATTACTCTCAAAAATCTGGTCGATATTCGGGCATCGCAGCTCAACGGCTGCGCGTTTTGTCTGGATATGCATGTGAAGCAGGCCAAACTGCACGGTGAGCGTGAACTGCGTCTTTACCATGTGGCTATCTGGCGCGAGTCGCCGCTGTTCACCGCAAAAGAGAAAGCGGCGCTGGCGCTGAGCGAAGCGCTAACCCAGCCTGGTGTCGATGGCGTACCGGATGCGCTGTACCGCGAAGCGCGCGAGCATTTCAGCGAAGTGGAGTTGTCTGAACTGACATTTGCCATTGCCATTATTAATGCCTGGAATCGCCTGATGATTGCGTCACGCACGCTGCCGGGCGCGCTGGATAAGGCCTATGGTCTGGATCGTGCGCATCTGGAGTGATCAACCCGCCCGGACAAAGTCGATAAACGCCCGCAATCCCTCCGGGATATGGCGATGTCCGGGATAGTAAAGACACAGCCCCTGAAACGGCTGTGTCCATTCATCCAGCACGCTCACCAGCCGTCCGGTACGTAAATCCTCTTCAATGTAAAACCCCGGCAGAAAGCCGACGCCCAGCCCGGCGCGTACGGCCGTAAGCGAAGTAAAAAAATCGGAAGTGGCAAGCCTGGGCGGGATCGCGAGGGCGTAGTGCTGCCCGTGGCGTGACAGCTCCCAACGATAAATCCCGCCGTTCGCCATGCGCATGCAAATGCCCTGATGTTGATAAAGATCATCCGGCGTCTGCGGCGTACCGTGCGTGGCGAACCACTCGGGCGTAGCCACTATCTGCATGCGGATATCTGGCGTTAGCGGAACGGCAATCATATCCTGCGGGATGGATTCGCCAAGGCGAATGCCGGCATCGTAACCCTCCGCCACAATATCAATCATCCGTGCTTCGCTGGTGATTTCGAGGCGCATTAGCGGATAGCGGGCCAGAAAACGCACCACAATATCATCGAGAAACAGCTGACCAACGGCCTGCGGTATATTAATGCGTAGCGTGCCGGAGGGTTCCGCCGGAAGGCTGTGGATCTCATCGGTTGCCTGCTGAATTTCACGCAGCGCCGGGCCAACCCGTGCCACAAAGCGCTCTCCGGCTTCGGTCAACGCCACACTGCGGGTGGTGCGATGAAACAGCCGCACATTAAGGCGGCTTTCCAGACCAGCAATAGCGTTACTTACCGCCGTTGGCGACATACTCAGCGCCTGTGCCGCCGCGCGAAAACTGCCGAGGCGCATCACCGCCATCACCACCTCCAGCTCAATCAATCCTGAACGATGCATAGATTATCCCGAATTTCGAAACAACCCATGCAGGATAGCGTGGATTATCTGCGAGATAAAGCTGTGCCACACTGAGCCAACTGTCCTGAAGGAGGTTCAAATGCACCAGGTAGAACAGATTTCGATTAACGGTGAATGGGTCACGCCGCAGGGTACCGAGCGATTCGACCTTTTTAACCCGGCGACGGGCGAAGTGATTGGTCAGGTGCGTCTGGCCAATGAAGAGGATACGCAGCGGGCGATAGCGGCGGCAAAAGCGGCGTTTGCTGGCTGGTCTGCGACTACCGTGGCCGAACGCGTGGCGGCACTGACGCGAATGCGCGATGCGCTGGCTGGCAGCAAACAGGCGTTGTTGCAGGCGATCGTCATGGAATATGGCGCGCCGGAAACCCGCGCCGTCTGGATGGCCCGCTACCCGGTCGCGGTGGTTGATGAGGCGATTTCTGCGTTAAAAGCCTTTACGTTTCGCTCGCAGATTGGCCTGGCGCAGGTGGCGATGACGCCGCTGGGTGTGGCCGGGCTTATCACGCCGTGGAACAGCAACGCCGGATTTATCTGTGGCAAACTGGCCGCCGCGCTGGCTGCGGGCTGTACGGCGGTTATCAAACCCAGTGAGATGAGCGCGTTGCAAACGCAGGTAGTGATCAATGCGTTGCATCAGGCCGCACTGCCGCCGGGCGTATTTAATATTGTCACCGGGCGGGGCGACGTGGTCGGCGAGGTGATTAGCCGTCATCCAGATGTGGCGAAAATCTCATTTACTGGCTCTACCGCGACAGGAAAAGCGATTCTGCGCAACGCTGCGGAGAGTTTTAAGCGCGTAACGCTGGAGTTGGGCGGTAAATCGCCGACGATTATTCTTGATGACGCCAACTTAGCGACCGCCGTGCCGCTGGCGATCCAGGCCGGGTTGATGAACAGTGGCCAGGCCTGTATCGCCGGAACGCGAATTCTGGTTCCGCAATCACGCAAAGCCGAGTGCGAAGCCGCGCTGGCGAAGGCAATGGCGGCGGTGAACGTTGGCGATCCGCGCGATCCGGCGACCACCGTCGGGCCGATGGTCAGTGAAAAGCAGTGGCAGCGCGTGCAATCTTATATTCGTCTTGGATTGCAGGAGGGCGCACGGTTGCTGGCGGGTGGTGAAGGGCGGCCGGAAAACTGCGGGCAAGGGTGGTTTGTCCGGCCAACGCTGTTTGCCGATGTGCGAAACGAAATGCGCATTGCGCGGGAAGAGATTTTCGGGCCGGTGCTGACGGTGATGAGCTACCAGGATGAGGCTGATGCCGTGGCTATCGCTAATGATACGGAATACGGTTTAAGCGCGCTGGTACTGGGTGAAGACCGCGAACGGGCGCAGCGCGTGGCAGCGCAAATCCATGCGGGCCGTGTGCAGGTCAATACGCTGGCGCATGAGCCGCGCGCGCCGTTTGGCGGCTTTAAACACTCAGGAATCGGGCGGGAGATGGGAGTGTGGGGGCTGTCGGCGTTTATGGAACCTAAAGCGATCATCAGCGAATAGCAGGCCCGGCGGGCGGGCCTGCAAGCGGTTTTAGCGTGCCAACTGGAAATAACGCACTGAATCGCGCAGGCCTTCGCTCTGCTCGGTCATCGACTGCGCGGCAACGGCTGCCTGTTCCACCAGCGTGGCGTTCTGCTGAGTTACCTGATCCATCTGGTCGATGGCGACGCTGATCTCTTTAATACCCTGATGCTGTTCGGTTGAAGCGGCTGAAATCTCCGCAACGATATCCGTCACCTTGTTCACCGAGGTGACAATCTCTTCCATCGCCCGGCTGGCTGTGTCGGCGTAGCGCGAACCGTCGGTGATTTTCTCCACCGTTCCTTCGATCAGTTGCTTGATCTCTTTTGCGGACTCGGCGCTTTTCTGCGCCAGGTTGCGTACTTCACCGGCAACCACGGCAAAGCCTTTACCCTGTTCTCCGGCGCGGGCGGCTTCAACGGCGGCGTTCAGCGCCAGAATGTTAGTCTGGAAGGCGATCCCTTCAATCACGGAAATAATGTCGACAATTTTCTGCGAACTGGCCGAAATTTCATGCATGCGTTTCAGCATGTCATCCACTTCTTTACCGCCTTTGACGGCGGTCTGCGAGGTCTGACGCGCCAGGTCGCTCGCTTTACGGGCGTTTTCCGCGTTACTCTTCACGTTCTCCGTGATTTGCTGCATATTCGACGACGTTTGTACCAGCGAAGCGGCTTGTTCTTCGGTACGCTGCGACAGATCGTTGTTGCCTTCGGAGATTTCGCTGGCGGCGTGGGAAATGGATTCACTGCCGTCGATTATGCCGTTAATGATCCCGGCCAGTCGGGCATTCATAAAGTTGATGGTCGCCAGCAGGCTCTGGGTATCGTTGTCGCGCAGTTTGACCTGCGTACCCAGATTTCCTGCGGCAATTTCTTTCATGATTGACACTGCATAAGCCGGTTCGCCGCCAAGCTGGCGCGCCAGGTTACGCGAGATAAACAGGGCAATCACGCCGGTTGCAATCAGCGCCAGCAGCAGCAAACCGCTCAGCATATAGATCGCCTGTTTATAGGCCGCCTGCGAGGCTTCACCGGCATCATTGCCCAGCGCGACTTCCATATCCACCAGCGTAGCCAGGTCTTTCATTAACTGTGTGCGGTATTTCGATGACACCGCGCCGCTGATTTTGGCGGCTTCTGCGGCGTTGCCGTTTTTCATCTCTTCGATAACTTTGGCGTTCACATCGATAAAGTTTTTGAAGTTATCGACCACCGTGGCGAAGAGGGCGCGCATCTCTTGTGGATCGTGCGCGGAGATATTGGCGTACGCCTGCTGCGCGCGCAGGAACGTCTCCTGGTTTTGCAGTAATTCGCCGCGGTGCTGCTCCAGCGATTCCGGTGTTGTCGAAGCGATGTACTGCACCTGCTGTAAGCGCATTTCGGCTAAGACGCCGCGCATTTCAAGGGTATAGCGCACGCCCGGCATGCGATTTTTGCGGAACTGATCAATGTGATCTTTGCTCATATTGAGCTGATAAATGGACACAATGCCCAACAGTAACATCATGACAATGAGGATGGAGAAACCGATAAGCAATTTAGTCAATACGGTGGCTTGTGATAATTTTTTCATAATTCAACGCTGTGTAAAGGAAGATAGTATTAATAACGGCAGCTTTTAAGATTTTATTGATTTATTTATCTGATCAATATCACAATTTACTGAGGTAATTGTGCAAAAGCCCACATCGCAACGCGTAATTTAGGATAAAACCATTTTGGCTGTTAATAATGTAAATGATTTGTATTTGTGAGGATTGAAATAATGTTTTACATGCGCTAATCGTGCAGAAAGAGATTATTTTCCGCACACTGAAAAATGGGGGGTAAAAATTAATGTGACAGGCTTAATGGCAGTTCATCTGCCCATTTTGTCGCCTGGTTCATTAACTCTGCGACGGCGGAATTGGGCAGGCCGATTTCGTGGCTGATATCGCTGGCTTCTTCCCATCTTCTCAGCTCGAAAAGACGCGCGAGCTGCACAAACGGATAGAGCCTACCGCTCTCATTTTCCAGCGCGGTTGCAACCTCCGGTGACACGGCGATTTGCCCCATTAACTCTTCGAGCGGCAGGCCGAGGATCACATCCAGCAATGAAAACAGACCGACCATAAAGGCATCATTGCTGAGACTGGCGGCGGAAGTCCGTTCTGCAACCAGTTCGCAGAATTTAGCGCGAATCAGACTCAGATAATAAATCTCCGTATTGGTCACGTTGTCGAAGGAGGTCAGACAGGCCATCAATACAAAGCGGCGCATTTCATTAATGCCAAGATAAACAACAATATCGCGCAGCGACTGACTACGAAAACCGCTCACGCCACGGGTGTTATAAAGGATATTTTGCGCATAGCGCATAATTTTAAACGACAACGTGACATCGCGTTTTAACAGCTCTTCAATTTTATTAAGATTTGGCGATTCAACGTTCACTTCCTGCATTAATTTCAGGGCAAATGCCTGGTTCTGTACCAGTTTATTCCGTTTGGTGACCACCGGCTTGCTGAAAAAATAACCCTGAAAAAGATGAAAGCCCAATTTTTTATAGGATTCAAACTCATCATAGGTTTCAACTTTCTCTGCCAGTAATACGGCATGACGCAACGATTCGCGGTTAGTGCGAATATAGTGACCGATTTCCTCGCGCGGGCTTCTCCTTATATCAAATTTAATCACGTCGATATACGGAATAAAGGCATCCCATTCGTTACCGGGAATGAAGTCATCCAGCGCGATGCGAAAGCCCAGGGTGTGCATACGTTTTACCACTTCCAGCAATGAGCGATCCGGGTCGGCATCTTCGAGTATTTCAATCACCACGCGGTTCTTTGGCAGGGTTTCCGCCAGCCCCTGAACCAGTAACTGATAGGGGAAATTGACATATACGGTGCTGTTGTCGTTTTTACGCCCCACCGGAGCGCTAAGAAATTGCTCTTCAATCAACTGGGTAGTGGCCTGCTCGGCGGAAACATCCGGGAATCGGTTATCCATACTGTCCCTGAAGAGCAGTTCGTAACCAACAGTATTCAATTGGTTATCAAAAATCGCCTGTCTGGCTACAAAAGAGTACATTTGCCACCTCGCGCGCCTGCGTACTTCTTATCTTCGTTATGCACTATATAAGTAACAGTAACATCACGGCTACATGATCCCTGTGATTGTTGCGGGATATTTCACCTTCAATGTTAAAAAATATAGGGCAACAAATAAGAAATGCACGGCAGCAGTGGCCCGTTTCACTTAAGGTTAGCGGGCCGCGTGAAATATTTTCAGGAAGGGGCAAAACAGAATGCGCGTTCGCAGCAGGCGTCGCAACTTGGGGAACGACAAATAAGCTCGCCAGCAGAATGCAGGCAGCGCTGACGATAAAAAAACTTTTTCCAGCGCATATTTTCGCTGTTCATTTCTACCAGCAGAGGAAAACAGTCACTCATTAATTCGCGCAATTCCTGACGCGAGCTTAGCCCCAGATCCTGCCACAGGTGGTTAAACGCCAGCGAAACACTGGCGATAATGTTGTGCATCGGCGCCGCGCCTGGCGCCATATAGCCCGCCAGCCACTGCGCCAGTTGTTGCTGTTCGTCGCTGCGGGTGGCATTCAGCTCGCTCATCAGCTTTTGCCGCAGCAAACAATCGGCAGGCATCGGCTGCGTGGGAGGATCGAACTGCGCCTGCAGGGCATCCCATTCGGTCGCCCGCAAGCCCATCATCAGCGGATAACAGCCTTCTCCGTGTGCATAGAGCCACAGCAAACGCCGCAGCCAATCGTGAACAGGCATCATGCCACCCCCCGTGACGCAGGATCGGACTGCGCATTTTTCCGCCACTGCTGCCACCAGCCGGTCAGCGCCTCGTTAACCGGTTGCCAGGCGTGATCGACGCAGGGTTGAATGCCGCGCGCTTCCAGTTTTTGCCACGGTGCGTAGCCGATACGGGCGCAAAATACTGCTTTCACATCGGCCAGCAGATCGAGAACTGCGGCCATCCGCGCGTCGCTGTCCTGCGGTTCGCAGTTGTCGCTTCCCTGACAAAATTTCGGCGTAAAGCGCTCATTGACCAGCACCGCGCCCGCTGCCGACAGGCTGTAAATGCGAAAGCGATCGGCATGACCAAAGTGGCAATCAATCGCATCGCCACGCGTGGAGGCGACCGCCACCAGGCAGGCATCCGGCTCTTCCGATTCACCGCGCGTGGCAATGCTGGCATGCAACTGCGCCCGGCGGTAAAGCGTTGGCAACCACGGCTGCGGAGACTCTTCAACCGGCGTCAGGGCAAACTGCTGGCTGCGATCTTCACCGAGCATGCCAATCGCATCAGCGCGGCACTGCTGGCAGTGCGTCATCTGCGGCATCAGCTCGCCGCAACGCTCGCGCACCTGGGCTATCATCTGCGCATCTGGTTCCGGCTGCCCGTTCAGGCCGAACACCGTACCGTGCTCCGGGCGGGCAATCAGCGGCATAATATTATGAATAAAGGCTCCGCTGGCGCGCAGTTCGCGGCTGACATCGCTCAGGACGCCATCGTTGATGCCAGGGATCAATACCGAGTTGATCTTCACCAGCACGCCTTTCGCCGTCAGGCGACGCACGCCTTCAAGCTGGCGGGCAATCAGGATCTCACCGGCTTCACGCCCGCTGTAACGTTCACCGTCCAGCCACAGCCAGGCGTAGATTTGCGCCGCGATATCGGCATCCAGCGTATTGATCGTCACCGTGACATGGTCAACGCCAACATTTACCAGTCTCTCTACCGCATCCGGTAGCATCAGCCCGTTGGTTGAGAGGCAAAGTTTCAGGTCGGGGAGCTGTTCGCGCACCATTTCCAGAGTGGTGAATGTGCGTTGAATGTTGGCCAGCGGGTCGCCAGGCCCGGCGATACCAACCACGGACAATTGAGGGATCGCGGCGGCTACATGGCGTACTTTGGCTACCGCCTGTTCCGGCGTCAGCAGGGATGACGAGACACCGGGGCGCGATTCATTACTGCAATCAAATTTGCGGTTGCAGTAGTTACATTGCAGGTTACAGGCAGGCGCGACCGGCAGATGCATACGGGCATAGCGGTGATGACCGTTTTGCGAGTAGCAGGGGTGCGACGCCACCTTACCGGCAACGACATCAGATAAAGGTTCGCGCTGCCCGGAGTGACAGCGTGAACCACCAGCGGCGGATAAGCAGGAAGTCATGGGCGTACCTTGTTTGTGTGGTCATAACCTCCTGCTGCAAAACCTGTACCGCTTGTTGTTAATGTAACTTACTGAAAATTAATGTTTTAAATTCACCGTGTCGTCGTTTGTTTGTCGAGTTTGTGGCGTTTGGCTGACAATGTGCCGAATGTCACAAAAACCTGCGCTACATTCTCGGCATGGTAATGTCCATGGTCTGAATACGATAGGCGACCTGGCGCGGGGTCATTCCCAGCAGGCGCGCGGCTTTTGCCTGTACCCAACCGGCTTTCTCCAGCGCGGCAATCAATCTTTGTCGCTCATCAAGGTTCTGATCGAGCCAGCTCTCTTCGCGCGGCGCACTGGGCTGCGGCGGTTTTGGCAGATTTTCCCGGTGGTGAAACAAAATCACGTCGCGATCGATTAGCCCGCTTTCCGACATGACTGCCGAGCGCTCAAGGCAGTTTTCCAGTTCACGCACGTTTCCAGGCCAGCTATAGCTCATCAACAAACGGATCGCTCCATCGCTGATGCGCAGCGTGCGGTTCTGGTTTTGCGCGATTTTGCGCACCAGAAAATGCGCCAGCTCGGCAATATCCTCCTGGCGCTCGCGGAGCGGGGGCAGGGAGATGGGCATCACATTGAGGCGATAGTAGAGATCTTCGCGAAAATTCCCCAGCCGCACTTCCTCTTCCAGATTACGGTTAGTGGCGGCAATGATCCGTACATTCACCAGCAGCGTTTCGTCTCCGCCGACGCGTTCCATTTCGCCTTCCTGCAAGATACGCAGCAATTTCGCCTGAAACGAGGCGCTACTTTCGCCGATCTCATCAAGAAACAGCGTACCGCCATCCGCCAGTTCGAAGCGGCCTTTACGCTGGCGCACTGCGCCGGTAAATGCGCCTTTTTCATGGCCGAAGAGTTCACTCTCCAGCAGCGTATCGGGCAGCGCTGCGCAGTTGAATTTGACAAACGGCGCGGCGGCGCGCGGTGAATTGTGGTGGATAGCATTGGCTATCAGCTCCTTACCGGTTCCGCTTTCGCCACGCACCAGCACCGTGGTGTCCCAGCGTGATACCTGGCGAATAATTTCCAGCGTCTGACGCATAGCCGCGCTTTTACCGACCATGTTTTCAAAGCCAAACGCTCGCGACGATGCGCATCCGCGCTGGCTGGCAATCTGCGCGGCAGCAGCACGGGGTGAGGGCGCGACGCTGGGCGGCGTCATCAGGCGAACGGTTTGCGCCACCAGATTGGCGACGGTTTCCAGAAAACGCGTGCAGGCGGGTAGCCGCTCCTCGTAGCGGGCCATCGGCTGGGCGGCCAGCACGCCGATAGGCTGCGAGTTTGGCCCCATCAGTGGCACGGCGATAAACGGCAGGCTGTAATCATACAATCCCAGGCGATCGAGAAAACGCTGATCGTCGGAGACACAGGGCAGCACCAGCGATTGTCCCTGTGACAGCACCGTGCCCACCAGCCCTTCGCCTGGACGGTAGCGAATCTGCGAACTGCCGGGAATTAACTGCTGATCGGCCTCCTGCAAGGCTTCAATGGTAAGGATCGCTTGCTGGCTGTCGTACAGACAGATCATCCCGTGCTGCATAAAGGCATCGTTGTGCAGCACGCACAGCACTTCCTGTAGCGTCTGCCCGACCTCCGTCGCCCGGCTTAACACCACGCTGATACGCTGCATGGCGGTGAACTGCTGGGAGAGGTCAAAGCGCCAGACGGTTGTACCCGACTCGGTTCGCTGAGTCATAGTGAGCCTCCGGTCAGTGAGTGAAATAACGGGAAACGCAGGGTCAGGCAGGTGCCTCCCTGAGGGCGGGAGGTCAGTTCTATTGCGCCGCGATGGTGGGCGACCAGCGTCTGGATCAGCCGCAGCTCCATGCCTTTACCGGGCGCATTGAGCGCATCGGGGGAATGGGTATAGCGCACCTGAATCAGCGGCACATTGTCGTTTAAATAGAACGACAGCCAGCCGCTCTCTTCGCGGGCGTAAAGCTGAGTCTGTACCGTGAAATCACGTAGCTCCGCGGCAATATCCAGGGTTCTGTCGAGCCACAGGCTCAGGCAGGCAAGCAGTTGTGTTCGTTGGCCAAAGCCCACCAGATCGGGGGATTCCAGCTCAATTTGCAGGTTTTCGCCCTGGTTATAGCGGGTGTGATACAGGGCGCGTAGATCGTCAAGGAACGGCTGGAGCGGCCAGACTCCCGGGCTTTCCAGCTCCAGCGACGGACGGCAGCGTTGCAGCCGCGCCATCGCTTCTTCACCTTCACGCCAGGCGGCATCCAGCGCCAGATTGCTGTGATCGTCGCCATTTAAGCGACGTGCGGCGGCCAGCATATTAATTGGGCAATTGAGTTGCACCAGCGCGGCGTCCAGCGATTCGCGGATCGCCGCCAGCAATTTACCGCTGGTTATCTGCTGCTTCAGACGATCAAGACGCCCCTGTTCCTGTTGTTGCTGCTGCTGGGTATTGTCGGTGATCACCACCAGCGTGCGCGGCACGGCGCTATCAATAAAGTAGCGGCCTGCTTCTTCACTGACGCCCGGCAGCGCCCAGCAGGTAACGGACAACCAGCGCACGGTGCCGCGCAGCGCTACCGGCAGCACCAGGCCCTGCGCCAGCTCCGCCTTATGGGCGGAAAAATTGAGTTCGGTGAGCAGTTCTTTACCGCCGCAATCGGCGCAAAAGGTTTTGTAGGCGAGGTTATCCATCACCACCTGATCGCGTTCATCCACCACCACAACCGCCGCCGGAATGTTATTCAAGACGGCTTCGGTCAGCGTCATATGATTGCGCAGCCGTTGTTCCAGCGCGTAGCTGGTACTGATGTCGCGCTGCATGGCCAGGTAATGTTCGAGTTTGCCGAACGCATTAAACAGTGGGGTAATGTCGATCTCCACCAGAAACAGGCTGCCGTCGCGGCGACGGTTGATCAGCTGCCCGCGCCACGGACGGTGTTGCAGCAGGGTGTGCCACATATCCTGGTAGATTTCACGCGGCGTCTGCTTACTGGCAAGCAGGCGCGGGTTTTGCTGCAACAACTCTTCCAGTTCATACCCCGACTGGCGGCAAAACGCGGGGTTGGCGTAGAGAATGTGGGCATCGGCATCGGTCAGTGAAATCGCGACGGGCGCCTGTTCAACCATGGTGAAAAACAACCCGGGATGCTGTTGTGAGAGCGCCCCGGCGATCTCGGCGGGCGCGGCGGCGTCCATCATCATATTCAGGGTCATCACAAACTCCTGTGGTCAACATGGGAATGTCGCAGTTATGACAATTTGTGCCACCTGTCGACTTTCGTCCGAACATAAACGGACGCTCATTAACCATGCAAAGGGTGCGCCTTTGGCCCGCATTACTCGCCGTAAGATTGATCCAGATCCCTGTTTGCCGCCGATTTTTAGCCTTTTGCCCTCTGGCTGTGCGCGGCGCCGTATAATCGGGCGGATAAAGAAGCGCCGCCCTGGTGCATAACTGACCAATACGGTGCAGTTATTGCACGGCAAAAAACTGGCACAGCCTTCGCAATATCTCCGGTGATAGCCGCCTGTTCAGGGCGGATTCATACTTTTTCTCACAGGAGCACGCTATGGCTAACATTGGAATTTTTTTCGGTACCGATACGGGCAAAACCCGCAAGATTGCCAAAATGATCCACCAAAAACTGGGTGCGGCGGCCGATGCGCCGGTGAATATCAACCGTACCGATCTCGACAGGTTTCTTTCTTATCCGGTACTGCTGCTGGGGACGCCGACGCTCGGCGACGGGCAACTGCCAGGGCTGGATGCGGGCTGTGAGGAGGCGTCATGGGGAGAGTTTGTCGCCCAGCTTGATAGCAACAGCCTGAGCGGCAAAACCGTCGCGCTGTTTGGTCTTGGCGACCAGGTGGGCTACCCGGATAACTTTGTCAGCGGCCTGCGCCCGCTGTATGACGCGCTGAAAAACAGCGGTGCGCAGATTGTCGGCCACTGGCCGAATGAAGGCTATGAATTCAATGCCTCGTCGGCGCTGGAAGCGGATAAATTTGTCGGCTTAGTGATCGATCAGGACAATCAGTATGACCTGACCGACGAGCGCCTGGATGCCTGGCTGGAAACGCTTAAGCCGGTGTTTTTGTAAGTGATATGGCCGGGTAACACTGTGTTTACCCGGCCAAATGCCTGATGACACTTACGTTTATCAGGCCTGGAACCCTGTTGGCGCAATTATTGACCGGAATAAGGCACAGCCGCCATCCGGCATTGTTGTACTAAAGGTGAAATTAATCCGCCATCACGCTGCGGGTTAACGCTGCCAGCCACTGGCGCTGGTACTGCTGCTGGTTTTGACGAACCAAATAGCTTCGTGCTTTTTCCAGCGCTTCCTCCTGCGGCATTGGCGCGGCGTCGCGGATCGCTTCGCACCATAACAGATGCCAGCCGAGGCGGGTTTCGATAGGCGCGCTGAGGCCATTTTCTGCCAGCGCAAACAGCGCAGCGTCGAGTTCGGGATAGAGCAACCCCTGGCTTATCCAGCCAAGACGTCCGCCTTCCAGCGCGCTGGGGCAGTGGGAGTGGCGCTGTGCCAGCCGGGCAAAGTGCTGGCGCGAGACGCTAATGTCCTGATGAAAACGGCGGATCTGGCGCTGCACTGCGGCATCGTCGTTATCGACCGTCAGCAACAGGTGAGATGTCAGCCGCTGCGGCGGGCGCATAAACTGCGCCTGATGTTGCTGATACCAGGCCAGCACCTGTAAATCGTCCGGCAGCGGGGCGCGCCCGGCAATCTCGGCGAACTGCCACTCCATGCGGGCATGATGCCGGACCACCGTCTGCCGTTCGTCAGCAGAAAAATGCCCGCCATCCAGCCAGCTTGCCAGCGAGGTTGCGACACTCTGCAGCACGCTATCCGGCAGGGGGGCACTGGCGGCAACTTCCACCACCGCCTGTTCCAGTTGACACTGGCGGGTGAAGGCATCGTCAAACGCGCTTTGTTGATCGGCAGGAATGTGTTCCGGTTCGCACTGCCAGCGCGTTATCGCCAGCCGCCGTCGGGCGAAGCGTTGCCACGGCGTCATGCGTCAGCCTCCAGCAGGATCATGGCGCTGGCGGGCACCTGGAACCAGCGTCCGGAAAACGTGACGGTGTAACTCTCTCCGCCTTCGCCCTGGTCTGTTCCTTCAATACGGCCATGCTCTCCGGCGGCGACCACCACTTCGCCATTTACCGACAGCGCGTGGCGGCAGGCAACCCGATCGCCATACTGAAACTGCCCGGCGTGCCACGGCACAGAAAGCGGCAGTAGCTCCTGCTCGCGGCAGCCAACCACCAAATCATCATCGAGAAAATGTACCTGATAGATAATCTGATCCATCAAAAATGTGCCCCATTCACGGACAAAACCGGTACTGCCGCGACGAACCAGCAGGTCGCCGCGCGCAAAGCCGCGCATGGTGCCGTCATTGCGAATGGCGCGAGTAACGCGCACCTCTTCGCCAAAATCGAATTTTTGTCTCATGGGGTACGCTCCGGAAGGTAGTGCTGATAGCTCTCCGTCAGCAACCGGCGCGCCAGCAGCCACGGGGCGCGGGGCGCCTCTTCAAGCATATTGCGCAGCGGTACGTTTTGCCGCAGCCGCTGGTGAAACTCCCGCAGCACCGGCAGACAGCAGTGGCGCAGCACCAGCGGATCATACGGCACGCTGAAGAATTCAAAAAAAGACTCGGCGGTATCGAGCTCATCCACGCCGGGGATTTGATAAAACCACTCCATCGTCAGCCCCTCGCAAAGTGTGCGGATTCCCCGCACAGCGCATCGTAAATTGCCACCAGCTCATCCTCTTTCGGCGTGCGTTTCCAGCGCTCGGCAAAGCGGCGGATCGCCGGCAGCAGCAGATCGATTTGTAGGGTATCGAGGTGATACCCCATGCGGGCGAAGACGCCATCCACCGCCTGGCGACCGGAGTGTTTGCCCAGCACCAGCCGGTACTCGCGCCCCATTAGCGCCGGATCAATCGCCTGATAGCTTTCGCGATCGCGCAGCAGCGCGGCGACATGAACGCCGGATTCATGGGTGAACACCTGCGCACCGACCAGCGGTTGCTGCGGGTCAATCGCCCGCTGTGTCGCGTCGGCCACGGTCTGACACAGGGACGGCAGGCGCGTAAAATCAACGCCGCAATCCCGTTGCAGACAGCGGCTCAGGCTCAGCGCAACGGTTTCCAGCGCGGCATTGCCTGCGCGTTCGCCCAGCCCCAGCACGGTTGTGTTGACGCTGGTGGCTCCGGCGCGTACCGCCGCCAGCGTATTGGCGGTCGCCAGCCCCAGATCGTTGTGGGCGTGCATTTCGATTTCGCCCGGCCAGTATTCGCCAAGCGCCTGAATGCGGGTGGTGGTGGTAAAGGGATCGAGCAGGCCGAGAGTGTCAGCGAAACGCAGCCGTTTCGCGCCCGCCTCGCGGGCGATATCGGCAATCTGGTTCAGCGTCTGATCGCTGGCGCGTGAGGCATCCTCACAGCCGACACAGACCTGCATGCCCAGCGTCCGCGCTTGTGCAATCAGCGAGCCCAGTTTATCGAGCAACTGCGGCAGCGGTTCGCGAAGCTTGTACTGGCGCAGCTTATCCGAAGCGGGCAGGGAGATATCCACCCAGTCCATACCGAGATCCGCGCTCTGGTGGATCTCGTCGCGGTTCATCCGACACCAGGACATCAGCGTTGCCGCGGGCAAATGCCGGCGCACCTGCAAAATGCGCTGGCGCTCCTCGTCGCCCATCGCTGGCGTGCCGACTTCAAGCGCGGTAATGCCCGCCGCAAACAGCGCCTCGGCGATGGCGATTTTCTCGCTGGCGAGAAACGCGACGCCCGGGCTCTGTTCGCCGTCGCGCAGGGTGGTGTCGTTGATAAGCACATTCATGCTCGCCGCCTTAGCCGTATAACGGCGCAAATGCCGATTCAGCCGCCCCGGGTTTTCCCTCCTGCCAGTAGGGCGAGAGCATCCGCAGGCGGGCAATAATCGTTGGCAGGGTGTCGATCACGTAGTCGATCTCTTTTTCACGCGTGTAGCGTGACAGCGAGAAACGAATACTGCCGTGCGCGGCGGTGTAAGGAATGTTCATCGCTCGCATGACATGCGAAGGCTCCAGCGAACCGGAGGTACAGGCGCTGCCGCTCGACGCCGCAATTCCCGCCTGGTTCAGCAGCAATAAAATGGCTTCCCCTTCGATAAACTCAAACGCCAGATTGGTGGTGCCGGGTACGCGCGGCTGGTTGCCGCCCATCACCATCACGGAAGGCACCTGCGCGATAAGCCCTTCCTGCAGTCGATCGCGCAGTTGCGCCAGCGAGGCGGCACCGGGCAGATGGATCTGCGCCAGTTCGCAGGCTGTGCCCATGCCGACAATCCCGGCGATGTTTTCCGTCCCTGCGCGGCGTCCGCGCTCCTGATGGCCTCCGCGCAACAGCGGACGAAAACGCGTTCCGCGCCGCAGATAGAGGCAGCCGACACCTTTCGGTCCGTGCAGTTTGTGCGCCGAGCAGGAGAGCATATCGATCTGCGTGCGGCCAATATCCAACGGAATTTTACCGACTACCTGTACCGCATCGCAGTGGAACAGCGCGCCGTGTTCCTGCGCCATGGCTGCCATTTCAATCACCGGAAACAGTACGCCGGTTTCGTTGTTCGCCCACATCACGCTGACCACCGCCACCCGGGAGCTGAGCGCCTGGCGGTACTGCTCCATATCCAGCGCGCCGTCGCTATTCACACCAATGCGGTGGATCAGGTAACCCTGGCGCTCCAGGTGTTCGCAAACGGCGAGCGTGGCCGGGTGCTCGACCGCGGTGGTGATGATTTCCCGGCGCTCCGGCATCAGTTCCACGCAGGCGTGCAGCGCGGTTGACGTGGCTTCGGTCGCGCAGGAGGTGAAAATAATCTCGCTGGCATGATCGGCGCCAAGCAGGGCAGCAACCTGCTGGTGCGCGCGCTCAAGGGCCGCACGGGAAGGCGTGCCGAAATCATGAATCGAAGAGGGGTTGCCATAATGCTCGGTCAGAAAGGGCATCATCGCTTCCAGCACCATTGGATCGATTCGCGTGGTGGCGTTGTTATCCAGATAAACCTGTTTCATGTTTTTCCCCTCTGTTAATACGCTGCGGCTTCAGCGGCCACGACTTCCATATAACAGCCGGTGCGTTCCATCAGTTTTTGCTGTAACCAGGCGAGCGTCATGTCGGTCATCATGCAGCCGCTACAACTGCCGGAGAGGCTGACCGTGACTTTATGATTTGCCACGCTGAGCAGCGCCATATCGCCGCCATCGGCCTGAATATGCGGGCGCAGTTCAGTGATGGCATCAACCACTTCCTGCCAGTGCGGATCTTTGGTTGTCGCAACCGGCGCGGCGACCTGCGGGTGCTGCGCGAGAATATCCGCCAGCGCCAGTTCGATTTTTTCATGACACGAAGTACAGCCGCCGCCTGCTTTGGTGTAGTTGATCACCTCTTCCAGCGTGGTCAGCCCGTTGCTCAGCACCGCGCGGCGAATCTGTCCTTCATCCACGCCAAAGCACTTACAAATCAATGCGCCTTCTTCGTGGTCATCTTCCAGCGTTTCGCCGCGGTAGTTGGCGATGGCAGCGCGCAGCGCTTCCTGGCCCATGACCGAGCAGTGCATTTTTTGCGGCGGTAAACCGTCAAGATAATCGGCAATTTGTTGGTTGGTGACCTGTTCGGCCTGCGCCAGTGTGCGGCCGATAATCAGTTCCGTTAAGGCGGAAGAAGAGGCAATTGCGCTGCCGCAGCCAAAGGTCTGAAACCCGGCCTCAAGAATGGTTTCATCTTGCGGATCCACTCGCAGCATCAGCCGTAACGCATCGCCACAGCTTAACGATCCCACATCACCCACGGCGTTGGCGTTTTCCACCACCCGGGCGTTACGGGGATTAAAAAAATGATCTTTCACTTTCTCGGAGTAATTCCACATGCTTTTGGCTCCCAGTATGTATGACGGAACGCGCCGGAGCGCATTACACCGCGTCAATCAACAGCGGGTAATATCGTTGAAGCAAAAGCAGTACCAGAAGATTAAGTCGTTATATTTCAATGAGATGATTTTGACGCCTGACATAAAACCGCGAACTATGTCGCAGTTTTATGTTGGCTTTGTCACAGAGCTGACACAGAAAAGGCATCAGCGCTCATCCTCTTCCTGCCACTCATCTTCCAGCAGCAGCCCTGCGAAGCGATCGGTATTACGGCTGCGCGCGCTTCTTCGCTGCTCTTTGTCGTACCAGTAGTGTTGGATTTCCTGCAACAGCCCGACAATCGTTGTATCTGCCGGAACGCGCACCGCGCGCACGCCGACCTGTAAAAGCTGGCGAAAAACCGCCTCGCCGATCGCCACGCAGTAGAGCGTCACGCAATCCTCCAGCGCGTTAATCCGGCTGGTCAGTTTCTCCTGCTGATGGCCGGGCAGTACCGAGAAATCCACCACCCGCAGCAGGGTGACGTCATCCTCTTTGACACCGTACACCACCAGCCGCGGCGTGGCGCCGAAATGCTGATCGACATGGTGGTAATCGGAACTGGCAAAGGCCACTCTCATCGACCATTCACTGTCGCAAATGGTGCTGAATTGTCGGCTAACATGTTGCATAGTCACCTCCCGAAGATGCGGGTTCGTAAAAACGCTGGCGCAGCGGCGAGTGATAAGCGGCAAGATGATGGTGGCGATCGCGCAGCGCATTCGCCAGCTCAAACAAGGTGTCGCGCATCCCGGCGTAACCCTGGCGCACGCGGCGAAATTCGCCCAGACGGTCAAACAGGGGGAAACCGGCGCGCACCAGCGGAATGTTGAACTGGCTGGCCAAATCAACGGCGTGAGAATTGGACACCAGCAGCGATGCAGGCGTTTCGCACAGCAGATCCTGCATATCCTCCAGATCGCCGATGATCACTTTTTCGACCGGCAGATCCTGCAACCCTTTCTGGCTCACTGGCGCCACCACCGGGCCGGGAACCATGCCCATATCACGGGCGAAATCGCACCAGGCGGCGAGCAGATCGCCCTCGGCGGCCAGCGCGACAGGCGCGCCCTGCAACCACATATGGCAATCGATCATCGCATCCTGCAATTGCCCGCGCTGGCGCTCGATCCACGCCGGAACATCGCGCCCGGAGAGGCGTTTCAGTTGATGAATAAACGTATCGCACTGGCTCATGGTCATCAGGTGCGGCAACGTCACGACCTCAGCATGGCTGCGCTGCGCCAGTAACTGTGCGGCGCGGGAGAGGGAAACGCCAATGGCGAAGGTGCCGAGGCTCTGTCCCATCTGTTCAATCAGCCGCAGGCTGCTGCCGCCTTGGGTAATCGGCGAGAAATCCCCGCTGGCGAGATGGCCGTCCAGCGACTGGGAGAGATCCGGTACAATCACCGGTTGCAGGCCAAATGCCTCGACATAACTGCGCAGCAGCTCGACGTCGCCCGGCGTCAGCAAATGGCTGAGCAGCAGGTTCACGCGGCGATTCCGCACGCCCGGCTGCGGTTTTTCCGGCACCCACTGTTCAACCATGCTCTCCAGCACCGCGCTGTAGCCGTTTTCCAGGCTGCCGTAAAAATCCGGCGTGTTAACGGTCAGCAGCGCCACCCCTTTATGGCGCGGGAATTCATCGCGGAACTGGCGCACCACGCGCGAAATATCGCTACCCTGCGCCTCAGAAAGGCCGGTGCTCAGCAGAACAATCGCTTTCGGGTTGTTGCGCGAGCACAACACATTCAGCGCGGTAAAGATGTTCTCATCGGCGCCCATAATGGTGGAGGTTGGGTCCATTGCCGTCGATTGCAGCGGGATCGGATCATGAAAATGCTGGATAAAAAAAACCTTCGCGAAGGCGCTGCACCCCTGAGCGCCATGAACCAGCGGAATGCTCTGTTCAAAGCCCATGCTCGCCAGAATCGCGCCCAGCGGCTGGCCGCTTTTTACCGGACTGACGGCCAGCGGCTTTTTACTACGGATAATTTCTGCCATTGCGGGCTCCTTATTGCCACGGTGCGCGGGAATGGGTTTGCGGCCAGACCGGGCTTTCCATGGTCAGGCAGAGCTGTTCGGCCAGCGTGACAATGCCGCGGTAACCGGCAAAGGCGTGCTCGCGCTCCTGATTGATATCGAGGAACGGCAGCCGCGCTTTGTAGGCGGTATACATATTGCGTCCCCCGGCGATCATCATGTCCGCCTGGTAGCGGTAAACCACGTCCAGCAGCGAGCGGGCGTTGCCTTCATCAAGCATCAGCGCGTCGGTCCCCATCAGTTCGCGGATGCGCTGTTTATCCTCTTCGGTGGATTTGCGCGTACCGGTCGCCACCACTTCCATGCCCAGATCCTGAAGCGCCGAGACCACCGACCAGGATTTCACGCCGCCGGTATAGAGCAGCGCTTTGCGCCCGCGCAGGCGTTCACGCAGCGGGGCCAGCGCCTGCTCTGTTCGTTGTTCTTCACGGGCAATAAGCTGTTCGGTACGCTGCATCAGATCGCGGTCTCCGGTCAGCGCCGCCAGTTGACGCAGAGCGTCGGACGTGGCGCGAACACCATAAAAACTGCCTTCAAACCACGGCGTGCCGTAGCGCTGCTCCAGCGAGCGGGCGACATTGATCAGCGCCCTGGAGCAGACCAGCATGTTGACCTGCGCCCGGTGTAGCGTCTGGATCTCACTGAAGCGCCCGTCGCCGGAGAGGCTGCCGAGCACGCGAATACCCAGCTCATCAAGCAGCGGCTGAATGTGCCAGAACTCCCCGGCAATATTGAATTCGCCAATCAGCCCGATATCGTGGCGGTGCGCCGGGGCAAAAGGGGTATCTTCCGGCCACGGCGCGGGCTCACGCCCGCCAATGACCTTTTTCACCATCACTTCACCGGCCAGCCGGTTGCCGAGATTTTTGCTGCCGTAAAACCCGGCGACATCAACGGCAATCACCGGTACGCCGGTGGCGGTTTCTGCCGCCTGGCAGACGGCTTCGATATCGTCGCCCTCCATCGCCGGTACGCAGGTGTTATAGATAAAGACGGCGGCCGGATGGTAGCGGTTGACGATATGGCGCACGGCATGGAACAGGCGGCGTTCGCCGCGCCCCATGATTACATCCTGTTCGCTCAGATCGGTGGTAAAACCCAGCCGGTTGATCGTCGGGCCAGAACTGAAGCTGCCACGGTTATCCCATGAGCTACCGGTACAACCAATGGGGCCGTGCACCAGGTGGGCAACATCGGAGAGTGGCAGCAGGGTGATCTGCGCACCGTCAAAGGCGCAACCGCCCGCCGTCGCGCCGGGTTTCGGCGCGCTGCAGCCGGATTTCTGTTTGTGGTTGTGCTCGCAGGCAGGTTCATCGAGCAAAGCCAGGATCTCGTTCCCCTTCATCTTCACCTCATCATCTGGTTGGGTTGTAGCAGAAGGTGCAATTCGCGAGCCAGTAATGAGTGATTGATTTTTAAGAGAAAAAAAGTGTCGGTTTTGCAACAAAGCAGACAATTGGCGCAATGTTCACGCAAAAAAAATCCCCCGAAGGGGATTGATTCAGAACACCCGTTCTTCCAGTGGGTTGGCGCGCTCAAGGCGTTTTGCCAGCCACGGCGGCAGTTGCCCGTTGAGTAGCGTTTTAATGGCGTCGCACTGCGAGGTAATGGTCTGGCCTGGGGTGACTTTCATCGGATGGATATTGTGGCGGATCAGGCGGGCAGCGGCGGGGCCGCCAATCGCTTCGCAAAACAGCAGATGGCAATCGCCGAGCAGTTGCGCGCGGCTCTCGTTGGGCTCTTTGTCCTGCGGGCTGGCGGCGTAACGACGTAAGTCATACAGCCAGCCACCCTGATCATCAAAGGCATAAATAAAAAACAGCCGCCCCTGGCCGAAATGACCGTTGATTGCCAGCCCATCCTGCGAGCAGAAGGCGACAATCAGCTGCGGGCGACGCGCCGTGTGGTCGAGCACGCGCAAGTGGGTGGGCAGATCGCCTTTCAGGCACGCGTTTACCCGTGCCCAGCGCCCGGCGGACATTAATGCGTCCTCGTGAGGAAAGCGCTGCTCCAGATGGCGTTGATCCAGCGAGGCCAGCAACTCCGGCGTCAGCGCCTCATCGCAGTCGCCGGTCAGCCACGCCATGATTTGCGCGGGTTGCAGTTCCGGCAGCGCCTGGAACAGTGCCAGCATTCGCCAGAAAAGGGTATCGTTGTCGGACATAGCGCATCTCCTTATACCAGGGCGTCGCGGGTGGCGCGCAGGCTAATGGGAAATGAGGGCCGTCCCGGTTGCAGATTGACGTAATAGCGGCGACCGCCCTCAAGAGAAATCGCACCGCCCCAGCGTTCCGGGGTGTCGTGCTCAACGTCCAGGATTTTCGCTTCCAGATCCTGTTTGGCGATATAGCAGTAGAGATCCGCGCCGCGCTGGCGAATAGTAACGACCGGCATAGTGCCTCCCTGAGCCCCGCGCAAGGCGGGGCTGTGATGGTTAACGGATAAGATCGAAGCTGTAGTCGGTTTTGCCGAGCTTGATGGTCTCTCTGTCGACTTTCTCCAGCACCGCATTAACCAGCGTGGTGAGGATACTCATGGCCCCTTCGTAACCCCAGGTGGTCTGGCGGTGCAGATGGTGGCGATCGAACAGCGGGAACCCGAGGCGGATCAGCGGCACTTCAAACTGCTCACCCTTCGCCAGCGTATCGCGCTGGATAAACTTGGCGTAGGAGTTGCCGATCATGAAGTCCGGCTGACGGGTAAACATCAGCGAACGGAAATGCCACAGATCGCAGTTGATAAAGACTTCGCTCTCTTTACCGTATGGCGAGGCTTCAAGCATTTTCTTCATCGCTTTCTGCCAGCGTTTGCTGCCGTTATGGCACAGAATCACCGTCGGTTCGCAGCCCAGTTCCAGCAGGAAGCGGGTCAGCCCCATGACAAAATCCGGGTCGCCGAACAGGCCGAATTTCTTGCCGTGTAGCCAGGTGTGGGAGTCGAGCATCATGTCCACCAGCCGACCGCGTTCCAGCGCTAAGCTATCCGGAATGGCTTTGCCGGTTAACTGGCTTACCGTCATCAGCAGCTCGTCGGTTCCGGCCAGCCCCATCGGGATTTGCACTTCGGTCGCGGGCTGGTTCCAGCTTTCCTGCACCACTTTTTTGGTTTTCACCAGTTGCCAGGGTTGCAGCAGCAGGGTGTCGATAGCGTCAGGCGCTTCGCGCATCTCCTGCTGTGTCGTGCCGCCAGCGTACATGTGGTAATGCCCGTCTGCCGGGGTATCCAGCACTTCGGAGGGATCGGAGAGCAGACTACACGGCACCTCCATTTGCTCCATCATGCGTTTCAGCACGCGGAAATTGCCGAGATAGGTTTCAAATCCGCTGACCAGATTGATACGCGGTAACTTGCCCGGCTGCCCGCTGTAATCGGCGGTAAAGGTACGGGCAAAGCCCTCAAACATATTGTCCCAGCCGGTGACATGGCTGCCGATAAAGCTCGGCGTATGCGCGTAAGGCACCGGGATCGCCGCGTCGATAAAGCCGTCTTTTTTGGCGTTAGCAATAAACGCCTGCAGGTCGTCGCCGATGACCTCCGCCATACAGGTGGTGGAGACGGCAATGATTTCCGGCTTGTAAAGAGCGCTGGCGTTCTGTAACCCGGTGTTCAGGTTGTTGTTGCCGCCGAATACTGCCGCATCTTCCGTCATCGAGTCAGAAACACAGGCAATCGGCTCTTTAAAGTGACGGTTAAAATAGGTGCGGAAATAGGCCACGCACCCCTGGGAGCCGTGAACATACGGCAGGGTATTGGCAAAGCCCAGCGAGCACAGTACCGCGCCCAGCGGCTGGCAGGCCTTGGCCGGATCGATGGTTAGTGCTTCGCGTTGAAAGTTAAGCGCTTCATACTCTGCGGTGGTGGTCCATTGAAAGACCTCCTGCACGCGCGCCGGATCGTGGGCCTCTTCCAGTTGCCGTTTATCTTTAAACAGCATCTGGTACGCATCCTGTTCAAACAGCGGATGACAGTTTTGAATTTTCTCAGCACTTTGGCTCATGGTGTTCTCCTCCCGCGCCACAAATCGGTGAACAGACGGGATAGCAGGATTAAAATCAGGCGGATTTCAGCCACGGCGCGGTCAACTGGCCCCACGCGGGGTTGTTGATCGTCATATCCATATCGCGGGCGAAGATGGCAAAGCCGTCATAACCGTGATAGGGGCCGGAGTAATCCCAGGAGTGCATCTGACGAAACGGCACGCCCATTTTCTGGAAGATGTACTTCTCTTTAATACCGGAGCCGATCAGATCCGGCTTCAGCGCTTTAACAAAGGCTTCCAGTTCATAACTGCTGGCATCGTCGAACAGCAAGGTGCCTTCTTTCAGATCCGGCAGGGTGCGGTCGTAGTCATCGTTATGGGCGAATTCATAACCCGCGGCGATAATTTCCATCCCCAGATCTTCATAAGCGCCAATCACATGGCGAGGACGTAAACCGCCCATATACAGCAGCACTTTGCGGCCTTCCAGACGCGGACGGTATTTGGCGATGATGGCGTCGTTCTGCGCCTGATATTTGGCGATCACTGCTTCAGCGTTGGCGCGAATGGTGTCATCAAACATATCGGCGATTTTGCGCAACGACTCGGCGACTTTGGTCGGGCCGAAGAAGTTGTACTCCATCCACGGAATACCGTGTTTCTCCTCCATATGGCGGGAGATGTAGTTCATCGAGCGGTAGCAGTGCACAAGGTTGAGTTTGACGAACGGCGTGTTCTCCATCTCAACCAGCGTGCCGTCGCCGGACCACTGCGCTACCACGCGCAGGCCCATCTCTTCGAGCAAAATGCGCGAAGCCCAGGCATCGCCGCCGATGTTGTAATCGCCGATGATCGCCACGTCATAAGGACCGGCCTCAAACGGCTTGCCTTCGCGGTTATCCAGTACCCAGTCGCGGATCACGTCGTTGGCAATGTGGTGACCGAGTGACTGGGAAACGCCGCGAAAGCCTTCGCAGCGCACCGGAATGACCGGTTTATTGATGGCTTTGCGGCTGGCGTTGGCAACGGCTTCAATGTCGTCGCCAATCAGGCCGACCGGGCATTCGGACTGAATGGAGATCCCTTTGGTCAGCGGGAACAGCGTCTCCATCTCTTCAATCAGTTTGGCCAGCTTTTTATCGCCGCCAAACACGATATCGCGCTCCTGAAAATCGGAGGTGAAGTTGAGCGTACCGAAGCTATCAACACCGCTGACGCCGGTGTAGTAGTTACGCCGCCCGGCGCGGGAATACTGACCGCAGCCGATCGGGCCGTGGGAAATATGGGCCATATCTTTGATCGGCCCGAATACCACCCCTTTAGAACCGGCGTAAGAGCAACCGCGCACGGTCATCACGCCGGGCTGCGACTTACGGTTGGAGATGATGCATTTCCCGACGCTTTCCATCTCCGGGTCGCTCACCATCATGTGCTTTCTGCGTTCTTTGCGCGTTTTTTCCGGAAAGATCTCCAGCACTTCCTGGATGATCTCCAGATTACGTTCGCCTGTTGCATTGCTCATAGTTGTCTTCCTGTTGGCGGGCGTGCATCAAACCGCGTTTTCTTCTGCGGCGGTTTTACCGATAATGCTGGCGTCTTCCACATCCATAATGCCGAACTCCATCAACAACTCTTCCAGTTCGTCCATGGTGATGGGCGTTGGCACCACCATTTTGGTGTTGTTGACGATCTTGTTCGCCAGCGAGCGGTATTCGTTGGCCTGGTTGCACTTCGGATCGTACTCAATCACCGTCATACGGCGGATTTCAGCGCGCTGTACAATGTTGTCGCGCGGAACGAAGTGGATCATCTGGGTGCCGAGTTTTTCCGCCAGCGCCATGATCAGCTCATCTTCACGGTCGGTCTGACGGGAGTTACAGATCAGCCCGCCAAGGCGCACTTTGCCGGATTTGGCGTATTTCACGATGCCTTTAGAGATGTTGTTGGCAGCGTACATCGCCATCATTTCGCCGGAGCAGACGATGTAGATCTCTTGCGCTTTGTTTTCGCGAATCGGCATGGCGAACCCACCGCACACCACGTCGCCCAGCACGTCGTAAAAGACGAAATCGAGGTCGGGAACATAGGCGCCTTCTTCTTCCAGGAAGTTGATGGCGGTAATCACCCCGCGACCGGCACAGCCAACGCCTGGTTCCGGGCCGCCGGATTCAGCACAGCGCACGTCGCCGTAACCGATTTGCAGCACATCTTCCAGTTCCAGGTCTTCCACGGAGCCGACTTCAGCCGCCATCTCCATAATGGTGTTCTGCGCTTTCGCGTGCAGGATCAGACGGGTGGAGTCTGCTTTCGGGTCGCAGCCGACGATCATTACTTTCTTGCCCATCTCCGCCAGAGCGGCGACCAGGTTTTGCGTGGTGGTGGATTTACCGATACCACCTTTGCCGTAAATGGCGCATTGACGCATGGTCATGGTGTTTCTCCTGTTGGTTGTGTGAGTGGCGATTGCCTCACTCTGTTGTGCAGGGAACATACCAGCCGTGCCATTTTATTTAATTTATTGATTTTAAAAGCATTGATGTTTTCGCTGTCGCAAGAGGAGGGACAAAGAGTAAACAATCGCCTTACCAATTGTTCGAAACAGAACAATTCCGCACATCGTTTCTGTACGTCGGGGTACAACCCACGGCGTGCGACACTTTGTCGGCAGTTCAACAGGATGTCGCGTCCACTGTCTTGTTTCATGCAACCATTTTGTTGCGGTTAGCTTTAATGCATTGTTTATAAAGGGATAAATGAGCTGGCACAGGCTGTGCAACGGCGTCAGGGAGATGACCTCTTACAGTCGAGGAATGAGCAATGTCCGGAAAGATGAAAACAATGGATGGCAACGCGGCAGCGGCATGGATTTCGTATGCCTTTACTGATGTCGCCGCGATTTACCCCATTACCCCCTCAACGCCGATGGCGGAAAACGTCGATCAGTGGGCGGCTGACGGCAAGAAAAACCTGTTTGGCCAGCCGGTGCGTTTAATGGAGATGCAGTCAGAAGCGGGTGCAGCCGGTGCCGTACACGGTGCGTTGCAGGCCGGGGCGCTGACCACCACCTATACCGCTTCGCAGGGGCTGCTGTTAATGATCCCCAATCTGTACAAAATCGCCGGTGAGCTGCTGCCCGGCGTGTTTCACGTCAGCGCCCGCGCGCTGGCAACCAACTCGCTGAACATTTTCGGCGATCATCAGGATGTGATGGCGGTTCGCCAGAGCGGCTGTGCGATGCTGGCGGAGAGCAACGTTCAGCAGGTGATGGATCTCTCGGCGGTAGCGCACCTCTCCGCCATTAAAGGCCGCGTACCTTTTATTAACTTCTTTGATGGTTTTCGTACTTCTCACGAGATCCAGAAAATTGAAGTGCTGGAGTATGACGATCTGGCGCCGTTGCTGGATACTGACGCGCTGAACCGCTTTCGCCGTAATGCCCTGAACCCGGATCACCCGGTGATCCGCGGTACCGCGCAAAACCCCGATATCTATTTTCAGGAGCGGGAAGCCGCCAACCGCTACTACGATGCGCTGCCGGAGATCGTCGAAAACTATATGGCGGAGATCTATCGTCTGACCGGCCGCGAATACCACCTGTTTGATTACTACGGCGCAGACGATGCCGAACAGATCATTGTGGCGATGGGTTCGGTATGCGACACCATTTCCGAAGTGGTGGATGCGCTAATCGACAGCGGTGAAAAAGTGGGCCTGGTGACGGTGCATCTGTTCCGGCCTTTTTCGCTGTCGCACTTCTTCGCCAAAATCCCGAAAAGCGTCAAACGCATCGCGGTACTCGATCGCACCAAAGAGCCGGGCGCGCAGGCGGAACCGCTGTGCCTGGATGTGAAAAATGCGTTTTATCACCAGCATGACGCGCCGCTGATTGTCGGCGGGCGCTATGCGCTGGGCGGTAAAGATGTGCTGCCGGGGCATATTGTCTCGGTGTTTGAGAACCTGAAAAAACCGCTGCCGAAAGATGGTTTTACGGTGGGGATTTTCGACGATGTCACGCACACGTCGCTGCCGGTGCCTTCTCATGAGGTCCACGTTTCCCGCGAGGGGATCACCGCCTGTAAATTCTGGGGGCTGGGTTCCGACGGTACGGTCAGCGCCAACAAGAGCGCCATCAAGATCATCGGTGATAAAACGCCGATGTATGCGCAGGCCTACTTTGCCTACGATTCGAAAAAATCCGGCGGCATTACCGTTTCGCACCTGCGTTTTGGCGAACGGCCGATTACCTCGCCATACCTGATCCACCGCGCGGATTTTATCGCCTGCTCGCAGCAATCCTACGTCGACAAGTACGATCTGCTGGAGGGGCTGAACCCTGGCGGCACATTCCTGCTGAACTGTACCTGGTTTGGTGAAGAGCTGGAGGCGCGGCTGCCAAACAGTATGAAGCGTTATATCGCCCGCCAGGGGATCCGTTTTTACACCCTCAATGCGGTGGATATTGCCCGTAAGCTGGGGCTGGGCGGGCGCTTTAACATGCTGATGCAGTCGGCATTCTTCAAACTGGCGGGGATTATTGATCCGCAAGCGGCGTCCGATTACCTGAAGCAGGCAGTCGAGAAATCCTACGGCAGTAAAGGGCAAAAAGTGGTGGATATGAACAATGCCGCCATTGATCTGGGGATGGAAGCTATCCAGGAAGTGATGGTGCCGGAACGCTGGGCGACGCTGGAAGATGACGCGGTGGAAGATACGCGGATGATGCCGGATTTTATCCGCGACATTCTGGAACCGATGAACCGGCAGAATGGCGACAAACTGCCAGTCAGCGCCTTTGTCGGTATGGAGGACGGGACATTCCCGACGGGAACCGCAGCGTGGGAGAAACGCGGCATTGCTTTGCAGGTGCCGGTGTGGAACCCCGAAGGCTGTACCCAGTGCAATCAGTGCGCCTTTATCTGCCCGCATGCCGCCGTTCGTCCGGCGCTGCTGAATCAGGAAGAGCGCGATGCGGCGCCGGTAGCGTTGTTGAGTAAAGCGGCGCAGGGGGCGAAGGATTACGACTATCATCTGGCCATTTCGCCGCTCGATTGTTCCGGCTGCGGCAACTGTGCCGATATCTGCCCGGCGAAGGGGAAAGCCCTTACGATGCAGCCGCTGGAGAGCCAGTTAGCGATGCAACCGGTGTGGGATTATGCGCTGGCGCTCTCGCCGAAAAGCAATCCGTTCAACAAAACCACGGTCAAAGGCAGCCAGTTTGAAACCCCGCTGCTGGAGTTTTCCGGTGCCTGCGCAGGCTGCGGCGAAACCCCGTATGCGCGGCTGGTGACGCAGCTGTTCGGCGATCGCATGATGATCGCGAATGCCACGGGGTGTTCGTCGATCTGGGGGGCCAGCGCGCCGTCAATTCCGTGGACCACCAACCATAAAGGGCAAGGCCCGGCGTGGGCTAACTCGTTGTTTGAAGATAACGCCGAGTTTGGCCTGGGGATGATGCTTGGCGGGCGCGCGGTACGTGAACAACTCGCCAGTGATGCGATGGATGCACTGGCTGCGCCGCACAGCGAGGCGTTACAGCAGGCGTTGCGGCAATGGCTGGAGAGTAAAGATCGCGGTGAAGGCACGCGCGAGCGCGGCGAGCAACTGAGCGCGCTGCTGGCGCAGGAGAAGGGCGACGATCCGCTGCTGAACCGCATGTACCAGAATCGCGACTATTTCGCTAAACGTTCGCAGTGGATTTTTGGCGGCGACGGTTGGGCGTATGACATTGGTTTTGGCGGCCTCGATCATGTGCTGGCCTCCGGCGAGGATGTGAATATCCTGGTGTTTGATACCGAGGTGTACTCCAACACCGGTGGTCAGTCGTCGAAATCGACGCCGGTTGCGGCGATTGCCAAGTTTGCCGCCGAAGGCAAACGGACGCGCAAAAAGGATCTCGGCATGATGGCGGTGAGCTACGGCAATGTGTATGTCGCGCAGGTGGCGATGGGCGCGGATAAAGCCCAGACGCTGCGGGCCATTGCCGAAGCAGAGGCGTGGCCTGGCCCGTCGCTGGTCATCGCTTATGCGGCCTGTATCAACCACGGTCTGAAGGCCGGGATGGGATGCAGTATGCGCGAAGCAAAACGCGCGGTGGATTCCGGTTACTGGCATCTGTGGCGCTATAACCCGCAACTGATGGCGAAGGGCAAGAATCCGTTTATTCTCGACTCCGACGAACCCGAAGAGAGCTTCCGCGACTTCCTGATGGGCGAAGTACGTTACGCCTCGCTGGGCCGCACCGCGCCGGAACTGGCGGATCAACTCTTCGAGCAAACCGAGCAGGACGCGAAGCAGCGTTTCGCGCAGTATCAGCGAATGGCGGGGGAGTAAACGGTAAATTTTACCCGGTAATGTTGCGTTTACCGGGTATTCGGACCACGGAGAGACGCCATGCGTATTCGCGCATGGCGTTATTTTTTTGTGTTCCGGTATATCTGCACCATGACGAGAATATTAAAACTAATCATCCGCTGCTATTCTGTAGTCCACAATTATGCTTTGTTCTATGGTTATCAGATATTATTTTGTGTCCTGAATTGCCTTAAATCTCTTTTCCCGCCGGAGTTTAAAGACCATCAGGATGAGGCAAAAATAGATGAACTGTACTTTCATTGGGTTATAAGGAATATATTATGAAATGTGCATTGGTTTATGACTTTGATGGCACTTTGGCAGACGGAGATTGTGCGCAGCACGGTCTTATGCCTGCTTTAGGGATCAATGATGTTGGCGCGTTCTGGCAGGAGGTAAAACAACGCGCAGCAGAAAATGATGGCGATGAAATTCTTTCTTATCTTGGGTTGTTAGTTGAAAAAGCATCACAGACAAATCCACAAGAGCTGAGCGTCAATAATCTCAAAAAACATGGTAAATCCATTCCGCTATATCCTGGGGTTGCTGATTGGTTTGACCGGATTAACAAATATGCGGATGACAATGGGCTGGAACTCTGCCATTACATTATCTCCAGCGGACTTGATGCGATGATTCGCGGAACGGCAATAGGTGACAAATTTCGCATGATTTTCGCCTGTAAATATCACTATTCCGCCAATGGCACTGTAGCTATCTGGCCCGCTCAGGCGATTAATTACACGACAAAAACACAGTTTCTTTTTCGCATAAACAAAGGGATTGATAATTCCTGGGATAATGAAGCGGTAAACAGATTTATCGAGCCTGAACTGCGAGAGATACCGTTTCAGCGAATGATTTATTTTGGCGATGGCGATACGGATATTCCGTCAATGAAAATGGTCCGCTATCAGGGCGGTGTCTCACTTGCCGTTTTTGACCCGGATAAATGGAAGACAACAAAAACGCAGGGAAAAGTTGAAAAATTGATAGCAGAGGAACGCGCCAATTATGTCGTGCCTGCCATTTATGAAGAGGGTAGCCAGTTAGATGTCACGGTGAAAGGGCTGCTGCAATTGTTTAAGCGTAAATACGCTAGCAAAGAGTCGTTGAGTAAATAATCAATTTAATGCGCGCTGCGCCGTCAGGGCGTTCTGAACCAGTTCCAGACCTGAGGCTGGTTGCAATATTTGTCGGCCCGGTAAGCGTCACGCTACCGGGCATGAGTGATGGTCAATCGGCCAGGCCTTTTTCACCGGCTTACATGCACCTGCGGCACATTGTTGCGGATAAAGCTGCCGCCGAGCGCGCGTTCAATTTGGGCGGCGAGCTGTAGCAACTGGCCATCGTTGGCCTGGCGGGTTTGAAAATGCATGCCCAGCGGAATGCCGGATTGCTGCCAGGCGAGCGGGATCGAGATCCCGGCGGTGCCGGTCAGGCTGGCGAGCGGGGTGTAAGAGAAGATATCCCACAGGTTGTAGAACCAGTCCATCACATCCGGGTTATCGCTCAACGTCAGGTATTTTTTCTCGCCCAGCAGCGGCGTCGGTTTGGAGAATGTCGGCGTCAGGATCATGTCCCACTGCTGGAAAAAACGCCCCAGATCGCGCGATACGGTGTTAAAGGCATCCTGCATTTTCCAGCGTTCGCTGTAGGACATATCAATGCCTTTCTGCCAGAGACGAATGTTGATCGGCTCCACCAGATCCTCCGGCGGCGAACTCAGCCCTTTTTTCTCCAGCAGACGCTGAATAAACTGCGCAAAGTTACTGATATAGCAGGTGGTTTGCGCCTCAAACGCCTGCGCGAAATCAACCTGCGGCGTCACCCATTCAACGTGGTGGCCCAGTTCTTCCAGCAAACGCACGGTGCGCTCCAGCTCGCTGACAAAATGCGCATCGGAACGGTAGTTGCCCCACTCGTGGGAGACGGCAATACGCAGCGGTGCAGGATCATGCTTAATCATCTCGCTGTAGGGCTGTTTACTTTCCCAGTAGGGCATAAACTCGCCCGGTGCGCCGCCACGGCAACTGTCGATAAACCGCGCCGTGTCGCGAACGCTGCGGCTGACGCAACCCTGCGTGGAAACAAACCCGGTGATATCGGAGAGCGCCGGGGCGATGGATAACACGCCGCGCGAACTTTTTAACCCAATCAACCCGTGGGAACCCGCCGGGATGCGAATCGAGCCGCCGCCGTCTGTGGCATGCGCCAGCGGCACAATCCCGGCCGCGACTGAGGCGCAAGAACCGGCCGACGATCCGAAGGTGGTATAGGCCGGATCCCAGGGATTGCGGGTCACATAAACTTCCGGGTTTTCCACCGAGCCGCAAACGCCAAACTCCGGCGTAGTGGTGCGGCCCATAATGTTCAACCCTGCGGCGCGGATTTGCGTGGTGAGAAACGCATCTTCCGCCGGACGGTTGCCCTGCATAAATTTCGAACCTTGCTCCTGTAGGCGGTTTTTCACGCCGGGGCCGAGATCTTTCATCAGAAACGGCACGCCGCGAAATGGGCCGTCGAGCCGCGTGCCGTCGGTCTGTGGCGCGGCGATCGCATCATCAAACAGTTCCACCACGGAACCGATTTGCGGGTTGATCAGGCTGACGGCGGCCTGCGCCTGCTGCGCCAGTTCGGTAGCGCTGATCTCACCTTGCTGCACCCGTTCTGCCAGCGCAGTGGCATCGTGCGCTGCCCATTCTTGCCAGTTCATGACGGTTTTCATGGCTTCCTCCTTGATTACTGAACGGTGGTGCGACGGCGCGCCAGCAAAGGCTGCGGAGCTTTACGCTCTTTCAGCATGACGGTGGCGGCCAGACAGAGAATATTGGCGGCAATCAGGTAGTAACCAGGAGAAACCGGGTTGCCGGTCACTTTGATCAGCCATGAAAAGACAATCTGCGCGGTGCCGCCAAACAGCGTAATGCCAAAGGCAAAGGCGATAGAAAAGCCGGTGGAACGCACATATTTCGGGAAGTTTTCGCACAGCACGACGAGTACGCCGGAACCGCTGATACATTGCAGGGCGGCAAAGACGGTGATCACGCTATAAAACACCATTTCGCTGCGCCAGGTGTTGATGATCTCAAGCCCTGGCAGCAACAACAGCAGCAGGATCAGACGTGGAGCAATGATGGTCATCTTTCTGCCAACGCGATCCGCCATCCAGCCGCCGACCAGCGAAAAGACCACCACGCAGACGCCTATCAGAATCGTGGACGCCATGGCGCTGCCCGGCGTAAATGCCAGTTCGTTGAGCGCGTAAGTGGTCATATAGTTGAGAAAATATTGCGTGATGGTGCTGCCGGAGAGGATAAAAATCCCGGTCAGCACCAGCCCGCGATAGTTCTTCACCACTTCACCGAGCAGACTGCCGGTGGAGTGGCTGGCTTCGCTGTTGTCAGACTGATAAGTCTCGCGCAGATTGCGGCGCAGGTAGATGGCGATAGGCAGGATCAACAGTCCGAAAGCGAACGGCACGCGCCAGCCCCAGGCGGCGAGGTCGTGCGGTGACAGCAATACCGTGAGCGTATAGCCAATCACCCCCGCGCTGATGCCTGCCAGACCTTGGGCGACAATCTGCCAACTGGTGTAGAAGGCACGTTTGCCGGCGGGCGCGGCTTCCATAATAAACGTGGTTGCCGGGCCAGCTTCGCCGCCCCAGGCCAGCCCCTGCAACATACGCACCAGTACCAGTAAAACCGGTGCGGCCATGCCAATGGTTTCATATCCCGGCAGGAAGACTAAGCCGCCGGTGCCGATGGTCATAAATACCATGGTTAATAACATTGCCGGTTTGCGCCCAACGCGATCGGCGTAGCTGCCAATAAAAATGGCCCCCAGCGGCCGGACAATAAAGCCGATGCCAAATACTGAAACGGACAATAACAAACTGGTAAATGGATTATCCGAAGGAAAGAAAACATGGCCGATCATCACTGCAAAGGTGGCGTAAGCGCTGAAATCAAAAAATTCGACGGCGGCGCCTAGGACAACGGCGATCACTTCTTTACGCGTCGCTTTTGGCGGTGTGGCTGCGGGATTTATTTCGTTTGCCATAAACAGTCTTCCTCAGGGGTTGAGACGAATTAACAACATGGCTGAGATATAACAAGCACAGATAATGTTCACTATCACAATTGTGCAGGAGCAGTGCGTAAAAAATGTGCTCACTGGAGGGCGGGGAATATAAATAAGAAAATAGTATTACTTTGTCTAATTTTTTGAATTATCTGATATTTTTGTTTTTATCCGGCGATCTTTATTGACTGGCAGAAAATAACTTTCCTGGCTCTGCACTTAAACTGTGCTTTCATTTCGTTAGCAGTGCGCAAATATTTTTCGCAAAAGATATATCATCATGATGATTATTAAACGGTTTTTTCTCCCTGCAAGATAAAAACCAATCCCGTTTTTGCACGATTATTGTTCGTCGTGCCTGTTTACAGTGCAGCAGCGAGGAAAAATAAAGGATTGCCCCGCTGATTTGTCAATCTGAACACCGGCGTAATAAGGTGACAAAAGGGTTAATAACGGCAATACAGGGTGGAGAAATATGCAATTACGCGCGCTGCGCTATTTTAGCCAGGTAGCGAAATCCAGTTCGTTGCGTGATGCCGCTGATAAATTGTTTGTCGCGCCGGGCGCCGTCACGCGGCAAATCGATATTCTGGAACACCACTATGGCGCACCGCTGATCGAGCGCACGCCGCGCGGTATCAAACTGACGCGGGAAGGGGAGTTTCTCGCCCAGGCCGTGGATGCCACCTTACGCGAACTGGATGCGGTAAAAGAGCGCATCTCCAGTACGCAAAGTGTGGTGTCCGGCACGGTGCGTATCTGCGCGGCAGAGAGCCTGTTCGCTGCGTTTATCGCGCCGGTTATCTGCACCTTCCGCCAGCGTTACCCTGCGGTTTCGTTTGACATTGATATTGGCAGTGCGCCGCATGTCGCCGAACAGTTAATCAGCGGTCATGCCGATGTGGCGCTGGCGTTTTATATGCCGGTTAGCGCGGAGCTGCAGGTGACGCACTACTGCGCGTTGCAGCACAAAGTGTTGATGGCGGCACATCATCCGCTGGCGAAGAAAAGCCTGCTGACGCTCACCGATCTTGCCCGTCATCCGCTGGCTATTCCACCTGCCAACTATGCGGTGCGGCAACTGCTCGAATCCGCCGCCCGGCGCGAGAATCTGCATTTTGATTTGTGTTATATCGCCAGTTCGCTGGAAGTACAGAAAGCGCTGGCGCGGCAAGGGCTGGCGCTGTTGATCCTGCCGCAACTGAACGTTAATGACACCACCGGGCACGAGGATTTTGTCGCCGTGCCGCTGGCGGACCCGCTGATGGGCACAGTGAAAGTGGATCTCTGCCTGCCGCGCCAGCGCACGTTGTCGATGGCGACGCGTATCTTCCATCAAATGCTGGCTGAACAAATTGACAGGCAGAATGGGTCGTTCCAATACTGAGATGTCACGTTATTTCAGGAACTGCTTATGAGTGCGAAGACCGCCATACCGTTTGTCATCCGCAACTTTAATACCCTTGAGATGGAGCATTTTGTTCGCCCGCCGCTGTATGAATCCCTGGGCGGTTCGCTGACCAAAGGCACCGCCGCCAGCAAGCTCGGCGCGTCAATCGATACATTGCCGCCGGGTAAACGCTGCTGCCCGTTTCATCTGCATCATGCGCAGGAAGAGATGTTTATCGTGCTGAACGGGCGTGGAACACTGCGTATTGGCGATGAGGAGCGGGCAATTGAAGAGGGCGATGTGATCTGTATTCCACCGGGAAAGGCATGGCCGCATCAGATTATCAACACGTCCGATCAACCGTTACGCTATATCTCGATCAGCACCATGGAAAGCCCGGAAATTTGTGAATACCCCGACGCTGATAAATTCCTTGCCAGAGCGCGCATCAACGGCAAGGAAGATTTTCGCCGGGTTGATTTTCGCGGTGAGGGCGTGGATTACTGGGAAGGGGAAAAGTAAAACGAACGCCGGAGGCTTTGCCCCGGCGCACGATGTAACGGCACTTCTGTGTATTCGATTATCCCCAGATTAGCCCCATATGGCTGCCAACAATGCCGCTGCCGCCACCGACGAGAACCAGTTTGTCACCCGGTTTAAGCTGCTGGCGCTCTGCCAGTATGTGCAGCCCAACGGTTGCGTTGCCGCTGATCAGGTTGCCCATGGTGCTGATGGTTTCCACAAACAGGGCCGGGTCCACATCCATATAACCGGCCATTCTCTGGATTTGCGAGGTCGAGGCCTGGTGTGAAACGCAGGCTTTAATTTCGTTGCGGCTCCAGCCGAGGTGATCCATAAACGCCGGAAACATCGCTTCGCCCATGCTGATGGCTTCGTCCACCAGCGGCGTCATCCACACCTTTAATAAATGATCGGAACAGGCCGGGCCGCTGGTGCTGTAGTGATAATAGTGCGAGCGGGATTCTTTCATAAATCCCATAAAGCCGACATGCGGATCTTTTTTCGCCCCGACGATCATTGCCGCACCGCAATCACCGACATTTAACCCTGCGCAAAGCTCCATAAAAAGTTCGCGGTCCGTGGTTTGTTGCAACCTGTTTATTGCTTCATGCCGCATGCGATAGCTGGTTTCACCGGTGACAATTAAGCCGTATTTAACCTGGCCCGCCGCAATGAGCGCATCCATAATATGCAGAGCATCTTCAAAACTGTGACAGGCATTACTGACATCAAACGCGGTGGGAATATTTGCGCCCAGTTTATGCGCCACAATATGTGCGGTTGCCGGTTCGTGGAAATCGCGAAATACACCGGCAAAAATCAACGCGTCAATATCGGCTAATTTGATTTCGGCACGCGCCAGCGCATCACGAGCGGCACGCACGGCCAGATCGGAGGGTTGCAGATGATCATCGGCGACGCAGCGCTCCCGCACGCCGGTCAGCCGCGCCAGCCAGTTGCGATTCAGGCCGAAGCGCTGTGGTGAATCGAGTTGTTCCATCAGCTCCCGGGAACTTATCCGGCCTTCCGGGAGATAAACACCGGTACTGATAATACGTGTGTGACCGGGTGAGCAGGTATATTTTGGATGGTTGCTCATTAAATTATTCCTCCGTAGGGTAAAGATGAACGGGATATTTATTCCTTTATCCCGCCAGTAATTAAAGTAATCGTAAAGTGGCGCTTTTCTTTTTATAATATTTCAGTGGTAATGCAATATATTATTTCCTGAAAAAATCCTAAAAAGATTATTGGCATGGTGAGTAACAAAATGGCAAGGGCGTATACGTCAACAAATAACGGCGCTTTCTCATCAGTATTTTCGCAACGGTAATATTTGCAAGTGTGTCAATAACAGGGCTACAGAATCTGATAGATGTATGCGGCGACGGGAAGGCGTAAGCTGTCAAACATAAAATGTCCGTAAAATTAAATGAGGTTCAGCATGGAACTACCGAAGGTCCCACCCACTGACGAAACCGGAGAACGGGGTGTTCTTATGGTCAGAGAAAAGGTGCTCAAGCTGGGGCATATATTTCGGGAAACCACCGCGCGTGATTATGGTATTGATGGCCAGATAGAAATCGTGACGTCAGAAAATGGCGTAAAGTATGCGTCAGGTAAGCTGCTGGCCGTGCAAATCAAGTGCGGTCCTTCTCATTTCAGATTCCCCAATGACGATGGCTGGGCTTTTTACTGTAAAGCCCCGCACATCAATTATTGGCGGGAACACTCGTTGCCGGTGATTCTGATTCTGTGCGATCCCGAAACAAACCAATGCTACTGGGAATGGATAACCCAACAGGTCACTCGTCCGACGTCAAATGGGGCGTATATCCAGGTACTGAAGAGTAAAACGCTGGATAACACTGGCGGCGAGCTTGAAAAGATTGCCCGACAAAGGAGCATGGACGTCAAAAGCACTGACACGTTTATCCTGCCGTTAAACGATAGCTACGCCATCGATCTGCCGGATGACGAGATTGCCGTTTTATGTTCAGAAATTTCGCTCGCTTACAGCCGCAAACGTGATGTTCATATCGATATCGGTTTTACCGTCGAAGATTTTTGCCTGAATGAACTCAATGGACTTTACGCCAGCGGCAATCTGACGGTTGAACAGCGGCAGAAGCGCAATGAGTATGAACAGGCGATGGACTGGTTCACCATGCAGCGAGAGGCGTTATCGTCCGGGATTGAGCTGCTATTTACCGAAGGGTTAACCCGGCTGGGTTTTATCAGTTCAGGTCACTGGGAGCCGGTAGCAACAGCGTTGAAAGCTTTTGTTGATTACCATATTTATCAACGTCTTGGACGTCATCGCCCGGCTGGCATGGCGCTGGATGCTTATCCGGGTAATGGCGTCAACACGCCGGTCGCGCGGATCTATCTCGATGCGGATCAGGAGCTGGCGCTTTATAAAAAATTCTCGCCCGTTCGCAACGCGCCAGCTTCAGCGGAAAAAGTGACGTTGCCGGACAACCCCTTTTGGTTTTATGGCGCGATACTGGCGGAAATGGGGCACGATCTCACATACCAACGCGTTCTCCCGGCAGTGATCTCAGCGCTGGTGAGTCATTTTCGCAACAACGCTATCAGCCCGGAAACCTTCTTTTCCTCAGCGGCAGGCGATTTGCAGGGATGGCAGGTGGGGCTGGCCTGACCGCTGTCGGTTTGCGGAGACGGCGGTCAGGCGCTAAACGCTAACAAAATGGCTTACTAGGCGGCGCTCGCGGATCTGATGGATCATCAGTGCCGGCGGATCGCCCACTGGCGGCAGGCGTTGCGCATCCAGCATCAGCGGGTTTGCCGGGCAGATGGAGCCGCAAATATAAGCCGGAATCCCGGCAAAGGTAGCGCTCATCGGGCGGTGAACGTGCCCGCTGCACAGCGCCAGCGGCGGGAACGGCAGGGTGTGAAGCAACTGGCGCAGTTCCTCTGCGCCATCGCACATCGCGCCATCAAGCGGTGCGATGCCGCTGGGGAACAGGTGCTGATGCAAAAACAGCAGCGCCGGTTGCGGGCTGGCGGCGAGAGCGCTTTTCAGCCACGGCAGATGCGGGCGGATATCGCCCCGGATTTCGCCCGCGACGGTCACATCCAGGCCAATGACCGCCACGCCGTCAAGCTGCTGGCAAAAGTGCATTGCGTCAGCGGCGTGATGATGGATAAAGGCGGGCAGGCTGGCGCACATCACCGCTTTATCGTCGGCATTGCCGGGGATAATGTGTGTGCGGCAGTACAACCGTTGCAGTTCTGCGGCAATCGCCAGATAGCCTTCGTGCCAGCCATCATCGGTTAAATCCCCGCTCACCACCAGCAAATCAGGTTGCAGGGCGAGCAGCCAGTCAATGGCATTATGCAGTCGCGCGAGGTTATCGTTATCGGGCGCGGCGTGAATATCACTGAGCTGAGCAATCAGCATCTCTCCTCCGGTGTGGTTCTGTGCAGCCCGAAGTATGGCAGGCAGGCGCGGGTAAACGCACGAAATTTGCGAATACAGGTGTAGCAGATGCACCCGGAGAGCGATGCTTAGCGATCTTTTTTATTTTAATAAGAGAGATAACGCATTTTCCGGCGTCTTAATATTATTAACGCCTTGCCCGGTTTTGCTCCCCATTGCTAGTATTTGCTCAGAATATACTTAAGGTTGCAGATCTGGTTGCAACGCCTTTAACAATGGAATGTACCGAGGTTTATATGTATTTGATTGAGTTAAATGATGACGATCTGGAGATCATTATTTCAGATTCGGAGTACTTTACCGCCAGCGAAGACGAGTATTTTACTGCCGATGAAAACAATGCTGAATCAATAACGAGTTTTTCACATTCAGTATATACAGCACCGTCATCTTCGCGACAATCCTCATTATCCGGCTCTGTTAAATATTACCGAAAACATGTCAGTAAATCAGACACGATCAGTGAAATTAAAAAATGGATAGTTGATGAAACAGAGCCAAGGAACAAATACCGTCTCAACAAACATATTCACGTTGAGCCGCTGTATATGAAAAACTATTATATGTGGCGACGGCTTATTCGTGCCGGAAACCATCCGCGAGATGCCGCTAAATTGATGGGCAGTAAATTTTGTTATAAACAGGTCAAACAGAAAAAAAGTATCCAGCTCTTCAGTATCCGCTTAAGTGACGAAGACCGTGTTTTTTTTATGATTCAGGAAAAAGAGCGGATTGTGAAAATACTCAATATTGGTGGACACTCCTTCGGTTAATTCAAAAAAGCGATTACGCCACGGCACGTATTGCGGCTATAAACGCCCTGAGCGTCGCCGGAACGTGCCGGTGGCTGGCGTAGTAAAGGCACAACCCCGCAATCGGCGGGCACCACGCTTCAAGAACCTGCACCGCCAGCCCGTCGTTGAGCGCCTGGCGGGCATACGGTTCCGGCACATAGGCGATGCCCAGCCCCAGCACGACCGCTTCCACCATCAGCGCACTGTTGTCCAGACACAGCGTGCCGGGCACATTCAGCGTTAGCGGCTTATCGTCGCGCATAAATTCCCAACGATAGCGTTTGCCGCCCGGCAGACGCTGCGCGATGCAGCGGTGCTGCAATAACGCTTCCGGCGTTTGCGGCGTTCCTGCCTGTTCAAGGTAACCGGGCGCAGCAATGGTGATAAAGCGGATGTCGCCGCCAAACGGCACGGCAATCATGTCGCGCGGCACCGCTTCCGCCAGCCGGACTCCGGCGTCGAAACCGGCGGCAACGATATCCACCAGACGGCCATCGGTGACCAGATCCAGCTCCACCTGCGGATGCGCGCGTAAAAAATCCCTCACCACATGCTGTAACAGCCAGCGCGCGCCGCCTTCATTGGCGTTGATGCGCAGCGTACCGTGCAGCTCCTGCGGCTGAAAACGGGTGCTGTCGAGCACATCGTCCAGCGCATTCAGCAACGGATCGAGCCGTTGCAGAAAAGCCGCGCCTTGCTGGGTAAGCGACACGCTGCGGGTCGTGCGGTGCAACAAGCGGACGCCCAGCCGGGTTTCCAGCGCGCGCATGGCATGGCTGAGCGCCGAGCGTGAAACGCCCAGCTCGCCCGCTGCCTGCTGAAAACTCTGCAAACGGGCCACAAGGAGAAACGCTTTCAAATCGCTAAGGCTGACATTTTTCATTGTTGAATTTTTTGCACCACTTCATGTCGATTGGTGAGCCTTATTCTAGCACTGACGACGGTGTAGGCTACAGATTCACTCACTTCAGGAGGTCACTATGTTGACATGGCTGATTACCGGCGCGTCTTCCGGGCTGGGTTTATCGATGACGCAAAAATTACTGGCGCGCGGAGACCGCGTTGTGGCCTGCGTTCGTCGTGCTGATGCGCTGAGCGATCTTCAGGCGCAGTATGGCGGGCAGTTGCATCTTTGCCGTTTTGACATGACAGATACCGCCGCGATGCGCGGGGAAATCGAGCGCGCCTTCAGCACGCTCGGCAGAATTGAACGGGTGGTGAGCAATGCCGGTTACGGGTTGTTTGGCGCGGCGGAAGAGGTCAGCGATGCGCAGATCGAACGGCAAATCGCCACCAATCTGACCGGCTCAATTCAGCTGGTGCGCGCGGTGCTGCCGTGGCTGCGGGCGCAGGGCGGCGGGCGAATTGTGCAGGTTTCATCAGAAGGCGGGCAGGTGGCCTATCCCAATTTCAGCCTCTATCACGCCAGTAAATGGGGCATTGAAGGGTTTCTTGAGTCGCTGGCGCAGGAGGTTAAACCTTTTGCGATTGATGTGGTGATTGCCGAACCCGGCCCGACGCAAACCGGTTTTGGCGGTGGCCTCGATCATGCCCGGCCGCTGGCGATTTATGATGCCACACCCGCAGGCGATGTGCGGCGCGGCATTGCCAACGGTGATTTCGCCATTACCGGCGATGCGGATCGTACGGTAGAGGCGATTATCGCCGTCGCCGACCAGCAAAACCCGCCGCTGCGGGTGCCGCTCGGCAGTATTGCTTACGATCATTTAGTGGCGACGCTGGGCGCACGGCTGCGTGAAATTGAAGGCCAGCGTGCGCTGGCGTACTCCGCAGATCGCACATAAATCAGCGCATCGACAACAGCGGTTTCGTTATCCGGCCCGGCTGGTGATAAAACGCGATTGCCTGTTGCCAGTCGGCAAACGGGAACAGCGTGACATCAGCGGGCGGATTTTTGCGCAGCCGCGTCCAGATATCTCTAAACGTCTGCTGCCACGCGCTGGCGGAAAGCGAGTCGAGATGGTTACGGATGTGAAACCAGTGCACCACCGGCAGGCGGCGCTGGATGCCGAACGGTTGCCCGGAGAGCAGGCCGTAGCTGATAAACTGCGCGTCGGTCGGCAACGCCTGCAATAACAGCCCGGCCAAATCGCCGCCGGTGGCGTCATACACTACACCCGTTTTCGCCGCCGCCTGGCGAATGGCGGCGCTGTCCGTTTCAGAAAGCGGGATCACGCCGCCTGCGGCCAGCCTGCTGGCGTGAATGGCGGAGCGATAAATCCCGGTCACGCTTTTCGCTCCACTTTGTCTGGCCCACTGCGCGAGGTAGCCTGCGCATTCGGAACCGGCGGCGGTCACTATCACATGCTGGCCCTGCGGTGGGTAGTGCGTCAGCATCATCTGCGCGGCCAGTGGATTAATATACGCGCGGGCGGCAAGGGCATCGTCGATATCATCGGGAACCGGCACGGCCAGTTCCGCCGGGCAGTCAACATACTGCTGCCAGGTGCCCTGGCCGAGTAAGGGCAGCACGCGTTTTCCCTGTAAATGCGCGGTTTCTGGCGTGGTTTCGCTGACCACGCCGACGCCTTCATACCCGGCAATCGCGGGCAGGATAATGCGGTGGCTGTAGGCTCCGGTAATCGGGATCAGATCCGAGGCATTGACCGGCGCCAGTAACATTCTGACGCGAAGCATGCCCGGCGCGCAGGGCTGTAGCGGGGTGGTTTCGGCGTACAGCGTGGTTAAGGGTTCTCCGAACGCGCGGTAGCGTAATGCTGTATTATTCATCTCTTCATTCAATGTATCGCTTCGCATAGTCAGGGATTATATCTATGTTTTTCTCACCGAAATCAATTTGTTCTCTGCTGTTGGTTTGCTTGCCGTCGGTGCATGCCGCTGCCATGGACTCTGCCCGGCTGGCTGAGGTTGTACGTTTGCAGGAGCAGCAGCTTGGCGCGCGCATCGGCGTGGCCGTGGTGGATACCACCAGCGGCAAAACGGCGAGCTACCGTGGAGATGAGCGTTTTCCACTGAACAGCACTTACAAAGCGTTGCTGTGCGGCACATTACTCAGCAAGGTGGATAACGGCGAGCTGGCGCTGACGGACACCACGCAATTCCCGCGTTCGGCGCTGGTGGCGTACTCGCCGGTGACGGAGAAGTTTGTCGCCCCGGCACGCATCAACTGGCAGCAACTGTGCAGCGCGGCGGTCAGCTACAGCGACAACACGGCGGCGAATCTGCTGGCGCAAAAGCTCGGCGGCCCGGCGTCCATCACCCGTTATCTGCAAACGTTAGGTGACAGTGTCACGCGGCTGGACCGTTTTGAACCTGAACTGAACAGTGCGATACCTGGCGATTTACGCGATACCACTACGCCGCTGGCCGTCAGCCGCACGCTGCAAAAACTGACGCTGGGAACGGCATTGAAGCCCGGTTCACGCGCGCAGTTAATTCAGTGGATGCGTGAGGATAAGGTCGCCGATACGTTATTGCGTTCAACGCTGCCTGCCGGGTGGACCATTGCCGATAAAACCGGCGCCGGGGATTTTGGTTCGCGTTCTATTATCAGCGTGGTGTGGCCGGAAAATAACACTCCCCGTATCGTAGTTATTTATATAACAAACACAAAGGCAACGTTAAAACAGAGTAATGCGGCCATTGCCAGTCTCGGAAAAGCGATATTTTCCGCGATCAAATAATCCGCCGACAGCGGAATAAAGTGAGCCGTCGCTGGGCGAAGAAACATCACCCGCGCTGGTATCGCGAAGTAGAGGCCGCTGAGAGGAAACCACAGCCGTAATCCCGCCTGGCCGGAGGTAATCCGTTCTCCGGCCACACTCTCCCTGACCGCCGCTCCGCTGGCTTTTCCGAATATCGTCTATGATTGTTTCTCGTGACATCGTGGAGAGGAGAAGGCATGGAGTCGAAATCTTTTGCGAAAAGCTGGGGCGCCGACGACATCGGCGAAGGCACGGTGCGCTTCCGTTTGTGGGCAACAGGCCAGCAGAGTATCACGCTGCGGCTTCCTGCTAACGATATCGCGATGCAGTCAGTCGGCAAAGGCTGGTTTGAAACCACAGTTCCCGGTCTTGCGCCCGGAACACCTTATCAATATGTGCTGGAAGACGGCAGAGCCATCCCCGATCCCGCCTCGCGTGCGCAGCAGGGGGATGTGAATGGCCCGTCGCTGGTGATCGATCCCGCCCACTACCGCTGGCAACATGCGCACTGGCAGGGTCGCCGCTGGGAAGAGGCGGTTTACTACGAACTGCATATCGGCACCTTCACCCCACAGGGCACCTTTCAGGCGGCCATTGAAAAACTGCCGTACCTGGCGGAGCTGGGCATCACGGTGATTGAAGTGATGCCGGTTGCGCAGTTTGGCGGCGATCGCGGCTGGGGTTATGACGGCGTCTTGCTCTACGCGCCGCATGCGGCCTACGGTTCGCCGGATGATTTCAAAGCGTTTGTCGATGCCGCGCACGGCTATGGCCTTGCGGTGGTGCTCGATATTGTGCTCAACCACTTCGGCCCGGAAGGCAACTATCTGCCGCTGCTGTCGCCGGATTTTTTCCACCCGGAACGCGAAACGCCATGGGGCGCGGGCATTGCCTATGAAGTGGACGCCGTAAGGCGCTATATCGCGGAAGCGCCGCTCTACTGGCTGACAGAGTTTCACCTCGATGGGCTGCGCTTTGATGCCATCGATCAAATCGAGGACAGCGCAGAGCAGCATCTGCTGGTGGATATTGCCGAACGCATTCGTGCAGCAATCCCGGATCGCGCCGTGCACCTCACCACCGAAGATTGCCGCAACATTATTGCCCTGCATCCGCGCGGCAGCGCGGGCGAGATTCCGCTGTTTAGCGGCGAGTGGAACGACGATGTGCATAACGTCGCCCATGTGTTAGCCACCGGCGAAACGCACGCTTACTATCAGGATTTTGCCGATCACCCCGAGCAACTGCTGGCGCGGGCGCTGACGGAAGGGTTCGCTTATCAGGGCGAAGTCTCGCCGCAGAGCGGAGAAGCGCGCGGTGTTGACAGCCGCGGGCAGCCACCTACGGCGTTTGTCGATTTTATTCAGAACCACGATCAGGTCGGCAACCGGGCACAGGGCGAAAGGTTGCTGAGCCTGGCGGGAGCGGATCGCACCCGCGCGCTGCTGGCGATGCTGCTGCTGTCGCCGCATATTCCGCTGCTGTTTATGGGCGAAGAGTATGGCGAAACGCAGCCGTTCCTCTTTTTCACTGATTTCCATGGCGATCTGGCGCAGGCCGTGCGCGAAGGCCGGGCAAAGGAGTTCGCGGGCCATGCCGGACACGGCGAAACGGTGCCCGATCCGAATGACCCGACAACGTTTGCCCGCTCGAAGCTGAACTGGCAAACAGTGCACAGCGCCGAGGGCAAAGCGTGGCTGGCGCTGACAAAGCAACTGCTGGCGCTGCGTCAGCAGCATATTGTGCCGCTGCTGGCAAAAGCGGGCGGCCATCAGGGGGAGGTGCTGGCTACCGCGCCCGGTTTTCTCGCCGTCTGCTGGCGTTTCCCGCAGGGAACGCTCTCGCTGGCGCTGAATCTGGGCGACACGCCGCAACCGCTGCCAGCGATGCCCGGTAACACACTGTTTGCCTTGCCGCAGGCGCAATCTGAATTAGCGCCGAATGCCATTATAGTTCGTCTTGCAGGGAGAGAAGCATGAGCACGCCCACCGCAACGTACCGTATTCAGTTTCGTAATGGCATGACCTTTGAACGGGCAATAGCCCGCATTCCCTATCTCAAACGGCTGGGGATCAGCCATCTTTACGCTTCGCCGATTTTTACCGCCACCCGCGGTTCGACGCACGGCTACGACGTGACCGACGCCAACGAGATCGATCCAGCGCTGGGCGGTCGCGATGCGTTTATGCGCATGGCGGCGGCGCTGAAGGGCGCCGGGATGGGGTTAATTCTCGATATCGTGCCCAATCATATGGCCGCCTCGCTGGAAAACCCGTGGTGGCGCGATGTCATCGCACAAGGGCAGAGCAGCCGGTACGCGCGCCATTTCGATATTGACTGGTCGCGGCCACTGACATTGCCTTTCCTCGGCGACGATTTCGCCACGGTAGTGGAAAAGGGCGAACTTACCGTTCAGGCCGATCCACAAACTGGTCATCCCGTTTTTGTCTATTTCGACAATGTTTACCCGCTGGTGGCGGAAAGCTGGCAGGGGCGCGAAACAGAAGTGCTGGCGCTTCGTGACAGCCGCGATCTGATTGCGCTGCATGAGCTTCAGCCGTGGCGTTTAACCTGCTGGCGCACGGCGGCAAGCGATTTGTCGTACCGGCGCTTTTTTGAGATAACCGGGCTGGTTGGCGTGCGGGTTGAAGATGAGGCGGTATTTGACGACAGCCATCGTCTGATTCTCGAACTGGTGAACAGCGGTGTCGTTGACGGTCTGCGCGTCGATCACGTTGACGGGTTGGCCGATCCGCTGGGATATCTGCGCCGTTTGCGCCAGAAAACCGGGCCGGAGTGCTATATCACGGTGGAAAAAATTCTCGGTAAAGGGGAGCAACTGCCCGCCGACTGGCCGGTTTCCGGTACGACCGGCTATGAGTTTATCGCCGCGCTGTCGGATGTGCTGGTGGACGATGAGCAACTCGACGATTTGCGTAAAGCCTGGCATCAGGTGACGGGCAAAGCCGTCGATATGCACGCGGAGTTACGGGCCGCAAAGCGGTTAATGGTCGATCGCAATTTCGCTGGCGAGTTCAACACGCTGGTGCGGCTGGCGGTAGAGATTGGTCACGCTGAAATTCCGGTGCCGCAAGCCAAAGCGGTACGCCAGGCGCTGCGGGAATTGCTGATCGCTTTTCCGGTTTATCGCACCTATGGCACTGCGCAAGGCCTGACGCCAGCCGACGCTGAGCGGCTGGCGAAAGTGGTCGCCTGGGTCAGGGGGAGCGAACATGCGCCGGAGGCGGACGCACTGGATTTTATCACCCGCATTCTGCATGGCGACGTGGCAAAAAGCATGCTGCATCAGGCGGCGCATTTTCGTACCCGTTTCCAGCAACTGACCGGGCCGCTGATGGCGAAAGCAGTGGAGGATACGCTGTTCTTTCGCCAGAACATGGATCTGGCGCTCAATGAAGTGGGTGCAGAACCGTTGCCGCGCACCTTCTCATTGCAGCGTTTTCACCGCGAGATGCAGACGCGGCTGGAACAGCAGCCGGATGCGCTGTCAGCCACCTCCACGCACGATACCAAACGCGGAGAAGATGCCCGCGCCCGGCTCTATACGCTGACCGAAGCGCCGCAACAGTGGGCGGATTGCGTGACGCGCTGGCGTCATCTCAACCGCGAAAAAGTGGTGCTGCTCGACGATGGCCCGGCACCAAGACCGGCAGTGGCCTGGATGATCTATCAGGCGCTGGCGGGCGTCTGGCCAGCGACATTACAGGCGGATGATGCGCAGGGGTTACAGGCGCTGGAGTCGCGGTTTATTGAGTTTCTGGAGAAAGCGCTGCGCGAAGCGAAGCAGCGCACTGACTGGATCGAAACCAACGACGCTTATGAAAACGCAGTGCTCGATTATGCCCGCCATCTGCTTTCCCCGGAAAATCAGGCGTTCTTGCAGGATTTCACCGCCGCTTTACAACCGTTTATTCGCGCCGGGCTGGTCAACAGCCTGACACAGACCTTAATTAAACTGGCCGCTCCGGGCGTGCCGGATATCTACCAGGGCAGCGAAGCGCTGAACTTCAGCCTGGTCGACCCGGATAACCGGCTGGAGCCGGACTATGCGGAGCTGGAACGGCTGCTGAGCGATGAAGAGCAGGCCGATCCGCACTCGCAGGAGAGCTGGAACAGCGGGCAACTGAAACAGTTTTTTATCGCCCGGTTGTTGCAGTTACGCCAGCAGAAACCCCGGCTTTTTCAGCGCGGCGACTATCTGCCGCTGACCACCTCCGGCCCGCAGGCGGACAACATCATTGCTTTTGCCCGCCAGGATAACGACGCAGCGTTAATTGTGCTGGCGCCGCGCCTGCTGTTCGGCGCGCTGGAGGGCAGCCTGAGCGGCGCGGTGGTGTCGCTGCCTGCGGGGCTGGCGAACCGTCGCTGGCGCGATCTTCTCAGCGGAGAAGAGTTCGCCCTGAGTGACAGCGTCCATCTGCGTTCTATTGGCGGCTACACATTCGCGGCGCTGGTGAGTGCGTAAAGCGGTATGCAGCATTGTGATATCAGGTAACACTGTTTAAACAGAGAGGGAACCATGTCTGATTTTTACATTACGGCAGGGCACGGCCAGCAACTGGGGGCAAATTTCGATGGCGAGGGGGTTAACTTCGCGCTTTTTTCGGCGCACGCCGAACGCGTAGAACTCTGTTTGTACGATGCCACTGGCAAGGAGGAGATTGCCAGGCTGACGCTACCGGAAAACACGCATGAGATCTGGCACGGTTATGTGCCCGGCCTGCAACCGGGCGCGCTGTATGGCTATCGCGTCTATGGCCCGTTCGATCCGGAAAATGGTCACCGTTTCAACCCGAATAAACTGCTGATTGATCCTTACGCGCGTGAGCTGGTCGGTAATATTGAGTGGAATGCGGCGCACTTTGCCTATGATCTCCACCATGAAGATAAAGATCTGACCTTCGACGAACAGGACAGCGCTCCCTTTACGCCAAAATGCCGGGTTATCGATACACAGGAATTTGACTGGCAGGATCAGAACCGCCCGACTATTGCCTGGCCGCGCACGGTGATCTACGAAACTCATGTCAAAGGCTTTACCCAGCTTAACCCGGCGCTGCCTGCGGAACTGCGCGGCACCTTTGAAGGTATGGGGCATAAGGCGACGGTTGATTATATCCGCAGCCTCGGCATTACCAGCGTTGAACTGCTGCCAGTGCACTGGTTCCCGGACGATCAGCATTTGCTGGATAAAGGGTTGCGCAATTTCTGGGGCTACAACACGCTCGGTTTCTTTGCGCCAGCTTCGCGCTATTACGGCCCGCGTGGTATTCAGGGTTTCCGCGAGATGGTGCGGGCGTTTCACGATGCCGGGATCGAAGTGATCCTCGATGTGGTTTATAACCATACGGCAGAAGGCAACGAGCTTGGCCCGACGCTCTCTTTCAAAGGTATCGATAACTTCTCTTACTACCGCACGTTGCCCGATCAACACCGTTACTACATCAACGATACCGGTACCGGCAATACGGTGAATACTTCGCACCCGCGCGTGTTGCAGATGGTGATGGATTCCCTGCGTTACTGGGCGGAATCGATGCATATCGACGGTTTTCGTTTCGATCTTGGCACTATTCTCGGTCGCGAACCGGAAGGGTTCGATCAGCGCGGCGGATTTTTCGATGCCATGACGCAGGACCCGGTATTGTCGAAGCTGAAACTGATCGGCGAGCCGTGGGATATCGGCCCTGGCGGTTATCAGGTCGGCGGTTTCCCGCCGGGATGGGCGGAGTGGAACGACAAATACCGCGATACGCTGCGCGAATACTGGAAGGGCGATAATGTCTCGACGGATTTCGCCGCGCGTCTGCTCGGCTCCGGTGATTTGTACGATCAGCGTGGTCGTCGCCCATGGGCAAGCGTCAACTTTATTACTGCGCATGATGGTTTCACGCTGCGTGATTTGGTGTCGTATAACGACAAACACAATGAGGCCAACGGCGAAGACAATAACGACGGGCATAACGACAACCGGTCATACAATTATGGCGCGGAAGGGCCAACGGACGATGAAGGCATTCTTGCGGTGCGCGCCCGCCAGCAGCGGAACTTCCTCACCACGCTGCTGTTCTCGCACGGTACGCCAATGATCCTCGCGGGCGATGAGTTTGGCCGTACCCAGCAGGGGAATAACAATGGCTACTGCCAGGATAGCGAAATTTCCTGGATCCACTGGGATGAGATTCAGGGCGAGGGCGAGGCGCTGCGTGAATTTACCCGCCAGCTGATTGCGCTGCGCGCGTCACAGCCGCTGCTGCGGCGGGAAAACTGGCGCGACGGGATGGAGATTGCCTGGTTTAATGCCGGCGGTGGTTTCCAGCAACCGGAGCAGTGGGAAGAGGGAACGACGCTGGGCGTGCATATCGGACGCGCCGATTTGCAGGGCCAGGAAGGGATCTGGCACGACGTACTGATGCTCTTCAACCCGTTCGAAGGGACGGTGCCGTTTCGTATTCCGCAGTTTGGCGAAGGCGGCTGGGTGCTGGAGCTGTCAACCTCTGAGAAGGTCAAACCCGGTGTGGTGATCACGCGCGAGAAGGATTTTGAACTCGATGGCCGCAGCATTGTGCTGTTCCGACGGCCTTAAACCTCAGGGCGTCAGCTGCATAACCGGCTGACGCCCAACCGTTTAGCTTCGAACGAGCAGTTTTCCTTGCAGCAGCAGGGAAAACGTTTTGACAATCAGCAGACCAATTACCAGATTGGCGGCAATAAACAGCGGGAATGACATCCAGTAGAGTGCGCCGCCGGGCGCGGCATGTCCCAGCCGGATAGAGGTGGTGGCAAGCGACGCCACGCCGAAGGAGAAACTCCAGAACGACGGATTAAACGGCTGGGCGCTGTACCAGGGGATCAGGCGGATCATAAACAGCATTTGCAGCAGCCCGTAACCGAACAGCAGTTTTGCGAACACATCCACCTGGCCGCCGTTGACGCTGAGCCAGGCGCTACAGGCGACAAACGCGGGCGCCATCTGAATGCCGAGCGAGGTACGCACCGCCGGGGACATCTCATCCAGGTTGCGCAGGCGGCTGAGGATCGCCGGTTCAAGGCTCAGCCAGGAGAAGAGCCCGGCGCCGAGAAACAGCATCCCGACATCGTTAAAACCGAGCGCACCGCAGGCCATGGCGCTGATAAAGTTATTGGCGACGGTTGGCAGATAAAGCCCCGGCGTGGTGGCTTCTTTCGGATGGGTGCCGCGCCATAATCCGGCCGTTTGCCAGGCGGCATAGGCAAGCTGGCAGGCGACGGCGGGCAGAAAAAGCGCCAGTGCCAGCGAGTAGCACCAGGGCGTCAGACCGATCGCCACCAGCATGGAGGTGGCGGGCAGCAGGCTGACAAAACTGCTTTTTAATGGATGGGTAACCTCTTCAAGCAGCGTGCCGGAGTGGTGCAACAGGCGGGTGAAAAACGCCAGCGTCAGCAGTACCCAGATAACAATAGCCAGAATAATCAGCGTATTTGCAGGCCACAGCGTGACTGGCCAAAGCGTGGCGGCAAAGCGCCAGGAAAAGCCCAGCCCGATAATACCGAGCACAATGCCAAAATAACCGGCGGGAAGGTTGAGGTGTGAATTTTTCATCACCAGGCTCCTGAAAATACCACGCAATAAATTGCCGGGTATTGTATATGATATTTGAGATGCATGTTTTATTTATTTACCTGGCTCTGTGGATTAAATACGTCCATTGAGTGGTTATATTGTAATCTTTTATTCTTCGACTACTGTTATAGAGTAAATGATCGACTGTGCTTTTCTGTTATTTACAACAATCTCATAAACGATCTGGAGAATGCGGTGATGAACAAAAAAAGTTTAGTGATTATTAGCGCGTTAACATTATTAGCCAGTAATGCCTGGGCCGCGAAACTGATGGAAAAGGCAGACTTTGACAAAGTTTCTTCGCAATATGAAAAGATTGGCGAAATTACCACCTCTGATGAGATGTCGCCAATGGACGCCCGTCATGCGCTGAGCAAACTGGCGGATGAAAAGGGCGGTGATATCTATATTGTCACGTCGGATCAGACCAGGAAAAAGATCCATGCCACCGCCGATGTGTACAAGAAAAAATAAACGCATTGCCACATCCTCCGGTATGCCAGTTTTTTTCGTTATCGCGGTTTCTGCTTGTTCGGTAAATTTCGTATCGCTCATAATTCCTTGATTTTAGCAATGCTTTAGAAAATACTTATCTGTCATAAGCAGTAAGGAAGTTTCGGGATGCATTATTCTCGTTGATTTTTATAAAACACAGAACAGCGATTATTATAAGGATATTTATAATGAGCGGTACATTTAATTATGGCTACTGGCAGTGTTATTCCGATACGTTTGACTGGAATAAAGAACATCGTATGCCGCTGGCAAAAAAACATTATCAATAGACGCTTTTAAAAGAAATAGGCTGCAGGATGATAAATTCCTCTGCGCACTCAGGAGTCATCTGCTTAACCCTGTAAAAGTCAGCTTTTTTGGCGAGATGATACGGAGAGCCAATATGACAATATCCCCTCCGCCAGAGCTTGTGACAGCCGTTGCTGGCGTCTGGTCTTTGCCTGCGCAAACAGATCTGAACATGCTGACTGAAAGTGCAGAATTTCGCGCATTAATCCAGTACTGCATCCAGCATTATGACACCATAATTGCAGGGCAATTTTCTCAATTTCCTTTTGTTAGGGCACTACGTACGCTGGGGGCGCCATGTTTTTTTACCCCCGAACAACAATATTTAGTTAGCGATCCGGCTGAAGCCGCCAGCTTATTGCACCATGAATTACACAAGAAAAAGACCACCAAAATTTACCTGTGTCCTCTGGATTGTGCGGCGAATATTCAGCTTGCCACCTTTAGTCATGCGGAAATCAACATGTTTACGCCGCCGGAGCTGCGTCAACTTGTCAATTTCGCGCAGCTCAACCGCCTCTATCCCCATAAAACTGACGATATCGATCGTCTGACGCGCTTTACCTGGCTGGTGATACGCGAGGAAGTGAACCTTGATAGAGATATTCCTGCACGGACTTACCGTTTTCTACAGGATGGCTTTAAAGACGATTATGGCGCGATCACGCCTTATGAGTATCGCTATCCGAAGGCGGTAGAGGACGCCATTTTTGCGCTGTTGTTAGCGCCGTGGGAATCGTGGCGCGAAGAGATCAATATTGAATGGCGCGCCTTTACGATCCCTTGGGTTTATACCGTTGAAAACGATATTTTCGCCGATCAACCGGCGCTGCCCGGGGCGGAAATACTGACCTGGGATTATCAGGCTTTCTCGGATGGTCACGGCAAAGTGATAGATCGCGAAATACCGCTGGAGCTGCCGCTTTTGCATGACGCCAGGTTACAGCCCTGGCTTGCGGAACAGCAACTCGATAACATTCCGCTGGCGATGCATAACGGTTTAATCAATGAGGCGGCCAGGCACCATTTTGTAAAAGCGTTTCTCTCACATGGGATTGATGAATTCCTTGCTCATATGATCGTTATTGACGCCTGTATGGGCGAACGACACGCAACGAGCCTTAAATTAAAGCAACGCCTGGCGGGATTATTGGGGGATCTCTCTGTCGTGGAGGAGATGAATGCGCTTTATCACTTACGCAGTGAGTATGTCCATGGCCGTGAGATGACCACCATTTCACACCAGCATAAAAACACAGCCCGCATCCTGAGCAGAAGAATGCTGGCTGAAATTGTGGCGATCGCCGACCGCGATGAGATGTCCAGCCGTCGGGCGTTCCTGGATGCAATGCAGGAAAAATGGAGTTTGCTGAAGTCTCCAGCCTGAATACGGTGCCTTTGTTTCGCATTTTTCCATTTTTTTAGCAATATTTTTACCGCTCATTCGTCTACTTCATCGCAAGCATTTCTTCGCTAATCTGATGGAGTAATAAAATAATGAGAGATTTTGATATGCATGGGCACACTCGTGGACACGGTTTTGGCCACCATCGCATGGTGAAACATGTGATTTTCGGTGTGGCGCTGGTCGTCATACTGGGGCTGCTGGTAATGTCGCTGTGGAATGCGCTGTTGCCCGCCATCCTCGGGGTAAAAAGCATTGGCTTCTGGCAGGCGCTGGGCGTGCTGGTGCTGTGCCGCATTTTGTTCGGCGGACTCGGTTTTCGGCCGGGGATGTTTGGCATGGCGCGGGCGCATCGCCGTATGCATGAGCGCTGGATGCAGATGACGCCGGAACAGCGCGAAGAGTTTATTCGCCATCGTCGCGACGGCTTTGGTCGTCACGGACATCGTGGACACTGTGGCTGGCGCGGACATCGCGATGAGCAGGCGGAAGATCGCGCTCAGCCTGATGATAACCGCCCGAAAACACCGGACGTAGAGTGAACACAATGAAAGCCAGTGTGGCGGGAGAATCACTGCTCATGGCAGCGCTTAATGCCTGCCGATCGCGGCTGAAAGCCTTTATCCGTGGCCGCACTGCGGTTAGGGACGATGCCGACGATATCCTGCAGGAAGTGACATATCAACTGATGCAGGTGGAGCAGCCGGTGGAGAATGTCGCGGCCTGGTTGTTTCGCGCAGCGCGCAATGAAATGACTGATCGGGCGCGCAAAAAACGGGAACTGCCGTTATCCCGTTTTTTCACTGATGATGAGGGAGATGTTGCCGAAGATGAACTGGCGGAAACGTTGTTCGGTGTGCCGCAAACCCCGGAAGAGGAATACCTGAAAACGCTGCTGTGGGAGGAACTGGAGCAGGCGCTGGCCGAGCTGCCGTCCGCACAGCGCGAGGTGTTCGAGAAAACAGAACTTTACGGCTACAGCTATAAAGAACTGGCGGAGGAGAGTGGTGCCAGCCAGCAGGCGTTACTTTCCCGCAAACACAAAGCCGTGCTGTATTTACGCTCGCGCTTGCGCAGCGTTTACGAGGCGCTGACGGAAGAGCCATGAAGCATGAAATGCCGTGAAAGTGCGGTTAATGCTTAAAAACTGAGGTGCTGCTTTATCTTGCTGAGGAAATAGTAATACTCCCGCAGCTCATATTGTTGCAGTTCGTACTCTAATGATTCATAACCGCTTTGCATGAGCCTGTCTGAGTTTTCATATTCCTCATTGCAACCGCGAATTTCTGATAAAGGTTTTTGCGGCGTTAAAGCGGTCGCAAGATTTTTATACAGATCGACAGGCGCAAGAACCGTGAAATCCGCAAAGCGATAATATTTAAAATGACTCAATTCATCAGCCCTGAGCCGTTTCCAGTTGTCGCTTTTTACAAAATCGGTATCGAGATTAGATAAGTGTAATGAAAAGGAGAAATACCAGATTTCGCTGTGGCCAGAGTAATCCGTAATTTCGATATAGCTATGGTATCGGTTGAGTTTTCTGTCTACCGGGTTGGCGGATGCCGCATGTTTACCGCTGGCTGAAAACCAGGCGAAAAACGGCGAGCTATGAAAGCTATAAAGATCATCGTGGGCATAACGGCGCGGAAATTTTATTTTCCGCGCGCGTTTAAATGCCGGATAGATCGTTTTGCTGATGCCGAGATTATTGCGGTTTTCGAGGCCGTCAAAAATCTGCGCCCGGCGGATACCGCCGAGCAGCGGGGTGATATGAATTTTATGATCGAGCTCGATAATATCGGATAAGGCGGAATTATAGATTTTTACGCTGAAGCCAGAGGAGGTGAAAAATTTTTTCAACCCCGAGATCTTGCTGAAATAGACAATATAGTTCCCGCGCGAATTGTAGCTGGTCATGCGGGAGGTCTTTTTATTCAGCGTCAGCGAAAGGGTGGCCACGCATAATGAAATGACTGACACCAGGACACTATTTTCTTTGATTAAATCCAGCATGCAACGCCTCTTCGTGACTCACCCTCTTAACCAGCGGGGGTTATTCCCCCCAGCGCTCCCGCAAATAGTTGACCGCTTGCTGCGTCTGCGGCCGGTTCAGGTAATCTTCGCGGAACAAAATCGTGCCGCTAATCTGCGGTAGCGATTCGTTTAAATCGAGCTGTTTTTTCAGCTCCGGTACACCGCCGTTGACCATCCAGTCCGGCTCCATCTTCGACGGTTCACCCACTTTATACAGCGCGATACCGATATACAGGCGCGTATGGGTGGGTTTGACGACGTCGGCCCACCATTTTGCCAGTACGTCATACCGTGCAGCGCTGCGCGAGAAGGGCCAGTAAATTTGCGGGGCGATATAATCCAGCAACCCCTGCTGCACCCAGCGACGGGTATCGGCGAAGGATTCATCGTAAGCCGCCGCGCCGCGCGTGTCGGAACCCGCCGCATCGAAAGAGCGGTTGCGCCATACCCCGGCAGGGCTGACGCCAAATTCAACGCCCGGTTTCAGTTGTTTAATGGTGCGGGAAACCTGCTCAATCAGCAGCAGGGTGTTGTTGCGCCGCCAGTCCGCTTTGGCGCTAAAACCCTGGCCATATTGCTGAAAGGTCTGGTTGTCATTCAGTTGCGAACCGGGCGTTTCGGTATAGAAATAGTCATCAAACTGCACGCCATCGACAGGGTAATGGGCAACCACTTCAGCCACGATGCTGGTGATCCAGTCGCGCACATCGGGAATGCCAGGATCGAGCACCAGCCGGTCACCGGCGGTGCGGATCCAGTCGCGATGCAGCACAAAGACGCTGGCCGGGTGCAAAGGGAGCGTGCGGTTAAGCGCTGCGATGGTTGCAGGCTGCGTGTTAACCGCCACGCGGTACGGGTTAAACCAGGCATGCACTTTCATGCCGCGTTTGTGTGCTTCATCAATCACAAACTGCAACGGATCGTAGCCAGGATCCTGACCAATCGTACCGGTCAGCATGTCGGACCACGGCAAAATTTTAGAGGGCCACAGCGCGGTGCCGTCCGGCTTCACCTGAAAAAAGACGGTATTTATGCCAAGGCTTTTGAGTTTATCCAGTTTTTGCACCAGCGCCTGCTGCTGCATGCGAATGCGCGTATCGGCGCTGCTGACATTCACCGAGTTGACCGGCGGCCAGTCGAGGCGGGAAACCGTCGCCAGCCAGACGCCGCGTACCGGCTGTGAATTTTTTCCTGTTGCAGGCAGCGGCTGTTTCGCCACCGGCGGTAGCGGCGTGACAAGAGATTTAGGCGGTTTGGAGGAACAACTGACCAGTAAAAGCGCAGTAGCAAAAAGGACGACTGACTTTTTAAGGGACATCTTATTAGCTCTTATTGATGATTCGACTGCGGGTCCACGGATTGAAGGTGGGCTCATCCTTGTTGACCGGGGCGACATCATCCAGGGAATCCAGATATAGCGCCTCGACTTCTGCGCGCGCCCAGGGCGTCCGGCGCAGAAACTTGAGACTGGATTTAACGCTTGGTTCGTTTTTAAAGCAATTAATATTGATGCGTTTACCCAGTTCGTTCCAGCCGTAACGGGCGACCAGCGCGTTGATTTGCATCTCCAGAGTGACGCCATGCAGGGGATCTTTCGACGTGTGAGCAGCCATGTGAAGTCCGGTAATTTCTGCTTTTCAACAGGTGAGATAGGTTGCGTGGAAGGGTACAAGAAAGCGTGTAAAGCGGCAATGCCCGACGATCCGTTCGTCCGGGCGGCCAGTGGAACAGGCCGTGTCTTCTTTTTCGTGCTGGCAGAGCGGGTTGTCTGCCAGCACTACGCCGGGCTTAAGCGCGGAGCTTGTCAATCGCCGTTATTCAAACAGACGGCGGTGTAAGGCTTTTACCGCGTCGTCTGCGGCCTCTGCGGGCAGCAGGAAACCGAGACTGTGGCACGACGCGCCGTGGCAAATCAGCCGCACGGGATGATTTTCCAGCCCGGCGAACACCTCATGGCAAACGCCTTCGGCCTGCGACAGCGAATTACCGATCAGGCTGACTAAGGCAAGGCCGGTTTCCACTTCCACGCGGCAATGCGACGACAACTCGGTGAGCAGAGAGGTGGTCAGCAGGTTCGATTCACCGGAGGTGGCACTGGTGGCGTTCAGGATCAGCGCGATACTGGTTTCTGAGGTGGTGATGGAATCGACCGCCACATCGTGGCGCGCCAGCAGCGCGAAGGTATCCGCTAAAAAGTGGCAGGCGGGCTGCCCCTGCTCGCAGTGTAATTTCATCAGCGTCTGCTGACGGCGAACGGCCAGCGCGCGATAGCGCGGCGGGTTTTCGGCCTCGCGGCAGACCAGCGTGCCACCGGCTGAAGGGTGTTTACTTGAACCGACAAAGACCGGGATATTTTTGCGCATTGCTGGCAGCAGTGTCGCCGGATGCAGCACTTTTGCGCCAAAGGTCGCCATTTCGCTGGCTTCGGAAAATGAGAGCTGCTCAATGCGTTGCGCCTGGGAGACGATACGCGGATCGGTCGTGTAGATCCCGGCGACGTCGGTCCAGATATCCACACGCGCAGCGTGTAGCGCTTCACCCAGCAGCGAGGCGGTGTAATCACTGCCGCCGCGGCCCAGCGTAGTCGTTTGACCATTCGCCTCGCGGCCAATAAACCCCTGCGTGACCACTAATGCCTGCTCGATACGCGGACGCAGCCGCCTTTCAACGCGTTCTGCCGTTGCATCCAGCACCGGTTCTGCGCAACCAAAGCAGTCAGTGGTGCGAATAACTTTGCGGGCATCAAACCATTCGGTCTCGACATCGCGCTCGTGCAGCACTTCGACAAACAGCAGGCTGGACATCAATTCGCCGTGGCTGACCAGCGCATCGCTGAGCGCGGCCGAGCGGGCGGTACAGGCTTCTTCCGCCAGGCGACTGATGTTGTCGAGAAGGTGGTCGATCTCCTGGCGAATAGCATCCTGCTGTTTCAGGCGGGAGATAATGTTGTACTGAATGGTGCGCAGGGTTTCGATTTTGTCCAGGCGTTCGCGGCTTTCCAGACCGGCAGAAAGCTCGACTAAAATATTGGTCACGCCCGCAGACGCAGACAGAACAACCAGACGGACATCTTTATCGGCAAGAACGATGGTGGCGCTACGGCTCATCGCGTCAAAGTCAGCAACACTGGTGCCGCCGAATTTAGCAACGACGATGTGTGGAAAAGTGCGAGTCATAACAATCTCATATCAGGGCGCCATTAATTCATGGCAAGAAAATTTTCATTCTCGGCATAAGGTGAAATAACCAGTCCGGCTGCCCGGTGGTATTTGCCTTACGAAATGTCCGCCCGCGAACATTTCTGATGACAACCCAGGATTTGCTCCCGTTGTCGATAACCGGTATTGCCTGTCACGGGTTATCGGGTGATGCGCTTTATGGCTTAAATCGTTGACTTCCTGTTTACAGTGCGCCGCGCTTTGTACAATGTTTCGCCGCACAGGGAAATTTGGAGCGGGCATATTAAGTGATTTGCCCGGCTGAATCGATATTTTCCTTACGCTTTATGCACCAGAACTGAAAAATAACGCGTTAGCCGTTAATTTTCGCCATTATTAATGGCGATACCGCGCTTTGCAGGATAAAAAGCCAGCGCGCAAAGCGATAATTCCAGGCCTTTTATCCTTTGTTGGCGCTCCGCTTTGGTATTTGTAACAGAATTGCTTACAATTGAAGTAACGCAAATTCTGCGCAGATGTTATTTTTCTTATTGATTTTAAAGGTAATTATCGATAAGTGCCCTTGAAAATAAAAGATTGAGTCCGGCGTTAAAAAAACATATATTAGCCGCGTTTTTTTTTGAGCAAATCCCATAAACCATTATTCAATCAGGGTGAAACATCGCGCTGGTTGTAGGAGTGATATGATGACGGATAAAGTCCGTATTGATACTTTGAATGCAAATTCATTACCTCAGAACAATGAAACCTTCCTGGCACGACAAGCCGAGTTTGAATCCAATGTAAGGAGCTATCCGCGTAAATTGCCTCTGGCAATTGCAAAAGCGCAGGGCGTCTGGATCACCGATGTCGAAAATAATCAATATCTTGACTGCCTCGCAGGTGCAGGAACCATGGCTCTGGGTCATAACCATCCTGAAGTTCTGCAAAGCATCCAAAGTGTCATTACCAGCGGCTTACCGTTACATACACTGGATCTGACCACGCCGTTAAAAGATGAGTTCTCTGCTTATCTGCTGTCGCTGCTGCCGGGCCAGGGCAAAGAGTATTGCCTGCAATTCACCGGTCCTTCCGGTGCGGATGCGGTTGAAGCCGCGCTGAAACTGGCGAAAAAAGTGACCGGCCGTTCCGGCGTGATCAGCTTCTCCGGCGGTTATCATGGTATGACCCACGGCGCGCTGGCGGTCACCGGCAACCTGTCGCCGAAAGAAGCGGTTAACGGCATGATGCCGGAAGTGCAGTTCATGCCTTACCCGAACGAATACCGCTGCCCGCTGGGTATCGGCGGCGAAGCTGGCGTGAAAGCGTTGACCTACTACTTCGAAAACCTGATCAACGACGTTGAAAGCGGCGTGCGTAAACCGGCTGCGGTGATCCTCGAAGCCGTGCAGGGCGAGGGCGGCGTGAATCCGGCGCCGGTCGAGTGGTTACAGCGCATCCGTAAAGTAACGCAGGAACATGGCATTGTCCTGATCATCGACGAAGTGCAGGCGGGCTTTGCCCGTACCGGTAAACTGTTCGCCTTCGAACACGCCGGTATTGAGCCGGATATCATTGTGATGTCTAAAGCTGTTGGCGGCGGTTTGCCGCTGGCCGTACTGGGTATCAAAAAACAGTTCGACGCATGGGCGCCGGGCCACCACACCGGGACGTTCCGCGGCAACCAGCTGGCGATGGCGACCGGTCTGACGACGCTGAAAATCCTGAAAGACGACCGTATTGCCGACAAAGTGGCAGCGCAGGGCGTCTGGCTGAAAGACAAACTGGCCGGGCTGCAAAAACGTTACCCGGTTATCGGTCACGTGCGCGGTCTGGGCCTGATGATTGGTATTGAAATCGTCAAGCCGAACGAAGCGCAGGATCACATGGGTTGCTACCCGGCAGACGGCGAGCTTTCAGCGCTGCTGCAGAAAAAATGCTTCGAAAATGGTCTGATTCTGGAGCGCGGCGGCCGTAACGGTTGCGTGCTGCGTCTGCTGCCATCGCTGCTGATCAGCAATGACGAGCTGGAAATCTTCCTCGACAAGTTTGAGAACGCGTTGTTGGCAGCCGGCGTTAAGCCTGTTTAATCGGAGCAATTGAATGTCTGATGTAAATCCGATTCTTTCAGGTTCTGCGCAAAGTATTGCCGCCTATCAGGACGCCATTGAGCAGAGCACAAAAGCGGTTGTGCAGTGGCTGAAACAACCTGAGATGTACCAGGGCAAAACGGTTGAGCAGCTGCGTGAGCGCATCAATTTAGAATTTACCTCTCAGGGCCTGGGCAACCAGGCCGCGATTGAGCGCGCCGTTGAGTACTTCCTGAAAGACAGTCTTTCTGTGCATCACCCGCAGTGTGTTGCGCATCTGCACTGCCCGAGTCTGGTGATCAGCCAGGCGGCGGAAGTGCTGATCAACGCCACCAACCAGAGCATGGATTCGTGGGATCAAAGCCCTTCAGCCACCATCATTGAGATCAAGCTGATTGAATGGCTGCGCACCCAGGTGGGTTACCAGCCGGGCGATGCCGGGGTGTTCACCAGCGGCGGCACCCAGAGCAACCTGATGGGGTTGATGCTGGCTCGCGATGCGTTTTTTGCGCGCCAGGGCCACTCTGTTCAGCAGGATGGCTTAACAGGCGATCTGAGCAAAATCAAAGTATTATGCTCTGAAAATGCCCACTTCTCCGTGCAGAAAAACATGGCGCTGATGGGGCTGGGTTATCGCTCCGTGACGCTGGTGAAGACGGATGAGTTCTCCCGCATGGATCTCAACGATCTGGCGGCGAAGCTGGCGCAGGCGAAAGCGAACGGCGAACAGGTTCTGGCGATTGTTGCAACCGCAGGTACGACCGACGCCGGGGCTATCGATCCGTTAGCTGAGATTGCTGCACTGGCGGCGGAATACCAGACCTGGATGCACGTGGATGCGGCCTGGGGCGGCGCGTTGCTGCTGTCTGAGAAATTCCGTCACTACCTGGATGGCCTTGAGTTAGCGGATTCCGTAACGCTCGATTTCCACAAGCAGTTCTTCCAGACCATCAGCTGCGGCGCGTTCTTGCTGAAAGATCCGCGTCACTATCAACTGATGCGTTACCAGGCGGCTTATCTGAACTCGGACTTTGACGAAGAGCATGGTGTACCGAACCTGGTCTCGAAATCACTGCAAACCACTCGCCGTTTCGATGCGCTGAAACTGTGGATGGGCCTTGAAGCGCTGGGTAAAAAGCAGTACGCCGAAATCATTGATAATGGCGTAACGCTGGCGCAGCAGGTGGCGGAATTTGTCGCGCAGGAGCCGCAGCTGGAACTGGTGATGCAACCTCAGCTTGCCAGTGTGCTGTTCCGCTTCCGCCCGCAAAACGATGATATGTCCGCCGTTGCGTTGCTGAACCAGCGCATTGGTGATGCGTTGCTGGCCTCCGGGGCGGCGAACGTTGGGGTAACGGAAGCTGATGGCATTACCTGCCTGAAGCTGACGCTGCTGAACCCGACGGTGTGTCTGCAGGATGTTAAAGTTCTGCTGGCAAGCGTAAAAGCCTGCGGAGAGCAACTGCTTAACGCTTAACATGTAGTGCAATATTAAAGCCGACAATGTTGTCGGCTTTTTTTTATCCTTTTTTAGTAGCCCTGCATATTCCAGCGTGCGGAGCTCATCACATCGTAGACTTTCTGATCGGTGAAAGGCGGGAAGACGGCTTTTTTCGCCGCCGCTTCCAGCGCTGCGCAATACTCTTTATCACCACCTCTGATAACCATATTTTGCAATTTACCGTCATAGTTAAAATCGAGATGCACAGTACAGGTTTTGCCTTTCCATGCATGGCGATCGGCGAGGGCGGAATCCAGCGCATTTTTAATTCCGGCCGCTTGTTGACCATAAATATCCGTATCGGTAACGTTGCCGGAACGATTATAAGCGCAGGACTCTAAGGCACTTTTTTTCAGGCAATCCGTCGGGTGAAGCGGCGTGCATCCTGTTGCAACGCTGACCAGCAGCGCCAGCATCATTAACTTCTCCATTGTTATTATTTCCTTTATTTCTGTTTACAGCGGTGTTTGTTCATCCGTAAAAAGCGCATCGTAACCTTTCCACCGATAGTTCAGCACAGAAAGCAGCCAGCAGAGAATAAACAATCCGACCACGAAAAACCCGGCGTTACTCAGGTTATCGTTCATCACGGCGATGATATCCCAGAATTTACCATGTAAATCAAGCTTATCCACGATTAGCCCCAGCGCTTCGCTGCCGCCGATAAATAACGCGACAATAACCGATGTGCCGGTGATGGTCATATTGTAATAGAGTTTGCGTTGCGGTTTGCTGAATGCCCAGCCATAGGCTTCGACCATCAGGATATTATCCAGCGTATCGATTAACGCCATGCCGCTGGTAAAGAGTGCCGGAAATACCAGAATAGACCACACCGACATGCCATTTGACGCACCGGCGGTGGAAATGCCCAGTACGCCAATTTCAGTGGCGGTATCAAACCCCAGGCCGAATAAAAAACCGACAAGGTACATATGCCAGCTTTGCGACACCAGGCGGAATGTCCGGTGAAAGATCCAGCTCATTACGCCGCCGGATGAAATTGTTTCGTCGGGAAGCGATTTATCACCGCTTTTGAATTGCCGGAAAGCGCGCCAGACATTACTGAGAATAAGTAAATTCACCAGCGCGATAATGATCAGAAAAAAAGCCGATACGCTGGTGCCAATCATTCCGCCAGTTTCATGCAGCCACGCCATGTGATGACGAAACGCCGTGGCGGTTGCCGCAATGGCAATGGTGGCGAGAATAACAATCGTGGAGTGCCCCAGCGAGAACCAGGTACCGATGCTGCACGATCTTTTCCCGTGCTGCATCATTTTACGCGTGACATTATCGATGGCAGCGATATGGTCGGCATCCACCGCATGGCGTAAGCCGTAGCACCATGCCAGCAGGCTTGCCGCCATCAGCGAGGCGCTGTCGCCAAAGGTGAAAAATGCCCAACCCCAGGCTGCGATATTCATCAGCAGCAACATAAGGATCAACAGGCAAGCGCGTGGATTCCTGACAAGTAAAGCGGAAAACATTTAAGGCCTCAAAGGGTTGCGTCGTTATGCGGCCAGGACATTTTGTAGCATCGCGCGGGCGGGGATGTTGATATCGATCTATCCGGCAGCGGTTCGCCCATTCCGGCGATGACGGAACAGGCGAAAGGAGCGCCGCCGTTAGCGGCGGGAAAGCGTCAGACGCTTAATTCATTCACCACTTCAGCGACACTTTTCACGCTGCGGATGCTGCCGATCCCGGTACCGAGCGCGATATAACCTTCGTCGCTGTTACCTTCCAGCATACCGACGCGTAAGCTGCTCACGCCGCCCATCGCGGCGGCGATCTCTTCCCGGCTGGCTCCGGCTTTGTCCATTTGCACCAGTTTTTCCGCCAGCTTTCCGGGCAGCGAACGGTAGTAGTCAGGAAGGGTGCGAAACAGCAGCATATCCAGCCCGTTTGCCGCGACGATTTTGTCCTTCACCGATTGCGGTACGCGGCTCTCATGGGTGCTGATAAACACTGAACCGGCAAACACCCCTTGCGCGCCAAGGGCATGAGCGGCGCGGGCAGTGCGGTTATCGGTAATACCCCCCGCAGCCAGCACGGGAACGTTTTTCACCGCATCGACAATCAGCGGCACGATGGAAAAAGTGCCTAGCGCGGTACCCGGCAGTGTTCCGCCTTCATCAAACCCTGTCGCGACGATAATATCGGCACCGGCCTCTTCAGCCTGGCGACTGTTTTCAGGCGTGGGATTGATATCCCGGTAGATGATTTTAATGCCTGCTTCTTTCAGTTCATCAAACAGTGCAGGGATCACCACGTCTTTGCCGTAGCCGGTATACACCACGGCCTGCACGCCTTCTTCTTTTATTACCTGCAGCATGGGCGGCGTCCAGATGTCATTTTCAATCGCCGGGATCAGATTAACGCCGAAGGGTTTCTCGGTGAGCATTTTGGTTTTGCGAATCTCTTCGCGCATTTTTTCAGCTGTCGCTTCCGGCGTCGAGACGGCGGTTTCCGCAGTCAGGCCGGCGTTTGGCCCCAGCACGCCCAGACCACCGGCATTACTGACCGCCGCTACCAGGCGGGCATCGGTCAGCCATGAGAGCGGCCCCTGAATAACGCTTTTTTCGATACCGAGAATATTGCTGACACTGTGATTTTGCATCGTCTGTTTCCTTAAAAAAAGATAGCGACAGGCCGGTATAATCCGCTGTTGATCAGTACCCTGACGGATTGTGTTCCGGAATAGCGCCATTCTAAGCGGCGTATTTATTATTAAAAATGGTCAATACGCTTCATCACTATTACGAAATAAGTAACAATAAGAGGTATTCCTTCCTGTAAAGAAGCGGGCTATGCAAATCAATGTCTACGAATTAATGCGGATCTTTATTGCGATCGTGGAGACGGGCAGTTTCTCGCAGGCGGCGGAAAACCTGCAAATCCACCGTCCCGCTGTGACCAAAGCCTTACAGCAACTGGAACAGCACTGCGGCGTGCGCCTGTTGCACCGGACCACGCGGCGCATCAATATGACGCCAGAAGGCGAGGAGTTTTATCGCAACAGCAAGCCATTGCTGGAGCAAACCGATGATTTGCTGGGATCGTTTGCCGCGGGACGCCCGCTCTGCGGGCCGTTGCGTGTCGATATGCCGGTTGCCATTGCCGCTTTGCTGGTCGCGCCCAATCTGCCGGATTTTTATCGTCGCTATCCCGGCATCGAAATTATTCTCAGCAGTTCAGATCGCCGTAAAGATATGCTGCGTGATGGTCTGGATTGTGTATTGCGCATGGGGGCGCTGGAGGAGGGGGATTATGTTGCCCGGAAACTGGGTAATATCCGGCTGGTCACCTGCGCCAGCCCCGTTTATCTGGCGGAACATGGCATACCGGAAACGCTGGAGGATTTGCAGCATCATCAGGGCGTGAACTGGGTTAACAGTAGCAACCGGCAAATTATGCCGTGGGTATTTCAGACGCCATCCGGAATAGAAGAAATTCACCTTCCGGGTAAGCTGGTGCTGGATAATTCAGAAGTGTACGTGGCGGCAGGTCTGGCCGGGGTTGGGCTGTTGCAGGGCATGGATTTCTTTTTACGTCCTCATATTGATGATGGACGGCTGATCGAAGTTTTGCCGCAAAATCCGGTTCCCGCGCGAAAATTGTCGATGCTCTATCCGCATCGCCATATCTCACCGAAAGTGCGCGTATTTACGCAGTGGCTGGAGGGGTTATTACTGCAGGTGTTGCACTGAGCGGTTGGTACATCATTCAACATTGAGAGGGCAGAATGGCTATTCAGGTGTTAATTCCGGACGACTATCAGCTTGCCACGCAGCAGCTCAGTTTTCTGCGGCAGAATGATAAATTCCATTGTTCTGCGCTGGGCGATTTAAGCAAAGAGACGCAGGCAGAGAGCGCGTTATTCAACGCCCAGGCATTAATCCTCATCCGGGAAAGAACCGTTGTTGATGAGGCGTTTTTGCGCCGCACACCGAATCTGAAGTTAATTAGCCAAACGGGTAAGCTGGCAAGAAATGTGGATATTGACGCCTGCACGCGGGCCGGTGTCGCTGTTGTCGAAGGTGTCGGTTCTCCGGTGGCACCCGCTGAATTAACGTGGCTCTTGATTATGGCATCCAGAAGAAAATTCGTTTCTTCGGTGAATGCCATGAAAGAGGGGCGCTGGCAAACGGAAATCGGATCGGCGGTGAATAAACAGGTTTTAGGGATCCTTGGATACGGCAAAATCGGTAAGCGAATTGCCAGCTATGCGCAGGCATTTGACATGCAGGTTCAGGTGTGGGGAAGCGAGCGTGCGCAGCAAGAGGCACGTGCCGCTGGGTTGCAGGTGCCGGAAAATCGCGAGCAGTTTTTCGCAACTTCCGATGTGATCACCGTGCATCAACGTTTGGTGGCGCAAACGGAAGGCAATATCACTTCCGCCGACCTCGCACTGATGAAAACGGATGCGTTATTCGTCAATACCAGCCGTGCTGAACTGGTTGCCGAAGGCGCGCTTTACCACGCGCTGCGCCAGGGGCGCCCCGGATATGCCGCGCTGGACGTCTACGAACAAGAGCCTGTATACGATACGCATAACCCTTACCTGGAAATGCCGAATGTGCTCTGTACGCCGCATCTGGGTTACGTGGAAACAGCCAGCTATGAGTTATATTTCAAAACGGCCTTCGATAACGTGGTGCGTTTTTTTGCCGGTGATACCTCACAGGTGATAAACCGCTGAAAACGGCCTCTCCGGGGGAGAGGCGGGCAATGTTTCACAGCGACGCGGCGGTGCGGGCGGCCGTGTCGTAAAGGGATGAGATGGTGCGCAAAAGTTGCGCCGTTTCGCCAATGGATTGCCCCGGGATCCCGCTTTCCGCATGAATACTGATCAGGCAGGCTTCACGCACATCGCGGTATTTCATGCATAACGCTTTTCCTTCATCGGTCGTGGAGAAAAAGAGTTCCTTTCCGGCTTTTTCGCTCGTCACGTAGCCTGCTTTGATCAGCTTTTTCAGGGCGTAGGTCACCACATGCGTATCTTCTACGTTCAGGACGAAACAGATATCTGCCAGCTTTTTCTTGCGATTGCGATGATTCACGTGATGCAGAAGTGAGACATCAAAAGCCCCCATATCAGGTTCACCTGCTGCGGTCATACAGCGCACCATCCATTTGTTGAAGGCGTTGCTGGTCATGATCAATGCATACTCCAGCTCCGATAATTCAGCGCAGCGTTCGGAAACCAGATGGCGTGAAGAGACGATACGGCCATCCGCAATATCGTCTCTATTCGTTGATGTGGCGCTCTTTTTTGAGTTCATAAGGTTCCTTACTGGAGTGTGACTCTTAGCCAAAAATGTAAACGGAAAGCGATAAAATAAGAACATTTTATTGATAAATCGTTTACATGTTTTTGCGGTTCAGATATAGCTTTTCATACCGGTTCTGTGAACACCGCAGGGCTGTCGCAATACACAACATCGCTCGCCGCAATGCACCTCGCTTCGTTTGAATACGAAGTATTAAAAAAATCGCCATCGGCGCGCAACGCTCACTTTAGATAGGGTAAACGTTATGGACGGTTCTACACTGCTGCCACTTATCGGCATACCGATAGTGGTTATTGGTTTTGCACTGCGCTTCAACCCGCTGTTGGTGGTCGTTGTTGCAGGGTTGACTACCGGATTGTTAGTCGGAATGGATTTCGGGACGCTGCTGGAAACCTTTGGCGAAAAGTTCGTCAATAGCCGCTCGCTGGCCACCTTTATTTTGATCCTGCCGGTTATCGGACTGCTGGAGTATTACGGTCTGAAAGAGCGAGCGCAGGCCTGGGTGGCAAAGATTGCCAGCGCGACATCGGCACGGATTTTGATGCTCTATTTTGTCGCGCGTGAGGGAACGGCGGCTCTGGGCTTGATGTCGCTTGGTGGGCATGCGCAAACGGTTCGTCCACTGCTGGCGCCAATGGCCGAAGGCGCCGCGTTAAATGAATACGGCGAATTACCCCAACATATCCGCGACAAAATCAAAGCGCATGCCGCCGCGTGCGACAACATTGCGGTCTTCTTTGGTGAAGATATCTTTATCGCCTTCGGCGCGGTGTTACTGATCGATGCGTTCCTGAAGGAGAACGGTATTGAAGGGATTGAACCGCTGCATATCGGCTTATGGGCCATTCCCACCGCGCTTTCGGCATTGATTATTCATATGACGCGCTTGCTGCGTCTGGATGCCAGCATCCGTCGCGATGTGATGGCATGGAAAGCAGAGCAGGGCGCGCAGGAGATCGTTCAATGATGACGTTGATGACCATTAACCGCGTTTATTACCTGATTGGTTTTGTCGTGATGCTGCTGGTAATCATGACATTACGGGATCGCGGCAATCCTAAGCGCTTTACGACGGCGCTGTTCTGGTTTTTGTTTGGCGGGATTTTTCTGTTTGGCGATCTGATGGTTCAGGAACTGGGTAAATCACTGGCCTACCGAATTATTGGCGGCGGCGTTATTGTCATCGCTCTGCTTGCAGGGTTTGGCCTGGTTGGAAAAGGGCATTACAAAATGTCTACCGAGGCTGAACGCATTGCCTCCTCGAATCGCCTGAAAAACTGGCTTTTCTTGCCAGCGCTGATGATCCCGGTAGTGACAGTGGTGGGGACGTTATTCCTGAAAGGGGTTGCTGTTGGCGGCGTTTATCTGCTCGACCAGAAACAACTCACGCTGGCTGCTTTATGCGTCGCCTGCGTCGCCGCGATCCTGACGGGCTGGTGGCTGACGCGCGGAACGCCGCTGCATGCTATTCGCCAGTCCCGGCGCCTGGTGGATACCATTGGCTGGGCGGTGATCCTTCCGCAAATGCTCGCCATGCTGGGCGGCGTATTTGTGGTGGCTGATACGGGCCAATCGGTGCAAAAGGTGGTGAGCCTGTTTGTGAATCCGGATAACCGCTTCATGCTGGTGGTGATTTACTGCATTGGCATGGCGCTCTTCACCATGATTATGGGTAATGCCTTCGCCGCTTTTCCTGTGCTGAGTGCCGGTATCGCCTTGCCGTTCCTGATTAATGTGCATCACGGAAACCCGGCCCCCTTGCTGGCGATTGGTATGTACGCGGGATATTGCGGCACGTTGATGACGCCGATGGCGGCGAATTTTAATATCGTTCCCGCCGCGTTACTGGAACTGAAAGATAAATACCAGGTGATTAAGATTCAGATCCCGACGGCGTTAACCCTGCTGGTGGTTAACGTGTTCTTAATGTATTTCCTCGTGTTTCGCTAAGCGCGGCAACGAATTAAGGAGCAGTTATGCAATTAACTCAACATCAGGCAGAAGCCTTTGCCCGCATGCCATTAACCTATTTACGTCAGGAATACCCGAATCACATTATGCATTTGCTTAATGATGATGGTGATGTCTTGCCGCCACGGGAACTGCATCCCATCTTTTACGGCTGCTTTGACTGGCACTCCGCGGTACACGGTTACTGGCTGTTGCTGCGCTGCGTGCGTCTTTACCCGGATCTGGCGTGCAAATCGGAGATCACCGCGCTTTTTGATGAGCACCTGACACAAGAGAAGGTGGCGCAGGAAGTGGCCTATTTTAACGCGCCGTTCCGCGCCTCGTTTGAGCGCCCTTATGGCTACGGCTGGCTGCTGGCGCTGGCTCAGGAACTGAAGCACTCATCACTGCCGCATGCGCAAGGCTGGCATCAGGTGCTGGAGCCTTTAACCCAGGATATTCGCGACAGGTTGGTGGATTATCTCAGCAAGTTGACGTATCCCATCCGTGTTGGCACGCATTACAACACGGCGTTTGCGCTGGCACTGGCGCTGGATTACGCCCGTGCGCTTGCGGATCGGCCGCTTGAGCAGGCCATTCTGGATGCTGCAAACCGCTATTATCTGGCAGATACCGATTATCCTGCGCACTATGAGCCAGGCGGCGATGAGTATATTTCGGGCGCGCTGACCGAAGCGTTGTTAATGAGTAAAGTCACCGCCAATTTCCCGGCCTGGTTCGATGCGTTCTTACCGGATGTGGCGTCGGTTTCGGCGCTGATGAATCCGGCGGAAGTCAGCGACCGTACCGATCCGAAAATTGCCCATCTTGACGGGCTAAATCTCAGCCGCGCCTGGTGCATGAAACATATCGCGCAGGCGTTACCGGAAAATCATGCCGGGCAAAAAGCGTTGAACGATGCTGTGAAACGCCATCTTGCGGCAAGCGTAGAACATGTAGTGGGAAGCCATTATAGCGGCGGCCACTGGCTGGCCAGTTTCGCGCTGCTGGCGCTGGAGTAAAGGGTAGGTGGGTGCAGCGTGATAGTGCTGCACCCAAGCCGATGCTGAAAAACGTTTGCATCAGCATCTCAAGTTTTAACGCATTATTTTTGCTTCGATGCCCACAGAGCCAACACTGCTGAGATGATGAGTATCCCTGCGCTCAGTCCGAACGTGCTCTGAAAACCAAACTGGTCAAACAAAACCCCACCCAACGTAGAACCTAGCGCAATCGAAAACTGGACTGTAGCAACCATCAGACCTCCACCTGATTCAGTATCAGATGCAGTCGCATGAGCAACCCAACTCCACCATCCTACCGGTGCAGCTGTTGACAGCACACCCCATACCCCCAATAAAACACATACTACCAGTACGTTGTTACCCATGGGGATAAGAATCACTGCAACTGAAGCCATAACCAGCGGTATTGTAATGAGTGTCTGATAGAGGCGGTTTTTGATCACAAACCCAACCGCCGTCGTTCCCACGACTCCTGCTATTCCAATCATTAACAATATCAGCGTTACTGAGCCTGAATTAACTTTAGTGACATTCTCCAGGAAAGGTCTGACATAGGTAAAAAGAGTAAATTGCCCCATAAAAAAGATACCGGCGGCGCACATACCCATTGCGACATTTTTCTTCCGTAAAAGCGAGGCAATGGTTGAGCCAGTATTACGGGACTTGCCAGTTTCCATGGAGGGGAGGCTTACCCATTGCCAGACGAACGTGACCATAGCTACAGGCACTAAGCACAGAAATGCACCTCGCCAGCTGATGACAGCCGTAAGATAGCTACCAAGTGGAGCGGCCACTACCGTCGCCAGGGCATTTCCGCCATTGAAAACGGCCAGCGCACGCGGAACGTGGCTGATATGTACCAGTCTTACAGCTGTGGCGACAGACATTGACCAGAAGCCGCCAATCACCACACCGATCAGCGCGCGGCCCAACATATAGACAGCAAAGTTAGGCGCCAGAGCGACGATCATGGCCGATATGCCCATCAGGGCGGTTAATGCCAGTAAAAGAAACTTACGGTTCAGCCCTCCAGCGAGCCTGCGTACGGTAAGACTTGTCACGACGGCAAAGATCCCTGAAATCGTCATTCCCTGGCCGGCAGTGCCTTCAGTGATCCCTAAATCTCTGGCAAGCGGCGTTAACAGACTGACGGGCATGAACTCTGAAGCAATCAGGGCAAAAACGCAGAGTGAAATAGCAAATACGCCATTCCAGTTAGAGTCATTTACGGTATTAGCATCATTCAAAGTTGGTTGATTTATTTTTGAATGTTTTGTTTTCATTGTGACTACCTTTAATGCAGAACATCAAAAAAAAAGGGGCACAGGCCCCGAAAAAAAGAGGGTTATTTTCATTACGAACGAGGGTGGATATCTACATCCAAAATAAAATTAATTTACGTTGAAAGGGAAGGGACTTCTTATTCTGAATAATATTTAATATTAAATTGTCGATGCATCTATAACATAGCGATATCGCGCTTTCTTATTAAAGACGTTATCCCACGCCTCATTAATTTGATCAGCTTTAATAATCTGAATTGTGGGCAATATTTTGTTTTGTGAACAGTAATTAACCACTTCCTGAGTTTCTTTCATGCCGCCTATCATTGACGCGTTGAAATTAACCCTTGATGCAGCAAGCCCAAGTGCATTAAGTGTAATCTGAAAACCTTCAGGCATCCCGACCTGAGTGAATGTCCCGTATGGCTTCACGACTGATGCGTAGGCCGCGACATCATACTGATAGGGGATCGTGGATATCATATAATCCAGCGTTCCCTGATAAGCTTTGAATTTTTCCGGGCTATCGACCACAATAACTTCTTTGGCCCCGAATGAAAGAATGTCGTCGGCTTTTGACGGTGTGGTTGTAAAAGCGTATACCTCGGCTCCTTTGGAAACAGCAAGTTTTATGGCCATGTGGCCCAGACCACCAATTCCTGCCACTCCTACCTTCATGTTTTTGACGATACCTGCCTTCATGAGCGGGGAGTATGTGGTTATTCCTGCGCACAGCAACGGTGCTGCTTCCTGAAAGCTGATGTTATCCGGAATATGGACAGCGAAATGATCCCGTACCACGATGTTTGTGGAATATCCGCCCTGAGAAATTCCCGTCGGGGAATCACTTTCAGGGAAACCATATGTAAATACAGTAGCCGGGCTGTATTGTTCTGTATTCTCCAGGCTCATCAACTGTGAGTTTGGCAGCGTGCTGTTAACCATACATCCAACACCTGCTCTATCACCGACTTTAAACCGGGTGACATTCTTTCCAACCGCAGCGACAATGCCTACAATTTCATGTCCGGGAACCTGAGGGTACTTTTGAACACCCCAGTGTCCTTTCATCTGATGAATATCAGAATGGCAAATGCTGGCATATTTTGTCTCAATCAGAATATCGTTGTCGCCAACGGCTCTGCGTTCAAAGGACCAGGGTGCAAGTTTCCCCGAGGTGTCAAAAGCCGCGTAACCGCGCGTTCTTACTCTCGAACCATTTGTGTCTGCTGCAAGTGAACCAAGAGGAGTGCTCAGCAATACTCCTGCCCCAATTACCGCACCAGAACGAACAACAAACTCGCGACGGCTGAGATTCTTTTTATCATCCATCAATATACTCCTGCTCATAAGTTTGACCGGGTTAGATTTCTGCTTCTGAAAGAGAGGCAGAATGTATTCTGGTAAGGACTGACGTCAGTCAGAGAAACCTTTCTTAATTACCGCAGGATGCTAGTGGGTTTCTTCGGATAATCTGACTAAAGAGCAATTTACATACTTGCGGTAGCATAAAATACACAAATACGACAAATTATTTGTCCGATCCTATGAGTGCTTAATTTTGTTGTCATATATGCCTGACAATAGCGCTATGTTAAACATGCAGTTCGTGGCAATAGTTCGGTGGGATATTAAAGCTCACTGACTGACTTTCTCAGAACAGTGATATCCCTTTTAGGGGATAACCCAAACATCCTCGTATATTCACGGCTGAAATGGGATAAGCTTTCATAACCGACAGCAAATGCTGCAGTAGTGACATCATAGTGCTCATTCAGCATCAGTCGTTTTGCCTCATTGAGTCTCAGCCATTTCTGGTAACGGAGTGGACTCATTCCAGCAAGTTGCCTGAAATGGTGATGAAAAGAGGGCGTACTCATTTGCACCCGACTCGCAAGTTCCTCGATACGTAAAGGCGATGCAATATTGGTCTTTAACCAGTCAATAGCTTTGCCGATACGGTAGCCATTACCGTCTACGGCCGCAATCTGCCTGAGATGATCGGACTGGTCACTCATCAGAAGCCGGTAATGTATTTCCCGCTGAATAAGTGGGCCAAGAACCGGGATTGCTTCTGGCTCGTCAAGCAATGAAAGCAGACGGCAGAAAGGCTCTAACAGAACATCAGTAACGGTACCTATTCCGACTCCTGCCCCGGTGTCTCTTTTTTTGGCTGGCGGCAGGCCTCCCTGTGCAATTAACTCCATCAATACGCGCTGATCGAGTTGATAGGCTATACCGACGCAGGGCCGGGATGACGATGCTTTAAGCACTTCTGAACTTGCGGGCAAGTCGAGAGACGTGATCAGGAATTTTTCCACATCATATTTATAAGGCTCCCCCCCAATCCACATGATTTTCGCACCATCGACCACCAGAACGACACTGGGAGGGACCAGGCAGCTTACTGGAGAAGCAGGTTCGTTCCGCCGGAATAATTCCAGTCCTTCTACTGCTGTGGGGAAATCACCGGTACTAGGCGTGCGCTGCGCGATATCCCGGGAAAGCGTCCCGAGTAAATCTTCAACCGATTTGTCCAAAACCATTTTGAAATGCCTCTCATTTGCCACGTCTTTACGACATTAACTTATCAGTTTAAAAAACTGGAATATACACTTTCACGACAGGCTAATAGGATCAGGCAAAAAACTCATAGTATTTTAATAACACATTTCCTAAGAGCTATCCAAAATAGCAATACCGGAATGAGACCCTCACCGGTAAGCCATTTCATCACACTGCACTATTTAAGTCGGGGATGAAAAAGAACGCATTCAAATGCAAGGAAGATAATCCGAAGAAAACTCGCTGCCATCGTAGAGAACGTCCAGATTAATATTAAGGCGTTTGGTATCACCAGTGTTTATCCGCAGGATGTTGTGACTGAAATACTCATGCGTGCGATTTAAAAATAGCCCTCCTTATCAACGAATGAAAGGTTTTAATACCATGACAATAAAATCTTCAAAGCGCTTTTTTAATGGCGCACTCCTTGCCGGAGCGCTGGCCATGATTTCAGCAGAATCTGCGGTCGCCCAGCCTGCGCCAGGTACAGCAGCTTCTCCAGTACGTCTGGTACAGACGTGGGATAAAACATTCCCAAGGAGTGATAAAGTGGATCACCAAAAAGTTACTTTCAAAAACCGTTATGGCATTACGCTGGCCGCAGATGTGTATCTTCCAAAAGATCGCGGTAACAAAAAACTTGCTGCCATTGTTATTTCTGGGCCTTTTGGCGCGGTAAAAGAGCAGGCTTCTGGCCTTTACGCGCAAACGTTAGCAGAGCGAGGATTCGTGACGCTGGCTTTTGATCCGTCTTATACCGGGGAAAGCAGCGGGGAACCGCGCAATATAGCCTCGCCGGATATTAATACCGAAGATTTTATGGCTGCGGTCGATTTCATTGGGCTACAACCTTATGTGGATCGTGAACGTATCGGTGTAATCGGTATCTGTGGCATGGGCGGGATTGCACTGAACGCGGTTGCCGTTGATAAACGCGTAAAAGCCGTTGTTGCCAGCACCATGTATGATATGAGCCGGGTTATGTCGAAAGGCTACAATGACAGCGTAACCCCGGAACAACGTGAGCAGACGCTTGAGAAACTGAGCCTTCAGCGCTGGGAAGATGCGGCAAACGGTAAACCTGCCTATCAGCCTCCTTACAATAAACTCAAAGGTGGCGAAGCGCAGTTTCTGGTGGAGTATGCGGACTACTACATGACAAAGCGTGGATACCACCCACGTGCGGTCAACTCAGGAAATTCATGGTCAATGACCACACCGATGTCCTTCATGAATTTCCCCCTGATGACCTATATTAAGGAAATCTCTCCGCGTCCTGTCCTGTTTGTTCATGGTGAAAAAGCGCATTCGCTTTATTTCTCCAAAACGGCATATGAAGCGGCGAATCAGCCAAAAGAGCTTCTGATTGTTAAAGATGCCACTCATGTTGATTTGTATGATCGTATGGATAAAATCCCGTTCAATGATATAACAGCATTCTTTAATAAATACCTTAACAAATAAGCAATAATACCTTCCGGTGTTCTCTGATGCGGTGGCCGAAAATATAGGCCATTGCATTGTTATAATCTACGATACTCAGATGGCAGAGCGCATTAAAAATATTCATGCGTTAAATGTGGGGGAAGGTATTACCGTATGGATATTCAGTCCGCTATTAACTTATCATGAGTTAATAGCGGGTAATAGATAATTTTATGTCATCAATTAATGAATTGAAGATTGATTGATAAAAGGTATCAATATGAAAACCTTAGTGATTGTTTCTCATCCTTATCCCGAATATTCCCATGTTATTAAAGCGCTAAAAGAAACAGCAGAATCGATGGTGAATGTTGTTGTCCGGGATCTCGAAGCTATTTATGCTACACGGGACATCGTATTTAATATTGCTGAAGAACAAGATGCGTATGATGGCGTTGACAGGGTCATATTTATGTATCCGACACACTGGTTTAACCTTACCCCCAATCTCAAATCTTATTTAAACGAGGTCTGGAGTTATGGGTGGGCATTTGGTCCTGATGGTCATGCACTGAAGAACAAGGAAATGATGGTAGTCACTTCAGCCGGTGCCGCGGAGCAAATGTATTCAGCAGACGGACTTATTAAAAGTAGCATGGCTGACGTACTGGCTCCGATGAAAGCCTCTGCACTATATGTAGGAATGAAATATCTCCAGCCACTGGTGATTTATAATGCCGTGAATGTTTCTCCCGAAAGAATGAATCATTTGAGTAGCGAGTTAGTCGGCCATTTATCTGCCTGAGTGCTATAAGCGAAATAGACGCGATTTTATTTACTTATCCGCATGTATTGACAAGGTCTAATTATGCAAAATTTTATTTTTCATAACCCGGCCAAAATTATTTTTGGCCATGATCAGATTTCCTCAATTGGTAATGAAATTCCGGGTGATAAAACCGTAATGATTGTTTACGGCGGAGGGAGTGTTAACCGTAATGGCACGCTGAAAAAGGTACGGGATTCGCTGAAAAACTATACGGTTTATGAGTTCGGAGGAGTCCAGGCTAATCCACATTATGAAACGTTGATGGAAGCTGTTGCGCTTGTTAAGGATAAAGGTGTCAATTTTCTGCTTGCAGTGGGTGGGGGATCAGTTATTGACGGCACCAAATTTGTCGCGGCGGCTGCGTGCTATGACGGTGATGCCTGGGATATTGTTAAAAGTTACGGGAGCGTAGTGAAAAGGGCTTTACCGGTAGGTTGTGTACTGA
>NZ_QODH01000008.1:0-149166 GCF_009935945.1 Kosakonia sp. MH5 | reverse complement strand
CCATTGCCGCAACAGGCTCAGAAATGAATAATGTCGCAGTTGTTACTAAAGCAGAAACAAAAGATAAGCTGTTTTTTGCATCCCCGTACGTTATGCCACAGTTCTCGGTTCTGGAGCCTGAACTGACATTTACTTTACCCCCAAATCAGACGGCTAATGGTGTGGTTGATGCATTCGTGCATGTACTTGAGCAATATGTGACTTATCCGGTGAATGCCAAAGTACAGGATCGCCTGGCAGAAGGTCTGCTGAACACCCTGAAAGAAGAGGGCCCAAAAGTCCTGACAGATCCTGAGGATTATGATGCCAGGGCGAACATTATGTGGGCCGCAACGATGGCGCTGAATGGCCTGCTCAGTACGGGGACCCCCGCAGACTGGGCATCACATTTGATCGGACAGGAAATTACAGGTCTGTACGGCCTTGATCATGCCCGCACGCTGGCGGTAATGATCCCGGCTATCTGGAAATACGCGCTGGCTGACAAGAAACAGAAACTTGCCCAGTATGGTGAACGTGTCTGGGATATCCCGGCATCTGATATTGAAACGATGGCTCTTCAGGCTATCGACGCAACGGTCGCATTTTTCGAAACCATGGGGGTTAAAACCCGTTTATCTGATTATGGTCTGGGGGATGATATTATTCCGGCGGTAACCAATAAACTGAAAGAACACGGCCATGTTGCCCTGGGTGAACATGCGAATATTACGACAGAGAAAGTAGAGGAAATACTGAAACTGGCGTTGTAATAATTCTATACGTGGCACAAGAAATATGGCGGCATTTCGCCCTCTGAGCTGAAGCACATGCGCCAGCTGAAAGAGGGAAATCTGTGGCTAAAGAAACAGTGGGCCGATCTGAGCCCGAGAAGGCGATGTTGCAGGACGTGCTGGCAAAAAGAACTGACGCTGGCACGCCTGCGTGAATGGGGCCATTTGATGGAGTGTAGCCTGGGTTTATGAAGTTACTAACCCATACATGCTATTTAACATAATATACATTATGCGTACTAACATGTAATCAGGCAGAATCCAGCATTTCGCACCTGTGATTGTGTTGCTTGTTTTATCCTTGGTTTCCGGCTTTTCAGACCCGCCGTAGACCGCTCAATCCGCTTCAGGCGTTCCCTGATGAAAAATCATTTGCCAGCGGTCATCTTCATTTCTGACCCATAACGATGTGCGCAATGTGCGGTGCGTTTTCTCTCCCGACGGACTTTGCCTGAACGTCCGGTATGTCAGTAGCAGCGCTCCGCTTTCGATCTGCGTTAATGCGAATTCCTCCGACGCGATTTGCTGTTGGTCGGTTTCTGCCAATAATGAATCGATAACTTGCTGTCTGCCGTATCGTTTCCCCGAACGACCAATCTCGAAAAAATGTCTGTGTAGTAATTTCTCAATGGCAATCTGCTGGCTACGAATTTCTGCCTGATGAAGCTGCCGTTCGTATTGGACAATTAGCGACTGTAAATCCTCTGTCATAGTTCACCTTTTCCATTTCCACCGATAAATGCCGAACTGCGCGTTTTCGCCCCGGCACCCGATCTGTAAGCTTCATCCATTTATCGGCTGTATATAATTCATTCAGATTATTCTTAATTGTTTACCGCGTTATGCCATTTATTCTTAACATCTCAAATACATAAGAACATTAACGATGGAGCGACTCGATGACCTTCCCCGGCCAACTCTCTGGTAACAACCTTCCCGATTACGGTCTTGCACGCAGCCTGGGCCTGGCCCCCGGTGATGACTTTGACTTTACGTCACTGGGCAATCAACTCGACTGTACCCGCAGTTTTCACCAGGTCGGCATCATTTATTCGGATGGGCCGCGTCAATGGCTGGTGCGTCCTTCGCGGCGGATCGCCACGCCGAATCAAAGTACTGTTAGCCATGTTATTGTTACAAAAGTAAATTCTCAATCCACCTACAGCGCAGCTCAAGCCATCAATACGACGATTCAGGCACCTTCACTGGCGAATGAAATTACGTCGACGGCCATTTCTTGCGGAGCCGCAGTCGTCACCGGCGTTCTCGCGCTGGGCGCTGGCGCAGCCGTACCGCTGACTGCCGGGGCTTCAGGCGTGGTGGCGGCGATCATTACTGCCGGAACGGTAGCCACCGTGGCGCAATGCGCTATCGGGCTGGGGCGCATCTCACTGATCGCCACCAATAATGACGACGTGGTAACCTGGCTTGACAGCGAATCGTGGTATGTCACGACCAGCACCGCGCTGGATATTCTCTCACTGGCTGGCGCCGGGGCCGGATTAAAAAGTACCCTGGAAACCTACAAGCTGATGAAAGGCGCAACGTCTTCCAGCGTAACAAACTGGCTGAAGAATTTAAGCCGCGCCGAACGTAAACGCATTACCGAGGAAATTATTCGCGCGCAAAACCCGGGAATATCCAACACCGGCGTAAAAGCAGCGATGAAAGCAGGATTTTACCCGAAACGTTATCCTTCAGAAGCATTACAAACTGCGTTGCAGCGTGAGCTGACGGCGGCACTGGTTAATACCTCAGCCTTTGCCGGTAGCGCGTTAACCGGAACGATCCGCAACCCTGGCAATATGAAAACCTCTGGGCAGTACATTATTGGTCTGATACAGTCATTTTCCTTTACAGGAAGTAATTGGTAGATGATGAAATATATAAAAAGAAGCCTTACGTTAAGTGCTGTGGTAGCAGAGAAAATAAAAACGAACGATCCGGAACGGCTGGAAAAATTAAAGGATCGTTTAAAGGATCGGCTGGGGATTCCTGCGGGCTGGCATATGATGGGCCTGCCGTTGATTGCCAGCATGATCCTCGCGGTGTTTAGCTTCGCCCTTCCCCAACCCTTTATCTGGCTGGCGATTTTTAGCTGGCTGTCGTTGCCGCATTATGCCGTAATGGCCGCAGTGATCCCTGTATCACTGCTCTATAGCGCCATCATTATTATCGCTATGGTATTAATTTCTCGGGGTTTTTTATCGGCGATGAAGGTTTATCTGTGCACGCTTTTTGTGACGTCGCTGGTCGCCATGATATTCTTTCTGACAGCCTTTGTTCCGGCATTGTTTGGCGCTGAACGTCAACTGTGGTTTGTTATCAGCTCATTGTTGGGGCTAATTTTCATTGGTTGTAGCGTTAAATGTCTTAATAGCGCCATGTTTTGCCGCACCAATGCGTTATATTTGCACAACCGGGTCTGGCGCAAGCAATTGAATATTCAGCGTCAGAACATATCCCTTTCAAAACGATAAAATAAAGCCGCTGCGATTATTATTCCGCAGCGGCAATACCGGATTCAAAATATCCGCTTCGACGCCTCTTGCGCCTTACAGATCCAGTTCAACCCACACAGCGGCATGATCCGAACCGGCATTGACCGATTTTTTCAGTTCGGCGTAAGTTTCCCACTTCGCCGGACGTACGCCGGGCCACATCCCTTTACGGTATACGCCGCCCTGCTTTACTGTTTCCCATAACGCCGGCGACAACAGGATATAGTCGATTTTGTTATTGGCGGTACAGCTTCCCCAGGTACCCGGATAGCCGCCATTATCAAATTTTGCGTGGGTGAAAATATCGCGTAGATCGGTATCTTTCAGCAGTGGCGCAAGCGGCTGGCTGTCGGGCGTATCGTTAAAATCCCCGACAATGGCAATCAGCGTTTCTCCCGCTTTGATGCGTTGCTGGTAAATTGCTTTCACCCGTTCGGCCTGTTCACGGCGGCGGGCGTCCGAGCTGCTTTGCGATCCAAAGCCTTTACTTTTCAGGTGATTCACTAACACATGCAACGTTCTGCCATCCTTTAACGGGATAGCAAACTCCGGGCAATCACGGGAGAAAATCAGCGCGCCATCGGCATCTTTATCATCAACATGGCTACGGATGGTCGCAATCGGGAATGCGCTGACGGTCATCAAACCGACATCGATCCCGCGTTCGTCGTTACCATCAATCACCATCACATGCTCAAACGGCTTGCCATTACGGGCAGGAATGATTTCGCGGTTAAACGCCAGCAACGCGGGTCGGCTTTCCGCTTCGACGACAGCCAGAATATCGGCCTGCAGATCAATCATCACCTGCGCGGTCAACAGCATGGCCGTTTCATCCACCGGCGCGGCGCGCAGCTCCAGCGATCCAACCCAGTCGGCCCGCCCTTCGGCGATAATACGGATCTCCGAGCCATCTGTCGGCCGCGTCAGCAGTTTGCCACGGTTACGGCGCAGGATCACAAACGGTCCAGTATCAGACTTTTTCAGCCCCAGCTCGTTAAGCAAAACCACCATTTTTTGTTTCATTTCGGCGGTATAGGTTAATTCGCCGAGTAACGCATTCAGGGCGGCAAACTTTTCCAGAATCGGTTTGCCTTCGTCCCAGTCGGCCAGATTCATGGCCTTCGCGCGATCGAATAAGTTTTCCACATTGTAAGACGCCAGCCGCATCATATACCCTCCCCTTGAGTTCAGCCGCTTCTGTTGCGCCAGAACGCTGTCGCACAGGCAGTTTCCGGTTATGATTGTAGTCGTCGGCTGTGTCTTCAGCATGACAGAAACAGCCAGCCACCGGGAGAGCAGAATGTTCAGCGGACTCAACAAAAAAGAAGCCAGACGGCTTGCAGCGCTGGAGTTGTTGAAGCACGAAGATAAAGAACGTGACAGCGCACTGGGGGAATTTGCGGCATTTGCCAGCCAGCTTATGGGCGTCGAAGGCTGTTTTGTCACGGTAATTGATGATGTGTTCCAGTACGTCAAATATGCTGCCAATCTCCCGGAAGTTGCGGGAATCACGCCGCTTGAGGAGACAATGTGTAAACACGTCTTCGCGCAGTCTGCGCCGGTGATTTGCAGCGACACGCGAAACGATCCCCGGTTTGCCCACCATCCGCTGGTGAAAGATGGTGCGGTGATTTTTTATGCCGCCGCTCCGCTCAGAGATAAAGAGGGCGACATGCTCGGCACGCTCTGCGTCAGCAACCGAACGCCGCTTACCCCTTCGACACAACAGATTGCGGATTTCCTGAGCATTGCCGCGCTGGCTTCTTCCTGGCTTGAATGCTGGAACTCGGTCGGCCAGATTGATGCTTTAACCGCTCTGCCGAACCGGCAAAACTTGCTCAGGGCGATCGAACGCATTGCGGCGGATGAACCGTCCGGTGAGTACACGCTGATCATTTTCGACTGCATTGATATGCCGAGAGCGTATGAATTGTCGCGCTATCTTGGGTTGAGCGCCGTCGAAAATATGCTGAAAAGCTTCGCGACTTTATTACAAGTGCGGCTCGGTTTGCGCGATCAATCGCCTCTCTATGCTTTTGCCACCGGTCGTTATGCCCTGTTAGTGAAAACCGATGAATCAGAAGCCGTTTTGCGTAAAGCGGCAAATCTGCCGCCCACCAGCGCGAAAATTACTGGTGATATTGAGATTTCGTTGAACATTCACGCCGGGTTTATTCATTTTGTGGCGGGCCAGACGGCGGTCAGAGAAATCTTTCGCCAGGCGATCAGCGCCCTGCACGAAGCGATACGACAAAATATCCCCCTGCTTGCCTTCGATTCCGCCATGGATCAAAAGCGCAATCGCGATTTCAAAATCCTCTACGATCTGGGCGAAGCCATCAAAACAGATAACCAGCTTTATCTGGTGTATCAGCCGAAAATCAACCTGCATAGCGGGCGTACCGAAGGGGTTGAAGCCCTGCTCCGCTGGAAGCATCCGCAGTTGGGGAATATTCCGCCGACGGTGATTATCTCGCTGGCGGAGCGTACCAGCCTGATGTCCGATATCACCCAATGGGTGGTGACCACTGCCATCAAACAACTGGTGGCGTGGCGCAAAAACCACATCACCATCCCGATTTCGGTTAATTTAGCCGCCAGCGATTTGTCCAACGCCGGGTTTGCAAATGCGCTGGAAGAGAAAGTTCTTCAGGCCGGGCTGACCACTGCCGATTTGCGGGTTGAATGTCTGGAGACGGAGAAAGTGCTGGAAAACTCCATCGCCCTCGAAGAGCTGGATATGTTAAAAATGCGCGGCTTTAAAATCCTGCTCGACGACTTTGGCGCGGGCTACAGCAATATCAGTTATTTGCGTACTATTCCTATCGATATCATTAAGTTAGATCGTTCGCTTATTTGTAAAGTCACCAGTGATCGGGGCAGCCAAATTATCGCCCGCAACATTATCCAGATGCTGAAAGAGCTGGACTACATTGTGCTGGCGGAAGGCATTGAGGATGCAGAAACCGCGCAACTGCTTAAAGGTTTCGGCTGCGATGAAGCACAGGGATACTTCTTCTCAAAGCCCCTGCTTCCTGAACAGATCCCGGCTTGGCTGGCGCAAAACGATGGTTAAGCGTCAATCTTCCTGTAATTTGCGCCACAGGCTCATTTTACTGATCCCAAGGTGCCGGGCCACTTTCTGCTGATCCTGATTGTAACGTCGCAGATAAAGGGTAATAACCTGCCGCTCAATGTCGCGAACCAGCGCCTTGAGCGATCCTTTGTTCAGATCCACGGTCACAGCATCATTAATCGCTGCGGGTTTGTTACTGCCCGCCAGCGAAAAACCGGTCAGTGTCAGCAATTCATACAACGAATAGGTCGGAAATTCCCCTGACAACAACGCCAGACGCTCAAGGATAAAACGCAGTTCGCGGACATTGCCCGGCCAGTGCCAGCCGGTGAACAGATCGAGAAATTGCTCCAGCAGATGTTCTGCCTGCCACTCACAAAGAAACATCCCGGCCAGATAACGAATATCTTCCGGACGTTCCCGCAGCGGCGGAACCGCCAGCGGCAGCACATTCAGTCGGTAGTAGAGATCGCGGCGAAACCCGCCTTCCTCGCTCATCTTCTCCAGCGAACGATTGGTCGCGCCAATAATTCTGACATCGACCGGGATCACGTCTTTGCCGCCGATATGCATGATTTCATACTCCTGGAGCACCCGTAATAAGCGGCTCTGGATGGTCATTGGCAGCTCGCCAATTTCATCGAGAAACAGCGTTCCCTGATGCGCCAGCTCGATAAGCCCCGACTTTCCTTCCCGCCTGGCACCGGTAAACGCACCGCCTTCATAACCAAAAAGCTCACTCTCAAGCAGGCTTTCCGGGATCGCCGCGCAGTTGATGGCGACAAACGGACCGCGACTGCGCAGACTGTGGTTATGTATGCTCTGGGCAAACAGCTCTTTGCCGGTGCCGGACTCCCCGTAAATCATCACCGGGGAATCGGTGCGGGCATAAATTTGCGCCAGCTTTTTGATCGCCTGCATTTCACCGTTGGCGGTGAAGATATGATCGAAGGTATAGCGGGCATTGAACCCTTTTTTCTTAAGCTTGCCGCGCAGGATACGCTCCACCTTCTCTATCTGCGGCGTATCCGTAAAAGAGCAAACCACGCCAATGCAGCGTTTGCCCATAAATATCGGCACCCGGCTGGTGATAATGGAGGTGCTATCCAGCTCCTGCAATTCGCGGATCTCCGGCGCTGCGGTCAGCAGCACCTGGTTTATCCGTGTGTTTTTAATAATTGAATCAACAGGTTTACCTATTACCTGTGTTCCGCTCAAGCCGAAAATCTTTTCTGCGCTGCGGTTAAACACCTGAATTTCATTATTTTCATTGGTGACAATGATGCCTTCCGTAATGGACGACAAAATGATCTCCAGCCTGGCGGTATCCTGCGCTTTGCGTTTCGTTGTTTCCACTATCGCCAGTGCTTCACGCAGCGCGCTGTTCACCGATTCGACACCATTTTCGATCAGGATGCCCTGCATCGCATATTGCCTTGCACTATCGGTGACCGGAAAACCGCCGGTCACCGTGGCATAGCGGCGGCGCCGACACTGCTCCAGTTTTTCGGTCATATCGGCGTGCGATAAAAAAACAAATTCATCGATGGTGATATTCAGCGCCTGCGCAATAAGTAATACATCCGTTAAGTAGGTCTGGTAATTAAAAAAGGCAATATGCTGCGGATAATTTTTCAGCGGAATGAGCGATTTCAGTAAATCGGCAGTCGATGTCAGTATTTTAACCACCGGAATCTGCGTTGATTTTTCGATATATTCCGCTGTCCCTCCCCGGCTCAGAATAACATCGTAATACTCTGTATCAAGATTTCTGGCGATGCTGGCCGCTTTCTCGAGGCTGCCATGATAAACGTGGCAGTTAAAAATACCCGTACATTGTTCAGCGACTATTTCGCCCAGTTGCGGGTAAGGTGTAATTAATGCAAGGTTTGGCAGAGGATTCTTGTTCATGGTGATAATTTTCAATGTTGTCGTTTTATTAAATCAATATCACAGTTGATATTTCTAACACAATTGATATTGAGTCTGGCGTAGTGTTTTTTATTTTCATCAATTAAAAGCATTAAAATTCATGATGTTAAGTCATTTCTTTCCTTTTTTTTTTGGCATGGCGATTGGATTAATAACACCCGTGTGAAGTATATGCTTCCACAAATTATATTTTTATCTTACAAGGAAAAGGAATGAATAATAAGTCTGGTGTATTAAGTGGCGTCCGCGTTCTCGATCTTACTCGCGTTCTTGCCGGTCCTTACTGTGGAATGATGTTAGCTGATTTTGGCGCTGACGTGATTAAAATTGAATTACCGGGTAAAGGCGATGATGCCCGCGCAAACGCGCCGCAAATAAATGGCGAAAGCGCCTACTTTATGAATCTTAATCGCAATAAACGCGGTATTACGTTGAATCTGAAGTCTGAACAAGGGCGCGCTATTTTTCTTGAGATGGTGCGCAACAGCGATATTGTGCTGGAAAATTACCGTCCGGGTGTGATGGAAAAACTCGGCCTCGGTTATGAAGATCTGCGCAAGGTGAATCCAGCCATTATTTATGGCGCGGTGTCGGGTTTCGGCCACACCGGGCCGTACGCTAAACGCGCGGGATACGACATTATCGGCCAGGCGATGAGCGGGCTAATGAGCACCACGGGCTGGGCCGATACCCCACCTACCCGCACCGGCACAGCGATTGCCGATGTGGTGGGCGGTATGAGCTGCGCCATCGGTGTCCTTGCCGCCTACGCCAACCGCCTGAAAACCGGGGTCGGCGACAAAGTGGATATCGCGCTAGTTGATGCGATGGTCTCGTCGCTGGAGATCATCAATATTATCTATCTGAACACCGGACGCATTCCGACGCGCATCGGTAACCGTTATGAGGCGATTTATCCCTACGATTCATTTCAGGCGCAGGACGGTTACGTCATTATCGCCTGTGGCAACGACAAGTTGTTTGGACTGCTGAAACAGACGCTGAAAATCAGTGAACTGGAGGATGCCAGATTCAGCACCAATATCGCGCGCGTCACCCACCATGCAGAACTGAAAGCCATCCTTGAGCGCTGGACCGGCGAACACCCGATTGACCAGATCGTTGAATTGCTGCTGGCGGCAGGGATTCCCGCGGCCCCTATCAACACCATCGACCGCGTCACCAAAGATCCACATATTGCCGTGGCGCGTGAAATGTTTGTCGATATTGAACATCCGGTGGCCGGTAAAATTACCATGACCGGTAATCAGGTTAAATTCTCCAACAACAAAACTTCCATCAGAATGCCCGCGCCAACGCTGGGCCAGCACAACCACGAAATATTAAAAGAACTGCTCAATTATTCCGATGCGGAAATAGAGCAGCTTATCAACGATGGTATTCTGTAAGGCCAACACCATGGGAAAATTTATTCAACTTACCGAAGTCGGACCGCGAGATGGCTTCCAGAATATTAAGCAGCCGATTCCGACAGAATTGAAAATTCGTATTATCGATAAACTGATCGCCGCCGGTGCGAAAAACATCGAAATAACCTCGATGGTCAGCCCGAAAGCGATCCCGCAAATGTCGGATGCCAAACAGGTCATTGCGCATGTGCTTGAAAAGCACCCGACGATAACGCCATGGGTGCTGGTGCCAAATAGCCGGGGAGCGCAATTAGCGGTGGAGAGTCAGATCTCGCGGGTGAATTATGTTATCTCCGTCAGTCCGGCGCATAACCAGGCCAATATTAACCGTACGCATCCGCAGTCGCTGGATGAGCTGGCGGCCATTCGCCAGGCGCATCCGGATCTGGAGATTTCGCTGTCGCTGGCCACCGCGTTTGGCTGCCCTTTTATCGGTGCCACCTGCACCGATACGCTGCTGGAGATGTTCCGTTTCGCCGCGGATCTTGGCATTCACCACATTACGCTGTGCGACACCATCGGCGTGGCGAATCCCCGCCAGACTGCAGATCTCCTGCAACGCATCAGCGCCCGGTTCCCACATCTCGATATCGGCCTGCATATGCATAACACGCACGGTATGGCGCTGGCCAACATGATGGCTGGCCTGCAAAACGGCGTGACGCGTTTTGAAACGGCGGTTGGTGGTCTTGGCGGTTGCCCCTTCGCACCGGGCGCCGCCGGAAATGCCGCAACGGAAGATGCGGTAAATATGTTTTCCCGCATGGGGTTCGATTGCGGAATATCACTCGATGCGCTGCTGGAGGTCTCTGCATTAATTCGTGAGTCCATTGAACCTGCGTTATTAAGCAGTTTATCGCGTGCCCGAACTTACCGCGAATTTGCTTTTTACGATCCGCAATGTTGAATCTCCCGGGAATGAAATATGAAAAATAATATGGATAAACCCACCATGACGCATTACCGGTGGTGGGTAATGAGCTTTATCTTTGTTATCTACACCGTGGCAAATGCCGACAGGGCAAATATTGGTTTTGCCCTGCCCTTTATTCAGGAGGAATTTAATATCTCCAATACCCTGGCCGGTTTATTAATCAGCCTGTTCTTTGCCGGATATGCGCTGTTTCAAATCCCGGCCGGGTATGTCATTAAAAAATATGGTATGCGCAATGCATTTGCGCTCGGCATGTTTCTGACCTCCATTTTCACCGCCTTAATGGGCGTGGTGAATAATGTGCTGGTGCTGAAATTGCTGCGTTTCTTTGTTGGCGTCAGCGAAGCGCCGGTGGTGATTGGCTCGACGGCGACCATTAATCAGTGGTTTCCGGCGAAAGAAAAAGGCACCGCCACCGGCCTGTTTCTTGCTGGTTCAAAGTTCGGTCCGCTGATTGTTCCCGCCCTCTGTGCGTGGATCATCATGACGTGGGGCTGGCGTTATATCTTCGTCTTTTTCGCTATTCCCGGGGTTTTGTTGTCCATCTTTTGGTATTTCATGGTGCGTAACAAACCGGAAGAGAGCCGCTTTGTGAACAAACAGGAGGCGGCATACATTCGCGACGAGTTACCGGGTAATACGCCGCAACACGGAGAGGCGCCGCAGAAGGCCTGCTTCCGCTACTGCTGGCTGGACACCCTGATCCGCACCCGCCAGGTGGAGGAGCTCACCACCTCGAAGCAGGTGTTCAGGTGCTGGGATATTTATGGCGTGGCATTAGGCTACTTCTCGATGGTCGGCATTGTCAGCGTGCTGATGTCGTGGCTGCCGAAGTATTTGATCACCGAGCGCGGCTTCGATCTCACCAGCTCCGCCGCGCTGGCGGCCGCGCCTTTCCTCGGCACCGTGCTGGGCAATTTTCTCGGCGGCGTGCTTTCAGATCGGGTGCTGAATAAAAGACGTAAGCCGCTGATGTTGCTGAGCGCAGGTGCGACGATTTTCACCATGTATTCTCTGGTGTTTGCCCCTGAAAGCAAAGCGATTCTTTCTCTGATGCTGTTTATGCTCGGGTTGATGCTTTCTCTCGGTTATTCCGCCTATTCGGTGTATGCCATGGGCCGCGTCAGTAAAGAGATCTATCCCGTGGCCTACAGTGTGATCAATATGGGTGGACAACTCGGCGGCATGTGCATGCCGCTGATTGTCGGGGTCATCCTTGATCGCTGGAACTGGGATGCGGTGTTTATGACCATGACCGGCTTCTGCGTGGTGTGTTTTATGCTTGTTGCCACGGTCATTGAACCGTTATCGAAAGAGGTCACGGTGGTGCGTCGTTAAACGTCAGGGGGCGAAAGCCCCCTTTTCAGCCTGGCCGCAACGTGCGGCAAACGTTCAGCACAAACTGCCGTAGCCAGCGGTGCGCCGGGTCAACTTCCGAACGCGGATGCCAGAGCTGTGAAACGGTGATGCCGCGGGTTTTGACCGGCAGTTCAAATACGCAGAGCCCCTCGCTTGTCGCCTTATTCATCAGGAACGAGGCCGGAACCAGCGCAATCAAATCAGTGGCGCGCGCCACCGCCAGCGCAGCCGGAAAGCCCGGCACTACGGCGGCGATGTTGCGATTCAGCCCGGCATCGGCCAGCGCTTCATCCACCGGTCCGCTCAGTAGCCCGCGCCGTGAGGCGACAACATGCGCAAACGAGACATACTGTTCAACGCTCACTGCCTGCTGTTGCGCCAGCGGATGGCCGCTTCTGACGACGCCGACAAAACGATCGCGAAACAGCGCCTGTACGCGAATTTCCGGCCCCATTTCCCCCAGCACGCCAATCTCCAGATCGACCCGCCCCTCGCGCAGCGGTTTATCGCTTTTCTCCGCTTTCGGCGTAAAGCGCAGCGTTACGCCAGGCGCAATGGCAGCTGCTTGTGCAATCAGCGACGGGCCAAAGGCTTCAACAAAACCGTCGTTAGCACGCAGCGTAAACATCTGTCGCAGGCTGGCAATGTCCAGTACCGGCGTTGCCGGGCGCAATACCGCCCGCGCTTCGAAAACGGCGTTTTGCGTGCGTTCGCGAATGGCTTCGGCATAAGGCGTCAGCACCATCGTCCGCCCTGCCCGCACCAGCAGCGGATCGCCGGTGGTTTCCCGCAGGCGGCTCAGCGTGCGGCTCATCGCCGATGCGCTCAGCCCCAGCCTTCGGGCGGCAGCGGCAACGCTTCTTTCGGCCAGCAGAATATCCAGCGCAAACAGCAGATTCAGGTCCGGTTGTGTCATAGCAGGCTGTTTCTCATAGTGATTAATAAGATATGGCGTTTGCTGCACTGTATCAATGCAACTGCTGCGTCTTCCGCCATGTATCCCGCGAAAGTAGAGTCAATGCAAGCACAACTTATCCTGAGGTAATGATGGAATTGTTTACAGACCTGCCTGGCGACGAAGGGTTAGCGGGGCGTCAGCGCGCGCTGGCGCTGATTGCGCTGATGACCAGCACCACGATGGCCGTTTTTGATGGCGCGATGGTAAATATTGCCCTGCCGCAAATCGCCCGTGCGCTGCATGTCTCCGCGGGGGACGCCGTTTGGGTGGCGAATGGTTATCTGCTTTCTGCCGCCATGACGCTGGCTATTTTTGCTGCGCTTGCCGCCCGCATGGGGTTCCGCCCGCTGTTTGCCTGCGGGTTATTGCTCTTTACGCTGGCATCGCTGGGGTGCGCGTTATCCTCATCACTGTCGGTGCTGGTGACCATGCGCGTACTGCAAGGGATTGGCGGCGCGGCCACGCTCAGTATTGCACCAGCGATCCTGCGCTCAATTTTCCCCACGCGTCTGCTGGGACGCATTCTTGGCATCAACGCCCTGCTGATCGCCACCAGTACGGCGATTGCGCCGGTCATTGGCGGCGCTCTGCTGAGCGCACTGGGATGGCAATGGCTGTTTGCCATCAATATTCCGCTGGGCGCTATCGCACTGGCATTTGCCCTGCGCGTCATTCCGGGAAAAAGCGCCAGCGTCAGCGGGCCGTTTGATGTGCAGGGCGCGCTGTTCTCGGCGCTGATGCTGGGGGCGGCCATCATGGCGTCGACAGACATATCCTGCACAGGCGCGGCCTGGGCTGCGATCGCGGTGGCGAGCGGGCTGGCGTTTGTGCGCCGTCAACAGCGGGCGCCGCAACCGTTGCTGCCGCTGGGGCTTTTTGCCTCGTCCCGTTTCTCTCTTGCTGCGCTCACCTCGCTGGCCTCGTTTATCAGCCAGGGCGTGACTTTTGTCGCGCTGCCATTTCTCTTTCAGAATGTTTATGGCTACAGCGCCTTTACCTCGGCTTTGCTGTTTACCGCCTGGCCGGTCGGCATCATTCTGGTGGCGCCGCATGCCGGGCGGCTGGCAGATCGCTATGCGCCCGCAAAGATTGCCACTGCCGGGTTACTGCTGTTCGCCGTTGGGTTGCTGCTGCTGGTGCTGCTGCCGCAAAATGCGGCGGCGTGGGATATCAGCCTGCGCGGACTGATCTGCGGAATGGGTTTCGGCTGTTTTCAAAGCCCGAACAACCGGGAGATGCTCGCCAGCGCCTCACGCGAGCACAGCGGCTATGCCTCTGGCGTGTTAGCCATTGTGCGCACCTTTGGACAGTGCCTTGGCGCGGGGCTGGTGGGCGTGATGCTGGCACTCTGCACGCCAACGCAGGAAGCGCTGGCGATACGGCTGGGATTGTGGCTGGCGATGATAGCGACGCTGCTGGCAATCGCCTTCAGTCTGAGCCGCCTGCGTCGCTTGCCGAATCAGGCCGTACGCTGAGCCAGCCAGACCGTGTGGCCGGCACAGTCGGGATCTTCCGCCCGCATCTCCAGCACGCGAAAGCCGATTGCCGCCAGGTGTTGCCGGTACTCTTCAGGCGCGAGGCTGGCGTGAAACAGCGGTTCGCCCTCAAATTGCCCGATGGCGATACCGTCCTCCGGCCCACTGGTAAACATCAGTACACTGCCGGGATGGCTGTGGCGGGCAAAGCGGGCAAACATGCTGCGCTGATCGTCCTGGGTCAGATGGAAAAAGCTGTCCCAGGCGATCAGGCCGTCGAAGGTTTCCCCCAGCGTAAGCTGGCGCATATCCTGGTGAACCCAGCGCGCAGACGGAAAAGTCTGCCGGGCCCTTTCCAGCATTGCCTGCGCGCCGTCCACGCCGGTGAGATGAAAGCCCTGAGCGATAAACCATGCGGCGATCGGTTGACCATTGCCGCAGCCTATATCCAGAATCCGCCCATTCTCCGGTAAGCGCGCGGCGAATTTCTCCAGCCAGCTTTTTTCAAACAGCGCTTGCGAACGTTGCTGCGCGAACGCAGCGGCGTGACGTTGATAGAGGGAAAGAATGGCACTGGCGGCCTCAGAGCGACTCATACCAGCATTCCTTTCAGCTTCGCCAGCAGATACGCAGTCACCGACGTGGCGTCGCTGATTACACCTTCTGCGATCAGCGCTTCAAACTCACGCAGCGTTATTTTACGCGCTGTCAGGCCGACTTCTTCCGGTTCCAGCGAGGTCTGATGCTGGGTCAGATCTTCTGCAAGAAAGATATGATAGCCCTGACTGGAGTAGCCCTGTGCCAGTTTCTGATAGCCGACATGGCGCATACGTCCGGCAATCAGCCCGGTCTCTTCCTGAAGTTCCCCGGCGGCAACGCGCAACGGATCTTCCTCAGGCGCGCATTCCCACGATCCCTGCGGCAGTTCGAGGGTGCGTTTGCCAATCGGGTAACGGTACTGCTCAACGATGTACAGCGCATCGTCCTCGCGGGCAATGATCACCACGAAGTCGGGTTTCTCCACCACGGAATAGATCCCTTCATTGCCGTCGGCACGCAGAATACGGTCTTCGCGCAGGCGCATCCATTTATTGCGATAAACTTCGGTGCTGGCGAGGGTTTTGATGTCGGACATCATTATTCTCCTGGGATGAGTTCGCATTCCATATCAAAGCAGCGCAGATCGGCTCGCGCCATTTTTGAGTGACACCGGCTTTCCTGTATAACGCGAAACCCTTGTTGTTGATAGAAACGGCAGGCATTCGGCGTTGATGCCAGCGTCAGGCGGGTAAAACCGCGGCGTCGAGCTTCCTGCTTCAGCGCAGTGATGATGGCCGAAGCCAGGCCTCTGCCGCTCCACTGCGGCAGGGTGAAAATGGCTTCCACACTGCCAGTACGCAGATCGAGATACCCGCTGGCAACGGGGATATTCTCCGGCGTGACGGCAACATAGAACGGGTTCTCTTCGATCACCACACGGTAATTGTCCGGCATGGCTTGCGGTGTCCAGGCCTCGATCACTTCCGGTGAATAGACCGCTTTACACCCCTGCTGGATCGCTGCGTTGCGAATGTGCCACAACGTTTCGGCTTCTTCAGGCACCGCCAGTCTGATCGTCATACGCGCTCCTTTGCTGAAAATGATATTTACCATATCAATACCAGCCGCGCTGTGTTCGCTTTTTTCGCCCGAAAATTCGCCGGAAGGATTCTGCCAGAGAATGCAGCACCCCATAAAAAAGGAGATGGCGCCTGGATTACCGCCATCTCCTTCGGGGTTACGGCTGGCGGCAATCAGGGAATGAGATCACAGTTGCAGGCAGCGCCGCCTTCACCGGCCAGGCAAAGGATATGACACACCTCGTTCCAGTCCGGTTCGCTGCTCCTTTCCGGGGGCGCTGCCGCGATATTCATCGATAATCCAAATAACAGCATTGAGAGTAATGCGTTGAATTTTTTCATAATACATCTCCTTTTGTATTACGGGTTTCATGGTGCCCTTTGAAACCTAACATGCAACCGCAGCCAGAAAACATTATGGCTATCCGATTCGCTGTGTTTTGCGCTGTACTGGCGTAAAGGGTGCCGGCGTAAGATTAATCTTATTTTTTGCGTTGAGATGGTAAAGCAGGAGATAATTGCGTTGGTTGACAGTAACGCTACTTTTGCAACATTTGATTAAACGATGTGCAACATTCAATGCCTTAGCGCAAATTTCATTCGAAAGTTTCGCTGAGAAATGATGTCGTCAACCGGAGTGAAAAATCGCTGTTTACCTGAATAAAAATCACACAGTTTGTAAGGAAATTCTCGTCATTTCATCCGGTTAAAAATTATGTTATCAGTATCAGCCTGCAAACTGAAAGACGTGCATTTTCAGGCGCGTCGCCCCTGTGAGGCCGAAAGATGATGGAACCTGTCGTTTACGTTGTCGATGATGATAATGCCGTCAGAAAATCAATTGTCCGGCTGTTGGCATCCGAAGGTTATCGCGCCATCGACTTCGCGTCCGCGGAGTCATTTCTCTCTCATCCCCTTGTCGGCGTTCCGGCCTGTTTGATCCTCGATTTAAACATGCCGGTGGTGAATGGTTTTGATGTTGCCAGCGCGTTAAAAGATCGCGGGCGCGAGCTGCCGATTATCTTTCTGACGGGATTTGGCACCATTCCACTAACCGTGCAGGCAATGAAAGCCGGTGCGCGAGAGTTTCTGACTAAACCCGTGGAACCGGAGCGTTTGCTGGCTGCGGTGGTGGATGCCCTGAAAGGCGCCGAGCAGGAGTTTGAACAGCAGCAGGCGAACTTTGCGCTCAAACAGCGCCACCTCTCTTTAACGCCGCGCGAGCAGGAAGTGTTTGAACTGGCGATCAGCGGCTTGCTGAATAAGCAGATCGCCGCAGAGCTCGGCGTCAGCGAAATCACCGTCAAAGTGCATCGCCGTCGGGTGATGGACAAAATGCAGGCCCGCTCGCTGGCGGATCTGGTGCATGCCGCCGGAAGCCTGCAAATCGCCAAATCCCGCAGCCGTTAATCGCTGGCGGGCACGGTAAAGGAGAACAGACTGCCAAACGGCGTTCTTGCCTGCGCCGTCAGCTTCCCCTGATGCCGTTCAATAATGGTGTGACTGATGGTCAGCCCCATCCCCATTCCCTGCGCTTTGGTGGTGTAGAACGATTCAAACAGGCGGGCCTGCACTTCGGCATCCATTCCGCTGCCGGTATCGGCAATGGCGCACAGCAGTTCACCCGGCTGCGGGTTTTGCGTGCTGAGCGTCAGCACCCGCGGGCGCGAATCCACCTCGGCCATCGCTTCAATGGCATTCATTACCAGATTCAGCAGCACCTGCTGGATCTGCACGCTGTCGCCGCAAAACAGGCTATTGGCGGCCTGCAACCGGTAATCGACAGCAATATGCCGCCGCTCAAGTTCGCTGCGCGACAGGGTCAGAATATGGTGCAGCAGCGGGTGCAGATCGAGGCGTTCAAACACCGGCGGCTGGCGGCGCGTCAGGGATTGCAGGCTGCGGATCACCTCGCCTGCGCGCTGCCCTTCGCTAATAATTTCCTCCAGCCCGGTGCGGATGTTTTCAATCGGCAGCGGATCGCGGTTAAGCCAGCGCAGGTTGGCGCCCGCGTTGGAGACAATCGACATCAGCGGCTGGTTAATCTCATGGGCAATTGATGAGGTCAGTTGCCCGACGGTGGTTGCCCGCGAAACGCGCGCCAGTTCGGCCTGTGCCACGCGTACCGCATCTTCATTTTGCCGTTGGGTGGTGATATCGGTGATGGTGCCAAAATATTCATGCACCGTTTCACCGCTGGCCGCTACCGGATCGCCGATGCCGAGGATATAACGCACCTCGCCGTCGGCGCGGATAATACGGAACTCCGCCTGCATGGTTAACCCCTGCGCGACGCTGCGGGTCACCAGCGCGCTGATATGCGCATGGTCGTCAGGATGCACATAGGTGAGAAACTCGGCCATCGAAATCAGCTTGCGTTTCTCCGGTAGCCCCAGAATGCGCGCATACTCATCCGACATATGCATCAGATCCTGCTCCAGCTCCCAGCGCCAGGTTCCTGTGTGGCTGATCTGCTCGCCGAGCATCAGCGAGGTCTGGCTGGCGCGCAGCTCTTTTTCCACCCGGCGGCGCTGAATATTCTCCTCCAGCAGTTCGGCGTACAGACGCGCCGTTTCCAGCGAAACCGCCGCATGCGCGCCAAGCAGGTTTACCACGCGGGAGTGCCCGGCGGTAAACACGTCCGGCATCAGGCGATTCTCCAGATAGAGTGCCCCCACCAGCCGCGCCTGTTTAAACATCGGCACGCACATTACAGCCGCGCCGGAGGTTAACAGATAGGGATCCTGGCTAAATGGGCTGTACTCTTCCGGCCTGCCGGTGCGGATCTCCTGCCCGGTACGGATCACTGCCGCCAGCACCGACAGCGGTAAATCCGTCGCCAGCGGCGTTTCGTTCAGTACCTGTACGCGCACCCCTTCGTTGCTGGTGTGTGCGCTGGCTTCAATCAGCGGGATAGTGTCGTCCAGTACGCGGATTAACAAGCCGCGCTGTGCGCCTGCCCGTTCCAGCAACATGGTCATCAGGATCTGGATCAGCCGCTCAAGATTGATCTCTTCGGAGAGCGCGCGCGAGGCTTTGATGATGCTTTGCAGATCGCGAATTTCATCATTTTGCGCAAACGCAATGGTGTCATACGGCGTACTGGCCGCCTTCGCGACAAGGTGCGGGTGCGTCTGTTCGAGCTGACGCACTTTGCCGTGCGCGCCAACGCGGCCCCAGGCGGCGATTGCCCCGCGAAACCAGGCATCGGCAATCGTTGGATAACCGCAGGTGCGGGCAAATTGCCCGGCCAGTTCGTGCGCCAGCGCGTTGCTTGGGTTAAAGCCCGCTTCGCGCGACAGCTTGATGGCTTTCTCATACTGACCAATGGCGATACTGTTCATCCCGTCAAGCCGGACGATCTCGGCGTACAGCAGTGCCTCTTTGTCGCTGACGGTCGCCGGATTGAGTCGCGCCCAGCGCGCGATCGGGTTGTAGTGCTGATTAAGCCGCTGGCGATGTGCGGCGGAAAAGGTATCCGGCGTCAGTTGCATCGACAACGACAGCGCGCTGTAGAGATGGTAATCGAGCAGATTGACGTGTCCGGGCGCGGACCAGGCAAAACGTCCCGCTTCCAGCAGGCTGCTTTCCGCCTGCGCATATTCACCGGCAAAGAAGTGCGCCATTCCGCGATAAAGCCAGAACCAGAACAGCATGGTCGGCGGCGGTGTTGCCGGTAGCAGTGATTCCGGCAACACGGCTTTACCGCTAAACACCGGCTGGGGTGTTCGCAGGTACTCAACAAAGTGACGTTGTAACAGAAGGACGGTATCCATATCCGAAAAACGTGTTTCGCGCACGAAGGCCAGCCCGCGTTCTATATAACTCAGTACCACATCAAGCGGGTCGCCGCAGGCCAGGCTGTTGCTGACCTCACGGAAGGAGGCGAAGCAGGCAATAGTGAGATCGCCATGCGCAACCGCAGCGGTGAAACAGTTTCTGGCGCACTGGACGGTATGCGACAACGGCTGGATCCAGACGCTGCTGCGCCCCAGCGCCACCAGTGTTTTGGCAGCGTAATCATGAAAACCGTGGCGCGTGACCAGATCCTGTGCCAGCGTGCCGTAGCGAAAGCCCTGCTCATACTCGCCATACCGCTCGCCAATCATCACGCCAAACCACGCCAGTGCGGCAGTGGATGCGCCCGTCAGCCCGCGCTCCAGCGTCAGTTGCAGTATCCGGCAGAGCAGCAGGAAATGCAGGCGTGGACAGTGAAAACTGGCGTACAGACTGGCGCTTCCCAGCAGGTTCATCAGCACATCCGTTTCGCGGTGGTTCATGCGCGGCAACGCCATAAACGCGCTGGCGGGCTGCGTACCGATAAGGGATGAAATCTCCTGCCAGGCTTCGTCGCACTCCGCATCGTCCGGCTGGCGGCTCACGTGAATACCGAACACGGAGAGCCAGCTCAGCGTGGTGTCGAGCGCCTGTGAATAGCTGGAGCGGCGGATATGCACCTCCGCCAGTACACTGGCGGCATGGGCTTTTTCCACCAGCCCGCCCGGAGAGGCCAGCAGCGTTTCGCACGATGCGCGTGCGGTAGCGAGATGGCCCAGCAGAAGTTCGCATTCTGCCCGCTGTAAATCGAGCGCGAAGAGATCGCCGCTGTCGGCGCTGAGCGTGCGCGCGGTCTGTAAATAACCCAGCGCGGAAGCGTAATCGCCGCTGCGTTTGGCCTGCCGGGCGGCAAGGGCACAAAGTTCGCTGAACTTCCGCCGCTGTGGCGCAAGCTGGATACTGTCGATCGCCGCCGTGACATGGTGGATGGTGCGAAACAGGATCTCGTTACCTGGGGTTTGCCGCGCTTCATCAGCCAGCAGGCTGGCGGCCCGCAGATGTAACTGACGGCATACGGACAAGGGCAGCGCGGCGCTTGCCGCCTGCTGAATGCGCTCATGGGTAAAGGTATATTCGTCGGCGTTGAGAGTAATTAACTGCACGGCCACCGCCGGATGCAGGTGCAAACGGAGCTCGCCAGGCGTTATCTCCAGTATGCGGCTTGCCAGCGACACCCCGCCCGCGCTGCCAAGGCAGGCCAGATGAGCGAGCAGCGTACGGGTCTCATCCGGCATCTGTTCCAGTTGTTGCAGCACCAGACTGATAACGTTTTCGCTGTAGTAACGGGCGCGAATCGCCGCCAGATCGTAGTGCCAGCGCCCCTGATAGCTGTTATGACTCACCAGCCCGTCTTCGACGATGCGTTTAAAAAATTCATGTGCAAACAGCGGATTACCGCCGGTTTTTTCATGGATCAGTTTTGCCAGATCAACGGTCGATGCCGGGCGGGTCTGAAAAACGATCGCCAGCCAGCGCGCCACGGCTTTGACGGAGAGGGGTTGCGGCTCGCACGCTGTCGTTCGCCGGGCGGCGCTGCGCAGGCGTACCAGCGTGGCGGCAAACTCCTCATCCCCGAGCGACGGCAGATCGCGGTGCGATACCACCATCAGCAGCGGCAAGGCGTGGCTGTGCTGTAACAGGTACTCCAGCAGTTGCAGGCTGGCGTCATCGATCCAGTGCAGATTGTCGATCAGTATGACCAGCGGGCAACCGGGCGTGGCAAATACACTCACCAGGCGCAACACCATATGATTAAAGCGGGCGCGGGCATCCAGCGCGACGCTGTCAATGAAAGGCGCGGGTTTACTCCCCAGCAGCAGACCCAGTTCCGGCGCGAGGCTGACCGCCAGCCCTTCATACCCGGCCAGCGCGACGGAGAGCCGCGATTTCCAGCGCGTCACCTCTTCGGCGGGTAGCCCCAGCAAATGCAACGCCAGCGAGCGAAATGCTGCTGTCAGCGCGCCAAGCGGCAGCACCGAGCTGTACTGCTCCACTTTGCCAAGCGCGATCAGCGTCGGGCGTTGCAGAAACAGTTTCAGCGCCGAGGCCATCAGCGATGATTTACCCATCCCGGACGGACCGCTGAGGGTGACCAGCATCTGTTTGCCGCTGTGGTTAACCTCTTCCAGCGCCGCAACCAGTTCGCCCGCCTGCGGATGTGCGCGGTACAACGTATTGGCAAAGTGCAGCGACGGAGAGCGATCCTGTAAACCGGGCGTAAACGCCGGAATGCCCTGCTCCGGCGTCAGCGTGGCCTGGCATCGGCGCAGATCGGCGATCAGGCCATCAATGGTCTGATAACGTTTCTCCGGCGATTTGGCCAGCAGCTTCAGCAGGATGGTCGACAGCATCGGCGGTAACCCTTCCCGCAGGCTGTGCGGCGCGGCAGGTTCAGAGGCAATATGATGCAGCGTCCACTCTGCCTGCCCGCCTTCGGGCAGATCGAACGGCAGCACGCCGGTCAGTAATTCATACAGAACGATGCCCAGACTGTAGAGATCGCTGCGGCTGTCAACGGCATGATGGGTGCGGGCGGTGTGTTCCGGTGACATATACGCCAGCGTGCCGCCGGAAAGCGGCAGCCAGTTTTGCGCCCGCGCTTCACTGCTGCTGGTGGCAAGGCCAAATCCGCCGAGACGGCAGTGCTCCCCGCTAAGAAAAATGTTTCCCGGCTTGATATCGCCGTGAATGAGATTGCGGTGATGCATCTGGCGCAGCGGCGCGCAGATACGTAAGGCCAGCTCCAGCCAGCTGGCGATGCAGGCCATCGGATGAGCGGTCATCCGGGTGAGCGTCTCAAAAGCAAATGTCGGATAGACCAGCGCAAAACGGCCATGATATTGCGCGCTGGCGACAGGCGTGACCGCCCAGTTACTCTCCAGTTGCGCGCGCAGCGCCAGCTCATTTTTCAGCAACTGGCTGGCGCGCGGTTCGGCATCGTCGCTGACGGCGGTGGCGAGGATAAAGGCGTCGCTGCCCCACGGGTAATGGGCATTCATCCAGGCAATGCATCCTTCCTGCGCCAGTGGCGTATAGATGGCGTCATCCTGCACAGTAAAAGGCTGCCCTGCGTTGTGTTCACTGGTTTCCGGCCGCAACCGAAGACGCGAAGCGTCGCTCATGGATTATCCTCGATGTTGGTCAACACGCGCTGAACATATTCAAGGAGGATATCGATATCGATGGGTTTGCGCAAAAAAGCAACGGCACCGGGTTTGCCCGCGTACCGTTGCCAGGTTTCGTCGTCGTGGCCGGAGATAAAGATCACCGGCGGCGGTGCCGGGCTAAGCTGCAACCTCTCAAACAGCATTGCGCCGCTCATGCCCTTCAGTTTGAGATCCGCAATCACCAGCGCAATCGCAGGCTGCGCCGGGCCATCGTTGAGAAACGCTTCCGCCGAGGGAAATGCTATCGTGGCGTAGCCCTCCGATTGCAGCAAATTACTCAATCCGCTACGGACGGAAGGTTCATCATCAACAATGGCAATACGCCGGGGTTGCGTCATGCGATTTCCTCTGGCCTCAGTCATCCTGGCGCGGCGGCGAGTCTGGGGGTTCAGGCCGCGGCGCACCGCTAATTTTCGGGACACACTCGTGGCGGAACCACGTCATGGTCAGCGGCTGTCGGGCCAGCAGACGGCGGGTTACCGGTACGAGTTGCTCCCCCACCAGCATGCCGAACAATCCGAGTAGCGCAACCACCGGCGGCGCGGGTGAGTGAACGCCCAGTAAAGCATAAATAACGCCAGCCAGAAGACCGACCAGGAGAGAAACGATCCAGGTTTTCATGGGTTTACCCCGCCGTTGTGTGGGTCATTAGCGTGGCGATCAGCCATTCGCCCACCAGCATGCCGAGCAGCCCGACCAGCGCAATCGCCGGCGGCGCGGGAGAACGTACCTTCAGCAGCGCGTACATCACGCCAATCAGCACGCCTGCGGCAAAGGAAATCAGTCCGATACTCATGGCAAACTCCTGCCGAAAAGGGAAATGCTGACCGGCGAATACCGGCCAGCGTGCTGCTTAGCGTGCCGGAACCGGCGCCAGCGTGCGGTGACCCGCTTTGGCGCGGGACGGCGCTTTATGCACCATGGTGTAGGCGTAATCAACGCCCATGCCGTAGGCGCCGGAGTGCTCTTTAACAATCGCCATCACTGCGTCATAGGTTTCGCGGTGCGCCCAGTCGCGCTGCCACTCCAGCATCACCTGCTGCCAGGTTACCGGGATCACGCCCGCCTGGATCATGCGCTGCATTGCGTAGTCGTGCGCTTCTTTTGAGGTGCCGCCGGAGGCGTCCGCCACCATATAGATTTCGTAATCGCCTTCCAGCATCGCGCACAGGGAGAAGGTGTTGTTGCACACTTCGGTCCACAGGCCGGAGACCACCACTTTACGTTTGCCGTTGGCAGCCAGCGCGTCACGCACTTTTTGATCGTCCCAGGAGTTCATGGAGGTACGTTCCAGAATGTCCTTCTCCGGGAATACATCCAGCAGTTCCGGGTAGGTATTGCCGGAGAAACTTTCGGTTTCAACGGTGGTGATGATGGTCGGGATATTGAACACTTTGGCGGCTTTCGCCAGCGCAACGGTGTTGTTTTTCAGAACCTGGCGGTCAATGGACTGTACGCCAAAGGCCATTTGAGGCTGGTGATCGATAAAGATTAACTGACAGTTAGCCGGGGTCAGGACTTCAAGCTTTGAGGTTGTCATATTTACACCCATTAGGTTAAAGGAGCTGGAGCTACGTTCAGACAGCAAACGACAGGGCTTCGCTATCGGTGGCTGCATGGTAGGCTGCGCTCCCCCGGCCCGACTATTATCTGATGGTATAACTATCCTTTCGTATACCTATACTTTGGTACAACTGGTCTTTTTTCCGCCGCGCTTTACATAATTCATTCCAGATGCTTATCGGCTCAACAGGGCCGCCAGACTGGAGGAAGTATGGATTTGCTCGCACATGCAGAACTGATATTGCTCAATGGCCAGTTTCACACCGTTGATCGGGAAAACCCGCTCGCCGATGCGGTCGCCATCCGTGATGGAAAATTCGTTAAAGTGGGCAGTGAAGCCGAGGTGATGGCGTACCGCGGCGAACGCACTCAGGTTGTCGATTTACACGGCCATACGGCGATCCCCGGATTAAACGACTCGCACCTGCACCTGATTCGCGGCGGGCTTAACTACAATCTCGAACTGCGCTGGGAAGGCGTTCCGTCGCTGGCCGATGCGTTGCGCATGCTGAAAGAACAGGCATTGCGCACGCCGTCACCGCAGTGGGTGCGCGTAGTCGGCGGCTGGACAGAGTTCCAGTTTGCGGAGCGCCGTATGCCGACGCTGGATGAAATCAACGACGCCGCGCCCGATACCCCGGTCTTTATTCTGCATCTCTACGATCGCGCCCTGCTCAACCGCGCGGCGCTGAAAGTGGTGGGTTATACCCGCGATACGCCAAACCCGCCGGGCGGCGAGATCCAGCGCGACAGCAACGGTAATCCGACCGGCATGCTGATTGCCCGCCCGAATGCGATGATCCTTTACGCCACGCTGGCGAAAGGGCCGAAACTGCCGCTGGAGCAGCAAGTTAACTCCACCCGCCAGTTTATGCGCGAGCTGAACCGTCTGGGGCTGACCAGCGCCATTGATGCGGGCGGCGGTTTCCAGAACTACCCGGAAGATTACGCGGTGATCGCCGAACTGCATGAGAAAAAGCAGATGACGATCCGCATCGCCTACAACCTGTTTACGCAGCGGCCCGGCCATGAACTGGAAGATTTTGAGAAATGGACCGACATGCTGACGCCAGACCAGGGCAGCGATTTCTTCCGCCATAACGGCGCGGGCGAAATGCTGGTCTTCTCGGCGGCGGATTTTGAAGACTTCCTCGAACCGCGCCCGGATCTGGCGCCGGGAATGGAAGAGGAGCTGGAACGTGTGGTGCGTCATCTGGTTGAGCACCGCTGGCCGTTCCGTCTGCACGCCACTTATAACGAATCCATCAGCCGCATGCTCGACGTGTTCGAAAAAGTGAACCGCGAGATCCCGTTCAACGGCCTGCACTGGTTCTTTGATCACGCCGAAACCATTACCGAAGCTAATATCGAACGCGTAAAAGCGCTCGGCGGCGGTATCGCCGTTCAGCACCGCATGGCGTTCCAGGGCGAATATTTCGCTGAGCGCTACGGCCAGCAGGCCACCAAACAGACGCCGCCGGTGGCGAAAATGCTGGAAAACGGCCTGCCGGTTGGGCTGGGCACCGACGCCACCCGCGTGGCGAGCTACAACCCGTGGACGGCGCTCTACTGGCTGGTTTCCGGCCGCACTGTCGGTGGCATGCAGATGTACGATCACAGCGCCCGTCTCGATCGCGATACCGCCCTGCTGCTGTGGACGCAGGGTAGCGCCTGGTTCTCCAGCGAACAGGGGAAAAAAGGCCAGATCAAAGCCGGTCAACTGGCGGATCTCGCCATTCTGAGCAAGGACTACTTCCGCGTGCCGGAAGAGGAGATCAAAGGGATTGAGTCGGTACTGACGGTGGTGGGCGGCGATATCGTCTACGCCGCAGGTCAGTTTGGCCCGCTGGCGCCGCCGGCTATTCCGGTGGTGCCGGAGTGGTCGCCGGTGGTCAAGGTTCCGGGTCATTATCGTAGCGCACCGCCGCAGGCGGCCCGTGTCGGTCAGGCGGCGGGTGTTCATCACTGTTCCGGCCCGTGCGGAGTTCACGTTCATCAGCACGATATCGCCCGTGGCAATGCCATGCCGGTATCCGATGAGAACGCGTTCTGGGGCGCGCTCGGCTGTAGCTGCTTTGCGTTCTGACATCATGAAAACGTCAACTGACTTTGCGCCCCGTATTGATGCGGGGCTGTTCTTCCTGCGCCTGACGGGCAGCCTGTTACTGCTGTATGTGCACGGGCTGCCGAAGGTGTTCCATTTCAGCGAAGAACTGACGCGTATCGAAGATCCGTTTGGTCTTGGGCCTTATATGAGCCTGCTGCCCGCGATTTTCGCCGAGGTGATCTGCCCGCTGTTTATTATGGCGGGCGTGGCGACGCGACTGGCCTGCGTGCCAATCATCGTGGTGCTGCTGGTGGCGATGCTGGCGGTGCATCCTGACTGGTCCATTGCCGAAGGGCAATTCGGCTGGCTGCTGCTGATCATCTTTACTACGCTTTTGCTGACCGGCCCTGGAAGCTGGCGAATACGACGGACGGCAAAAGGAGCGATTGCATGACCCAGCAAAACGAACTGAAAGCAGCGGTGACAGTGTCACCTGCTCAACCTTCCGCCTCAGCGTGGCAACCGTTGCATCAGCGCGTTTTCCGCATGCTATGGATTGCGACCGTGGTCTCCAATATCGGCTCATGGATGAGCGATATCGGCGTGAACTGGACAATGCTCTCGCTGAGCGCCGATCCGCTGGCGGTGGCGCTGGTGCAGGCCGCCAGCAGCCTGCCGATGTTCCTGTTTGTCCTGCCCGCAGGCGTGCTGGCCGATATTATCGAGCGACGCAAGATCCTGCTCTTCTCTCAGGTATGGTCGTTCTGTGCGGCTGCCGGGCTTGCCCTGCTCTCTTTTACCGGCAACGTCACGCCGGAAGTGCTGCTGGCAGCGACCTTTTTACTCAGTACCGGCGCGGCGCTCAGCTCGCCCGCCTTTCAGGCGATTGTGCCGGATCTGGTCGACAAGCAGGAGCTGAGCCCGGCGATTGCCCTCAACTCGCTGGGCATCAATATCAGCCGCGCAATCGGTCCGGCGCTCGGCGGGTTGATCCTGTCGTTTGCCGGCCCGTGGATGGTGTTCCTGCTTAATGCTCTGTCGGTGGTCGGCGTGGCGGTAGTGTTGCACCGCTGGAAACCGCAGGCCACGGTGCAGCGCCTGCCACCGGAGCACTTTTTCACGGCCATTCGTGGCGGCCTGCGCTACGTTCACGCCGCGCCGGTGCTGCAAAATGTGCTGGCGCGCACCGTGGCGTTCTTTCTGTTTGGCAGCGCTGGCTGGGCGATGCTGCCGCTGGTGGCGCGTCGTGAACTGGGCCTTGGCCCGGGCGGTTACGGCATTATGCTGGCCTGTATTGGCGTCGGGGCAATTTGCGGCGCGGTAGTACTACCGAAATTGCGCAAACGGCTGAATGCCGATCAGATGATGGTGGCGGCGAGCCTGCTGTTTGCTATCACCATGCTGGCGCTGGCGTTTATCCGCCATGTCTGGCTGCTTAATGCCTTTGAATTTTTCACCGGCTTTTCCTGGATTGCCGTGCTCTCGACGCTGAATGTCGGCGCGCAGCGCAGCGCCGCCCGCTGGGTGAAAGCGCGTGCGCTGGCGGTCTACCTGACGGTGTTCTTTGGTTCGATGACCGTCGGCAGCGCGATCTGGGGGAAACTGGCGTCGGAATTCGGCGTGGCGTGGTCGCTGTGTGCGGCAACCGTTGGCATGGTGCTGGGCGCGACGACGGTCTTACGCTGGCGGCTGGAAAAAGATGCCGCGCTGAATCTCGATATTCTCGATCCGGCAGGCGGCACGGCGAATATCACCATCCCCCACGAGCGTGGGCCGGTGATGGTGAGCTGTGAGTACCGCATTGATCCGCAGGACGCCCATGAATTCACCCTTGCGATGCAGGATATGCGCCGCGTCAGACGTCGTACCGGCGCAATGGGCTGGGCGGTGTATGAAGATGCGGTACAGCCAGGTGTGTTTGTCGAAACCTGGGTGATGGGATCGTGGATAGAGCATTTACGTCAGCACGAGCGGCACACGGTGAACGATCAACGTATCCGTGAGCGCGTGCTGGCTTTTCATCAGAGCGATGAACCGCCGGTTGTCCGGCATCTGGTTGCGCCCGCCGGGCGATAATCGGTGTTAACCCACTACTTAACAATGAGGTAAGCAGATGAGCACAATCAAAACGCAGGATGGTACTCAGATTTATTACAAAGACTGGGGTGCGGGTAAGCCGGTTCTCTTCAGCCACGGCTGGCCGCTGGATGGTGACATGTGGGATAGCCAGCTTAATTTCCTCGCTGAGCGTGGTTATCGTGTTATTGCCTTTGACCGTCGCGGTTTTGGTCGTTCCGATCAGCCGTGGAACGGTTACGACTACGACACCTTTGCCTCCGACATTAACGATCTGATTACGGCGCTGGATTTGCAGGGCGTGACGCTGGTGGGCTTCTCGATGGGCGGCGGCGATGTGACGCGTTACATCGGCCGCTACGGCACCTCTCGTGTGGCCGGGCTGGTACTGCTTGGCGCGGTGACGCCGATTTTCGGTAAAACCGCCGATCATCCGGAGGGTGTCGATAAGAGCGTATTCGATGGCATTAAAGATGGCCTGCTCAAAGATCGCGCGCAGTTTATCAGTGATTTTGCTACCCCGTTCTACGGCCTGAATGCCGGGCAGAAAGTTTCCGACGGTGTACTGACGCAAACGCTGAATATCGCCCTGCTGGCGTCGCTGAAAGGTACGCTGGACTGCGTTACCGCCTTCTCCGAAACCGACTTCCGCCCGGATGTAGCGAAAGTGGATGTCCCGACGCTGGTGATCCACGGCAGCAACGATCAGATCGTACCGTTCGAAGCCACCGGTAAACTGTCCGCGCAACTGATCAAAGGCGCGGAACTGAAAGTGTACGAAAACGGCCCGCACGGTTTTGCCGTTACTCATCAGGATCAACTGAATGAAGACCTGCTGGCGTTCCTGAGCAAACTGTAACGTCTGAGTGAAAGCAGAAACCGGGCCTCAGCGCCCGGTTTTTTTTACGATTTTTTGTGGAACAACTGGCTGGCTGTATCACTTAGAACCTGCACCGCGCCCCGATCGCCCTTCATCATCGAGGCCATAAAGGCTTTGGCCTGTTTCAGGGTGATATGCGGCGGTAACGGCGCGACTTCCGGATCGGTTTTCACCTCCAGCAATACCGGGCGATCTGCCTGCAATGCCTGTAGCCAGGCCGCCCTTAGCGCCTCCGGCGTATCGACAAAAATACCCTGCAAGCCCAGTGAGCGGGCAAACTCGGCATAGCGAACATCCGGCACCTGTTGCGTGGCTTCAAAGCGCGGATTGCCTTCCATCACTCGCTGCTCCCACGTTACCTGGTTGAGATCCTGGTTGTTGAAGACGCAGATAATCAACCGTGGATCCTGCCACTGCTGCCAGTATTTCTGCACGGTAATGAGCTCGGCCATGTTGTTCATCTGCATTGCGCCATCGCCGACCAGCGCCACGACGGGTTTTTCCGGCGCGGCAAATTTCGCCGCAATGGCGTACGGCACCGCCGCGCCCATGCAGGCCAGCCCGCCAGAGAGCGACGCGCGCTGCCCCTGCTTCACACGGTAATCGCGGGCGAACCAGTTGGCGCAGGAGCCGGAATCGGAGGTCACAATGGCGTTTTCCGGCAGCAATGGCGACATTTCCCACACCACGCGCTGCGGGTTTACCGGCCTGGCTGGCGCCATCGCGCGCTGCTCCATCACCTGCCACCATGTCTGAACCTGACGGGCGATCTCCTCCTGCCAGCTACGGTCTTCTTTGTGCGTCAGCAACGGCAACAGCGCCTGCAACGTTTCTGCGGCATCGCCGTGTAGCGCCACCTCGCAGGGGTAACGCAGGCCGAGCATCGCCGGATCGATATCAATTTGCACCGCGCGCGCCTGGCCCTCCGGCGGCAGAAACTCCGTCCACGGGAAGCCGCTGCCGATCATCAGTAGCGTGTCGCACTGCTGCATCAGTTTCCAGGAAGGCTCCGTTCCCAATAGCCCAATCGAGCCGGTGACAAACGGCGCATCATCCGGCAGAACGTCTTTACCGAGCAGCGCTTTGGCGACGCCTGCGCCAAGCACATTGGCGGCCTGTACCACTTCCACGGCGGCATTGCGTGCGCCCGCGCCGATCAGAATGGCCACTTTTTTCCCAGCATTCAGCACCTCTGCTGCGCGTTGCAGATCGCGATCATGCGGGATAACGCGCGGGCGCTGATAACCGGCAGCTGAGTGGGTAAACCCGTGCGTATGCGCCGGTGGCTGCCACTCCTCATCCTGAATGTCTTTCGGCAGGATCACCACGCCAACGCCGTTCTGCGCAATGGCAATGCGCACGCCACGATCCACCAGATGGCGAACCTGTGCCGGTGATGCCGCTTCCTGCACGAAATTCGCCACATCAGCAAAGACGCGGTCGAGGTTCATCTCCTGCTGATAACTGGCACCGCGCGCGGTGCTTTCTGCCTGGCCGCTGATCGCCAGTACCGGGGCGTGATCCATTTTGGCGTCATACAGCCCGGTTAACAGATGCGTGGCGCCTGGCCCGCCCGTCGATAAGCAGACCCCCAGCTCACCGGTGAATTTGGCATGGCCGACCGCCATAAACGCGGCCATCTCTTCATGGCGTACCTGGATAAATTCGATGCCGTCCCCGGCTTTATTGGCGCGCTGGATTGCCCCGAGCACGCCATTTATGCCATCGCCAGGGTAACCGTAAATGCGCGTTACGCCCCACTCTTTCAGGCGTTTGACAAAGAAATCGCTTGTTTTCATGCTCACTGAAATGTTCTCCTTGCGCGTGGATAACAGTCTTTAAAGGTAGACGATGCCAGGCGCGGCTCTGGCGGTTATCCGCTGAACAAACGCGGGAATGAGGAAGAAACGGATGAATCTTATCGTTAAGCACGAAGTGACTGAGCAGGACCAGAGCGAGCTGTTTGCCGGGCTACGGCGTTACAACCAGCAGTTTGTTAATCTCAGCGAGTGGTCGCATCTGGCAGTCTATTTCCGCGACGACAGCGGTGTCATGCAGGGGGGCGTGATCGCCCGCCAGGAAGGGGAATGGCTGAATATCCACTATCTTTGGGTGCATGAGTCGCAGCGCGGTAACGGGCTGGGGCGCGAGTTGATGTTGCGGGCAATGCAGGAAGCTGTGGCGATCGGTTGTCGCCATGCGCTGGTTGATACTTTCAGCTTTCAGGCGTTGCCCTTCTACCAAAAACTGGGGTTTGAGGAGCAGATGACGCTGGCGGATTTCCCGCATAAAGGGATGCAGCGTCATTACCTGACCAAAGATTTACTGGCCTGATGTCAACCCGCCAGATCTTGCAAATTCTCAGGTGCGGTTCCGCTGGAGTATGCCGAAAGCTGGCCAAACAGCGGATCCCACTGCGCGATCTCCAGCGACGCAATTAGCCCCTCGCGGGAAAAGGGATCGGCTTCCACCATCGCTTTCACTTCGCTGATGTCGCGGGCGCGAAACAGGATAAAACCGCTGCGCAACGCCGCGCCTTTTATCGGCCCGGAGGCGATGATTTTCCCCGCGTTGATAAGCCCTTTCAGGTACAGCACATGCTCACGGACATGCGTATCCCACCCGCTGCCGTCCGGGTGTGACATAGTGACGGTATAAACATTCATTCAATGATGCTCCTCTCTGCTCAGTGAAAATCGAGTGTAGTCATCCCTCATGGTATTTAAAATGGGCTGGTAATGGCTTCAGAAACAACCAAGAGTAGTGAATGCTGGATAAAATCACCGGAATGCGCGTTTTTGTTAGCGTGGTGAAAAAAGGATCCTTTGCCGCGGCGGCACAGGCGTTAACCCTCTCTCCGCAAATGGTGGCGCGCCACATTGCGGCGCTGGAGCAACACCTGGCGACGCGGCTGTTAAACCGCACGACGCGTAAACAGAGCATAACCCCTACCGGGCAGGACTATTTCTACCGCTGCGTAGCCATACTGGATGCGCTGGACGAGGCCGAGCGGGCCGCGCGCGGGACGGCGCTGCTCCCCTCCGGCACGCTCAGGCTGAACGCTCCCGTCACTTTTGGCCGCTACGCGCTGGCCTCGTTTCTGACGGCGTTTCTGCAACGTTACACGCAACTCCGCGTGGAGCTGACGCTGACGGATGCGCTGATCGATCCGTTGGAACATGGCATTGATGCCGTGATCCGCATTGGAGAACTGGCGCCTTCCCTGCGGCTGGTGGCCAAACCGCTTTCACCCTACCGCCTGATTGCCTGCGCCTCGCCGCGCTATCTGGAAAAACAGGGCACGCCGCAACATCCCGACGAACTACAACAACACAACTGCCTGGGTTTTACGCCCTGGCTGCACGACAACGCCTTCCACTGGCCTTTTACTCATGGTGATGATCGGGGGGGCGTTCAGGTCAGCGGTTCGTTAACGATCAATGACTGGGGCGCGATGCTGGAGGCCGCGCTGTGCGGCGGCGGCGTGCTGCTCGGCTATGAGCTGGCATTATCTGAACCGCTGCGCCGCGGTGAACTTGTCCGTTTACTGCCGGAGTATGCGTTTCCGCAAAAAGCCATGCATCTGCTGTATGACCCGCGCCGCGCAGGCGAAACCCGTTTACGGGTGCTAATTGATGAGCTGTGCGCCCGCTTTCCCTGAGCCGCTCGGGAAAACGCCCTCCGGAGTGAGGAAAACCAGCGGCGCGCAATTATTCGCAGTAGTAGCAGTGATTACGGGGCTGCGGTGGTATATGAACCGGTCACATGGGTAACACTTTCTGATTTAATCGGCCCTGATTATACGATGGTTTCGTCTGGCATCCGTTTATGCCTTTTGTAGCATCGCTTCGTTGGCCGCTACCGCACGGTTACGCCCCTGCACCTTCGCCTGATAGAGCGCCTTATCCGCGCCCTCTTTCAGCCGCTGCGCTTCGTCGGCGTTCAGTTCGGCGGTGATGCTGTAACACCCGGCGCTGATGGTCAGCGTGCCGTGCGTGCCGCCGGTTTGCTCATGCGGTATTTGGGCACCGCGTACGATGTTAACCGCCTGGCGTGCGACGAAAAGCGCCGCTTCCGGGCCGGTATCCGGCAGAATAATGGCGAATTCTTCACCGCCGTAGCGGGCAATCAGATCGTGCGAGTTTAGCTGCAGTTTATGCAGAATTTCACCCACCGCCCGCAGGCAGTTATCGCCAGCAACATGGCCGTAATAGTCGTTATAGTGCTTGAAATAATCGATATCGATCATGATAAGCGAGACCGGTTTTTGCTTCAGCGCAGAGGCTTTCAGGCTTTTTGCTAAAAAGAGATCAAACTGCCGACGGTTAGCCAGGCCGGTCAGCCCGTCTGCCAGCGCCATCAGTTGCAGCGTGTGGTTGATGCTGGTCAGTTCATCACGCAGTTCGGCAAGTTCGTTCTGGTTGCGAACGTTCATGCGTACCTGGCGGAAAATAATCGCTCCCATCAGCAGCGTACCCAGCAGCAGCATAATATTCAGCACCAGATCCGGCAGGCTCTCTTTCACCCAGTTCGCCCACAGCGCCGGTTTGTCATAGCCTGCGGCCACCACCAGTGGATAGCGCTCCAGCCGCGCAAATCCGTAAATGCGCTCAACATGGTCCAGCGCGGAAACCCAGGTGCCGTTGCCGCGATCTTTTTTCTCCAGTTCCTGCGTAAACAGCGGGCTGGCAGAGAGGTTACGGTTAATCACATCATCCGCAAACGGGCGCACATACAGGGTGTTGCCGTCGGTATTTAACAGCGCCAGCAGATCGCGGTTTTGCAGCTCAAAATAGCTATAAAAATGACGGAAATAGTCGAGTTTCACCGTTGCCAACAGTACGCCGGTAAAGCCGCCAGCGCTGTCACTGATGCGTAAAGAAACCGGGATCACCAGATCGCCGGTCGAACGGCTGCGGATCACATGCCCGATATGAATACTGCCGTGGCCGTTACGCCGATGATAAATAAAGTATTCGCGGTCACTGTTGTTGGACTGTGCCGGAATTTTGCCAAACGACGTGGCGATCATATTGCCCTGCGGATCGTAGACCATGAGTCCATGCAGTTGTGGAATATGTTGCTGGAGTTCTGACAGATAGTTATTGAACTGATGGTTATTGATGTCGCTGAGGCCCGTGGCGGGCAGATTACGCCGGATATCCCGCAGGGCCGTTTCTGCCTGCAGAAACGTGTCTTCAGCCTGGCGCGCCTGCGAAACCGATAAGTTAATGGCTTCGCGTTCGGCATCCGCCACTTCCTTTTGCCATGAGCGGGTCAGTGTCCATGCGCTGGTTGCGATACCTGCCACCAGCAGCGCAACCATACAGAATGTAATACTACGTCCCAGGGAAGAGTTGAGCGCCAGCCCACGTGCGACCCGTTTCCTGAAATTCATCGTCTCCCCTTCATCACGTCTCCCGATCTGTAATTAATCATAGAAGCACGATGATTTATAAACCAAATAACTCAGACTTTTTTGCGGCTCGTCAGCGATGGAGAAATGCGTTGAGGCCAGTTGATGGGGGAAACGCCATTGAGTACCGGGCGGGCAAACAGGAATCCCTGGAAGCGCTGAACGCCTACCGCTTCCAGCCAGCACCACTCTTCGATTTTTTCGACGCCTTCAGCCACCACGGTGATTTGCAGTTCGGCGCAGCAATCGAGAATGGCTTTCACAATCGCCTGCTTCGGGCCGTGCAGATGAATGTCGGTGACAATGGTGCGGTCGATTTTGAGTTTGTCGGGCTGGAATTTGGCCAGCAGCGACAGCCCGGCAAAACCGGAACCAAAATCATCGATCGCCAGGCCGATTCCGGCGGCGCGAAGCTGGCGAATGGCCCAGGTGAACTCTTCGTAGCCGGAAATCACCTCATCTTCCGTCACTTCAACGATGATTTGCCCTGGATTGAGATGATTGCGGGTGATGTGGTTGAGCAGAATATCCACCGCGCCGGGAATTTTCACCAGCGACATCGGTAACAAATTAATGGCCACTTTGTGGTTGCCAATTCCCAGGCGGCTGGCCATTGCCAGCGCCCAGCCTTTGGAGGCGAGATCCGCTTCATGCAGCTTGTTGGGCGCAATGGTGGCGAAATACTCCTGCGGGCTGCCGCCGTTCGGACCGCGGATCAGCGCTTCCAGCGAAGAGATATTGCCGCGTAGCGGTTCAATGATTGGCTGGAAGGCGAACTGACACGGCTGGCCTTCAGTAATCGGCGCGCTGGCGTTGGCGAACGGTGGGCTTTTAATGGTGAAAGACCACTGCTCCGGCTCGGTATTGCGTATCCCGCCATTGCTCTTCGGCGAGGCGATAAAATTGCGGATAAATTTGTAAACCCGATCATTGCTCGCCAATTGATACTTCAGCGTGCCAAAACGCAGAATTGCGCGCAGAACGGCGGGCGCTGTCATCGAGCAGAGATCAAACAGCATCATGCCGCGATCGACGAACCGGCGGCGCGGCGCATAATCACGCAATAATTCAACCACATTGCTATGGCGGGTATCACGGTTTATGCGCTCATAGACCACATTCACTGCGGTCAGCGGCCCTTCAAGAACCTGTAAGAAATGATCGCCATCGAACAGTAAAATCCCCGTGACCTGCAACTGTGAATTGCGCAGATTTGCTCGCTCGACAATTGCAGTCAGTTGAGAGGGATCTAATGTGTGATTCAGGCGGCTACGGTAAATCAAAGTCGCTAACACGAGAAGCTACCCTCAGAATGCCTGGAAAAAAACGATTAGATGATGCAATCGCGCGATCTTAGCAAGATTGAAAGCATTCAGTTCGTTGATTAAGGGGCATTCTGTTAGCGTTCTCGCTGGCTTAAAATGGTGAGTCGGGCACGATAACCGTTACGAATGTGTTGACAAGCCGCTTCCTGTGCGGCAAGGCGGTCCCGGCGCGCCAGCGCATCAACAATCGCCTGATGCTCGCGCTTTGCCTCTTCGGCCCGCTCTTTTAGCTCGTAGGTGGTGCCGCGCAACAGCGACAGATGGATGCGCAAATTATCCAGCATTTCGTTCAGATAGGGATTGTGCGTGGCGCGGTAAATCTGGCGGTGGAACATTCGGTTATGATCGTGCAGCGCTTTGCTGTCGGTAAGCGTCGCTTCTTTGTTGATCATCTCCTGCAACAGCGCAATCTCTTCCTCCGACGCGGCGGCAACCGCCAGATCCATTGCCAGACGTTCCAGCCCTTCGCGCACATCAAACAACTGGCGAAGACGTTCATAGCTGATATGCGCAATGATCAGCCCGCGTTGTGGACCGGGCTCGGCAAGACCCAACGTTTCCAGCCGGTGCAGCGCTTCACGGATGGGCGTACGGCTCAGGCCAAACTGCTCCGCCAGCCGCGTTTCCTGCAAACGTTCTCCGGGTTGCAGTTCCCCTGCCTCAATGGCGGAAAGCAATATTTCAAAAGGCGTCAAGCCCGCGTCGCGACCCGTCGATTTCACGTTTTTAGCTCCGTTTAACTGTTCTTTATTGGCCTTAATTAAGGCTGTGCACCCTGCCGTAGCATCTTGCCACAGGAAAGGTAACGCTTTTGCTTTTTTTGTTCTGAGCTTATCCAGAAATTATCTTTTGATGTTTATCTGATGGCTGCTATGTTTAATTTATATTCATTGTATACAAATGAATTCAATAAAAGACAAAACGAATTTCTGACATTTTTATTTGTAAGCCAATACCAGGGAAATCTTGTTTCACAATGACAAATAATGCAGATGTTGAACTAGCCCGCGGAAAACAGTTAAGCCATTTTATTAGCCATGCGAACCAACTCACCGTGCCGCCAGCCGTGCGACATGAAGCTAAACGCGCACTGATCGATTTTCTTGGCGTCGCGCTCGGCGCCGTTAATGATGATGCGGTTAATGCAGTTCGCAAGGTGGCGAAAACATGGAATGCTTCCGGCGAATCGCGCATTTTCCTTTCCGGTACAACCACTCCCGCGCTTGCCGCACTGATTAACGCCACCATGGCGCATGCCGCCGATTACGACGATACCCACCCTGCTGGCGCAGGTCATCCGGGCGGCCCTTGCTGGTCTACTGCGCTGGCGATGGCGCAGGCATATCCGCTGGATGAAGAGCAGGTGCTGCTGGCATTTATTACAGGCTTTGAAGTGATGGCGAAACTTGGCGGCGGTTGGGTGCCTGGTGTCGGGCGTAATCTGCAGCGCCGTGGTTTTCATCCCACTTCCGTGGTCGGACGCGCCGGTGCCGCGGCCGTTGCTGCGGTAATTTTGCAGCTTTCACCAGAGCAGGTATGCAATGCGCTCGGCGCGGCAGCCACCATGATGGGCGGTTTGCAGAAATCGTCCGGTACGCACGGCAAACCTTTCCACGCCGGTAAAGCGGCAATGGATGGCATTCTCGCAGCGCAACTGGCGGCTGAAGATTTTGTCGCTGCACACCATTTTTATGAAGCGGATGGTTGGGTAAAAATCTTTATCCAGGACGGCAGCGCCGAGATCCCTCCCCTCGACTTCGGCGAAAGCTGGGAACTGCTGACCAATGGCTACAAGCTGTACGCCAGTTGTCGCGGCACGCATGCCTCCATCGAAACGGCGCGCAAAATTTATCCGCAATTACAGGGGCGGAAAATCACCCGTATCACTGCGAAAGTCCACCCGATGGGGATGGTGAATGCCGGGATCATGAATCCCCGCACGCCGCTGGAAAGTAAATTTAGTATTCCACACTGCATCACACTTGCCCTGAGTGGTTATGCGCTGACCGACACCGATTTCACCCAGACCACGGTTGACGATCCCCGCCCGCGCGCCCTGCTGCCGCTGCTGGAGATTGAGGCGGTGGACGGGCAATCCGCCAGCTCGGCATTTATTGATGTCTGGCTGGATGACGGTTCGGTTATCCACGCACATACTGATGTTTATCGCGGACATGCGCAAAACCCGCTGAGCGATGAAGAGCTACGCGCCAAGTTTGACGCTCTGACTATCCCCGTCCTCGGCGCAGCACGTAGCGCTGCCCTGTATGACGCTGCCGCACATTTTGAGCGCCCGGGTTCTCTGGCGCTGATCACCGGACTGCTGGCCGGCGATAACTGATTCATTTTTGGTACAGGACATTATCATGACCATTGCCCGACAACTTGCCGGTAATTTGCTGGCGTTCTCCCGGCAGGCTTTCCCGCAGGCGGCGTATGCCCAGGCACGCACCGCGATTATTGACACGCTCGGCGTGACGCTGGCCGGTGGCGTTCAGGAAGGCGCTGTAAAATTGCGCAGCGTTATTGTTCCGGGTGCCGCCAGCGGCAATAGCCGCGTATTCGGCACCGACCTGAAACTGAACGCGCTGGATGCCGCGCTGCTGAACGGCGTCTCTTCTCATCTGCTCGATTTTGATGATTCTAATTCATGGCTGCACGGCCATATTTCCGTGGCGGTTTTGCCTGCGCTGCTGGCGCTGGCGGATGAACGGGATCTGAATGGCGATGCGGTGCTGCGCGCCTATATTACGGGCTATGAAACGGCGGTACGCATGGGCAAGGCAGTCAGCCCTTTTCAGTATCGTCACGGCTGGCACCCGACGACCACGGTCGGGGTATTTGCAGGCGTTGCCGCCTGTGCGGTGATCCTCGCGCTGAATGAAGAGCAGACGGCTACCGCGCTGTCGATTACCGCGTCGCTGGCCAGTGGCATCAAATCCAATTTTGGCAGTGAAACCAAAGCGCTGGCGGTAGGTCAGGCGGCACGCAGCGCAGTCATGGCCTGCAAACTGGCACAAAGCGGTTTTACCGCCGGGCAGCGCGCATTTGAACAACACCAGGGTTACTTCCATGTTTACAACGGGGTGGAGAATGTGGATTCGCTACCGCTGACCGAAAGCTGGAATGAAACGCCCTTTATTCTCGATACCGTGAAAAGCAATAATTACAAATACTTCCCCTGCTGCTACGCTATTTTATCACCGCTTGATGGTGTGCTGGCATTACGCGAAGAGACCGGCCTGCAACCGCACGAGGTTGAGCGGATCGCCGTGCAGGTTCACCCGATTCGTTTTCCGCATATCAATATTCCTGAGCCGGTCAATCCGCTGGCCGGAAAATTCAGCCTGCACTACTGCGTGGCGCGGGCGTTTGTTACCGGTTCGCTGACGCTGGATGATTTTATTGATGATGCGCTGTTCGCCGATCCGGCCACGCAAACGTTAATGCGCAAAGTGACGCTGGAGCGTCATGATGAAGAGATCACCCATAGCGCGTTTGTGACGCTTACCACCACCGACGGGCGTGAGTTTATACGGCGTGTCGCCGGAGCGCGGGGTTCCAGTCCGGCTATTCCGCTCCCGGATAATTTGATTGAACAGAAGTTTCTTGACTGCGCCAGCCGCGTGTTGTCGAAAGAAGCCGCGCAGGCGCTCTATCAACGCCTGCTGCACGATGATTTCCGCTAACGGGACGCAAAATGGGCCTGACGTTAATTCCACCCGAGATCACACCGATGTTTGCGGCAGTGATGGTATTTTGCAGTTTCCTCACCTCGGCGCTGACAGCGGCAATGGGATTGGGTGGCGGTACGGCCCTGCTGGCGATCATGGGGCTGGGCATGCCGGTCAGCAGCCTGATGCCGGTGCATGGTTTAGTGCAACTCGGTTCAAACCTGAGCCGGACGCTGATCCAGCGCCTGCATGTCGTGTGGCCGCTGGTGCTGTGGTTTCTGCTTGGTTGCGCCGTCGGCATTGCCGTTGGCGCGCCGGTGGCCGCGGTGATCCCGGACAGCGTTGCGCGCATTGCGCTGGGGCTGTTTATTCTCTGGTCGGTGTTGCGCAAACGTGGCGAACAAAAACCGCTCAGCCGTCCGTTTTTCATCATCGGCGGTGGGATCAGTAGTCTGGGCACGATGATCGTTGGCGCAACCGGGCCAATGGTGGCCGGGCTTATCAGCTCGCAAGGGTTGAAACGCCAGCCGCTGATCGCCACCCATGCAACCTGTATGGTGTTGCAACACGGGCTGAAAATTCTGGCATTCGGGGTGATGGGTTTTGCCTGGGCCAACTGGTTACCCGTGCTGACGGCGATGATTATCAGCGGCGCGCTTGGTACCTGGCTGGGAACGCGGGTACTGGATAATGTGCCGGAGCGGCTGTTCCGCATTTTGTTCCGCCTGACCATGATCCTGCTGAGTGCGCAGTTGCTGTGGCAAGGTGTACAGCGCTGGTAATAATGCCTTCGGTCGCGTGTGAATATGCTTTACTAAATTCGTTCTTTGCTAAATGCGCTATGGATGGCGAACATAGGTATACAAACGGACACGCGAGTAAAACTAGTAATAAATACAGTTAATTAATCGGATAGCCACTTTTAAAAAGGATAGCCCATGCTGAAAAGAACCCATCTTGCTGCGTCAGTTCTGTTGCTGGCGCTGGGCAGTTTGTTGATGCCTGCTCAGGCGGAAAATGCCCCTGTTACAAATGGCGATACCCTGAAGAAAATCAAAGCCCGTGGTGAACTGGTTTGCGGTGTTCACCCTGCCCGCCACGGTTTTGCCGCCATCAACAGCAAAGGTCAGTGGGAAGGCCTGGATGTTGATTTCTGCCGCGCGCTGGCATCGGCGGTATTTGGCGATCCGTCAAAAGTACGTTTCACCCCGCTGTCGACGGCGCAACGCTTTATGGCGCTGCAATCCGGCGAAGTGGACGTGCTGTCGCGTAATACGACGGCGACATTAACCAATGACGTTGCGCTGGGCATCAGCTTCGCGCCACCTAACTTTTATACCGGTACCGGTTTTATGGTGCGCGCCAATAGCGGCGTGAAGAAAATTGAAGATCTCGACGGCGCAACCGTTTGTGTCACGCCGAGCAGCACCGAGCGTAACGTGGCGCAGATTTTCGGTTCGCGCAATTTGCACTACACCCCGGTGGTTATCGAGAACAATAAAGAGTATGTGGCGGCCTATCTTTCCGGGCGCTGTGACGTGATTGCCCGCGATAAAGTGGCGCTGCCGGGTATTCTGGCATTTGATACTGACAAGCCGCAGGATCACGTGATCCTGCCGGGGATGTACTCAAAAGAGCCGTTGGCGATGGCGGTGCGTAAAGGCGACAGCCAGTGGTACGACATTGTGAAATGGGTGGTTTACGCCACCTTTGATGCCGAAGAGATGGACGTCAACCAGGGCAACGTTGACGAAAAACTGAAGTCCACCGATCCGGATGTTCAGGCACTGCTGGGCGTGACCGGCGGTTTTGGTCAGAAACTCGGCCTCGATGACAAATGGGTGTACAACATCGTCAAGCAGGTGGGCAACTATGGTGATATATACAACCGTCATTTTGGCCCCAACAGCCCCGAACCGCTGGCTCGTGATTTAAATAATCAGTGGAACAAAGGCGGCTTGCTTTACGGTCTGCCGATCCGCTAACCGCAAGGCTGTCCTCATCCGGGGGCAGCCCCTTTCACCCCGCTAAGAACAACGTTTAATGATGAAACAGTCTGACAACTCCGGTGCTACGGTGATGGCGTCTGCCACCACGCAACCGGCCGCCGCGTTTCGCCTTTTCACCTTTTTCGGCGGCAAAACCGTACGTAGCTGGTGCTATCAGCTGCTGCTGGCGCTGCTGTTAACGGGTTTTAGCTACTGGCTCTACAGCAATGTGGTGGCGAACCTGCATGCGCAGCGCATTGCGACCGGTTTTGGTTTTTTGCATCAGAGCGCGCAGTTCGCCATTGGCGAAACACTGATTAACTACACGCCGCAGGACAGTTACGCCCGCGCACTTGCCGTCGGCCTGCTTAATACCCTGTATGTGACGCTGTGCGGCATTGTGCTGGCAACCGTGCTGGGGTTTATCGTCGGCATTGGCCGCGTCTCGAAAAACTGGCTGCTGGTGAAAATCTCGGTCACCTACGTTGAAATGTTGCGTAACGTGCCGGTGATTTTGCATGTGATTTTCTGGTCGATGGTGATCCGCAACCTGCCCGCACCGCGTGACGCGATTGCGCTGCCGGGCGGTTTTTTAACCAATCGTGGATTAACCTTTACCGTGCCGGCCGCTCACAGTGGCTGGCTGTGGGCTTTTGTTGCACTGCTGGTGGCCTGTGCGCTCAGTTTGCTGCTTTCGCTGGTAGCCCGCCGCTGGCGTGAGCGCCACGGCAAAATGCTGCCCACCGGGCGCATTCGGCTGGCGCTGATTATCGGCCTGCCATTACTGGCGTGGTGGTTGTGCGGCGCACCGCATGAACTGAATCGCCCGGCGCTGCGCGGTTTCAATTTCCGCGGCGGGTTTAATATCACCCCGGAGTTTACTGCCCTGCTGCTTGGCATTGCACTCTACTCATCTTCCTATATCGCCGAGATCGTTCGCGCAGGCATTCAGTCTGTACCGAAAGGCCAACTGGAAGCGGCGCGCGCCCTGTCGTTTTCGCCGTGGCACGTGATGCGTCATGTGGTGATCCCGCAGGCGATGCGGGTGATGGTGCCGCCGCTGGCGAGCAAGTATGTCAGCCTGGCGAAGAACAGCTCGATTGCCGTGGTTATCGGCTATCCGGAACTGGCGAATATCAGCAACACCATGATGAGCCAGACCGGCCAGGCGCTGGAGGCGATCGCCATTATGATGGTGGTCTATCTCATCATCAGCGGAACGACCTCACTGCTGATGAACCTGTTTAACCGCTACGTCGCCATTAAAGAGCGCTAAGGAACCGTTATGCAAAATACCGTGGTTTTCTGGCTGCGCCGTAATCTGTTCAGCAGCGTTGCGCAGACGGTACTGACCTTGCTGCTGTTAACCGTAATAGGGCTGGTCGCTTCAACGCTGATCCGCTGGGGCATTATCGACGCCGTTGGTTTTCATGGCACGGCAGAACAGTGTCGGGCCGCCACCGGTGCCTGCTGGGCAGTGATTGGCGAAAAGTATCGCCCGATCCTGTTTGGTCTCTATCCCTATGATGAGCAGTGGCGTGCAGCGCTGGCGATGCTGGTGTGGTTTATCACCATTGGTTTATCGCTCTCGCCGATGTGCTGGCACTCGCGCTTATTGTGGCCGCTGTGGCTGGTGTCGATTGCGCTGATGTCGGTGTTGATGAGCGGCGGTCTCTTCGGGCTGAAAGCGGTGCCTTCTTCTGACTGGGGTGGCTTGCCGCTCACCCTGCTGCTCTTTTCCGGTACGGTGATCATTGGTATGCCGGTTTCGGTAATTCTCGCGCTCGGACGTCGTTCGCCGCTGCCGTTTCTGCGCGGCCTGTCGGTCATTTTTATTGAAGGTCTGCGCGGTGTGCCGCTGATCACCATTCTGTTTGTCGCGGTGAATGTGTTCCCGCTGTTTTTACCGGCGGGAATGGAGGTTAATAAACTGCTGCGCGTGATTATTGGTATCGCACTGTTCTTTGCCTGTTACCAGGCGGAAGTGATCCGTGGCGGTTTACAGGCAGTGCCGCGCGGTCAGTATGAAGCCGCTGCCGTGCTGAATCTGGGGTACTGGCACACCACCACGAAAATCGTGCTGCCGCAGGCGCTGCGTATCTGCCTGCCAGCGGTGACCAACCATATTATTGCGGCAATGAAAAACTCGTCGTTTGTCATCATCATTGGGTTGTTCGATGTGCTGACTGCCACTACCGCTGCGATGCAGGATCCGCAGTGGCGTCGCTACTACATCGAAACCTATGTGTTCATTGCCAGTCTCTATTTAGTGTTTGGCTTTTTGCTTTCCCGTTATGCCGTGTGGGTAGAAAAACGCATTGATGCCAGCCGTAATCCTGAAGGAGTTTCCTGATGCAAGCCACTTCGCCCGCGCAAGACGCGATTATTCAATTAACCGGTGTCAGTAAATGGTACGGGAAATTTCAGGTGCTGGATGAGGTGTCACTCAGCGTGAAAAAAGGGGAACGCGTGGTGATCTGCGGCCCTTCCGGTTCCGGGAAATCAACGCTGATCCGCTGCATCAACCGGCTGGAAGAGCATCAGAAAGGCCAGATTCTGGTGAACGGCATCGAAATGAACGACAACGTACGCAATATCAGCCGTATCCGTTTGAGTATTGGCATGCTGTTTCAGCAGTTTAATCTGTTTCCGCACTTAAGCGTGCTGGATAACCTGATTATCGGGCCGACGCTGGTGCGCAAGATGAGCCGCGCGCAGGCAACGGAACTGGCGATGCATTATCTGGAAAAAGTGCAGATTGCCAATCAGGCGCATAAGTTCCCGCTGCAACTCTCCGGCGGCCAGCAACAGCGCGTGGCTATCGCCCGCGCGCTCTGCATGCAACCGGAGATTATGCTGTTTGATGAACCCACTTCGGCGCTCGATCCAGAGATGATCAAAGAAGTGCTGGATGTGATGCTCGATCTTGCTGAGAGCGGCATGACGATGATTGTGGTGACCCATGAGATGGGGTTTGCCCGTACCGTTGCGGATAACGTGGTGCTGATGGCCGACGGGCGCATTGTCGAATCCGCTCCGCCAGAAACCTTTTTTACCCAGCCTGCGCATCCACGTACCCGCCAGTTTCTCGACCAAATCCTTAGCCATTAATTATTGCGCGGCGATACTTACGCCGCGCAGTATCCCCATTCCCATATTCTCGCCTGTCCAATACCCCTGCAAAATATAATGTTTTTTTGACTGTTGTTGAGGCAATATTTAATCGATGCTGCTGTTTTACTGATATTTGGCTGCGCAAAAATGTAAACACATTAGCCTGCTATGTTAATGTTTCTATTTTTCGTCGCTTAATTTTTAGTCTTTTATGCATGGCTGGCTGGTAATTTAGCTTAAGGATTTACTTATGGCTGGTGAATTTTCATTTCATCATTTTTCTTTCGCAAAATCATAACAATATTTATCAACAGAACTGTAAGCCTGACTTAAAAAATATTTATCACAGCTACTTTCCGTCAGCCTCAGGTTTGTGGAAAATGCATCGGTAATAACAACAAATCGACTGGCCGGTAAATTATAAAAAAAGCCATTACCGCGTCAGCAATACTTTTTGATCGCGGTATATTGTGGGGAATATTCATGAAGCGTAACACTCCTGTTACACAGAAAGAGTTTTTGCTTAACGATGGCACGACACTGTTGTCGACGACTAACACACACAGTCATATTACTTATGCTAACTCCGCTTTTGTTGATGCCAGCGGATATAGCGAAGATAAACTTATGGGTGAGGCGCATAATATAATTCGTCACCCTGATATGCCGCCTGCGGCATTTAGCGATATGTGGTTCACCATTCAGCAGGGAGACAGCTGGACCGGGATTGTTAAAAACCGCCGTCTCAACGGCGATCACTACTGGGTTCGCGCCAACGTCACCCCGGTATATCAGCAAGGGCAGCTTACGGGTTATATCTCGGTGCGAAATATCCCAACCCGTGAAGAAATTGACGCCAGCGCTGAGCTTTATCAGCAGGCGAATGAAAACAAGCTCCGCGGACATCGTTTTTATAAAGGTCTGCTTGTTCGCCGGGGTTTATTTTCTTTTTTCTCGATCTTCCAGCGAATCAGTGTTTCAAAACGCATAAATGTTGGCACAATTATTACTGCTGCCCTGCTTGTTGCGCTGCAATTTGTTCCTTTCGATGCCGCAGAAAAAGCCGGAAGTGCAATTATTATATTAGGTTTGTTGTCAGTTTTTTTGCACAGCCAAATATCTCGTCCGCTGAAAATTGTGCTGGAACAAATGCAGAAAGTGGTTTCCGGACGCCAGAGCGATTATGTGCGCTTTAATCGTGTGGATGAAATTGGCTTATTGATGCGTCTGGTTAACCAGGCCGGGTTAAATCTCAGTTCACTGGTGGGCGATGTATCGACGCAAATCAACGGCATCCGTGTGATTAGCGGGCGCATTTCCAGCGAAGGCGAATCCCTGCAGCGCCGCACGGAAGAAACCTCCGGCGAACTGCATCAGACCGCCGCCGCGGTAGAAGAGATCGCCAGCGCTGTGCGGCAGACCGCGGAAACCGCTGCCGAAGCGATGGGCAGAGCGGATGAAGCCAGCGTCAGCGCGATGGAAAGCGGTAATGTGATGAAAAAAACTATCGGCATGATGCAGTCTGTTTCTGCGGACAACAGCAAAATCGTCGATATCATTAGCGTCATCGACAGTATCGCCTTTCAGACCAATATCCTGGCGCTGAATGCGGCGGTGGAAGCGGCGCGCGCCGGGGAGTCCGGTCGTGGCTTTGCCGTGGTTGCCGCAGAAGTCCGTAATCTGGCGCAACACTCGGCCTCTGCCGCGCGCGAGATCCAGACGCTGATCGAACATAACGTGGCGAACGTGAAAAGCGGTGTTGAGATGGTTGCCAATACGGAAACGCATCTGACAGCGATGATTGACAGCGTGATTAACATGTCCACGATGATCAAAGAGATTAGCACCGCGACCAACGAACAGACGCAGGCGCTGGAGCTGATTAACCAGTCTGTTTCCCGTATCGGGACAATGACCCACAACAACACGTCGATGGTGGAACAGGTGACCAGCGCAGCGGAAGATCTTTCGGAACGTGCTGCCCGCCTGCATCGTGCGGTACATGTGTTCGGCGGTAATTGATAAACACATGCTATAGTCGCTGCGGGCATTTTTGCGCAAAAGGCGAAGCATGATGTTACTCAGAGCGGTACTGATTTTTATCCTGACGGCGGCCACCTGTGCCGCCGCTTCTCTGCATCCTCCCGCCGGATTTATGCAGCCGCCGGAACAAAAGGCTTCAGGCGATAAAGCGGTAAAGTGCCCGGATGTCCCCACTCCGTTTATCGGCGTGCTCGATTTTCCCAGTAAATATGCAGGTTCCGACAGCGCCCGCGCCACGCTCAATCCGCAGGCCGATGCGGCGTTTCGCCAGCAGACGCAGCCCATCACCGATATGGAGCGCTATATCAGCCGTCAGGTCACCGCCTGGGCGCACAGCGGTAATACGCAACATGTTACCTGCGCGGTGGCCGCGCTGGATCAATGGGCCCGCGCGGGCGCGTTAACGGAACGCGCCAATAATCATACCGGCAGGTCAATGCGCAAATGGGCGCTGGCCACCTTCTCCTCCGCCTGGTTGCAACTGGAATACGCGCCACAGCGTCTGCTTAACGCTTACCCGGCACAGCAGAAAAATATTCAACGCTGGCTGGGGAGCCTGGGGGATTTGGCCGTGAAGGAGTGGCATGATTTGCCGCTGGATAAGGTAAACAACCATAGTTACTGGGCGGCCTGGGCGATCATCACCACTGCCGTGGTAACGCAACGACAGGATCTGTTCGCTGCCGCGCTGGATATCTATCACACCGCCATGCAACAGGTGGATGACGAGGGCTTTTTACCCAATGAGTTGCGCCGCCGCCAGCGCGCCCTTTCCTATCATAATTACGCGCTGCAACCGCTGGTGATGATCGCTCTGTTTGCGCGGGCGAACGGCGTTGATGCGCTGGCAGAAAATCACGGCGCATTAAAACGCCTCGGCGTGCGGGTTATTGGCGGTCTGGATGATGCCAGCGCATTTATGCAACGTACTGGCGCAACGCAGGATATGGCGTTTTTGCAACATCCGACGAATCTGGCCTGGCTGGAAGCCTGGTGCTCGCTGTACGTCTGTGACAGTGCGCTGAAACAGCGCCTGGCCAGTTTGCGTCCGTGGCAAAATACGCGTCTGGGCGGCGACCTGAGCCGTCTGGCCGGTGCCGCCAGATCCGGGTGAATCAATTATTGCCCATTTCCGGCAATCGCCAGGTAATCCGTATAGAGTTGCGGCGCGCCGGAGAAGGAGGCCATCGTGCGCCATTCGTCATACATGCGTTCTGTATCCTGGTGCGCTTTTACAAAGGTCAGCGCTTTTTCCGTGGAAACATCAAGCTCCGGATGAAATGAATTCAGCGAGTCGAGGCTTTCGATTTCCAGCATCACCGCATATTGCTCCTGGCGGTTGCCGCCCTGACCTTTCAGCAGATGAAACTTCCAGCCGGGATAATCTTCAACGCGGTGAATGTTATCGATAATAAATTGTTCAAACGTGTGCGGTTTTACGCCAGCACGTAAGGCCAGATTATGAATGCCCACCACGCGCGAGCGCGGTTGTTGCCCGGCGACAACCTGATAATTTGCCCCTTCCGCCAGTGAACTGTTGCTGTTCTCGGCGAGTAACGAATAGGTGGTGAAAAGGGTCGGTAGTTCCGCGAAAGTGGCGTAGGTTTTCCACTCAGCAATCAACGCCAGCGCCTGTGGATGCTGTTGCCAGAAATTTTGCGCCTCTGCCGTTTGTTCGCCACTCTCTGCAATATAACGGGCATAGAACTGCGAATTTGGGGCTGCGTACAGCATCAGATACTGGTTTTCTCGCTCTCCGCGCAACCCTTTCAGTAGCGTCCAGCGCCATCCCGGATACGCGGGGATCTGCACGCCGCGCTGGCGGACAAACTCTTCAAAATCAGCCTCAGTAACCCCTTTCTTTAAATTCAGGCCGATGTAATGCAGGCTAAAAATAGCCTGAGATGCAGTGTTCATAAAGACTCCTTTCTTTCAGTGTTATCAATTAATTACCGTGTGATGGCGTGCGCCAGCAGGCCTACCGCGAGCAGGATCGCAACCCCGGCGCTAAACACGGTGACCAGGCTGGTATGCTGCGCAAAGAAACCAATTAACGCCGGGCCGCTTAACAGCCCGGCATAGCCAAACAGTGTCACCGCGGGCAGCGCAAAGTGCGATGGCACCTGCTGATTACCCGCGATCGAGAAGAGAATGGGCACGATATTCGCCAGGCCCACGCCCACCAGCGCAAACCCAGCAAGGGAAATAGCTGCGCTATCAACCGAGACTACCAGCAGCAGCCCTGCGGCGGCGCTTATCGCGCTGGCAATCAGCATGCGCAGATGGCCATAGCGACTAATCAGGCGATCGCCGAACAGCCTCGCCAGCGCAACGGCGATGGAATAAAGCGTGAAACCAAACCCTGCCTGGTGCGTTGCCAGCCGCCGTTCGCTGTGGAGAAAAACCGCAGACCAGTCGAGCATCGCGCCTTCGATCATAAAGATAAAAAAGCAGACGATGGCGATAAGCCGCAGACCCGGTTGCGCCAGCGCCTGGCAAGTGCCGCCTGCCGCGCCCCTCTGCTGCGGGCGTTTTGCCAGCAGATGACCCGATACCGTGAAGACGATAATCGCCATCGCGAACGCCACCAGAACGCTGGCATAGCGTGGCGGCACATTTGCCCACAGCAGCAGGCTGATACTTCCGGCACCGGCAATGCAGCCGAAACTAAAAAAGCTGTGAAATCCGGCCATTCGCGCCTGCCCGGCTTCGCGCTCAACCACAACGGCCTGGCTGTTCATTGATACATCCAGCAGGCCATTTGCTGCACCGAAAAGCAGTAAAACCCCGCCCATAACAGCGGGGGAAGTGACAGACAGCAGCAGCGACAGGCAGACGCACAGCAGCAACGCGCAGGACAGGATCAACACCCGGCAGCCAACGCGGTGAATCAGGCGGCCGCTAAATGGCATCGCCAGCATCGATCCTGCGGCCACACAAAACAGCAGCAAACCGAGCGCGCCATCGTCAAGCTGAAGCCCGCGCTTGACCAACGGAATCAGCGGCGCCCAGGCCGACACGCCCAAACCGGCAACCAGGAAAATTGCTCGCGTCGAGCGTTGTTGACGCCGATTATCCGTCGGAAAAGCTCCAGAGAAATGACGCGTCATGGCTCAGATTCCCCTGTTATCTTCGGCGGGCTGACTTTCAGCAACCGCCAGGTAATCGGTGTAGATCTGCGGCGAGCCGGAAAACGAAGCGAGTTGTTTCCACTCTTCGTACATCTGCTTGGTATCCCGGTGCGCCCTGGCAAAAATGGCCGCTTCATCGGTGGCGATATCGGGTTGCGGGTAGAACTGATCCAGCGCCGCCAGGCTGGCGATCTCCATCATTACCACATATTGATCGAGCCGGTTACCGCGTTCACCTTTCAGCAAACGAAACTTCCAGTCCGGGTAGTCCTCTATGCGGTGGTGATTCTCGGCGATGAAGGTCTCGAAGGCCTGGGCTTCAACATCCGGGCGCAGCGCCAGATTGTGGATGCCAATGACCCGTGCCTCTGGCTCTTCACCGGGACGCTCCCGATAGCGCGGGCCGTCGGTAACGGTGCTTTTTTTATTTTCTGCCAGCAGACGATAATCGGTGTAGATCGTCGGCAGCGCGCTAAATGTTCCCAGACGCTGCCATTCACGCAGGATCTCCTGCGCCTGCGGACGATCGCGCCAGAATTGGCGCGCCAGCGGCGTGAGATTACCGTCGGCGCGCTGATAGCGAGCGCGACATTCCGCGCTTTCAATTTCGTACAGCATCATAAATTGCCCGGTACGCTCACCGCGTAAACCACGCAGCAAGGTCCAGCGCCACCCCGGATAACAGGGGATCTTGCACCCTTTTTCGCGAACAAACGCCTCAAACTGCGCATTGGTAACGCCAGCTTCGGTATCAATCGCAATGTAATAGAGGCTAAAAACTGGTGTCGATACGTCCGTGCTTGTCACTGGTGATTTCCTGATGTCGCCGGAAGAGAATTGGGTGTTGATGAGCGCTTCAACCAGCGTCACACCGTTTGGCGTGAGCATGATGACATCATCGTGCACGGTGAGCAGGGTTTTTGGGGCTAACGTCTTCAGCGCGCGGCAGATAAACGGGTTACTGAAAAAGCTACGCCCGTCAAAGCGTTTTCTGAATTCGTAATTGCATACCGGACGTAAGGTCGACAGCGCCATTTTGAAGGCATTCACTTCACGCTGAAGCGGAGAAAAGCCGTGGCAGCTGTCGATGGGCAGTTGCCCTTCGTCGAGCGCGGCCTTGTAGCGCCGGTAGTCCGTGATATTAATGGCTTCCGCCAGCGAACATTTGGAGCTGCCGCCGAGACCAATGGCCACTTCCGGGTACTGCTTATCCAGATCGGTAATCAGCCCCTTCCATTTTTCTGCGGGCTGCGTGTTGCGGTGGAAATACATGGTGGGATGCTCGCGATAATCCGCTGCGAGGTAGCGTTCAATCAGTTCCCGCATCTGGTACTGCTTGCCCAGCCCCGGAAAAGCCTGGCTGTTAGCCCCCTTTTTCTGCCATAAACTTTGCCGCTGCCCGGAGACGCCAGTGCGTCGCTGCATAAACTCTGCGAGGTGCAGTTTGGTGCAGACGACATGAGAAATCGCCAGCTCACGGCATTTTTCCATGTCATATTTCACATCATCAACGCTTTGCCCCGGCAGACCGTAGATCAGGTCGATGCTGATCCAGTCAAATCCCACTTCGCGCGCGTTAGCGATGGTTTGTTCGCAGGTTTCGGCCGTATGTCTGCGCCCGCAGGCAGCGATGATGTCATCATTGAACGACTGAACGCCGAAACTGATTTTGCTGAACCCCAGCGTTTTAAGCATCTCCAGATAGGGTCTGGTCAGCGTTGCCGGTTCGCCTTCAAAACGCAGCGTGGCGGCAGAAAGATTGAAATGCTGCCGGTAAAACGCCATCAGACGCTGTAGCTCCGCTGCCGGTAACAGCGATGGTGTGCCGCCGAAAATGTTAAATTCCCCCACTTCCGCCCCGGCAAGCGTCGGCACCTTATCAAGCCACAGCGTGGCTTCCTTGATGTTGTAATCCACCAGTTGACGAAAAACCGCCTGCGAGGGTGCGCTCTGCGGATTGAGGATAATGGTCGGAAACTGGCAGAAATGGCAGCGGTAGCGGCAGGTCGGGATCGACACCCAGAGGTGGATCTGCTTCGCCTGTGCAATGTCGTGCGCCATGTCCTGGAAATAGGTTTCCAGTGGGTAGTCTTTAATGTCGCCAGGAAAGACATGGCAGCCGAAGGGATCGCGGTAAACATATTCGAGTATGTCGCGGTTTTCGGGCGAAGCGAGAAAATCGTACACCTGCGGAACCGGATAGCGCGGATCGAGATCGTTGAGCGAATCGAACAGAATATCGTTCATCAGAACACCCCTCCGTTGGCAAAGTAGTTATGTGCCATGCCGGATTCACGATCTTCGCTGAAATAGCGAAAAAATCGCTGAAAGTCTTCGTTTTTAACGTACTCAAAACAGGCCGGAAGCGGCGGTGGGAAACCGATGTCCTCGCCCACCGCGCGGCGCAAGGCGCTGAAAATATCGTCACGAAACTCGAAATAGAGCCGCCAGGCTGGTGTTTTGTAGGCATGAATCGGACTCAGATCGATCAGACGCATCTCATGGAGAATTTCATAGATACGCCGGAACAGACGTTCGGCGACCTGTGGGGTAAAAAATTCGCGAACAGCGTGATTGTCCAGCAGGATTTGCGGGTTGAGTAACGCCGGCAGCACGATGTTTTTCGGCACATAATCCTTGATCGAATAGTGCCAGGCCTGCATTGACTGGGCGGGCGTGGTATCCCTTAACACTGGCTGCTGTGTGTTTTCCGGACGGACATCTTTCATGGTGATGACGCCATCCTGCCCGTAGGCAACGCCGGTGATCACCTCTTGCAGAATGGTATCCACGCGGCGACTGTTAATTTCAACCCGGGAATCGCGCGCGTAAACGGGTTTACCGCCTGCCGCGATCACCCGAATACCGAAATCCCAGTCATCCGAAAGATGTTCAACAAACCGGCCCTTATCAAGCTGGTAAAAGATTTCGATACCGCCCACTTTGTCGTAAAGCGCGCGTTCAACGGCGAACCCCTTGCCGTCGGGAAAACCGCCAAACAGCGAAAATGAGACGTCACGGCAACGCAGCGTTTTCTGAATCTCCGCAAACAGATTGGGACGAAGCCGGAACGCGTTCTCGTTGTAGTAGTAATTACAGGTGCCTAAATCGCCCTTTTCCGCGATCATTTTTTCAATCAACGAGTGTAGCCACCAGCTATCAACGGTGCAGTCGGCATCTGCCGAGACGATGTAGTGTTTACGGCTAATGCCCAGCCGTTTGTCCCTGGCTTTTGAGCGCAGCGATGCATAATCCATACCGCATTTTCGCGCTGAAGAAACACCCTGCGTGGGCTCTTTAATAATATGAATATCCAGAGCCGGATGCAGACGCTGAAATTCGCTGATTTTGGCAACGGAATCATCGGTTGAATTATTATCCACCACGATCAGTTCATACATTTCGTGCGACAACATATTGCTGCATGTTTTTTGATTAAATAGCGAAGTGAGAACTGCATTGATACGATCGCTTTCATTATAAACCGGCAAGACAATTGATATGTAAATGTCCTTACGCATACAACCTCCCTGAATGATTACTATCTGAATCGCTGTTGTTATCGATGAGCACTTTCTTGCCAATAAGAAAGTTTCGATAAGCAATTTCTTTCATTAATGATTTATTGGTGATGAGTTTAAAAACGCTTGAAATAAACGCATCGTCCGGATAACCATCATGTTCGGCAGTGATATTCATTATCGGCGCCTCGAAGCCGTACTGGCCGTATACCTCATCATAATATTCATAGCGTGTCGAAATGTAACAGCGGCGGTGACTTATTGCTTCACCAACTGGATTACCGTAGCTGTCGTAATCCCATGAAGTCAGAAAAGAGACAAGGTCACAGGAATAATACAAATCCTCAATGGTGTAAGTGTTATAACCAGGCGGCATATAATTGTGCTGCAGCCAGCCAATAAAATGAATAAAAGGTTCGACCTGTAATTGAGTCGACAGATTGACCAGTTGCTGATAACAGGATGGCGCCTCATTCATATCGCCTGCAACGACGAGATGAACACGCCGTGCAGAATTGTTCTGCTGGAACAGTTGGTTGAGCCGCCAGACGAGGTAAATGTCGCGATCCAGCCGTTTTTGCGGAATAAGGCGCGTAGTTCGGGCAATAAGAATGTCATCGCCACCAATGTTAAGACTGTGCCTGATATTGCTGCAATTTCCTGTTCCTGTAAAATCGTAGGTATTCTTTTTTACTTGTACTTCAATGGTATAGTTGCACCACTCCTCAAGTCTTTCTTTTAATTCCTGATTAAGCGTCACATAGCGTATGTACGGGGAGTTAACCGGTTTGATGGCATAAGGCCAGGGATGTGTGCCATATTTCTGTACGCTTTTTTCGCTATTCCACATCAGGTCATGATCACGCCAGGTAACAAAATCGGCCAAATTATAACGCTTGCCATATATATCAATTGCTAAATATATCGCTTTTGTATATATAATGTTTTCTGGCAGCGTGCCATTTTCAACGAAAAGATAACCAATATTCAGGCATTCCCATTGCTGCACCATTTTTTCGGCCAGTACTTCAGCCGCCACATCAATTTTCGCCAGAATAGTGTTCAACTCTGTTTGTGGAACAACCGTTTTCTGGCTTATCAATACATTGTGCGCATAATTTATAAAATCGACGTTGTAATTCGGTATGTTGGTAATGTCATCTATTCGCACTAATATAAAGCCATCTTTATATATCGATTTCTCCCATTCGTATGGTTTATTGAACTTTCCTTTATCCAGCTTTATGTCATAACCAAGATCCAGATAGTTTTTAATTCCCTTTCGTGACAGTAATTGTGCGGTTTTAAATGCCTCAACGGTAATTCCAGAAAAGGCAACGCCATCGAATGATATAAAAATTGCTCCATTGCGTTCATCCATGAAATTTCCCTTATTATGTGGTGTGTGGAATTTTTCAATTATCCTTTTAGTTAAGGAAAACATATATTTTATTGGTATTAAAGAGACCTGAATCGTATCAACGGATATATTCTCGGAGTTTTAAAGATGAGCCTGGAGAGTGACAGTTTGCTTATTTTATTGAGACCCATTTTCATTCATTTTCCCCAGGATTTTTCTCCAGAGGGACAACATCGGCCGGTTGAATTAAGACAATCCTGAAATTCCTTTTTTCGATTGCGCTTTACGTCGCAATGATCGAGGATGGCGGTTCGGTATGTTTCTTGTACCGAATTGCAATGATGAGATTGAATTTCGCCCGGCACTGTTACCGGGCTTGTCCTTGAAACATTGAACTGGATTAAGGAGTAAGCATGAAATCGAACCGTCAGGCACGCCACATCATGGGGCTGGATTACAAAGTGTCAAACACGCGTAAAATTGTTACCAAAGACAATCACGAAGAGACGGTGGTTGTTCATCGTTCCGGGCGTCATCGCCGCGCGGGTTAAGTTTTCCACCCTGAACCACCCCTGGCGGGGTGGTTTTTTGTTTTCCCTCCTTGATAACAATTCATCAACGAAATCCGCGAACAAGAAGTATTTGCTGACAGCTTGCTTTATACTCTCGCCCGTCGCACACCTCCCCGCGAAACGCTCTCGCAGGGATCGTTGAACAAGGAGCTGTAAAATGAATGCCAAACATAATAAAAACCGATCGTTATATATTCCTTATGCCGGGCCGGTGCTGCTGGAGTTTCCACTGCTGAACAAAGGCAGCGCCTTCAGCATGGAAGAGCGCAGTAATTTCAACCTGCTGGGCCTGTTACCGGAAGTGGTTGAAACGATAGAAGAACAGGCCGAACGCGCCTGGTTGCAGTACCAGAGCTTTAAAACCGATATTGATAAGCACATCTATCTACGCAATATCCAGGATACCAACGAAACCCTCTTCTACCGCCTGGTGGAAAACCATCTCGATGAGATGATGCCGGTGATCTACACCCCGACTGTTGGCTGGGCCTGCGAACGCTTCTCTGATATCTACCGCCGCGCCCGTGGCGTGTTTATCTCCTGGCAGAACCGCAGCAGCATGGACGACATTCTGCAAAACGTGCCGAACCACAATATCAAAGTGATCGTGGTGACCGATGGCGAACGTATTCTCGGTCTTGGCGACCAGGGGATTGGCGGGATGGGGATTCCGATTGGCAAGCTGTCGCTCTATACCTCTTGCGGCGGCATCAGCCCGGCTTACACCCTGCCCGTGGTTCTGGATGTGGGCACCAACAACCAGCAATTAATTAATGATCCGCTCTACATGGGCTCACGCCACCCGCGTATCACCGGTGATGAATATTACGCTTTCGTCGATGAATTCATTCAGGCGGTGAAACAGCGCTGGCCGGATGTGCTGCTGCAATTTGAAGACTTCGCGCAGAAAAACGCGATGCCGCTGCTGAATCGCTATCGCGATGAGATCTGCTGTTTTAACGATGATATTCAGGGTACGGCAGCCGTCACCGTCGGTACGCTGATTGCCGCCAGTCGCGCGGCGGGTAGCCAGTTGAGTAACCAGAAGATCGTCTTCCTCGGCGCAGGTTCTGCCGGTTGCGGTATCGCTGAGCAGATCATCGCCCAGACGCAGCGCGAAGGCCTGAGCGAAGCGGCGGCTCGCCAGAAAGTCTATATGGTCGATCGTTTCGGTCTGCTGACGGACGAAATGCCGAACCTGCTGCCGTTCCAGAGCAAACTGGTGCAGAAACGCGAAAACCTGCAAAACTGGGATACCGGCGCGCAGAATGAAGCGCTGTCGCTGCTGGACGTCGTGCGTAATGTGAAGCCGGACATTCTGATCGGGGTTTCAGGCCAGGCGGGTCTGTTCACCGAAGAGATCATCCGTGAAATGCACAAGCACTGCCCGCGCCCGATCGTGATGCCGCTCTCCAACCCGACTTCCCGCGTGGAAGCCACGCCGCAGGATATCATCAGTTGGACCGACGGTATGGCGCTGGTCGCCACCGGCAGCCCGTTCGCACCGGTACTGTGGAAAGAGAAAACCTACCCGATTGCCCAGTGTAATAACGCCTATATTTTCCCCGGCATTGGTCTTGGCGTGATCTCATCCGGCGCGTCGCGCATCACCGATGAAATGCTGATGGCGGCCAGTGAAACGCTGGCGGAATACTCGCCGCTGCTACTGAACGGTGAAGGCCTGGTGCTGCCGGAACTGAAAGATATCCAGTCCGTTTCCCGCGCCATCGCGTTTGCCGTCGGTAAAATGGCGCAGCAACAAGGTATCGCGGCGAAAACCTCGCCTGAAGCGCTGAAGCAGTCGATCGACGACAACTTCTGGGAACCGAAGTACCGCAGCTATCGCCGTACCTCCATCTGATCCTCCCGCGCCTGGCGTCCTTGTACGCCGGGCTATTTTCCTTGCTGGTAAAAGATTCATTTCCTCGCTAAACTCCTTCTCACCCATCAACTTACTGAATATAAAAGGAGGCTAATTATGCTGTATTGTGAACTGTTCAATGTTTCACATACATTTGGCGATCGTGCCAGCTCAAGCGTTATCGGTATCGTGCTGCGATAACTTCGGCTTGAGCGAAGCTTAAAACCCCCCTTCTCTCGGGCTTACCGGGTTATCGTCAGCGATGTTTGACGAGGCACTCTCGTGCCTGTAACTCTTGAGTAAGCAATGAGCACATTACTATCTGCACAATCACTCCGTGTTGAAACGGCTTTTGGCCCGTTATTCTCCGATCTCTCCTTTACCCTGAGAAAAGGCGATCGCCTTGGACTTATTGGCGACAATGGCTGCGGCAAAAGTACCCTGCTGAAAGTGCTGGACGGCTCGCTGTCTCCGCTTTCCGGCAACGTTACGGTTGCACACCACTGCCTGCTGGCGCGCGTGGAACAGCATCTGCCCGATGATTTGCTGGCGACGACGCTGCTTGATGCCGTGCTGGCGCAGTTGCCTGCCAGCGAGCGCGACAACCAGCGCTGGCGCGCGGAATCGCTGCTTGCCAGCATGGGGCTGAGCACGACGGAAATCGCTCTCACCGCTGCCACTCTCAGCGGCGGCCAGCATACCCGCTTGCTGCTGGCGCGGGCGCTGATCCGCGAGCCGGATCTGTTGCTGCTGGACGAACCGGGTAATCACCTTGATCTGCCGACATTGCTATGGCTGGAGCAGTTTTTGCGTAGCTGGAGCGGAAGCTTTGTGATGGTTTCGCATGATGCCGCCCTGCTGGATGCTGTTACCAACGGCAGTTGGATCCTGCGCGACCACACGCTGCACCACTTTGCTTTACCGTGCAGCCAGGCGCGTCTGGCGCTGGAAGAGCGTGATGCGAGCGACGCGCTGCGGCACAAAGCGGAACAAAAGGAGATCGACCGCGTGACGGCAAGTTCTAAGCGGCTGGCTATCTGGGGACGGGTCTACGACAACGAAGATCTGGCGCGGAAGGCAAAACAGATGGCGCGGCAGGTTGAGCGCCTGAAAGAGAGCCAGACCACGCTAACCGAAGGTAGTGCCTGGCGGCTTTCACTGCATGGTGAAGCGCTACCTGCGGATCGACTGCTGGAGATGGAACAGCTGGCCGTGCCGCCCGCAACGGGATTACCTGCACTATTCCATGTTCCGCTCGCGCGGCTAAAAAGCGGCGATCGCGTGGCGGTGATGGGACGCAACGGCTGCGGCAAATCATCGCTGTTGCGGTTGATCTGGCGGGCTTTGCACGGCGAAGCGTCTACATTGTTGCGGCTGCATCCGCGTCTGCATGCGGGATATTACGACCAGACGTTACATCAGCTAGCGGATGATGCCACGCTGTTCGACGCGCTGGAGCCGTTTGCCCCGATGCCCGCCGATCGCAAAATGGCGCTAATTAGCGCCGGTTTTGCCTGGGCGCGTCACGGGCAACGGGTGTCGACACTGAGCGGCGGCGAACGTTCGCGGCTGCTGTTTGTCGGCCTGTCGCTGGCGCGTTTTAACCTGCTGTTACTGGATGAACCCACCAACCATCTCGATATGGCGGGCAAAGAGGCGCTGGGCGAAACCCTGCAACAGTTCAGCGGCGGTTTTCTGCTGGTCAGCCACGATCGCCAGTTGATTAATGCCTGCTGCAATCGTTTCTGGCTGGTGGAAAACGGCGAGCTGAACGAATGGCACGACGCTGAAGCGGTTTATGATCGCTTACGGGAAAGTGTCGCGGTTTCTGCCACTCAGTCACAACTGCATATTGTTGCGGCTGATGAAACGGATGACGACGATGCCCTTCTTCTGCGTCTTATCGAACTGGAGACGCGGTTAGCAGAGGATCTGGCGCGTAAGGAGAAACATCAGAAGCCGCAGTTGCAGGCGCAGTGGCGTGAGGAGATAGACCGTATCCGCCTTATCCTGTAGGCCGGATACGTGCAAACTCGTGTGGTCACTTAACGCAAACAGGCGCCCTTCGGCGCCTGTTTTTTTTACTGCTGTGGATTTTTCGCTTTCCAGGCTTCCCATGCCTGTTTGATTTCTTGTTTGGCGGTGGCGGCGTCGTTAAAGCCGTTCAGCTCCACTTTTTTGCGACCGTCCGGCAATTGTTTATAGACGCGGAAGAAGGCTTCCAGCCGCTCCTGCTCGATCTTCGGCAGATCGGTGATGTTCTTGATGTCGTCATAGGTTGGGTCAATTTTGCTGGCCGGAACGGCAACAATTTTGTCGTCGGTCTCGCCGCCATCAATCATTTTCAGCACGCCAATCGGGCGTAGCTTGATCAGCGTTCCCGGAGCCAGCGGCGCGCGGGTATAGAAAATCACATCCAGCGGATCGCCATCCCCGGCGAGCGACTGGGTCAACGAACCGTAGTTCGCCGGATAAGCGACCGGCATTGACTGGAAGCGATCGGCGATAATAAAGCCGGTTTTCGCGTCCGTTTCATATTTGATAATGCCGCCCGCCGGGATCTCCGTTACCGCATAAAACTCGTCCGGGTTGTTTTCAGGCTGCGGGAATTCGAGGATATTTTGCGCCTGCACGGAAGCCGAAATCAGTACGCTCACCGCGAGGATTTTTTTCACCAGATGCATTGTTGTTCACTCTTTTGTTATTAGAAAGCAACAATCTGGCGACAATAGATGACAGCCGTATGACATTCCTTTCCTGCCCATTAATAGCCTTATTAATAAGGTGGTTATAGCATTTTTTGCTCCTACCTGAATTGGGGGATTTCCCACAGAATGTTTACAGTATGTTGCCAGCCTATTGAATTCACTGCCTAATCTCTTAATCCTTGAGGATATAGATAACGGTTGAAGCCGAACGCCACACCCGGATCTCAGTTCTTATGCTTATCAAAGGAGAAACACCATGAAAGCTGCTGTAGTTACGAAAGATCATCAGGTTGATGTCACTGAAAGGACACTGCGTCCGCTGAAACATGGCGAAGCGTTACTGAAAATGGAGTGCTGTGGGGTATGTCATACCGACCTGCACGTGAAGAACGGTGATTTTGGCGATAAGACCGGCGTTATCCTCGGTCATGAAGGTATTGGCATCGTGGCTGAAGTTGCAGAAGGCGTTACGTCGCTGAAAGTGGGCGATCGCGCTTCTGTTGCCTGGTTTTTCCAGGGCTGCGGCCACTGTGAATACTGTAACAGCGGTAACGAAACCCTCTGCCGTGAAGTGGTCAATGCCGGGTATACCGCCGATGGCGGCATGGCGCAGGAGTGCATCGTGGTGGCGGATTATGCGGTAAAAGTGCCGGATGGCCTTGATTCCGCGGCAGCCAGCAGTATCACCTGCGCGGGCGTCACTACCTATAAAGCCGTTAAAGTCTCGCAGATCAAGCCCGGCCAGTGGATTGCTATTTATGGCCTCGGCGGCCTCGGAAATCTTGCGCTGCAATATGCGAAAAATGTCTTTAATGCCAAAGTCATTGCGCTCGATGTTAACGATGAGCAACTGAAGCTGGCAGCCAGCATGGGCGCAGACCTGACCATCAACTCGCGTAGCGAAGATGCGGCGAAGATCGTGCAGGAAAAAACCGGCGGCGCGCACGCTGCGGTCGTGACGGCGGTAGCGAAAGCGGCGTTTAACTCTGCGGTCGATGCGGTGCGTGCCGGTGGCCGTGTGGTGGCAGTTGGCCTGCCGCCGGAAGCGATGAGCCTCGATATTCCGCGCCTGGTGCTGGACGGTATTCAGGTGGTGGGTTCGCTGGTTGGCACGCGCCAGGATCTGACGGAAGCCTTCCAGTTTGCCGCCGAAGGCAAGGTGGTGCCGAAAGTGGCGCTGCGTCCGCTGGAAGATATCAACGCCATCTTCAAAGAGATGGAACAGGGCCAGATCCGTGGCCGCATGGTGATCGATTTACGCCATTAATTATCTTCTATTGCCTATAATCACGGGGGCGCTGACGCCCCTTTTTTATGACGCAGAGGTAATGATGACCACGACGATCCCCGGGCTTGAGGTGTTGTTTATCGCCGGTTTTGGCCCTGTTCCGCAAAATGTGGCTGCCAGCCAGACATTTTACCAGCACACGCTTGGGCTGCCGCTGAAACCGATGGAAGGCACCAGTGACTATCTGGTCGCCGATCATGATGCACTGGATGGCGCGAAACATTTTGCTCTGTGGCCGTTGCATCATGCCGCCGAATCCTGTTTTGGCACGGACAAATGGCCGGATTCGCACCCTGTTCCACAAAGCTGGGTTGAATTTGAAGTCAAAGAGTTAGCGAGCGCCACTGATGTGCTGGTCAACAAAGGTTATCAGTTGCTGGTCGCGAATCGCCTGGAACCCTGGGGGCAAAGTGTCACCCGTCTGCTGGCGCCGGAAGGCGTCCTGGTGGGGCTGACGATCACCCCCTGGTTGCGTTAATACTGATGCCAGACCGGGGCGTCTATCACGCCCGGTTTTGCGCTTTTCTGAAAAGCTTATCTCAATTCCTTGGTTCCTTTGTGAATGCCTGCGCCGGATGATGAATCCGACATTAAGACAATAGATAACAAAGGAATTCACCATGCACACCCCTTTTCGTTTGCCGCTACTGACGGTGCTGATAATGGCCGCTTCCGTTCACGCCTGGGCGGTGGATACGCCAGTAAAAGGCGGCACACTGATTTATCTTGAACAGCAGGCGCACACCAATTTGTATCCTCCGGCGGGCGGTTTTTACCCCAATGGCGGTATTCTGAATCAGATCACCGATAAGCTAACCTGGCAGAACCCAAAGACGTTGCAGGTTGAACCGTGGATTGCCGAAAGCTGGACGTCGAATGCCGATAAAACCGAATACACCTTTAAAATTCGCCCCGGCGTGACCTTTTCTGACGGCACGCCGCTGGATGCCAATGCGGTCGCAAAAAATTTCGACACGTACGGGCTGGGTAACAAAGCGCAGCGTTTACCGGTATCGGAAGTGATCAATAACTATGATCACAGCGAAGTGGTGGATGCGCAGACGGTGAAGTTCTACTTCAAAAAGCCGTCGCCAGGATTTTTACAGGGCACGGCCACCATCGGTTCCGGGCTGGTTTCATTGAGTACGTTACAACGTAACTTTGATGAGCTGGGCGATGCGCGTCATATTATCGGTTCCGGGCCGTTTGTCGTTAGTGATGAAAAGCTGGGGCGCGAAGTGACGCTTGCGAAGCGTAAAGATTATCAGTGGGGGCCGAAGAATCTTACCCAGCAAGGCCCGGCCAATCTCGATGGCATCAAAATTATCGTCACCCCGGAAGACAGCGTGCGCATTGGCGCGTTGCTGGCAGGCCAGGCCGGATTTATCCGCCAGGTGCAGGCTTACGATGAGAAACAGGCCACCGATCAGGGGTTTCAGATCTACGCCGCTCCGACGCGCGGCGTGAATGATAGCCTCAGTTTCCGCCCGGATAACCCGCTGGTCGCCGATCTGCGCGTGCGCCAGGCATTGCTCCATGCGACAAACACTAAACAGGTTGTCGATACCCTTTTCTCGCCCAACTATCCGCAGGCCACCTCGGTTATTGCCCGCTCTGCCGCCGGTTACACCGATCTGAGCGACAAACTGGCCTTTGATCCGGCCAAAGCCAACCAGCTACTGGATGACGCAGGCTGGAAAGCTGGCAACGATGGCATTCGTGCCAAAGAGGGCCAGCGTCTGGCGCTGACGGTGTATGAATCCCTGCCGCAACCGCAAAACAAAGAGGTGCTGCAACTGGTGGCGCAGCAGTGGCGACAGGTCGGCGTTGCGCTGAGCGTTAAAGCTGGCGACGCCGGAAGCCGCACGCTGGATAACCTCGACCCGCTAAAAACGCCGCTGACCGTTTCTGAGGTTGGGCGTGCGGATCCGGATGTCGTGAAAAGCATGTTCTATCCGGCAAACCGCGATGCGCTGCTGCAAAAAGGCGGTTCCAGCGACAAGGTAAAAAGCTTCCGCGACGACAAGCTCAACGATCTGCTGGTCTCTATTTCTGCTGAAGTCGATGCAAAAAAACGCCTGCAACTGACCGGCGAGGCACAGCGCTATCTGCTGGATAACGCTTATGTGATCCCGGTTTTTGAAGAGCCTCAGGTCTTTGCCGGTGCGCCCTGGCTGAAAGGCGCAACCTTCGAAGCCGTTGGCCGCCCGTCGTTCTACGGCGCGTGGATCGCGAAACACTGAGGAGGCTGCAATGAGCCACTATCTTCTGCGGCGTGCGGGACAAGGCCTGCTGGTGCTATGGGCGGCGTTTACCCTCTCTTTTGTGCTGCTCCAGGTGCTGCCGGGTGATGCGGTATTGATTAAGTTTCAGAATCCCGACCTCGGGCTTAGCCCGGCACGGATTGAGGAAATGCGTATTGCCTATGGGGCGGACAGCCCGCTGTGGCAACAATATTTTCATACGCTGTTTGCGATGTTGCGCGGAGATTTTGGCTATTCGGTACAGGCCGGTGTTGCGGTGAGCGAACTGATTACCAGTAATCTCCCCGATACACTGCAACTGGCCGCACCGGCATTCGCGCTCGCCGTGGCGCTGGCTTTTGTACTGGCGTTTGTCTCGCGGTTGCCCGCATTACGCTGGCTGAGTAATGTCATCCAATCTTTGCCGGTACTGTTTATTTCGCTGCCCACCTTCTGGCTGGGCATTGCGCTGATTCAGCTTTTTTCCTTCCAACTGCGGCTGATCCCGGTCATTAACCCTTCGCCGTTGCAGGGGTTGATTCTGCCGATTATTACCGTGGCGATCCCTATTTCCGCTCCGTTGGCGCAGATCTTGTTACGCAGTATCGACCAGGTGTCGGCTCAGCCGTTTGTGGGCGTGGCGCGCGCCAAAGGGGTGAGCGAGACCGGCGTACTGTGGCGGCACGTTATCGGCAATGCCCTGCTGCCGGTGCTGAATATCGCCGGGCTGTTGCTGGGGGAATTGATTGCCGGTGCGCTGATCACGGAAACCGTCTTTGGTCGTGGCGGGCTGGGACAACTGACGCAGCAGGCGGTGAACAATCAGGATATTGCCGTATTGCAGGCGGTAGTGATGATCTCCGCGCTGGGGTTTGTCCTGATTAATCTGCTGGTGGATCTGCTGATGCCGTGGTTTGACCCGCGGCTGAAAACCGTTACCGGAGGTGCAGTATGAGTCTGGTCGATTACGCTACCGCCGCGCGCAAGCACGTTCCCGCCTGGCGTACGTACGCCTGGCAGCCGGGATTATGGCTGGCCTGGGCGGTGGTTGCGCTGGCGGGAGTTGCCGCTTTTTTCCCTGCGCTGCTCACGCATTACAGCGCGGTTGAAGGTATTGCCGGAGCACAGCGGCTGGCTCCACAAGCCGGTCACTGGTTGGGTACCGATCAACTGGGGCGCGATCTTTTTGCGCGCATTGTCTACGGTGCTTCACATTCGCTTTCCGCCGCGCTGGTGGCCGTGGCGATGGGACTGTTTGCCGGAACGCTGATCGGCGTGATTGCCGGAGCGCTCGCCGGGCGCGTGGAATCCCTCCTGATGCGGCTGGTGGATGTGTTGCTGTCGATTCCGTCGCTGTTGTTGTCGCTGACGGTGATTATTTTACTTGGCTTCGGCACCGTCAATGCAGCCATTGCCGTGGGGGTGGCTTCGATTGCCAGCTTTGCCCGCCTGGCGCGCGGTGAAGTGGTGCGTATTCGCCACACCGAGTATGTGGAAGCGGCCAGGGGCAGCGGCGGTACTTTCTGGTCGGTGCTATGGCGGCATATTTTGCCCAACTCGCTCACCGCCGTGCTGGCCTTTGCCACGCTGCAATTTGGTCAGGCGATCCTTGCCCTCTCCACCCTTAGCTTTCTCGGTTACGGCACGCCGCCGCCAGTGCCGGAATGGGGATTGTTGATCGCTGAAGGCCGCAATTACTTATCAACTGCCTGGTGGCTAACCACCTTTCCCGGCCTGGTGGTGATCACCGTGGTACTGGCGGTTAACCGGCTCAGCCGTCAGTTCAGTGGAGGTCGCGTATGAGCGTGTTGTCGGTAGAAAATTTAACCCTCAGCTACCACAGCGGTGGCGTCTGGCGCGAGGTGGTTCATGACGTGAGTTTTACCCTGCAACGGGGGGAAATGCTGGCCTTTGTCGGCGAATCCGGTTCCGGCAAAACCACCACTGCGCAGGCGATTATTGGGCTGCTGGCTGCCAATGCCCGACGCGACAGCGGCACGATTGTGCTCAACGGCGAAACAATAAGCACGTGGTCGGAAAAACGGCTTGATGCCCTGCGCGGCGCGCGCATCAGCCTGGTGCCGCAGGATCCAGGCAATTCCCTCAACCCGGTGCAAACCATCGGTACGCAAGTGGGCGAAGTCCTGCAACTGCACAGCAAATTGCGTGGCCGCGAGCGCGATGCTCAGGTGCTGGCGCTGTTAACGAAAGTGGGCTTAAGCCACCCGGAACAGCGCATGAAACAGTACCCGCACCAGCTCTCCGGCGGGATGAAGCAACGGGTGTTGATCGCGATAGCCATTGCGCTGCAGCCGGATGTGATCATTGCCGACGAGCCGACCAGCGCGCTCGATGTGACGGTGCAAAAGCGCATTCTCGATTTACTCGATGTACTTCGCCGTGAATCCGGCACGGCGGTGCTGTTTGTCACCCACGATCTGGCGCTGGCTGCTGAGCGCGCCGATCGGCTGCTGGTGTTTCGCCACGGCGAGATTCAGGAGCATGGCGCGACGGCGGATATGCTGCGCGCGCCGCAGCATGCTTATACCCGCCAGCTACTGAGCGATCTCCAGGGCAATGCGCTGACGATTGCGCCGGTTTCCGGGCGGCCGCTGGCGTCTCCGGCGATCCGCGCCAGCGGTATCAGTAAGCGTTTCTCGTTGGGCAAAGACCATCAATTGCAGGCGCTTGATGACGTCAGTTTTGCCGTGCAGCGCGGCAGCACGCATGCGCTGGTTGGCGAATCCGGTTCGGGCAAAACCACGCTGGCGCGCATTCTGCTTGGCTTTGAGCAGGCCGACAGCGGCCGGGTGACGATTGATGATATCGAAGCCACGCAACTCAGCCAGGAGGCGCGCCGCCAGTTGCGCCGCAAAATACAGTTTGTCTATCAGAATCCCTTTTCTTCGCTCGATCCTCGCCAGACACTGTTTGAGATCATCGAAGAGCCGCTGAAGAACTTTGAACGCGTTGAAAAAGCCGAACGTAAAGCACGAGTGGAAAATGTCGCGCGGCGCGTTGCGTTGCCGCTGGAGTTGCTCGACCGTACGGCGCGTGAGCTTTCCGGCGGCCAGCGCCAGCGTGTGGCTATTGCCCGCGCGCTGATCCTCGAACCGGGCATTCTGGTGCTGGATGAAGCCACCTCCGCACTGGATGTTACCGTACAGGCGCAGATCCTCGCCCTGCTCCAGCAACTGCAACAGCAACTGGGGTTGACGTACCTGTTTATCACCCACGATCTGGCGACGGTGCGGCGCATCGCGCACAGCGTTACGGTGCTGCGTAATGGTTGCGTGGTCGAGCAAGGTTCCGTGGCGAGCCTGTTTGCCGCGCCGCAAAACGACTATACCCGCGAGTTAATTCACGCTATTCCCCATCTTTCACCCGCTACGGAGGAGTTCGCATGACGCGAAAACGCCTGGGGTTTTTTACCCGTCTGCTTGACGATGCTGCACCCAAAGAGCGCTACCGGCTGGCCACAGAGCAAATCCGCCATGCGGAACGGTACGGTTTTGACAGCGCGTGGATCGCGCAGCACCATTTTCACGAACATGAAGGTGGTCTGCCTTCGCCGCTGGTCTTTCTGGCACACGTCGCGGCACATACGGAAACTATCCGCCTTGGTACGGCCATCATCACCCTGCCGCTGGAAAATCCGTTGCGCGTGGCAGAAGATGCCGCCGTACTCGATCTGCTGGCCGATGGACGGCTGGAAGTGGGGTTTGGCTCGGGTGGCACGGCGACCTCTTTCCTGCCCTTTGGCCTGACAATTGATGAACGGGCGACGGTATTTGCTGATGCGCTGCACTTGATCCAGAGCGCCTGGCGCGGTGATTCGCTGACGCACCCGGATAACCACCTTTACCCTCCAGCGCCACAGTTGGCTGAACGGATATGGATCGCCACCTTTTCCGTTGACGGCGCAATCCGTGCAGGCCGGGGCGGACACGGGCTGATGCTGTCCCGAACTCAGCCGCGCCCGGCCGACAACCCTTCGCTCACGCTCAATGCCATCCAGAATCCGATGGTGGATGCTTACCTTGATGCGCTTCCGGCGGGCGTTGCGCCGCGCATACTGGCTTCGCGCACGGCGTTTGTCGCCGACAGCCGCGACTATGCGCTGAAGATTGCAGCGCCGGGGTTGACCCGCCAGGCCGCGCAACATCGCGCGGCAGGCCATACGGTTTTAGGTGACAACGTCACGGATTATATCCGCCAGTTTGACGCGCATATCGGCGATGCGCAAACGGTGCTCGCATCGCTGGCGCAGGACACCATCCTGGCCCGCGCCACCGATATCTCTTTTCAAGTGCATTCCGTCGAACCGTCGCACCGCGACACGTTACGTTCCATTGAACTGATTGCTGAGCATATCGCTCCGCACATTCTATAAGGAGCCTCTATGGCGCTAAGTCTGGATATTCTTGCTGAGCTGGCGGAGATCGCCGCGGGTTCAGAACTGCAACGTGCGCGTGAAACACGCGATGCGGCCACTCGCCATGCCCAGGGCAGCTATGAAGCACTGTTCAGTGACCAGGAGCACGCCTTTGCGCTGGACGAACGCTTTATTGTGGCGGCGAAAGTGGCGAAGTGGCACGAAGCCAACGATCTGGCGGCCCATTACGCCAGTTTTGGTCTTGCCGACCCGACTTCTGCCCGCCTGACACCGGCGCTGGAGTTCGCACGGTTGCTGACTTTTTCCCCGGTGGAAGCGACGCCGCAGGCGCTGAAAACGCTGACGGCGGCGGGCTGGAACAAAGAGAGCATTGTTACGCTGGCGCAACTGGTGGCGTTTGTCAGCTTCCAGAGCCGCCTGCTGGCCGGGTTACGTTTGCTCAATGGCAAGCCCGTTTCCTCCAGCGGAAAACCGGTGGTGGCAGGTATCTGGCATACCACACCGACCACGCAAACCGGGAAACCCGCGCCGGTGCAGTTTACTCAGCAGGAACTGGGCTGGGAACCGTGGATTGCTGCGAAACCGCTGGCGGAGTTTACAGCGGCTGAACAGGCGATTCTGGCGAAATTCGGCCATACCGATTCTGACTATTTTCGTCTGTTAGGCCGCAATCTTCCGGTGCTTGAGCAACGCACGTTGACGGATAAGGGCATCTTCTACACCCCTGGCGGCTTGCCGCGCGCCGAGCGTGAGCTGGCGGCGACGGTCACCAGTAAAATTAATGGCTGCATCTATTGCGCTTCAGTCCATGCGCGCAAAACCAGCCAGTTGTCGAAGGATGATAATGCCGTAGAGACGCTGCTTGCTGTGCAACCAGGAGATATTCTGAGTGCCGGGCAATCAGCACGCTGGCAGGCTGAAATTGATGCCGCCGCCGCCCTGTCGGTGACGCCACCGGCACTGACAACGCAGCATCAGGCAAAGCTGAAAGAACAGGAGCTGGACACTTTGCAGCAGCTTGATCTGCTACAGTCCGCCGCGTTTTTTGCCTGGGCCAACCGTCTGATGCTTACGCTGGGGGAACCCTGGTTGCCCTGAAGGTGTCGCCGCTGGGTAAGCGTCGTGCTTACCCGTTTTTTTATGCCTGCGCGACAGATTCAGTTTTCAGCTTTGTTTTCAGCCGACCATACACCAGCAATGCGCTCATGGCAGCAAAGGTCAGCACCGCTGCTGGCAGCGTAAGATAGCGATAAGTCAGGCCGAAAGTGATGATCAAGCCACCGAACCAGGCGCCCACCGCGTTACCGAGGTTGAAGGCCATTTGCCCCCCGGCTGCGCCCAACATCTCACCGCCCTTCGCATTTTGCAGCAGCATAATTTGCAGCGGCGCGGAGAGCGCAAACAGGCCTGCGCAGCAGATAAAGCCAAGCGACAGCGCCCCGACTTTGTTTTCTCCGGCGACAAACAGCGCCAGCATCGCCAGCATAATGAAAAACTCAGTTGCCGCCGCAATGCGTAAGGGGCTGAATTTGACGGAGAGCTTGCCGCTGAACATATTCCCCAGCACCATTCCCAGCCCCATCAGCGTCATGATGAAGGTCATCGAGGCTTCGGAGAAGCCAGAGACAGTGACCATAAATGGTTTCACGTAGCTGAACCAGGCAAACACACCGGCATTGCCAAACATCGTGGCGGCGAAAATCAGCCACGGTTCGGGTTTTTTCAGGAAATGAAACTGCTCGCGCAGGCGGCTTTCGGTGTTATCAAACAGCGCCGGAACCCAGAAGATCACCGAGACAATCACGGCGATGTCGAACAGCGAAATCAGTAAGAAGGTGTAGCGCCAGCTAAAGCTGTGACCGATCCATGTACCCAGCGGAATACCGATCAGGTTCGCGACAGTCATGCCGGCGATCATACCTGCCACGGCCATCGTCACCTTGCCGGGCGGAGCAATTTTCGACAGGATAATTGCGCCAACGCCAAAGATTGCCCCATGCGGAAAACCGGAAATTAAGCGGGCGATAATCAGCATCGGATAAGCGCTGGAGAACGTGAACATGGCATTACCGATGACGCACAGCACCACCAGAAACAACAATATGTTTTTCAACGAAAACCGGTTGGAAACAAGCGCCATGATCGGTGCGCCGATCACCACGCCAGAGGCGTAAGCCGAAATCATATGTCCTGCCGACGGAATCGAGATACCGACATTGGAGGCCAGTTCCGTCAACACGCCCATAATGCCAAATTCCGCCATTCCCAGACCAAAGGTCGCAAGTGCCAACGAAAAAATCGTTTTTTTCATACTACAAACCACTTGTTAAAAGAGTGTTGCGGGCATTATTGACCATTCAACCACAGCAGACCAGACGAAAAGCCGCGCCTGACACATTAATCCATAAAATCAGATAACAACATGCAGCCCGCAGGATTGCGCAGGGAAAGAAGCTGTGTTGTGGGTGCCATTGATGCGCCTGGCGATATAGATAAAAAAACCGCTCCGAACGGGCGTCCGGAGCGGGGTTAAAGTCACTTGATCCCTTCGGTGCTCTCTTTTTTCGCTTCCAGACGCTCCACGTCGTTATACCAGCGCGGATGGTGCTTCTGCGCCCAGCGGCGGCTTACCTTCCCTTCGATCATGCCTTTAATGGAGCCTTTCACCCAGAAAGCCATATACATATGGATGAGGATGGCATGAATCAAAATAATGGCGGATGTCGCGTGCAACAGCAGGCTGTAGCGGATCACCTGAATCGGGAAATACTGTGCAAAGTAAGGACGCCAGATGATGACGCCGGTCACCAGAAGCACGGTTATCATGCTCATGATGGTCCAGAACATCATCTTTTGTCCGGCATTGTATTTCCCGACTTTAGCGACCTTGTGCTCATTCCCCTTCAACACTTCGACGATGTTTTTCAGCCACGGCAGATCTCTCTTGTCCGGGATGTTGTGATGCACAAAGCGCACAAACATAAACATCAGCGCGAAGAAGATCGCCACACCAAAGAAGGGATGCAGAATGCGCCCCATCTGCGGCGTACCGAAGGTTTCCGTCAGCCACTGTAATGTCGGGAAGAAAAACGAGATGCCGGAGAGCGCGACCAGAAAAAAGCAGATCACCACTGTCCAGTGACAGGCGCGATCGATAAATTTGGTGCGCACAATCATTTTTGACTTACTCATGATGATCCTCTTCGTCGTCATCCACTTCTTTGTTCGGCCCAATTCCGATGTAGTGGTAAATCAAACCGGCGAACGTGGCGAGGAATCCCGCCGCCGACAGCGGTTTCAGCACCCCTTTCCACAGATTGACCGAGGTATCGATACGCGGATTTTCCGGCAAATTGTGGTAAAGCTGCGGCTGGTCAGCGTGGTGCAGCACATACATCACGTGCGTGCCGCCGACGCCCTGCGGGTTATAGATCCCCGCGCTGGCGTAACCGCGCGCTTTCAGCTTCTCTACCCGCTGTTCGCCCAGCGCCAGCATTTCCGCTTTGGTACCAAAATGGATAGCGCCGGTCGGGCAGGTTTTCACGCAGGCAGGCTCCTGGCCGACGCTGACCCGATCGACACAGAGCGTACATTTGTAGACCCGGTTATCCTCTTTATTGAGGCGCGGGACGTTAAACGGACACCCGGCGATACAGTAGCCGCAGCCGATACAGTTATCCTGCTGAAAATCGACAATACCGTTGGCGTACTGAATGATCGCGCCCGCAGAAGGACACGCCTTCAGGCAGCCCGGCTCGGCACAATGCATGCAGCCATCTTTGCGGATCAGCCACTCCAGTTTCCCATTCTGCTCGGTTTCGCTAAAGCGCATCACCGTCCAGGATTTAGCGCTCAAATCGGCCGGGTTGTCGTAAACCCCGACGCAGTGCCCCACTTCATCGCGGATGTTGTTCCATTCTGAACACGCCACCTGGCAGGCTTTGCAGCCCACGCAGGTGGAAACATCGATAAGCTTGGCAACTTCAGCCTTATAATCACGCGCCCGTGGGGGCGGCGTGATCGGGTTGGTCGCGGAGCGCTTAAGAATGTCCTGAGTTTCCATCGCCATAATCTCGCTCCCTTACGCTTTCTCGATATTCACTAAAAACGCCTTATATTCCGGTGTTTGCGAGTTCGCATCACCCACGCTCGGCGTCAGGGTATTGGCGATGTAGCCTTTTTGCGCCACACCTTCAAAACCCCAGTGCAGCGGAATACCAATGGTTTCCACCGGCTGTCCATGAACCTGCAACGTGCGCAGCCGACGCGTGACAACCGCCACCGCGCGAATAAAGCCGCGCTTGCTGCTGACCCGTACGCGATCGCCGTTGCTGATGCCTTTCGCTGCAGCCAGCGTTTCGCTGATTTCAACAAACTGCTGCGGCTGGGCAATCGCATTCAGGCGCGCGTGCTTGGTCCAGGTGTGGAAATGTTCCGTCAGACGATAAGTGGTGCCGACATACGGGAATTGCTCCTTTTTCCCCAGCCGTTTCACATCGTCCTGATAGATGCGCACAACCGGGCTGGAGACGACATTCGGATGCAACGGGTTGGTTCCGAGCGGGGTTTCCATCGGTTCGTAATGCTCCGGGAATGGCCCTTCTGCCAGCTTGTCGAGGGCAAACAGACGCCCCAGCCCTTCCTGCTGCATAATAAACGGCCCGGTATTGCTGCCCGGCGGCGCGGTGTTGAAGTCCGGAATGTCGTTACCGATCCACTTCGTACCGTTCCACTGAATCAGCATCCTTTTCGCATCCCACGGTTTGCCCTGAACGTCAGCCGACGCGCGGTTGTAGAGCACGCGACGGTTGAGCGGCCAGGCCCATGCCCACCCCAGCGTATTCCCCAGGCCGGAAGGATCGGCATTATCGCGATTGGCCATCTGGTTACCCTGCTCTGTCCAGCTACCGCTGTAGATCCAGCAGGATGACGCCGTTGAGCCATCGTCACGCAGCAACGCAAAGCTGTTCAGTAGTTGCCCTTTCTTCGCCAGCAGTTGCCCGTTGGCATCATAGAGATCCGCCAGCGCGTAACCGTTGTTCTCTTTCGCCACCTCTTCCGAATGTGGATTGTGCGGCTGGCTGTAGTTCCAGCTCATCTTCAGTAACGGCTCTGCGCCTTTACCGCCTTCGGTGCGGTACATTTCACGCAGGCGGTGGTAAATCCCGGCGAGAATTTCACCGTCATTCAGCGCTTCACCCGGCGCATCCTGGCCTTTCCAGTGCCACTGTAACCAGCGACCGGAGTTGGCAATGGAGCCATCTTCTTCGGCGAAGCAGGTCGACGGCAAACGGAACACCTCTGTCGCAATGGTCGACGGATCGACATCATTCATTTCGCCGTGGTTCTGCCAGAAGTTCGCGGTTTCGGTCACCAGCGGATCGATGACCACCATGTACTTCAATTTGCTCAGCGTACTGACGACTTTGTTTTTGTCCGGGAAGGAGGCCACCGGGTTAAAGCCCTGACAGATGTAACCCGTCACATCGCCTTTCGCCATCATATTGAAATACTTGATAACGTCGTAAGACTGATCCCACTTTGGCAGCCAGTCAAAGCCCCAGTCGTTCTCCTTCTGTGCCGCGTCGCCGTAGAACGATTTCATCAGGCTGACGAAGAATTTCGGATAATTACTCCAGTAGTTAACCTGATCCGGCAACAGCGCTTTCGGCGTATTGGCCGCCAGATACTGTTGCAAATCGACCTGTTTTTCCGAAGGCAGCGTCAGGTAGCCCGGCAGGCTGGTCGAGAGCAGCCCTAAATCCGTCAGCCCCTGAATGTTCGAGTGGCCGCGCAGCGCATTCACTCCACCGCCCGCCATCCCCATATTGCCGAGCAGCAACTGGATCATCGCCATGGTACGAATGTTCTGCGCACCGACGGTGTGTTGTGTCCAGCCGAGCGCGTACAGGAACGTGGTGGTTCTGTCCGCCGCGCTGGTTGAGGCCAGCACTTCACACACTTTCAGGAAGTCCGCTTGCGGCGTACCGCAAATGTTTTCGACGGTTTCCGGGGTATAGCGATCGACATGCTGTTTCAGCAGATTCCACACGCAGCGCGGATGGCTGAGCGTGTCGTCACGTCTGGCATAGCCGTTTTCATCGAACTGATAGTTCCACGAGGTTTTATCGTACTGGCGCTTTTCTGCGTCGTAGCCGCTGAACAGACCATCTTCAAAGGCAAAATCATCGCGCACCAGTAATGCAGCGTTGGTGTAATGTTTGACGTATTCGGCGTTGATCTTGTTGTTTTCGATCAGGTAGCGCAGCACGCCAGAAAGGAAAGTAATATCCGTTCCGGAGCGTATGGGCGCATAGATGTCCGCCACTGATGCCGTGCGCGTAAAGCGCGGATCGACAACAATCAGCGTGGCATCATTGTTATTTTTGGCTTCCATCGCCCAGCGGAAACCGACCGGGTGGGCTTCAGCGGCGTTACCGCCCATCACCATCACCACATTCGCGTTTTTGATATCAACCCAGTGGTTGGTCATCGCACCGCGACCAAATGTTGGAGCAAGACTTGCTACCGTTGGTCCGTGTCAGACACGCGCCTGGTTATCTACCGCCAGCATGCCGAGGGAGCGCACAAATTTCTGCGTCAGCATGCCGGTTTCGTTACTGGCCGCTGAAGCGCAAAGCATACCGGCGGAAAGCCAGCGATTGACTTTCACGCCCGCTGCGTTGTTTTCCACGAAATGCGCATCGCGATCGTCTTTCATTAACCGGGCGATGCGACTAAAAGCCTCCTCCCAGGAGATGCGCTGCCACTTGTCGGAGCCTGGCGCGCGGTATTCCGGGTAGCGCAGCCGGTTTTCACTGTGTACGTAATCAAGCAGGCCAGCCCCTTTCGGGCATAACGCGCCGCGACTGACCGGATGATCCGGGTCGCCTTCAATGTGATAAATCGTTTCTTTGGCGTTCTTCGCGCCATCGCCCAGGCTATACATTAATAGCCCGCAACCCACGGAGCAGTATGTGCAGGAGTTTCGGATCTCTTTTGCGCGCAGTAATTTATAATTTCGCGCCTGAGCCAGCGCCATTTTCGGGGCAAACCCTAATGCGGCAACTGTGGTTCCGGCCATACCGCCCGCGCAGATTTTGAAAAATTGTCTGCGGCTGACGTCCATTGCTTTCCTCATTATTTGTCTTCGACTGCGGCGGGAAACTAAACATTCCGGCAGGCGAAATAATTGCGGTAAATCAATAACGCCGGATGGCTGACCCCTAATAGTCGCACTTATCGGATTTTATTAAGCCATAAGGGGTAGATGGCGCAGTGATGAATTCACCCCAGGTCATTAATTCGTGTTATAAGTTGAGGCTTTGTTTTCGCCGATAAAGTGCAGCAATGAACAGAAAACGTGCAACGTTAATTGGTTTACTGGCGGTATTATTATGGAGCACCATGGTCGGTTTTATCCGCGCTGTCAGTGAAGGTCTTGGGCCAGTTGGCGGCGCGGCGCTGATCTATACCCTGAGCGGTATCCTGCTGATCTTTACCGTCGGGTTTCCCGATTTACGGCGCTTCCCTCGCAAATATCTGCTGGTCGGCAGCCTGTTATTTGTTAGCTATGAACTCTGTCTTGCCCTGTCGTTGGGATTTGCCGCAACCCGCCAACAGGCAATCGAAGTGGGAATGGTCAATTATTTATGGCCGAGCCTGACCATTCTTTGCGCCATATTATTTAACGGACAAAAATCGACTTTCTGGGTTATTCCAGGGCTATTACTTGCTTTACTTGGCGTTAGTTGGGTGCTTGGCGGCGAGAACGGTCTGAATATTGCTGATATCCGGGAAAATATTATTTCCAGCCCGCTCAGCTATGTGCTGGCATTTGCCGGGGCATTTATATGGGCAATTTATTGTACGGTAACGGCCAAATATGCGCAGGGCGCCAATGGCATTACGCTGTTTGTTCTGCTGACGGCGGCAACGCTATGGGTGAAATATGCCTTCTCACCGCAACCGGAGATGGTTTTCAGCCTGTCGGTAACGGTGAAATTAGTCATGACGGCGGTGGCGCTGGGCTTTGGTTATGCGTCGTGGAATATCGGTATTCTGCACGGCAATGTCACGGTGCTGGCCGCCGCTTCTTACTTTACTCCGGTGCTCTCTTCGGCGCTGGCCGCCATGATGCTGAACGCCCCGCTCTCTTTCTCCTTCTGGCAGGGCGCTGTGATGGTGTGCGGCGGGTCGCTGCTCTGCTGGTGGTCGACCCGCCAAGTATCCCGCACGGCGTAAGCGGGCTGCCACTATTTATGCTTCACCTGCGCAAGGCTAAACCAGATGCCGACCGCCAGCAGCATGAGTAATGCGCCTGCGGTGCTCAGCGCAACGCTGTGCGAGCCGGTAAAGGCCGTTTTGGCGGCGCTAATGATTTGCTGTGCCATCAGCGGTTGTGCATCCTGCGCCAGGCGAAACGCCTCGCCAATGGATGAGGAAGCCTGGGCGGCCTGTGTGCTGCTCAGCCCTTGCGGTAACTGGATCGACGCGGCGAAACTGCGGCTCAGGATCAGGCCGAATACGGCGATCCCCAGACCTGCGCCAAGCTCATAGGCCATCGACTCTATCGCCCCGGCCGCCGCCGCTTTCTCCGGCGGCGCTGCCGCCATAATCGCAGCGGTAGAGGCCAGCAACGCACTGGCGGCGCTGAAACCCAGCAGCGCCATCAGGCTTCCGGCTTGCCACGGTTGGGTGGCGAAATCGGTCATCGATAAGCCGAGAAAACTTAGCGCGCTGAGCGCCATACCGCCCGTCGCCACGCGACGCAGGCCGAGTTTTGACACCAGTATTCCGGCTATCGGCCCGCTAAAACCGCTGGCCAACATCAGCGGCAGCATAAACATTCCGGCGGCGAAGGGCGTAAAACCATGGACAAATTGCAGTTCCTGCGCCATCAGCAATTCAAAACCGACCAGCGTCACCATGGCGGTAATCGCCATCAACGCCCCGGTCAAAATCACGCGATGGGTAAAGAGGCGCATATCGATCATCGGCGTGGCGGCGGCAAGCTGGATACGCACAAAACCGGTCAGCAGCGCCGCGCCGCTTATCAGCGTGCCGACAATCATCCACAGTGGTAACGTCCCTTTCATCGCTGTTTTTGCGCTCCATACCAGCAGCAGGATGGCGACAATCAGCACCAGTGCCTGGTTCAGATGCAGCGGCTGTTCAGCGCGACCGGCCTGGCGCGGCACATAGCGGGCGGTCAGGATCATCACGCCGATCACAATCGGTACGTTGAGCAGAAAAACCGATCCCCAGTAGAAATGTTCCAGCAAAATGCCACCAATCAATGGCCCGAACGCCGCGCCGCCAGAACCGATCGCCGCCCAGATGCCCAGCGCGGTATTACGATGCTGCGCCTGTGAAAAGGTGGTGCGAATACCGGCCAGTGTTGCCGGAACAATCATCGCCGCGCCGACGGCCAGCAGTGCGCGTGCGGCGATCAGTTCGCTGGCGCTGGTGACCAACGCGGCCAGCAGCGATGCGCTGCCAAACAGTGCGCTGCCGATAAGCAGCAAGCGTTTAAAGCCGATTTTGTCGCCCAGTGCGCCCATCGGCAGCACCATGCCCGCCATCACCAGTGAGTAGATATCAATAATCCACAGTAGCTCATTTCCGCTGGCGTTCAGCTCCGCGCTGAGCGTTGGCGCGGCAACATGCAGCACCGTTGCATCAATCGCTACCGGAATATAAACCAGCACAATAATGACCAACGTTAACCACTGACGAAACATAACTTCTCCGTAATTGTTTAATTCTGGACGCGCGTCCAGAAAGGGCGATCCTACGCAATGTTGAACGCATGTCCAGCTTTTTGTTACACTCCGTTTCGCATCCATTGAACCGAGGTTATATGCGCTATTTAAACCGCGACGATCGCCGGGAGGTGATCCTCAAAGCCGCCATGCGCGTCGCGTTAGCGGAGGGATTTTCCGCCATGACAGTGCGCCGAATCGCCACCGAAGCCGGGGTGGCGACCGGGCAAGTCCACCACCATTTCGCGTCGGCAAATGCGTTAAAGGCGCAGGCTTTTATTCGTCTGATTGACGAACTGCTGAATGTGGAGCTATTGCCTGCCAGCGCGCCGTGGCGCGATCAACTGCATGCCATGCTGGGCAGCGATGAAGGTGGTCTTGAACCCTATGTGCATTTGTGGCGCGAAGCGTTGCTGCTGGCGAATAAAGATCCGGAGTTCAAAGGGGCTTATCTGACCACCCTCGAAATGTGGCATGTCAAAGTGGTTCAGTTGATAAACCTTGGCCGCGCGGCGGGCGCGTTTTCCGACAGCGACAGCGCCGAAAATATCGCCTGGCGTTTGATTGCGCTGGTCTGCGGTATGGACGGGATTTGCATGCTGGGCATGCCAGATGTCGATGAAGCGGCCTTCAATCGCCATCTGGCGGTAATGATAGCAAAAGAGCTGTGTTAAGCGTGTTCACCGTTTAAGTCGAAGCGGCTCATGACCGCTTCGAGTTGCTGGACGCTGAAACCGTACTGCGGATCGCTGACGCCCAGCCCGAAACGTGTTTGCAAGGTTTCGTACAACGCCGGAACATCCGCCAGCACCTTATCTTCCTCAACCTGCCCTTTTTTCCAGTGCGTGAAGTGGAAATTGGTCAGCGTCAGCTTTTCGCCGTCCGGCAGATGGCGGCACGTCAGCAGATGGTGGCGAAAATGCGATGCGGGCCAGTGGGCGGAGTGGAAATTACCCATCACGAAATCGGCCTGGTACTGCGGCCCGGTTTCAAACTGATACATCGATTGCCAGCGTTGATGATGGCGGAACTGCAACACCCAGTCTTCACCTGCGCGTTGCAGCCGATAAAGACCGTGCGGCGTTGCCTGTTCCACCTCTGCCAGCAGACGAATCGGCGCGGTCAGGGTTTGCCCGCCAAAACCGACATCAGCAATCCACTGCTCACCCTCCAGGGTAACCAGCAGAACGCGATGGGTGCGCGGCGGCATCTGTGGCGGATTGGAAATGATCACCCGCCCTAACAGGCTGCGTACCGTAAAACCGACCTCTTTCAGCGCACGTTCAAACAGCCCGTTCTGCTCAAAGCAGTAGCCGCCGCGCCGGGCGACGACCAGTTTTTGAAAGAGGGCTTCATCGCTGAGTTCGATTTCACGTGGCAAAACAACATCAAGGTTTTCAAAGGGAATGGCGCCGTTATGCTGCAAATGCAGCGCCCGCAGCGTTTCAAGTGAGACATCGGGCGTAAAATTCCAGCCAATCCGGGCCAGATAAGCGGTCAAAAAAGGGGTCATACAGGCTCCTTGTGCGTGGTGTCCCTTTGTTATACCGCATTTTTTTGCGCCGACAGGCGATTTCGTGCCCTCTTAATGCTTTGTGTTGCGCTGCAGGAGCCACAGCGCTGTCAGCATTAACGCCAGCCCGACGATCAGCGTCAGCGTGGCCATTGCCATTCCTTGCCCTACCGAACCCTGCTCAAATTGCCGCCAGATAAACACCGCGACGGTTTGCGTCCCTGCGGGCGACAGCAGCAGCGATGTCACCAGTTCGCGTGAAGCAATCGCGAAGACCATCAGCATTGCTGCCAGCATCGCCGGGAAGATCAGCGGCAGCACAATCAGACGCAGCGCCTGAAATGCGCTGGCACCGTGTACTCGCGCTGCCGGTTCGAGGTTACCGCCTAACTGACGCATGGCGCTGCCGATATAGCGCACCGGCCACGGTAACAGCAGGCAACAATAAGAGATAAGTAAAATCCCCCAGGTGTTGTACGGCGAAACCGGCCAGAAACTGCGGTTCCACAATAAGATCAACCCGACACCCACCACCACGCCGGGCAGCGCCGCAGGCATCAGCGACAGCGCATCGATCACCGCGCGCCCTTTTATCTTCTGCATCACCACCAGCCAGGCGGCACACAGCCCGAGTAACCCGGTGAGCAGCGCCGCGCCCAGCGCCAGCGATAAGCTGGTACCGAGTGCAGGCAGCGCATCACCGCGTTGGGCGAAGAGCGCCGCAAAGTGTTTAACTGTCAGATTATCCAGCGTCAGTCCGCCGGAAAGCGTTGCGCTAAAGCCGCTTAACGCCATCGACAGGCCCGGCAGCACTACGGCCAGAAACCCCACACAACTCATAACCAACAGTACCGGCAGCGTGAAAAAGCCCAGTTTCGCACCCACATGTTCGGTGGGTTTGCCGGAGACGCTGGTCACGTCTTGATCGCCCGTCAACAGACGTTGCAGCCACCAGCCGCAGAGCGCAATAGCGATCAACATCACCGACAGGATCGATGCGCCCGGCAAGTCGATCGGCCAGTCTGCCAGCTTCTCTTCAATGCCGACGGTCAACATCACTACGCCCGCCCGGGAACCAAGCGCCGCCGGAACGCCGAACTCTTCCACCGCGAGGGTAAACGCCAGCAACATCCCTGCCGCCAGTGCCGGAGAAAGTAATGGCAGTGTGATATGGCAAAACGCCTTCCACGGTGTGGCACCATGAACGCGGGCGACTTGCGCCAGCCGCTGCCCGCTGGCCAGCAAACTGCGCGATACGGCAAAATAGACTACCGGGAAAATGTTCAGTGTCATGACCAGCACGATACCGGTTTTACTGAACAACAAATTATTGAGATCGATCCCGGTAAGCTGCATCAGATAGCCCTGCGTTTGCAGGACCAGCATCCACGATAAGGCGGCAATATAAGGCGGCGTTAAAAACGGGATCAGAAACAGCAGATCCCAGGCTTTTGGCCACGGCAGGTCAAACAGCCCGCGCACCACGCCGAGCGGCAAGCCGATGACCACACTCAGCAGTGCCACGCCAGTGGCGATTTGCAGCGTACCGCCAAGCATTAACGACAGTTGCGGTTCCGCCAGCAGGAGCGGAATGCCGGAAAACGCGCCGCTAAAATTCCCGGCGCTAAACTGCGGAAACACCGCCTGTAAGAGAATAAACAGTAACGGTAGCGCAACCAGTATCACCAGCAGCCCTATCGTCACCTGCGCAATCAGTTTCTGGTTCACAGCAGGTATCCTGAAAGCGGGGTTGCCCCCGCTAGAAATGGCGTGGATTACTTCGCAAACAGGGCGTTAAAACGCTTCAGAACGTCGCCGCGCTCGCTGGTACCGCTGCTTTGTGTCGGCAGAATCTTGAGTTCGGTAAACAGCGGGCGTTTTGCTTCCACATCCGTACGCGCTGGCATCAACCAGGCATCGGCAACCATGTTCTGCCCTTCCGGCGACAGGACGTAATCAACAAACGCTTTTGCGTCATCGGCATGCTGGGTGGTTTTGAGGATCATCATCGGGCGCGGCGCAATCACCGTGCCGCTGGCCGGGAAGATCACTTTCAGCGACTCACCCTGCGCGATATTGCCGTAAGTGACGTAATCAACAGCGCCAAAGACGGCGGCTTTCGCCCCCTGCATTACCGGCGTTACCGCCTGCGCGTTCGGGCCGCTGACCACCATGCCGTTGCTTTTCAGTGCATCAAACAGTTGCCAGGCTTTCTCACCCATGCCGTTTTGCAGACCGATCAGCAAATCCAGCGAGGCCCCGGACAGCGCCGGATCTGGCGTAGTGACTTTATCTTTGAAGGCTGCCGACGTCAGATCCTGCCACTCTTTCGGTTCCGGCGTGCCGCTTTTGGTGTTCCAGACAATGCCCAGTGCAGAGACGCCCTGCGCGACATAATCCGCACTTTTCAGTGCGGCAGGAACCTTATCTGCATTGGCGCTGGAAAACGGCAGCAACCAACCGCGATGATGCAGATCTTCCGCCGTATCCCAGGAGGCTGAAATCAGAATATCGGCCTGCGGATTGGCCTGTTCAGCTTCGAGGCGCGCCATCACTTTGCCGGTGGTAGCCTGGAAAATATTGACCTTCACACCGGTTTTTTGCTCGAACCCGGTGGCCAGGCTTTTCGCCAGCGAACCGGGACCTGCGGTATAAACGGTCAGCGCATGCGCGCTGGACATCATCATGGACGACAACACCATGGCTAAAGCGACTCCTTTTTTCACGGACAGTAAGGCTTTCATGCGATTTCCCCTGAGGATGAAGTGATGTTTCTGACGGATTCCACCTTTCCGGATGCTAAATGCACGATGCGATCGGCGAGCCATTCGGCTTCCCGGCGATCGTGCGTGACATAAACGGCCGTTGTACCGAGCTGGCGCAGCAGGCGCGCCATCTCATGGCACAAAGATTCTCGCAGTACGCTATCGAGATTGGAGAGCGGTTCATCGAACAGCAGCACGCCAGGTTCGGCGACTATCGCCCGCGCCAGCGCGACGCGCTGCTGCTGGCCGCCAGAAAGCCCGGCCGGTTTGCGCTGGGCCAACTCCGCCAGCCCGACCATACTGAGCGCCTGCATTACGCGCTGTTCGCGTTCACCGCGCGGTACGTTGCGCATCTTCAGCGGAAAGGCAACGTTTTGCGCCACGCTCATATGCGGCCACAGGGCGTAATCCTGGAAAACCATGCCGATATCGCGCGCTTCCGGCGGTAGCGACCAGCCCGCTTTCGCGACCAGGCGATCGCCAAACCAGATTTCACCTTCTGCCGGTTCGTTCAAACCTGCCAGCAATCGCAACAGCGTGCTTTTGCCGCAGCCGGAAGGCCCAAGCAGCGCAACGATGCTGCCAGGCTGGATATGCAAATCGATGTGATTAAGCACGGTATGTGTGCCGAAGGCGTAGGAAACACCTTGCAGCCGGATGTCAGTGAATGCGAACATCAGCGGCCTCCGCAGCGGGAAGCCGTGATCCACCCGTGGTTTTCAGCCGACGGGTCGCATCCACCTGCACAAAAGTCAGGGGAGTAAACATCTTGTTATCCTCTTTGGGATTTGATGCGGCAGACTATAGGCAGGGATTGTGACGAAGAAATGACGTCATTATTGCGCGTTGATTTTTAACCGAATGTCTAAACTGAAAGGCATACTTCTCCACCGTCTTTAAAAAGGGTTTCTCGTGCGTATCGCAACGATCACTAATTATGCTTACATCGCGACAGTGGCACTGACATTGACCTCCGGCGTTGCGTTGTTTATAGCTTCAGGCGCCGAACACAAAGAGCGCGACACGGTGGCGCAAAGCCGGACGTTTGATACCTTGATCGACGATCTGGAGAGAGAAGCCTTTGCGCTCAGCGATATGGCGCGTGATGCGGTAATCAAATTTACACCTGAAACGGTACAGAGCTGGAAAACCCGCCGGGAACAGGACATAAACCTGGAAAACCGGCTGGCTGCAATGCGTGACAGCGGTGCATCTGATGAAGAAATTCTGCTTCTGCGGGACGGGCTTACCACCCTCGACCAGCTTGAAGAAGAGCAGCGTATCGCCATTGAGGATGTGCAAAACGGCAAAGGCGTCGACGGCGTTAATCTGCTATTCAGTGGCAGCTACGAAGAAAAGCTTGAAGAGGCCGAATACCGCTTTGCCCATTTCCGCAGCCTGGTGGATCAGCGCACGCAGGCTGCCATCAAAGAAGCTACGTCACTCTCGCTGCGTCTGCGCACTTTATCGGAAGTGATGGTCGGTGTGACCGCGCTGCTGTTCTTGTTTGTGCTCGGCTTTATTATCAAACACCGTATTCTGCGCCCGGTGGTGACGCTCAGTGATGTGGTGAACCGGCTGGCGACGCAGGATTACAACGTCGAAGCGCCGGTGCTGGCGCAGGTGGATGAGATTGGCGATATGGCGCAGGCGATCCACATTTTCCGTGAAAACGGCCTTGCCAGGCAGCGGCTTGAGCAGGAGCGCGACAAGGAATGGGCTACGCGCACCCTGCTGGCGCGCATGACCCAGCGTTTGCAGGGGTGCGATACACACAGCGCCATTTTCCGTGTGGTTGACCGTTTTGCGCCGCAAATCATCCCGGAAATGGGCGGTCGGCTTTATGTGCTGAATACGCGGACTAATCGTATGAAATGCGTGGTGCGCTGGGGGTTGCCGCCCGGCGACGATGCCACTTTCCCACCGGAATATTGCTGGGCGCTGAAACGCGGGCAACTCCACAGTCCTGGCAAAGACACCGTGGATATGCCGTGCGAACATATTTTGCCGGAACTGGCGTCGCGGGCAATCTGCGTGCCGCTCAATGCGCAAAATAAGAGCATTGGCTTGCTGACCTTTGATAATTACACACCGGGTAAAGAGCCACCATATGCCTATCTGGAGTTGCTGGCAGAAACGCTGGCGCTGGCGTTAGCCAACCAGATCCTGCGCGATACTCTGACGGAAAGAGCGACGTATGATCCGCTGACTGGCCTGCGCAACCGCTACAGCCTGGAAGAGACGTTGCGAAATATGATCGATCAGGCAATGGTGGAGAACAGCACGCTCAGTTGCCTGATGCTGGACGTGGATTACTTCAAAAAACTCAACGATCAATACGGTCACGAAGCCGGTGATAAAGTGTTGCGCGAAATGGCGAAACTGATCACCGAAACGCTGGATGAGAACAGCATTGCGTTCCGCTATGGCGGCGAGGAATTTCTGATTATTTTGCCGGGCGTCGATGAAGCACAGGCGAAGATTGTTGCCGAAGCGCTGCTGCGTAATGTATTTAACCATCACATGCTGTATGAATCGCAGGATATTGGCCCGGTTTCAGTCTCTATTGGGCTGGCTACCTGGCCGCGCCATGCCCGGGCCGATAATCTGGTGCGCGCCGCCGATCTGGCGCTCTATATGGCGAAAGAACAAGGGCGCGGGAAGATTGTCGTTGCAAAAAGTGCCGGATAGTCCTTTTCCCCTGCTCTGCGCTGGCTTTTGGTGGCAGAACAGTCATTTAATGCCGGAAAATCATGCACAAAGGAGCCGTTTATGAGCTATTTTCGTCCTGTGGCATTAGAGCACGCCAGCCGCCTGTTAAACCATGGCCCGACGATTTTGATTACCAGCCGTGATGAACAGATCGATCGCCGTAATGTGATGGCTGCGGCCTGGTCGATGCCGGTGGAGTTTTCCCCGCCGCGTATCGCGATTGTGGTGGACAAAAGCGCCTGGTCACGCGAATTGATTGAGCGTAGCGGCATGTTCGGCATTGTGGTGCCTGGTGTGGCAGCGACTAACTGGAGTTACGCGGTCGGCAGCATTACCGGGCGCGATGAAGATAAATTCAACTGCTATGGGATCCCGGCGTTTGCCGGTCCGGTACTTGGGCTGCCGGTGATTGAAGAGAAATGTCTGGCGTGGATGGAGTGTCGCCTGTTGCCACCCACTGCCGCGCAGGAGAAATATGATACGCTGTTTGGCGAAGTCGTTTCTGCGGCTGCCGACGAACGGGCTTTTATCAACGGACGCTGGCAGTTTGATGACGACAAACTGAATACCATTCATCATCTGGGCGGCGGTAATTTTGTCGCCAGCGGCAAGCGCATTACCGCCGGCGAATAAGCTGGCGGTTACTGCGGTAACGCTTCGATCCAGTTCATCGCCAGTTGCGGCCACACGGCGGCTGGCTGGTTTTTCACACCGCGAACGCCAAATCCATGCTGCCCTTTACTGAACAGATGCAACTCCGTTAGTACGTGATGGGCATGCAGCGCATTGAACATCACCAGCGAATTGGCGACCGGCACGGACGGATCATCAATGGCGTGCAGCAAGAACGTTGGCGGTGTTTGCGCAGTCACATTCTGTTCCGGTGAGTAGCGTTTAATTTGCTGTGCGGTTGGGTTATCGCCAATCAGCGCTTTACGTGAACCGGGATGGGCAATTGCACTTTCCATCGAGATCACCGGATAGCCGAGCACAGCAAAATCAGGCCGTGCACTCTGCTTATCAATACTGTCCGTTGCCCGGTAAACCGTTTCTTCATAGCGCGTTTCCAGACTGGCCGCGACGTGCCCGCCAGCCGAGAATCCCATCACGCCAATTTTGTGCGGGTTGATCTTCCATTCGGCCGCGCGGGCGCGCAGGGTTCGCAGCGCTCTCTGCGCGTCGGCCAGTGGCGCATCGGCACCTTCGGCATGGCCATCTTCCGGCATCCGGTAGGTCATTACAAACAGAGTGTAACCACGTGCGTTGAACTGCGGGGCTAAATCACTGCCCTCTTTATCCAGCACGACGCGTTTGTAGGAGCCGCCCGGTATGACCAGCAATGCAATGCCGTTTGGTTGTTGCGGCAGGTAAACGGTCATTTGCGGCGCACGGATGCCGGTCACTGCCCTGTCCGGCAGCGTTGGGTCTTTACTCCGCTCAAGCAGTGAATAACTGACCGGACTGTTTTTCGCACCAGGCGCTTCATCTGTTGGCCAGATCGGAAAATGCATGGTGGAAGCAAAAGCGATATGCGTGGTAAAGAAAATGGCGAATGCAGCAGTTTTAGGTATCCGGAACATAAGTCTCTCCTTGAGGAAAATGCTTATGTACCATTAAGCTATCGATGTAAAATCGAGATGCGCCACAAAACGGCGTTTCATTTTTACTAAAAAAGTGGCATTTATCATTAATGCCACTTAAATAAATCAATATAAAAGCGAAGACGGATTGCTAATAATTACTGCTTAGGACCAAAGTCGTCGTTCAGTTTATTGCCCAAAAGCTCAATAAACTTTGCCAGAACCCCACCCACACCTTGTGCAACCGCGTTGAGTACCGGCGTAAGGATCGGTGATAAGACGTTGTAAATAGCGCCGCCAATGGCGTTGCGCACCGGTTCAAAAATGTTGCCAACTATTCCCAGAACAGAGTCGAACAGACCCGCACCGGAAACCGCCTGCATTTCATTTTTAGTTAATTCTTTCACAATAATCCCTTACATTCTAAAACAGGCTGGAGCGTTAACCCCAGCCTGGATGACTGTCAGTGATATTTTAACGAAATGCCATCGACAGTCAGTTAATTAAAAATGGAGATAATTTTCTGTCAGAAATTATTGGCAGATTAATTAAGCTTTGGAGCCAAACAGGCCGCCGAACAGGTTTTTAATGATACCAAAGCCAGATTCGATGAAACCGGCAACTGCCTGGCAGGTTTTACGGCCCATATCAGCAAAAGTGGTTTTGTCGCCACCCAGGATTGCGTCAACAAGACCGCCCAGAGAACCACCGATCATGCCAGCAGTATCAGACAGAAAACCTGCGCCAGAAACAGCCATCATTTCATTAGTGTTCAGTACTTTCATGATATTTCCTTATATTTTAAAATCGGAGTATTCGCTCCGTGGTCATTTTTCATCAATGATATTCCCGCTGGAATTTCACCGATGGAGTTATTCTTCGTTAATTACGCTTTGGAGCCAAACAGGCCGCCGAACAGGTTTTTAATGATACCAAAGCCAGATTCGATGAAGCCGGCAACTGCCTGGCAGGTTTTACGGCCCATATCAGCAAAAGTGGTTTTGTCGCCGCCCAGGATTGCGTCAACAAGACCGCCCAGAGAGCCACCGATCATGCCAGCAGTATCAGACAGAAAACCCGCGCCAGAAACGGCCATCATTTCGTTATTGTTAAGCTCTTTCATAAAAACTCCTTTTTGTGTAAAGGGGCAGAATAATTACTCTACCCATGAAAACCAGAAGTGTTATTCCACCCGGAATATCACTCTCATTCAGTAAATTAAAAATAGAATCTATTATCTTTCAGGAAGACCTGACAGATTATTGATCTTTCGAACCAAACATACCGAAAAGCCCGCCGAACAGACTGCTAACGGCGTTTTTAACCATGTTGTAACCTGATTCGACAACGCCTGCGACGCTTTCGCAAATGCTACGGCCGGCATCAGAGAACGTGGTATTTTTACCACCCAGGAAAAGGTCAACGATGCCACCCAGGCCACCACCAAATGCACCAGCGGCATTTGATAAGAAGCCAGCACCGGAAACGGCCATCATTTCGTTATTATTAAGCTCTTTCATACATACTCCTTGGTATTGTAATAAATCGAAGGGAAACTCCGATTCAGAGATCAAAAGTGTTACCCGATATGGAGTAGCACCCGTGATCGGTTAATTAAAAATGTCTTTTCGAATTATCAGCCGTTATTTCGGTTTAGTAAGTTACCCAATATAACGCCAAATACTCCCAGAGGATTTTCAGCGATTGCACCAATAAACCGGCCAATAGTACGGCAAGCGTCAGTCACGAGTGTGCTTTCACCAGGGATAATAGCATCAAAGATACTACCGATACCTGCGCCGACCATACTACCTACAGTCGATAAAATGCCAGAGCCTGAAACCTCCTGCATTTCAATTGCGTTGAGTTCTTTCATATTTATCATCCTTAATCTTAATGCTCTTTATAATATACGGCTGTGGTTTGTAGAGTCTAATTTCTCGCCGCTCATAAAATTGTTTATAAAATGATTTAAACTCTGCTTTATTCGTTGAGCAAAGTATCTCTTAAAACACTTCTCGCTGTCTATAAAGAGTGAGAGATATTTTTCCTAAAACAGTATGTCGAATTCTGGTAAGAATTAAAAAAACGACCAACCTGGTAAATATCATTAGTCATATTGTATAGAAAAATGGAAATTAACATGATGCACATAGTGAGCGCATGCCAGCCGTTATTTTAGATTGATAAAGAAAGAGGACATGCAGTCACATAAAAAATAAGTGATATTCCGGATGGAATATCACTTATGAGAGGAGCTACCAGAGTATTAATAAATGATGCTTAGCGGGGATTAGTCGCTTTTTTTACCGAACAGACCGCCGAAGAAAGAGGTAATTGCATTGATGCCAGCTTCAACAATACCGCCAATGCCTTTACCAATATTACGGCCTGCATCAGCTGCCGCAGTGTTTTTGCTACCCAGAGCCAGGTCAACGATAGCACCGATACCCCCACCGAGCATGCCAGCGGTATCAGCTAAAAAACCGGCACCTGAAACTTCTTTCATTTCTACAGTATTGAGTTCTTTCATGACTATTATCCTTAATGTTTACTTATTTAAATGCGAAACAGCAATCGAAAATTATTACTATCCGCTTTCTTTTGTTATTATTGCTAATAACGACAAACGTTATACTGAGTTGTTAAGCGAAATTATCTGCTGAAGTCATTTTTCTGTCCAGCGATCGTAATCGATAAATTTCCTAAAAAATACCATCAAAATATAACAAGCCACTTTTTTATTTATGAAGAGCAAAAGTATCTTTTTTCTTCACAAATAAAAAAGTGGCATCCCATACGGAATGCCACCAAACATAAACATCAAATAATAACTAATGGCGCTTAGCTATCAGAGGGTATTAATAATTTATTTTTTCTTGCCGAACAGACCGCCGAAAATGCTGTTGAAGATATTGTTAATAATACCGAAGCCAGATTCAACGATTCCGGCGATGCTTTCAGCCATGTTGCGGCCAGCATCTGCAGCTGCTGTGCTTTTACCGCCCATAACCATATCCACAATCGCACCAATACCGCTGCCGAGCAGACCAGCCGCATCTGACAGCATGCCAGCACCAGAAACTTCACGCATTTCAATAGAATTAAGTTCTTTCATAATATTATCCTTAATATTTCACTGTATTTTAGTTAATTGCATTTTTAACTTATTGTCTCTTGAACAGGTACTCTTTATAACCTGTGAATAAATTATCTATTATATGCCGCTTTATCGTCCAGAAATAATTTGAAATATTATTCCTAAAGTAAACAAAGCGGCATGCCGGGTGTTTATGGAATTACAGGTTGATAACGCGATCCGCTGTTGCAATAGTTGTTGCACGGTGCGCGATAATAACACGAGTAATATTCAACTGCTTAATAGCGTTATTTACACAGGCTTCGCTTTCATGATCCAGCGCACTGGTCGCTTCATCCATAAAGAGCAGCCCTGGCTTGCGATAAAGCGCGCGCGCAATAAATACGCGCTGCTTCTGCCCGCCGGAGAGCCCCTCGCCCAGTTCGCCAATTAGCGTTTCGTAGCCCATTGGCATTGCGAGAATAACATCGTGGATATGGCTTGCTTTGGCGCACTCAACCATCCACTCCTCATCGGCATGTTCAGCGAATCCACAGATATTTTCCCGCAAAGAACCGGCGAACAGCTTGTCATCCTGTAGCACGCAGCCAATCATTTTGTGGTAGTTATTGATCCCGAGTTGTTTGATATCCATGCCATCAACCAGCACCTTACCGGCATCGGGTTCAAACAGGCCGCAAAGCACTTTCATTAATGTCGTCTTTCCGGCGCCAGAAGCGCCGACCAGCGCTACACTCTCACCCGGCTCAATCCGCAGCGCCAGATCATTAAATATCGGGGCTGACTGGCTGTCGTAACGATAACTCAGTCCGGTGGTTTCAAGGCCGAGAGGACGCATTTCCGTGGTTGCCGGTAAATCCGGTTTTCTCGGCTCGCGCTCATGCAAAGCGATATCGGAAATACGTTCGTTATGCAAACTCATCATTCGCAGTTGCAGTAAGAAATCAACCAGCGAACCGATACGATCAGAGAACTGGCCACTGAAGGCGCCAAAGGCAACGAACATACCGATAGTCATCTGATTGTCTATCACCAGACTGGTGCCGAGCCACAAAATCGCGACCTGATCGCAGGCGGCAATAAACGTATTAAGGCCATTAAAAAAGAGATCCAGGCGAGTAAGTTTAATCCCGGTGTTGATGGTATCGACCTGCAAATTTAGCCAGTGAGTGCCACGACGCTCGCTCATATCCTGCATTTTGACCGTAGCGATACCGTACAGCGTCTCCATAAAATAGGAGCTGGCGCGCGCGCCTCTGACCAGGCGTTCTTCCGAGAGCTGGCGATAGTAGTTATACGTTAACAGACGGATCAGCACATAAACTGCGGTAAACCCAAGCACCACCCATGTTAGCCAGCCGCCATACAGCACCAGCATTATCAATACGCCAACCACCATGATACCGTCCATGATGGCGCCGACGACGCTGCTGGTAAAGGTTTCACGTAGCGTATCCAGTGAGCCGAAACGGGATTGAATATCCCCCATTTTACGCCGTTCAAAATAGCCCAGCGGCAGTTTAATCAGGTGCCGGAATAAGCCCGATTGCCACTGCACATTAATGAGCGTGGACATCACCAGCGATGTCCACGCGCGCAGCATGCTGACGGAGGCCCGCAACAGAATAAAGAAAAACAGCCCGATACAGATGAGCGACAGCAAACCGCGATCGCCCGCCGGAATAGCATGGTCCATGACCAGTTGCGTACCTACCGGCAGTACAAGGTTGATCGCTTCAATGACAATAGAAAGGCAAAAGATCTTTGCCAGCGTGGCTTTAATTCCGTGAACACTACCGATCAGCGAGCGCAAGCGTACGCGATTTTTTACTTTTTCCTGGGTAAATTCACTGCCCGGCATGGCTTCCAGCGCGACGCCGGTAAAGTATTGCGACATCTCCGCCTGGCCGACAGTTCTGCGTCCACGCGCTGGATCGTTAATCACATACTTATTGCCTTTGACGGCGACCAACACCACAAAGTGGTTAAAATCCCAGTGCAGGACGCAAGGGGTTTTAAGCAGCTTCAGCTCATGCAAATCCAGCGATAATGCACGGGTAGCAAGGCCAAGCTGGCCCGCAATTTCATTCAACCCAATCAGCGTGGTTCCTCTTGCTGAGAGGTTAAACTGCTGACGCAGACTTATCAGGTCAATATTTTTGCCATAGTGGCCACAGATCATGGCCAGGCTCGCCAGACCACACTCCGAAGATTCGGTCTGGTGTACCATCGGAACGCGTCGGAACCAGCTTAAATCCAGCTTGCCGAGCAGCGCGGTAAATAGGCTTTTATTACTCATTTACAGGTCCTGTTGCGCTGTGCTTCATGTCGTAGAACGGGGAAAGCATCCATTGATAAATTCTTCTTTTTTCGAGAAACAGCGTGCTCTGCGCCTTCATGCCATTTTCCAGAGAAATACGTTTTCCGTCGTACTCCACCACTTCGCGATCGGGTTTAATAACGACTTTGTAATAAGGGATCGATGTGCCCTGGAGATTTTTTGGCGCTCCAGGATAAGTCATCATTTCCTGTGTTGAAGCCGGTGTTTTCGATATCTGACTGATGGTTGCCGAAAACTGGCCGAATTTTTCGGCAGGAAAAGCTTCATAGCGGAGATTGACTTTGTCGCCGACGGCGATATACGGCGTCGCGTCGTTTGGCACCCAGGCCACCAGTAAATGGTGATCGATAGATTCGGGGATAATCTGCAACAGACTGTCGCCGGCATTCACCATTTGCCCGGCAGTGACGCTCAGGGAATCGATTTTGCCGTCAGACGTTGCCCGCACAATCACATCACCGCTGATATCAGCATTCAGACGCTCTTTTTGCAGGTCGTAACGCTGAAGTTCCATCTGGTAAATACGATTGTCGAAATCTGCCGCCTGCGTCTGAATTTCACTCTCGAGGCTGGTCACTTGCAGCGCATTTTGTTCACTCTGGCTGCGCAGACCTAACAGGTCATTCTGCTGCTGATAATAGAGCGTCACATGGTTCGTAAGCTGATCCTTGGTGATAAGACCCCGGGCCTGATAACGACGATAATTTTCCATGTTCTCTTTCATCAATTTAACGCCCTCTTCTGCCCGGCGAATAACGTCGGTCGAAAATTTAAGCGCTTCGCTATATTGCTGCTTTTGCTTCTCAAGCGTTTTCAGCGTGGCATTTTTACTCTCCTGTAACCCGGCGATAATATTTTCCACGCGGGTGATTTGTTGCTCGATATCATTGCGCTGATTATCACTGACCACGCCGCTATGGGTGCTTCGGCTGACATCAATCAGGTATACCGGATCGCCTTTTTTTATTTTTTGCCCTTCCGTAACATAGGATTTAACAATAAACCCCTGAGCATTTGAATAAATGGTAACAGGGCGAGGCCAGGTGGTAATTTCTCCACTGACGTTTACCCTGCGCATATATGTGCCATCAATTACAAAGGTCAGAAAAGCGGCCAGAAAGCAGACGCAGAACATAATAATGAGCCAGAGCGGGACGCCAGGCAGTAGTATTGCGCGACCGCGCCATCTCATTTTTCGGTTTTCAAGTGCTTCCTTTCTAAACATTACCCCCCTCCTTAGTGGGATATTTTATCGGGTCTTATTTAGTTGCTGTTTATCACTAAATAAAAATACATTCACAAAGAAAATAATTACGTGATATTGTTTTAACAAAAACAATCACATTCAAGATTCGACATTAATAATATTGAAGGTGGCAAGCACAATTTAAATGATAACAGATATTGTCCGGGTTCTATTTGCTGCTAACGTATGTGAACGGCAAATATAAATGCTCAATATATGTTTTCGCCATAGTCATTATAAAGTTAATCAACCTGGCATAGATTCAGAGGAACTTTATATTTTTGATAGACAACTTGCAAATATGAAAGTTCCTAAATTGCTGAAAGACGTAATAAAATAAATGCGAGGTGTATAATAAAAATGGCTATTAATAAAAAATATGAATACATATAAATAATGCGTCAGCGCGGGCGCATTATCATCAGGAATAATTAATTAGCTTCGGGCGATGGCGTGAATAACCGCCCCGGTAACCTCGTGTGTGGTCGCCTTGCTTCAATATCGTCCTGCCGTTTTGCCAGAGCATGTAGTACGTGAACGCCAGCGGAAATCACTTCCGGGCAATACCATCCGCAGGAAGGGCAACAATAGAACAGGTTTTCACGGGTATCTCTTTGTCAGTGATGTACTGGCGAATATGCAGATATCCCACAGGCAATCATCGGCGGGGAACTATACAAAAAATGCAATAACAGAAATGGAGATAACTCATGATGGATAAGAAAAAAGCCCACACAGCTGGTGTGGGCAGCCGCGTTTTACATACTGTAGCCCGGTTTTTTAATCAATTGCTCCATTTGCGGAGCAATTTCCGTATCCCAGACCTGCGCTTTCCACTCTTCCGGCGCGTATTCATTCAGCGCAACGCTGATGGAACTCTCTTTGCTGTTCAGATGACGCATAATCACTGCGGCAATATCCTCTGCCAGAGCGGTTTTCTGCTCATCGTTCAGATCGCGGGGAAAACATTTGATATCAACGTGCGGCATAGCAAACTCCTCGTTTTCAAGAGAGTGTCACAGTAGCACAACACGTTATCAAAGTGTGACCAGTCTGGCCGTTACCCGTGTGCGCTTGAGCAGCGTACAAAGGCCGTAAGAAAGAAGAAAAGCCAGTAACGAATAGAGCAAAATATAGAGATATGTGTCTGTTATCCCTGTCATGCGCAACAGCCGTTCATGAATAAATGCATTGTGTATCTCCTAAAGCGATAAGATAAAATGCGTGATTTTACTCGCTAACCTTTCCATGCCTAATTTTGAAGGGTGCAGCCCGTCGGAAACCGTTCCAGCGGTGTTGCTGGTCATAATATTCATGTTGAGTTCGTTGAAGCCGGAATTCTTTTGTAAGTCCAGATAAGGAATAGAGTATTGCTCACACATCTCACGGCAAACGTGGCAGTAATCGGTAAGATAATATCCTTTAGCATTCTTTTGATCTCTGCCACGGGCAAAGGAAACCGGCGTGGTGACAATGAATCCGACGCGCGCTAACGGATATTTTTTAATGACGCCGGCCAGTAATAAATTCATCGCGCCATAAAATGTCAATGGCGTATTATCTTTGATTTTTCCTATTTCTGTACCGCCCTCGGAACCGAAGTTAAAACCAAAGTCATTTCCTCCACCCCAGATGGTAATCAAATCGGGGTTCTCCCCCATCTGGTTATATCGTAAACACATCGCGGTATTATCATGTTGGTTTTTCTGTGCAATACAAGTTCCGCCAATACCATAGTTTGTCCACTCAGCAAGCCCCAGATTTTTGGCGACAATAGGCTGATACCATCCGCGTTCTGTTATGCTATCACCCAGAGTAAACCACGAACCACCGACCAGATACGAATGAATATATTCCATTACTATCATCCCGTTAATGTTAATATGATATTTCCATCTTTTATTGCCATCCGGAAATATTATCTATGGACGTCGTCCCGGTAGGAGTTGTCTCACAGAAAAGGGGCGATATCAATTTATTTTTCGCCCCTTCATCTTATATAGATTTTCAATTTATATGATGCTCTAAGAATATTTAAATACCCAGCAATAATCCGTTATGTCAGGATGTCATTATTCCGCAGTACCTCCTGAAGGGTGGGTACACGACAAACCGCATCGGCAATGGCGCTGAATTTCGGCGTATGTTCCTTAAACCACGCGTGGCGCGGTCCCCAGGTTCGCATCACGCAGATATAGATATCGAGCAACGTCAATGATTCGCCAAACGCATATGGTGCGGCTTTTAGCTGGCTCTCCAGCCACAAATAGAGCGACTTGCGGTATGCCTTGCAGTTTTCCTGTAATTGTTCCGGCGCGTCGCTGGCCCAGCGTTCCGGGTAATCTGCGTAGGTAAATGTGGGATAAACATTGGCGACCAGCCATACCAGTAATCGCCAGAATTGTTGCCTTTCCGGCGTGCCGACAGGCGGCGCTAAATCCGGGCGCTGGTCGAGGATCATCAACGCCACGGCAGCCGATTCGGTCATAATGCTGCCGTCGTCAAGTTGCAGCGTCGGCACCTGGCCCAGCGGGTTAAGTTTTTTCAACATCTCCTGCCGGGCGCCAGGCTGGTCAAAGCCGTCGACGTTGACAAAGCGATAAGGGATTTCCGCCAGCGTCAACATCACTTCACTTAGCGCCGATCCCCAGCCGGGGACACCATAAACAGTGATCATAAGGGCTCCTTACAGAGGATAAGCCCTAATTTTAGGTCAAAGTAGCGAGAAATTCGTCAGCATGCTGTGGGCTGGTAAGACGCACAAAACGCAGATGCTGGTAGCGCGGGTCAGCCATATCCTGCGCGTAACGCAGGCGATTCGCGCGCCAGGTTTTTATCGTCCAGAGAATGATCGACTTGCGGCTGAAGAATGAGCGGCGGAAACTTTCACAGTTTCCGGTGCCCGGCCATAGCTCCTGTTTGTGCCAGGCACGGCGCGCTGCGCGCAACACCGCCTGACGCATCGTGCGCCAGAAACCGTAATCAACCCACACGACAAGATCGACATGCCGCCATTTTATATCCCGGCTGCGATTGTAGTTGCCATCGAGTACCCAGCCCGGCTGTGCCAGTAACTGTTCCAGTCGGGAATACAGTTCCTCATCCGGCGTTCCCTGCCAGTTGGCCCGCCAGTACAGTCTGTCCATTTCGATATAGGGCAAATTAAGCTTTGCGGCGATGCGTTTCGCCAGCGTTGATTTTCCGCTGCCGCTGGTGCCGATGACATTAATTTTCATGGTGTTATGCGGATTCCCGTTCCACAAAATGGAAGCCAATATCAACAATAGGCGCGTCAACCTCGCTGCCTTCGATACGATCGGCCAGCATCGTTGCCGCCCGCTGACCAATAATTTGCCGATCGACGCTGACCGTGGTAATGGCAGGCTGATTTCCGGCGGCAAAATCGAGATCGCCAAAGCCAATCACCGCCAGATCGCGCGGCACCTGTAAACCACGCGACTGCGCTTCAATGATTGCGCCCTGCGCCAGCGTGTCGGAGCTGCAAACAATCACATCGAAATCGCCCTGCTCCAGTAGCTGCGCCAGCCCCTGGCGCCCCGAGGTGAATCGCGCTGGTAAAGCCACATCGACGCTGCCCGGTTCGCTGATGCCATTACGTTCCAGCACTTCGCGCAACCCGGCTTTACGCTGCGCGGCGCGTTTGTCCACTGTCCACAGCAAACCAGGACGGCGATAGCCTTTACGCAGCAGATACTCGGCCGTTGCCTGGCCGACTTTCTCGTGGGAGAAGCCCACCAGCATATCCAGCGGCGTCGGGGTTAAATCCCAGATTTCCACTACCGGTACGTTGGCATTGAGGAGCACTTTTTTCAGATCTGTCGAGTGATGAATCCCGGTCAGAACGATACCGTCCGGGCGGCGCGAAAGCAGCGCGGCAACCAGATCGGCTTCGGTTTGTTGCGTGTATCCGGCAACGCAGAGCAACATATGGTAACCGCGCACCGCCAGCTCATCGCTGATGGCCTGAATCGTGTCGACGAACATGTTGTTGTTAATTTGCGGCACCACCACGGCGATTAATTTACTGCGCCGCGAGGCCAGCCCACCGGCCAACGCATTGGGGATATACCCCGTTGCTTTGACCGCCGCGATAACCTTTTCTACCGTTTTGGGACGTACCAGTTGCGGCGTGTTAAGCGCCCTACTTACGGTCATGGATGACAAGCCAGCGGCACGGGCTACATCTTCCAGCGTGGGCGCACGCGGTGGGACAGAACGAGATGTTTTCGACATGTTCACTCACAGAGCATTCAGCGTTTTTATGATTCTCGCGTTGTATTATACGCATTTCTCCCATCATTGCCGCCGCTCCTCAGAAATCAGTGCGTTAGCAGGCATTTTATACTTTTTATGTTAACGCTATCATTTATAGGGCAACCACTCTGCCTTCGACTATTAAATGCGAAGTTATTCACAATAACATCTCCTTTGGCGCCATTATTTGTGATCGATTGTACATAATCACACCATTTCTCTGGTCATATATTTGTTGTGGATCTACAAATGTTAGCGCAAACATTATGTTGTTCACAGGAGCTAATCATGACCGTAAGTGCGAATTCCGATGCCGTGACCTATGCCAAAGCCGCAGGGGCAAAAACCGCCGCTGAAACCGGCGATCGTATTGCGTGGGTAAAACTCTCCCTCGCCTTCCTGCCGCTGGCGACGCCAGTAAGCGATGCGAAAGTCCTCACCGGCCGCCAAAAGCCGCTGACTGAGGTGGCGATCATCATTGCGGAGATCCGCAGTCGTGATGGTTTTGAGGGTGTCGGCTTCAGCTACTCCAAACGCGCCGGGGGTCAGGGGATCTATGCGCACGCCAAAGAGATTGCCGATAACCTGCTGGGCGAAGATCCGAACGATATCGACAAAATCTATACCAAACTGCTGTGGGCAGGCGCATCGGTTGGCCGCAGCGGGATGGCGGTGCAGGCCATCTCCCCTATCGATATTGCATTGTGGGATATGAAAGCCAAACGTGCAGGTCTGCCGCTGGCGAAACTGCTGGGCGCGCACCGCGACTCGGTGCAGTGCTACAACACCTCCGGCGGCTTCCTGCATACCCCGCTGGATCAGGTGCTGAAAAATGTGATTATTTCCCGTGAAAACGGCATCGGCGGCATCAAAATTAAGGTCGGCCAGCCGGATACCAAAGAGGATATCCGCCGCCTGACAGCCGTGCGCGAAGCGCTGGGCGATGATTTCCCGCTGATGGTTGATGCCAATCAGCAGTGGGATCGCGAAACCGCGATTCGCATGGGCCGCCAGATGGAAAAATTCAATTTGATCTGGATTGAAGAACCGCTGGATGCTTATGACGTCGAAGGCCATGCCCAGCTCGCTGCCGCTCTGGATACGCCAATCGCCACCGGCGAAATGCTGACCAGCTTTCGCGAACACGAACAGCTTATCCTTGGCAACGCCAGCGACTTCGTGCAGCCAGATGCGCCACGCGTCGGCGGGATTTCACCCTTCCTGAAGATCATGGATCTGGCCGCCAAACATGGCCGCAAACTGGCGCCGCACTTTGCTATGGAAGTTCACCTGCACCTTTCTGCCGCTTATCCGCTGGAGCCGTGGCTGGAGCACTTCGAATGGCTGAATCCGCTATTTAACGAGCAGCTTGAACTGCGCGATGGGCGTATGTACGTCTCTGACCGCCACGGTCTTGGTTTCAGCATCAGCGAACAGGCTCGCGCGTGGACGCAAACCAGCTGTGAATTCGGTAAACGCCCATAATAATGACATCCTGACGGGAGAGCCCTCCCGTCTTTTTTCTGTTCCCTACACCACATTCAACCCTGTTTCGAGGAGTTGCGATGAATACAATAATTAAACGCACCAATGTGCGTTACAGCATTCTTGTTTTCTTATTTCTTGCCACCGTATTTAATTATGCTGACCGCGCCACTCTTTCGGTGGTCGCGCCAATCATGAGTAAAGAATTAGGTTTTGATCCGGAAGCACTTGGCCTCGCATTTTCGGTATTTGGTATTTCTTACGTGGCCCTGCAAATTCCCGGCGGTTGGTTGCTGGATAAATATGGTTCACGGCTGGTGTATGGCTGCGCGCTGATTGGCTGGTCGATAGTCACCATGTTTCAGGGCACCATTTACCTCTACGCCAGCCCGCTAATTGTGCTGGTAATACTGCGCCTGCTGATGGGCGCGATTGAAGCGCCCGCCTTTCCGGCCAACAGCCGCTTAAGCGTGCAGTGGTTTCCAAATAAAGAGCGTGGATTTGTTACGGCTGTATATCAGGCGGCGCAATATATTTCGCTGGGTATTATTACGCCGCTGATGACCATTATTCTGCACAATCTTAGCTGGCACTATGTTTTTTATTATATTGGCGCGATCGGTGTCGTACTTGGCATATTCTGGTTGGTGAAAGTTCGCGATCCGTTATCGCATAAAGATATTAACCAGCAGGAAATTGATTATATTCGCGACGGTGGCGGTGAACCCTCGCTCGGCAGTAAAAAAGGTCCGGAAAAAATCAGCCTGGCGCAGATCAAAAGCGTCTGTATTAATCGCATGATGATCGGTGTGTATATCGGGCAATTTTGTGTCACCTCGATTACCTGGTTCTTCCTGACCTGGTTTCCGACCTATCTCTACCAGGCCAAAGGGATGTCGATTCTGAAAGTGGGTTTTATCGCCAGTATTCCGGCGATCGCCGGGTTTATCGGTGGGTTGCTGGGCGGCGTTGTTTCCGACTGGCTGCTGAGACGCGGTTACAGCCTGACGACGGCGCGTAAATTCCCGGTGATCTGCGGCATGCTGCTCTCCTGTGTGATTGTGCTGGCCAACTATACCGACTCAGAAGTGGTGGTAGTTGCGGCGATGAGCGTGGCGTTCTTCTCGAAAGGGTTTGGCAACCTGGGCTGGTGCGTGTTGAGTGATACATCGCCGAAAGAAGTGCTCGGTATCGCGGGTGGCGTGTTCAACATGTGCGGTAACCTGGCGAGCATTGTCACACCGCTGGTCATTGGCGTGATCCTCGCCAATACCCACTCCTTCGATTACGCCATTTTGTATGTCGGCTCAATGGGGCTGGTTGGTCTGTTCTCGTATTTGTTTATTGTTGGTTCGCTGGAGCGCATTACGCTAGCGCCAACGGCGGCCTGAGTCTGATTCTGGCGTCCCGCTAACGCCGCGCTGCTCCGTCACCCTGTACTCCCGGCGGAGCAGCTTTTTTTAGTTGTAGGTAATACCCGGTGGATTGACCAGCGATTGCGTCACCGCCTCCCCCTGCTCTCCCCAGCGCGCCAGCACCTGCTGGTACTCGCCGCGCGCAATAGCGCCGTCAAGCGCTGCCTGCAAGGCATAGACCAGCCCGTTCCCTTTTTTGGTAGTGGTGGCGACCCACGCTTTTTTCGGCCCCAGCCCGACCACCCGTGTGGTGCCATTCAGCGCCGCTTTATACGACGCCACAGCCTGCGGACCAAATACCACATCCGCCCGCCCGGACTGAATATAAAGATTGCCGGAAGCGTCATCCGTCAGGTAGATCGGCTGCGCCGGTTGTCGTCCGGCGGCGCGGTTCTCTTCATTCCAGCCCAGCAAAATCCGCTCCTGGTTGGTGCCGGAGCCGACAATCACTTTGCGACCAGCCAGATCCTCCGCCCCATGAATCGCCTGGATTGGGCTGGAGGATTTCACGGAAAAGGCCAGCGAATCCGCACGATAGGTGGCGAAATCAAACTTCTGTTTTCGCGCTTCGGTCACCGCTATGTTCACCAGCGCCACATCGTAGCGCCCGGAGGTGATACCCAACGGCCAGTCCTCCCACGCAGTCGGCACCAGTTTCAGTTTTAACCCAAGATTTTGCGCCAGCAAGCGAGCGATATCCGGATCGCTGCCAATGCGGGTGCGATTATCGCTGGCGACCAGCGCCAGCGGCGGGGAGTTGAGCGCGGAGATCGCCACCGTTAACGTCCCCGGCTCCACAAAGCGATAGTTCGCCGGAATTTTGGCGATCGCCGTCTCATCGCGCCGGGCGGTGAGCGGCTTTTCGTTGGCTAGTAAATCGATCTGTCCGGCAGACGCGCTGCCAGCTATCAGCAACAGTGCCAGAAATCCCTGTTTCATTTTCACTCCTTACAACACTTTGGATAAAAACTGCCGTGTCCGTGGATGCTGCGGATGGTTGAGCACCTCATCGCTGCTGCCCTGCTCAACAATTTTGCCATCGACCATAAACACCACCTGGTCGGCGACTTCACGGGCAAAACCAATCTCGTGTGTCACCACCACCAGTGTTGATCCCGCACGCGCCAGCTTTTTAATCACATCCAGCACTTCGCCCACCAGTTCCGGATCGAGTGCAGAAGTCGGTTCATCAAACAACATCACGCGCGGACGCAGCGACAGCGCGCGGGCAATGGCAATACGCTGCTGCTGCCCGCCGGAAAGATGGCGCGACCAGGCATCCGCTTTATTGCGCAGGCCCACCACATCCAGCAGTTCCCAGGCTTGTTCGATCGCCTCTTTGCGGCTCAGTTTTTTATGGGCAATCGGCGCTTCAATCAGGTTTTCCAGCACGGTCAGATGCGGGAACAGATTAAAGTTCTGAAACACATAGCCGACATTGACCCGCTGGCGCAGGATCTCTTTCTCCTTCAGCTCATAAAGTTTGTCGCCGCGCAGGCGGTAACCGATATATTCGCCGTCGATGCGGATAAACCCTTCATCCACGCGTTCAAGGTGGTTGATGGTGCGCAACAGCGTGGATTTGCCCGAACCGGAGGGGCCAAGGATCACCGTGACGGACCCCGGCGGGATCTCCAGCGATACGCCGTCCAGCGCTTTGTGGCGACCAAAATATTTGCTGACGCCGGTAATCGAAATATGCCCATTAAGAGACGTTGGCATGAACAGGCTCCTGCGGTTGTGCGGTGCGAACACCAGCGGTAACGCGTTTGCGTGATGGAGAGATAGCGGAACGGCGTTCACTGCGTGCCAGCCAGCGCTCAACCAGATACTGAATGGCCGACAGCACGCTGGTGATCACCAGATACCAGACCGCGCTCACCATCAGCAGCGGGATCACCTCCTGCGTGCGGTTGTAGATCATCTGGATGGTGTAAAACAGTTCCGGCATCGCCAGTACGTAAACCATCGCGGTGCCTTTGGCGAGACTGATGATTTCGTTAAAACCGGAAGGTAATATCGTGCGCAGCGCCTGCGGCAGAATAATGCGCAGCGTACGGCGCCAGGCCGGTAACCCCAGCGCGGCGGCCGCTTCGTACTGCCCGTGATCGACGCCGAGGAATCCCCCGCGGATGATTTCGGCGGTATAGGCGCTTTGCACCAGCGTTAAACCGACCACGGCGGTGGAGAACTGGCCGAGCACGTTAATGGTTTCGTAATGGCCCCAGCTTATTGCCGTAAAGGGAATGCCCAGCGACAAGCTGTCGTACAGATAGGAGAAGTTATACAAAATGATCAGCACGACAATCAGCGGCAGCGAGCGAAACAGCCAGATATAGCTCCACGCCAGGCTGCTCAGTAGCCAGGACGATGAAAGCCGCGCCAGCGCCAGCAGGCCGCCGAACACCAAACTCAGCGCCGTGCCGAGCAGCGTCAGCAGTAACGTCTGCCCTAACCCGTCGAGGATCACGGGATCGAAAAACCAGCGGGCGAATACCTGCCACTCCCAACGGGGGTTAAACGCCACAGACTGCACAATGCCCGCCAGCACAAACAGCGCCACCACTGCACCCACCGTGCGCAGCGGGTAGCGTGCGGGGACGACTTTAACCGGTTCGATCGTTTTCATGCTCCCTCCTCATGCCGTTTTGCTTAAGCGCGCTGTCGAGAGCGCTTTGGTAAAGCGCAGCCGCCCGTCGAAAGGCGGCTGGCTGTACTCTTCCGGATCGCGATGGAGATCAAACTGCGGCTGGTAACCCTGGCTTATATAGAGACGCACCGCTTCCGGCTGGCGAAAACCGGTAGTCAGGTAAATGTGGCTGTACCCGGCGAGTAATGCGCGGCGTTCCAGCTCCTGCACAACGCGTGCGGCCAGACCTTGCTGGCGCAGCGTCGGGTGCGTCCAGATACGTTTGATCTCCGCCGTGTGCGTATCAAACGGCTTGTACGCGCCGGTGGCAATGATCTCGCCATCGCGCTCCAGCACGATAAACAGCCCCTGCGGTGCCAGATACCACTCGGTCTGCTCCACTTCCGCATCGCGGGAGAAGTAGTCGCCATAACGCGCGGCGTACTCGCCAAACAGCCCGGTTAAAATAGGCTGAAGCTCCGGCGCTTCCGGCGAGACATCACGGAATCGTTCGCCCATCTCAGACCTCCTTAATCGCCCAGACCGGCCGGGTTGATCTCCGACGTTGGCAGTCTCTCCACGCCTTCGCCCCAGCGATTAAGTACTTTGTCGTAATCGCCGTTCTTGATAACGCCGTTCAGCGCGGTTTGTACCGGTTCCGCCAGGCAGCTGCCTTTCCGTAGTGTGACCGCGATGTGCGCCGCCTTCGGCCAGCCGCCATCGACGCTGCCAACCAGCCGGGTTTTGCCGGTCAATGCCGCTTTCCATGCGCCAATGACATTCGGGCCGAAATAGGCGTCGGCGCGCCCGGATTGCAGCGCCAGTGTCTGCGCGGCGTCATCTTTGGTGTATATCGGGGTAAACGGCTTCAGCCCTTTTTTCAGGTTTTCAGCGTTCCATGCGAGCAGGATCGCCTCCTGATTGGTGCCGGAACCGACAATAATGCGCAACCCGGCGATATCTTCCGCTTTCTCGATCGACTTCAGCGGACTGGTCGATTTGACGTAAAAGCCGAGGGAGTCTTTGCGATAGGTGGCGAAATCAAATTTTTCTTTACGCGCTTTGGTGACGGTAATGTTGCTGATGGCCGCATCATATTTCCCGGAGGTGACGCCAAGCGGCCAGTCTTCCCAGGAGGTAGGAACGACGTTCAGTTCCAGCCCCAGACTGTCGGCAACCAGGCGGGCAATATCCACCTCGCTGCCGAGCAACGTTTTGTTATCGTCGGCGAACACCGTCAGCGGCGGCGAATTAAGCGCAGCAACGGCAACGGTAAATTTGCCCGGCTGCACGAAATGGTAATCCTTTGGCAACTGCGCGACCGCCACCGGATTTTTCTCGGTGTTAATCGGCGTTTTATTCGCCTCAAGGCTGACGCCGGTGCCGTTAATATTCACATCCTGAGCCCAGGCCAGCGGCATGACGCTCAATGTCAAAGCCAGCAGTAGCGATGTTTTGTGCATAGCGTTTCTCTTCTTTTATTGTTGTGAAAACGGATTAGCGGGCAGCGGCAGACCTAAACTCTCGCGGAGTGTTGTGCCGGGATACGCCTTGCGAAACAGCCCGCGCGCCTGCAACAGCGGCACGACTTTGTCGACAAAGCGCGGGAAGGTATCCGGTGTGCCGCCCTGGATGATGAAACCGTCGGCGGCGTAGCTTTCAAACCACTGCTGCAAGCCATCGGCAACCTGCTGCGGCGTGCCGGAAAAACGCGGGCGCGGCGTGGCGCTCTCCAGCGCCACCTGGCGCAGTGTTAACCGGCGTTCACGTGCATTGCGTTTGATTTCGTCAGTGGTACTACGAAAGCTGTTCTGCCCCAAATCGCCGATATCGGGGAAAGGTTCATCCAGCGGATACTGGCTGAAATCGTGATGTTCGAAATAACGCCCGAGATAATTGAGCGCATCGGCAATGGATACCAGCGCTGCGGTGGTCTGGTATTGCTGTTCGGCGTCCTCTTCGCTGTCGCCGACAATCACACTGACACCCTGGAAAATATGCAATTCATCATGGCGGCGACCATACTGCTCCAGTTGTTGTTTGACGTCGCGATAAAATGCTTTCGCCTCGTCAAGCGTCTCCTGATGGGTAAAAATGGCGTCGGCATGACGTGCCGCCAGCTTTTTACCATCATCGGATGCACCTGCCTGGAAAATAATGGGTCGTCCCTGCGGCGTGCGGCCGATATTTAATGGCCCGGCAACCTGAAAAAAATCACCGTGATGATTCAGCGTATGTAATTTAGCCGGATCGAAGAATTGCCCGCTGGCTTTATCACGAATAAAGGCATCTTCTTCCCAGGAATTCCATAATCCTTTCACCACATCGAGATATTCATCAGCAATGCGGTAACGCAGCGCGTGATCCGGATGTTTTTCCCGTGAGAAGTTTTTTGCCGAGCCTTCCAGCGGCGAAGTCACCACGTTCCAGCCTGCGCGGCCATTACTCAAATGGTCGAGGCTGGCAAACTGTCGCGCCACGGTGAAAGGCTCGCTGTAGGAGGTGGAAAGCGTACCGACCAGCCCGAGATGAGTCGTCACACTGGCCAGTGCGGATAATACGGTGATTGGTTCAAAGCGGTTTAAAAAATGTGGGATCGATTTTTCGTTGATATATAAGCCGTCAGCGACAAATAAAAAATCGAGTTTCCCTTTCTCGGCAATTTTTGCCGTCTCCTGCACAAAGCCGAAATTAATACTGGCATCGGCAACCGCCGCCGGATGTCGCCAGGCGGACATATTTCCCGATGCGCCATGCAATATGGTGCCAAGGCGCAATTGTCGTGCTGTAGACATACTCCATCCTCATATTCAGGCAACAGAATGCCCGGCGCAGCCGCGCCAGGGCGATAATATTTTTCAGGGTTGCAGTAAGGCTTTTTCCGCTAACAGCGCGAAATAACGCGCTGCCGGTTCGATGAGATCCTCATCAGGATTAAACGACGGATGATGCAGACCGTATTCACTGGCGCTGCCAATGCTGACAAACGCGCCCGGAATATGTTGCAGATAGACGGCGAAATCCTCGCCGCCCATATGCAGATCCGCCTGTGCTGTCTGGTAGCCGTGCCAGTCGGCGACATCACGGGCAAATGTCGCCCAGCGCTCGTGGTTGATCAACGCATCCGGACCGGCAAACCAGTTGACGGAGATTTCCGCATCAAAGGCGCGCGCCAGACCAGCAGCAATCTCATCGACACGACGTTTGACGCTGTCGCGTACATCGTGGCGGTGCGTGCGCAGCGTGCCTTCCAGCTCGACGTGTTCTGGCAACACATTCCAGGTGTTTCCACCCTGAATACGGGTGACGCTCAGCACCACGGATTCCAGCGTATTGACGTTACGGCTGGCGATACTCTGCAGCGCCACCACCAGTTGGCTGGCGAGTAAAATGGCGTCGTTGCCTTCATGTGGCCGCGCGGCATGCGCGCCTTTACCGGACACTTTTAAGGCAAAGCGATCTACGTTTGCGTAAAACGCGCCGCTGCGCGTGGCAAACGTCCCCACCGGTAAACCCGGTTCATTGTGCATGCCGAAAATGGCGCTGACGCCGTTAAGTGCTCCCGCCTGAATCAGGCGCTTCGCGCCGCCAAAATTCTCTTCGGCGGGTTGAAACAGAATGCGTACCCGACCAGCAAGCTGAGACTCTTTCTCTTTCAGCAACAGCGCCGCGCCGAGCATCACTGTCGAGTGAATATCGTGGCCGCACGCATGCATGATGCCCGGATTACGCGAGGCAAACGGCACGTCCACCGCCTCGTCGATCGGCAGGGCGTCAATGTCCGCGCGCAGCGCAATCACCGGCTCGCCGTCACCCACTTCCGCCACCACGCCGGTCGGTAGCGTCAGCGGCAGCAGGCGCAAACCGGCGTTTTCCAGCCAGTGGCGAATGCGGCGTGTGGTTTCGAACTCCTGCAATGAGAGTTCCGGGTGTTGATGCAGTTCGCGGCGCCAGGCAAGCAGTTGTTGCTCAAAACTCATTCTGTCACCTCCTGACGAGCATGAACCTCTGCCAGCAGCCGTAACGACTGCAAGCGCGCGCTCCCTTCGCTCACCGGTGTATCAATAATGAATTCATCAATCGCAAATTCCTGATGCAGCGCTTCCAGCGCCGCGCGTACTTGCGTCGGTGTACCGGCAATCAGCGAAGGTTCGCGGCGAGTAATGCTGACTGCCGGGCTCCCGGCCTGACGGGCAAAGGCATGTCCTTGTGCTTCGCTGGCGACGCTAACGCGTTGTCCATTCGCCAGCGTCACGCCCCATACTTCAACGTGTTGCGCGAGTTCCTCGGCCTGCGCATGGGTTGGCGCGACAATCACCTGCACGGCAACCAGCGTATCGCGCTGGCTCTGCTGCTGCCACTGTGTGACAACGTCACGCAAAAGCGCTTTATCGCCGTTCAAGTGGGCGGCGAAAACAAAATTCCATCCCTGTTTTGCCGCAAGCGCTGCACTCTCAAGGCTCGCCCCCAGCAGAAAACCCTCTGCGCGCACTGGCGGTAGCGGTGTGGCGAGCAACGACTCTTCGGCGCTGCCGTCGGTCGGTGACAGCCAGCCATCCAGTTGCGCCAACTGTTCAGCAAAGCTGCCCTTCTCTGCGCTGTTGACACCATGCTGCAGGGCGCGTGTAGAAAGCGGTAAGCCGCCGGGTGCTTTACCGATGCCCAAATCAACCCGCCCCGGCGCCAGCGAGGCCAGCAGGTTAAAGTTTTCCGCTACCTTATACGGGCTGTAGTGCTGCAGCATCACACCGCCGGAGCCAACGCGAATACGCTGTGTTTGACCCAGTATCCAGGCAATCAGCAGCTCCGGCGAGGGGCTGGCAAGCTGGGCAGTGTTGTGGTGTTCGGCGATCCAGAACCGGTGATAGCCCCAGCGTTCAGCCTGCTGCGCCAGTTGCAGCGTGCGGGCCAGGGCATCCTGCGCGGTTTCCTGCTCCGCGATGGGGCTTTTATCCAGCAAACTCAGACGATACATGCAACGCTCTCATGTTGAAGGAGATACGTTCATTAATAGGTGGCGCGGCGCACGCTGTGAAACAATTAATTTACATTAAATAAGCAAAAAAGTAGCAAAGTCGGCGCGGCGGTCATTATGCATGCTTATGGGATAAGCCTATAACCTTATAAAATTGGCAGGTATTTACCGGTTTATGGCTGGTTTTTTCTGTTGCTTTTATCTGCTGGTTGAATCATTTACGCTGCTTGTCTCCTTTCACCTCACAATTTCTGCTAATAGTCCCATCACTGGCGGCGGGTATGTTTTGCGTCATTTGCCGATTGCAGGTAGGATGCTGCGCCATGTTTCTCTTATCCATACGTAGAATCACTGGAAAGGCAAACATTTACCGCGGAGCAATCGTTTGGCTTTTGCTCACGCAGGTTGAGGAATTCCGCAAGGTTCAGACAGGTTAACAGGTAACGAAATGAAAACAGACAACAACAGCGCCACGGAGCATCACGCGGCGAAACGACGCTGGCTTAACTCTCATGAAGAGGGCTACAACCGGGCGATGGGTAATCGCCAGGTACAAATGATCGCTATTGGCGGCGCGATCGGGACGGGGTTATTTTTGGGCGCAGGCGCACGATTACAGATGGCGGGGCCATCGCTGGCAATCGTCTATCTGGTTTGTGGTCTCTTCTCTTTCTTTATTCTCCGCGCGCTGGGCGAACTGGTATTGCACCGCCCTTCCAGCGGTAGCTTTGTTTCCTATGCCCGTGAGTTTCTGGGCGAAAAAGCCGCGTTTGTCGCCGGCTGGATGTACTTCATTAACTGGGCGATGACCGGTATCGTCGATATCACCGCCGTTGCGCTCTACATGCACTACTGGGGCGCGTTTGGCGATGTGCCGCAGTGGGTGTTTGCGCTGGCCGCGCTGGCGATCGTCGGCACCATGAACATGATTGGCGTGAAATGGTTCGCCGAAATGGAGTTCTGGTTTGCGTTAATCAAAGTGCTGGCGATTGTGGTGTTCCTGATTGTCGGGACCATCTTCCTCGGCAGCGGTAAACCGCTGGACGGCGGCACAACCGGCTTCCATTTGATCACCGACAACGGCGGTTTCTTCCCGCACGGCTTGCTGCCAGCGCTGGTGCTGGTTCAGGGCGTGGTCTTTGCGTTTGCCTCTATCGAGCTGGTCGGTACTGCCGCCGGTGAGTGTAAAGATCCGCAGACCATGGTGCCAAAAGCGATCAACAGCGTGATCTGGCGTATCGGTTTGTTCTACGTCGGCTCGGTGGTTCTGCTGGTGCTGCTGCTGCCGTGGAATGCCTATCAGGCAGGTCAAAGCCCGTTTGTGACCTTCTTCTCCAAACTGGGCGTGCCTTACATTGGCGACATCATGAATATGGTGGTGCTGACCGCTGCGCTTTCCAGCCTGAATTCCGGGCTCTACAGCACCGGCCGTATTCTGCGTTCGATGTCGATGGGGGGTTCTGCGCCGAAGTTTATGGCGAAAATGAGCCGTCATCATGTGCCTTATGCCGGTATTCTGGTCACCATTTGCGTCTATATCGTCGGGGTGTTCCTGAACTATCTGGTGCCGTCGCAGGTGTTTGAAATCGTGCTGAACGTGGCCTCCCTGGGTATTATCGCCTCCTGGGGCTTTATCGTGATTTGCCAGATGCGTCTGCGTAAGGCGATCAAAGAAGGCAAAGTAGCGGATGTCAGCTTCAAAATGCCAGGTGCTCCGGTCACGTCATGGCTGACGCTGCTGTTCCTGCTGAGCGTACTGGTGCTGATGGCGTTTGATTATCCGAACGGCACTTACACCATCGGTTCTATCCCGCTGATTGCCGTGCTGCTGGTTGCTGGCTGGTTTGGCGTACGCAAACGCGTACAGGAAATTCACAGCACTGCGCCGGTTGCGCCGACTGAGAACGCCTCGCGCTAAACGGGCGGCAGTAAACATTAGGGGAAGGCTCTGGCCTTCCCTTTTTTATTACAGCGCAATACGAATAACATCATCCGGTACGCTGACATACAGCGTTTTGCCATCTAATTAATAACAATAAAGTGGAACACCAAATGAGGCAGAAGCGCATCTGGCAGGCAGGGACTACACTCATTCTTAACTTAACGTGCGTTTAATGTTTTCAAAATATTTACATAACCTTTAACATATTGGCGCATGTTCCATTTGGTTCGTTTTTCTCACTCGGTTCCGATATGACTATTCTTTCTGCCACGAAGGCCACTCTGCCGGCGTTATTACTCCCGGCTGTCCTCTCTCCGTCTGCTTCTGCCGCTGACAATGAACAAACAATGATCGTCAGCGCCGCGCCACAGACAGTCTCTGAACTTGATAGCCCTGCCGCCGTCAGCGTTGTACAGGGCGACGATATCCGCCAGGCGGCACCGCGCGTCAATTTGTCGGAATCGCTAAACAGCGTGCCCGGCTTGCAGGTACAAAACCGGCAAAACTATGCCCAGGATCTGCAACTTTCCATCCGTGGATTTGGTTCGCGTTCCACTTATGGTGTGCGCGGTATTCGCCTGTACGTGGATGGTATTCCTGCGACGATGCCGGACGGTCAGGGGCAAACGTCGAATATCGATCTCAACAGCGTGGAGAGCATTGATGTGCTGCGCGGCCCCTTCTCGGCGCTGTACGGCAACGCCTCAGGCGGGGTGATGAATGTCACCACGCAGACTGGACGCCAGCCGACAACCATTGAAGCCAGCAGCTATTACGGTAGCGACGCAAGCTGGCGTTACGGCCTGAAAGCAACTGGTGCGGTAGGCGACGGCACACACGCGGGTGACGTGGATTACACCGTTTCCAGCACCCGCTTCGTCACCGGCGGCTACCGCGATCACAGCGGCACGCGCAAAAATCTCGCCAACGCCAAACTGGGTGTGCGGATTGATGATGTCAGTAAGCTGAGCCTGATCTTTAACAGCGTTGACATCAAAGCCAACGATGCGGGCGGCCTGACCAAAGAGGAGTGGCAGGATAATCCGCGCCAGTCGCCGCGTGCTGACCAGTACAACACCCGCAAAACCATCAAACAAACGCAGGCCGGGCTGCGCTATGAGCGCCAGATGAGCAGCCAGGATGATTTAAGCGTGATGATGTACGCCGGAGAACGTGAAACGACGCAGTATCAGTCGATCCCGCGCGCGCCGCAGCTTAACCCGGCCCATTCAGGCGGTGTGATCGATTTGACGCGCCATTATCAGGGTATCGACACGCGCTGGACGCACCGTGGTGAGCTGGGCGTGCCGGTGACTTTTACCGGCGGGCTGAACTACGAAAATATGAGCGAGAATCGCAAAGGTTACGAAAACTATGTGATGGATGGCTCGACGCCGGTCTACGGCGAAAAAGGCAATCTGCGCCGTGACGAACGCAACCTGATGTGGAACCTCGATCCGTACGTGCAAACGGCCTGGCAACTGACGGATAAACTCTCTCTCGATGCGGGCGTGCGCTACAGCTCGGTGTGGTTTGATTCCAACGATCACTACGTTACGGCCGGTAATGGCGATGACAGTGGTGAAGCCAGCTATCACAAATGGCTACCGGCGGCTTCACTGAAATACGCGCTCACCGATGCGTGGAACGTTTATGCGGCGGCCGGACGCGGTTTTGAAACCCCGACCATTAATGAACTCTCCTATCGTTCCGGTAACCAGAGCGGGCTGAATTTCGCGCTGAAACCCTCTACCAATGAAACCGTGGAAATCGGCAGTAAAACGCGCATTGGCAACGGCCTGCTGACCGCAGCGCTGTTCCGCACCGATACCGATGATGAGATCGTGACCGACACCAGCAGCGGCGGGCGCACCACGTACAAAAACGCCGGGAAAACCCGTCGCCAGGGCGCGGAGCTGTCGCTCGATCAACAATTTGCCGGAAACTGGCGCGCCAAAGTGGCGTGGACTTATCTGGATGCCACGTACCGTAGCGAAGTCTGTACCGACAGCGACTGTAACGGCAACCGTATTCCGGGCATAGCGCGCAATATGGGTTATGCGTCACTGGGCTGGATCCCGGATCAGGGCTGGTACGCGGGTGCCGATGTGCGCTATATGAGCGATATTATGGCCGACGATGAAAACAGTGCGAAAGCCCCCTCCTACACCGTTACGGGCATCAACACCGGCTACAAATTTAGCTACGGCAACTGGATGATGGATGTGTTTGGCCGCATCGATAACCTGTTTGACCGTGAATATGTTGGCTCAGTGATTGTTAATGAATCGAATGGTCGTTACTACGAACCCGCTCCGGGACGTAACTACGGCGTCGGTTTGTCCATCGCTTATCAGTTCGAATAATGCTCGCCAACCGCCTTCACCCGAGGGCGGTTTGTAATAGAAAAAAGCCCGGAAGCTGATGCTTACGGGCTTTTTTTATTGAGTTAAAACACTGTCAGAAGGTGGTCCAGCCTTCATCGCTGCTTTGTGTTTCACGCGGTAAAGCAGGCGCTTTCGCCGTTGGCGTGGCTTTGGGTTTTCCCGCTTTCGGTGCGCTTTTGGCTTCGTTTTGCTCCAGACGGAATGTTGCCACCAGTTCTTCCAGCAGACGCGCCTGTTCTTCCAGCGAACCTGCCGCTGAAGACGATTCGCTCACCAGCGCGGCGTTTTGCTGCGTGGTGCTGTCCAGCTCGCTCACTGCACGGGCAATCTGCTCAATACCACGGCTCTGCTCTTCCGACGCCGAGGAAATTTCACCCATGATATCGTTAACACGCGTTACCGATCGGACAACCTGGTCCATGGTTTCACCGGCTTTGGCCACCAACTCACTGCCGACATTGATACGGGAAACCGACTCGCTGATCAGTTGTTCAATATCTTTTGCCGCCTGCGAACTGCGCTGAGACAGGCTGCGCACTTCGCTGGCCACTACGGCGAAACCCCGGCCTTGTTCACCGGCACGCGCGGCTTCCACTGCGGCGTTCAGCGCCAGAATGTTCGTCTGGAACGCAATACTGTTAATCACTGCGGTGATATCAGCAATTTTGTTAGAGCTGCTGTGAATGTCGCCCATGGTATTCACCACTTCGCGCATTACCGTACCGCCTTCGCCGGCCGTCTGTGAGGCCTGCGCCGCAAGGCTGCTGGCGTTACGGGCGTTATCGGCGTTATTTTTCACCGTCGCGGTCAGCTCTTCCATGCTGGCTGCCGTTTCCACAACCGCTGCGGCCTGCTGTTCCGTACGGGAAGAGAGATCGGTATTGCCTTCGGCAATTTCGGTTGCCGCGCGGGAAACCTTCGTCACGCTGTTACGTACTTCGTGGATCATTTCACGCAGCGTGTCGTTCATCCGCCCCATTGCCCCGGTCAATTGCCCCAGTTCGTCGGTACTCTGCGCGCGAATTTGCGAGCTGAGATCGCCGCTGGCAATACGTTCCGCCAGTGCAAGGTTGCGGTCAATCGGACGGGTAATCTGGCGGATCACCCACCAGGAGACAATCACTCCGAGCAGAATGGCGATAGCGCCGATAATTGCGGCGATGGTACTGGAGCTATAGGCCAGCTCATCGTTGTGCGCTTTTACTAGCGTAATGATCTGCTTCAGCGCCGCGCTGCTGTTATCGCCACCGGTTTTAACATGATCTTCTGCGGTCTTGAGAGCCTGATAGGCGGTGAAATAGTTGCGGCTCAAATCGTGGTATTTAACGGTGTTATCCCATAAAGCCTGTAACGGCGCTTGCAGTTCGCCCGGCAGCTGGCTCGACAGCGCCTGAACACTTTTTTGCGTGTCGCTGAAATGGCGCTCCAGCGCATCGCTGCTCTCTTTGCCTGGGCTATAACGGACAACCAGCGCCGCTTCACGCACTGCGCTGATAGCGAATAATTGCTCATAAACTTGCGTCATCAGGCTCGGATCGGCAACCGGCGTACGCACGAGCGTGGTGTAGCTGGCGGCGAGATCTTCAGCAGCGAGTTTATCGAGCGCATCGCGAACAGCGTGAATATCACTGGTCGCTTTTTGCATCTCGCCAATGCTGCTCTGGAACTTCGCCAGATGATCGGCGACATCGTTGATGATCTGTTTTTCGTTGGTTGACCAGCTCATGTTGTCAGCGCTGGCCGTCAACTCTGACGCGTGGCGAACGTAATCAGACATCACCTGACCGGATTTATCATCACCATAGAAATATTTCAGGCGGTTAATTTTTGCCTGAAACACTTCGATGTTGATGTTATACATCAGATTGGTTTTTTGATAGACGTCGCGGATTTCCTGAAAGCGCAACACACTGAGGACAGAAGCAACAGCAACCAGAAACAGAACTAACCCAAATCCTACCGACAGCTTTCTACTAATTTTTATATTGCTTAATCGTTGGTTAAATGACATTCCCCGACTCCTCGCTGGACACCAAATGTTAGCGCCTTACTACGCGCAAGAAAGGTTATCGGCAGGGAATGCGTGGATTTCAGGTATTAACTGGTCTTATAAGTACAAAACGTGATATGGATGCGCCCCAATGACAAATTTTTGTCGGGAAGCATCCATGATTTAGGTTAAGTGATTGTATTTAAGAGAAATAGCTCAGCGATAAAATTGCTTATGAATAATGTTTGCGCCCTCATCGATGGCCCGCCATATTCCGCGTTCGCTGGCAAAAGCATCACCTTCTTCAAGTGCGGCTAATAAGTCTGAATAATCGTGGCTGCGTGTTAAATCATCCGAATGTGGATAAAGATAATTAAAACATGGGCCAATGCGTACCCATAATTGCTCAATCAGTGCTGTCAATGTCGGCATACCTGCCTGCTGGTAAATCGAAAAGCGAAAAATCCGATTTGCCTGCAACATCTGCTCGGTATGGCCGCTTTTTAGTGTTTCGTGAAAAGCCGCAGCCAGCGCACGCAACTCCCTGATCCTCTCCGGGGTCATACTTTGACTGGCGGCACGGGCAGCCATCCCTTCAAGGTTTTTGCGTATCTGGTTGATTTCGTCATAGCGTTCAAGGCTGACCTCCGGCACTAAAAACGCCTGCGCCGGTGTGGCATGTAGCGCGCCTGCAGAGACCAAACGCAAAAGCGCTTCCCGTACCGGAGTAATACTGGTACCCAACTGATCTGCTATTTCTTTCGTGATAAGCCGCGCGCCAGGTTTTAGCGCACCGATAATAAGCGCATTTTTCAGACTCGCCTCCACCTGCATAGTGAGGCTGGTTCGTTGCGCTTTTTCCAAATCAAGCATGTTTGCGTCCTGTATAATTTCTTATTTATTTTCAGCCTGGTAGCGTGTCCGTAATCATTCAAATATATTATATAAACATGCCTGGTATTGGATTGTCGCGTAAAAGATGTAGCTAATAATTAGTTATTATGCACAACTACCAGGAACCGCCTTCACAAGGTTATCAGTTCCTTATGCTTGTCTAATTAAAGACGTTTTTTCGGATTTTGCACAATTCTGACGGCGGTTTTTTTCGCCGCCATCAGTCGCTTAGCGTGATGGTCCAATTTGCACTACGACCTTGCCGAAATTTCGACCTTCCAGCATACCGATAAACGCCTCCGGCGCTTGCTCAAGACCTTCTGTTAGTTGTTCACGGTAGTGAATTATTTCCTGTTTTACCCATTTCCCCATTTCTTGCTGGAATTCGTTAATTCGGTGACCGTAATCCTGAGTAATAATAAATCCCTGCAACCGAATTCGTTTTTTAAGCAGCGTTGCCATTAATAACGGAATACGATCCGGGCCGTCAGGAAGTTCCGTGGCGTTATAACCGCTGACTAATCCGCAAAGCGGAATTCGCGCCCTGGTATTTAATAATGGCAGCACGGCATCAAAGACTTTGCCGCCAACATTTTCAAAATAGATATCGATCCCTTGCGGGCAGGCCCTCGCCAGTTGTTCGGCAAAATCTTCCGCGTGATGGTCGAGACAGAGATCAAAACCGAGTACCTCCACGGCATGACGGCACTTCTCTTTGCCCCCGGCGACCCCGACAACGCGACACCCCTTGATTTTACCGATCTGCCCGACCGTTGCGCCGACCGGGCCGGTTGCAGCGGCAACGACCAGCGTTTCCCCCGCTTTCGGCTGACCGATATCAAGCAGCCCCATATAGGCGGTAAAACCTGGCATCCCGAGGATACCCAGCGACCATGAGGGATGCTGTGGATCTTTACCAAGGTTGATCACATCATCGCCGCTGGCGATGTCGTAATCCTGCCAGCCGCTGTAAGCCAGCACCCAATCGCCTTCGGCAAAATCCGGATGCAGTGAACTGACCACGCGGCTGACCGTCGCGCCACACATCACTTCGCCGATTTTTACCGGCGGCGAATAGGATGGCGCATCGCTCATACGACCGCGCATATAGGGATCTAACGAGAGGTAGACCGTTCGCAGTAACACCTGGCCTTCGCCGGGTGCCGCGATGTCATCCTCTTCAAGGCGGAAATTGTCGGTAACCGGGGCGCCATGTGGGCGAGAAGCCAGCACCCAACGGCGATTGCGGTGAGAAGATTGATTCATCGTGCTCTCCTGTGCATGAAAGACTAATTACTGATACTAGTCGTTTCCTGCCAGCAGCGCGTTAACATTATGTACCGGCGTGGTTGAGCCGCACCACCAGATAGCGGCAAGGTGCGCTGCTCTCGTTGATAAAACGGCAATCGTTCGGCGGCCCGAGTTCCAGGCAATCCCCGGCTTTCATTTCGTGCCGCGTATCGCCTTCAACAAACACCAACTCGCCTTCCTGCAACCAAATTAACTGCCGTGCTAACGCATAAGAAGAAGCGGGCATCGGAATATCGCTGCCCGCTGGCAGGTCGATTTGCACCAGATCGATAGGCAGATCGCTGCGCGGCGAAACGTGGCGGCGCAGGTAGTGGCTTTGCGGGTCGCTCCATACCGGCTGATCGGCGTAGCGCAGCAGCTTTCCTTCCTGCATTTCGGCGCGGGCAATCAGCGTTGACATGCTGATGCCGAATGCGCCGGAAAGCCGCGCCAGCAGCGCCGCCGTTGGGCTGCTCTCGCCGCGTTCGATTTTGTGGATCATCGCCCGCGAAACGCCCGCGCGTTCGGCCAGTTCGCTCAATGACCAGCCGCGGGATTCACGTTCTACACGAATTCTGGCACTGATCCGTTGATTTATATTGTCTGAGATAGTATTCATATCGTAATACTATAGTGTACAAATCTGAGGTTCAACCATGAATATTCGTTTTGCCGGGAAAGAAGATTGTGCCGCCATTGCAGAGATCTACAACCATGCGGTGGTGAACACTGCTGCCATCTGGAACGATCAAACGGTCGATGTCGGGAACCGTATTGCCTGGTATGAAGCGCGCGCCAAACTGGGTTATCCAGTGCTGGTCAGCGAAGAAAATGGCGTGGTCACCGGCTACTCTTCGTTTGGTGACTGGCGCGCCTTCGATGGTTTTCGCCACACCGTCGAGCACTCGGTGTATGTTCACCCCGAACATCAGGGCAAAGGCCTCGGGCTGGCGCTGATGGAACGCCTGATCGAAGAAGCCAGACGCATTGGTAAACATGTGATGGTGGCGGGCATTGAGTCGCAAAACCATGGCTCTATTCATCTGCACAGTAAACTGGGTTTTGTCACGACCGCGGAAATGCCGCAGGTCGGCACCAAGTTTGGTCGTTGGCTCGATTTAACCTTTATGCAGTTGCAGCTCGATAACCGTACCGATCCGGATGCTATCTAATGAACCAGTCGTTGACCCTCACCTTTCTGATCGCCGCCGGGATTGGCCTGGTGGTGCAAAACACGCTGATGGTGCGCATTACTCAGTCGGCCTCGACGATCCTTATCGCCATGCTGCTCAACTCGCTGGTGGGTATTGTGCTGTTTGTCTCGATTTTGCTGTTCAAGCATGGGATGAGCGGGTTTCAGGAACTGTACGCCAGCGTGAAGTGGTGGACATTAATCCCCGGTTTGCTGGGTTCGTTTTTTGTCTTCGCCAGCATCAGCGGTTATCAGTACGTTGGCGCGGCAACGACCATTGCGGTTCTGGTGGCAAGCCAGCTGATTGGCGGGCTGGTGATGGATGTGGTGAGGAGTCAGGGGATCGCGCTGCGGGCGCTGATTGGCCCGGTGTGCGGCGCGGTACTACTGGTGATTGGCGCCTGGCTGGTGGCCAGACGCCAGTTCTGATCACAGGATTGAGCCACCTTTGGTGAGCTGGTCACGGCGCGCTTCCATATCTTCTTTATGCTGGCGGCCGTGATGCGCAATCGCCGTCCGCAGGCGCTGCTGCTGCGCGTAGCGCTCTTCCCGGCTTAGCGCGGCGTCATCGCTGAGTTCAACCAGTAATTCGTTCATCCCGATAATAACGCTCTGTTCAATGGCCGCATCAACGCGCGCGACAACCTCATCCAGATGTGACATATCCACTCCTTTAATTCAATTTCACTTTCGAGAAATCACTGCCCATCAGGCTGACCTGATAACCGGTCACATTACTGCGCGTGGCGTAGAAGGTTTTGCCATTCGCCAGCGCAATCCACGGCGCCTGCTGGTAGAAGATATCCTGCGCCTGTTCGTACAGTTTGGCGCGGGCCGCCGGATCGCTGACCACTTTGGCTTTCTGCACCAGCGCATCATAGCCTTTATCGCACCAGCGCGCGGCGTTGGCGCCGTTTTTGATGCTATTGCAGCCCAGCAGCGTATCGGCGAAGTTATCCGGGTCGCCATTATCCGACATCCAGCCGAACAGAGCCGTGTCGTGCTCGCCTTTACGCATTCCGGCCAGATACTCCCCCCACTCGAAAGAGACAATCTTCGCTTTCACGCCCACTTTCGCCCAGTCGCTCTGGATCATCTCGGCGATACGGCGCGAGTTCGGGTTATACGGACGTTGTACCGGCATTGACCACAGTGTGGCTTCAAAGCCGTTCTCCAGGCCCGCCTGTTTCAGCAGCGCTTTGGCTTTTTCCGGATCGTAGCTGTAATCCTTCAGATCTTTGTTATAGCCCAGCATATTGGGCGGCAGCGGCGATTTCGCCACGCTGCCGGAGCCGAGGAACACGGCGTTAACGATCGCCTGCTTATCGGTGGCATAGTTCAGCGCCTGACGCACCAGTACGTTATCAAACGGTTTTTTCTCGGTGTTAAATGCCAGATAACCGACGTTCAGCGCATCAATGGTATGCAGCGTCAAATCTTTGTTGTTTTTTATCTGATCAAACTGCACCGGTGACGGCGCCGGAATGATCTGGCACTCGTTGGTTTGCAGTTTCGCCAGTCGTGTCTGCACATCCGGGGTGATAGAGAAAATCAGGTGTTTGGTTGGTACCGGGCCTTCCCAGTAGTTCGGGTTGGCAAGATAACGGATTTGCGCATCGGTTTTGTATTGCTGCAACACATAAGGGCCGGTACCGATTGGCCAGTTGTCGACGTTTTCCGGCGTGCCTTTTTTCAGCATCGCATCGGCGTATTCCGCTGAGAGAATAGAGGCGAAATCCATCCCCCAGTCGGCAAGAAATGGGGCGTTCGGTTCGTTCAGCACAAACTGGACGTGGTAATCGTCCACCTTTTTCACCTCTTTAATCAGCTTATCAAGGCCGACATCGGTGAAGTATTCGTAATTACCCCGCGAAACATTGTGATACGGGTGTTTCGCGTCCATTTGCCGCATGACGGAGAAAATCACGTCATCGGCGTTGAAATCGCGCGTCGGTTTAAAATATTTATTGCTGTTGAATTTTACCCCCTGGCGCAGCGTAAACGTCCAGGTCTTGCCATCTTCCGACACTTTCCACTCCGTCGCCAGCGACGGAATCGGGGTATTTTTCACCGGATCGAAGGTGACCAGGCGGTTATAAAGCACCTGCGAGCTGGCAACAAAAGTCGGCCCGGAACTGGCAATTTGCGGGTTAAAGGATTCAGGCGACGCTTCGGAGCAGTAGACGATGGTGTCGTTAGACGCGGCCCATGCCGCACTTGCCGGTAACAGTGTGCTCAGCGCGAGGGCGAGCAGCGTTTTCCCTGTAGACATTATCAGGAACCTTCTTATTTATATGGAGTAGTAATCTCAGCACAGCTCAGGTGAACTGGCAAATGGTGATTCTCTATCAGGTTATGCTAAAGCAGTTGATTTCGCTGAAATATCAACCATCATTACGATTAAAATTTATCTTAAATAATTATCGCGGCGTCAAGTCTGATTGATGTCATCTATGCATCGAGAATTCAATGGTTTTGCGGTCTCCTCTTCCTTTTACTGGCGACAAGTTTGCGTATAGTAGACGCGTAAAGAAGCCTATGGGATGAAAACGTGGCAAAAACTCTCTTACGCAGCGGCGATCTGGATGATTTCCAGGCCGTGGGCGGCGGCGGTCAGGCCGTATTTGATTCGGCATTACAAATTCGTGAAGCACTGCGCCTGCGCAAACAGCAGGCGCTGGTTGACTGTCTGGCAATACCCCAGGTTAATGATGAAGGCGATCGTGTCGACTGGTATTCACCCATCGACGGTCGTTCGGTTTCGTGGAAAGCCGCCGACGAAGAGGCGCGAAGCCGTGCCCGCGAGCACCTCGAAAATACCCTCGACAGCGCTTATGCCCTGAGTCGCAAATGCCTGCAATCGCAGAAAACAGCGCAGCAGCTGTTTGGCTCGTTGCTGGAGAAAGCGCTGCAATTTCCCGGTGAAAACCACGTTTTCCTCGTCGATGGCAAACCGGTCATCACCTTCTGGGGGTTCGTCAACCTCAATGAAAGCGCACGTGAAAATGTGCTCGACTGTCTGCGCGAACCGGAACCCGAAGTGCCGGAAATCACCCTGTTGCCGGAACCGGAGCCAGAAGAAGAGCCTGCCGTTGAAGTCACCTTCAGCCAGGCGGATGCGCCGCTGTTAAGCACGCCGCCGGAAATCAAATTGCAGCCAGAACCGGTTGAAGAACCGCCTGTGCAGGCCGCGCCGACGCCAGAACCCGCTCCGGTTGCCGCGACGCCTGCGAAAAAACGCCGTCGCTACGGTCTGTGGGCGCTGCCGGTTACTGCCGCAGTCGCGGCGGCTATTGCCACCCCGCTGCTGCTGAAGCAACAAGAAGTTCCGGCTCCCGCGCCGGTGATTGCAAAAGCTGAACCTGTCGAGATTGCACCGCCCGCCATGCAGGCCGCGCCAATTCCTGCGCTGACGGCGAAGCTGCCACTACACCAGGCGGAAGTCTCCGCCCCTGCCGAAACCGTAGCCGAGAAACCCGCCGCGAAAGAGCCGGTGGTGATTTCCGCCATCCCGAAAGGCGCGCTGGTGATGGATGCTGTCGAGGTGAAAATCGGTTCAACCAAATTCCTTAACGGTAACTGGCGCGTTGATCTGGATGTCAAAGATCCCGTGACCGGCAAAGCGCCAACGGTGCGTTATCAAATCCAGAACAACAAAGGGTCGGCGCGCATTGTTCACGGTAAGAACATTACCTGCCGCGCAGATCTCTTCTCTGGCCTGCACGAAACCGGCGAACTGTTGATTAAAAGTCGCGGTAACGCGCGGTGTAGCGACGGTACCCGTTACCCGATGCCGGACATTTCCTGTAAAGCAGGCAGCAACGACGTAGCCGAGTGCAGCGCACGTTTTGACGCCAAAACCACCGTTCCGGTGACGTTCAGAAAAACAGGTGACTGAGTTTATGCTGGTTAATCTTTGCGACTACAAACAGAGCGTGACGCTGATTGCCAACAGCGGCGTGCAGTTTCTTGATTTTGGCGTGACGCCGCAGGATTCGGCCAACAGCGGCCGATTTGTACGTAAAACGGCCAATGGCCCACTGCTGCGGCTCGATTTTGATGTAGTGAATGAGCGCTATACCCTGCCGAACCGCGATGGCGGTCAGCCGGAAGTGGTCAAGCCGGAAAGTACCCACGCGTTGCAGTATTCGCTGTCGATCCTTGATGGCGTCTGGCTGCCGGTGCCTTTTTTGCGCTTTAACCCGCCGCGTACTTTTGTTGAAGGGCCGGATAACTGGGCGCGGGTGCAGATCCGTAAATTGAGCGAGCCGGACAGCGCAGGCAACACGCACCGTATCGCGCTGGCGCTCGACAGCCAGATCAACGACAACTCTCCGGCTTCTCTGGCGCCGCAGGAGAACGATATCCTTAACGGCACGCGCTTTGCGCTGGCCTGGCATGATGATGAAGTCGCCGATTTCCTCGATCAAACCTGGGTTGACGGCTGGCTGCGGGAAGCCTTCTTACACTACATTTCACAGCATGAAAGCCGCAGCGAGCGAGAGATCACGCAGGCGCTGCGCGGTTTTGAATACCAGGCGCACTGGCTGAACCTGATGACCCTGCTCGGCTCACAATTGCAGGTGCCGGAAGTCAAAATTGTCACCCACACTCTGAGCACTCCGGCGATTCCGGTTGATCTGATCCTCGATGTCGGTAACACCCACACTTGCGGCGTGATCATTGAAGATCATGGCGATGCCAATGATGGTTTGCGCCAGACGGCAGAGTTGCAGGTGCGATCGCTCAGCGAGCCGCAATTCCTTAACGAACCGTTATTTACCAGCCGCCTGGAGTTTTCGGAAGCGCGTTTTGGTAAGCAGCACTTCTCGGTGGAGAGTGGGCGCGAAGATGCATTCATCTGGCCGTCGATTGTGCGTGTCGGTGATGAAGCGCGCAAACTGGCGATGCAGCGCGTCGGGACTGAAGGCAACAGCGGGATCTCCAGCCCGCGCCGTTATCTGTGGGATGAAACCCCGGTGTTGCAGGACTGGCGCTTTAGCCAGATGAACAGCAAAACGCAGCGCGAACCGCTGGCTACCGCTTTCCCGCTGATGAACCTGATGAATGATGAGGGCCAGCCGCTCTACAGCCTGCCGCTGGATGAGCGTTTGCCGGTCTTTTCGCCGCAATACAGCCGCAGCACCCTGATGACCCATATGCTGTGCGAATTGCTGTCGCAGGCGCTGGGGCAAATCAACAGCGTGGCAACGCGTTTACGCCTCGGCTTCCCGGCGTCTCCGCGCCAGTTGCGCACCATTATTTTGACTTTGCCTTCCGCGATGCCGAAGCAGGAGCGTGAAATCTTCCGCCGCCGCATGTTTGAAGCGATCGCGCTGGTGTGGAAAGCGATGGGCTGGCATCCGCAGGATGAAGATTTTGCCAACCGCAAGCAGCAGGAAAAAAGCGTGGTGCCGGTTCCGCATATTCAGATGGAGTGGGACGAAGCGAGCTGCGGACAACTGGTGTGGCTGTATAACGAAGCGATCTCCCGTTTTGCCGGGCAGACGGAAACCTTCTTTGCCTCCCTCGCCCGCCCGGATCGCGCCGAAGCGCCCGGCGCGGTGAAAGGCCGTTCGCTGCGCGTTGCCTCTGTCGATATTGGCGGCGGCACCACCGATATGGCGATCACCCATTATCAGCTTGATGATGGCACCGGCAGCAACGTCAAAATCACCCCGCAGTTGCTGTTCCGTGAAGGCTTTAAAGTGGCGGGTGATGACATTCTGCTGGATGTCATCCAGCGCTGCGTGCTGCCTGCACTGCAAACGCAGATGCAAAAAGCGGGCATCAGCGATGCGGCGGCGATTATGGCGACGCTGTTTGGCGACTCCGGGCGTATTGATACGCAGGCGGTTTTGCGCCAGCAGACCACGCTGCAACTGTTTATGCCGATCGGTCACGCAATCCTTGCCGCCTGGGAAGAGAGCGATATCAACGATCCGCTGGCCGGATTGCATGCGACCTTCGGTGAATTGCTCAAGCAGCAGCCGACGCGCAATGTGATGAATTATCTGCGCCAGGCAATCGATCATGCGTTGCCGTCCGGCTCGGCGGAGTTCGACGTGCTTTCCGTACCGTTGCAGGTCAATTTCCGCGAATTGCAGGATGCTATGCTGAACGGGCAATTTACGCTTACCGCCCCGCTGCATGCGGTGTGCGAAGCCATTTCCCACTACAGTTGCGACGTGCTGCTGATCACCGGCCGTCCTGGCTGCCTGCCGGGCGTGCAGGCGCTGATCCGCCATTTGCAGCCAGTGCCGGTTAACCGCATGATCTGGCTGGATAAATATCGCGTGCATGAGTGGTATCCCTTCAGCCAGCAGGGCAAAATCGGTAACCCGAAATCAACAGCGGCGGTCGGTGCGATGCTGTGCAGCCTGGCGCTGGATCTGCGTCTGCCGCGCTTTAACTTTAAGGCGGCTGACATTGGCGCTTATTCCACCGTACGTTACCTCGGTGTACTGGATAACGTGGTGAACACATTACGCGACGAAAACATCTGGTATCACGATATCGATCTCGATAAACCGGGCGCCAAGCTGGATGCGAAGCTGCACTTCCCGCTGCGCGGCAATGTGACGCTGGGTTTCCGTCAGTTAGCTAACGCCCGCTGGCCCGCCACGCCGCTCTATACGCTGAGCATTAACTCGCAGGATCTGGCGAAAACCATCGCCGGCGATGGCGTGTTAAACGTGCGTCTGGCCTTTAGCGGCGGCAACAAACATCACGGCCCGGAATCCTTCACGCTGAGTGAAGCCTGGTTGCAGGACGGAACGCCGGTGCCTGCCGACGCGTTAACTTTTAAATTGAATACGCTGGCCGACCGCCGCCATAGCGGTAGTCACTACTGGATCGACAGCGGGAGTGTGTATCTGAAATGAGTGCGAGCGTAAACACCACCCAGGCGTTGAGCGCATGGATTAACGAGAACCGGACACTTTCACCGCTACTGGATGATGATGCCGACGCGCTGCTGGCGCGCCTGAATGCGGTCGCAGCCGGAGAAACCGCGCTGCGCGACGCCGTTAACGCGCCCTGCACCATCGGTCTGTATGGTCATTCGCAGGCGGCAAAAGCTCATCTGCTCGGCGCGCTGTGCGGCAGCGGCAACGGGCGGCTGGATGTGCGTCCGGGCGATAAAACGCTGGATTACTTTACCCATATCAATCCGGGTCACGCGCTGACCAGCATGGCGCTGCGTTTCAGCCCGGATCACTCGCCGATGGACGACAGTTTTCCACTCTGCTTGCGCATTATCAGCGAAGCTGAACTAGTGCAGTTGTTTATTGCCCATACTCAGCAGCAGCCGGAATTACGCGCGGCAGACAAAGCGGTGATCGAAAGCCGGGTCGCGAAATGGCGCACCCTGCGCCAGCCGAATCCGGTACCGGGGATCACCGCCGAAGAGATTGGCGGCATTGCCCGTTTCTGGCGCTCGGTAGTGCCTTCATCGCAGCAGCAAATGGACGATGCTTTGTGGTATCAGTTCGCCAGCCTGCTGCCGCAACTGGATCTCAGCGCGCGTGCCAGCGCCTGGTCGTTATTATGGGGCGAGCAACACGAACTGACGCAGCAGTGGCTGGCGCTGGCGCACACCCTGCACCAGACCGGCAATGCCAGCGAACTGGCTGCGCCGTTAAGCGTTCTGGTCGATAGCTTCGCCCTGCCGACAGACGGATTTTTAACGCCAGCGGAACCCGGCAGCGAAGAGATTCATGATGAAGTGGTGGTGCATCCATGGGCCAACGAGCAACGGCTCAATGCGGTCAGTATTCCACTGGCGACGCTGGCGCTGATCACCCGCGAACTGGTGCTGCCGGTGGAAAACAGCGTGCTGCCGTCAGTGGATATTCTCGATATCCCGGTGCCCGGCCCGCAGGACGGCCAACCGCTGTGGCGCAGCAAATGCCGCTGGCTGCTGGAGAGCTATCGCCAGCGCTTACAGCCGGACGTGCTGATGATCTGTAACGCCACGCTGGAGCGTTCGACCACCGCCGCCACTGCCCGCGCCCTGCTCAACTGGGTAAAAGAGACACAATCGGGCCAGGAAGCGGCGCTGCCGGGTCTGGTCTGGGCAATTACGCCACAAGATGCGCGTTTTACGCTGGCGCAGAACCTGGATGAAGCGGTCCAGCAGTTGATCGGCAAACCGGGACAACACTGGGGCACGTTGCAGGCGCTGGATGCCAGTAGTCTGCAACGCCTGCTGGCATGGTTAGCGCAGGCCACCGCGCCGGATCTGCGTCAACAGCGTTTAAAAGCGCTGGTAGAGCGCCATCAACATGCGCTGCGCGAACTGCTGCAAACATGGCTTGTCAGCCCGGAGAAGGACGCGGCCACTCAGCGCACCCGCGCTGAAGCTGTCGTGCGCGAATTGCAGGGGCAGGCTTCCCGTCACGGTGAATTGCTGGAAGGTTTGCAGCCGGATATGCAGCAGTTCGACACGCTGTGGAAAGTCCAACAGCCACGCGAAGAGAAAGTCAGCGGTTTGTTTAATGATGCAATCGATCTGTTTGCCGAATCACCGGACAACACGGAACAGCAACCGCAAATTAAAGATGTCGGTCAGCAGGCACATGCGCTGTGGGTTAACCATGTCCGCCAGTGGAGCCGCAACGACGACAACGCCGCGCGCCTTGGGCTCAGCCCGGCCGCTCTGCGCCAGATGGCGGAAATTGTGATTGTCAGCAGCTACCGTCTGAATCTGCCGGAGCAGTTGCAAGCCATCATGCAACGTGATACTGCCTGCGCCGCGCAACTGCATGCTGCGATTGGCAACTTTGTCGCCTGGCTCGGTTATGCATCGGTGGCGGAAGCCGATCGTCCGGCCAGCCGCGTGCAGAAAGATCGTGCCATTTTCGCCACCGGTTCGGCGGAGGCGAGCAACACGCGCCTGACACGACTGAGCGAGCAACCGGTTCACGCCGCCACCCGTTATGTTTACGACTGGCTGGTTGCGCTCTATCACCGGGCAACGGAAAACATTGGCTACCGCCACCCGCTGGATGTCACTCCGGCGGCGCGCAAGAAGCTGAAGTCTTTACTGCCATAAGCGAAGACCGATGCCGCACAAACAGAAACCCGGCCGGTTTTGCGCGCCGGGTTTTTTATTCGTGTTCAGTAATAAAGCGATTTAGCGTCTGCGCCAGCGCGGCGGGCTGCTCCCACGACATCGAATGCCCCGCATCGGCAATCACCTGTACCGGGATCCCCTGTTTCCGTACCGCCTCTTCGTCTTTATCCGGCAGTGAAAGCGCGCCAAAGATCAGCGTTTTTGGCCGCGGGAAATCGACAAACAGCGTCATCCATGTTGGCTCAATACCGTCGACCAGGCTTTTCGCCCCGCGCCAGACCGCCCACGGCGCATTACTTTGCAGGCATCCGGCCCACGCGGTTTTCTCCTGCGCCAGCATTGCCGCGTAACCGCTGGTGACAAACCCCGCTTCATCCTGGCTGGCAATCTCACGGCTGAACATACCGCCGCCGGGATAGAAATTGGGTTCCGATACCGCCAGCCCGTTCACGCGCGCGGCCATCTGCGCTGCCACCTCAATGGCAATGCTGCCGCCCATGCTGTGGCCGTAGAGCCAGAAAGCCTGCAAATCAAGCTTATTCAGCAACTCCACCACCACTTTCGCCTGATCGCTGGTGCGATAGGAGAAACTCGCTGGACGTTCGCTGTAACCGCTGCCGGGTAAATCGATAAGGATGGCGCGCCTGCCGCCAAATGCGGGATCGGCGACCACGCGCGGGTATTCAAACGATGATGCGCAGCCCAGCCCGTGGATAAACACCAGCGGATCGCCGTGCCCCGGCAGATCGTGCCAACGCACCTGCCCCTGAGCATAACGTGAATAGAATGTGTTCATGAGGTTTCCCTTTCATTGGGTTACTGTGATTATATACAGTAATGCGATAAAAAGGAGAGATCGCGATCAAAAGAGTGAAAACAGTAACGCGACCGGAAAGCTGATGGGCCAGGTCGCACCGATGAGTATCGCGCTGAGGAGCCGGACTTTGCGGTTGTCGCGGGCCAGAAAGTACGTTGCCACGCCGGACAGTACCGCCATCACAGCGTAGAAGATCAGCATTTTTGTGTAGAGTTCCAACGTATGCCTCCTGTCCTTAGGTAAACATTCAGCTAACATGTTGCCCTAATTTTCAATAAGGTATCGCTTTATCTGTCACGCTTTAAGATCAGAAAATCGAGAACAACAACGCCACGGGAAAACTCATGGGCCAGGTGGAGCCGACCAGAAAGGCGCTCAGCACGCGAATACGTTTACGGTCATGTGAAAGGAACCAGGTAATCAGTGCGCAAATCAGCGCCATCACTGCGTAGAAAACCAACATTTTTTGATATAACGACATAACAAACATTAACCAGTAAGTAACAAAACGTGCGCAATATGCTCTAATTATTGATATTTATCAAGTTTAATTACGTTTGTAACAATCCTGGCTATCAGTAATTTTGATTTAACTTACTGAAGAATGTAAAAAAGCCGGGATTTTACCCGGCCTGTCACTTTTACGGCTGCTGGCGCTCGCGCCAGGCTTTCACCTGCTCTTTACTGACATCATCAGGATAACAAAGTGGCGAATAGCCTCCCTGTTTGCTCCAGGCGCTGCGCCTGCCGCACGCACTGCCGTTGCGCGCCTGATTGTACGGGCAGGCGCAGGGGCCGGGATATTGCGCAATGGATTCCGCAATGATCGCTTTTTTAACCTGCGCATCGGACAGCGCCTGCGTTCTGGCAACCCCTTCTGTTGCGCCCAGTAATGAGATCGCAACAACCATCCCCCACATCATCGAACGAATTCGCATTTTTGTTATCCTGGAAAAGGTAGGAATATGCAGATTATTATTCTCACCACCTGTGAATATTGATTAAACACAAATTACGCTGACCCTTTTCTTTTTTATAGTGAGATTTAACTTAAGTCTGAATTTAAGGCCGGCAGCATTAACGTAAGCATCGGGAAATTTGTCGGCGCACAATCTTCTCTGATATTGTTTCTCTGCAAGGAATACTTCGGATCAAACAAGGTAAGGTTATGCAGAAATATGACGACCTGTGGCAAGCCATAGAAGTTCGGGTGCGTGAAAACAATGACATAACGCACATCGATATGACCACTGACACACCGCGCGGACAGGCAGCTCGCCAGCGCATCGCGCAGATTTTTATCCTTGAATACCTGCTTGCGCGCCACCGCGAGAAGTACGCCAGCAGTTTTGTTCCGTTGGCAGGCGAAGAAGCGCTTTATCATTTGATTTTTAAACGCACTGGCTGGAAACCCTTTGAAGTAAAACAGTTATCCTTTATTGATACGCTGTTTGTACTGGCAGAATTATTCCGTGATGAAAACTTGCCAGCGGAAGTTCGCGCTGTTATTCGTTCTCAGGGTGTAAAAGAAGAGTCCTACCCGACCTATGATTTTTCAGAGAAAGATTGGGCACCGCGCGAGAATGAAGCGTTTTTAAAACGATAAGCAGACAAATTAATTAAATAATTAAATAAAAAAGGGCTCACTCCGGAGCCCTTTTTTTAATTTAATGATACTGAGGCGATTTCACTGCTGGAAAGATTTTCCACGCGCGCAAAATAAAACTCTTCGCCTTCGCAGTAGTAGGTTTCGATGGGCAACAACCCGCTTTGTGCCCCACCGCTACCGCTGCCAGTAGCCCATGAGACGGCGGTTTCGCTATCATCGACCGTCAAAAGCTCAGACGCGCCCCCGGGTACGAGCACGACCACGATTTTACTCATTATGGGTTTTCCCCTGCCTGTTTTTTATAAAAAAGCCAGTCATTATCTTCTGTCGCAATGACTGTCTATTGTCGAACCGATGACACTCATATGACGGGCAGAGGAAATGCTGGTGCGCGGTATTATTTGATTGAGATATTTCGCCACTCCGCTGATGGCTGAATATTATTAAATCAGTTTTTTATGAATAACAACACAGATAATTTACCTATGAGATTTGCCTCATGATTCATAAGGTTTTTTAAAAGCCTTCCATGGCTTTATTTAGCGATTAATGTTTGATCATTACGTGACGAACAACCGTGTAATCTTCCAGCCCATACAGCGACATATCTTTGCCATAACCAGAGAGTTTCTGCCCGCCGTGCGGCATTTCGCTGACCAGCATAAAGTGGGTGTTCACCCAGGTGCAGCCATATTGCAGACGCGCACTTAAGCGATGCGCCCGCCCGACATCACGCGTCCAGACTGATGATGCCAGACCGTACTGTGAGTCATTCGCCCAGCCCAGCACCTGCTCTTCATCATCAAACACCGTTACGCTGACCACCGGGCCAAACACTTCACGCTGCACAATGGCATCTTCCTGTTTCGCCCCGGCCAGCAAGGTTGGCTGATAGTAATAGCCTGCGCCCTCGCCCTTTTTCCCGCCGGTGACCACGCTGATGTGGCTCAGCGCTTTTGCCTCTTCAACCGCTTTACTGACACGCGCCAGATGAGCGGCAGAACTCAGCGGCCCCAGTTCGGTACTTTCCTCTTCCGGCGCTCCCATTTTCAGGCTGGCGACGGCGGCACCCAGTTTTTCTACCAGCGCATCGTAGATCCCTTTTTGCGCGTAAATCCGGCATGCCGCGGTGCAATCTTGCCCGGCGTTATAAAAACCAAAGGTGCGCACACCTTCTACCACAGCGTCGAGATCGGCATCATCAAACACAATCACCGGCGCTTTGCCGCCCAGTTCCATGTGGGTACGCTTAATTGACGATGCGGTATGACCAATAATGTGTTCGCCGGTGGCGATCGAACCGGTGAGCGACACCATACGCACTTTTTCGTGGCCGGTTAACGGATCGCCAACCGTCTGACCACGGCCAAACAGCACATTCAGCACGCCAGCCGGGAAGATATCTTTCGCCAGTTCGGCCAGTTTCAGCGCCGTCAGCGGGGTAATTTCCGACGGTTTGATCACCACGCAGTTACCCGCCGCCAGCGCCGGGCCCAGTTTCCATGCCGCCATCATCAACGGGTAGTTCCACGGTGCAATGGAAGCCACCACGCCCAGCGGATCGCGGCGGATCATCGACGTATGCCCTTCCAGATACTCCCCGGCCGCCAGCCCGTTCAGGCAGCGCGCCGCTCCGGCGAAGAAACGGAATACATCTACCACCGCCGGAATTTCATCATTCAGCACGCAGTGGTAGGGTTTGCCGCAGTTGAGGGATTCCAGCTGCGCGAAGGTTTCGGCGTTGTCTTCAATCACCTGCGCCAGTTGCAGCAGGCATTCGGCCCGCGCTTTCGGCGTGGTTTGCCCCCAACTGGCAAAAGCCCGATCGGCGGCCTGCACCGCCGCATCGACCTGCGCGGCGGAAGCTTCGGCGATCTCCAGCAACACCTCGCCGGTGGCCGGATTGTAAATAGCCTGTTTCTCGCCTTCGCCGTTAACCAGTTCTCCATTGATAAACAAGTGATGTTGCATAGTTCTGTCCTTCAGCTTGGTGTGTTATTTGCCGGTTCCGGCAACGGTGTCGGTATCACGTGTCAGCCACCAGGCACCGAGAATAGGTAGCATCGTCACCAGCATCACCAGCAGCGCCACCACATTGGTCACCGGCACATCGCGCGGGCGCCCTAACTGGTTCAGCAGCCACAACGGCAGAGTGCGCTCATGGCCTGCGGTAAAGGTGGTGACGATGATTTCGTCAAACGACAGCGCAAACGCCAGCATCCCCCCGGCCAGTAGCGCCGAACCGAGATTCGGCAGCACCACATAGCGAAAGGTCTGCCAGCTGTTGGCGCCCAGATCCATTGAAGCTTCCACCAGGCTCCACGAGGTGCGCCGGAAACGGGCGATGACGTTGTTAAACACCACTACCACGCAGAACGTCGCGTGCCCGACGACAATGGTGAAAAAACCCGGCTCCAGATTGACCGCTTTGAAGGCGGTCAGCAGAGCCAGCCCGGTAATGATCCCTGGCAACGCGATCGGCAACAGCAGCAACAGCGAGATTGCACTCTTGCCAAAAAACTCGCTACGCCATAAGGCCATTGCAGCAAGTGTGCCAAGAATCAAAGCGATAGCCGTTGCCAGCGCCGCTATCCGGAGTGACAGTGTCACTGCATCAAGAATATCCCCGCGTGCTGCCGCAACGCTGAACCAGCGCAGCGTAAAGCCCTGCGGAGGAAAACTGAACGCCGCATCCTCGGTATTAAAAGCATAGATGGCAATGATCAATAGCGGGAAATGGAGAAAGATAACGCCGCCCCAGGCAGCGACTTTGAGAAAAAACGGTGCGCGGTCAGAGTGCATCGAATGCTCCCAGACGTTTCACGAACGCCAGATAAAGGGCAATCAACACGATGGGCACCAGCGTAAAGGCGGCAGCCATCGGCATATTGCCAATCGCGCCCTGCTGCGCATAGACCATGTTGCCAATGAAGTAACCCGGCGGCCCCACCAGTTGCGGCACGATAAAATCGCCCAGCGTCAGCGAGAAAGTGAAAATCGACCCGGCCGCCACACCCGGAATTGCCAGCGGCAACACCACATAGCGGAAGGTCTGGCGCGGATGTGCGCCCAAATCGGCGGATGCCTGCAACAGCGAGGGCGGCAGCCGTTCCAGCGCCGCCTGAATCGGTAAAATCATAAACGGCAGCCAGATATAGACGAACACCAGGAAGCGCCCCAGCCCTGACGTGGAGAGCGTATTGCCGCCGACGGCGGGCAGCGTCAGAAAGGCGGTTAACAGCGGCTCCAGTCCCAGATGGCTTAAAAACCACTGTGCCACGCCATCTTTTGCCAGCAACAGCGTCCACGCATAGGCTTTGACGATATAACTGGCCCACATCGGCAACATCACGGCGATATAGAAAAACGCCTTCCATTTACCCCGCGCATAACGCGCCATATACCACGCCATCGGGAATGCGAGGATGGCGCTCGCCACGGTGACGGTAATCGCCATCATCAGCGTGCGCACGATGATGTCGTAATTCGCCGGGTTGAACAGCGCTTGCAGGTTGGCGAGCGTTAAATCCGGCGTCACCGACATGGTGAAGTCATCGAAGGTGTAAAAGCCCTGCCACAGCAGTGTTAGCAGCGAACCCAAATAGACAATGCCGAACCACATCAGCGGCCCCAGTAACAAGAGCAGCAGCCCAAGCAGCGGTTTGCGCCATAACACCCCGCTCAGGCTGGCACGCCGCCGGGCGGTTAACGGAATACTCATGGCCATTTCACCCCGCTCCCTGCAACGGCACCATCGCGTCCCGCGACCATGAAATCTGCACCTGTTGCCCCGGCGTCAGTGTCTCGGTCAGCAACACGCCGGAGAGATTCGCCTGGCTGACCATCACTTTCTCCCCCTGCGCCAGCAGCAGTTCAAAACGCGTCGCCGCTCCCTGATACTGCACCGCCTGCACCACGGCGTTGACTTCAATTTCCCCTGGCGCATTCAGGCGAATATGTTCAGGGCGCAACGAAAAAGTGCCCTGCATACCGCACAGCTTGCTGGCAAGATCCTGACTGAAGACGTTTGACGTACCGACAAACCCGGCGACAAACGGCGTGCGCGGGCGCAGGTAAAGTTCGCGCGGGGTATCGATCTGTTCGATGCGGCCATTATTAAACACCGCCACCCGGTCGGACATTGACAGCGCTTCGCCCTGATCGTGAGTAACGAAAATAAAGGTGATGCCGAGCTCCTGTTGCAGCTTTTTCAGTTCCAGTTGCATCTGTTCACGCAGTTTCAGATCGAGCGCGCCGAGCGGCTCATCCAGCAGCAAGACGCGCGGCTCGTTGACCAGCGCACGGGCGATCGCCACCCGTTGCCGCTGCCCGCCGGAGAGCTGCGAAGGTCTGCGCGTATGGACAAAGCCGAGCGCCACTTTTTCCAGCGCCTCACGGGCGCGGGCGTGGCGCTGCTTTTTGTCCACGCCTTTCACCATCAGCCCGTAGGCCACATTGTCGAGAATCGACATATGCGGAAACAGCGCGTAGTCCTGGAACACGGTGTTGACGTCCCGCTCCCACGGTGGCAGTTCGCTGGCTTCGCGGCCAAAGATGCGGATTGCGCCGCCGCTCAATTGCTCAAACCCGGCAATCAGCCGCAGACAGGTGGTTTTGCCGGAGCCGGATGGCCCCAGCATGGAAAAGAACTCCCCGTCGTTGATGGCGATAGTGACGCCGTCAACCGCCCGGACGTCGCCGTATAACCGCGAGACATCCAGAAATTCAACTGCATAGGTCATACTCAGCTCCTGGCAGGTTAACGGCCACCCATAATGGCGATGTAATCCTGTGTCCAGCGGCTGTACGGCACATATTTGCCACCCTCAGCAACCGGGGTTTTCCAGAAAGCGATTTTGTCAAAGAAACGGTAACCGTTAGTTTCGCAGCCTTGCTCACCCAGCAGCGTGCTGGCTTTGCACCCTTCCGGCACCACCGGCAGCGAGCCAAACCAGGCGGCCACGTCGCCCTGAACTTTTGGCGTCAGCGACCAGTTCATCCACTTGTAGGCACAGTTCGGGTGTTTCGCATCGGCATGCAGCATCGAGGTATCCGCCCAGCCAGTGACGCCCTCTTTCGGGAATACGGTGGCGATCGGCTGGTTTTCACCTTTCAGGGCATTCGCCTGATACGGCCAGGCGCTGGAGGCAACAACGCCTTCGTTTTTGAAGTCGCTCATCTGTACCGTGGTGTCATGCCAGTAGCGGTGGATCAGTAAGTGCTGATCGCGCAGGGTTTTCAGTACCGCCTGATATTGCGCTTCCGTGAGCTGGTACGGATCGTCAATGCCCAGTTGCGGCTGCGTGGCTTTCAGGAACAGCGCCGCATCGGCGATGTAGATCGGGCCGTCATAAGCCTGTACGCGCCCTTTATTGGTTTTGCCATCCGGCAGGTTTTGTTGCACAAACACCACTGACCAGCTATCCGGCGGCGTCGGGAAGGTTTTGGTGTTATACATCAGCAGGTTCGGCCCCCACTGATACGGTGTGCCATACACTTTGCCGCCGACGTTAAACCACGCGCCGTTAATCAGTTTCGGGTCGAGGGTTTTCCAGTTCGGGATAAGCGCAGTATTAATCGGCTGCACGCGTTTCCCCATAATCAGGCGCAGCGAGGCATCGCCTGAAGCGGTGACCAGATCGTAGCCGCCTTTCGCCATCAGGCTGACCATTTCATCGGAGGTGGCGGCGGTTTTGACGTTCACCGCGCAACCAGTGTCCTTTTCAAAAGCGGTAACCCAGTCATATTGCTTGTCGGTCTGGCCGCGTTCGATATACCCCGGCCAGGCAATAATATCCAGACGACCTTCCCCTTTTCCCACTTCGGTGGGTTCGGCGGCATGCGCGACCATCATCGTCATGCTCAGCGCACACAGACTGCTGCGGGCAAATTTCTTGCTCATTGTTTACTCCTGTCGCAATGAAAAAAGTGCGGCAGCCTTGCCGTAAATATATCTCCCTTAATAAAAATAGACGGCACGCGGACGGCCAGAATGTCGCCCGGCGTAAATTTCGCCAGGATGTGACACATAACGCATTACGTTTCGAATGAAAATAATAGCCGACCGTCTTTTTGAGTATAGACAATGAGTTAGCTGGTACGAGGTTAATCTGTGTTGCTATTCACATTTCCTATGAATACACAAAACAAAAGCACAGAAAATAATGACGGTGACCTGCAAGTTTTCATCGTCACTATTTTTAAAATGAGAACAAGATATTCAGAAAATAAGAATGGGCTGAGCGAGTTTATTTCATCATCTGCCGAATCAATTCCCCTAAGCGAATTGCCGCACGTTCCTCTTTATCACCCCACGCCCAGGCGCAATTAAAGCGGAAAAAGGATTGCCAGCGGTCAGATGTCGAGAACATTTTCCCCGGCGCAATGCTGATATGGTGCGCCAGCGCAAGCTGGCTGAGCGCTCCGGCATCCAGCCCGGCGGGTAGCTCCAGCCAGAGAAAATAGCCGCTCTCATTACGGTAAATTTTTACCTCCGGCGGAAGATGGCGCAGCAGCGCCTGCCAGGCCAGATGTTTGCGCTCCGCCAGCACGCGCCGCAGGCGGCGCAGGTGCGCGTCGTAGTGATGGGTGGAGAGATAATCGACCAGCGCCAGTTGCAGCGGCGAACTGGTGGAGAGCGTACTCATTAACTGCAGTTGCTGAATGCGCCGCGCGTGGCGACCGGCCGCCACCCAGCCAACGCGGAAACCGGCCACCAGGCATTTAGAAAACGACGAGCAGTGCAGCGTCATATCCTGTTTATCCCACGCTTTTGCCGGTAACGGCTGCTCGCGCCCGTAATAGAGTTCGCTGTAGACATCGTCTTCGATAAGCGTGACGTTATGTTCCGCCAGCAGCGCCACCAGACGCGCTTTTTTCTCCGCACTCAGCGTAAAACCGAGCGGATTCTGGCTGTTGGTCATCAGCCAGCAGGCTTTTACCGGGTAATCGGCCAATGCCTGCGCCAGCGCACCAAGATCGATCCCCTCTTTCACATCCGTCGGCACCGACAGCGCTTTCAGCTTCAGCCGTTCCAGCGCCTGCAACGCACCATAGAAGCACGGGCTTTCAATGATCACCCAGTCGCCCGGTTCGGTGACCGCCTGCAAACTGAGGTTCAGTGCCTCCAGCGCTCCGGCGGTAATGACAATTTCGTCCGGGGAGATGTTCATCCCCTGACGGGCGTAGCGACGGGCAATAGCATGGCGCAACTGGTTGTTGCCCGGCGGCAGGTTTTCAATCACGCTCATGGCGGTGGCGCTTTTACTGACCTTCGCCAGCGAACGGTTAAGCTGCGGCATCGGAAACAGTTTTGGATCGGGAAACGCTGAGCCAAACGGCAGCACCGAGGCATCGCAGCTGGCCTGCAATACATCGAAAATATAGGTATTAATATCCACCGCTTCATCGCGAGTGACCTGCGCCGCCGCCACGCGCGGCACACCGGATGCCGGCGCGACAAAGTAGCCGGATTGCGGCCGGGCAATCACCCGCCCCTGGCTTTCCAGCAACTGATAAGCATGGCCCACCGTCATAAAACTCAGCCCGCTGCTGGTGACCTGCTCGCGCAGCGACGGCAGTTTTTCCCCCGGACGCCAGACGCCAAGATCAATTTGTTCGCTGATTTGCTGCGCCAGGCGCTGGTATTTTTTCATGCATATTCACCGGGTTGAGGATGGTGAATATGATGGCATACTCCTTACTCACAGGCTATATCAGCACATCATAAAAAGCCTTTTTGAGGCGACTGTTATTAATAATGTTTTGCAGGTTTATATATGACAAATCCCGCTAAACGGAGTTTGTATTTTAATGATGTTCAATCGTGGTACATGCTGCGAACCTGGACGCCCGGAGTATGTCTAAAGGCTCAGTGATGGCTGGGTTTCGCCCTCTGTCTGAAAGGCCATAATCCGCAACAAATAGCATCTGTCTCGCAATATTCCATCTGAAGTGCCCATACAGGCTATTGGACCTTATTAGATAAAAGTTAGACGACATTTGATTTTCCGGACCAATTATTGCCCCCCATCCCGGAATAAAGAAAAATGCAGGACTGCGCGTTTTGCGCAGGATCTCGGTATCCGTAGCCGCTAACCAAATCCTGGTATCCATATTGCTGTCTGCATAGGTTCTTGGACTGGGGTTTAGCGCCCAGACCTCATCAATTTTGCTTTTCATTTGCGCATCTTTTGCGACATGTACTGCTAATCCGCCACCTAATGAAATACCCGTAACAACCACTTTTTCCTGCCCCGTCGAGTAGGTAGATAAAATTCTTTCAGCGTAACTGACAGCTTCTTTATATTGTTTTTTATAGGGGAAAGGATTTAAGTTGGTTTTTATCCAGTCGCAAGCGTCATCAGAACCTCGATATGCGATCACAATTTCATTCCGTCCGCCGGGTTTGATCGGTTTGACTGCGAAGGTGGTGGCTGAAAAACACGTTCCATCTATATTGGTTTCTTCAAGTACTGACATCCTGCTCGGAAGCGCGAAATAGTGTTCTTGACCTTCCCCATTATTTTTTTGCAACGTCAGCGCGGCAGCCACACCGTACAGATATCCATGCATTGCAACTCTAATGGTAGTTTCGTCGAATGGTCCACTATTTGGAATTAAATATCGCTCATTACAAAAGACCTTTCCTTTTTCCCCATAGGGCGCACTATTTTTTCCTGTACAACTAACTAAAGCAAAAGCGCATAACAACAGGACACTCTTGTTCATAAAAGCCCCTTTTTGCTGTGTGTTGACGGGTTACCCACGTTTTCATAATAGTTACGGTATGTCCGCTTTATGGGAATTTTTATCCAAGGGGATTTTTTCATTGGAATGATGATAAAGACCATCCTGTTATTCAGGCTTATTTTGCCTGGTTCCCGCTGGGACGTTTTGCGGATGAGACATAACAAAATCGAACTGTTATGTAAAAATTGACGGCTTCTGTTTCTGCAACCCAAATGTGACACGGCATAGAATTGCGCTGGATCAGTTTCCTATGCGGAGTTGTCCATGTTTGGTTTAGACGCGTTTCACCTGGCGAGAATACAGTTCGCCTTCACCGTTTCGTTTCATATTATTTTTCCGGCGATCACTATCGGGCTGGCCAGTTTTCTGGCGGTACTGGAAGGCTTATGGCTGAAAACCCGTAACCCGGACTGGCGCACGCTGTACCACTTCTGGTCGAAGATTTTCGCCGTTAACTTCGGTATGGGCGTGGTTTCCGGGCTGGTGATGGCCTACCAGTTTGGCACCAACTGGAGCGGCTTTTCCCAGTTCGCTGGCAGCATTACTGGGCCATTACTGACCTATGAAGTGCTGACTGCGTTCTTTCTGGAAGCCGGTTTTCTCGGCGTGATGCTGTTTGGTTGGAATCGTGTCGGGTCAGGGCTGCACTATTTTGCCACCTGCATGGTGGCGCTGGGCACGCTGATGTCCACTTTCTGGATCCTCGCCTCCAATAGCTGGATGCACACGCCGCAGGGTTACGTTATCGAGCAGGGCCAGGTGGTGCCGGTGGACTGGCTGAAAGTGATCTTCAACCCGTCATTCCCTTATCGCCTGATGCATATGACCATTGCCGCGTTCCTCAGCAGCGCGCTGTTTGTCGGCGCGTCTGCTGCCTGGCATTTACTGCGCGGTAACGATACGCCCGCGATGCGCAAAATGTTCTCGATGGCGATGTGGATGGCGCTGATTGTCGCGCCGATCCAGGCAATGGTGGGCGATATGCACGGGCTGAACACGCTGGAGCATCAACCGGCGAAAATTGCCGCCATTGAAGGCCACTGGGAGAACCCGCCGGGCGAAGCCACCCCGCTGCTGCTGTTCGGCCTGCCGGATATGCAACAGGAACGCACCCGTTACGCGGTTGAGATCCCGGCGCTTGGCAGCCTGATCCTCACCCACAGCCTGGATAAACAGGTTCCGGCGCTGAAAGAGTTTCCCAAAGACGAGCGCCCCTATTCGCCACTGGTGTTCTGGTCATTTCGCGTGATGGTCGGCCTCGGCGTGCTGATGATCGCACTGGGCATCGGCGCACTGTGGCTGCGCTACAAACAGCGGTTGTACCAGTCGCGACCGTTCCTGCATTTTGCCCTGTGGATGGGGCCTGCCGGGCTGATCGCTATTCTCGCCGGTTGGGTCACCACCGAAGTTGGCCGCCAACCGTGGGTCGTCACAGGGTTGTTGCGTACGGCCGATGCGGTTTCGGCTCACGGTGTAATGCAGATGAGTCTCAGCCTGCTGACATTCTTCGTGGTCTATAGCGCCGTTTTCGGTGTCGGCTACAGCTATATGGTGCGGTTGATCTGCAAAGGCCCGCAAGCCTGGCATGAGGAGGCAAAATAATGGGTATCGATCTTTCGTTGATCTGGTTTGTGATTATTGTTTTTGCCACCCTGATGTACATCGTGATGGACGGTTTTGATCTGGGGATTGGCATTCTGTTTCCTCTGAGCCGCGATGCTTACGATCGCGATGTGATGGTGAACAGCGTTGCGCCGGTCTGGGACGGCAACGAGACCTGGCTGGTGCTCGGCGGCGCGGGGTTGTTCGGCGCATTTCCGCTGGCCTATGCGGTGATTGTTGATGCGCTGACCATTCCGCTGACGCTCATGCTGCTGGGGCTGATTTTTCGCGGCGTGGCGTTCGAGTTTCGTTTCAAAGCCACACCCGCACATCGTCCGTTCTGGGATAAAGCGTTTATGGCAGGTTCCGTGCTGGCGACCTTTACTCAGGGCGTGGTGGTTGGCGCGGTGCTGAATGGTTTTTCGGTCAGCGAACGGCGTTTTAACGGCGGCGCGCTGGACTGGCTGACACCCTTCACCCTGTTCTGCGGCGTCGGGCTGGTGATTGCCTATGCGTTGCTGGGCGCAAGCTGGCTGGTGATGAAAAGCGGCGCGCCGTTGCAGGATAAAATGCGCGCAGCGGCGAAGAAATTGCTGCTGGTTTTACTGGTGGTTATCGCGGTCATCAGCCTGTGGACACCGCTGGCGCACCCGGCGATTGCTTCTCGCTGGTTCAGCCTGCCAAACCTGTTGTTCTTCGCGCCGGTGCCGTTGCTGGTTATTGCGCTCAGCGCCTGGCTGTGGCGCAGCCTCGGCAATCCGCAGCATCATGCCTTGCCGTTTGTGCAGACGCTGGGCCTGATTTTCCTCGGCTTTAGCGGGCTGGGCATCAGCATTTGGCCGCACATCATTCCGCCGGATATCACCTTCTGGCAGGCCGCGGCACCGCCGCAAAGCCAGGGCTTTATGCTGGTCGGCGCGCTGCTGATTATTCCGATTATCCTGGTATATACCGCGTGGAGCTATTACGTGTTTCGCGGCAAAGTACAACCTGGCGAGGGCTATCACTGATGAAACACTCGTTTTTCAACCGCCTGATGTGGCTGGTACTGATTTGGGGCGGCAGCGTGCTGGCGCTGGCCGCCGTGAGTATGGTGTTCCGCCTGCTGATGTCGGCGGCCGGGTTTAAATCCCACTGATGTGCGCAGAGTTTGCTGTGGTAAACAGCAAACTCTTTTTACGTACAGGCGACAGAAATAAAGCGGTCAGGAGCGAGGAGCAAACGTGAGTTAGCCGGATTGCAAGGGACTGCAAAAGTTACAGACGCGGGTTTCCGGACATAGCGAGCTGATGCTTAGCGTACCGCCTGCAGATAACGCTGCGGTGATACGCCCAGTTTTTTACGAAACATGGCAATAAACGCGCTGGGGCTGGCATATCCCAGATCGCTCGCAAGCTGCGTCACCGCGCTGCCGCGAGCCAGATTACATACGGCTTCCATCAGCCGCAGCTGCTGCTTCCATTCGGAGAAACTCAGGCGCGTTTCTTCCCGGAACAGTCGCGCCAGCGTACGCTCGCTGGCCCCGACCTTCTTCCCCCACCAGGCCAGCGTTTCTCCGTGATCGAGCTCGCGGCAGAGGATATCGCACACTTGCCGCAACCGGCGGTCAGCTGGCAGCGTGATATGACAGAGTTCCAGCGGCGCTAAACGGCGGAATTCATCGGTCAATAGCCCATAAATTAGCCCGGTGCGTTCAGCGGAGAGCGATGCCTCCAGCCCGGCATCCAGCAGCGCATCAAGTAACTGCGTCACGCGGCCTCCCCGGCACTGGCCTGGCTGGCGTTGCGAAAAAGCGGGATTAAAATAGATATTTTGCGTGACCACATTATCAATGGCCTGCAGCCCGTGCGGAGTCCCGCCAGATATCCAGATTGCTCTTCCCGGTGACAGCAGCCAGATATGCTGCGGCGTAATAATTTTCGCCACACCGCGCCGAGCCCAGATAAGCTGCGCCTGGGGATGCTGGTGGACGGGCTCTTCACCGCCCTTGTCGTACTGCAACTGGCGAATACCATCAATGCCGTGCTGAAATGTCATCTGCCATGCCCTTTGTCCGATTCAAACCATTTTTCATCCTGATTGCTGATTAGGCAGACAAGCTTTGTCTGCCTGGCAACACTCTTGCCTTTAGTTGCGCCATTCTGCCATGCTTCCGCTTCTCTTTTGAAGTTGAATAATTATCATTTCCATTCAATTCTAATAACAAGCGGAAGTGCTATGAAACACACAGGTCATTTATTTAGGGATAACTCATTGAAAGTGATGGTGTTAAGCATCATTGCAGGATACAGCGGGCATGCTTTTACTGCAGACCTCGGGAAGAGTAACACAAAAGAAGAGACGCTGGTGGTCAGTGCCGCCGCCTCTCAGGGCGAAGAGGATGAGAGTACGCTGGTGGCACATAATGCCGCAGCAGCCACCAAATCCAGTCAGCCCATCAGCCGTACTTCGCAAAGTATTTCCGTCGTGACTCAGGCTGAGATTGCTACGCACGCCGCCAGAAATATTCCGCAAGCGCTGCGCTATGTCTCTGGCGTTACTTCGGAAAACTCGGGTGCTGATACACGCTTTGACACGATCATCGTGCGCGGTTTCGAAGCGGATGAATATCTCGACGGCCTGCGCCTGCCCAGAGAAGCCTGGTGGAGCCGTCCCGCCTGGGATCCGTTCCTGCTGTCACGCATTGAGGTGGTAAAAGGTCCCTCGTCCGTGCTGTACGGTCAGGCGAATCCCGGCGGCATCGTTAACATGGTGAGCAAAACGCCGCAGGCCACGCCAGCGGGCCAGATTTACGTCAGCAGCGGCAATCACAATCAGTTTGGCACGGGTTTCGACACAACCGGCGCACTCAATGATTCTCAAACATTGCTCGGCCGCGTCGCCGGAACTTTCTTCGACACCGAAACCCAGGTGGCGCATACCCGCTATCAACACTATGACATCGCGCCTTCCTTCACCTGGCAGCCGGATGCGCAAACCTCGCTGACGCTCCTGTCTCAGTTGCGTAAAGATCCGGACAGCGGCTTCTACAACCAGATGCCCACCTCCGGCACGTTGACGCACAATCCGTTCGGTAAAATCTCCACGGGCACCTACATTGGTCAACCCGGCTACGATAAGTATCAACGCGAGCAGGGTAGCGTGGGCTACCAGTTCCGCCACGATTTCAACGATATTGTCACCTTCCGGCAGAATGTGCGTTATCTCAGCAGTACCGGTCGCTATCGGATGGTTTATCCCCTGGGCATTCGCGCGGATGCGCCGCTGGTCGATCGCGCCACAATGAACATCAAAGAGACGATGTCTAACTTCGCGATGGATAACCAGGCGGAGTTTCATCTGCAGACCGGGCCGGTGCAGCACACCCTGCTGGCCGGTATCGATCGGATACATACCTCAGTGCGCAGCCGCTCGGGGTACGGTGACGCCGGCTCCATCAACTATCTGGATCCGGACTACAACACAGCGGTAGACGACACGCCTTATACCAGCAGTACGCACAATACTCTCGACCAGACCGGTTTATATCTGCAGGATCAGATGGAGCTGAATAACTGGATCCTGAGTCTTGCTGGCCGCTATGACGATGCCAAAACCAAAAATATCGATCTGCTAAGCGACAGCCGTACGGAGCGCAATGACTATGTCACTACCGGACGCGCCGGTCTGCTCTACCACTTTGATAATGGGCTTGCCCCCTATATCAGCTACTCCACCTCATTCGTTCCCAGCAGCAGCAATGATTACAACGGTCATCCGTTTAAACCGACCCGCGGGAAACAGAGTGAGATCGGCCTGAAATACGATCCTGTGGGACTGGATGCGCTGTTCACCGTTGCCCTCTACAATCTGCGCGAAACCAACATGGCCACCACCGACACGGACCATCCGGGCTTTAGCATCCAGACCGGAGAGGTACGTTCCCAGGGGCTTGAGTTGGATGGTCGCATCAATATTACTCCGGCCTGGACGGTTCTGGGCTCCTGGAACCTGATTAGCCAGACGGTCCGCAGCGCTAATGACGGAACTCAGGGCAAACACCCGGTGGGGGTATCCCGCAATACGGCGAAACTGTGGAGCCAGTACGCCTTTAACGGGGCGCTTGATGGCTTCTCGGTTGGCGGAGGAGTGCGCTATATGGGCACCAGTTATGCGAATACCAGCAACACCCTGAAAGTCCCGGCGGCTACTGTCTACGACGCCCGGGTCGCCTATCAGTGGCGCCAGTGGCAGTTGGCGCTCAACGCGGACAATATCGGCAACAAAACCTATATCGCTTCATGCAATAACCTCGGCTGCGAATACGCGCTTAAACGTCAGTACGTCGCGACGGTGAGCTACGCATGGTAACGATGTTATCCCGGCGAAAGCTGCTGCTGGCCTCGTTGCTCACCCCGCTCATGAGTTGGGCGGGGAGATCCTCAACACCGCCGAGGCTGGCGGTGCTGGACTGGGGATTGACGGAGATGCTGCTGGCTCTGGGCATCACGCCGACGGCGGTTGCCGCACCGGCGTGGTACCGCAAGCTGATCCCGGCGCCCCCATTGCCGGAGGACGTCGTGGATCTTGGGCTGCTCTTTCAGCCAAACCTGGAGACGCTGTGGGCGCTCAGACCGGATATGATCGTCATAACGCCGCAGCACGCATTGCTGAAACCCACGCTGGAAAAGATTGCCCCCACGCTCACGCTCCCGACGCATACCCTGGCGGGATTTATCACCGCTACCCGGGAGCTTGGCGCAAAACTTGATCGCCAACAGCAGGCCTCCGCCCTGATTGCGCAGTTGCAGCAAACGCTCAATCGCATCGCGCGGCAGGGGCGCGAGGTGAAGCTGCCGGTCTTTCTCGGCAGTGCAGTTGACACACTGCATTTGCGGCTCTGCACCGCCGACAGCCTGCCCGGCAACGTGCTGAGCGCCTGCGGGTTGCGCAATGCCTGGCGCGGCAGTCCGGGGGCAGAAGGAAGCGTACTGGTCGAGCTGACCCGCATAGCCGATACGCCTGCCAAACTACTGCTGTTTGTGCCAGAAGAGCAGCGCGACGCGATGCAACGTTGGCGTCAGAGTCCTCTGTGGCAGCAGTTGCCTCTGACGCGTCCGCAAAACCTGAATCTGCTGAACACGCAGTTCAGTGATACTGGCGCACTGATCACGGCCGGGCGCTTCGCGACGCTCCTGAATGACAGAATAGAGGCGTGGCGTAATGAGTAATACTCGCCGTGGCTGGGCGCTGATTTTGTTGCTGTGGCTCACTGCCGCGCTGATGGCCCTGTCAGAACTCCACCGCCAGGGCGGATTCAGTGCGCTCTTCGGGACAACGTCCCCCTCTTCATCGGCCATTATTTTGCGCAGCATGTGGTTCCCCCGGCAGGGAATGGCGCTGCTTACAGGCGCTACACTGGGCGTTTGTGGCTGGCTGATGCAGCGCGCCTTGCGTAACCCGCTGGCGGAACCCATCACCCTCGGTATGACAGCGGGTGCCACACTGGCAATGGGGCTCGCTTCGCTGTGGTTTCCGGCACTGCTCGCCAGTGCCCGCCCTGCCCTGGCGATAACCGGCGAGTTTGCGGCGCTGCTGGCCGTCATACTGCTGAGCTGGCGGCAGCGTCTGTCTCCTCTGGTGATGGTACAGGCAGGGATGATGATTAACCTGTGGTGCGGAGCGCTCACCCTGCTTATCGCCATCATCAACGATCGCTTTCTGCTGCAGGTATTAATGTGGGGCGGTGGCTCGCTGGCGGTTGAGAGTAGCCAGCCGCTGCGCGATCTTTTGCTCCCCCTGACCGCCGCTTTTGCCGTTCTGCTTCTGATGCTCAGACCGCTAACGCTACTGCAACTGCCGGAAACGATGGTCAATAGCCTTGGCGCCTCAGCGCTGCGCATACGGAGTATGGCGGTTCTGCTGGCGCTGGTCATGAGCGCCTTCACCATCAATGCTGTTGGCGTGATCGGCTTTCTCGGCCTGGCAGCGCCCCATCTGGCCCGCTTCGGCGGCGCGCGAACGCCGCGACATATGCTACTCCATACAGCACTTATGGGGGCCGGGTTGCTGTGGTTTACCGATCAGTGTGTCGCGCGGGTCTCGCTGGCGAATGGCCAGCTACTGCCCGTCGGTATGCTCACGGCGGTGACCGGCGGCCCGCTGCTGATGTTGCTGGCGCGCTTCTCCAGATCGGGAACGTCTCCAGTAACTGCGCCGGAACCCGCGGCTCCAGTAACCGCCGGTGCCGCATTGTTCTGGGTGTCCGGCACCCTTTTCCTGCTGGCGGTGGTGGTGTCGCTCTATACGGGCCACGGCCTGCGGCAGTGGAGTTGGGCCAGCCCGGACGAACTCGCCCATCTGCTGCCGCTGCGGGTGCCGAGACTGCTGGCGGCGCTCAGCGCTGGTGCACTGTTAGCTGGCGCTGGCGTACTGATGCAGCGGGTCAGCGGTAATCCGTTGGCCAGCCCGGAGGTACTGGGTATTGGAGGCGGTGCCGCCATGGGCGTCATGGCATGGGTTGTGCTTTTCCCCGCCAGCAGCGGCGGGCTGCTGCTGAGCAGCCTGAGTGGGGCAACGCTCAGTCTGCTGCTGACGCTGTGGAATAGCCGTCGCGGAGCGTTTAACCCGCAGCGAGTCTTGTTCAATGGGCTGGCGCTGAATGCCTTGTGTCAGGCCACCGTCAGCCTGGTGATGCTCAATAATCTCACGGCAAGCGCCATGTTGCTGCCGCTCATGACCGGCAGCACCTACTACATCAGCGCGCCGCTGGCAGAGATCCTCTTTGCCTCAACGCTGCTATTACTGGCCGTGGTTCCGCTATTTCGCCGCTGGCTGCTGCTGTTGCCAATGGGCAGTATTGCCGGTTCGCTCGGTGTCTCTTTGCCGCTGGCGCGGGTTGCTGTATTGAGCCTGGCCGCCGTAATGACCGGACTGGCGACATTACTGGTGGGACCGGTATCGTTCATTGGCCTGTTGGGCCCACATCTGGCGCGCAGGCTCGGTGCCAAAACGCCGCTCTCGCAGCTGTATGCCGCAGCCCTGCTGGCCGCCACCATCATGACGTTTGCTGACTGGATTGGGCGCAATGGCCTCTATCCACGTCAGTTGCCTGTAGGGCTGGTCGCCTCGCTGATTGGTGTCCCGTTGCTGATATGGCCACTGCTGCGGGGCAAAGTATCCCGGCAGGCTGAATAAAGAATGTGCATAAAGTGAAAGGAATACAGATGTCGGTATTGATAATGGTCTTCAGGATGGTTCGAGGCTGGCTTATCCTCGCCACGATCGCTGGGCTGATCAGCGGTTTTTGTAATGCTACGCTGCTGGCAATGATTAACCACAGCCTTAACCAGCCTCTGTCCGCCGCCTGGTTCAGCCCCGGTGTCGACTTCGCCCTGCTGACCCTGCTGATGCTGGCCAGCCGGGTTATCTCTCAAACGACATTTATGTCGCTGGGCCAAAAGGTGAAAGCCCGACTGCGTAAACAACTGGTCCGGAACATCAGTGAAACCAGTTGGCTGCAGCTGGAAAAAGCCGGAATGGCGAAAGCGTTATCGGCATTGACGCAGGATCTCGATACGCTGGTAGTCTTTTTTGTTAGCCTGCCTAACCTTTGTATCTATGGTGCAGTGATCGCTGGCTGCCTCATCTACCTTGGCAGCCTGTCGCCGAGCGTTCTGTTGCTGGCTATCGTTGCCATCCTGCTGGGAAGTTTCGGCTATCGTGCGGCTCAGGGCCCGGCAATGGGGCTGTTGCGCACGTCGCGTCAACGGGAAGATACGCTGATTCAGCAGTGTAAAAAATTGTTCGATGGCGCACGGGAGTTCAGGCTCAATATCATGCGCCGCCAGCAGTTTGTTGGCGGTGAGTTGTCCCATACCATTGAAGCCGTTCGCCGGGAGCGCACCCGGGGGTACGCACTGTACGGTCTGGCCAGCAGTTGGGGCAGTATTCTGTTTTTTGCCTTTATCGGAGTGGTACTCTTCGGGCTGCGCGACATGCTGGCACTGGATACCCGAACGTTGACTGGCTATATCATGGTCTTCCTGTATATGGTGGTTCCGGTGGAAGGCATCCTCTCTGCTCTGCCTGCCATCGCAGGTGCCCGGATCGCAATGCAGCGGGTCCAGCAACTTACCACCGGATTAAGCCCGGAAATTTCCCCGAAAACGTACGCGGCAGAACCATTTACCTCTCTGGCACTGGAGAATATTCACTACCAGTATCAGGGTGAAGACAGGGAACGTTTTTCCCTCGGCCCGTTGAGCCTGACCTTTACGCCCGGGGAGCGTGTCTTTATCGTTGGCGGCAACGGTAGCGGTAAAACCACGCTGGCAAACTTGCTGGTGGGGATCTTCCCCGCTGACAGCGGCCAGCTATGGCTGAATGGCAACCCTGTCGTGGCAGACGATCTCCAGCACTGGCGTCAGCACTTTTCAGTGATTTTCAGCGATTTCTTTCTCTTTGATGATGTTGTGTTCGTCACCGATCGGACGCAGTCACAGGTTGAGCATCTTCTTAACCTGCTCAAACTTAAGCATAAAGTCAGCTTTAACAACGGGCGCTTCTCTACCGTCGCACTCTCTCAGGGGCAGCGTAAAAGACTGGCCCTGTTGCAGAGCTGGCTGGAGAACCGCCCGATCTATCTGTTCGATGAATGGGCTGCCGACCAGGATCCGGAGTTTAAGGCCGTTTTCTATCTCGAGTTGCTGCCAATGCTGAAAGCGGAGGGGAAAACCGTGATCGCCATTACTCATGACGATCGCTATTTCCATCTGGCGGATCGGCTCATTAAGCTGGAGTCGGGTAAGATTGTCGAACACTCGCCTCTGGTAGCGTGAGAAGGCCGCTCAGCTTTTGCAGAGCAATGTCACGGCCACCAGTCATCAAACAGCCGGGGCGGCAGCCTGACATTACATGGCGCCGCGCCCGACAATTGCAGGGATGCACTGAAATCAGCCCAGCGTGACATTTGAGCCGTCTGTTGAACCCGTGGCAATTAAGTATTAACCAGCCGAAATGGTGGCTGACAGCTTTGTTCTTCTGACCTATACTGCCTGCAAGGTGATGGCGTTCCACCTTTCCCAACCGCCCCGTCCGGGGCTGATGACGCCTGATATGACTCTTGATTTTCAGGAGGTATGTCAGGCCGTCGATAAATCCTTCCGGCCTGTGTACTTCCCTTAACGGGGATACATCTTTGATTAATGTTTTTGGTCATCTTAACCCTGACAGCGACGCTGTCTGCACCGCAGCCGTGACGGCGGGCTGGCTCAACCGGTGTAATCGTCCTGCCCGTGCCTGGCGGCCCGGTGAAGCGAATCCTGAGACACGCTATATTTTTGAAGCTGCCGGGCTCTCCCTGCCGCCCCTGCTTGATATTCCACTGAAAGGTGAACCGGTATGGCTGGTCGATTTTACCGAACCGGCACAGGGGCCTGCTGATCTTCTCCAGAGCAATATCATCGGGATTATCGACCATCACCGGCTTGGCGGTCTGGTCACGCAACTGCCGCCGGAGGTCTGGATAAAACCGGCAGGCAGCAGCGCAACAGTACTCTGGCTGCT
>NZ_QODH01000007.1:162503-345105 GCF_009935945.1 Kosakonia sp. MH5 | reverse complement strand
CATCCGGAAGGATGGCCTTTTTGCGTCCGGGCGGAAGAGACAGGAAGCCCCGTGCCCCGGCACGGGGCTTTTTTGCTATTGTTTCAGCAGAATTTAATTGCTAAAGGATATAGCTATGATCGTGCTGTACGTTCAGCTTTATAAAAATCGCATAGTTGTACGCAACCTCAATACTCAGCAGCAGGTTCCCGGCAGCCAAACTTTCAGTAACCAGCGGATACTGGTTGCGGATTTCTTAGCCGCTGAGAAACTGCTGCGCTCGCTGATCCAACAGGTTGCGCCCCGTTCGTTCTGGCACGCACTAATTCCTGGAAAAGGGCGCCTTAAAATCCTCGCTCATGCGCTGGAAATGAATGAAGGCGGACTGTCACCGGTCGAAGAGCGAGCGATCCTCGAACTGACTTTTGTCGCCGCACAGCGAAAATGCCATGCCCCACAGGTCATCGCCAGCCAGGTTCCTCTGAGCGATCAGCAGGTGCTGGCTGTACTGAGCCAGCCCAAAAATTCCCCTTCACAGCACGACAAAAAATCTAAAATCATTTCATAGCCGGACCGTGACGTGAAACTTTCTCACCTTTCACTTGCGGACTCGACATTTTGCTGATTCCTGGGTATCTTCGGCTATCTGGATGTCTAAACGTTTAAACGTATGCAGTGAGGATATAAGTTATGCCGATTCGGGTGCAGGACGAGCTGCCAGCCGTCAATTTCTTGCGTGACGAGAACGTCTTTGTGATGACGACTTCGCGCGCGACAGTTCAGGAGATCCGCCCTCTGAAGGTGTTGATCCTGAACCTGATGCCAAAGAAGATTGAGACGGAAAACCAGTTCCTGCGTCTGCTGTCGAACTCACCGCTACAGGTCGATGTGCGCCTGCTGCGCATCGATTCCCGCGAGTCGCGTAATACGCCAGCTGAGCACCTGAATACCTTTTACTGTAATTTTGATGAAATCTGCCACGAAAACTACGATGGCCTGATTGTTACCGGCGCGCCACTGGGCCTGGTTGAGTTTAACGATGTTGCCTACTGGCCGCAGATCGAGCAGGTACTGGAGTGGGCGAAAGATCACGTTACCTCAACGCTGTTTGTCTGTTGGGCGGTACAGGCCGCCCTCAATATTCTTTATGGCATTCCCAAGCAGACCCGCAGTGAAAAGCTCTCCGGCGTTTATGAACACCACATCCTTCATCCCCATGCGCTGTTGACGCGCGGTTTTGACGATGTATTCCTTGCTCCGCACTCCCGCTATGCAGATTTCCCGGCGGCACTGATCCGCGATTACACCGATCTGGAGATCCTGGCCGAAACAGAAGAGGGCGATGCCTACCTGTTTGCCAGCAAAGATAAACGCATTGCTTTCGTGACCGGCCACCCGGAGTACGACGCCAACACGCTGGCGAATGAATATTTTCGCGATGTGGAAGCGGGCCTCAGTCCTGAGCTGCCGCATAACTACTTCCCGAAAGATGACCCGCAGAATAAACCGCGCGCCTCCTGGCGCAGCCACGGCAATCTGCTGTTCATCAACTGGCTCAACTACTACGTCTACCAGATCACGCCATACGATCTGCGTCACATGAATCCGACGCTGGATTAAGCGTTTCAGCCCCCTATACCAGGCGCCTTCGGGCGCCTTTTTTGTTTCCGAAAATCACTTCTCAACATAATAAAACTATAACTTCATTGTTATCAGTTAGTTATTGTCTTTTTAATTTAAAAATGGAAATTGTTTTTGATTTTGGAAAATTTATTAGCCAGGATTGATCCTGCTGAACGAAAACTGCACAAACGATCTTCGTCAGCATTGGGAAATGTCTTTGCTGCAAAAAAGAGGAATCGCACCATGACACAACAGGCAACAACAACCGATGAACTGGCCTTTACACAGCCGTACGGCGAGCAGGAGAAGCAGATCCTTACTCCGGCAGCGGTGGAGTTTCTGAGCGAGCTGGTAACGCGCTTTACGCCAAAACGTAATCAGCTACTGGCAGCGCGTCAGCGCCAGCAGCAACAAATTGATGCCGGTACGTTGCCTGGGTTTATTTCGGAAACAGCTTCCATTCGTGAATCTGACTGGACGATCCGCGGGATACCGGAAGATCTGCTCGACCGCCGCGTGGAGATCACCGGGCCGGTGGAGCGCAAAATGGTCATCAATGCGCTGAATGCCAACGTCAAAGTTTTCATGGCGGATTTTGAAGATTCGCTGGCGCCGAACTGGGACAAAGTGATCGATGGGCAGATCAACTTGCGCGATGCGGTCAACGGCACCATCAGCTACACCAATGAAGCTGGCAAGATTTATCAGTTAAAGCCCAACCCAGCGGTTCTGGTTTGCCGTGTGCGCGGCTTACATCTGCCAGAAAAACATGTGACCTGGCGTGGTGAAGCGATCCCCGGCAGTCTGTTCGACTTTGCGCTCTACTTCTTCCATAACCATAAAAACCTGCTTGCCAAAGGCAGCGGCCCCTATTTTTATCTGCCGAAAACCCAGTCTTGGCACGAAGCGGCCTGGTGGAGTGAGGTATTCAGTTATACCGAAGACCGGTTCAATTTGCCGCGCGGCACCATCAAAGCAACGCTGCTGATTGAAACGCTGCCTGCGGTGTTTCAGATGGACGAAATCCTGCACGCGCTGCGCGACCATATTGTCGGGCTGAACTGCGGACGCTGGGATTACATCTTTAGCTATATCAAAACCCTGAAAAACTATCCGGATCGGGTTTTGCCGGATCGCCAGGTGGTCACCATGGATAAGCCTTTCCTCAGCGCCTATTCCCGTCTGTTGATCAAAACCTGTCATCGTCGCGGCGCATTCGCGATGGGCGGCATGGCGGCGTTTATTCCCAGTAAAGATACCGAACGCAACAACTGGGTGCTGAATAAAGTGAAAGCCGACAAAGAACTCGAAGCGCGTAACGGCCACGACGGCACCTGGATTGCTCACCCGGGCCTTGGCGATACGGTGATGGACGTGTTCAACGCCGCCCTCGGCGATAATAAAAACCAGTTGTTTGTCAGCCGTGAAGACGACGCTCCAATCACCGCAGAGCAACTGCTGGCGCCGTGTGAAGGCGAACGCACCGAAGAGGGAATGCGCGCCAATATTCGCGTGGCGGTGCAATACATCGAAGCGTGGATCTCCGGCAATGGCTGTGTGCCGATTTACGGGCTGATGGAAGATGCCGCCACCGCCGAAATCTCCCGCACCTCTATCTGGCAGTGGATTCACCACGAAAAGACGCTCAGCAACGGCAAACCGGTAACCAAAACGCTGTTCCGCCAGATGCTGGCCGAAGAGATGCGGGTTATTCAGGACGAGCTGGGCGAGCACCGATTCAGCAGCGGTCGTTTTGACGACGCCGCGCGCCTGATGGAGCAGATCACCACCTCTGACGAGCTGATCGACTTCCTGACGTTGCCCGGCTATCGCTTACTGGCTTAATTCACCCACCCTACACCCTATGGAGCATCTGCATATGAAAACCCGTACCCAACAAATCGAAGAATTACAAAAAGAGTGGACGCAACCGCGCTGGGAAGGCATCCGCCGCCCATACAGCGCGGAAGAGGTGGTGAAATTACGCGGTTCGGTCAACCCGGAATGTACGCTGGCGCAACTGGGCGCGGCCAAAATGTGGCGGCTGCTGCATGGCGAATCGAAAAAGGGTTATATCAATAGCCTTGGCGCGCTGACCGGTGGCCAGGCCTTACAACAGGCGAAAGCGGGGATCGAGGCTATTTATCTCTCTGGCTGGCAAGTCGCCGCAGATGCTAACCTGGCATCCAGCATGTATCCGGATCAGTCGCTCTATCCGGCGAACTCGGTGCCATCGGTGGTCGAACGGATTAACAATACCTTCCGCCGCGCCGATCAGATCCAGTGGGCTTCCGGTATTGAACCGGGCGATCCGCGTTTTGTGGACTATTTCCTGCCAATCGTGGCGGATGCCGAAGCCGGTTTTGGCGGCGTGCTGAATGCTTTTGAACTGATGAAATCGATGATTGAAGCCGGTGCTGCTGCCGTTCACTTTGAAGATCAGCTCGCGTCGGTGAAAAAATGCGGCCATATGGGTGGCAAAGTACTGGTACCGACGCAGGAAGCGGTGCAGAAACTGGTGGCTGCGCGTCTGGCAGCGGATGTGCTGGGTGTTCCAACGCTGTTGGTGGCGCGTACCGATGCGGATGCAGCCGATCTGATCACTTCCGACTGCGATCCCTATGACAGCGCCTTTATTACCGGCGAGCGCACCAGCGAAGGTTTCTACCGCACAAATGCCGGGGTTGAGCAGGCTATCAGCCGCGGGCTGGCTTACGCACCGTATGCCGATTTGGTGTGGTGCGAAACTTCGACGCCAGACCTCAAGCTGGCACGCCGTTTTGCCGATGCGATCCATGCAAAATTCCCCGGCAAACTGCTGGCTTACAACTGCTCGCCGTCGTTCAACTGGAAAAAGAATCTCGACGACAACACCATCGCCCGCTTCCAGCAGGAGCTGTCGGACATGGGGTACAAATTCCAGTTCATTACCCTCGCCGGTATTCACAGCATGTGGTTCAACATGTTCGACCTGGCGCATGCCTATGCGCAGGGCGAAGGGATGAAACACTACGTCGAGAAGGTGCAGCAGCCGGAATTCGCCGCAGGCAAAGAGGGTTACACCTTCGTTTCTCACCAGCAGGAAGTTGGCACGGGCTACTTCGACAGGGTCACCACCATTATTCAGGGCGGTACCTCTTCGGTGACCGCGCTGACAGGCTCGACCGAAGAAGCGCAGTTCTGATTGTCGATACCCGGCAGACGATAGCTGCCGGGTTTGCGGCGCCTTGTCTGCCGGATAACGCTCTTCGGCAACTCTCTGCCCGACATGAGGACAAAAGATGTCGCGTGGCCTGGAACTACTGATTGCACAAACCATTCTGCAGGGCTTCGATGCGCAATATGGGCGCTTCCTGGAGGTCACATCCGGCGCCCAGCAGCGTTTTGAACAGGCGGACTGGCAGGCTGTGCAGCAGGCGATGAAGCAGCGCATTCATCTTTACGACCATCATGTTGGCCTGGTGGTGGAGCAGTTACGCTGCATCACCGACAGCCAAAGCCCCGACGCGGCGTTTCTGCTGCGGGTTAAAGAGCATTACACCCGACTGCTGCCGGATTACCCTCGCTTTGAGATTGCCGAAAGTTTTTTCAATTCGGTCTACTGCCGCCTGTTTGATCATCGCTCATTAACGCCGGAACGCTTATTTATCTTTAGCTCGCAGCCGGAGCGCCGCTTTCGCACCATCCCGCGCCCGCTGGCGAAAGATTTTTGGCCGGAACGCGGCTGGGAGGCGTTACTCAGTAAAGTGCTGACGGATTTACCGCTGCGTCTGCCGTGGCAGGATAAAACGCGCGACATCGGTTATATCACAGCGCATTTGCAGGAGGCTTTTGGCCACGAAGTGCTGGCGAAATCGCATCTGCAAGTGGCAAATGAACTGTTTTATCGCAATAAGGCGGCCTGGCTGGTCGGCAAACTCGTTACGCCGCAGGCAACGTTGCCCTTTTTACTGCCGATCCACCGCACGGATGAAGGCGAGCTGTTCGTCGATACCTGTCTGACCACACCTGCTGAAGCCAGCATCGTGTTTGGCTTTGCCCGCTCCTATTTTATGGTTTATGCGCCGCTGCCCGCCGCGACGGTGGAGTGGCTGCGGGAGATCCTGCCGGGCAAAACCACCGCCGAGCTGTATATGGCGATTGGCTGCCAGAAGCACGGCAAAACCGAAAGTTATCGCGAATACCTGAACTACATCCGCGCCAGCAATGAGCAGTTTATTGAAGCGCCGGGCATTCGCGGCATGGTGATGCTGGTCTTTACGCTGCCGGGGTTTGACCGGGTATTTAAAGTGATCAAAGACGTCTTTCCTCCGCAAAAAGAGATGAGCGCGGCGCATGTTCGCGCTTGTTACCAGTTGGTCAAAGAGCACGATCGCGTCGGGCGCATGGCCGATACGCAGGAATTTGAAAACTTCGTGCTGGAAAAAAGGCAAATTTCACCAGCGCTGATGGCGTTACTGCTGGAACAGGCGCCGGGCAAAATTACCGATCTCGGCGACAGTATCGCCATCAGCCATCTCTACATTGAGCGGCGCATGGTGCCGCTGAACATCTGGTTTGAGCAGGTCAAAGGCCAGCAACTGCGTGATGCGGTGGAAGAGTACGGCAACGCAATCCGTCAGCTTGCCGCCGCTAATATTTTCCCCGGCGATATGTTGTTCAAGAACTTTGGCGTCACCCGTCATGGCCGCGTCGTGTTCTACGACTACGATGAAATTTGCTATATGACCGAGGTGAATTTCCGCGATATTCCGCCGCCGCGTTACCCGGAAGATGAGTTGAGTGCTGAACCCTGGTACAGCGTGGCGCCCGGCGATGTTTTTCCACAGGAGTTTCGCCACTGGCTGTGCGCCGATCCAGAAATCGGCCCGTTGTTTGAGGAGATGCACGCCGATTTATTGCGCGCCGACTACTGGCGAGGGTTACAGGAACGCATCCGACAGGGACATGTGGAAGATGTCTATGCCTACCGTAAGCGCCAGCGCTTTAGCATACGCTTCAGCGAAGGCGCCTTACGGCAGGCGGGCTGAGCGCTTAGTGGACGTGCAGGTTGAATTGCAGCACGTTATAAGCGGTGTAGCTAAAGAACAGTAAAATCGCGAGCGTCAGTAAAAAGGCGAGCGTACTCGCTGTGGCGGTGCGGAACAGGTGCGTTTTGCGCGGCGTCAGTAAGAGCGCGACCAGCGGGAAAATAAACACCAGATGGCCAACAAAGTCAGTAATGCCAAATGGAATAAAGGCCAGCACCACGATGATGGCAAACAGCCCGATACAGGCGTAACCCGCCAGTCTGCCGCTGAAGATATGCCAAATCAGACATAATTCCACGAAACCACAGGCGCGGACAAAGAACTCCCAGTTCAGGCCCATGGCCAGATAGCTATGCGTTGTCAGCAACTGGTAATACAAACCAGGATGCAGGAATTTCTCAATCGCTCCCCACAGGAATGAGTAGCAAAGAATCAGACGCAGAAATTCCAGTTCCTTGCCGTACGCTTGCTGTTTCAGGATGCTCTGGGTAATTAAATAAACTGCGATACCAATGAAGATAAAATAGTCCAGCATATGGTTCGCACCATAAAGCTGCACGGCATAGAGATAGAGCAGAATAATTAAGAAGCCGGAGAAAAAGCTCGTTTTTCTCGAAAATGCGGTAAGCGCAATAATAAGGTGGACATATCTAAGCCACGGATTAGCGACGACCAGCTCCGGAGTCAGAATAACCTGCGGGAAGAACGCGCCCAACACCAGGAAAAAGAGTGCCGCGCCCCAGCGAACAATCTGCGGGACGTAATTATGCGCATGATTTAAAAATGGCTGGCAGCGGTGACAATCGATAAACGAAGGTAGTTTTCTGTCGAGTACCGACGTTGCAAATATCACTGCCGTTGAAAATGCCAGTAATAACCAGAAGCTCATCGCACCGGTCAATGATGTCATCGATAGCGGCGTTTGCTCAACGCCATAATTAACGAACCACTTCACATGCGCCATTGCGGAAAAGGGCAGGCACATAATGATAGAGGCCAGAATGCGGGCTTTACTCTTCATCATCATAATCTCATGAAAAAACGTGCCGACACGGTGCCATCGCGCTGGTGTGACGACAATGAGATAGCCCTTTTATGACTGGAGATAATCTCCCCCGTGAGTTGAGACGATTCTTGTCGCAGGGGAGATAAATAAGTTGCAGCGTTTATTTGGTGGATAAAGACGTAATAGTGAAAGTAATTAACGCATTCCGCCGTAGGCCAGCGTTACCTCTTTTGCGCCGCGAATGACCATGGCGCCCAGTTCGGTCACGCGGTCGTCAGTCATCCGCGATATTGGCCCGGAGATAGAGATCGCCGCGAATGGCTCGCCGTGTTCATCATAAATACAGGCGGCAACGCAGCGCAGACCCAGCGCATGTTCTTCATCGTCAAAAGAGTAGCCGCGCTTGCGCGTCTGGGCGAGATCCTCTTTCAGATGCACTGGCGAAACCAGCGTCGCGTGAGTATAAGCGTGCAGCCCCTGGCGGTGCAGCAGATCACCGACCTGCTCATCATCCAGCCGTGCTAAAAAGGCTTTACCTGCGCCGGAAGCGTGCATCGGCAGTTTGCCGCCAATGGGTGCGGACATCCGCATTAACTGGGTACACTGCACCTGATCGATAATAATGGCCTGATGATCGCTTTTATCCAGCACGGCAAGATTGACCGTCTCACCGGATTCTTCCATCAGTTTACGCAGGATGGGATGCACAATCGCCATCAGGTTACGGCTTTGCAGAAAGCTACTGCCGACAATAAAAGCATGCGCGCCGACCGCCCAGTGGCCCAGCTCGCCAACCTGACGGACAAAGCCCAGTTGCTGCATGGTAGTAAGCAGTCGATGGGTGGTGGAATTGGGCAAACCGGCCTGTTGCGCCAGCTCCGTCAGCGCGACGCTGCCGTGGGATTCAGCGATCCATTCCAGCAGTTTCAGGCCTCGGGTCAATGACTGGACTTGTCCGCCGGCCGGAGCGGCTGGCGCGGTGGCTTTTCTGCCACGTTTTGCGGGAATGGAAGCGACCATCGGCTGGCTCCTTTTTCTGTATCGTGGAAATCATTTTCGTTTTTCCTGAGTATAACGTAACTCCGTGGCAGACTGATCGGATGAGTGAAGCTGAACATCTCTCATGTTAATCCGCTGCCGCTTTTCCGTTCTGCCACTTTGTGCCAGTATGTTTTGCTGGCCTTTTGGCCTCATTGAGCCTTGTCGGGAGCACGTGTGAGCAGCAAAGTTGAACAACTGCAACAGCAGTTAAATGAACGCATTCTGGTTCTGGACGGTGGTATGGGTACCATGATCCAGAGCTACCGTCTGAGTGAGCAGGATTTTCGCGGTGAGCGCTTTGCCGACTGGCCCTGCGATCTGAAAGGAAACAACGACTTGCTGGTGCTCAGCAAGCCGGACGTGATAACCGCCATCCATGACGCCTATTTTGCGGCGGGCGCGGATATCATCGAAACCAACACCTTTAACTCGACGACCATCGCGATGGCGGATTACCAGATGGAGTCCCTGTCGGCGGAAATCAACTTTGCCGCAGCGAAACTGGCCCGCGCCTGCGCCGATAAATGGACCGCGCAAACGCCGGAAAAACCGCGTTACGTGGCCGGGGTGCTTGGCCCGACTAACCGAACCGCCTCCATTTCACCGGATGTCAACGATCCGGCGTTTCGTAATATCTCCTTCGATCAGCTGGTGGAGGCCTACCGCGAATCAACCAAAGCGCTGGTGGAAGGCGGTGCTGATCTGATCCTGATCGAAACGGTGTTTGATACGCTCAACGCCAAAGCGGCGATCTTTGCCGTTAAAGAAGAGTTTGATGCGCTGGGTATTGAGCTGCCGATCATGATTTCCGGCACCATTACCGATGCGTCCGGGCGTACGCTCTCCGGCCAGACGACCGAGGCATTTTACAATTCGCTGCGCCATGCCGATGCGCTCACTTTCGGCCTTAACTGCGCGCTGGGGCCAGACGAGCTGCGCCAGTACGTGCAGGAACTGTCGCGCATTGCCGAATGCTACGTTACCGCGCACCCGAACGCCGGTCTGCCGAACGCCTTTGGCGAGTACGACCTCGATGCCGCCACCATGGCGACGCAGATCCGCGAGTGGGCGGAGGCCGGGTTCCTGAATATCGTCGGCGGTTGTTGCGGCACCACGCCGGAACATATCGCTGCCATGAGCAACGCTGTTGCCGGGCTGCCGCCGCGTAAACTGCCGGAAATCCCGGTGGCCTGCCGTCTCTCCGGGCTTGAGCCGCTGAATATCGGTGACGACAGCCTGTTTGTGAACGTCGGCGAACGGACTAACGTTACCGGCTCCGCCAAATTCAAGCGCCTGATCAAAGAAGAGAAGTACAGCGAAGCGCTGGACGTGGCGCGCCAGCAGGTGGAAAGCGGCGCGCAGATCATCGATATCAACATGGATGAGGGGATGCTCGATGCCGAAGCGGCGATGGTGCGTTTCCTCAATCTGATCGCCGGTGAACCAGACATCGCCCGTGTGCCGATCATGATTGACTCCTCGAAGTGGGAGGTGATTGAAAAAGGGCTGAAATGTATCCAGGGCAAAGGCATTGTTAACTCCATCTCCATGAAAGAGGGGGTTGAGCCGTTTATCCATCATGCGAAACGCGTGCGCCGCTACGGTGCGGCGGTGGTGGTGATGGCCTTTGATGAAGTGGGCCAGGCGGATACCCGCGCGCGCAAAATCGAGATTTGCCGCCGTGCCTATAAAATTCTCACCGAAGAGGTAGGATTCCCGCCGGAAGACATTATTTTCGACCCGAATATCTTCGCGGTGGCGACCGGGATTGAAGAGCATAACAACTATGCGCAGGACTTTATCGGCGCCTGTGAGGATATCAAACGCGAGCTGCCGCATGCGCTGATCTCCGGCGGCGTGTCGAACGTCTCCTTCTCCTTCCGCGGTAACGATCCGGTGCGTGAGGCGATTCACGCCGTCTTCCTTTATTACGCTATTCGCAACGGCATGGACATGGGGATCGTAAATGCCGGTCAGTTGGCGATTTATGACGATCTGCCCGCCGAGCTGCGCGATGGCGTTGAGGATGTGATTCTTAACCGTCGTGATGATGCCACGGAGCGCATGCTGGATCTGGCTGAGAAATATCGCGGCAGTAAAGGCGCGGATGATGGTGCGCAGGCGCAACTGGCCGAATGGCGTAGCTGGGATGTGAAAAAGCGCCTCGAATATTCGCTGGTGAAAGGTATTACCGAATTTATTGAGCAGGACACCGAAGAAGCCCGCCAGCAAGCCGCTCGCCCGATCGAGGTGATCGAAGGGCCGCTGATGGACGGTATGAACGTGGTCGGCGATCTGTTCGGCGAAGGTAAGATGTTCCTGCCGCAGGTCGTGAAAACTGCCCGCGTAATGAAACAGGCGGTTGCTTACCTGGAGCCGTATATCGAAGCCAGCAAAGAGCAGGGCAAAAGCAACGGCAAGATGGTGATCGCCACCGTGAAAGGCGATGTACACGATATCGGCAAAAACATCGTGGGCGTGGTGTTGCAGTGCAATAACTACGAAATCATCGATCTCGGCGTGATGGTGCCAGCCGACAAAATCCTGAAAACTGCGCGTGAAGTGAATGCTGACCTGATTGGCCTTTCCGGGCTGATTACGCCGTCGCTCGATGAGATGGTCAACGTGGCTAAAGAGATGGAGCGCCAGGGGTTTACCATTCCGCTGCTGATTGGCGGCGCGACTACGTCGAAAGCGCACACGGCGGTGAAAATCGAGCAGAACTACAGCGGGCCGACGGTCTATGTACAGAACGCCTCGCGTACCGTCGGCGTCGTGTCGTCGCTGCTGTCGGACACGCAGCACGATGCGTTTGTCGCCCGTACCCGCAAAGAGTATGAAACGGTGCGCATTCAGCACGCGCGCAAAAAACCGCGCACGCCGCCAGTGACCTTGCAGGTCGCACGGGAAAACGATCTGGCTTTCGATTGGGCCAGTTACACACCGCCGGTGGCGCATCGCCTTGGAGTACAGGAAGTCACGGCCAGCATCGAGACGCTGCGCAACTATATCGACTGGACGCCGTTCTTTATGACCTGGTCGCTGGCGGGCAAGTATCCGCGCATTCTGGAAGATGAAGTGGTGGGCGAAGAGGCGAAGCGTCTGTTTAAGGATGCGAACGAGATGCTCGATATGCTGGGCGCGGAAAAACGGCTTAATCCGCGCGGTGTGGTTGGGCTGTTTCCGGCAAACCGCGTCGGCGATGACATCGAAATCTACCGTGACGAAACCCGCACGCAGGTGCTGACGGTCGGTTGCCATCTGCGTCAGCAGACCGAAAAAACCGGTTTCGCCAACTACTGTCTGGCCGATTTTGTCGCGCCGAAACAGAGCGGAAAAGCGGACTACATTGGCGCTTTTGCCGTGACCGGCGGGCTGGAAGAAGATGCGCTGGCGGAGGCTTACGATGCTGCACACGATGATTACAACAAAATCATGGTGAAAGCGGTGGCTGACCGTCTTGCAGAGGCGTTTGCCGAATACCTGCATGAGCGGGTACGTAAAGTGTACTGGGGCTATGCGCCAAACGAAAACCTCAGCAACGAAGAGCTGATCCGCGAGAACTACCAGGGGATTCGCCCCGCGCCGGGCTACCCTGCGTGCCCGGAGCACACCGAAAAAGGCACCATCTGGCAGTTACTGGATGTGGAAAAACATACCGGTATGAAGCTGACAGAATCTTACGCCATGTGGCCGGGCGCCTCGGTTTCCGGCTGGTATTTCAGCCATCCGGACAGCAAGTATTTCGCCGTCGCGCAAATTCAGCGCGATCAGGTGGAAGATTATGCGCGGCGTAAAGGTATGTCCGTGTCAGAGGTTGAGCGCTGGTTGTCCTCGAATTTAGGTTACGACGCAGACTAACCGCAATACAATGCAGAGCAACGGGGCATTATTTAATGCCCCGTTTTTTTCATCACTTTTCATAAAATCTTCACTAAGCAAACATAATACAAATTGAAACTAAGAACATTCTTAAAAGTGGATATTTTCTTAGACCACTGTTCCTCTTCATGCGTATGATGGGCGTTGGCTCACAGGCAAGATTGCTTCCTTTTTTTGCAGTTCATTCGTTTGTCATAAATTTAACTTAGGTATTATAAAATGGATATTTATGATATAAGAAAAAGAAATCTATTGCCGAAGGATTATGAAAACATCCTTGCGCCGGACATCGCGAAAAATATTATCAGAAAGGAATATTTCATCGAAAGTAGTCCTAATAATGTCCTTGGAAATATCGATGGCTATAGCATTAAAAAACACCACGGTTTTAAATATGGTTTACCGCACGATCCATTAGGTCATCAAAAAGAAAAATATATTGATAGTCTGGTGGACCGGGGCGTGGTGGTGGTGATGCGGCCAAATGTCAGTGCCCGCAATCGCTTCTACTATCCGTTTTTTATTGCGGAAAACGGCGCGCTGTTTTGCGTACAGGAGATGTCGTTTAATGCCGTCTATATCAGGACCATACTGAACGGTTTTAAAGACAGCGTGGCGATTCACGGCACGCCTGCGCCAACCCGCAGCAGCTTTGTGCCGGTGACGGCGGAGTACGGCCCCGGCTACTGGAAAACCAGCGAGACGGACTTCCATGGTGTTAAAAATGCGGCGGTGATGTTACTGAACCGCGCGACCAGTATGGGCGACCAGGGGCGTGTATTTGGCTCGGATGGCAAGGATTATATGAATACCTCCCGGGATAAAATCCAGCTATGGACGCCCATTCCGGACAGCGTGACGTCAGATACCCGGGAAATCCTCTATAATCGTTCGGTAATCAGGCGCTACGGCGACAAGCGTTCGATAAGTCAAAAATATCTCGAAGGTGATGATGCCTGGACGCAATCGGGTAAATCATGGCAATGGATTCCAGGGGTAAGGGATGAAGATTATGAGTTTAAAAAATAAGATATACCTGTTCTGGGGGATTATGGATGTACTGGCATTAGCCGGATATTTATTTTTTTCAATACAGGGTGGCAGTATTCCTTTTTATTCCGACATCCATGGGTTTTATACTAACTACGCACAATTAGGTGTAAGTGGTTTAACCGGTGGACTGATCCAGTTGCTGTTCTTTATTAATATTGCGCTGATCGTTTCATTAGCATTTTCTGGCTGGTGGATGATAGCCAAAAAGGACATCAATAATATCTTTTTAATCGTGCAGGAAATTGGCCGGGTATTTTCGTTGAAATGCTCCATTGCGCTAATCCCGCTGATTATGCATTTCTCCGATGTGCGTTCTCCGTGGATCGCCATCCTGCTGTTTGTCCTGTCGGAGGTGGTCAAAATTGGCTCTATTATGTGGATTAAACGAAATGATGAGTCGCAGGGCATGGATGCCGCCAGCCGTTAAGCGCTAAACCTTCATCATTGTCACAAAACCGTCATTTTTCCTTACAACTCGCAGGATGCTTAAGCGGTGTTCTGCGCTATTCCTGGGTTTAACACCTTATACTTAAACCATAATGTTGTGGTTATCTATCCGCTGATAGCCGACAACGCATAACAATAAGGAGGATCCCACTCAGTGCTGACTTTGCTTCATCTGTTATCTGCTGTTGCCTTGCTGGTATGGGGTACCCATATTGTCCGTACCGGCGTGATGCGCGTCTTTGGCGCCCGTTTACGGACGGTGCTCAGCCGCAGCGTGGAGAAAAAACCGCTCGCCTTCTGCGCGGGTATCGGCGTGACCGCGCTGGTGCAGAGCAGCAACGCGACGACCATGCTGGTGACATCCTTCGTGGCGCAGGATTTAGTGGCGCTGACCCCGGCACTGGTGATTGTGCTTGGTGCCGATGTCGGGACCGCGCTGATGGCGCGCGTGCTGACCTTCGATCTCTCCTGGCTGTCGCCGCTGCTGATCTTTATCGGCGTGATTTTCTTCCTCGGCCGCAAACAAACCCGTGAAGGACAACTGGGTCGCGTCAGTATTGGCCTCGGGCTGATCCTGCTGGCGCTGGAACTCATCGTGCAGGCGGTGACGCCAATCACCCAGGCAAGTGGGGTTCAGGTGATTTTTGCCTCGCTGACAGGTGATATCCTGCTGGATGCGCTGATTGGCGCGGTCTTTGCGATTATCAGTTATTCAAGCCTGGCCGCCGTACTGCTGACGGCAACGCTGGCCGCCGCCAGTATTATTTCGTTTCCGGTGGCACTGTGCCTGGTGATTGGCGCTAACCTGGGTTCCGGTTTGCTGGCGATGCTGAATAACAGTGCGGCTAATGCCGCAGCCCGCCGGGTGGCGCTCGGCAGCCTGCTGTTTAAGCTGGTAGGCAGCCTGATCATTCTGCCGTTTGTCCATGTGCTCGCCAGTTCGATGCAAAAACTGCCGCTGCCGGAAGCGGAACTGGTGATTTACTTCCACGTTTTCTACAACCTGATCCGCTGTCTGGCGATGGTGCCGTTTGCCGGGCCGATGGCGCAATTTTGTAAACGCATCATTAGCGATGAACAGGAGCTGGATGCACGTCTGAAACCCAAACATCTCGACAGCTCTGCGCTGGATACGCCGACGCTGGCGCTGGCGAATGCCGCGCGCGAAACGCTGCGCATGGGCGATGCCATGGAACTGATGCTGGAAGGGTTGCATAAAGTGATGCACGGCGAGCCGCGGCAGGAGAAAGAGCTGCGCAAGCTGGCGGATGACGTCAACGTACTTTATACCGCGATCAAGCTCTATCTGGCGCGTATGCCGAAAGAGGAACTGGCGGAAGAGGAGTCAAAACGCTGGGCGGAAATTATCGAGATGTCGCTTAACCTGGAGCAGGCTTCCGATATTGTCGAGCGGATGGGTAGCGAAATCGCCGACAAATCGTTAGCCGCACGACGTGCTTTTTCAGGGGAAGGGCTGAAAGAGCTGGATGCGCTGCATGAACGGCTGGTGGGGAATCTGAAACTGGCGATGTCGGTGTTTTTCTCCAGCGATGTCACCAGTGCCCGCCGACTGCGGCGCAGCAAGCACCGCTTCCGTATTATGAACCGGCGCTACGCGCATGCGCACGTTGATCGACTGCATCAGCAAAACGTTCAGAGCATTGAAACCAGTTCGTTGCACCTTGGCCTGCTGGGAGACATGAAACGACTCAACTCATTGTTCTGCTCGGTGGCTTACGGCGTTCTGGAACAACCTGATGAAGATGACGATCGCGACGATTATTAATCCCGCCGTGCCACCAGGCACGGCTCTTAAACCCCGGGTTTTATCGGGTTAGTGCACAAATTAATTTACGCACGATAAAAATCCATTTTTTCTCCTCTTAAAGACAGTTATATTCCGCTTTTACAGGAGAGTTTATGCTGCCAACCCAATCAACACGTTTAAACAAATATATCAGCGAAAGCGGGATTTGCTCGCGTCGTGAGGCCGATCGTTATATCGAGCAGGGCAATGTTTTTATCAACGGCAAGCGTGCCGGGATTGGCGATCAGGTTGTCGCCGGAGACGTTGTCAAAGTGAACGGTCAACTTATCGAGCCGCGAAATGCAGAAGATCTGGTATTTATCGCGTTGAATAAACCGGTTGGCATTGTCAGTACCACTGAAGACGGCGAAAAAGACAATATTGTTGATTTTGTTAATCATAGCAGCCGCATCTTCCCCATTGGCCGTCTGGACAAAGATTCGCAGGGGCTGATTTTTCTCACTAATCACGGCGACTTAGTGAATAAAATCCTGCGTGCAGGTAACGACCACGAAAAAGAGTATCTGGTAACCGTCAACAAACCGGTGACCGATGAGTTTATTCGGGGTATGGGCGCGGGCGTGCCGATCCTCGGTACGGTAACCAAAAAATGCAAGGTTAAGAAAGAAGCGCCTTTCACCTTCCGCATCACGCTGGTGCAGGGGCTGAACCGCCAGATCCGCCGCATGTGCGAGCATTTCGGCTATGAAGTCACGAAGCTGGAGCGCACGCGTATTATGAACGTCAGCCTCACCGGGCTGCCGCCGGGCGAGTGGCGCGATTTAACCGACGACGAACTGATCGCGCTGTTCAAACTGATTGAGAACTCATCCTCAGAAGCGAAGCCGAAAGCCAAAGCAAAACCGCAGGCGGCGAGAAAACCTGCCGTCAATGTCGCGAAGCCCGAAGAGAAAAATCGGGGCAAGCCGGCAGGTAAACGCTTTACCCAGCCGGGCAGGAAGAAGAAAGGGCGCTGATTAGCGTCTGCCGCGCGTTGAAGTATTCGCCGACCAGGAAAAGGTCGTGCTCTCATCTGGTTTATAAGCCCGCTGTTTTTTAACCTTGCGGGCTTTCTTCACTTCCGCTTCACGCTGTTCCATCAGCTTATCGATGTACTCTTTTTTCACATGATTCGCTTCAGAATTGCTGAGCGGGCGTCCGTGCGCGATACGGGCGCGATCGAGCAGGGTTTTTAGCTCCCGTTGTTCGCTCTCCGTCATCTCTTTTTGCGTCAGTCTGGTCAGGGCCATGGGGGTCTCTCCTCGGGAAGTGCAACGAGTGTACGCGATGCGGCCAGGTAAAGCATGTTTGATGGTATATAAACGCTGGAAAGCGCCTCGCATATTTGTCAGAGCGCGGGTGACAATGGCTGACGTAAGCGTAACATCATCCAGGTTTGGTATAAAATTTTATACAAGGACGTGTTATGCTTGAGTTGCGACCTGCCCTAAAGCCCATCATTTGGCTGGGTTCGTCATACGAGGACTTATGTGCTTTTCCTGAAGATGTTCGCAAAGATGCTGGCTATCAACTGCATAAAATTCAGGCTGGCCTGGAAGCGTCGGACTGGAAAGTGATGGCTGAGGTTGGTGCAGGCGTGGCGGAAATCCGCCTTCGCAATTACGCAGGCGCGTTCCGCGTTTTTTACCTGGTCAAGTTTGAAGATGCGCTCTATGTTCTGCACTGTTTTCATAAAACGTCTCAGCGCACTTCACTCTCAGATAAGGCGATAGCCCGTACCCGCTATCGCGCATTGGTTGAGCATTACAGGAGTCAAAAATGAAAACAACAACAGAAAATCTGATTGGTCATGTGACCCCGGCTGGTGCCAATATTTTTGCGGAACTGGGTTTTGCACCTGAAGCCGCAAACGTGCTTGCGCGGGATGCAGAAAGAGAGGTCATACAATTGCTGAGTATTAAACGGCAACTGATGCAGGAAATCGCAGGCTGGATAGCTGAAAACCACCTCAAACAGGCGGAAGTAGCCGCCAGACTCAATATTTCGCGCCCTCGCGTCTCCGATGTGGTCAATCAAAAAACCAGTAAATTTACCATTGATGCCCTGGTCACCATGCTGAGTAAACTCGGTAAGCCGGTGACGATTACGGTTGGGTAAAAAATTAATCTGCCGGATGATATGTTTTTCTCCGGCAGTGGTTGCTCTGTTAACCCTCTTTCACCGTATCCGCGTTACGCCCGTCGACGGGTTTACCGGACCAGTAACCCGCCAGTAGCGAGCCAGAAAGGTTATGCCAGACGGAGAACAACGCGCCAGGCAGCGCGGCGAGCGGGGAGAAGTAGATTTTGCCCAGCGCGGCGGCCAGACCGGAGTTTTGCATGCCCACTTCAATCGCCAGCGTGCGGCAGGTGGATTCATCAAAACCGAACAGGCGTCCGCCCCAGTAACCGCCCAGTAAACCGATGCTGTTGTGCAGGATCACCGCGACAATCACCACCAGACCAACCGAGGCGATATACGCCGCAGAACCGGCCACTACCGCGCTGATGATCGCCAGAATACAAACCATTGAGAAGGCGGGCAGATAAGGTTCGACCGCTTTCACCACGCGCGGGAACAGATGATGCACAATCAACCCCAGCGCTATTGGGATCACCACAATTTGCAAAATACTGAGCAGCATACCCATCACATCCACCTGGATATGAGCATCGACGTACAGGCGCGTCAGCAGCGGCGTTGCGATCACACCGACCAGTGTTGAGACGGAAGAGATGGTGACAGACAGCGCGACGTCGCCTTTTGCCAGGTAGATCATCACGTTCGACGCCGTACCGCTGGCGACGCTGCCGACCAGCACCATTCCGGCGGACAAATCCGGCGGCATTTTAAAGAGCAACGCCAGCAGCCATGCCGCCAGCGGCATCACCAGATAGTGCAGGAAAATCCCTGCGGCGACCGGCGCCGGGCGAGAGAGCACGCGTTTAAAATCATCGAGTTTCAGGTGCACGCCCATGCCGAACATAATCAGCATCAGCAGCGTGGCCACCCACGGGCCGATGGCAATGAACGTGGGCGGGAAGTAATAAGCGAGGACGGAAAGCAGCAGCGCCCATAACGGGAACAGCCGCGTCAGTGTTGCGAGCATGTGAGGAATTCCTTGCGATTGTTGTGTTGTGTTTTTTATAAAAAGGCCGGGTTCGTGCCCGGCCATAGTTATTGTTTATCGTGCTAAGGAATTTTATTCAAACAAATTATGATGCAGCTTCTGTACAACCTGCTCGGCTTCGGCGCCAGGCACCAGGAAGCAGAGGTTATGGCTGGACGCGCCGTAGCAGATCATGCGGATGTTGAACGGGTCGAGCACGCCAAACACCTCTTTCCCCACACCGCAGGCTTTCGACAGCTCATTGCCAATCAGCGCCACCAGCGCCAGATTCTCTTCTACTTCCACGCGGCACAGCGATGACAGCTCGGTCAGCAGCGACTGGGTCAGCAGCGTATCGCCGGTTGACGTTGAGCCGGTGGTATCCAGCGTCAGCGCCACGCTCACTTCCGAGGTGGTGATCAGATCGACAGAGATATTGTGTCGCGCGAGGATGCCGAACACTTCGGCCAGGAAGCCACGGGAGTGCAGCATATTCAGGCTGTGTAGCGTCAGCAGCGTTTGTCTGCGGCGCAGCGCCAGCGCGCGGAACAGCGGTGGATTAGTGGTTTTGTTGCATACCAGCGTACCGCCTGCTTTTGGGTCTTTGCTGGAGCCGACAAACACCGGAATGTCACTGCGCACGGCGGGTAACAGGGTGGCCGGATGCAGCACTTTCGCGCCAAAAGTGGCCATCTCAGCCGCTTCTTCAAAGGCGATTTCATCAATGCGTTTTGCTGCCGGAACAACGCGCGGATCGGTGGTGTAGATGCCCGGAACATCTGTCCAGATATCCACACGCGAGGCGTGCAGCGCTTCACCCAGCAGGGCTGCCGTATAGTCGCTGCCGCCACGGCCCAGCGTGGTAGTACGGCCTTTGGCTTCGCTACCGATAAAGCCTTGGGTAATGATTAACCCTTCGCTGAGGCGCGGCGCGAGCTGCTGGGCGGAAAGCTCCGCCAGCGCTGCGACATCCGGCTCGGCACGGCCAAAGCGATCGCTGGTACGCATGACTTTACGCACGTCAAACCACTGTGCCTGAACGTTACGTTCACGCAGCACTTCAACAAACAGCAGAGTCGACATTAATTCGCCGTGGCTGACCAGTTCGTCGGTCAGGGCAGTCGAGGTCGCGAGTGAGGCGGCTTCTGCCAGGGTGGTGATATTTTCCAGCAGGCGTTCGATCTCTTCACGAATCACGGAAGGATTCGCCATACGTTCCAGGATATCGAACTGAATTTTGCGGATAGCGTCGAGTTTTACGAAGCGCTCGCTGGCTTCCAGCCCTTCAGACAGGGCAACCAGCAGATTGGTCACGCCCGCAGAGGCAGAGAGAACAACCAGACGGACGCTGGCATCGGCAAGCACCACGTCCGCACTGCGGTTCATGGCATCGTAATCGGCAACACTGGTGCCGCCAAATTTGGCGACAACTAAACTCGTCATAACAACCTCGTGTCAGGGGATCCAATATTCAGCCTTGGCACAAGGGAAGAGCGAAAAACAGGGGTGGCGCAGATAGCAAAACAACTACGTTTTCCCCAGAAGCGCTCCACCTTGCGAAACGCCCGACTGCGAACGTTTCTGGTGACAACCCAGAGGATTCAGCCTCTGTAGCCGATAACGAACGCTGCCAGGCGCTTTGTTATCTCGGCGTTACTCCCCCTCAGGTGTTTTCTTTAGTCTGGCACTTCGAACACCGTGTACCTGGGCAACGCGCCTCTTCTGGCTATTACCTTCGCCTTTCGCGCCGTGGCGGTGTTGGCTGCCTTCACTTACCCCGGTCACTTACCGATGTAAGCTCCCGGGGATGCGCTCAGTTGCCGCCTTGCCACAACACGAAATGCGTTGGTAATACTTACCTTCGCTTGCCGCGCCGTGGCGGTGTTGGCTGCCTTCACTTACCCCGGTCACTTACCGATGTAAGCTCCCGGGGATGCGCTCAGTTGCCGCCTTGCCACAACACGAAATGCATTGGTAATACATTACCGTCGTCTCTCGCACTGAAGCGGCGTTGGCTCGGGTAACTTAAAACTGGCCGGTGGCGGTGTGCGTGTCGGACCTACATACTCTGTAGGCCGGATAAACGCAGCGCCATCCGGCAAGCTTCTTCTGCGCCCGCGCGCAAGAAGTGTGGTTATAAATAAAGGGTTAGCGGGGGCGCTGTCAACGCCGGGATTATGCGGATTTTTCATGCGGCTTTCGCAATCAGTAAAATGGCTTATGTTATGCGGATAATCGGCCATTTTCGCCGTGCTTGAGCCGCAGAACAGAGGGGCGGGCACAAAAACCATCACAATTTTCCCCGGCAGGCGCTACAATCGACCGCAGTCACAATTCTCAAATCAGAAGAGTATTGCTATGAAAAACATCAACCCAACGCAGACCTCTGCCTGGCAGGCATTACAAAAACACTACGCTGACATGAAGGACGTCACTATCGCGGATCTGTTCGCGAAAGACGGCGACCGTTTTAGTAAGTTTTCCGCAACCTTCGATGATCTGATGCTGGTGGATTTCTCCAAAAACCGCATCACGCAAGAGACTCTGGATAAACTGCTGGCGCTCGCCAAAGAGACAGAGCTGACAGCGGCCATTAAGTCCATGTTCTCCGGCGAAAAGATTAACCGCACCGAAGATCGCGCCGTCCTGCACGTTGCGCTGCGTAACCGTAGCAATACCCCGATTCTGGTTGATGGCAAAGATGTGATGCCGGAAGTGAACGCTGTGCTGGAGAAGATGAAAACCTTCTCTGAAGCGATCATTTCAGGCGCATGGAAAGGCTATACCGGCAAACCGATCACTGACGTGGTGAACATCGGTATTGGCGGCTCCGACCTCGGTCCGTTTATGGTCACCGAAGCACTGCGCCCTTACAAAAATCACCTGAACATGCATTTCGTCTCTAACGTCGATGGTACGCATATCGCCGAAGTGCTGAAAAAAGTGAACCCGGAAACCACGCTGTTCCTCGTGGCCTCTAAAACCTTCACTACCCAGGAAACCATGACCAACGCTCACAGCGCGCGCGACTGGTTCCTGAAAACCGCCGGTGACGAAAAACACGTTGCGAAACACTTCGCCGCACTCTCCACCAACGGCAAAGCGGTTGGTGAGTTTGGTATCGACACCGCGAACATGTTTGAATTCTGGGATTGGGTGGGCGGCCGCTACTCGCTGTGGTCTGCCATCGGTCTGTCGATCATCCTCTCCGTGGGCTTCGACAACTTTGTTGAGCTGCTCTCCGGCGCTCACGCGATGGACAAACACTTCTCCACCACTGAGCTGTCGAAAAACCTGCCGGTGCTGCTGGCGCTGATCGGCATCTGGTACAACAACTTCTTCGGTGCTGAAACCGAAGCGATCCTGCCGTACGACCAGTACATGCACCGCTTTGCCGCCTACTTCCAGCAGGGCAACATGGAATCTAACGGTAAATATGTTGACCGTAACGGCAACGCCGTGGATTACCAGACCGGCCCGATTATCTGGGGTGAGCCGGGAACTAACGGTCAGCACGCGTTCTATCAGCTGATTCACCAGGGAACCAAAATGGTGCCGTGTGATTTCATCGCGCCGGCCATCACCCACAACGCGCTTTCCGATCATCACCAGAAGCTGCTGTCTAACTTCTTCGCACAGACCGAAGCGCTGGCGTTTGGCAAATCCCGTGAAGTGGTTGAGCAGGAATATCGTGATCAGGGTAAAGATCCGGCCACACTGGAACACGTTGTGCCGTTCAAAGTGTTTGAAGGCAACCGTCCGACCAACTCCATCCTGCTGCGTGAAATCACACCGTTTAGCCTCGGTGCATTGATTGCGCTCTACGAGCACAAGATCTTCACCCAGGGCGCTATCCTCAATATCTTCACCTTTGACCAGTGGGGCGTGGAGCTGGGTAAACAGCTGGCGAACCGCATTCTGCCTGAGCTGGGCGATGATAAAGCCATCTCCAGCCATGACAGTTCAACCAACGGTCTGATTAACCGCTACAAATCCTGGCGCGGCTAATAGAACCATCGACAAAGCGTCGCTTCGGCGGCGCTTTTTTTGCCTGCCGAATATATTAATCCCCTGCGCATATATATTGCTTTCCGGGTTTCCACAATATATAAGCGATTCTGATATTGATATTTCCCCTTTGCTAAATTATGGCGACAGAGATGATTCTCTTCGGCAGATATCGGGGATCAGGTTTATCTGAAAAAGCTGTCATTACTTCCAGGTATTACTATACATTTTAGGACTAGCCTTATTGTATCAACCTTTCGTCATTATTTAATTGTTTGAATTACATCACATTTTTATGTAATTACTTTCTCAGGTGTACCTTATTTGCCAATTCTCCTAAAAGATTCCCCGCTATTTCCCGTTGCGTAATTCATCTGCTTTAGTTGTGTATACTCGATATCGCCTGAGTTTTTTCAGGTAAATCTCCATTCATTCAATGAAGGGAAATTGATATGAAAAAAGTCCTGTATGGCATTTTTGCCATATCCGCGCTTGCGGCGACTTCTGCTTTTGCTGCACCGGTGCAAATCGGTGAAGCGGCAGGGTCGGCAGCGACCTCTGTCTCGGCAGGTAGTTCTGCTGCGACGAGCGTCAGCACCGTAGGGTCTGCGGTGGGTGTCGCGCTGGCGGCAACCGGTGGCGGTGATGGCTCCAACACGGGAACCACGACCACCACGACCACAAGTACTCAGTAATCACGGGTACATTAACTATAACCACACTTCGGTGTGGTTATTTCCGCCCCTCTCGGAGAAGAGTCGTGAAGCGACCTGGTATTATTTTAATTTGCCTGCTGCTTCAGGCATGTTCCGGCCAAATCAAAGGCCTGGGAAATTCACTGTGGGATAGCGTTTTTGGCGTGCCAGGCGTGCAACTGACAGATGAAGACATTCTCAACATGCCCTATGCCAGCCAGTACATGCAGCTTAACAACGGCCCGCAACTGTTTGTGGTGCTCGCTTTCGACGAAAACGGTCAGCAGAAATGGGTAACGCAGGATCAGGCGACTATCGTGACGCAGCATTACCGCATCGTAAAAACACAACTCAGCGGCGATAACCTGATTGAAGTGAATAACCTGGCATCCGATCCGCTGGCAAAACCGAATCAAATTATTGATGGTGCAAGCTGGACGCGCACCATGGGCTGGACGGAGCACAAACAGGTGCGCTATGCCACCGCACGCTCTGTCTTCCACTGGAACGGCACCGACACCATCAAGCTGGCGAATGATGTCACCGCGGTGCGTATTCTCGACGAGGATGTCACCACAGACGAAAAGAGCTGGCGCAACCGCTTCTGGGTGGATGACGCCGGGGTAATCAGGCAGTCGGAGCAGTATCTAGGCGCAGACTGGTTCCCGGTGAAGACCACACTGATTAAGGCGGCTAAACAATGACGATGCGCACTTTTCTTCTGTTATTAGCCAGCCTCGCTTCTCCGCTCGCGCTGGCCACCGGGACGGTGAATGTCTACGTCGCTGGCGACAGCAAACCGAAAACGTTATCCAACGCTGCGCGTTTGAGCGATCTGGTCGGGCAACCCCGGCTTGCGGATAGCTGGTGGCCCGGTGCCGTGGTCAGTGAACGTCACGCCACGCAGGCGGAGCAGGCCCGGCATCAGGTGTTGTTAACGCGCCTGAGCACGCTTGCTGCTGACGAAAGCGGTAACACTGCCGCTGCCATCAATTCACTGCGCCAGCAGTTGCAGGCGGTGAAAGTGACCGGCAGGCAGATAGTCAATCTTGACCCGGATTACGTTCGTACGCACCGGCTGGCGAACCGTCCGCTGGAGGGTGAATACTCGCTGTGGGTGGGGCCGCAACCGGCCACGATTACCGTGGTAGGGCTGATTAGCAGCCCAGGGAAAAAACCGTTTACACCAGGCAGGGATGTGGTGAGTTACCTGGATGATATGAGCCTGCTCAGCGGCGCGGAACGCAGCTATGCGTGGGTGATTTACCCCACCGGTCAGACACAAAAAGTGCCGGTTGCTTACTGGAACCGCCGCCACGTAGAGCCGATGCCCGGCAGCGTGATTTTCGTTGGCTTCGCTCCGGGGGTGTGGAGCAACGAATATGACGAACTGAATGCCGACATCCTTCAGTCACTGACGCATCGGATACCGGAATAATAATGAAAAAATCGTTTGTAATAAGCCTGTTGGCGCTGGGAATTAGCGCAGCCTGTCACGCAGAATCTTATCCTGATCCGGTGGGGCCATCCCAGTCGGACTTTGGCGGCGTGGGATTGCTGCAAACACCAACCGCACGCATGTCGCGCGAAGGTGAATTGAGTTTTAACTACCGCGATAACAATCAGTACCGTTTCTATTCTGGCTCGATACAACTTTTCCCGTGGCTGGAAACGACGCTACGTTATACCGACGTGCGCACACGCAAATATAGCTCGGTGGAAGCCTTCTCCGGCAATCAGACCTACAAAGATAAAGCCTTCGATGTGAAACTGCGTTTGTGGCAGGAAGGCTACTGGCTACCGGAAGTCTCCCTCGGCGCGCGGGATATCGGCGGGACAGGGCTGTTTGACGGCGAATATCTGGTTGCCAGCAAAGCCTGGGGGCCGTTCGATTTCTCTCTCGGTATCGGCTGGGGTTATCTGGGCACCAGCGGCAATATCAAAAACCCGCTCTGCTCTTATGACGAGAAATACTGTACGCGCGACACCAGCTATAAACAGGCGGGCTCCACCGATACCAGCCAGATGTTTCGCGGCCCGACGGCTCTGTTTGGTGGGGTTGAATATCAGACCCCCTGGAACCCACTGCGTTTAAAACTGGAGTATGAAGGTAACAACTATCAGCAGGATTATGCCGGGAAACTGCCGCAGCGCAGCAAAGTGAACGTTGGCGCGATCTACCGCATTACCGACTGGGCCGACATTAACCTGAGCTATGAGCGCGGCAACACCTGGATGTTTGGTTTTACCCTGCGCAATAATTTCAACGACTTACGTCCCGCTTACAACGATGCGCCGCGGCCGAAGTATCAGCCGCAGCCGCAGGACGCGATCCTGCAACATTCGGTGGTGGCTAATCAGCTTACTCTGTTGAAATATAACGCTGGTTTTGCCGATCCGCAGATCCAGGTGAAAGGCGATACGCTCTATGTGACCGGTCAGCAGGTGAAATACCGTAACACCCAGGAAGGGATTGAGCGGGCAAACCGTATCATCATGAATGACTTGCCGGATGGCATTCGCACCATCCGCGTGACGGAAAATAGCCTTAACATGCCGATCGTCACCACCGAAACGGATGTCGCCAGCCTGAAGCGCCATCTGGAAGGGGAGCCGCTGGGGCAGGATACAGAGCTGGTGCAGAAACGGGTCACGCCAATTGTGCCGGACAGCACAGAGCAGGGCTGGTATATCGATAAATCGTCATTCGATTTCCATATCGATCCGGTGTTGAACCAGTCATTCGGCGGCCCGGAAAGTTTCTACATGTATCAGGTTGGTGTGATGGCAACCGCCGACTGGTGGTGGACCGATCATTTACTGACCACCGGCAGTCTGTTCGCCAACGTGGCTAACAACTACGATAAATTCAGCTATACCTCCAGCGATTCGGCATTGCCGCGCGTGCGTACCCGCGTGCGTGAATATGTGCAAAATGACTACTACGTCAACAACATGCAAGCGAACTACATGCACTACCTGGGGAATAATTTCTATGGTCAGGTGTATGCCGGTTACCTTGAAACCATGTTTGGCGGCGCGGGTGCGGAAGTGCTGTGGCGTCCGGTCGACAGCCACTGGGCGTTCGGTATTGATGGCAACTACGTGAAACAGCGCGACTGGCGCAGCCCGCAGGACATGATGAAGTTCACCGATTACAGCGTGAAAACCGGCCACTTCACCGCGTACTGGACGCCGTGGTTCGCCGACGATGTGCTGATTAAAGCGAGCGCCGGGCAGTATCTGGCAGGGGATAAAGGCGTTACGCTGGATGTCTCGAAACACTTTGATAGCGGCGTGGTCATTGGCGCGTATGCCACGAAGACCAACGTTTCGGCGGCGCAGTACGGGGAAGGGGAGTTCACCAAAGGGGTGTATGTCTCTGTACCGTTGGATTTGTTCACGACCGGCCCGACCCGCAGCCGCGCAGCCGTTGGCTGGACGCCGTTGACGCGTGACGGCGGCCAGAAACTGGGCCGTAAGTTTGAGCTTTATGATATGACCAACGATAAGACGATCAACTTCCAGTAATCCTTCACCCCCTCTCCGGCGGAGAGGGGGCTTTTCACAGTCGCCGCAGTAACCGCGCCGGATTTCCCGCATAGACCCCTTTCTCGTGCAACGATTTCGTTACCACGCTGCCCGCGCCGATAACGCAACCATCGCAAATGGTGACGGCCAGGATCGTGGCGCCGCTACCGACAGAAACATCATTGCCAATCACAATGCGTCCCCAGCTTTCGCGATCGGGATTGGGCTTGCCATCGCGGAACATGTCGTTAGCGAACATCACGCCATGGCCGATAAAGCAACGCTCGCCAAGAGTCACGTACTCGCAGATGAAGCTGTGCGACTCAATTTTGCTCCCCTGGCCAATTCGCGTATGGCCCTGAATTTCCACAAACGGGCCGACAAACACATTGTCGCCGAGAATGCAGTCATACAGATTGGCGGGTTCGTAAATCACCACGTTCTCGCCGCAGGTCACGTTGCGGATGGCGGACTGGCGCACGGTAGCGGTAGGCATGCTGACTCCTTTAGAGCGGTTTACAGAGAATGTGCAGTGTACTTTGCTGAGAAGGGGTACTAAACAAGGTCTCTTTCAGGTGCGTGAATCCCTGGCGGAGATAAAAGCGATGGGCATTGGGATTCGCATCAAGTACCTCCAGCCAGAGCGCGGTTTCGCCACGGCTTTTCGCCACGCGCGCGATCTCCGTCAGCAGCGTTTCGCCGTAGCCGAGGCCGGTTTTGCCCGGCAGAAAATAGAGTTTATGCAGCAGCGTTCCCACTGGGCCATGTTCATCGACAGCGCGATGCCAGGAGACTTTGGCAAAGCCAACCGGCGAGGGATCGCTGGCAATGAACCAGCAACTTTTTTCATCCTGTAAGCTCTGTTGCAGCACCGGCACGGCATACTCTTGCCGGAGGAAATCCTGTAATTCGCTCTGCTCGCGCCACAGATGAGCAAAGTGATGCATGTAGCTGGCAAACCCCATTTCGCTGATTAACGCCGCGTCGTCCACGGATGCTTTACGCATTGTAAGCATGCTCTTTTTTCCTCTTGCATGAAAACGGCTAGCCAGACATGTCACCACGCGCTGTCACAAAAGATAAGTAAATAATGTAGATCCAGATCACATTTTTACGTTATACAGGAGATTCCCCACATAAAATGAGGTGCTGTTATGACGTCGCTAACTCGTCCACGCGCTGAGTTTGTTTCTACTATTTTGCAGACCGTGCTGAACCTGGGTCTGCTGAGCCTGGGGCTGATCCTGATTGTTTTTCTTGGCAAAGAGACGCTGCATCTGGCGGATGTGCTGTTTTCGCCGGTGCAGACCAGCAAGTATGAGCTGGTGGAAGGGCTGGTGGTCTACTTCCTTTATTTTGAATTTATCGCACTGATTGTGAAGTACTTTCAGTCCGGTTTTCATTTCCCGCTGCGCTACTTTATCTATATCGGCATCACCGCGATCGTGCGGTTGATCATCGTCGATCATCAGTCGCCGATGGATGTGCTGATCTACTCTGCGGCGATCCTGCTACTGGTGATCACCCTGTGGTTATGTAACTCCCAACGGCTGAAGCGCGAATAAAAAAAGGCGGCCTTTCGGGCCGCCAACGACTTCACAAGTTAAGTTGAGGGTGCAGTGGCAACGCCCGTCATCTTTCGGGTGATAGCTGTGTTGGCTTCCTTTACTCACCCCAGTCACTTACTTCAGTAAGCTCCCGGGGTTTCGTGCAGTCGCCGCCTTGCTCTAACCCGAAATACTTAGGGCGTGATAACAACGATGAAAGTTAACCTTTTACTCCGCCTGCGGTCAGGCCGTTGACCAGCCAGCGCTGCGCCAGCAGGAACACCAGCGTAATCGGAATGGCGGAGAGCACCGCCGCAGCGGCAAAATCGCCCCACAGATAGTTTTGCGGGTTGAGGTATTGCTGCATGCCGACCGCCAGCGTGTAGCTGTTGACATCGCGCAGCAGCAGCGAGGCCACCGGAACTTCGGTGATGGCCGCGATAAACGACAGAATAAAGACCACCGCCAGGATCGGCACCGACAGCGGCAGCAGCACCAGGCGAAACGCCTGCCACGGCGTGGCGCCATCCAGCGCAGCGGCTTCTTCCAGCGAGCTGTCGATAGTTTCGAAATAGCCCTTAATCGTCCACACATGCAGTGCAATCCCGCCAAGATAAGCAAAGATCACCCCACCGTGCGTATTCAGGCCGATAAACGGCACGTACTGTCCCAGACGATCAAACAACGCATACAGCGCCACCAGCGATAACACCGCCGGGAACATCTGGAAAATCAGCATCCCTTTCAGCAGCGTCGCTTTGCCGGGAAAACGCATACGGGCGAACGCGTATGCGCAGGTAGTGGAGAGCGCGACAATGCCCACGGCAGTAATGGCGGCGATTTTCACCGAGTTCCACAGCCACAGCAGCACCGGGAACGGCGGCGGAGTGACACGCCCGTCGGCATGCTCGACGCTAAAACCCAGCGCCAGTCGCCAGTGCTCCCAGGAGATGTTATCCGGGATCAGGCTGCCGGTAGCGAAGTTACCTTCACGCAGCGAAATGGCGACCACCATCAGCAGCGGGAACATGATGGCGGCAATAAACACCAGCAGTAACGCATGGGTGATAAACAGCCGCAGCTTCTGCGATTTTGCCTGCACCATAGCCATAATGTCGTCCTCCTTAATCGAATTTCATGCGCGTGGCTTTCAGGTTGACGATAGCCAGCGCGCCTACCAGCAGGAAAATCAGCGTGGCGATAGCGGCTGCAAGCCCAAAGTCCTGACCGCCGCCGCCTTCAAAGGCGATGCGGTAGGTGTAGCTCACCAGCAGGTCGGTATAACCCGCCGGAGTGGTGGTGCCGATGCGGTCCGGCCCGCCGTTGGTCAGCAACTGGATCAGCACGAAGTTGTTAAAGTTAAAGGCAAAACTGGCGATCATCAGCGGCGTCAGCGGCTTAATCAACAGCGGGAAAGTGATGCGGAAAAAGTTCTGCAACGGCCCGGCGCCATCCATTGCCGAGGCTTCATACAGATCGTCCGGGATCGCTTTCAGCAGCCCCATGCAAAGGATCATCATGTAGGGATAGCCAAGCCAGGTGTTAACGATCACGATCATCGCGCGGGCAGTGGTCGGATCGCTGAACCAGGCCGGTTTAATGCCGAACAGCGCGCTCAGCATCATGTTGATCTCACCGAAGCTCTGGTTAAACAGCCCTTTAAAGATCAGGATCGAGATAAACGACGGCACCGCGTAAGGCAGAATCAGCAGCACGCGGTAAATCGCTTTGCCTTTCAGCGACTCCCACTGCACAACGCAGGCCAGCACCATGCCGACGGCGACGGTCAGCACCACCGTGAGAATGGAGAAGATCACCGTCCAGATAAAGATCTCGATAAACGGTTTCTGGATACCTTCATCGGTAAAGACGCGGGTGAAGTTATCCCAGCCGATGGTCACCGTATAGCCAGGGCTGAGTTTTTCGCTGCCCCAGCTACCGTCAGCATTAATCGCCTGGTAGAAACCGATGTCGTTATTTGGCCGGTATTTGGCGCCGCTCTGGTTGTTGGTCAGCGTACCGTCCTGCGCGAGCTGGTAGAGCGGGCGAGTGCCGGAAAACTGGCGCAGCGAGCTCATTATCACTTTGCTCTCATCCGGCAGGATGGCGGTAAGCTGGTTCAGCGCCTGACGATTTTGCGTAATGACACGCAAATTAGCGCGTTCACCGGTCGGCAACGCTGGCACCTCTTTCAGAGCCAGTTGCTGTTCACCGCCAGGTTTAAAGGCGTCGGAGAGGTAATTTTTGCCGCTGTCGCCATCGGTGAGCGCCAGCCGCCATTCATCCCCTTCCGGATAAAGACCAAAGTTGTAGGCTTTTCCCGCCTGGAAGGAGCGATCGAGCAGCACCTGCTGCGCGCGTTCCTGCGTTAACTGGTTGGTACTGCTGTAGTTGGTAAAGGCGATGGCGATCGTACAAATCAGCGGGAACAGGACGAACAGCCCCATCCCGGCCATGCCCGGATAAACATAGCGCCAGGCGTAGGTTTTACGGTTGGCGAAAATATACAGGCCCGCCGAACTGAGCACGAGCGTGGTAATGGCGAAAAGGTATTCCCCCTGGGCATACATCATAACGACAAGGTATGCCACCAGCAGCCCGATCAGGGTAATGACGGTCCAGGCAAGCTGTGGGCTTTGCCACCAATGGCGCTTCTTTACAACATCCATGGGGATTTCCTCTCTACGCGGCACTCTTCACGCGGCCTCTTTGTTGGCTACGGTTGCGCACCCCAGTCACTTACTTTTGTAAGCGCCCGGGGATACACAACCTTGCCGCCGCGATGTCGCGCGAATAATGCCGTGTATACAACTGTCCAGGTTGCCTTATCCTTTTCCGGGGATAAGGCATTCACATTTTTACTTGGTAATACGACCCTGCGCGTCTTTCAGTGCAGCATCAACGGTCTGACGATCGCTCACGGCATTGATAACGGCAGTGCGGGTGGCATACCAGAAGGCGGCCATCTGCGGGATGTTCGGCATAATTTCACCGGTTTTTGCGTTAGCCATGGTGGCAGCAATGCGCGGATCTTTCGCTAACTCTTCCTGGTACGATTTCAGCGCTACGGCGCCCAGCGGTTTGTCCTTGTTGACATCCGCCAGACCGGCATCGGTCAGCAGGTAGTTTTCCAGGAACTCTTTTGCCAGTTCTTTGTTCGGGCTGGCGGCGTTAATGCCTGCGCTCAGCACGCCGACGAACGGTTTGGATGGTTTACCGTGGAAGGTTGGCAGCGGTGCGACGCCGTAATTGATCTTGCTCTTATCAATGTTGGCCCATGCCCACGGACCATTGATGGTCAGCGCGGTTTCGCCTTTGTTGAACGCCGCTTCAGCGATGGAGTAATCCGTGTCGGCATTCATGTGTTTATCTTTAATCAGCTTGACGAGGAAGCCGAGGCCCGCTTTCGCGCCTGCATTGTCAACGCCGACATCTTTCACATCGTATTTGCCGTTTTCATACTTGAACGCGTAACCGCCGTCGGCAGCGATCAGCGGCCAGGTGAAGTACGGTTCTTGCAGGTTAAACATCAGCGCGCTCTTACCTTTCGCTTTCAGCTGTTTATCCAGCGCCGGGATCTCTTCCCAGGTTTTTGGCGGGTTCGGTACGAGGTCTTTGTTATAAATCAGCGACAGCGATTCGACAGCAATCGGGTAAGCGATTAATTTGCCGTTGTAGCGCACGGCGTCCCAGGTGAAGGGGAACAGCTTGTCCTGGAAGGCTTTGTCCGGCGTGACTTCTGCCAGCAGGCCAGATTGCGCGTAGCCGCCAAAGCGGTCGTGCGCCCAGAAGATAATGTCCGGGCCATCGCCTGTCGCGGCAACCTGCGGGAATTTCTCTTCCAGCTTGTCCGGATGTTCAACCGTCACTTTGATGCCGGTGTCTTTCTCGAATTTCTTACCCACTTCAGCAAGGCCGTTATAGCCTTTATCGCCATTGATCCAGATAACCAGCTTACCTTCTTCGATTTTGGCGAGGGCAGAGGCGGAGAACATCATCGTCGCCAGTGCGGACAATGCGAGGATGCGTGCGCCTGTTTTGATTTTCATATATCCCGTCCTATTTGGTGATGTGCTCGTGGATACGTGCAAGGTGGTCTGACGGGATTAGTCTCCTTTTTTGACAAGTACTTCTCATCCTCCTTATCCCTACGCCCCTGGGGCGATTTGTGTGATCTGTGTTACATAGATTTTCATTATGTGTGTCAGAGCACATAAAAAAGAGCCGATTTTTGCAGGTTGCGTCACGAAAATGCCTGTCACCCGGCGATACGGGGTGCAGAGCAAACCTTCTCATCCTCCCGCCTCCTCCCCCATAAAAAACCGCAGGGGTGGAGGATTCGCCCGCTGTACTGATGCCCCATAGTCAGCCAACGTTGAATGTTTCTGTTGGTGACAGGTTGTAACGAAGGGAGAAGGGCATGGCGAGCGTACAGCTTCGTAACGTAACGAAAGCCTGGGGCGATGTAGTGGTCTCAAAAGAGATCAATCTCGACATTCACGAAGGTGAATTTGTGGTGTTTGTCGGCCCGTCAGGCTGTGGTAAATCGACGCTGCTGCGCATGATTGCCGGGCTGGAAACCATTACCAGCGGGGAGTTGTTTATCGGCGATACCCGCATGAATGATGTTCCCCCCGCCGAACGCGGCGTCGGGATGGTATTTCAGTCCTACGCGCTTTATCCGCACCTGTCGGTAGCGGAAAACATGTCTTTCGGCCTGAAGTTAGCGGGTGCGAAAAAAGAGATCATTAAATCGCGCGTCACTCAGGTGGCGGAGGTGTTGCAACTGGCGCACTTGCTGGAACGCAAACCGAAAGCGCTCTCTGGCGGCCAGCGCCAGCGCGTGGCGATTGGTCGTACGCTGGTGGCTGAACCCAGCGTCTTCTTACTTGATGAACCCCTTTCCAACCTTGATGCCGCGCTGCGCGTGCAGATGCGTATTGAGATCTCCCGTCTGCATAAACGCCTTGGCCGCACGATGATTTACGTCACCCACGATCAGGTCGAAGCCATGACGCTGGCCGACAAGATTGTGGTGCTGGACGCCGGTCGCGTAGCGCAGGTCGGGAAACCACTGGAACTCTATCACTACCCGGCTGACCGCTTTGTTGCGGGCTTTATTGGCTCGCCGAAGATGAATTTCCTGCCGGTAAAAGTGACGGCCACCGCCATTGAACAGGTGCAGGTTGAGCTGCCTAACCGCCAGCAGGTTTGGCTGCCGGTGGACAGCGCCAATGTGCAGGTCGGCGCGAATATGTCTTTGGGCATTCGCCCGGAGCATCTACTTCCAAGCGACATCGCCGATGTCACGCTGGAAGGGGAAGTGCAGGTCGTAGAACAGCTTGGTCACGAAACACAAATTCATATCCAGATCCCCGCAATACGCCAGAACCTGGTCTACCGCCAGACTGACGTCGTGCTGGTAGAAGAGGGTGCCACATTCGCTATCGGCTTACCGCCGGAGCGCTGCCATCTGTTCCGTGAAGATGGCACCGCCTGCCGCCGGTTACACAAAGAGCCGGGTGTTTGAGCGTACCCCAAAAAAACTTACACCAACCCTTCCAGGGCCAAGTGTAAACAGAAAAGCAATGATCTCAGGAGATAGAATGATGATTACTCTGCGCAAACTACCCCTGGCTCTCGCCATTACCGCAGGCATTTTGTCTGCGCAGGCGGGCGCCGTCGACTTCAAAGGTTACGCGCGTTCCGGCATCGGCTGGACCGGCAGCGGCGGCGAGCAGCAATGCTTCCAGGCGACCGGTGCAGGTGCTAAATACCGTCTCGGTAACGAATGTGAAACCTACGCAGAATTAAAACTCGGCCAGGAAGTGTGGAAAGAGGGCGATAAGAGCTTCTACTTCGACACGAACGTGGCCTACTCCGTGTCACAGCAAAATGACTGGGAAGCCACCAGCCCGGCTTTCCGTGAAGCGAACGTACAGGGTAAAAACCTGATCGATGCGCTGCCAGGTGCCACCATCTGGGCCGGTAAACGCTTCTACCAGCGTCATGATGTGCACATGATCGACTTCTACTACTGGGATATCTCCGGCCCGGGCGCAGGTCTGGAAAACGTCGATCTTGGCTTCGGTAAACTCTCTCTGGCGGCAACCCGTTCTTCTGAATCTGGCGGCTCTGTTACCTTCAGTAGCCCGGGCGTGTATGACGTGGTTAAAGATACCGCCAACGACGTCTTCGATGTGCGTTTAGCCGGTCTTCAGACCAACCCGGACGGCATGCTGGAACTGGGCTTTGATTACGGTCGGGCAAACAAAACCGACAATTACCGCTATGTGAACGACAACGATTCGAAAGATGGCTGGATGTTCACTGCTGAACATACCCAGAGCATGCTGAAAGGCTACAACAAGTTTGTTCTGCAGTACGCAACCGATGCCATGACCACGCAGGGTAAAGGTATTCCGCAAGGGACTTACCAATCCGGCGACTATGACGATTTCGTCGGTGGTAACAACGACGGTAAGCTGTGGCGCGTGCTGGATCACGGTGCAATCACGCTGAGTGAGAAATGGGACCTGATGTATGTCGGTATGTATCAGAAACAGGATCTCGATTCTAAACTCGGCACCGACTGGTGGACCGTGGGCGTTCGTCCAATGTACAAATGGACGCCAATCATGAGCACCCTGCTGGAAGTGGGTTACGACAACGTGAAATCCCAGCAAACCGGCGACAGAAACAGCCAGTACAAAATCACCCTTGCACAGCAATGGCAGGCAGGCGACAGCATCTGGTCTCGTCCGGCAATTCGTATTTTTGCTACCTATGCGAAATGGGATGAGAAATGGGGCTACATCAAAAACGGTGATTCTGTAACGCGCTTCGCTGCGGCGAACGACTCTGGTTTCACCACCACCAGCCGTGGCGACAACGATGAGTGGAGCTTCGGCGCACAGATGGAAATCTGGTGGTAATCCACGCTTAACCTGACGTAATGACCAAAAGAGGGGCGCAAGCCCCTCAACCCTTGGGTCAGCGCGCTATTGCCTGGCGTTCGCTGTTCCCGTGCAGAAAAGGTGATAACAATGAAAATGAAAAAAAGTCTCGTCGCCCTGTGCCTGACCGCCGGTTTACTGGCGGGCGCTCCCGGGGTTAGCTTCGCTGATGTCAATTTTGTCCCGCAAAACACCACCGCCGCGCCGTCAATTCCGGCATCGGCATTACAGCAACTGACCTGGACGCCGGTCGATCAATCGAAAACTCAATCCACGCAGCTGGCAACCGGCGGTCAACGCCTCGATGTGCCGGGTATTAGCGGCCCGGTTGCGGCGTGGAGCGTACCGGCGAACATCGGCGAACTGACGCTGACGTTAACCAGCGAAGTGGATAAGCAAACCAGCGTATTTGCGCCGAACGTGCTGATTCTTGATCAAAACATGACGCCTTCAGCCTATTTCCCCAGCGAATACTTTACCTACCAGGAACCCGGTGTGATGAGCGCCGATCGTCTGGAAGGGGTAATGCGCCTGACGCCTGCGCTGGGACAACAAAAAATATATGTACTTGTTTTTACTACAAACAACGACTTACAGCGCACTACGAAATTAATCGATCCGGCAAAAGCCTATGCCAAAGGCACCGGCAATGCGGTGCCGGATATTCCTGATCCTATTGCGAAGCACGGCACTGACGGGAAACTGACGCTGAAAGTGAAAAACAGCAGCGGTTCCAGCGTGCTGGTCGGCCCGCTGTTTGGCTCTTCTGGCCCAGGCCCGGTCACCGTGGGTAACACTGCGGCGCCGGTCTACAGCGCACAACCTGCGCCGGTAGCGGCTCCGGCTGTTGCTCCTGCGCCAGCCGCGAAAAGCGAGCCAATGCTGAATGATACGGAGAGTTATTTCAATCAGGCCATCAAACAGGCCGCTGCCAAAGGCGATATTGATAAAGCGCTGAAATTGTTGAATGAAGCTGAACGCCTCGGGTCGAAAACCGCCCGTGCCACTTTTATCAGCAGTGTAAAAGGCAAGGGGTAACCCATCCCCGCACTGCCGATATTTTGCAGTAACTGGTGCGTCGCCTGGCGCACCCTTTTTCCGGCGCAGATGCGCGCTGTTGCGCATCTGTTGCGCTGATGAAAACCGTTTGAAGTTTCCCCGCACGAGCCTGCCTGTTCTGCGATACACTATTGCTACGTTATGTACCGGAGAGTAAGGCATGTCACACCCTGCGCTTACGCAATTGCGTGCGCTGCGCTATGTAGACGCAATACCCGAACTGGAACCACAACTGCTGGACTGGCTGTTGCTGGAAGATTCAATGACCAAACGTTTTGAGCAGCAAGGTAAAAAAGTCAGCGTCACATTGATTCAGGAAGGCTTTGTCACGGCGGACGAGATTGCGCCCGAACGCGCACATTTACCGGAAGAGGCACGTTACTGGTTACGGGAGATTATCCTTTGCGCAGATGGTGAACCCTGGCTTGCCGGGCGCACCGTTGTGCCGGAATCGACCCTGAGTGGCCCGGAGATGGCGCTGCAACGGCTGGGCAATACGCCGCTTGGGCGATATCTCTTTACCTCTTCAACGCTTACGCGTGATTTTATTGATATTGGCCGTTATGAGCAGCTGTGGGGACGGCGTTCCCGCCTGCGTCTGGGGGGGAAACCCTTGATGCTTACAGAACTGTTTTTGCCTGCGTCGCCGCTGTACTAAGAGGAAAATAGAATGGAGTGGAGTCTCACGCAGACTAAGTTGTTAGCCTTTCACAGGCTTATGCGTACGGACAAACCGATTGGCGCGTTGCTGCTGTTGTGGCCAACGCTGTGGGCGTTATGGGTGGCAACGCCTGGCGTGCCGCCGCTGTGGATCTTACTGGTGTTTGTTGCGGGCGTCTGGCTGATGCGCGCGGCGGGCTGCGTGGTGAATGATTACGCAGATCGCAAATTCGACGGGCATGTTAAACGCACGGCGAACCGACCGCTGCCCAGCGGCGCGGTCACGGAAAATGAAGCGCGGGTGTTGTTTGTTGTTCTGGTGCTGCTGGCCTTTGCGCTGGTGCTGACGCTGAATATGATGACCATCCTGCTGTCGGTGGCGGCGCTGGCGCTGGCGTGGGTTTATCCGTTTATGAAGCGCTACACGCATCTGCCGCAGGTGGTGCTCGGCGCGGCATTTGGCTGGTCAATTCCGATGGCGTTTGCAGCTGTAAGCGAATCTGTACCGCTAAGCTGCTGGACCATGTTTTTCGCCAATATTCTGTGGGCGGTGGCCTACGATACCCAGTACGCTATGGTTGATCGCGATGATGATGTGAAGATTGGCATCAAGTCGACGGCGATTTTGTTTGGTCGCTACGACAAGCTAATTATTGGTATTTTGCAGGTTGCCGTGCTGGCGCTGATGGCGTCCATTGGCTGGCTGAACGGGCTGGGCTGGGCGTATTACGCTGCGGTACTGGTGGCGGGCGTGCTGTTTGTTTATCAACAGATATTGATTGCGGGGCGCGAACGCGACGCCTGTTTTAAAGCTTTTATGAATAACAACTACGTGGGGCTGGTGCTGTTTTTAGGGCTGGCTTTTAGTTACCTGCACTGAATCTAAAAACTGCCGGACGCGGCTGCATGTTATCCGGCCTGCGGGGTTCTCTCATCCCACAGGCCGGATAAGCGCAAGCGACATCCGGCGGATACGTCCCGGCTTACACTTCCGCTTGCGTCGCGCTTTCAATCGTCAGACGCACATCCGACGTTATCAAGTCTGCCAGCATCTGGTAAACGCCCAGCGTTCGCGTCGGGTCTGCATCGCCGCTGTCGCTGATATACCCTTCATCACGCAGCGTTAACACCAGCGTGGAGAATACCGCTTTGTCGAAGAATTCCGGCGCGTTGATGCCATGCAGCACAGACAGACGTTGCGCCAGCGTGCGGCTCTCTTTTTCCAGCGTGCTGCGGTTCATTGACGGCGTGTTGCCAAGCAGCCAGAAGGTGATGGCATAGCGCTGTAACGTCTCGCGCGCACCGGCGGCCAGCAGTTGCAGCGTCCGGGAATGGGCCGGGTTGATGCTCAGGAGATCGTCTTTGACGGTAATTAAGCCCTGGCGCAGCAGCTCTTGCGTCAGGTTTTCCAGCACTTCCGCCAGCTCGGCTTTTTCCCAGCGCAGGAACAGTTCGGCTTTCAGCAGCGGATAGAGCAGCTCAACGTGACGCAGAATATCGCTACGGGAGATGGCGCGATGCTGGGTCACGATCGCCGCCATCAGCGACGGCAGCATCAGCATGTGGGCAATGTTGTTGCGGTAATAGGTCATCAATACTGCCTGTTCGCGCGGCAGAATAATGATATCGCCGATGGTGTCTTTCTCGACTTCGAACTTATTCATCTGCAACGCGTGGTCGATAAGCGCGTCCGCGCTGGCGGCAGGCGTTGTTGAATCCGGCGAGTAAGGCACATTGCGCATCAGTTCGAGGTAGCAACTGAGTTGTTCGGTTAACTGCTCGCGCGTCAACGAACGCTGGCGCGATGCCAGCAGCGCCGTACAGCACAGGTTCATGGCGTTGGCCGCACCGGCATTGTTAATGCGAACCATCAAATCGGCGGCAATGTTATTTACCGTCGGCGTCAGCCATGCCGGGCGAATCGCTTCGATGGGATCGATAGATTCGCGCCACTCCGGAACATGGTGATTCAGGTAGTTCATCAGCGGAATGGGTTCACCGAAGTTCACATAACCTTGCCCCAGATTGCGCAGCTTGCTCAGCCCGCGCACCATCTGCACCAGGCTCTCTTTCTCTTTGGTTGCGCCGCGCAGCTCTTTCGCATAGGTACCCACCTCCATCACATGCTCATAACCGATATAAATCGGTACCAGCGTGATCGGGCGCGTACCGCCGCGCAGCATCGCCTGGATGGTCATCGACAGCGTACCGGTTTTCGGGTCCAGCAAACGCCCGGTACGTGAACGACCACCCTCGACGAAATACTCAACCGAATAACCGCGGCTGAACAGTTCGCCCAGATATTCGCGGAACACAGTGGAGTAGAGTTTGTTGCCTTTAAAGGTACGGCGAATAAAGAAGGCGCCCAGGCGGCGGAAAATCGGCCCGGCGGGCCAGAAGTTCAGGTTGATGCCTGCGGCAATGTGCGGCGGTACCAGCCCCTGGTGATAGAGCACATATGAGAGCAGCAGATAGTCCATATGGCTGCGATGGCAGGGCACATAGACAATCTCATGGCCGTCGTGCGCAAGCTGGCGCACGCGTTCGGCGTTGTGCACGTTGATCCCCTGATAGAGACGGTTCCAGGTAAAGCCGAGGATACGGTCGGTCAGACGGATCATTTCGTACGAGAAGTTGGCGGCAATCTCTTCCATCAGCGCGATAGCGTTTTGCTGCGCTTTGTCGTGAGAGATTTTTTTGCTGCGCGCTTCGTCTTCGACCGCACGGGCAATCGCTTTAGAAGAGAGCAGCTTATTGAACAGATCCTGACGCGCCGGCAGACGCGGCCCAACGGCGGCCAGACGCTGTCGCGCGAAATGCATACGCGCCACACGCGCCAGTTTCTGCGCGATAATTTTATCGGTGCCGTGCTCGGTCGCCATGCGGCGCAGGGAGACGGGCGGCGAGAAGCGCACAAAGCTATCGCGGCCAAGCCAGGAGATCGCGAAGAATTTCTGGATGCCGTTCAGCATGCGCAGCGACGGATTAATCTCGCCTTTTTCACGCCCCGGAGAGCGGCCAAACATCACCGATACCGGCACCATTTGCACATCCAGATCCGGATGGCTGCGGTGTAAATCCAGGTAGTCGTGGAACAGTTTGATGGACTCTTCTTTTGGCGTGTAATAGGTAAACACGCGCGGCCCGCCATGAATAAACACGAAACGCGGCAGTAATACGCCGTCGATTTCCAGGGGTTCCAGGGGATCGGGCAGTTCGTGCGCCAGACACTGAGCACGCAACGTCATCAAATCTGCCTTAGAGTTATAAGGCAGCACGTACATAATAGGACGTGAAGTATCGAGACCCAGTTCCTGTGCAGGTTCTGCAGGTATCGATTTACTTTTTACCAGTACACTTAATGGTAAATTCAGTAATTTGTAGTAAATTCGTGGCCAACCGGACATAAAAGATGAAAAGCCTCTGGTTAATAATAGTGCCATTGCGCCGCAAGAATATCAGAAAGCGCACGTAATTTCTGTTGTACCTCAGTACGCTGATGTAGACATTGACGTTTATTACATAAAAAGGTTCTTTTCATGGCCAATAATACCACCGGAATTACCCGAATCATTAAAGCAGCAGGTTACTCATGGAAGGGCGTTCGCGCTGCATGGATCAATGAAGCCGCCTTCCGTCAGGAGCTGGTAGCCGTTGTTTTAGCTATCATTATTGCTTGCTGGCTGGACATTGACACGGTCACACGGGTATTGCTGATTAGCTCGGTGTCGCTAGTAATGATTGTTGAAATCCTAAATAGTGCAATTGAAGCTGTCGTAGACCGAATTGGTTCTGAATTTCACGAACTTTCCGGTCGGGCGAAGGATATGGGATCGGCGGCAGTGCTGATGTCGATCCTGCTGGCGCTGTTTACCTGGATCTCGCTTCTTTGGTCGCATTTTCGATAACGCTTCCAGAAATCAATAACTCCCTGGTTTTTTGCTTAAATTTGGTTCCAAAATCGCCTTTGACTGTATATACTCACAGCATAACTGTATATACACCCAGGGGGCGGGATGAAAGCATTAACGGCCAGGCAGCAAGAGGTGTTCGATCTCATCCGCGATCGCATCACCCAAACCGGTATGCCACCAACGCGTGCGGAAATCGCACAGCAATTGGGGTTCCGTTCCCCAAATGCGGCTGAAGAACACCTGAAAGCGCTTGCGCGCAAAGGGGTTATCGAAATCGTCTCCGGCGCATCGCGTGGTTTGCGTCTGCTGCTGGAAGAAGAAGAGGATATCGGTTTACCGCTGATTGGCCGCGTTGCTGCGGGTGAACCGCTGCTGGCGCAACAGCATATCGAGGGTCACTATCAGGTCGATCCCGATCTCTTCAAGCCTCACGCGGATTTCCTGCTGCGCGTCAGCGGTATGTCGATGAAAGACATCGGTATTATGGACGGCGACCTGCTCGCAGTGCATAAAACGCAGGACGTGCGTAACGGCCAGGTGGTCGTCGCACGTATTGATGATGAAGTTACCGTGAAACGTCTGAAAAAACAGGGTAACACCGTCGAACTGCTGCCGGAAAACAGCGAGTTTTCCCCGATCGTCGTCGATCTGCGCGATCAAAACTTCACCATTGAAGGGCTGGCGGTTGGCGTCATCCGTAATGGTACATGGCTCTAACGCCTGTTCTTTTCGCAGCGACACAGAATACCGTGGCGCTGCGTAATACACTTTTCCCCCATTGATTCGACACTGCCATGCCGTTGCTGAATGCATCTGACAGAGCACTGTGGCGGCTTGCGCTGCCCATGATCTTCTCCAATATCACTGTTCCGTTACTGGGACTGGTGGATACCGCCGTGGTCGGGCACCTGGATAGCCCTGTTTACCTCGGCGGCGTGGCGATTGGCGCAACGGCTACCAGCTTTTTGTTTATGCTGCTGCTGTTTTTGCGGATGAGCACAACCGGTCTTACGGCACAGGCGTTTGGCGCGAAAAACGCACCTGCGCTGGCGCGCGCGCTGGTACAACCGCTGCTACTGGCGCTGTTGGCTGGCGGGGGAATTATGTTGCTGCGTACGCCGCTCATCGATCTAGCGCTGCACATCACCGGTGGGAGCGAAGCCGTGCTGGAACAAGCGCGGCGCTTTCTTAATATCCGCTGGCTGAGTGCGCCAGCGTCGTTGGGAAATCTGGTATTACTCGGCTGGTTGCTGGGCGTGCAGTATGCCCGTGCTCCGGTGATCCTGCTGGTGGTAGGGAACCTCCTCAACATTGTTCTCGACCTGTGGCTGGTGATGGGTCTGCACATGAATGTGCAGGGGGCAGCGCTCGCCACCGTTGTGGCTGAGTATGCGACTTTCGCCATCGGTCTGCTGATGGTGCACCGCGTGTTTGTGATGCGCGGCATCACCCTGCCAGCGCTGAAAAATGCCTGGCGCGGCGGTATGCGGCGCTTATTAGCGCTTAACCGCGATATCATGCTGCGCTCGCTGCTCTTGCAGCTCTGCTTTGGCTCAATCACCGTACTGGGCGCGCGTCTTGGTGGCGAGACAGTCGCCGCTAACGCGGTGCTGATGATGTTTCTCACCTTTACAGCGTATGCGCTGGATGGTTTTGCCTACGCGGTCGAAGCGCATTCCGGGCAGGCCTACGGCGCACGCGACGGCAGCCAATTGATGGAAGTCTGGCGAGCGGCGTGCCGCCAGGCCGGGCTGGTGGCGCTGTTCTTTGCGGCGATTTATGCGCTGGCAGGCGACAGCATTATTGCCTTGCTGACTTCGCTTCCTGCCTTGCAGACGCTCGCCGGGCATTATCTGTTCTGGCAGGTGATTCTGCCGCTGGTGGGCGTGTGGTGCTACTTGCTGGATGGCATGTTTGTCGGTGCCACACGCGCTGCGGAGATGCGTAACAGTATGGCGATTGCCGCTGCCGGGTTTGCTGTCACGCTGCTGACGGTTCCGGTGTTGGGGAATCACGGTTTATGGCTGTCGCTGACCGTCTTTCTCGCCCTGCGCGGGCTTACGCTTGCCTGGCTGTGGCGTCGCCACTGGCGTAATGGCAGCTGGTTTTCCGACGCGAATCCTTCCTGATATTGCCAGTTTTTTGCCTGTTCCCTCGTCTCGCTTATGCTGTTTTTAATCATCTCGACGGTTAAAGATTCCGAATAAAAATCAATTGCCGGAATCCTTAACTACAATAATCAGTACGTTCAGCAGAACGAATACATATTTAACCGAACGATAAGGAGTCAACGATGAATAAAGACGAAGTCGGCGGTAACTGGAAACAGTTCAAAGGCACTGTTAAAGAAAAATGGGGCAAACTGACCGATGATGATATGACCATCATCGAAGGTAAACGTGACCAGCTGGTAGGTAAAATCCAGGAGCGTTACGGTTATGCCAAAGACCAGGCGGAGAAAGAAGTTACAGATTGGGAAACGCGTAACGACTACCGCTGGTAGCCTGCACATCCCCTCATTGTGCTAACCCTCGAAGGCTACCCTGCCCGAAGGTACAAGGATGTACCACCCCTCCAGCTGTTTTATCTATCGTCCCGCTCAAAAGATTAACGTGGCTTTTTCTTCACCTGCACGGTGTGGTCGTGGTGGCAATGGTCGTGATGACGGCAGGACTCCACTTCGACACAGTCTGCACATAAGCCGTGAGCTTCAATGACATTATGTCGCAGAGCAAAGCCCATCTTTGCCGCCAGCGCATGCATAATATCTTCCACGCCTTCCGCCTGCTCTTCTTTTACCGAACCACAGCGATCGCAGATAAACATCGCGGATGTGTGCGTCGGCTGGTCAAAAAGGTGGCACAGCACGTAGCTGTTTGTTGATTCGACTTTATGTACGAACCCTTGTTCCAGCAGGAAATCAAGAGCGCGGTACACCGTCGGCGGCTTGGCCTGCGGTTCGCTTTCACGCAGCAGATCGAGCAGATCGTACGCGCTGATGGCACTTTGTTGCAGGCTGAGTAATCTCAACACTTCAAGACGCTGGGGAGTCAGGCGCACGTTGCGCTGCACGCACAGCTTTTCAGCCTGCGCTAACATCTCTTGCGAAGTGGTCTTATCCATAGGCGCTCTCCGGTTGGGGAAATACAAGCCATACACTTTACCATGTCCTGTCGAAAACGCCGAGATCGTGGCCAGCAATCTCCATTTCTCTGGATCGCTTCCCGAAATGGATTCCGTCATCTATAAATAGTGATGGTCATCACTTAAAACAATAATCTCCGGGTACTTACGGGTATTCCGGCAATTTAGCTTCATTTTCTTACGTTATTCACAGCAATAGTGCATTCCTGTTTGTGCGAATACTTACAGGCTTAAAACTCATCTGGCTACGAGACGCATACTGTGGAAAAAAAACGTAAACTTTCGCTGGTCGCGATCGCTGTCTCCTTTTTTGTGGCAAATCAGGCAGGGGCAGCCAATACCTGGGCAGAAGCACGTAATGATGCAATGGGGGGAACGGGCGTTGCATCTGCGAATTATGGCAGCGGGCCATTAATCAACCCGGCACTGTTAGCAAAAGCAAAACCCGATGATGATATTACCGTCATCCTGCCGAGCGTACAGGCGCAAATTAGCGACAAAGATAATCTGCGCGACGAGATCGACGATATCAATGACAAAATCGATGGCTACAAAGATGTGGTCGATAACCTCACCGCTGCGGAAATTATTGCTAATCCGCTCGGTACGGTAAGGCAATTTCAGAGCGCCGCGGGCGATTTGGCGAATGAGCTGGAGTTTCTGAGAGGGAAAACAGCGCAGGCCAAAGCCGCCGCCGGTATCGCGGTAAGTATCCCCAATGATGTCCTTTCCGTGGCATTTGTGACGAAAGCTTATGCCCATGCGCGCGTCACGTCGTCAATCGATCAGCAGGACATTGACTACCTGCGCAGTATTGAGAACAGCACCGCCGTCGCCGCCGGTGAAGCGCTGAATGCGGTGATATCGCCGAATGGCAGCGAAGAAATCACCAAAAACCTCAACTCAACCGCTTCAGGCCGCGCGGCTATCGTCTCGGATTACGGCATTGCGATGGCTCGCCAGTTTGATGTCGGCGGCGTACCGTTATCCGTTGGCGTGACGCCAAAATTACAGAAAACCTGGGTCTACAACTATACGGCGTCGATTTATGACTACAAAAGTAGTGACTGGAACAGCAGCCGCTACCGTACCGATGATACCGGCTTCAACGTGGATGTCGGCCTGGCCGCGGATTTCGGCGAGAATGTGACGGTCGGTTTGACCGGTACAAACCTGATCTCCCGTGACATTGATACCAAAGACATTCGTATTCGCAACGGCAGAACGGGCGATGTGGTGAGCTATAAAGATACTTACCAGATTAGCCCGGTCGTGACGGCAGGCGCGGCATGGCATAACGACCTGCTGACACTGAGCGCCGACGGTGATTTAACCGAGACTAAAGGCTTTAAGAGCGAGAAAAATTCCCAGTATGTCGGCGTGGGTGCGGAAGTTCGCCCGTTGAGCTGGCTGGCGGTGCGTGCCGGTTACCGCGCGGATGTCAAAGGGGATGATAAAAACGTCTTTACCGGCGGTGTCGGATTTGCGCCGTTTAATCGCGTGCATATCGATCTGATGGGTCTGGTGGGTGAAGATCAAACCTGGGGGGCCGGAGCACAGCTTAGCGTGACTTTCTGATGAGTAACCGGAGGCATTGCGCCTCCGGTTTTATTGGCGCTTATTTACCGGTGAGCTTGTCGTAGCTGGTCATCAGATTACGGTAATCAGGAATATGGTTGGAAAACAGCGTTGCCAGACCTTCAATATCATTACGCCAGTCGCGGTGTAATTCGCAGGCGGCACCAAACCATGTCATCAACTGCACGCCAGCCTGGGACATACGATCCCATGCGGAATGACGTGTAATTTCATTGAATGTTCCTGAAGCGTCGGTAATAACAAACACTTCATAGCCCTCTTCAATGGCGGATAACGCCGGGAAAGCAACGCACACTTCCGTCACCACGCCAGCAATAATCAACTGCTTCTTGCCGGTTGCTTTGACGGCCTTAACGAAATCTTCGTTATCCCAGGCATTGATGTTACCCGGGCGGGCAATATAAGGCGCATCCGGGAACTGCGCTTTAAGTTCCGGTACCAGCGGGCCATTCGGTCCGGTTTCAAAACTCGTGGTCAAAATCGTGGGCAATTTGAAATATTTGGCGAGATCGCTTAACGCCAGAACATTATTTTTGAACTTGTCCGGCTCGATATCTCTTACCAGAGATAACAAACCCGTTTGATGATCAACTAACAGAACGGCTGCATCATTTTTATCAAGACGAACATACGGTTTAGACATAATAACTCCCTGTTTCAGTTGACAATAGCTTTCTGCTATTGGGTTAAGACTCCTTGTGCGTTAGAAAAAATATAGAAAGGGAACCGTGTCTCAACAAGGTGAAAAAATGCCTTCTCCAGTGACTTACAGCGAATGTGATACAATAGAAAATCTTATTGTCTATTGCTTTCGCTCACCGGCGGAATAGCGGTGAGAGCACCTCTTTTTCTGGAAATCAAAGCACGGTAATTCTGAAATGACTAACGCCAGCCAAACCAGCGTAATGCCTGTAAATTCTGACAATCACTGGTATGGGCGATTCAGCGTCGCTCCGATGCTCGACTGGACGGACAGACATTGCCGCTACTTCCTGCGTTTACTGTCGCGCCAGACGCTGCTCTATACCGAAATGGTGACGACGGGTGCCATTATTCATGGCAAAGGTGATTATCTGGCGTACAGCGAGGAAGAGCACCCGGTGGCGCTGCAACTCGGCGGCAGCGATCCGGCACAGCTTGCGCACTGTGCGAAGCTTGCGCAAGCGCGCGGTTACGATGAGATCAACCTTAACGTCGGTTGTCCGTCCGATCGCGTACAGAACGGGCGTTTTGGCGCCTGCCTGATGGGCGAAGCGCAACTGGTGGCGGACTGCGTGAAAGCGATGCGTGACGTGGTTTCTATTCCGGTGACGGTGAAAACCCGTATTGGCATCGACGATCAGGATAGCTACGAATTCCTCTGCGATTTTATTGGTACCGTTGCCGGTAAAGGCGAGTGTGAAAGCTTCACCATTCATGCCCGTAAAGCCTGGCTCTCTGGTCTGAGTCCAAAAGAGAACCGCGAGATCCCGCCGCTGGATTATCCGCGCGTCTATCAACTTAAACGCGATTTCCCGCACCTGAAGATGGCGATCAATGGCGGCATAAAATCGCTGGAAGAGGCCAAAGCCCATTTGCAGCATATGGATGGGGTTATGGTCGGGCGCGAAGCCTATCAGAATCCGGGAATTCTGGCCGCTGTCGATCGGGAGATTTACGGTGCCGATGTTGTGGATGCCGATCCTGTCGCCGTGGTTCGCGCAATGTATCCCTACATTGAACGCGAACTGAGCCAGGGCGCTTATCTTGGTCATATCACGCGTCATATGCTCGGGTTATTCCAGGGCGTGCCGGGCGCGCGTCAGTGGCGTCGTTATCTGAGCGAAAATGCGCACAAAGCAGGCGCTGATATCGCGGTAGTGGAGCACGCGCTAAACCTGGTGGCATCGAAGCGTTAAAATTTCACTAAAAGATGGTCAAATTCACTAAGCCCTGCACAGTGTTGCAGGGATTTTTATTTTAAAATCAAAAGGTTATTTTTGGCATGCTTCTTGTAATGTAAAAGACATTACCGATTCTCTGGAGAAGATCATGCTGGAACTACTGTTTATTATTGGTTTTTTTGTCATGTTGCTGGTGACCGGCGTTTCACTGCTCGGCATTATCGCCGCGCTGTTGGTTGCCGCCGCAGTGATGTTTTTGGGCGGACTTTTTGCTTTGATGATCAAACTGTTGCCCTGGCTGCTGCTGGCCGTGGCGGTAGTCTGGGTGATTCGTACTATCAAAGAGCCGAAGGTTCCACGTTATCAACGCAATAACCGCTGGCGTTACTAAAGTATTGAGTGGTTCGTCACAACCCTGAGACATTTCCAGCAGCATTGCTTAGAACCGAATAGGATTTAGATATCAAATCTGTCACTATCGCGGCGTTAACGAATTCATCGCGCTGTACCCTACAATGCAGCCGAACTAAAAAAAGAAAGGGCTTCCTGCGGGAAGCCCTAATTCTTTCTGAGACTTATCTCACGGGATCAGCAGGCTTGAGCCTTGCGTGGCCCGGCTCTCCAGCGCTTCATGCGCCCGTTGCGCATCCTTCAGCGCGAACTTCTGGTTGTCGGCCACATCCACTTTAATCACCCCGCTGGCGATCAGCGAGAACAGCTCATTGCTGGCTTCCTGTAACTCTTCGCGGGTGGTGATATAGCCGTTCAGGGAAGGGCGGGTGGCATAAAGAGAGCCCTTCTGGTTGAGAATGCCCAGGTTCACGCCAGTAACTGGCCCGGAGGAGTTGCCGAAACTGACCATCAGCCCACGGCGATGCAGGCAGTCGAGGGAAATTTCCCAGGTATCTTTACCCACCGAGTCATACACCACGCTGACCTTTTTACCGTCGGTCAGCGCCTTAACGCGTTCAACCACATTCTCTTCGCTATAGTTGATCACCTGCCAGGCACCGGCCTGCAGTGCACGCTGCGCTTTCTGCGCCGAACCTACGGTGCCGATAAGCTTCGCGCCCAGCGCTTTCGCCCACTGGCAGGCAATCAGCCCGACGCCGCCCGCCGCTGCGTGGAATAAAAAGATCTCATTGGGTTTGATGTCGTAGGTTTTGCGCAGCAGATAAAATACCGTCAGCCCCTTCAGGAACGAGGCGGCGGCTTGTTCAAAGGAGATGGCGTTTGGCAGGACGGCCACTTTGTCTGCCAGAACGTTATGCACCGAACTGTACGCGCCGAGCCCGGATTGCGCATATACCACGCGATCGCCGACCTTAATATGCGTGACGTTACTGCCGACTTTACTCACCACGCCAGCGGCTTCGGTGCCCAGCCCGCTTGGCAGCGCGGGAGGCGGGTATAAGCCGCTGCGAATGTAGGTGTCGATGTAGTTGATGCCAATGGCTTTATTTTCCACCTGCACCTCGTTTTCTGCCGGAGCGGCGGGGGTAAATTCCACCGCGCTGAGCACGTCGGGGCCGCCATGCTTGTGAAATTCTATTCGTGTCGCCATGCTTCCTCCTGATGTGATAATCTTTCGAACCATTCATAACCCGGATAGCTCCATTCACTATGGCAGGAAATAAACCCTTCAACAAACAGACTGAAACCCCTGACAGACAGGTCGAGGGGATGAAAGTGCCTCCACATTCCATCGAAGCGGAGCAGTCGGTGTTGGGCGGTTTAATGCTGGATAATGAGCGCTGGGACGACGTCGCCGAGCGCGTCGTGGCCGAAGACTTTTATACCCGTCCGCACCGTCATATTTTTACCGAGATGCATCGCTTGCAGGAGATGGGGAAACCTATCGACCTGATCACCCTGGCGGAATCGCTGGAACTGCAAGGGCAACTGGATATTGTCGGCGGCTTTGCCTATCTGGCTGAGTTATCAAAAAACACGCCAAGTGCGGCGAATATCAGCGCTTATGCCGATATCGTGCGTGAACGTGCCGTGGTTCGCGAGATGATCGCGGTAGCCAATGAAATCGCTAACGCCGGTTTCGATCCGCAAGGGCGTACCAGCGAAGATCTGCTCGACCTGGCGGAATCGCGGGTGTTTAAGATCGCCGAAAGCCGCGCCAATAAAGACGAAGGTCCGAAAAATATCGCCGATGTGCTTGAGGCAACTGTCTCGCGCATCGAACAGCTTTTCCAGCAGCCGCATGATGGTGTCACGGGCGTGAACACCGGCTATGAAGATCTCAATAAAAAGACGGCAGGTTTGCAGCCGTCAGATCTGATTATTGTTGCTGCCCGTCCGTCGATGGGTAAAACAACATTTGCCATGAATCTCGTCGAAAATGCGGCGATGTTGCAGGATAAACCGGTTCTTATCTTCAGTCTTGAGATGCCATCAGAACAGATTATGATGCGTTCTCTGGCGTCGCTGTCGCGCGTGGACCAGACGCGCATCCGTACCGGCCAGCTTGACGATGAAGACTGGGCGCGCATCTCCGGCACCATGGGGATCCTGCTGGAAAAACGCAATATCTACATTGATGACTCCTCCGGCCTGACGCCGACAGAAGTGCGTTCGCGCGCGCGGCGTATTGCCCGCGAGCACGGCGGGATTGGCCTGATTATGATCGACTACCTTCAGTTGATGCGTGTACCGTCGCTTTCCGACAACCGTACGCTGGAGATCGCCGAGATCTCCCGCTCGCTGAAAGCGCTGGCAAAAGAGTTGCAGGTGCCGGTGGTGGCGCTGTCGCAGCTTAACCGTTCTCTGGAGCAGCGCGCCGATAAACGCCCGGTCAACTCCGACCTGCGTGAATCCGGTTCTATCGAGCAGGACGCCGACTTAATCATGTTTATCTATCGTGACGAGGTTTATCACGAAAACAGCGATTTAAAAGGTATTGCAGAAATCATTATTGGTAAGCAGCGTAACGGGCCGATCGGTACGGTACGTCTGACCTTTAACGGGCAGTGGTCACGTTTTGATAATTATGCAGGGCCACAATACGACGATGAATAAATTTTCGTCATCCTTCGCGCCGCAGGTGCGTTGACGGCACCCGCCCACCCCGGTCACTTAGTTTACTAAGCCCCGGGGATTCCCGGGTTTGTCGCCTTCCTGCAACACGAATGATGCAGAAAATTGTTTTTTGAGGAAAAACATGCAAGCGGCAACCGTAGTAGTTAACCGCCGCGCTCTGCGACACAATCTGCAACGTCTGCGCGAGCTGGCTCCTGCCAGCCGACTGGTTGCAGTCGTGAAAGCGAACGCCTATGGACACGGTCTCGTGGAGACCGCGCGAACGCTCCCCGATGCCGACGCTTTTGGCGTTGCCCGTCTCGAAGAAGCCCTGCAACTGCGCGCAGGGGGAATCACACAACCGATTCTGTTGCTGGAAGGTTTTTTCGCCGCCAGCGATCTGCCCGTACTGGCAGAGCACCAGCTTGAAATGGTGATCCATAGCCCCTGGCAACTGGATGCGCTGGAAACGGCCACGCTGCCCGCGCCGGTAACGGTGTGGATGAAACTGGATACCGGCATGCACCGTCTTGGCGTGCATCCTCATGAAGCTGAGGCGTTTTACGCGCGTCTTTCCGGCTGCAAAAATGTACGTCAACCAGTGAATTTTGCCAGCCACTTTGCCCGCGCCGATGAGCCGGAGTGCGGCGTAACGGAACGCCAGCTGGATATTTTCACCACTTTTACTGAAGACAAACCGGGCCTGCGTTCGATAGCCGCTTCTGGCGGCACCTTGCTGTGGCCGCAGTCGCACTTTGACGCTGTGCGCCCCGGCATCATTCTCTATGGCGTTTCGCCGCTGGAGAACAGACCGTGGGGCGCGGATTTCGGCTTTCAGCCGGTGATGACGCTGACTTCCACGCTGATTGCCGTGCGCGACCACAAATCAGGAGACGCAGTCGGTTATGGCGGAACCTGGGAAAGCACTCGCGACACCCGCTTAGGCGTAGTGGCGATGGGATATGGCGACGGTTATCCGCGTGCTGCGCCTTCCGGAACGCCCGTGCTGGTCAACGGACGCGAAGTGCCGATCGTTGGCCGCGTGGCAATGGACATGATTTGTGTCGATCTCGGCCCGGATGCGCGTGAGCTCGTCGGTGATAGCGTGGTGCTGTGGGGTGAGGGTTTGCCCGTCGAGCGTATTGCCGCTATCACAAAAGTGAGTGCTTACGAACTTATTACGCGCCTGACCGCCAGGGCGTCGCTGCAGTACCTCGACTAAACGTTTTGCGCTTTCCTGCACGGGAAAGCGCTGCCCCTCTCGATCTTCCCCGGCTTCCGGTTTATTGTGTTGTTCTTGCCGACTGTAAACCTGGAGAATACACGCGTGTTTCAAAAAGTTGACGCCTATGCTGGCGACCCGATTCTCTCGCTCATGGAGCGTTTTAAAGAAGATGCGAGAAGCGACAAAGTTAACCTCAGCATCGGGTTGTATTACAACGAAGATGGCATCATTCCGCGCCTGCAGGCGGTGGCTGAAGCCGAAACGCGCCTGAATGCGCAACCGCACGGTGCATCGCTCTATCTGCCGATGGAAGGGCTGAACAGCTACCGTCACTCCATTGCGCCGCTGCTGTTTGGCGCCGACCACCCGGTGCTGGCGCAAAACCGCGTGGCAACTATCCAGACGCTGGGCGGCTCCGGCGCGCTGAAAGTCGGCGCGGATTTCCTGAAACGCTATTTCCCCAATTCCGGCGTCTGGGTCAGCGATCCAACCTGGGAAAACCACATCGCCATTTTTGAAGGCGCTGGATTCGAAGTAAGCACTTACCCCTGGTATGACGATGAAACTAACGGTGTACGTTTCCCGGCACTGCTGGAAAAACTGAATACCCTGCCGGAACAAAGCATCGTGTTACTGCATCCGTGCTGCCATAATCCGACCGGTGCGGATCTGACTAACGCCCAGTGGGACGAGGTGGTCGGCGTGCTGAAAGCGCGCAATTTGATTCCGTTCCTCGACATCGCTTACCAGGGCTTTGGCGCAGGTATGGAAGAAGACGCTTACGCTATTCGCGCGATTGCCAGCGCCGGGATGCCTGCGCTGGTCAGCAACTCGTTCTCCAAAATTTTCTCCCTGTATGGCGAGCGTGTCGGCGGCCTTTCCGTGGTGTGTGAAGACAGCGAAGCCGCAGGCCGAGTGCTGGGACAACTGAAGGCCACCGTCCGTCGCAACTACTCCAGCCCGCCAAGTTTTGGCGCGCAGCTGGTGGCGACCGTGCTCGGTGACGCGGCGTTACGGGCGCTCTGGCTGAAGGAAGTGGAAACGATGCGCACGCGCATTCAGGCAATGCGCCAGCAACTGGTGCAGGTGCTGCGCGAAGCCGTACCGGGCGGGAATTTCGACTACCTGCTTAAACAGCGCGGCATGTTCAGCTATACCGGCCTGAGCGCGGCGCAGGTCGATCGTCTGCGCGAGGAGTTTGGCGTTTACCTGATTGCCAGCGGTCGTATGTGTGTTGCCGGTCTGAACAGCCGCAACGTGCAACGCGTGGCGCAAGCATTCGCCGCAGTAATGTAAGCACCCGCTCACTTTTTAGTTTTCCCCGACCTTCTGCCAACGGGCGGAAGGTCATTATCCCCCCGTTTTCTCTCATTATCGGCGTAATTAGCAGAAAATCCTTTGTTTCATCTGCCGCTGGGGTTAAGGTCGGATAACATTTCGACCATTCGCACCATTTATGAATATAACGAACTGATAATTTAGGGATAAAGATGCGAACGATCACTCGTCTTTTCGGCGCCGCCTGTTTATGGCTGGCGTCCGGTAGCCTTGCGGTTTACGCCTCTGCACCTTCTCCGGTTGCGGATGGCACCAACATCATCAAGCTGGCAGAACAGGCGCCTGTTCACTGGGTTTCCGTGGCGCAAATTGAAAGCTCGCTGGTGGAGCGTCCGCCAATGGCGGTCGGGTTTGATATCGACGATACGGTACTCTTCTCCAGCCCCGGTTTCTGGCGCGGTAAGAAAACCTGGTCTCCGGAGAGTGATGATTACCTGCACAACCCGGCGTTCTGGGAAAAAATGAATAACGGCTGGGATGCATTCAGCATTCCCAAAGAGGTGGCGCGTCAGTTAATTGCCATGCATGTGAAACGCGGCGACAGCATTTTTTTTATTACCGGCCGCAGCCAGACAAAAACGGAAACCGTGACGAAAACGTTGCAGGAGGATTTTCTGATCCCGGCAGCGAATATGAATCCGGTGATTTTTGCCGGCGACCAGCCAGGGCAGAACACCAAAATTCAGTGGCTGAAGGAGAAGCAGATCCGCATTTTCTACGGCGACTCGGACAGCGATATCGCCGCCGCGCGTGCGAGCGAAGCCCGGCCAATCCGCATTCTGCGCGCCGCGAATTCCACCTATAAGCCATTGCCGCAAGCAGGTGCTATGGGCGAAGAGGTGATTGTCGACTCGGAGTTTTAAGCGCCGGATTTGCCCTTTTGCCGATTTGCAGCACACTTAAAAACGGCCTCTTTGCAGAAGGAACAGTCGATGTGGTATCAACAGACGCTCACGCTTGGCGCGAAATCGCGCGGGTTTCACCTGGTCACTGATGAAGTGCTGGATCAAATTCGCGAAATTTCCCGTGTGCAGGTGGGTTTATTGCATCTGTTGCTGATGCACACGTCAGCTTCCCTTACCCTGAATGAAAATTGTGACTCCACGGTGCGCGACGATATGGAGCGCCACTTTTTAAATGCAGTGCCGGACAACGCACCGTATAAGCACGACTACGAGGGGCCGGATGATATGCCCTCGCATATCAAATCCTCAACACTGGGTGTTTCACTGCTGCTACCGGTCAGGAATGGGCGCGTGCAGTTAGGAACGTGGCAGGGGATCTGGCTGGGAGAGCATCGTATCCACGGCGGGTCGCGCACGATTATCGCGACACTACAAGGGGAATAAAGATGACAATTTCGGAGTTGCTGCAATATTGCATGTCCAGGCCTGGCGCGGAACAGAGTGTGCACAGCGACTGGAAAGCCACGCAAATCAAGGTCTCAGATGTGCTGTTTGCGATGGTGAAAGAGGTGGACGGTCGCCCGGCGGCGTCGCTGAAAACCAGCCCGGAACTGGCGGAGCTGCTGCGTCAGCAGCATGAAGATGTGCGCCCAAGCCGACATCTGAATAAAGCGCACTGGAGCACGGTATATCTCGACGGTTCGCTGCCGGATTCGCAGATTTACTATCTGGTGGATGCTTCGTATCAGCAGGCGATGGAGCTGGTACCGGAAAATATCCGGCACCAGCTTTATGAAGGATCAACCCGCTCGTAGCCGCTATTTCAGCATCGGTTTAAGGAATCGCGCCGTGTGCGAGGCTTCGCATTCGGCGACGGTTTCCGGCGTACCGGCAACGAGGATTTCACCGCCGCCGCTGCCGCCTTCCGGGCCGAGATCGACAATCCAGTCCGCCGTTTTAATCACGTCCAGGTTGTGCTCAATCACCACGATGGTATTACCCTGATCGCGCAACTGATGCAGCACGTCCAGCAACTGCTGGATATCGGCAAAGTGCAGGCCGGTCGTCGGTTCATCGAGGATATAGAGCGTTTGCCCGGTGCCGCGTTTCGACAGCTCACGCGCCAGCTTCACGCGCTGCGCCTCGCCGCCGGAGAGCGTGGTGGCCGACTGTCCCAGACGAATATAGGTCAGCCCGACATCCATCAGCGTTTGTAACTTGCGCGCCAGCGCCGGAACGGCATCAAAGAATTCACGGGCTTCTTCGATGGTCATATCCAGCACTTCGTGGATGGTTTTGCCCTTATATTTGATCTCCAGCGTTTCGCGGTTATAGCGTTTGCCTTTGCACTGATCGCACGGCACATAAATATCCGGCAGGAAGTGCATCTCCACCTTGATAACGCCGTCGCCCTGACAGGCTTCGCAGCGGCCGCCGCGCACGTTAAAGCTGAAGCGTCCTGGCGTGTAACCGCGCGAGCGTGATTCCGGCACCCCGGCGAACAGCTCGCGCACTGGCGTAAAGACGCCCGTGTACGTTGCCGGGTTGGAGCGCGGCGTACGGCCAATCGGGCTCTGGTCGATGTCGATCACCTTATCGAAATGTTCCAGCCCCTGAATATCGCGGTACGGCGCGGGTTCCGCGATAGTGGCGCCGTTGAGCTGGCGCTGGGCGATCGGGAACAGCGTATCGTTGATCAGCGTCGATTTCCCGGAACCGGAAACGCCGGTGATACAGGTGAACAGGCCCACCGGCAGCGTCAGGGTGACGTTTTTCAGGTTGTTGCCGCGTGCGCCGGTCAGCTTGAGCATTTTTTCCGGATCGGCGTTCACGCGCTGTTTCGGCAGCTCAATTTTACGCTTGCCGCTCATATACTGGCCGGTCAGTGATTCCGGCACCGCCATAATATCCTTGAGCGTCCCTTCCGCGACGACCTGCCCGCCGTGCACGCCCGCGCCAGGACCGATATCAATCACGTGGTCGGCCGCGCGGATGGCATCCTCGTCGTGTTCGACGACAATCACCGTGTTCCCCAGATTACGCAGGTGGATCAGCGTACCGAGCAGGCGCTCGTTGTCGCGCTGGTGCAGACCGATGGACGGCTCATCCAGCACGTACATGACGCCTACCAGACCGGCGCCAATCTGGCTCGCCAGACGAATACGCTGCGCTTCGCCGCCGGAGAGGGTTTCCGCCGAGCGGGAAAGCGTCAGGTAGTTCAGGCCGACGTTCACAAGAAACTTCAGGCGGTCGCCAATCTCTTTCAGCACTTTTTCGGCAATTTTCGCCCGCTGACCGGAAAGCTTCAGGTTATTGAAGAAATCCATCGCATGGCCAATGCTCATGTCGGAGATGGTCGGCAACGGCGTATTTTCAACGAACACATGACGCGCTTCGCGGCGCAGACGCGTTCCTTCACAGGAGGCGCAGGGGCGGTTGCTGATGAATTTCGCCAGCTCTTCGCGTACCGCGCTGGATTCCGTCTCTTTGTAGCGGCGCTCCATATTATGCAGCACGCCTTCGAACGGATGACGACGCACGGAGGTGTCGCCGCGATCGTTCATATATTTGAATTCAATTGACTCTTTACCGGAACCGAACAGCACCACTTTTCGCACGCTGTCGCTCAGGCTTTCCCACGGCGCTTCCACATCGAATTTGTAGTGATCCGCCAGCGATTTCAGCATCTGGAAATAATAGAAGTTACGGCGATCCCAGCCGCGGATTGCGCCGCCAGCCAGCGACAGTTCCGGGTTCTGGATCACGCGGTCCGGGTCAAAATATTGCTGTACGCCGAGGCCGTCGCAGGTTGGGCATGCGCCCGCCGGGTTATTAAACGAGAACAGGCGCGGTTCCAGTTCGCGCATGCTGTAGCCGCAAATCGGGCAGGCAAAGTTGGCGGAGAACAGAAGCTCTTCCGCGTTGGTATCGTCCATGTCGGCGACCACTGCGGTGCCGCCGGAGAGTTCCAGCGCGGTTTCAAACGATTCCGCCAGGCGCTGCGCCAGATCGCTGCGTACTTTAAAGCGGTCAATCACCACTTCAATGGTGTGTTTCTTTTGCAGTTCCAGCTTCGGCGGATCGGAAAGATCGCATACTTCGCCGTCGATACGCGCGCGGATATAGCCCTGGCTTGCCAGATTTTCCAGCGTTTTGGTGTGCTCGCCTTTACGCTCTTTAATCACCGGTGCCAGCAGCATCAGGCGCTTGCCTTCCGGCTGCGACAGCACGTTATCCACCATCTGGCTGACGGTTTGCGCCGCTAGCGGTACATCGTGATCCGGACAGCGCGGCTCGCCAACGCGGGCGTAAAGCAGACGCAAATAGTCGTGGATCTCGGTAATTGTCCCGACGGTGGAACGCGGGTTGTGCGAGGTTGATTTCTGCTCAATCGAGATCGCCGGCGACAGACCTTCAATATGGTCAACGTCCGGTTTTTCCATCAGCGATAAAAACTGACGGGCATAGGCGGAAAGCGATTCAACGTAGCGGCGCTGTCCTTCGGCGTAAAGCGTGTCGAAAGCCAGTGAGGACTTACCAGAACCCGACAGCCCGGTGACGACAATCAGTTTGTCGCGCGGGATGACGAGGTTGATGTTTTTGAGATTATGGGTGCGGGCGCCCCGTACTTCTATCTTATCCAATCCATTCACCTTTTACCCGGAGGAACACGTTTTGCCCGGTGTGTTTGAAGGACAACCGGCGATCACAAACGGCTAATTATGACACAATTTAACCTGTTTGAATATACAGTATTGGAATGCAAATCATGATTCGATGTGCAACAATGCGCCGTGAGTGCGATATCTCCGGAACATGCTTCGCAGCTATCAAATTGCTACATGGAAATGGTACACTCGCGCGTTTACACTACTAAGAAACGTATTAACGTATCAGGAGACTCGAACATGGCCAGCAGAGGCGTAAACAAGGTGATTCTCGTCGGTAATCTGGGCCAGGACCCGGAAGTACGCTATATGCCGAGTGGTGGCGCAGTTGCCAACATTACGCTGGCTACTTCCGAATCCTGGCGTGACAAGCAGACCGGCGAAATGAAAGAGCAGACAGAATGGCACCGCGTTGTGCTGTTCGGCAAGCTGGCGGAAGTGGCCGGTGAGTATCTGCGTAAAGGCTCTCAGGTTTATATCGAAGGTCAGCTGCGTACCCGCAAATGGACCGATCAGTCCGGTCAGGAAAAATACACCACGGAAGTGGTGGTGAACGTGGGCGGCACCATGCAGATGCTGGGCGGCCGTCAGGGCGGCGGCGCACCGGCAGGCGGTGGCCAGCAGCAGGGCGGTTGGGGCCAGCCTCAGCAGCCGCAGGGCGGCAACCAGTTCAGCGGCGGCGCGCAGTCTCGTCCGCAGCAGTCTTCCGCTCCGGCACCGTCTAACGAACCGCCGATGGATTTCGACGACGATATCCCGTTCTGAGTTCGCTTTTCAAAACAAGTTAATCAGAACGAAAAGCCCTGCTTCGGCAGGGCTTTTTACTTAATCTTTCAACGAAATCCCTTTCATTGTTTCCCAGATCCTTTGCTTATCCTGCTCGTGTAAATTCTTCTGCTGCAAAGCGTGCATAAATGCCTTCCGGTCCTGTTCCGTCAGAGGTTGCCCGGACTTTAATCGTGCTGCCACACTTTGCAGAATACGGGCACTAAGTTGGCCGATTTGCGTCCGGACGTCCTGAAGCGGGCGAGGCTGCCAGTCAGTTTCCGGCGCGGCCAGCCAGTCGGCGCGATAGCGGTACTGAATCGCCTTGGCGGCGTCCATCTGCGCCTGAATAAATGGCCTTACGCTCTCGCCTTTTAATCCCAGCGAATCAGCATCAGCAAGGGTACTCTCCAGCACCTTCTCCTCTTGCTGTAGATCTTCAATCGCCTGGTGATGCTGTGCTTTATAACCGGCAACATCTTTCATCCAGGACAAACGTTCATTGATCAAATTGCCAATCGAAGGCGCTGAAGCGGCTGTAGCAGAGAACGTTGCGGCAGCGAGAAGCAACACGGCTGTATAGAGCTTGTACGGCATCATAAATCTCCGACATCGATAAACAGGAAGCCTCTGGCGGCGTTGAAGAAACGTTTCGCAGAAAGCGTAACTGGCGCATTTTACAGCCATGTGATGATAAAAAAACCGTAAACCCGAGCCGGGCTTACGGTTCTCTTTTACAGCAGGGGTAAAAAATTACTTCGACACGTCCGCACCGAAGTATTTCTGGGAAATACGTTCGTAGGTGCCGTCGGCCTTGATCTCTTCCAGCGCTTTATCAATCGCCGCTTTCAACTGCGGGTTGTTTTTGCGCAGCAGCACGCCGGATTTCTCTGCATTCTCTTCTGTGGCGATGATTTTCACCGGCGCAGACGGTTTATGTTTTTTGAAGTCGAGGAACGACAGGTTGTCGTTGATGGTGGCATCGGCACGGCCCTGCACCACCAGATCGATAGACTGGTTAAAGCCGTCGGTCGGGACAATTTCCGCACCGTATTTACGCGCGATCTGGGCGTAGTTACTGGTCAGTGAATGGGCTGATTTTTTGCCTTTCAGATCGGCAAAACTTTTAATGCTGCTATTTTTGTCATTGACGATCAGTACCGCTTTAGACGCAATGTACGGCTCGGAGAAGTCGAATTTCTTCTCGCGTTCCGGCGTAATACCCACCTGGTTGATCACCACGTCATAACGGTTCGCGTCGATACCGGCGATCAGGCCGTCCCATTTACCTTCAACGAACTGCGGGTTCACTTTCAGGCGTTTGGCGATTTCACGGCCAATTTCTACGTCAAAACCTTCCAGCGTGCCGGAAGCATTGTGGAAAGTGAACGGCGGATAGGTGCCTTCAGTCCCGATTTTCAGTACACCAGCGGACTGAATCTTTGCCAAATCATCCTGCGCCAGCGCTGCGTGGGCAAAACCAAGCTGCATAATCCCGGCTACGACTAATGTTGCGAGTGCTTTCATCTGCATTACCCTATGTTGTTTTAATTAACTCGCCCCGAGTTCCGGGAGCGCTGTGCTTAAAGAGGCGATAAACTCCGCGGTACGGGGTTTCTTCGCATGTAAAAACAAATCGTTAGCGGAGCCGGACTCGACAATTTCCCCGGCTTCCAGAAACACCACCTGGCTGGCGATATTCGCCGCCAGACGCAAATCATGGGTCGCCATGATCATCGTGGTGCCTTCCAGCGCCAGCTGGCGCAGTACGGACACCACTTCGCCGGAGAGCTCAGGATCGAGTGCGGAAGTGGGTTCATCGCACAGCAGAACCGCCGGTGACGGCGCCAGCGCACGGGCAATCGCCACGCGTTGTTGCTGGCCGCCAGAGAGCGTATTCGGCAGGGCATCGCGTTTGTGCAGCATGCCGACTTTATCCAGCAGCTCTTCACCACGGCGGCGAGCGCGTTCGCGATCCCATTTATGCACCGTAACCAGCCCTTCGGTGATGTTGTCGAGGGCGGTCATGTGCGGAAACAGTGCGAAGTTCTGGAACACCATGCCGGTCTGACGGCTGATGCGACGAATATCCTGGCCTTTGATCCGCGCGCCTGGCGCAAATGTGATGCGCTCTTTGCCGATGGTCAGCTCCCCGGACTGAGGAATTTCCAGCAAATTAATGCAGCGCAATAAGGTGCTTTTCCCGCTGCCTGAAGGGCCAATCAACGTGGTTACCGTGCCTTCTTCAATCGTTAAATTGATGTCCTTCAGCACCCGGTTGCCGTCGAAACTTTTTTCAATGCTGGAGAGCGTTATCATTGACCTGGCCTTTTACTGTCGTACCCGCTAATTTCCGCTCCAGCTTCTCTTGCAAATGCGATAACACAGAACTGAAGAACAGATAAATAATCGCCGCTTCGCTGTACAGAATCAGCGGTTCATAGGTCACCGCTGCAATTTGCTGTGCGGCAAGAAACATCTCCGGTACGGTGATCACCGACGCCAGCGAAGTATCTTTTACCAGAGAAATAAAGGTGTTAGAGAGCGGCGGCACGGCGATGCGCGCAGCCTGCGGCAGAATAATACGACGCAGAGACTGCGCCCAGGTCATGCTGATGGAGTGGGCGGCTTCCCATTGCCCTTTCGGCACAGCCAGCAGCGTTGCTCTGATCACTTCGGAGGTATACGCACCAATATTGACGGTAAAGCCAATCACCGCCGCAGGGAAGGCATCAATGGTGATCCCGGCGCTCGGCAACGCGTAGAAAATCAAAAATAGCTGCACCAGCAACGGCGTACCGCGAATCAGCCAGACGTAAAACCGCACCACCGGCTTTAAAAAAGCCGGGCCGTACAGGCGCAAAAGCGCAACCACAAAACCGAGCGACAGCCCAAGAATAAAGGAGATCAGCGTTAAGGGAATGGTGAATTTTAGCCCTGCGGAAAGCATCGGCCAGAAAGAATCAATCGCTAAGGGTAACCATGTTGGCACTGCACACCTTCCGGACGGAACATTTTGCCAGAAATTGCTGGCGGAATATTTTATTAGCCCGGCTTAATTATTTGAGGGCTGGATTAGTGCGAATTATATTCTTTGCGCCGTGTGCGAAAACAAATATATACGAATAACGTTATACGAAAAAAAGCTAAGCCATTCTTTTTTGATACAAGCCCGCCGTCATCACCTGCCGCTTTATTGCACTATTTGCGTGATATGTCGCCATTCATGCACCTTTTTTGATCGTTACTTTAGTGCGTGAATTCTGATCGATTTTATGCGTTTTCTGTAAATTCAGTTTGTTACACGCTGGCACCCTTCTTGCAGTTCCATTTAGTGAAACTTCAGTCCCATTTTATGAGACCGCACTATGTCCATTTTAGAAACCACGGCCAGCATTCTGAAATTGATGGTGGATCTGCAAAGCGGTATCCGCGTCAGTGATGTGATTACCCACCTCGGCATGCCCAAAAGTACCGCTTCGCGCGTGATGAGCCAGCTTGAGTTCTGGGGCTATCTGGAAAAAGACGAAAACCAGGGCACCTTTCTGCCTGGTCCGTTGATTATGTCGGCTTCGCATCTCGTCAGCCGCCAGATCACCCTGAGCGATCACGTTGATGCGGCGCTGCGCAACCTGTGCGAACGCACGGGATACACTGGCTATATCTCGATGCTCGATAACCAGGAAATCCTTGTGCTGCGGGTGATCCACGGCCGTCAGGCGCTGCCGGTTGTTACCTGGCCGGGTTCGCGCTCGCCGGCATGGGGAACTTCGACCGGCCGCGCGCTGCTGGCGCGTCTTTCCGATACACAACTCCATGATTTTTTTGCCAGCCCGCTGGTGGTATCGCAGCTTAGCGGTACACAGCAAGACGTCAGCATGCTGGTTGCTGCCGTGGCCCGTACCCGCGATGCCGGTTACGCAACGGCCGTTAATGAATCGGTTGCCGACACGGCTTCCGTTAGTTGCGCAGTAGGCGACCCGGCCACTCACGAAGCCGTGGCGTTCTGCCTCTCCTTCCCTCAACACCTTGCTACCCCTGAAGAGTTGCAACGGATCGCGACATTACTGAAAGAAGCCGCCCTCACCATCGCCGGAAAAACCGGTGACACGCTGGTGACCAGCTCGCTTTGATTTTTCCTTTTTTGCCAATACCAGGAGAATAACCGTGAGTCAGACTGTCTCATCCGAAACGCTGCCGGAACAGAGCGAGAGCCATCCACGCGCTTTTGCCCCGGCCACATTACTGTTGCTGCTGGTGCTCAGCATCTTCGGCTCAGTTATTGGCGTGCAACTGCTAACCACGCTGGGGGTAACGCCGAATACAGCGATCATCGGCGCGATGGCGGCGATGATCATCGCCCGCATTCCACTCCAGTGCTTCGCCCGTTTCCGCTCCATCCATATTCAAAACCTGGCGCAAAGCGCGACGTCGGCGGCCACCTTTGGCGCGGCGAACTCGCTGCTGCTGCCCATTTCTATTCCGTGGCTGTTTGGTCATAACGAAATGGTGATGCCGATGTTTATCGGCGTGGCGCTGGCGATGTTGCTGGATGGCTGGCTGCTCTATCGCCTGTTTAATACGCGCATCTTCCCGGCCGAAGGCGCCTGGCCGCCGGGAATTGCGGCGGCAGAGTCGATTAAAGCGGGCGATCAGGGCGGCAAACAGGCGGCGCTGCTCGGCACCGGCATGGTGATCGGCGCTGTCGGCTCGTGGTTCAAATTCCCGATGGCGGCGCTGGGTACGGCGTTTATCGGCAATATCTGGGCGCTGAGCATGCTCGGCGTTGGTTTCCTGCTGCGCGGTTATTCCGGGCCGCTATTCGGCATTGATATCAACAAACTCTACATCCCGCACGGCGTGATGGCGGGGGCGGGCGTGGTGGCGTTGTTCCAGATTATCCGCCTGATCCGCCAGAGCAACAGCCAGAAAGCAGCGCCGCATACCGCCGACGACGCGCTGCCGCAGGCGCAAAATGCGCAGATTGGCAAAACCATCCGCTTAGGCGCGCTCGGCTTTATGGCGATTTCAGTACTGATTGCGCTCGGCAGTGGTCTGTATGCCCATCTCTCCCTGCCGTGGCTGGTGGCGTTTATGGTCTACGCCGCTTTCGCTGCCTTTCTGCATGAAATGATCGTGGGCCTTGCCGCCATGCACTCCGGCTGGTTCCCGGCCTTTGCCGTGGCGCTGATCACTTTGCTTATCGGTATTTTGATTGGCTTCCCGCCACAAGCGCTGGCGATGCTGTGTGGTTTCTCTGCCGCCACCGGCCCGGCGTTTGCCGATATGGGCTACGACCTTAAGGCCGGATGGATCCTGCGCGGTAAAGGCGAACACACCCGCTTTGAGCTGGAGGGCCGCCGTCAGCAGTTGCTGGCTGCCATGCTGGCCTTTGTCGTCGCCATGCCGGTGGTGCTGTTTATTTTCCGCGACTACTTCTCGCAGGGGCTGGTGCCGCCGGTGGCAAAAGTGTATGTCGCCGCCATCAACGCCGGGGTGTCGTTTGATATTGCCAAATCGCTGCTCATTTGGGCCATTCCTGGCGCCATCATCCAGTTGATTGGCGGCCCTGGCCGCCAGATGGGCGTGCTGCTGGCTACTGGGTTGCTTATCAATAACCCGCTGGCGGGTTGGGCGGTGATGATCGGTATTGCCATCCGCGCGGCAGTGCTGCGCGTTGGCGGCGAGCCGATGCGTAACAAAATCGAGGTGCTGGCGGCGGGTTTGATCGCCGGAGACGCCCTGTTCAGCTTCTTTAATTCCGTCCTGCCGGGCGGCAAAAAGTAATCACGCCATTCCAGAGAAAATATAATGAGCTTACAACAAACGTTACAGGTCTTTGAGTTACTCGACAGCGCGTATGCCAGCGGCGATAAGGTGAAAACTCTGCTGGCGGGTTACAGCAACATCGAGGTGAGCGTGAAAGCGGTCAGTGGCCCGAAAGGCAGCACCGACTTCGTTAAAATCGTTATTCCAGGTACGGAAGGAAAACGTCGCGGCGGCAGCGCGCCGACGCTGGGGATTGTCGGACGTCTGGGCGGTATTGGTGCGCGTCCGGGGCGAATTGGGCTGGTCTCCGACGCCGATGGCGCCGTGGCGGCGATTGCCAGCGCGCTCAAACTGGCGGAGATGCAGCGCCAGGGCGATAGCCTGCCAGGCGATGTGATTGTCACCACCCATATCTGCCCGGATGCGCCAACACGCCCACACGAACCGGTTGATTTTATGGATTCGCCGGTCGAAACCGAAGACATGAACGAGCAGGAAGTCTCCGACGAAATGGATGCGGTGCTGTCGATTGATACCACCAAAGGCAACCGCATCATCAACCATAAAGGCTTTGCCATTTCGCCGACGGTCAAAGTGGGTTACATCCTGCGCGTGGCGGAAGATCTGTTGCGCGTCATGGAAATGACCACCGGGCAACTGCCGGTCACTTTCCCGATCACCACCCAGGACATCACGCCGTACGGTAATGGGGTTTACCACCTGAACAGCATTCTGCAACCGTCGATTGCTACCGCCGCGCCCGTGGTTGGCGTGGCGATTACGGCGGTAAGCACCGTGCCGGGCTGCGGCACCGGGGCGAGCCACGAAACGGATATCGCGCTGGCCTGTAAATTTGCCGTAGAAGTGGCGAAAGAGTTCACCCGCGGCACCTGCCAGTTCTTTGATAAAGCAGAATACCAGCGCCTGCTCGATCTGTACGGTTCGCTGGCGCATCTGCAAAAACGTCAGCCGGGAGTGTGAAATGGCGATCCGTAAAATCGGTACGCTAACCATCGGCCAGGCACCGCGCAGCGACATCACCCCAATCCTCGATGCGGCGTTACCCGCGCAGGTAAGTTGCCTGCACGCCGGAGTGCTGGATGGGCTGGATGATGCCGCCATCGCGGCGCGTTTTGCGCCAAAACCTGGCGATGCATTGCTGACTTCGCGCCTGCTGGACGGGCGAGCGGTGGTGATGGGCAAACCGGCGGTCGGCGAAGCGTTGCAACAGAAGATCGACTGGCTGGAAGCGCAGGGCTGCGAGATCATCGCTATTCTTTGTACCGGCGAGTTTCACGGTTTGAGCAGTAAAAAAGCGTGGTTGATCGAGCCGGATCGGATCCTGCCGCCGACGCTGAATGCACTGGTCGGAACGCGTCGCGCCGGGATCCTGGTGCCGCTGGAAGCGCAGATCGCCAGCGAGCTGGAGAAGTGGCGCGGTGCTGCGCAAATGCCGGTGTTTGCCGTTGCCTCGCCCTATACCGCCAGCGAAGACGAGATTGCCGCCGCCGCCCGCTCGCTGCAAGCGCAGGGGGCGGAAGTGATTCTGACCGACTGCATGGGCTACACCGCCTGGCATCAGGCGATCTGCGCCCGCCACGTCCCGCTGCCCGTTGTATTATCGAATAAGCTGTTAGCCGATCTGCTACGCAATTTGCTGTAAAAGGAGAGGGTTATGGATTTGCTGTTACTGAGCAATTCGGTGCTGCCCGGCACCGAATATCTGGAATATGCGCTGCCGCTGCTGAAAGCGCAGCTTGGCGGGCGTCGCAAGGTGGTGTTTATTCCCTTCGCGGGCGTGACGCAAAGCTTTGATGCCTATACGGATAAAGTCCGTCTGGCGCTGGCGGAGCTGGATCTGTCGATCACCGGCATTCACACCGTGGACGACGCGCCTGCGGCGATTGCCGCCGCAGAGATTGTGATGGTTGGCGGCGGCAACACGTTTAACCTGCTGAAAAATTGCCGCGAGCGCGGGTTGATCGAACCGATCCGCCAGGCCGTGAACAACGGTGCGCTGTATGTTGGCTGGAGCGCCGGGGCGAATCTGGCCTGTCCGACGATCCGCACCACCAACGACATGCCGATTATCGATCCGGGCGGTCTGGATGCGCTCAATCTGCTGCCGTTGCAGATCAACCCGCACTTTACCAACGCGCTACCCGCCGGGCATCAGGGCGAAACGCGCGAGCAGCGCATTCGCGAACTGCTGGTGGTGGCGCCGGAACTGGAAGTGATCGGTTTACCGGAAGGAAGCTGGATCGCGGTACAGGACGGCCACGCGCAGCTCGGCGGCGACAAACCGGCCCTGTTGTTTAAAGCCAGCCAACCGGCTATTACGCTGGCTGCCGGTCACCGCTTTTTCTGAAATCGACAATGGCCCGCTGGTGGGCCATCTCTTTATTTCCCGGCATATAATTAAACTTTCCTAAAATAACCTGCGTAATTATTTAATTGTTGGCATTAAAGATAATATTGCTATCTCAAAATATATGATACGTGATTAATATGTTGGCTGAATCGCATAACCCAATAACCCTAAATAAATTGCGTAAATAAACGCTGATCTTAATTTTCAACGTGTTATCATAAATTGATGAAAATGGGATGATTCTTAACTACCAATCGGTGCAAGTTTCAACTATATCCAGTTAATATCGCCCGTAATAAATCATTATCGGTTAGCAGGGAATAATACCCGCACCGCAAAACTCTATTTAATAATTGCCTGCGCTGAAGGCGTGGAAACACCTCTTCGCCCGGAATATTCGCCTCTGCAATAAAGGAATGTATGGTTAACCGGATAACCGTTCTGTCATCCTCCGGAAGTGATTCGCTCTTATTCTGGACGTTTAAAGGGGAAGAACAGCTCTCCACGCCCTTTCGCTTTCAGGTCGATCTGCTGAGCAAAGATTTCACCCTCGATCGGCAAAAACTGCTGGGCCAGGAGATGACGGTGGTGATCCCAACGCAGTTGGGAACGACGCGCTATTTGAGCGGTAAAGTCACGGCGATCTCTGCGCGCTCGGAAGAGCTGGATGGCACGCGCTATGCGGTGTATCAGGCGACCCTTGAGCCGGATTTCTGGCCGATGATGCGCGATCGCAATTTCCGTATTTTCCAGCAGCAGCGCGTACCGGACATCGTCAGCACTCTGTTTTCCGAATACCAGGTAAAAATTGAAAACAAACTGACGCGCAGCTATCGCCAGTGGGATTACTGCGTGCAGTACGCCGAGAGCAGCTTTCATTTTATCAGCCGTTTGCTGGAGCTTGAGGGCATCAGCTACCTGTTCCGCCACGGCAAAGAGGGACACACGCTGGTACTGATGGATGATTACGCGCAAGCAGAGGCGTTTCCCGGCTATGAAGTGATCCCGTGGCATGCGCAGAGTGGCGGCGGTGCGGTGAATGAAGAGGGCGTTAGCCAGTTACTGGCGCGGCATATCGTCACGCCTGGCCTCTACAGCACCGACGATTACGACTTCCGCAAGCCCCATGCCTGGATGTTGCAAACCCTGCAAAACCCCGTTTCGCCAACGCCCGGAAAAATCGATGTCTATGACTGGCCAGGCCGCTTTGTCGAGCATGGCGACGGCGAATCTTATGCACGTATTCGCCAGCAATCCTGGCAGGCGGAACAGCAGCAAATGCAGGGCAGCGCGACGGCGACCGGTATTGCGCCGGGGCACACCTTTACGCTTATCCGATCCCCTAACGATGCCGACAACGCACAGTGGCTGGTGGTAGGTGCTCGCTATGATTTTGCCGAAAATCAGTATGCTTCCGGTGATGTTGGCGAGACGCAGCAGCGCATCGACTTTACCGTCATTCCGGCCTCTACGCCGTTCCGCCCGGCCGCCGTCACCGACTGGCCGCGCACCTACGGGCCGCAAACGGCAAGAGTCGTGGGGCCTGCGGGCGAGTCGATCTGGACGGACAAATATGGCCGCGTCAAAGTGAAATTCCACTGGGATCGGCAAAGCCAGGGCGACGAGAACAGTTCCTGCTGGGTACGCGTTTCCAGCGCCTGGGCCGGGCAGGGCTACGGCGGGGTGCAGATCCCGCGCGTTGGTGATGAAGTGGTGGTCGATTTTATTAACGGCGAGCCGGACAGACCCATCATCATTGGCCGCGTCTACAACGAAGCCAGCATGCCGCCGTGGGCGCTGCCAGCGGCGGCCACGCAGATGGGTTTTATGAGCCGTTCCAAAGATGGATCGCCGGATAATGCCAACGCCCTGCGCTTTGAGGATAAACCGGGCGCTGAGCAGCTCTGGCTGCATGCCGAACGCAATATGGATACGGAAGTCGAAAACGACGAAACCCATGACGTTGGCAGCAACCGCACCAAAACCGTCGGCAAAGACGAAACCAGCCACATCAAGCAAAACCGGACGCGCACCGTCGATGGCAATGAAACCATCACCGTCGGCCAGGATCGCAGCAAAACCATCAACGGTAATGAAACCACCACGGTACAGCAAAACCGTACCGAGAGCGTGAAGGGGAACGAAACCCTGAGTGTGGAACAAAACCGCGATGAAACCATTACCGGCAACCACACCACCATGGTGAAAAGCAACAATACCGGCACTGTTGAAGGTAATCAGACGCTGACGGTGGTCCAGGATCGCACCCGCAGCGTGCAGGGCAATGAGACGGTTAGCGTCCAGCAAAACCGCACTGTGCAGGTGACCGGCAATCAGACGCTGGAAGTGACCGGTAACCGCACTGTCACCGTCAGCAGCAATGAGACGCGCACGGTGACGCAAAAACAGGACGTCAGCATCGGTGCCGGACGCACGTTGAGCATTACCGGCGGCGATACCCGGTTCACCCAGGGCAGTGTGGCTGACAGCGCGACGGACACCTTCCGCATCAACGTAGGTGAGAGCGGCATTCTGATTGGCAACGGCAGCGTGGAGATCACCGCTGGCGGATCGACCATCACCATTAATGCCGCCGGGGTGATGGTCAATGGCAAGAAAATTGAGCTGAACGCCTGATGGGGATGCCATGAACGCCAGCAAAAACCCCAGTGAAAAGGTGATGAGCGAGCTGGAATTAAGCTGGCTGGATGCCAGCGAAGATGCCGCCGCACGGCTGTTTATCTGGCGTGTTCCGGCAAATGGTGAATCGCTGCTGGATGCTTTTTTCGCGCTGCAACAGCATCCGCAGGGGCGCTCATTGCCCGATCTATTCCTCAGCTTTAACACGCCTTTTGAAACCGGATACAGCTACAGCGAGGCGCTGGGCCGCGAATTCGTTGAGCAGTATGAAGCGACGTCCGATGCCGCTTTCTGGGATGCCGAACCCTGGTTGCCCTGCTACAGCGCCGGGCAGTTACGCAGCCTGTTGCAGAACTTCGCCGAACAGTTTACCGACGATCTGCGTTATCTGGTGCTGGTGCTGAAACCTTCCGCTGTCAGCGATGAGAGCGCGATGCTGCGCTGGCTCCATCTCTGGCTGGAACAGGGCGCTGACGCGCCGCGCCTGTTATTGATCGACACCGTTGAACAGCCGATCTGGCAGTCGCTGTATACCGCGAATCCGCGACACGTCCGGCTGATTGAGGATCGGATTGATGGCATGAAGGTCATGCACCAGACCGCGCAGCAGCAGACCGACGCCGATGCCGACCGTTTGCTGTTCCGCCGTTATCTGGCCGATGCCATGTTGCTGCTGGAAAAAGGCAGCGCCGCGCAGGTAGCGGCGCGCGGCAGCCTGGCGCTGGCCATTGCGCAACGTCGCGGCTGGGCGGATCAGCAGGCGATGATGCATAACCTGATCGCGGGCGGCTGGCTCAAAGGCCGCGATCACGCGCAGGCGGTGGAACATTACCGCCAGGCGCAAAGCATCTCCGGCGAGGTGCCCGATCAGGCGGTAAAAGGGCAGTTGCGCACGCAAAGCACCTTTGGCGAGGCGGGCGCCTGGTTCTCCAGTAAAGACTATCTTCAGGCGGCGAAAATCTATCGTCAGGCAGCGATTGAGGCGCAGGCCATCCCGCATCCGCTCTTTGCGATGGAGGGCTGGCGGATGTGCGGTTTTTGCCTCTGGCTGTGCGGGCATCGCCCGGCGGCAATGGAAGAGTACGCCCGCGCCATCCAGGCGGCGGAGCCTGTCCCGATCACGGAACGCGGGCAGACCACCTTGCCGCTGGTGTTCCAGGATTTGCTGCGTATGCATGACAAGCGGCGAACCGAAGCCCTGGAAGCCTGCGCCACGCGTTGGCAGGCGGAAAAACAGAAACTTATTGCGCAGGTGGAAGCGCAACTGCCGTCCGCGCCAGCAGTGGAACAGGTTCGGCAGGCCGACAGCCGTTTGCAATTACAACTTGAAGCGACCTTTACGCTGATCCGTGAAGAGCGTGAAAACCTGATCCGCCGCGGCGATGAGAGCTTTCGCCGCGTTATCCGGCTGGCGCGTGAGAAACTGCATCCGCACTGGAACGGCCTGCCGGAAATCGCCCATCCTTTTGATGCGCCGCCCGGCGAGTGGCAACGCCTTCCCGCGTGGGGAGAGAGCGACGCATCGTTAACTGATACTGCAGGAAGCAACCCGCTATGAAAAATCGCATCATCATTATTGTGGTCGTCACCGTGCTGGCGCTGCTCTTTTTAAGCCTTTCTGAGAGCGACCTGGCGACCGAAGTTCGTACTTTCCTGCGCGCGCTGTTGCGTGCCATGTTCTGAGGTTAAGCGATGCACTCCGGCGCGCACTTCGATCCACAGCTCGGGCTGGATATTCACACCTACCCGTGGCCGCTGCCAACGCCGCACATCGGCATCGTTTTTGATGTCTTCGACTATCTGCCGCTGATTGGCACCACGGTTCACGTTAACAGCATCAAACGCGCCAGTGCCGGAACGGGCGGGATGGCGGTGCATATTCCGGTGGGCGGCGCGTGGATCCCGCCGCTGCGCGCGCCGGGCGGCCCGCAGATTGAAGATGAGCTGTTTATGGGCAGCAAAACCGTTTCGGTGGATGGCGAGCCGTTTTCCCGCATTGGCATGCCGGTGCTGAGCTGCAACATTATTGGCCTGATCCCGCCGTTCCGCCTCAAACGCGCTACCAAACCGAAACCGCTTTCGCTGACGCTGCCGCTAACGTTTAACCTCGCGCTGCCCAACAATGTGATTGTCGGCGGGCCGCCCACCATCAACCTGATGGCGCTGCTGATGCGCGCCGGGTTAAGCGGCCTGGGAAAAGGGTTTAAAAAACTGAAAAAAACGCCGCAGTGGCGGCTGTTTATGCGCCGTTTCCGCAAGCTGCGGCAAAAACTGTTTCGCAATATGGACCCCGGCTTCCTGAAATGCCGGGTGCTGCGCGCCGAGCCGGTGGATATCCGCGACGGCAGTGTCAGCCTGGAGCAAATGGATTTTCTGCTGCCGGGCAGGTTGCCGCTGGAGTGGACGCGCAGCTATACCTCGTCCGACACGGAAATCGCAGGGATGTGTGGTTACGGCTGGTCCACCCCGGCGGATACCCGCCTTGAGGTGCTCGCCGATGAAGGCGTTGCCCTGCTGACGCAGGCGGAAGGGATGACGCTGTTTGCCGCGCTGCCGCAGGCGGATGGCCGCGAACAGGCGATTACCGGCCTGCCGGACGGGAGCCGCCTGTGGCGCGAAACGCGCGATGGTGAAGTGTGGTGGCGAATCGAGCAGGAGAGCGGTCCGGAGCTGCATTTCAGCGGTAAACAGGGCGTGTTGCCGCTACGCAGGCTGGCGGATCGTAACGGTAATGGCTGGGCGTTTGACTGGAACGGCGATGAATTGCAGTCCATTCGCGAGTTCAGCCACGCGGGAGAGACCGGGCGTGAAATCCTCGTCACCTGGCAAAACGATCGGCTACTGGCGCTGCGTTTGCGCAATACGCTGGATGGCGAGATAACTCCGCTTACGCGCTATGAATATGATGCGGATAACCAGCTTAGCGCCGAAATTGATGCGCTGTCGCACCCGCGCCACTTCTTCTGGCAGCAGCGCTATCTGATAAGCCATGTGGATCGCAATGGCCAGGGGTTCCATTACCAGTACGATGATGCCTGGCGGGTGATTCATGCCTGGGGCGATGGCGACGTTTGGGATTATCGCTTTGCCTGGCACGAACTGCTTAATGAAGTGGAAATAAGCGATTCGGCGGGCAATATCTCGCGCATTACCTTTGATGAAAACGGTTTGCCGATCGCGGAAATCGATCCCACCGGCGGCAATACGCTGTTTCGCTATGACGATTTTGGCCGCACGGCGGAGTTGGTGGAGCCGGATGGCAGCACCTGGCGCTGGGAGTATGACGAGCGCGGGCAGATGGTTGCCGAACACCTGCCTGATGGCAGCGTCGTACAGGCGAGCTATGACGACTGGGGCGATCTGATTGCGGTAACGGATGAGCAGGGAGCTAACTGGCGCACGCAGTTCGATAGCTGCGGTAATCTGGTGGCAGAAATTGACCCAACGGGCGTCACATCGCGTTATCACTATGATGCGTTCGGCCAACTGATCGCCGCCGAGATTCCTGGCTCTCCGCCAACCCATTATCACTATGACCGATTTGGTTTTTTAAGCGCTGAGCACGTTGCTGGCGGCGGCGTGACTCGCTTTCGCTACTCGGTGCGCGGTACGTTGCAGGAGCGCATTGATGCCGATGGCGGTGCCACCCGTTTCCACTGGGATATGAAAGACCGGCTGGTCGCTACGGTTGATCCGGCGGGAGGCGAAGTGCGCGTCAGCTATGACCGGGAAGACGAGCCGCTGCAATTTACCGACGAGCAGGGGCGCATAACGCGGTTTCGCTATACCGGCACCGGAATGCTTGCTTCCTGCGAAACGCCGGACGGCGCAACGCTGGGCTATCAGTACGACGCTGAAGATCGCCTGCTGGCGGTGATCAACCAGAACGGGCAGCGCTGGCAGTTCACCCGCGATGCGCTGGGCCGGGTCACGGCGGAGAGCGATTACTGGGGGCAGATAACGCGCTATGGCTGGGATAAAGCCAGCCGCTTGATTCACCGCGAAGATCCGCTCGGGCGTGAAGTTCGTTACGGCTACGATCGTGCCGGGAGGCTTTGCGAGCGGCGAAGCGGCGACACGTTACAGGCGACGTTTCATTACGATCCCTGCGGGCGCATGGTGCTGTGCGAAAACCCGTGGCGGCGGCTGGTCTGGCGTTATGACCGCGCCGGGCGATTACTGTGCGAGGAGCAGGACGGCTTCCAGTTGCGTTACGGCTATGACCAACGCGGGCTGCTGATCTCGCGCGAGAGCGACGGCGGCCACCGGGTACGTTATGGCATGGATGAGCATGACAGGCTGAGCGAGGTGCAACTGAACGACGATGCGCCAATACGTTTCACTTACGATGCTTGTGGGCGCAGAGCCAGCGAGCAGCTCTCTGACGACGTTGAGCGCCGTTATCGCTACGATCGCCTTGGCCGCTTAACGTCGCAGCAGGTGCTGCAAAACGATTTACCGCTGTTCGCCAGCGGTTTTGCTTACGATCGCACAGGCAACCTGACGCTGCGTGAAGACAGCCAGTGGGGCAGCGATCGGTATGCCTACGATCCAGTAGGACGTCTGGCGGCGCATACCGCACCGGACGGTGTGCTGCGCCAGTTTATCCATGACGCAGCGGGTAACGCGTTGCAGACGCAGATCCGCGATGTGAACGACAGCGCAGGCGGCTGGTTCCGCGAAGGCCTCCACCAGGGGACGCGCTATGTGTTTGACCGCGCTGGCGAACTGCGCCAGCGCCGTAGTGTGCAGCATGAGGGCGAAAAAGAGGACTTCAGCTGGGATGAAAACCGCCAGTTGATCGCCGTACGTAAGGGTAACGAGCAGGTGCGTTATGGTTATGACGGCCTGGGACGGCGTGTTTTCAAACAAACCGCCAGTGAAACGCGCTGGTTCTACTGGCAGGAGGATGCGCTGGCGGGCGAGACAGTCACCGCCACCCCGCAGCCGCTGGCGGCGCTGAGCATCTTCGATACCGGCGGGCGACTGAAGCGGCAAAAAGCGCAGGCGCAACTGTTCAGCAACCTGCGCGAGTACATCTACTACCCTGGCGGTTTCCGGCCGCTGGCGCTATTAACGCAGGAAAACGGGCAGAAGCAGAGCTGGCACTATCACTGCGATCCGAACGGTGCGCCGGTGCGCCTGACATCGCCCGGCGGGGAGGTTGTCTGGTCGGAAAGAAGCGGCGCATGGGGCGAAAAAGGCGAGGTTTATGCCAGCCGCATCGATAACCCGCTGCGTTTCCAGGGGCACTATTTTGATGGTGAAACCGGTCTGCATTACAACCGCTATCGCTATTACGATCCGGCGATTGCCGCCTATATTAGCCAGGATCCGCTTGGGCTTGCCGGAGGACTCAATGTCTATGACTATGTGATTGCCCCGCAGACGTGGATCGATCCTCTCGGCTTAAAATGCTGGAATACCGCGCGGCGCGATTACTGGAAAGCTGAAGCCAAAGCCGCGCCGAAAGGCATGTATTCTTCAGTGAATATGTTGCGTATGCGGTTGGGGCTGGCGCCACGCATTCGGGTGGAGGAGTACCACTTTAAGACCCGGCGTATCAGAACACGGAATGTGTCGCTGGAACTGAACCACCGCATCTGGCCGCAGCGGTCGGGCAAAAACGTCGATCTTCCCTATAACCTGGAGAAGGTGACGCCATGGGAGCATGCCGCAAAGGATCCTTACAGGCATACTGGCTCCCGATTGATTAGAATTGTTCAGGATGTTGGCAACTATACGGGACGCTAAATATGACACTTAACGAATTCATGCACACTGAAAGTTACGCGAACTATCTGGATGCGCTGGATCTGGCGCTGCCGGAAAAAATTGACCGCGTGACGCCGGTTCATGATTTTATTATTGAGGTGGATAATGAGTCTTTACAGCATGCCGCCGTTAGCTTTGATGAACTGGAGGCGTTAATAAAAAATGATCGTGAAAAAACAATTGCCTGGATCGTTAAGAAGAATGAAAAATATTTAGAAACCGGCGGCGAAGATAACATTGTCAATAAAGCGCCGCAGATTAACTTCCCGATTGGCCATTTGATTGAGTATCGCCTGCTCGAACGGAACCCCGAGGGTCTGGTTGATTACATTAAAGCGATAGGTATTCCAGGCGTGAAGAAATATGCAAAAGAGCTCAGTACGCTCTACGCAGAAATACAGGAAAGTAAATAATATTTCTCCGCTCAATATTTTTTTTGTGTCTGGCCTGATGTTTTTTAATATCGGGCCGCTGCTATTATAGTGTTTCTCTGTTATGAATTAATCACTGAATATCCGCGTAGAGAATTCTCAACCGAAAGGGAAAGATCCCTCATTGCGAATATCCGTTTCCTATAATTAAAAGTCCGAAATAAAATGTAATATGTCGGCGTTGTTTAGAGGTACGTTAACCAGTAGCAAAAAACTGATTATTAATAGATGAGGAATTAGAATGAAAGGGATTTTTAAGCGCAATCGAATTTGTGCTGGCCTTGCATTAGCTGGCATGGTTGGTTTTAGTGGTCACCTTTTTGCTGCAACGGATTATGCGGATACAATGCCTTCTATCGAAGGTAAAAAAGTGCTGGTCGGTTACTGGCACAACTGGGATCAGGGTTTCTCTGGCGATTACGCTCAGGGCTACCCGTTAAAAATGGCGCTGAAAGATACGCCGAAAGAGTATAACGTCGTGATGGCGGCCTTTATGAAATCCGCTGGCGGCGCAACGATGCCGACTTTCGTTCCTTATTACGGCACCGATCAGAGCTTCCGCGAGGAAATTGCCGCGCTGAACGAACGTGGTCAGGCGGTTCTGCTGTCGCTGGGCGGCGCAGATGCCCATATTGAACTGCATGAAGCCAATGGCGACACCGAAAATCTGGCCAATGAAATTATTCGTCTGGTCGACGTTTATGGCTTCGATGGTCTGGATCTGGACCTTGAGCAGAGCGCCATTAAACTGGCGGATAACGAAACCGTTATTCCTGCTGCGCTGAAAAAAGTTCGCGAACATTATGAACAGCAGGGCAAGCACTTTATTATCAGTATGGCGCCGGAAATTCCGTATCTGACCAAAGCTAACCCGCAGTATCAAAATTATATTGAACGTCTCGATGGATATTATGACTTCATCGCGCCGCAATATTACAACCAGGGCGCATTCGGCATTGGTTTCCAGCCAGACGATACCAGCACCGATGGCTGGTGGGTAAACTATGCGCAGAATGACGACGCTAAAAAATATGAATTCCTTTACCACTTCAGTAAAGAAATTATCACCAATAAACATGGTCTGTCTGCGGTTAAAATTCCGTCCAGCAAACTGGTTATTGGCCTGCCAAGTAATACTTCTGCTGCGGCAACCGGTTTTGTAAAAACGCCGGAAGATGTTTATCGCGTATTCGCGGATATGGAAAAAGAAGGTCTGCCGTTAAGAGGCTTGATGACCTGGTCTATCAACTGGGACGAAGGCGATAACGTTAATCACCAATCCTTTAACGGCCAGTTCCGTAAAGCGTATACCAATCTGATCCATGATGGCGGCGAAATGCCGGCACCGGAAGAAGATACGACAGCACCGAGCGTACCGTCTGACGTACAGGGCACCAGCACGGCGACTTCTGTTCAGTTGAACTGGAAAGCCTCTACCGATGACACCGGCGTTCATCACTACAGTGTATTCCGTAACCAGCAGAAAGTGGCTGACGTCAACACCACCACCTTTGTGGACAACAATCTGCAAGCGGAAACGGAATACCAGTACACCATCGTGGCTGTCGATGCGGCAAACAACGCTTCTACCGCCAGCGCAGTTTTCAAAGTGAAAACGCAGGCTGCACCGGCTGTTGATACCGAAGCGCCGTCCATCCCGACCAGCATGGGTACTGTCGAAGTCACTGACTCTACCATCGCTCTGCAATGGAAAGCGGCAACCGATAACGTCCATGTGACCGGTTACCAGCTGTTCCGTGATGGTAAGCTGATCGCTTCACCGACCACGTCTGCTTATGTGGATAAAGGCCTGCAGCCGGAAACTATCTATCAATATCAGGTGCTCTCTCTTGACGCTGCGGGTAACAAATCCGGGATGTCTGAGAAGCTGGATGTGACCACTAACGAAAAAGTTGAGTCCGCTTACCCGGCTTATCAGGAAAATTTCCCTTATGCCGCGGGTGATATTGTGACCGGTACTGACGGCAACGCTTACCAGTGCAAACCGTGGCCGTACACCAGCTGGTGTTCCGGTGCGGCCTTCGCCTACGCTCCGGGTACCGGTAGCGCCTGGGATATGGCCTGGGATAAAGTTTCCAAATAATGGTATTACGCCCCCGCTTGCCGGGGGCTTTTTCGTTTTAACCGTTGGGCAGCAGAACCGGCTGCAGACGTTTCCACACCGCCGGGCTTGCCGCCCAGGCATTGTTGCCCTGCGTCAGACCATCACTGGCGAGAAAATCGTTGTGCATGCCTCCCGCTTCCTTAATCAACGCCAGACCGGCCAGCGCATCCCAGCTATGCAGATGGGCTTCAAAATAGCCATGCACCTGGCCTGCTGCGACGTGCGCCAGCATCAGCGCACCTGCGCCAAAACGGCGGTGCTCAATGCCATGTTCAAACAGGGTTTCAATGGTCTGCGTATAGTCGCGCGGCGGAGTACGGCTTGAGCGCCCCAGCCCCAGAACTACCGCTTCCGGCGACGGCTCGCGAATCGTCAATTTCTGCTCGTTTAAGTACGCGCCTTTGCCCGTTTGCGCGAAGAAGAACTCGTTGCGATCGGGGGCATAAATGATGCCCAGCTCGATGTTGTGCGCGCGAACATAGGCGACGGAGATGCACCAGTAATCCATGCCGAGGATAAAGTTGGTGGTACCGTCAATCGGATCGATAACCCAGATGCCGTCGCTTCCCGGCTCCAGCCCGCGTTCTTCGCCGAGCAGGCCATCCTGCGGGCGCTGCGTTTTCAACCAGGCGCGCAGCTCGTTTTCCACATACACATCCGCCTGGGAGACAAAATCCTGGCGGCCTTTCTGCTCAATCGTTAGCCCGTTATCGCGAAGTTGCTTCGCTTGCTGGCCGAGACGACGAATCAACGCGCAGAGCGCGTGGGTAAACTCTTCTGTCATAGCGGAACTCTTAGCCAATGCGTGGCGATGTTTGTCGGTGAATCAATTCCACCTTAACCCACTCAACGCGGGAAGGCTGTAAGGGATTTTTGGCCCGCTCCAGCAGGCGCGTTAACGCCCGGCGCGAGATCTCCGCCACATCCTGATGCAGCGTAGTGAGCTGGTAGCTGAACTGGCCGCTTTGCGGCGTATTATCAAAGCCTATCAAATGGAAGTCGTGCGGCGCGAACTTACCGCGCTGGCGCATGCCGTCGAGAAAACCGCAGGCCAGCTGCGCATTGGCGCAGAAGATCCCTTCCGGTAATTCGTCTTCATCATTGAGCGCAGCCTGCCATCCGCCGTCGTAACCCTCTTCGCTGGCGCTTATCCAGCGCAGATGCCGCTGTGTATCAACGCCGAGTTGTTGCAGCGCCTGATCAAAGGCCTCGCCGCGCATCACGCCCGCCCACGTGGAGCCACGGTTGATCAGCCAGCCGAAACGGCGACAACCTGCCTGAACCAACTGTTCGGCGGCCAGTTGCGCGCCGCGCTGGTTATCCGAGCAGACAAAATCGACAAACGGAATATCGGGATGGCGATTGATGCCGACCACCGGAATTTGCTGGCTGACGCACTCGTTGACAATAGCTTCCGGCGGTTTGCCGGAGGTAACAATCACGCCGGAGACGCGAAACTGAGTGAAACGACGCAGCGTGGTGACCAGATCCTGCTCGCCGGTAATTTCGGTGACCAGCGCCTGGTAGCCACGCCGCTGGATCTCGTGCAGTAACCCCTCCAGCAGGCTGCTGCGAAACGGATCGCCAATGCGCGCCACAATCACGCCAATCAGATGGCTGCGCTGGCGGTTCAGCCCCTGCGCGAGAAAATTGACCTGATAACCCAGCTCCTGCGCGGCACGCAATACTTTCTCTTTGGTTGCCGGGGAGATGCTGCCGTTGCTGCTTAATGCGCGCGATACCACCGCGCGGGAGACACCCGCCCGTTTCGCCACGTCTTCCGCCGTAACGGCCTGTTTGCGGATTGCCTGACTCAAATGCTCCCCTCCGCGCGGCGCGTAATCTCAATGCGCATGCCATCTTCGCTGACAAACAGCCCCTGATGCGTAAGGCAGGCCTGCGCCAGCGCCGGGCGCGCGGCGTCATTGCAGTGATACAGCCCCAGCGTCGGTAAACGCAGTTGGGTAAACAGCGCCTGGCAGCCGGGAAAATCGCCGTGTGAGGCGTCGCTGGCCAGCGGCGTCATGGAGGCGCACTCCTGAAACGCCAGATCCGCGTGGTGCATCAACGCGATACTCTCCGGCGTCGGGCGTCCGTCGCCGCTGTAGAACAGCGCCACGCCGTCTGCTTCAATGCGCACCGCAAGATTGGGAATTTCATGATGCGTGAACGCCGTACTCACGTGCCAGCTGTGCCAGCGCCACTGCGGTTCGCTGTCGCGCCAGTCGATGTCGAAACAGAGCGTGGTATCCGGCCAGTTGGCAAGGCTTGCCAACTGCATCAGTACCGGACGCTGTTCGCGCTGCGACCAGATAACCAGCGGTTTGCTGCGCTGAAAGCTTTTCCAGTAATTCAGCAGCGCCGTCAGCCCGGTGCAGTGATCCGGGTGAACATGGGTGAAGTAAATCGCGTCGATAGCATTCACATCAAGGCCACGCTGCCACAGCGCGCGGGGGATCGTGGGGCCGCAATCAATCAACCACTGTCGGTTTTCACGGTCGATCACGCGCAGTGCGGAGGTATTTTGTTGCAGCGAGAAGGCGCTGCCGCAACCCAGAACATCTATTTCCATTTCGCTCCACCAAAATTATCGCGGACTTAATCAAACTGTCACAAATAGACGACAAAGTAGGCTCACATAATGTCGCTGCAAGGTTGCATTTTTTTTACAAATAAATGAACACGTGTTCATCGTTGAAAAAGATGTCGAATAAAAGGATCGCCCATGAGTTATTTGCAAATTAATAAGCTGAAGATTGGCTACGGCAATAACATCGTTCTCCACGATATTCATTTAGCGGTGGAAAAGGGCGAGATGATCGCGCTGCTCGGGCCTTCTGGATGCGGAAAAACCACGCTGCTCAATGCGTTATGCGGTTTTGTTCCCGTGCGATCAGGGGCGATTGCCATCAACGGCCGGGATATTACGCACAGCACGCCGGAGCAGCGAAATATCACCATGGTTTTTCAGAGTTATGCGTTGTGGCCGCACTTTACCGTCGCACAAAATATTGGCTATGGCTTAAAAGTGCGTCGCGTGAAAAAAGAAGCGATTCAACAACGGGTGCAGGAATTATTAAAAATCGTCAACCTTGAAGGTTATGCGGATATAAAAGTGACCGCACTTTCCGGCGGCCAGCGTCAGCGCGTGGCGCTGGCACGCGCGCTGGCGATTGAACCGGACGTGCTGGTGCTGGATGAGCCGCTATCTAACCTCGATGCCAAAGTGCGCCTCAATGTGCGCCATGAAATTAAAGCGCTGCAAAAGAAGCTTGGCTTTACCTCGCTTATCGTCACCCACGATCAGCAGGAAGCGCTGGTGATGGCCGATCGCATTGCGGTGCTGAATAACGGGCGTATTGAGCAAATCGGTACGCCGGAAGATATCTACCATCGCCCGGCAACGCCGTTCGTGGCGGATTTTATGGGTGCGGATAACTGCCTGGCAAGCGCCGATGACGGGGGCAAAACCCTCTATTTTCGCAGCGCGGATGTCACCATTCACGCCGCATTGACGCCCCCGGCGCCGCAGGGGTTAGTGCTGGAGGGCGTGATTGAGGAGAGCGCGTTTCTCGGCCACCAGTACCGCCACAGCGTGCGCTGCGATGGACAGCTTTTGCTCGCCGATTCACCGCAGTTCTGGCCGGCGCAAACGCCCGTGGTGCTGCATGTTCCGCAACCGGCGCTGCATCTTTTTGAACAACCTTTGTAATGCCAACCGACACACTTTTTCCTGGGGATACATCATGTCCGTAAAAACGAAACTTGCTGTCACAGCCGCACTCTGTTTGGGGTCTCTGCACGCCGCGAACGCCGAAACGGTTCTCAATGTTGCAACGGCGGGCGACCAAAATATGGTGGATTATGTCAAAACCTGGCTGGGGCCGAAATTTGAAGCCGCGCATCCGGGTGTAAAAGTGCAGGTGATCGGCACCGGGCCGGGCGATGCCGGGTCGAATAAAATCATTGAAAAACTGACGGCGCAGCAGCAGAGCGGCGCGAAAAGCTGGGATATCGACGTTGCCGTGGTGCATCAGAATGCCGGTGGACAACTGGTTGAAAAAGGGTTGCTGGATAAATACCGCCCGGCTGTCAGCACTGGCGCGATGGTGACGGCGGAAAACGCGAAAAACGCACTGGGCGTTAATGTTGATGGCTACGTGATGCCGATGTTCTTAAGCCAGACGGCAATTGCCTATAACAGCGATCTTGTCAAAACGCCGCCGAAATCCTACGACGAACTGGTGCAGTGGTCAGAGAAAAACCCGAAAGCCTTTGGTTATAACGGCATTAAAAACGGTATGTCCGGCGTGAGCTTTGTTGTGGGCTGGATGTATGCCTATGGCACCAGCGCGGATCGCCTTACTGCACAGCCATACGATAAAGGTGTGGAAAAAGAGTGGACCCAGGCTTACGCCAAACTGAAAGAATTCAACAAGAACGTCACTTTTACGCCCGGTAACGCCGGGACGCTGGATATGCTGAGCCGTGGTGAAATCTCCATGGGGCCGGTGTGGGTCGATATGTTCTATAGCTGGAAAGATCAGGGCAAGCTGCCGCCGTCGATCAAACTGGCGTTGATTGCGCCGGGTATGCCAGGACAGCCGATGTACTACGTGGTGCCGGCGCATGCCGCTCAGGCCAAACTGGCGCAGGAATTTATTGCGCTGGCGACCAGCCCGGAAGTGCAGGCGCAGGGGATTGTGAAGCAGTTCAACTGGTATCCAGGGATTGACGCGAAATACGTCAAAGAGAAGCTGGATGACGCCACCTGGCAGAAGCTGTTCGCGGAAATTTCACCGCAAGATTTAGCGAAATACGGCAAAAACTTCCCGATTACCCACTACTTTGACGACATCAAAGAGGGTTACGAGAGCCAGGTTTCGAACTGATGGATGTGGGTGCCCGGACGTTGTTGGTCCGGGCATCTTTTTTACGGCGATAACTCAGGTTTACCATGCGACACGCGATGAAATATTTACTGCTGGTGGCTCCGGCGACGCTGATGATAGCGGTGTTTTTCCTCTGGCCGCTGGGCTTTTCGCTGATCTCCGCCTTTACCCGCGAGACAGGGCAACTGACGCTGGCGCACTTTGATAAAGTGTTGGCGCTTTACTCGAATGACATTCTGTTTACCGTGATTATTGTGCTGACGTCACTGGCGATCCTCGCGCTGCTGTCGATCAGCATTGCGGCGATCATTGTGCTGTCGCCGTTTCGCGGCATCGTCAAAACGCTGGCCTTTTTGTACCGCCTGCCGCTGTTTATTCCCTTTATTGTGACCGCGCAAATGATGCGCACTTTTCTGGCGAAAAACGGCCTGATGAATAATGTGCTGGTCGCCGCCGGGGTGATGACGCCGATGGAAACCACGTCGATGCTCGGCTGGAGCGGTATCATTATTACGTTTGTCTGGAAACAGATGGCTTTCACTACGCTGCTGATTTGCGGCGCGATGTCGGCGGTCGATCCGGCCCATATTCTGGCAGCGAAAAACCTGGGTGCTTCCCGCCTGCGCATTCTGTTCGACATTATTTTGCCGCAGGTGCTGCCGACGATTGGCGTAGCGATGGTGCTGTCGACCGTGACGATGATGTCGGTTCTTTCTGTGCCGCTGATGATCGGCACCGGTACGCCGACGATGATGACGGTGGATATGGCGTTTCGCGTCAACTCTTACGGTGATTACCCGGTCGCCAACGCGATGGGTGTCATTTCGTATCTGATTTGCGCGCTGCTTTCCTGGTTCTATTTACGTCACAGCCTGCAGGCGAAAGGAGCACAGCCATGAATACCTTCCGACAAAAACTGCGCGGCAGTTTTCTGCTGCAAACGCTGCTGCTGACATTTCTGGTGCTGGCGCTGTTCGGCCCGCTGCTGAATCTGCTGATCTGGACGGTGGCGGAGAGCTGGTTCTTCCCGCATACGCTGCCGAGCCAGTGGGGGCTGAAATACTGGAGCCAGGTGTTTAGTCCATATAGTGACGTTTCGGGTTCGCTGTCGGTAAGCGTGTTGATTGCCGTGCTGGCAGTGCTGGTTTGCCTGATCATCTCTGTACCGGCTGGTTATGCGCTTGCCCAGCGCGGTATGCCGTGTCGTGCGTTCTTTATGCTGCTGTTTCTGATCCCGCAGGCGTTTCCCAATCTGACGGTGTATATGAACGTGGCGCGGCTGTTTTATCAGTGGGGGCTAAATGGCACGGTTGCCGGTGTGGTGCTGGTGCACAGCGTACATGGGCTGATGTATTCCATCTGGATAAGCGTCGCGGCGTTTTCGTCGCTCGATCCAATGCTGGCGCGCGCATCGCGCAATCTGGGCGCCGGGCCGGTGTATACGTTTTTCCATATTATTCTGCCGCAGGCCGCGCCAGGGCTGATTGCCGCCAGTATCTTTGTGTTTCTGGAATCGCTGGATGAGTTCACCGCCACCTTCTTCGTCGGCGCACCGGATATCACCACGCTGCCTATTTTGCTTTATACCGCCAGTATGTCGGGCAACTACCAGGTGTCGTCGATCACCGCGCTGATCCTGCTGGTGCCGTCGGTGCTGTTTATGCTGGTGATCCACAAGTTTATGCGCCCCGAGATGCTGTCGAAGCTGGGGAAATAAGCGGGCAGGAGACAATAAAAATGACGGGCTCCGTAAGGCAACCCGTCACTTCAGCTACCGTCAAAAATAACGACCATCGCACGGCGAATAACGTCGCGCCGGGCGTTATTTACTGAGGTTTTTTTCCAGTTCGACGATACAGAACAGCAGCGTGCTGATGGCGAAAGTGATGCCTCAGTAGCGCAGCGGCAGCGGGTTTAATTAGCCCGCATATATTATTTTCTGGATGGAAGATATCATTCCCATGCGAACGAAATCACAAAAGGAAATTTTTTTCGGCAGGCAGGGGATATTCAGGGCTAAGTGGAGACACAAAAAAAAGCGCCCGCAGGCGCTTTTTTATCAGGTAATGACCATCGGCCAGTCTGGCGGGGCTTTACTTGAGACGTCCGCCATGACCTGCACCACGTTGTGCCAGATGTTGGTGAGATCCAACACTGTAATGCCCAGCAGACCGGTCGCGAACCAGCATGCCGCTGCTAAACCCATGCCGCTGCTGATCACTGCCAGACCGATATAATCAGCCCGACGGAAGCGAATATTCAGCGTGCTGGCCATAAACATCAACACTGCGCTCAATAACTGCCAGCGCAACAGAACCACGCTGGTGGTAAAGGTAGCCATGAAACCATCCTCAGAAAGAATCGAATACCGGGCGGACCAGGCGTTACGCGCGAGTGGCAAAGATGACGCAGAAGTCCGCAGAAGTAGCACAACAATGTGAAACGGGCTGGCCGTTTCAAGAATGTGTGAACTGTATCACATTTGATGATTTATTCGCCAGTGGGAAAAGCATTTTTTGCGGGGTATTCCTACTAATTTTGGTGGGTTTGGCCGCGTTTTTTTCACCAGGATATATTGCTTAGCACTTGCGAGAATTAACCCTGGTATTATTCATGTATTAAAGTGATATTTAGCACCCTAATTGCCACAATATTTACAGTCCGCGGAACATATATTATGCTTGTGTGGTTAGCTTTATTTACCTGTTGATGATTATTCAGGCATCTGATCTCTATCGATATATTCTTTCTTGTCACGGTTTATGCGCAGTGCGCGTTTACGTTATGTGACAACTGTGGGCGAGTGTTTTTTCTTCCTGATTAAATCATGGCAGGTCGGTTTGGTGTTAATAACCTGCGAAAAGAAAAAATGAAAACAGAGAATTTAGCCGTTTCTTTAGGAGACGGTGCTGCGGCATTGACGCTTCTGGCGAAGTTGATGCCGTGGCTCGCTGCGCAACGCTCTATGGAAGATATATTGTCGGTCATCAACGCGTCCCTGGGCGCGCATCTTGCCTGGGTGGTGATCGAGCAGGACGACGCATGGCAGATAGCCTGCAGCGGAGAGATGGAGTGTACGATCCGCGATGCGCAGACCCTGCTGGAACAGTTGCAACTGCGCCGTAATCAGCGTGCCTGGCGCGTTATATGCTGGCGACGGCATGTTGGAAAATTATTATTTCCGACACAGTCATTCTCCACCAATAAATTGCAAAGCGGTATATTATGTAAGCTGAATTATAAAGATGCGAGTATCAAAGGTTATTTCTTTTTAGCGTTTGCCTATCCTTTGCCGTCACTGTCAATAATCAAGAACGTGGTTATTATTCTGGTGGAGAAACTTAAAGATTATATGGAGGAAATTCTTGTCAGAGAACGTGCCGCTAAAGAAATGCAGCGCGTCGTAACACAATATAAAGCACTGTTCGATCGTGCCCCGGTTTTAATGAATTCTTTCGATAAATCGAATCGTTGTATTTTATGGAATGGCGAGTGTGAACGTTTATTTGGCTGGAGCATTAATGAGCTTAATCAGCAGCCCGATCCATTAGCACTCTTTTTCCCCGATCCGGAGATGCGCCAGCAAATTCGCTCTTCGATTAATACTTCGCCCGCCGTCGATATGCATGAGTGGCATCCGATACGGCGCGATGGTCAGATGCTGACCGTGCTTTGGTCAAATATTTTGCTGCCGGATCGCTCGATCCTGAGTATTGGCCTGGATATCACCGAGCGTAAAAAAGTGGAGCGGCAACTGGAGAAAAAAGCGACGATTGACGATCTGACCGGCTGCTATAATCGTTTTTCTATGCTACGGAAGTTAAAGGAGGCGCTGGTACAGTGCAAACCTGAGGATTCTCGTAGCCATTTCAGTCTGTTAATGCTGGATCTGGACCACTTCAAAAATATCAACGATCGCTGGGGACATCTGACGGGCGACGCTGCGCTGGTGCATTTTTGTGACCAGATTCGTGAGCATAGCGATCCCTCTTATCTCTTTGGCCGTTTGGGGGGTGAGGAATTTCTGATTTTGATGCCGCGCATCGATCGTAAAAATGCGCTGCGTTTTAGCCAAAAAATTCGTGCGGCATTAGCCCGTTCACCGTTATTAAGCGGGAGTGAAAAGATCCCATTATCCTTTAGCGCTGGTTTAGTATTCGTGTGCGGTGAGCAGACAGATACTTCAGTTTTACTTACGCTTGCTGACAACGCGCTGTACGACGCAAAACGTAGCGGACGCAGTAAAACAGTGGTCGCCAGCGCTTTTTATAAATAAATACGCAAAGATGAAGGAATGTCATTCATTAGATGAAAAAATACCCGACAGGCCGCACCATTTTTTATCCTACGGTAAGTTTGGCTTAATCAGTGATACTGTGTTGTATTAAGTGAAAACACCCCATAACGAATGGATAAATATTTTCCTTAATATAAACATTGGGCACACTTTGAGTTTACCTTACGGTCGAATATTCTCGTCATAACCAAATATTAGGTTTTTAATGAGAAAAGTCAGTTGCTAATGTCGTGTGATTCATGCAACGTAATCACCTGTTTATCAAAGCATCCTGCCGTACATTAAAAAGGCACAATAAATGCGTGGATATAGGCGGACATGAATCATAGCGTGCGTCGCAAGATGCTCAGAGTCGTCGGGATCATCATAGGAGTCATCCTGCCGGTGATGCTGTCGCTATGGTTTGCACATATCCGAGCAGTAAATGAAACTGCCTTCCAGCTCCGCTCTTTTGCCCACCTGGCGTTAAATAAAACTGAAGTGGTTATCCAGCAAGTGGATAGCGTTCGCACCGCGGCGGAAAAATTTCACGGTCAGATATGCTCGCAGGAGCATCGCAAAGCGATGCTGGATATTGTGCGCAGCAGTTTGTATGTTGCCGATCTCATTTATGCGCATGGCGACCAATTTTTATGCTCCAGCGTTATTGCCCCCGCGCAATCGTATGCTATTGCGCCCGCAGAGTATAAACGCTCGCCTGACATTGCTATTTATTATTACCGCAATACCCCCTTTTATGCCGGTTATAAAATGGTCTATATGCAGCGCGGTAATTACGTTGCAGTGATCAACCCTCTTTCTTATAGCGATGTCGCCTCGGAAGATGACGCGCTGGCGTACGGCGTCTACGACACCGTAAGCGAATTATTTTTCTCCCTCAGTAAAAGTGCGCATCTGGAGACGCTGAAGAAGCTGATCCACAGCCAGGCATCAACCTTCCAGCAGGACGGGCGTTTTTACACCATCGCGCATTCGGATAAACGTCCAATTGCTATCATCGTGTCGACCTCTAATGCGCACTATTTTCAGGCGCTGTACCATCAGGTGATGCTGCTGCTACCGCTGGGGCTAATTTGCAGTGTGATCCTTTGTTTAGTGTGGTCACGAACACGACAAGAATTTAACTCGCCCCGCCGTATGCTCCACCGCGCGTTAACCAAACGCCAGCTCCGACTCCACTATCAACCGATTATCGATATTAAAAATGGCGCCTGCGTCGGCGCTGAGGCGTTGTTACGTTGGCCGGGTTTTAATGGTCAGGTGATGAGCCCGGCAGAATTTATTCCGCTGGCGGAAAAAGAGGGGATGATCGAACGCATAACGGATTATGTCGTCGATGAAGTGTTTAGCGATCTCGGCGACTTCCTGGCGGTGGTGCCGCATCTTTATATTTCGATTAACTTATCGGCTGCGGATTTTCACTCTTCACGCCTTATTTCGTTGATTTCCAATAAGATAAGAGAACACTCGGTACGCGCGGAGCAGATTAAGATCGAAGTGACGGAGCGCGGGTTTATTGATGTGCCAAAAACCACGCCGGTGATTCAGGCGTTTCGTCAGGCGGGCTATGAAGTGGCCATTGATGATTTTGGTACCGGCTATTCCAACCTGCACAACCTCTATTCGTTGAATGTCGATATCCTGAAAATCGACAAATCCTTTATCGACACGCTGACCACCAACAGCACCAGTCATTTGATTGCTGAACATATTATCGAGATGGCGCAGAGCCTGCGTCTGAAGATCATTGCCGAAGGCGTGGAGACGGCAGAGCAGGTGAGCTGGCTGCTGAAACGAGGCGTGCAGTTCTGCCAGGGCTGGCACTTTGCCAGAGCGTTGCCGCCTGAGGACTTTAAACTCTGGGTGCGGCATCCGCCCTCATTAAAATGATGGCGGGCCGCGTATCCCATCAGAAGAACAGTTTTGCCTCCAGCATTGCCGACGTTTCCCGGTCGCTTTTATTCCCGGCCTGCACACCTACGCTGCCGCGCAGTGAGAAATTCTGCGTAAACTGACCTTCTACTCCCGTTTTAATTTCGGCCGCATTGCGGCTGTCCGTCAGATCAACCCGCGTGCCATCAAGAGATGCGCCGAACTGCCGGGTGTTATGTAGCCAGTTCACTTCGGCGAAGGGCTGGAAGGTGCGGTGCAGACTATTATCCAGCGTGAGGTGGCCGTACAGTCGCACGCCAGCGCGTGCCTGCACGTTGGTGCTCCCCCTGTTTTCGACAGCGGTGCCGTTGGCCTCGGTAAGCGAATCCGCCTTGACGCCCATCCAGGTCAGTTGCGCCTTTGGCTGAAGATAGAGGCCGTTATTTCGGCTGCCCACCAGTTGCCAGCTATAGCCGGATTCAACCGCCGCCGTGAAGCCGCGGGATTTCCAGGTCTCGGTTTCCAGCGTATCGCCGGAAAGGGTGTTATCGAACCAGTTGTACTGCGCCCAGCTATCTATATATGCACCTTCGCGCGTGTCGTTATTCTGCAGCCACGTTGCATAAATACCTGCGCTGTAACCGCTGATCATGCTGCTTGCGTGGTTACCGTTATAGCGGTTTTGCGCGTGACTCTTCTCCCTCGCGTAGCCTGCCATAATGCCCAGTTGGTAACGTTCTTTATCCGTGTTCCACTGGGCAATGTTACCCCCCAACTGCGCAACATAGCGGTTGCTGCGGATATCCAATTGGTTGCCTGGCGTGAACTGGCCGCTATAACCGCCGGTATTACGTAACCACAGGCTGGAGGCCGTTTCCTCACCGTTCGTCTGACGGTCTTGCAGGTGCGTAGTAAACAGGCTGTTGGCCGCCGCCAGGTTGGCGCCATACAGACCCGCTTCCGGGCGTATCGCGCTATTTCCCTGTGCCGGAAGTGCGCTGGTCAGATACCAGTAGGTTGCCGTCTGGTCTTTAGTGTTTTGCAGGGTGTAATCGTATGCGCCAGCGACTATACGATCGCCCTGACGGAACTCGCCGTCAGCTTTCCCGACCACGGCAATCAACCCACTACCTTCTATCGCGCTGGCGCGCCTGCCGCCCAGGTGATTTACCTGCACGCGCGTACTTCCGCTGACATCGCCCGCGATAACCATCTGGCCCGTGGCGGCGGGATCGCTGCTCTGTGTGGCATTAAAGACGAGTGTACTGCCGTTGGTTCCTTCGTAATTGCCTTTAATAATCAGTGTGTTGATCTCTTTTTCTTTACCAGTAGATAATGTTCCGGCATTTTTCAGGCTGCCCTCAATAACTGCATCGCCATTTACAATAATATTGGCGTTATTGATGACGGCTTTGGTGGGGGCATTCATCAGTAGCGTGGCGTTATCAAGCACGATTGCGCCCCGATTTATATTAACCTGCTCAAAACCTCCGGAGGTTTGTTTATCTTTCAGCGTCCATATGGCGTCACCCTCTTTTTCCAGATAATTAATACCGGTGATCGCATTGTTATTGCTGGCATTAATATTGCCCGTATTTAAAAAGCGTGATAACGAAATAGAGGAGTCACCGTTACCGCTCAACACTAGTCTGTTATTTCTGACGGTGTTATTTTTACTGTCATAAGCGTCATCAATGTTGACCGCGCCGTCAATCCGCCAGCCTTTCTCAAGCGTCAGCGTAAATGATTGCTGACCATCCACACCGATAGCAAAATAACCGGCATCCGTTGCTGAAATAAGCCCGGAGTTCATGATGTCAACATCACTATTCTCCGTAGAAAAAAAGAGGGTTTTTCTGGCGCCGGAAATTTCACCGGTATTAATGACATTTATTTTATTTGCGCTGATGGGGTAAAAGTGCAGAACGCCATAATTATCTGAATGCATTGTGCCGTTGTTGATGATATTCAGATCGCCGCCCCGCGCAGAGTGCAGCAGGATGAGGTCATTGTCCGTGGTGAGCATCTTCCCTTTGTTGATTAAGCTGAAGGAAGTCGCTTCGCCTAACGAGGCGGAAAACAAAGAATTCATCACTAAAGTGCCGTTGTTTTCAATGTGCAGGGTAGCGTTTTTCTGCGGCGTGAACAGGAATAATCCCCCCTCGCTGTAAAACTCACCGTTATTCACTAACGAGAGTGAACCACTATAATCTGCACTGAAAAGAACATCAGTTAAATGAATTATTGAGTTGTTTTTTATTGAAATATCCGCATCTTCTTTTTCTGCCAGAATAACATCCGGGCCGATGTTGGTTATTTCATCGAGTGTAAAGTCAATGTGTTTATTATCATTAGCCGAATCAGGCGCGTTAATGCTTTTAATTCGGCTTTTTTCCGGTGGTGTGTAGGCCGTTATCGCTATTGTACTGGTGGCCCATAGTGCAGTAATAACGGCAATAAATACTTTATTGAAAGCATGATGGAGAAGCATATTCATTCCATTGAAAAAATGTATCGAACTTACAGACGTACAGCCCTGTGAATATTTAATGAGGTTCGTCGGCAGAGATAACTGACGTGCTTTATAATGGATTTTCTATTTTATAAGGGTGAAAGACAATCTGTGGTCAGTTAATTCGGAATTTTAATTCCGACCCTGCGCGAAAAGCGGCATTATTCCGCTGAAACAACAATCCGGAAAAATAGTCACTGCATTGAACGCGAATCAGAGAGGAGACAATTTTATCGCTGGTGAGGGAGGATACGGCGGTAAAACCTGGGCGGGCAGTGAAGATTTACCACACCTGCTCGCCCTGAAAGCTGCGTTGATGGTTGTCAGGCCTGGTGCCGGTAATCGCTGGGGGTGCGATCGAATTCACGGCGAAACACCCGCGAAAATGTCTGCTGTGAGACGTAACCTAAATCCATCGCAATATCAAAAATAGGGCGTTGCGTGGTGCGCAGCGCTTCGGCTGCCAGCAGTAATCGGCGCTGGCGAATATAGTCGCCCAGCGTTTGATGCATCACGGTACGGAACATTCTCTGTAGATACCACTTTGAATAACCTGACTTTCTGGCGACTACATCAATGTTCATTGGTTGGTCGATATGTTCATCAATCCATTCGATAAGTGCCTGAATAATTTGCTGATGGGACATAAAGCTTCCTCATTTCCCGATTCGTCGTTTTGTCTGGGAGCGAGTATAATTCCTCAAGTTAACTTGAGGTAAAGAGGTTTTATGGAAAAGAGAATGCCACGCATTAAAGCACTGCTCAGCCCCGGAGAAGTGGCGAAACGTAGCGGGGTGGCCGTCTCTGCGCTGCACTTTTATGAGAGCAAAGGGCTTATTAAAAGCCTGCGCAATAGCGGCAATCAGCGGCGGTATACCCGCGATGTGCTGCGCTATGTGGCGATCATCAAGATTGCCCAGCGCATTGGTATTCCGCTGGCGACCATCGGCGAAGCGTTCGGGGTTTTGCCGGAGGGGCACACCCTGAGCAAAAAAGAGTGGAAGCAGTTGTCGTCGCAATGGCGGGAAGAACTGGACCGGCGTATTCATACGCTGGTTGCTCTGCGTGATGAGCTGGATGGCTGCATCGGCTGCGGCTGTTTGTCGCGCAGTGAATGTCCGTTGCGTAACCCAGGCGATCAGTTGGGGCAGCAGGGCACCGGCGCGCGCTTGCTGGAAGATGATTGAAATGCATAAAAAACTAAAGCGCCCGTTGGGGCGCTTTAGTCGTTTTCCGGTCTTTGTCTTTCGCTCTATCCCGTTCTGTACAGGAGGGTTTCCCCCGACATCAGCACCCCTCAAGTATGTTGGAGGTTCCGGATTGTGCTGATACTTTTAGTGTAGTTTCCTTATGCAAAATTGCTACTTTTTTGCTCAATTTTTTTCAGGAAATTTCATCCGCCGTTCCGCTGATTTTCTATAGTTAATGCGTCAATCCGCACAGGAGTAAACCATGCTTACGGTGCATCACCTGAACCAATCGCGCTCGCAGCGCATTCTCTGGGCTTTGGAAGAGCTGGGCGTACCGTACCAGATCGTCCGTTATCAGCGTGAAAAAACCATGCTGGCGCCTGAATCGTTAAAAAAAATCCATCCGTTGGGCAAATCGCCGGTGGTGGAAGATAACGGGCTTATCATCGCTGAGTCCGGTGCGATTCTTGAATATTTGCAGGAAACCTACGATCCCGAACACCGGTTTGCGCTGCAAACGGGAAAAAGCAAACAGGATTATCGCTTCTGGCTGCATTACGCCGAAGGTTCGCTGATGCCACTACTATTGATGAAACTGATAATGACACGCCTTGGCAAACCGCCTGTGCCGTTTGGCGTGCGCAGCGTCGGTAAGCTGCTGGCGAGTGGTGTGGAGAAAACCTTTCTCAACCGACAACTGGAAACCCACGCACGTTTTATTGAAGCGGAACTGGCGCAGCATAGCTGGTTTACCGGCAATCAACTCAGCATGGCGGATATACAGATGAGTTTCCCCGTATTCGCGCTGCTGGCGCGTGGTGGCGTGGATGATTTACCCAATTTACGGGCGTGGAAAAAGCGGGTGGAAATGCGTCCGGCCTGGCAGCGGGCGATTGTCCAGGGCGGGCCGGTTGATTTCCCCGACGGCTAAGAATGTTCGTAATATGTTGCAAAGTTGCGCACCGACGATAACGTTTGCGCATCGTCCGCCTGGATCTTCGCCGCTATAAGCAAAATTTAGCAAAAAGCGGCAAAGTTCAGTTGAAAAGCGCCATATAAACGCTGGATAATCGTTTGCCTTTTTTTGACCACCCGTTGTATGCGCGGAGTTAAACGTTTGCTTTTTTGTGGCCCCTTACCACAACGCAGCACAGGGAGATGACGTTTAACCGGCAGTGGACTGTCCACCACGCAATACAATGCACAATAAAATTCTCAGGGGATGTTTTCTATGTCTACGCCTTCTGCGCGTACCAATGGTTCGCTTGACGCACTGTTTAAAATTTCTGCCCGCGGCAGTACCGTTCGTCAGGAAATCGTTGCCGGTTTAACCACGTTCCTCGCGATGGTCTATTCGGTGATCGTGGTGCCTGGCATGCTGGGTAAAGCAGGTTTCCCGCCTGCCGCAGTTTTCGTCGCCACCTGTCTGGTCGCCGGTGTTGGCTCCATTGTGATGGGGTTGTGGGCGAATCTGCCGCTGGCTATCGGCTGCGCTATCTCTCTGACCGCGTTCACCGCTTTCAGCCTGGTGCTGGGTCAGCACATCAGCGTGCCTGTCGCGCTTGGCGCGGTGTTCCTGATGGGCGTGCTGTTCACCATTATCTCCGCGACCGGCATCCGTAGCTGGATCCTGCGCAACCTGCCACATGGCGTTGCGCACGGCACCGGCATCGGTATCGGCCTGTTCCTGCTGCTGATTGCCGCAAACGGCGTTGGCCTGGTGATCAAAAACCCGCTGGACGGTCTGCCGGTTACGCTGGGCCACTTCGCCAGCTTCCCGGTGATCATGTCGCTGATCGGCCTGGCGGTGATTATCGGTCTGGAAAAATTGAAAGTGCCGGGCGGCATCCTGCTGACCATCATCGGCGTTTCCATCGTTGGCCTGATTTTCGATCCGAGCGTGCACTTCTCCGGTATTTTCGCCATGCCATCGCTGAGCGATGACAAAGGCAACTCGCTGATCGGCAGCCTGGATATCGTGGGCGCGCTGAACCCGGTGGTGTTGCCGAGCGTGCTGGCGCTGGTGATGACGGCGGTGTTTGACGCCACCGGTACTATCCGTGCGGTAGCGGGCCAGGCCAATCTGCTGGATAAAGACGGCCAGATCATCGATGGCGGCAAAGCGCTGACCACCGACTCACTGAGCAGCGTCTTCTCCGGTCTGGTCGGCGCGGCGCCGGCTGCGGTGTATATCGAATCGGCGGCAGGTACGGCGGCAGGCGGTAAAACCGGTCTGACAGCGATTACCGTCGGCATGCTGTTTCTGTTGATCCTGTTCCTCTCTCCGCTCTCTTATCTGGTTCCGGCGTATGCCACCGCGCCAGCGCTGATGTACGTAGGTTTGCTGATGCTGAGCAACGTGGCGAAAATTGATTTTGCTGACTTCGTGGATGCGATGTCCGGCCTGATCACCGCTGTGTTCATCGTGCTGACCTGTAACATCGTTACCGGCATCATGATCGGTTTCGCCTCGCTGGTGATTGGCCGTGTAGTTTCCGGTGAGTGGCGCAAGCTGAACATCGGGACTATCGTGATTGCGGTTGCACTGGTTGCTTTCTATGCAGGCGGCTGGGCAATCTGAACCATAAACGGTTACATAATGGGCGACTCCGGTCGCCCATTTTTTTTGCCCACAGCCCGGTTTCTTTGCGTTAAGCTGAATGCTCTGGCCTCAAGGTCTGAGACCGCTATAACAAAACATCGCAAACAGGGAACGCATGGAAATATTTTTTACCATTCTTATCATGACGCTCGTGGTATCGCTCTCGGGCGTCGTCACGCGTGTACTACCTTTTCAAATCCCGCTGCCGTTGATGCAAATTGCCATCGGCGCACTGCTGGCCTTTCCCACATTTGGCCTGCATGTCGAGTTCGATCCCGAACTGTTTCTGGTGCTGTTTATCCCGCCGCTGCTGTTCGCTGACGGCTGGAAAACACCGACGCGCGAGTTTCTCGAACATGGCCGCGAAATCTTCGGCCTTGCGCTGGCGCTGGTGGTGGTCACCGTGGTTGGGATCGGCTTCTTAATCTACTGGCTGGTGCCAGGCATTCCGCTGGTGCCCGCTTTCGCGCTGGCGGCGGTGCTGTCGCCAACCGATGCGGTGGCGCTCTCCGGCATTGTCGGTGAAGGGCGCATTCCGAAAAAAATCATGGGTATTTTGCAGGGCGAAGCGTTGATGAACGACGCTTCCGGCCTGGTGTCACTGAAATTCGCCGTCGCCGTGGCGATGGGCACGATGGTTTTTACCGTCGGCGGCGCTACGGTCGAGTTTATGAAAGTGGCGATTGGCGGCCTGCTGGCGGGCTTTGTGGTGAGCTGGCTGTACGGCCGTTCGCTGCGTTTTCTTAGCCGCTGGGGCGGTGATGAACCGGCCACGCAAATCGTGTTGCTGTTCCTGCTGCCGTTTGCTTCTTATCTGATTGCGGAACATATCGGCGTCTCCGGCATCCTGGCCGCCGTTGCGGCGGGGATGACAATTACCCGTTCCGGCGTTATGCGCACCGCACCACTGGCGATGCGTCTGCGCGCTAACAGCACCTGGGCGATGCTGGAATTTGTCTTTAACGGCATGGTGTTCCTGCTGTTAGGCCTGCAATTGCCGGGGATCCTGGAATCGTCGCTGGTGGCGGCGGAAGCCGATCCGAATGTCGAAACCTGGATGCTGTTCACCGATATCGTGCTGATTTATGCCGCGCTGATGCTGGTGCGTTTCGGCTGGCTGTGGACGATGAAGAGGTTCAGCCTGCGTTTCTTACATAAAAAGCCGATGGAATTTGCCTCCTGGAGCGATCGCGAGCTGCTGATCGCCACCTTCGCCGGGGTTCGCGGGGCCATCACGCTGGCCGGTGTACTCTCCATTCCGTTGCTGCTGCCTGGCGGCGATGTCTTCCCGGCGCGTTACGAACTGGTGTTCCTTTCCGCCGGGGTGATCCTCTTCTCGCTGTTCGTTGGCGTCATCGCGCTGCCGTCGCTGTTGCAACATATTGAAGTGCGCGACCACGCTCAGCAGCACAAAGAAGAGCGGATGGCACGGGCGGCGACTGCCGATGTGGCGATTGTCGCGATCCAGAAAATGGAAGAGCGCCTGGCGGCGGATGCCGAAGAGAATATCGATAACCAGTTGCTGACGGAGGTCAGCTCGCGGGTGATTGGTAATCTGCGACGCCGCGCGGATGGGCGCAATAACATCGAAAGCTCATTGCAGGAAGAGAATCTGGAGCGCCGTTTCCGTCTGGCGGCGCTGCGCTCTGAACGCGCCGAGCTTTACCACCTGCGCGCCACCCGGCAGATCAGCAACGAGACGCTGCAAAAACTGCTGCACGACCTCGATTTGCTGGAAGCGTTGCTGCTGGAAAATAAATAATTACCTTCCGGGGCGGGCTTTCCCGCCCCTTTTCCCGCGCCATAAAAATCTAAAATTCTGGTGACATCCGGGCATGCTCTGTGCAGGATGAGGTTTTTCATTTCAGGGAATTACCATGAGTGCAAAAACGGCATCGCTAGAAGGCCGGATCCGACAGCACTGGGATCAACTCTCCAGCCACGAGCAGCGGCTGGCAGATGTACTGCTTGCCGCTCCTGGACAACTGGCGATGAATACCGCCACCGAGCTGGCGCAAAGCGCAGGCGTTTCCAAAGCCACCACCACCCGTTTTTTCCGCCATCTTGGTTATGAGAGTTATGAAGCAGCACGCCGCCAGGCGCGCGAAATGCAAAGCAGCGGATCGCCGCTCTACCTGCAAGCCGCGCCGGGCGCATCGCCGATGGACAGCGTAATGCAGCAGCATCTGGAAAAAGAGATTGCTAACCTGGTGAACAGCTACCGCACGCTGGATAGCGCGCAGTTGCAGGAGGCGATTGCCGCCATTGCCCAGGCGCGTCGCGTGGTGGTGATGGGCTGGCGGCACAGCCAGACTATTGCGCAATTGATCTATCGCGACCTGGTGCATGTGCACTCCGATGTGCGATTGTTGCCGCGGTCTGGCGATTCGCTGGCTGAACATCTGGCGGCGCTCGGCCCACAGGATGTGGCTATCTGCGTTGGCCTGCGGCGGCGGATGCCTGCGCTGGATGCGGCCATGAGCGCGCTGGCGGAACGGCAAGTGCCGATGCTTTACCTGGCGGATGTGCTCTCCGGCAAACCGGCGCGCCATGCGCAATGGGTGGTTCGCTGCCACACCGATGGCAGTATGCTGTTTGACAGCACCGTCGCCCTCTCCGGCGTGTGCAATCTGCTGTGTTCGCTGGTGGCCCGCCAGATGGGCAAAAGCGGCAACGATCACCTTGCGCAGGTTGAAGCGCTGCATCAATCCCTTGACGAACTCGAATAACGCCCCATTCTGGCGCAGGTTGCGCCAGATTTTTCCCCAAAAGAGTGCCTGTCGCCTTACCCTGGCTGGTGTAGCGCCGTCTTTTAAGAAACAATAGAAATTAAAATAAAAATTAAAGAAACAAATGTTTCTTTATGATTTCATGAAGAAAAGATGTTTCTTGTGGTGACGGTTTAAGCAGTAGTGAAAAAACTGGCACAAAAAGTGCTCATCAGAAAAAGACATTTCACCAACACCAGGGAAACACCACAATGAAAAAAACAGCACTGCTGATCGCCGCTCTTCTTTCCGTGGGCACACTGGCGCAGGCACAGGCCGATACGCTGTCCGACATCAAGAGCAGCGGCAAAATGACGGTCGGCATCGACCCCACCTTTCCACCGTATGAATACACCGACGATAAAGGCGAGATCACCGGGTATAGCGTGGCGATCATGCAGTCGTTCGCCAAAGATCTCGGTGTAAAACTGGAGTTTCAGAAAACCGCATTCAGCGGCATTTTGCCGGGGCTGATTTCCGGGGCGTTCAATGCCGAAGGCTCCACGCTTAATGTGACGGCCGAACGTGCCAAAAAAGTGCTTTTTACCGTGCCTTACAGCAAAACGGTGAACGGCGTTCTGGTGCGTGAGGATGAAGCGAAAGCCCTGAGCGGCAAGCCGCTGAGCCCGGAAAGTCTCTCTGGCCTGCGCGGCGCGGTGAAAACTGCCAGCGTGCCGGAGCAACTGCTTAAAGGCTTTAATAGCGAGCTGAAAAAAGCCGGGAAAAAACCGATCACCATCATCAGCGTCGATTCCCTCGATCAGACTGTCAGCACGCTGATGACCAAACGCGCCGATTTCGTCTATGACGATATTTCAGTGCTGGCACCCGTGGCGAAAAAGTATGCCGGTAAAGTCGCGCAGGTGGGCGAAGTCGGGCCATCGCAATGGATGGCGTGGGCGACGCGCAAAGAGGACAGCAGCCTGAACAAAGCCATCAGCGACCACATTCTGGCGATGCAGAAAAGCGGTCAGTTGGCCCAACTGCAACAGCAGTATCTCGGCACCACCTTTACCGTTCCGGCCAGTGATTTCATTCCTCAGGAGTAATTATGTGCCAATCCCACCTGACGGTTCCGGCGGGCCACGGCAAAACCTTCCGTGTGCGTAAAGGGCAGTTTATTACCGTTATCGACAGTGAAGGGCAGCAGGCCGCCGATTTTGTGGCGGTCAATGCTGACAATCTGAACGAGAAGTTATCGCCGGTGCATACCCGTCAGCAGTTGCGCTCGCTCTTTTTTGCACCGGGCGATGCGCTGTGGTCGAGTGAAAACCGCCCGCTGCTGCGCATCGTTGCCGACACGATTGGCATTCACGACGCCAACGTACCGGCCTGCGATCGGACGCGGTTTAGCGTTGATTTCGGTGTCGAAGGGCACCGCAACTGCGTGGATAACCTGCTTGAAGGGATGAAAGCGCACGGCGTGACGTACTTTACGTTGCCGGAGCCGTTCAACCTGTTTCAGAACGGCCCGGTTACCGCCGACGGGCGTATGGAAGTGACCGATCCGCACAGTAAAGCCGGGGATTACATCACTTTCGAAGCCCTGTGCGATCTGATTTGCGCCGTCTCATCCTGCCCGCAGGACATCATTCCTGGCAACGGGTTACAGGTGACGCCGATTGATATCCGCATCAGCGACCACTTCCCCACAGAGGAGACGCACCATGTTGTTAATGCGTGAGGAATTCGTGGAAAACGCGGTGCGCCCGCTGGCGGCACCGGTGGATGTAGCCGCCGGAAGCGTCGGATCGATTCGCGTGCTGCGCGGCCAGTTATTGCGCATCACGGCAATGGGCGATGGCGCAGTGGCGTCGCTGTTTGGCTTTAGTGTGGAGGATCCGGCGGTCTGGCTCTCGGTGCACCACACGCGTGTATTCAGCAACAGCTACCTGCTCGGTTCTGGTATGCGTATGGTCACTAACCGCCGTCGCCCGATGATGGTGTTAGGTAAAGATCGCGTGAAACGCCACGACCTGCTGCTACCGGCATCGACCCGCGCGTTTCTGGCGGAAAAGGGCTATGACGGCGAAGGGTGTATCGAAGCCGTCAGCGCAGAACTGGCGCGACGGGGGATGAACGTGCCAAAACTGCCCGATCCCATCAACCTGTTTATGCATGTCCGCTTAACGCGCGACGGCCGCATTGTGCCGGAAACCAATCTCACGCAGGCAGGCGACAGTATTACCTGCCGGGTGGTGATGGATACGCAGTTTATTGTCTCCGCCAGCAATACCGGCATTGAGGGGAATGATAAACCCGCGCCGCTGCGGTTGTCGGTGGCGGAAAACCTGACCGGCTTTGGCCCGGAGTAATTAATGGGGCTGGATCAACAGGTACTGACCGCGTTGCCGGAGTTAGGGCGCGGGTTGCTGATGACGCTGCTGTTAACGGTGCTGGCGTCGCTGGTGAGCGTGGTGATGGGGCAACTCGGCTGCTTCCTGCAACTGCGCCGGGCCTGGATCTGGCGAACCTTCGGCCGCTTGTATGTCAGCCTGATGCGCGGGACGCCCGCGATTGTGCAACTGTTTGTGGTGTTTTTTACCCTGCCGAAACTGGGGCTTGGCGGGCAGCCGTTGCTGGCGGCGGTGCTGGCGATCGGTTTAAACAGCGGCGCGTATGTTGCTGAAATCCTGCGCGTTAACCGAAGCCTGGTCACGCCCGGGCAACTGGAAGCAGCGCGGACGCTGGGGCTGAGCCGCCTGCTCACCTGGTGGTATGTCATTAACCCGCAGGTGCTGCGCGCCAGTCTGCCGATGCTGGTGAATGAGTTCACCATTCTGCTGAAAACCACGCCGCTGGCCTCGGTGGTGGCGCTGACGGAGCTGACGTTTGCCGGGCAGATCGTCATCGCGCGTACCTATGAAGCCACGCAGGTACTGTTGCTGGTGGCGGCGGGATATCTGTTGATTGCGCTGCCGCTGACCACTCTTGCGCGGCGGCTGGAAGCGAAACGGAGGCCGGCATGATGGACTGGCAGGCCATTATTGATGCGCTTCCCTCGCTGGGTGAAGGGATGGCGGCAACATTGCAACTCTGCGCGATGGCGGCGATCTGTTCGTTGCTGTGGGGAGCGTTAATGGCGGCGGCGTTAATGCGAGCGTCACGCTTCTGGCAGTGGTTATTGCGGGTGTACAGCAACATCACGCTGGCGCTTCCGCTGCTGGTGGTGATTTATCTGCTCTATTTTGTGCTGCCGGAGTATGGCATCACGCTCTCATCGCCGGTTGTCGGCGTGCTGGCGTTAACGCTCTATTACGCGCCCTATATTGCGCAGGTGATCCGCGCGGCCATTGAGGCGTTGCCCAAAGGGCAGTGGGAAGCCTGCCGGGTTCTCGGACTCAGCCGCCGCGAGCAGTTGCGCGATGTGGTGCTGCCGCAAACCCTGCCGCAGATGCTGTCGCCGCTGGTTGGTCTGATGATCGGCCTGATTAAAGACTCGGCCCTGCTGTCGATTGTCTCGGTACAGGAGTTTATGTACGCCGCCAAACAGGCGATATCGGAAACCTATGCGCCGCTGGAGATCTACCTGACGGTCGCGCTCTGTTACTGGCTGCTGAACAGTCTGCTTGACTGGCTGGCGCGCCATTTTGAATCCCGTATGACGCGCTATCGTCGCGGCATGCAACATGAATAAACCAGGAGAGAATCATGTCTGCTGAATTGCAGCACCGTGAGGTGGTTACGGTTCCGGCACGTTATGGCAAAGCCGTGCGCTTAAATAAAGGGGAAGCGGTGCAGGTGATCAATCTGCACGGTACGCAGGTGGTGGATTGCTGGGCCTATAACGCCAGCGATGTCAGCGAATATATGTGTATGGAAGCGACAAGAGTATGGAATCAGCGCCTCAATCCGCGCGTGGGCGACAGCTTTATCACTGACCAGCGCCACCCGATTCTGACGCTGGTGGCGGACACTTCACCGGGCGTACACGACACATTTATGGCCGCCTGCGATGCCCGCCGTTATGAACTGTTAGGCTGCACTGAGCCGCATCGTAACTGCCATGACAATCTGCACGAAGGGATGGCGGAACTGGGCGTGATGCTGCCCCATGGCAATCTCGCATCCTTCAATATTTTCATGAATATCCAGGTGCAGCCGGATGGCATTACCCTGAAGACGCTGCCGGTCGTGACGAAGCCAGGGGATTACATCATTCTGCGCGCGGAGATGGATTGCTATGTGGCATTTTCGGCCTGCCCGCAGGATATCGTCAGCATTCAGGGGCAGGGAGATAACACCCCGCGCGATGTGGAAGTGCGTATTCTGACGGCAGGATTTCCGCAGGTGAATCTGCAAGGGCCGTGGGTGCCGGGCAACGCCGCCTGAGTTACGCTTTCCCCGTGGGCAATGATGGAGCGTCCGACTCAAGCCAGAACCCTTCACAACAGCTTAACCACGCCTGCGCACTGTGGGAAAGATAGACGCCTTCGCGCCAAATCATCCCCAGTTGCCAGCGTAAATCGCTCTGCAAAGGAAGCCAGCGCAGGGTTTGTTTATCCAGCCGCTGGCAGATCGGTTCCGGCAGAATGGCTATGCCGACGCCCGCCTGCACCATCGCTGCCAGAAAATCCCACTGCCCGCTCCGCACAGCGATGCGCGGCTTCACGCCGTGCTGATTAAAGAGCTGCATCAGCTGGCGGCTGAGGGCAAAATCTTCGTTGTAGATAAGCAAAGGGTGCTCGCCTAACTCTTCCGGCGCGACCGCTTCGTGTTTCAGCCAGTTGCCGGAGCGAGGTACCAGCACACACATTGGGTAGCTGAACAGCGGCATCGTCGCTAAGCCGCTGTCATCTTCAACCGGCAGCGCGGTCATCGCCAGATCCAGCTCGCTATTGCTTACCGCATGCTGCACCGTCAGACCGCCAAATTCGGCAATTTTCAGCTCGACGCCGGGATAACGCTGACGAAACAAGCTGATCGGCCCGGCCATCAGCATGCCCACCATTGGCGGAATGCCGAGGCGCAACAGGCCTTTGTTCAGATGATTGATATCGCCAAGCTCCGTTTCCAGTTGCCGGAATTCGGCGAGGATCGCCATGCCGCGTTCAAACACCACGCGGCCGGTATCGGTCAGCAGTAATTTGCGACCATCGCGAATCAACAACGTGCAGTTGAGTTCATCCTCAAGATTTTTCAGCATCTTGCTGATGGTCGGTTGGGTGACGAACAGGCGCTCCGCCGCGCGGGTGAAACTTTGCTGGCGTACCACCTCGACAAAATAGCGCAGCGTTCTGATGTCCATAATGATTCCCTGGAACTCTGTATGCGATGAGTTTAATTCATTTCGGCAATGGAAGTGCGCTCTCTGTAACGGCGTCTCACTGAATTTATTGGAAAACGAGTATAAGGGCGCTTACCGGTTCTGATGGTACTGTATGTCGGGTTAGTTATACCCCTCCGTTTTCATGACATAACGCGGCCAGATATCAGGATCGTGGCCTGGGATAATCTCTGCATTGTGCATTTCTGTTAACGCCCTGAGTTTGGCGACCGAACGTGCCGCTTCACTGGCGGAAGTCATCAAACCGGGCAGGGCTTTATCGTAAAAATGGTCGAGTGTGTAAGCGGCGTCTATCGCAAGAGTAAATGCCCTTCCGCTGGGAAGTGAGACGATGAAGGACTGATGCCCTGGCGTATGACCGGGTGTGAAAAAGGACTGTAAAACACCATCGCCGTACAGGTCAAAACCGTCCGTTGCCAGACCTTTCAGGAAGTGCCATTTCAACCCTTCACGATCAAAATCTTTCCGACAATACGCGCCGGCCGCAAACCAGTCCGGCGAAAAGGCATAGTCATACTCTTGACGTTGCACAATATGCGTAGCCGCAGGAAAGCGACCAATCGCCCCTGTATGATCAGAGTGGAGGTGGGAGAGTAAAACATAACGCACGGATTCCGGTGATATGCCCAGATTCGTCAGTTGACTGGCGCAACCCTGATCGGCATCCATGATGGGTTTATAGTGTTCAACGGCATTTCCCCAGTAGCCATGAGGATTGTTCAACCCTTCGACAGCAAGGCCACCGTCAATAACGGTATTGCCCTGCGGATGTGTCAGTAAAAACCAGGGGACGGGAATGACGTAGCTGTCACCCTTGCCCTGATTCATCCTGATGTCATGATATTGGCAACGCTGGTACCCCGACTGCAGCATATAGAGTTTTATTTCTGACATTGATCTCTACCTGTGGAATTCAATGAATTTATGCCTCTGTCACTTCATGAACAGCGACAGGAAATGTATTGTCCGCGACGTCACGAACATCAGGTAGAGATGGCCAGCCACTATCATTTATCGGTTTTACCAATATAATCTCTGCATGGATCTCCTTGCGGCAATGCGCATTTTCATTCGGGTGGTCGAGCGGGGAAATATGTCTGCCGCCGCCCGCGATCTCGGCATCGGACAACCGGCGGTTAGTGAACGGATAGAGCGTCTGGAAGCTCATCTTGGTACGCGCCTGTTGCGACGTCACACGCGTCGAATGTCCCTCACCAGTTCCGGCACTCTGTTTTATGAACGCAGTAAAAATGCTGTCGCTGCGGCAGAACATGCACTGGCAATCGTCAATCCCACAAATTCGCTTAACGGAACGCTGCGTATCGCCGCGCCCTATGGGGCCGGAGAAGCGTTGCTGATGCCAGCCCTGATAAAACTTCAGGCTGAACATCCCGATCTGCAAATAGAGCTGATACTTAATGATCTTGTGACGGATCCGGTTACGGAAGGCGTTGATATTTCATTGCGTCTGGGGGAGATGGGGGAAGGGTATTATATTGCCCGTCAGTTAGGCCGCGTGGGGCGTTTACTGGTCGCCTCGCCCGCTTATCTCCATCGCCATGGCACGCCGGGTTCGCCCGCTGAACTTGTCCGGCATGCCTTTGCACGCGTAGCGGGCTTGTTTATGAACAATCATGTTGCCCTGATAGCACCTGACAAATCATTACTCAGTGTGCCCGTGAAGATAACATTCAGTGCCAGCCACTGGCGGCCATTGCATACTCTTCTTCTGGCAGGGAGTGCCATCGGCGTATTGCAATCTCCCGTTTGCAGGCAAGATATTGCGCAGGGGAATCTTGTGCCTGTTTTACCCGACTACGTCGTTCCGCCGTTCAATGCCTGTTTGCTTTATCCGCCAGCAAACGTCATTTCGGCTGAAACCCGAATATGTGCAGCTTTCCTTGAAAACGAACTTCGCGCCAGCCTCGCAGATTTAGCCGCTCATGAACAAAAATAAGCGCCTGTGGCTAAAAAGAAACCATTTCATATTCTACGGTCGCCCCGTGCAGGCATACATAAAATCACCATCACGGCTAATTGTTTAGCGGTGAGCTCCTGCGATTGTTTGTTTTGCGCTCTGCTGCATTAACCATGTTCTCACTTTCACTATGGCAGGTCGCATGAGCGCTTCAGGGGGATAAATGAGCCAATATGCCTGTCCGGTATTCAGTGTGTTCATGAAGGGTGAAACCACTTCACCTGATAAAATGTTTTCCTGAACGAACCCCCGTCGCATCAGCGCCATGCCTCTTCCGGCCAGCATGGCAAGCCAGGCCCCGCTGCCATCGGTGTAAAGCGGCCCCTTACGGGGATCCACATGGCTGACGCCCGCTTCAGCGAGCCAGCGGCCCCAGTCCTCACGGTGCATATCATGCAGAAGCGTTACACGACTGAGCGCTGAAAGCGCAGGTGGTTCGCCCAACAGCCTCGCCACAGTCGGTGTGCATACCACGATATAGTCGTCATCAATCAGTTTTTCACTGACGGCGTCCTCACAGCGGCCATCGCCATGTCGGACTGCCATATCAATACCCTCTGTAATGAAGGACTGAATGCGGGAAGTGGCACTGATACGCAGATCAATTTCCGGGCAGTCGCGCTCAAAATCAGGAAGCCGCGGAAGCAACCAGTGCGTGGCAAAGCCTGTCGTGCACGCCAGTGTTATGGTATTTCCCTGCATCTCTTGCACGAGAGATTTGGTGGCTTCGCGCATCAGGCTAAACGCCGAATTTATCGAAGAATAGTAGGACTCACCGGCGGCTGTGAGCACCAGTCCGCGTCCTTTGCGCAGAAAGAGCGCAAGTCCGAGTTGCCGTTCGAGTTCCCTGATGTGCAGGCTGATAGCCCCAGGCGTGACGTGCAATTCCTGGCCGGCACGGGTCATGCTGAGATGCCTGGCAACGGATTCAAACGCCCTCAGGGCGTTAAGGGAAGGGAGATGGTCACGCATCATTGAGTTTTCCTGAAAACCGACCTGAAATTAAATCGTTTTTCCTGCCGCGACGTCAACGTTATTAATATGCGCCACGGGAGTCGTGACTCAGGGTATGTACCTACATTTCCTGTTGCAGAAACCGGACATGCAGAGCTCAGAACCTGACGTCCTGCGCCACTACAAATATTAGTGGTCTTATAGTTTAACTCGCCTGTTGACCCAAAGTTAACTTGAGCTTTTATGATGCCAGCCACGAGCTAATAAGGAGTTATTCTGGGTATGAAAGATATTGATGTGGGATTCACACATGTTGCATTTATGGTCAGGGATTTGGACAAAAGTATTGCTTTCTATCGCCGCTATGCCGGTATGGAAGTTATACATATGCGCGAACCCGGCGTCCCGGATGCCCGCAAGGTTGCGTGGTTAAGCGATCATACGCGCCCATTTGCGCTGGTGCTGGTACAGGCGGATAACATCACTGATACACCGCTGGGTAATTTTGGTCACCTTGGCGTTGCCTGCGCAACTCGCGAAGAAATTGATCGTAAAACCGCTATGGCAATCGCTGACGGTGTATTAAGGAAAGCACCGGAATATCTGGGTGATCCGGTCGGCTATTATGTTTTTTTTGCAGACCCTGACGGGAATACCTTAGAACTTTCATTCGGGCAACGTGTCGGGCTTGAAGCAATACGGGCTTCCCGTTAGCCCGGCGTTTAATTACGGATATGCGTGCGGGGTACATTTTCAATGTATCGACATCATTGTTTAACGTTGCCGAATAAGTTCCAGCCAATAAATAACAGTCGATAAGGGAGAAAATATGGCACTGGCGTTGCCGCTACAAACTCAACAATTATTATTACGCAAGTTGAAACCAACCGATCTACCGCAGCTTGCACGCTACCGCGGCAAGCCTGACGTCGCCCGTTTCCAGAGCTGGGAGCATTATACTTTGCAGGATGCTGAGAAATTATACGCGCAGCAGCATTCGCTGGCGTTCAACAGCGATGAAACCTGGTATCAGCTTGCTGTTGAACGGCGGGAAGATGGGGCACTAATAGGGGACATCGGTATCCATTTTTTTGATGAGGGAAGACAGGCTGAACTGGGCATGACCTTTGATGTGGAATATCAGAAGCAGGGATATGCCAGCGAGGCAATCAGTGCCCTCATCGCGGTGCTTTTTGATGATTTTACAAAGCACCGGCTTACTGCTGTTGTTGACACCCGTAATACACGTGCCGTGAATTTACTGGAAAAACTTGGTTTCCGCCGCGAAGCACATTATCGGCAGAATATTTTTTTTAAAGGAGAGTGGGGGGATGAGTATCTTTATGCGCTGCTGAATAGCGACTATTGCAGGGATTGTTCTTTTGAAAAGAAATAAAGTTCATTTTAAGTAACGTCCAGACTTCACCGGAAAACAATGAAAAATAATATAGCTGTGATTGCCTCATTAATTTCTATTCTCTGCGCCCAAAATGCATTCTCCAAAGACTTATGTACACTGATCGTTGCGGCCGAATCAGGAAAAGTCATTTTGCAGGAGGGTCAGGAATGCAATAAACAAGTGACCCCCGCTTCAACGTTTAAAATAGCGATAAGCCTGATGGGGTTTGATGCCGGAGTATTAAAAAACGAAAGTGAACCTGCCTGGGACTACAAAGCAGGATACCCGGACTGGGGCGGTGACAACTGGAAGAAAAAAATCGATCCAACCGCGTGGTTAAAATATTCTGTTTTCTGGTATTCACAACAGGTTGTGGGAAAGCTCGGGCAACAGACCTTTGAACGCTATGTGAGGGCTTTTGATTACGGCAATAAAGATGTTTCTGCCGTTGATGTCAGCGCACCGGGTCAAAAGGGCGTATGGGTGATGTCATCATTACAGGTATCGCCTGTTCAGCAAATCGCCTTTTTAAGGAAAGTGGTCAACCGTCAGTTGCCATTGAAGAGTATTGCGTACGAAATGACGGATAACATCACCCGGTATGATGTCAGCCCTGAGGGCTGGATTATTCACGGCAAGACGGGTACAGGTTCGCCGGGACAGGACAATAAATACGATCCAAATAATGCCTATGGCTGGTATGTCGGCTGGGCAACAAAAGGAACCCAAAAAATCGTTTTCGCTAAACTGATTCAGGATGAACAGGCGCTTTCGCCCAATGCTGGCATACGGGCTCGCGATCAACTTATTCACCAAATCTCTGCGGTCATGAAGCCGTAATTGGTAAGGCAGGAGGTAACAGCCACGCGTTCAGTAGCATCCAGGTTGCACGAATACACTGGATGATTCCCTTGGCGAGGTTGATCATGTCAGTAATGCCTCTGTCGGTTATTAGAATACCAGGGTGCTTCCGCTGTTCGCTTATAGCAACTCTGTACTGGCCCACTTCGTGCCGGGAATAGACATTTCTAATATAAGAAATTAATCAATGGGGCAGCCCCCTTTATTCGGGCACCTTTAATGAAAAAGGCCCCGTCAGGGGCCCGGTATTTTTTAAAGATATACGCGTTGCGCTGCTTCAGAAGCGATATTGCAGACCGGCTGTAACGGTATAGTTATTGTTAGAAATGCCGGCAGCATCTCCGCCAATAGATGCTGATTCGCCACTGTTGGTATCAATAATTTGCGTACCGCCTTTGCCTTCTTCAAAACGGCTATAGGCGAATTCAGCAAAAACTTTGGCCTGCGGTGTGACGTAATATCCGGCATCAATTGATGCACCGTAATAGCGTGAACTTGACGTTTTCTCACGGAAAGTCAAGTCGCGCATATAGTGCTCGTCGTTATCATGAGCACGGACCCAATCACTGAATTTAAACAGCGCGTTAAATTCAAAGTCATTAATACGATACTGGCCAGCAAGGCCAATGTATGGCATAGAGAAACGCTGGCTATAACCAATACCACGTTCACCGGCCGGGAAATTCCCGATATTTGTCCCGTTATCGTAATTGTAAGAACCACCGGTAGCGGTCCAGCTGAAACGCGTTTCCTGATAACCTGCCGTTACACCCGCTTTATAGTTCTCGCCCTGGAATATCCAGCCTTTGACATTGAGATCGTATTCATTGGCATAATTAACATGCGTAGCTGGATGGGATGAGTGGTCTGTCCATGCGGATTGCTTGTCGTTCAACCAGTCATAATCATCCATATGACCGGAGCCAGATGCCATAGATGTCCAGCCGCGGGCGTTCAGTGTCAGAAAAGAGTATGCATCCCAGGAAATATCGCCTTTCAGAATGGCGACATTTTTGAGTTTCCAGTCGAGTTGGCTGATTTTACGCCCAGTGACTTCGTCGTAAACCATCTCATGGGATTTCCCGCTCAGCATCCCACCCGAGGCTGAAACCGTTAAACTCTCCGGGGAAAAATCCGGCGTAAATTGCGCCGGTCCTGCATAAACTGCTCCTGAAAACGCGGCCATCATCATCACTGCAACACTACTTTTTTTCATTTTTATATCCCTAAGGCAAATTTAATCAATAAGTTGCGGGTGAATATTAAAAGTCATACAAATAACAATCAACTGCCAGTTTTGGTAATTTTTTGCAAACTTATGTCATGAGCAAGGAACCGGCTGGATTCAATCTGCAAGCAGACGAAGTGCCGCACACCGACCGTTTTTTGCCGAAGGAGACGCTGCTGGCACTATTTCTTCTTGTTAAGCATCGACTTCAAATCGGCAAACGGATTATAGGTTGCTGCACCGACATCTTTTTGTGCATCTTCCCCCGCCACAACGGTGGTGCCGTACTGATCCGCTTCCGTGTATTTTGAGTGTTCGTGGTCATGGCAATACAGACACAATAGCTCCCAGTTGCTGCCATCTTCCGGGTTATTGGTATGGTCATGATCGATATGGTGAACCGTCAATTCACGCAGGTTTGAATAAACAAACTCCCGCGAACAGCGTCCACACACCCACGGGTAGATTTTTAGTGCTTTCTCACGGTAGCCGCTTTCCAGCCGCGCGTAGTTTTTTGGGATCAAAGCCATTGCCGATGCCGCCTGTTACAAAGAGATAGTTTGATAATATCCCATAATAGAACAGAAAGAGATGGAGCATCATTGTTTTGCCGCACATGCGCTGACGGGAAAAAGAACATGGGCCGACTCAGGCTCGAAGCCTCTGTTCAGGATGTCCCCGGGATAGTATTCGCTGCCCTATACTGGCTCTTTCCGGTAAATTCCCTTAATTACCGCCATGTTATCGCGTTAAACACGATGACCTGTTTACATCCGCGTGCTGTTCATCAGGATAAAAGGTCTACGCCAAAAGCCTGATTTCTTTTCTTATTGATGCTGTTACTTTTAAAACTGTTATTTGCTTGATGAACCGGTTGGTTATACAGCGTAAATCGGCGTGTTCCGCTTATTTCCTCTTAATAAACCGATTTGCTGTGCAAATAAAAAATCACTAACACCCTTGATGTGTAAAACGTTCGTATTACAACCCTAATGACAGAAACGCATTCTGTTGCGGGAGTGTCATTGCCATGAGGAGATAAAGATATGTCATCTGTTTATTATCGTGGGGATAAACGGGAGCTTGCCGAAATCCAGAAAACGGGATTCCAGCCACAAATAGTGTCGTGCAGAGGGCGAACGCCAGGCCAGGCGATTGCCTATATTCAAAAGATTATTAAAGACAATAATTATAAAAGCCTTGCGGATATTGGCGGTTATATTATCAGTAATGCAAAAGGCGATTCCGTCTCCGCCTCATGTATTCTCGATGGCGCCTCCTATGGTACTTATAAATATAAAATCACCGTTCCGGCTAATGCGCTGTATTTTGAATTTAAAACCGATGGCAGTGTGGGCGCGCAGCTGGAAAATCAGGGGAGTATGTCCGGGCGCAAACCGTACTATATTTTAACGGATGTTAACCCGGATTTAAGTCAATACGTTATTGTAGGAACAAGAACCGTCACGCAGGAAGCCACATTTTTTACGGATATACCCAGCGACTGGATCTCGTTAATAACAGAATAGATTTTCCACCGATTTATAATTGATACGTACAATGCTTTTTCAGGATTAAAAACCTGAACGTTATCTTCTATGGTTGCATTGCCGCTGGCTGCCTCGACAGCGGCATGCTTTGTTTTTCGGGGGAAGGCCGAATTCCGGCGCTTTTATGGATGTGTCGGTGCAACCTGGATTACGGGTGGCGTCGGCGAAACCAATATGATCCCCGGCCATGGCTGGCCGGGGCAGGGGATTAATGCGCGCGACCCTGTTCGATACCAATACCGGTCTGCGAGCGAATAAACTGCGCGCGGAACTGCTCGCGTTCCAGCTTGCCCGCTTCGGTGTTATCGGTAGCGGAGAAGATCCAGATGCCGATAAACGCGACAGCAATCGAGAACAGCGCCGGATACTCATACGGGAAGACCGCGGTGGCGTGGCCGAGGATCTGTACCCAAATGGTCGGGCCGAGGATCATCAAAATCACCGCCGTCAGCAGGCCAAGCCAGCCGCCGATCATCGCACCGCGCGTGGTCAGTTTTGACCAGTACATCGAGAGCAGAATAATCGGGAAGTTGCAGCTTGCGGCAATGGAGAAGGCCAGACCGACCATAAAGGCGATGTTCTGCTTCTCAAACAGAATGCCCAACAAAATGGCGACCACGCCAAGCACCAGCACGGTGATTTTGGATACCTTCAGCTCCTGGCGCTCGGTCGCGCCTTTACGGAACACGTTGGCGTAGAGATCGTGCGAGACCGCCGACGCGCCCGCCAGCGTCAGCCCGGCGACCACCGCCAGAATGGTGGCGAACGCCACGGCGGAAATAAAGCCGAGGAACAGGTTGCCGCCAACCGCATCGGCAAGGTGAACCGCTGCCATATTGTTGCCGCCAATCAGCGCGCCCGCCGCATCTTTAAACGCCGGATTCGCACCGACCAGCATGATCGCGCCAAAGCCGATGATAAAGGTCAGAATGTAGAAGTAACCCATAAAACCGGTGGCGTAGAACACGCTTTTACGGGCTTCCCGCGCATCGCTGACGGTGAAGAAACGCATCAGGATATGCGGCAAACCGGCGGTGCCGAACATCAGGCCCAGGCCTAACGACAGGGCGGAGATCGGATCTTTCACCAGCCCGCCAGGGCTCATGATTGCCGCGCCTTTCGGATGCACCGCCATCGCTTCGGTGAACAGGTTATTGAAGCTGAAACCGACGTGTTTCATCACCATAAAGGCCATAAAACTTGCGCCAAACAGCAGCAATACCGCTTTGATAATTTGTACCCAGGTGGTGGCGAGCATGCCGCCGAACAGCACATACAGCACCATCAGCACGCCAACCAGTACCACGGCGACGTGATAGTTCAGGCCGAACAGCAGCTCGATAAGCTTCCCGGCACCCACCATCTGCGCAATCAGATACAGCGCGACCACCACCAGCGAACCGCAGGCGGAAAGGGTGCGAATCGGCCCCTGTTTCAGGCGGTACGAGGCCACGTCGGCGAAGGTATAGCGCCCAAGGTTGCGCAGCCGTTCGGCGATCAAAAACAGGATAATCGGCCAGCCGACAAGGAAGCCCAGCGAGTAAATCAGCCCGTCATAGCCGGAGGTGTACACCAGCGCGGAAATCCCGAGGAAGGAGGCCGCCGACATAAAGTCACCGGCAATCGCCAGCCCGTTCTGAAAACCGGTAATATTGCCGCCCGCGGTGTAGTAATCGTTACGCGAACGCACGCGTTTCGACGCCCAGTAAGTGATGTACAGGGTGAGCGCCACGAAAATCACAAACATGATAATCGCCTGCCAGTTGGTTGGCTGGCGTTGTACCTCGCCGGTAATGGCATCGGCGGCGTGCGCCGTGAAAGGAAGTGTGGCGGCCAGCGCCGTCAGGACTCGTTTCATGGTGCTTTTACCTCGCTTAGCACGGCTTTGGTCAGACGATCAAACTCACCGTTTGCCCGCCAGACGTAGACGCCGGTCAGCACAAACGAAATCACAATCACGCCAATCCCAATCGGGATGCCGCGCGTCACGCTGGTGCCTTCGTGCAGCGGCGTACCGAGCCAATGCGGTGCAAAAGCGATAAGCAGAATAAAGCCGACGTAGATAATCAGCATGATGATGGAAAGGGAAAAGGCAAACCGTTGCCGTCTTTCAACTAACTCCCTGAAATGCGCACTGTTTTCTATCTGTTGATAAATGTTATTCATCACAGAATTCTCCAGAGGTCTCCCCGTAGTCTTTCGCGCCGCAGGTTCGTTGGCCGCACATGCCCACCCCAGTCACACAGTTATCTATGCGCCTGGGGATGTGTGCGTTTGCCGCCTTCCTGCAACACGAAATCCATTGGGAACTGTAGGGTGAGGTGATTGTTTCCTCTCCTTATAAGGAGAGCGTTATGGTTTTGTTTGTCAGCCGGATAGTGGCTGACGCCTTATCCGGCAGGGTGTTACGATTCTTAAGACGGCATGGTAATGGCCTGTTTCTCTTCGAGCAGTTTTTCCACGACGCCAGGATCGGCGAGCGTCGAGGTATCGCCGAAGTTACTGGTATCGCCCGCCGCGATTTTGCGCAGGATGCGACGCATGATTTTGCCGGAGCGTGTTTTCGGCAGTGAATCTGTCCAGTGCAGTACATCCGGCGTTGCCAGCGGGCCAATCTCTTTACGCACCCAGTTACGCACTTCGGTGTAGAGTTCCGGCGACGGTTCTTCTCCGTGATTCAGCGTGACATAGGCATAAATCGCCTGGCCTTTGATGTTGTGCGGAATACCCACTACGGCGGCCTCGGCGATTTTCGGATGCGAAACCAGCGCCGATTCAATCTCAGCGGTACCCAGGCGGTGGCCGGAAACGTTCAGCACATCGTCCACGCGGCCGGTGATCCAGTAATAGCCCTCTTCGTCACGACGCGCGCCGTCGCCGCTGAAGTAGCAGTTTTTGAAGGTGGAGAAGTAGGTCTGTTCAAAACGCTCGTGATCGCCAAACAGCGTACGCGCCTGGCCTGGCCAGGAATCGGTGATCACCAGGTTACCTTCGGTCGCGCCCTCAAGCACATTCCCTTCGTTATCCACCAGCGCCGGTTGCACGCCAAAGAACGGATGGGTTGCCGAACCGGCTTTCAGGCGCGTTGCGCCAGGCAGCGGGGTGATCATAAAACCGCCGGTTTCCGTCTGCCACCAGGTGTCCATCACCGGGCATTTACCGTTGCCGATCTTCGACCAGTACCACTCCCACGCTTCCGGGTTAATGGGCTCGCCCACGGAACCGAGAATACGCAGCGAAGAGCGGTCGGTACCCTCAATGGCTTTGTCGCCTTCTGCCATCAGTGCGCGGATCGCCGTCGGTGCGGTGTAGAGAATATTGACCTGGTGTTTATCCACCACCTGGCTCATGCGCGCCGGGGTTGGCCAGTTCGGCACGCCTTCAAACATCAGCGTGATGGCACCGCAGGCCAGCGGCCCGTAGAGCAAATAGCTGTGGCCGGTCACCCAGCCGACATCGGCTGTACACCAGTAAACATCGCCCGGATGATAATCAAAGACATATTTAAAGGTCGTCGCGGCATAAACCAGATAACCGCCGGTGGTGTGCAGCACGCCTTTCGGTTTGCCGGTTGAACCGGAGGTATAGAGGATAAAGAGCGGATCTTCCGCGCCAACTTCCACCGGCTGATGCTGGTCGCTGGCTTTTTCGGTCAGCTCGTTCCACCACAGATCGCGGCCGGCGTTCCAGTCGATTTTGCCGCCGGTACGTTTCAGAACCACGACATGCTCAACGCTGTTAACGTTCGGGTTTTTCAGCGCGTCATCAACATTTTTCTTCAGCGGAATATTACGACCGGCGCGAACACCTTCGTCGGCGGTGATCACCAGCCGGGAACTGGAATCAATAATGCGTCCGGCTACCGCTTCCGGCGAGAAGCCGCCGAAAATCACCGAATGCACCGCGCCGATACGGGCGCAGGCGAGCATCGCGACTGCCGCTTCCGGCACCATCGGCATGTAAATCGCGACAACATCACCTTTCTTAATCCCGAGATCGACCAGCACATTGGCAAACTGGCATACGCTGCGGTGCAGCTCGCGATAGGTGATTTTTTTACTCTGGCTGGCGTCATCGCCTTCCCAGATAATGGCCGTCTGGTCGCCGCGTTCGGCAAGGTGGCGGTCAAGGCAGTTGGCGGCCAGGTTTAATGTGCCGTCTTCATACCATTTAATCGAAATATTGCCGGGTGCGAAGGAGGTGTTTTTCACCGTTTTATACGGCGTGATCCAGTCGAGGATCTTTCCCTGCTCGCCCCAGAATGTGTCAGGGTCGGTGATGGATTGCTGATATTTGGCTTCATACTGCTCCGGATTGATCAGGCAACGTTCCGCAATATTGGCGGGAATATCGTGTTTATGTATTTGGCTCATGGCAATTGCTCTCCTTGTAAGATGTTAATAATATGTCACAAGAACGTTAATTGTAGGGCCTTTACAAGCTTTGTTTACTATTTGAGCGATAGATCACGCATTGATGAGATTCAGTAAAAAAGCAGCAAAATAAATGCGCTGGTGTAATGCAGAAATGAAAAATAGCGGCAGGAAGAAGAAAAATGACTCATAACAGCAGGTTATGGAATGTGACGGTTCGATTACACTTAATAGCGTTGCAGAATAATGCGCTATGGCAACCTGCTGAAAATACATTGCGGAACCAATAGCGTCTTAATTATTTTTAACAGGTACTATTCACTGAGTTAATGACAAATAGCAGACGAAATTTCCGGTATGAAGCGACCCCTGCGACATTTCTAATGATTAAAAAATACGCAAATGAACAAATTTTGCGGAATAATTTCCTGACGGAAATATTGGAATTCAGCAGATTGAAATTTTTTGTATAACAAATACTTATTGTTAATAACTGAAATAAAAGACGGCTTTTAGCTAAAAAATCAGTCAAACCCCCTCCCGGTATAGGGTTGCGCGTTACACCCTGCAAATGATACTGATAATGCGCGTTAAAAAACCCCGCAATACCGTGCGACGTTAATCATACCCTTTCAGTATGTGTCGTTCCCGAGCATGGAATGGCGCTTCATTGAGGAAGTCTGTAGTTATGAAAAACATGAAAATCAGCCTGGCCTGGCAGATTCTGCTAGCCCTTGTGCTGGGTATTCTTCTGGGTAGTTACCTGCATTATCACAGCGACAGCCGCGAATGGCTGATTGCGAATCTCCTGTCTCCTGCGGGCGATATCTTTATTCATCTGATCAAAATGATCGTGGTGCCGATTGTTATCTCGACGTTGATTGTCGGGATTGCTGGTGTGGGCGACGCGAAACAGCTTGGCCGTATTGGCGCGAAAACCATCATCTATTTCGAAGTGATCACTACGGTTGCGATCGTGCTCGGTATTACGCTGGCGAATGTGTTCCAGCCGGGGGCGGGAATCGATATGTCGCAGCTGGCCACGGTGGATATTTCGAAATACCAAAGCACCACCGCGGATGTGCAAAGCCACGCCCACGGCCTGATGGGGACGATTCTGTCGCTGGTGCCGACCAATATCATCGCGTCGATGGCGAAGGGCGATATGCTGCCGATCATCTTCTTCTCGGTGCTGTTTGGCCTGGGGCTGTCATCGCTGCCGGCATCGCACCGCGAGCCGCTGGTGACCGTGTTCCGTTCTATTTCCGAAACCATGTTTAAAGTCACCCATATGGTGATGCGCTATGCGCCGGTCGGCGTGTTCGCGCTGATCTCGGTAACGGTGGCGAACTTCGGTTTTGCCTCGCTGTGGCCGCTGGCGAAGCTGGTGATTCTGGTTTACTTCGCGATCCTGTTCTTCGCGCTGGTGGTGCTGGGCATTGTGGCGCGCATCTGCGGGCTGAGCATCTGGATCCTGATCCGCATCCTGAAAGATGAGCTGATTCTGGCCTACTCAACCGCCAGTTCAGAGAGCGTGTTGCCGCGTATTATCGAAAAAATGGAAGCCTACGGCGCGCCTGCTTCCATTACCAGCTTCGTGGTGCCGACCGGTTACTCCTTTAACCTCGACGGTTCAACGCTGTACCAGAGTATTGCCGCCATCTTTATTGCGCAGTTGTACGGTATCGATCTGTCGCTGTGGCAGGAGATTATCCTCGTGCTGACGCTGATGGTGACCTCAAAAGGCATCGCGGGTGTTCCGGGCGTCTCCTTCGTGGTATTGCTGGCGACGCTGGGCAGCGTCGGTATTCCGCTGGAAGGGCTGGCCTTTATCGCCGGTGTTGACCGTATCCTCGATATGGCGCGTACCGCGCTGAACGTGGTGGGGAATGCGCTGGCGGTGCTGGTCATTGCCAAGTGGGAACACAAATTCGACCGCAAAAAAGCGCTGGCCTACGAGCGCGAAATGCTGGGCAAATTTGATAAAACAGCCGGTCAGTAAACTGCTCAATCCCTCCTTCACGGAGGGATTTTTTTATCCCTTTACCGTGTGGCTTTTGCCCATCATCGCCAGAAAACCCGCCACCACCGGCACCAGCGATCCCCACAGCACCGCATTCCAGCCGAAGGCATTAAGTAGTGCGCCGGAGGAGAAAGAGCCGACAATCATCACGCCAAAGACAATAAAGTCATTCAGTGACTGGACGCGGGTTTTCTCTTCCGGGCGGTGAAACTCAATGATCTTCGCCGAAGCGCCGGTAAAACCAAAGTTCCAGCCGATGCCAAGAAGGATCAGCGACAGCCAGTAATGCAGGATGTCAGTACCGAGCAGACCGGCGAGCACGGAGAGGGCGGTGATCAATAATCCCGCAGCGCCAATGCGGCTGGCGCCAAAGCGCTGAATCAGTTTGCCGGTAAAAAAGCCCGGCCCGTACATCGCAATCACATGCCACTGAATGCCCAGATTCGCTGCCTGCTGAGAAAGGCCGTGCTGATGCATCGACAGCGGCGCGGCAGTCATCAGGAAGTTCATCACCATATAGGCCACCGCGCCGCCAAACACGGTGCGACGAAAGCCCGGCAGGCGGGCTATTTCATGAAGTGGGCGGCCGCCGTGCTGCGCGTGAGCGACAACGGCAGGGGATTTGACGCCGAGCAGTACCGTTGCGGCAAGCGCCGCGACCGCTGCCTGCGCGAGAAAGGTAACGGCAAAAGTATGCTCCGGCCAGGCATTCATGGTGCCGGTGACCAGCATCGGGCCAAGTACGCCCGCTACGACGCCGCCGCCCATCACCAGCGATAACGCGCGCGCCCGTCGTTCACTGCCCACGCCATCGGTGGCGGCAAAGCGAAACGAGAGCGCAACAGCCGCGTACGCGCCGCCGAAAAAAGCCGCCAGGCAGAACAGGGAAAAGGAACCGAGCACGACCGCCAGCGAGGCCAGCAGCCCGGTCAACACGCCTGCGCCAGTACCGGTCATAAAGGCAGCCCGCCTGCCACGACGGCGAGCCAGCGCGCCAAACGGCAGAATGCAGGCCGCCATCCCCAGAACAAAAACTGTGACGGGCAGTGTTGCCAGCGTGCTGCTCGGCGCGAGGGTATTACCGACTATCGCGCCGGTGGCGTAAAAGACGACCGAGTTAGCGCCAGCCAGCGCCTGTGCTGTCGCGAGACGCGCAATGTTGTGGTTCTGCTGGCTGACCGGTAATTCTGCTTCCGTGGAGTTCAACACCTGCGCTCTCATTATCAGGGGATTCTGTTGATGACATTACACTACCGGGCGGTTTGCCACACCTGTCAGACGTTACGCCCCATCGTGACACCGCCGCGTGAGCCTCCCGGCATCAGGATGCATTTACGGAGGGTTTATTGCTGATGGCATCAGGCGCGATGTTCATATGTTTCAGTACCGGGCCGATGATTTTGCCGAAAATCGGCGCCGCGACCGAGCCACCAAAGTGATCGCCCACTGTCGGATGGTTAACCATCACCACCAGCGCCACTTCCGGGTGGCTGGCCGGGGCAACGCCTGCGGTGTAGTTGACGTAGCCGCCATCGTACTTCCCGTCGGTACCCATTTTTTCCGCCGTACCGGTTTTGGTGGCGAGCTGATAGCCCGGTACTGCCGCGCGTAAACCTGAGCCGCCGGGTAAAACATCGCTTTCCATCATATACACGACGGTTTTCGCGGTGGCCGGATTCGCCACTCTGACGCCCATCACCGGCGGCGTGACTTTGGTGATGGAAAGAGGGCGATAGATACCGAACGAGCCCAGCGTCGCATATTCCCGTGCGATCTGCAGCGGCGTTACGCGCAGGCCGTAGCCAAAAGAGAACGTTGCGCGTTCAATATCGGCCCAGCGCTGGCGGTGTAAGGGAAAGTAACCCACACTCTCGCCCGTTAAGCCCAGCCCGGTAGGTTTGCCGAGGCCAAACGCCTGGTAGGTATTCACCAGCGCCTGAGCAGGCATGGCAAGCGCAATGTGGGACGCGCCCGTATCGCTCGATTTCTGCAAAATGCCGGTTATCGTCAGGCGCGGCCAGTGCCCGACATCCCGTATCAAATGCCCGTTGACGACGTAAGGCGAGGTATCAAGAACCGAGTTCGGCTGGATTAAATGGCGCTCCAGCCCTTCGAGAACCACCAGCGGTTTCACGGTTGAACCCGGTTCATAGCTATCGTTAATGGCCGTGTTGCGCATTTGCATCGGGGTGGCGCTTTCGTAATTGTTGGGATTAAACGAAGGGTAAGACGCCATTCCCAGAATCTCGCCGGTGTCGATTTTCACCAGCACAGCCGCACCTGAATCCGCCTTGTTGAGCAGCACGCCATCACGTAATGCGCTGTAAAGTGTGTATTGATCGAACTTGTCGATGCTGAGCTGAACGGTTGGCGGTTGCTGCGGCGGTTCGTAATTGACCACGGAAATCAGGTGGCCGTCACCGTCCTGGCGGTACTCTTCCTGACCCGGTTTGCCTTCAAGAATGGTGTTATAACTTTTCTCCAGCCCATTCAGCCCCGTGTTATCGGCGCCCACGATGCCTAAAAGCGGCGCGGCAGCTTCTCCCATAGGATAAAAGCGGCTGTCGTCATATTCGGTCGTGATCCCTTTCAGATGCAGCGTGGCAATATCTTTGGCGATACCCAGTTCGATTTTTCGGCCCAGGTAGAGGAAGTGCTTCGTGGGATTCGCTGTAAGCTGCGCCCGCAGGGCTTGCGGGCTGACATTGAGCGCTGCGGCGAGGTAAGCCCACTTCGGGCTGGTAAAATCAGGATTCGCCTCGAGAATGCGTTTCGGATCGGCAATGATGTCGCGCGAGGGAACACTCAGGGCTAACGCCTGGCCGTCACGATCCACCAGCGTGCCGCGGTTGGTCGGTAGCGTAATGGTGCGTAATGAGCGCTGATCGGCTTCATGCTCCAGCATCGGGTGATTGAGCAGTTGCAGGTCGGCAACGCGTGCCAGCAGGAGTGCTAAAAACACCAGAATCACAAGAGAAAGCAGGTGATACCTGTTCAGGTTAAATGAGGAACTGGGGTGATCTTCTCTACGGTGTTTTTTAACAGGAGGCATGGGGTTTCGCGGCAATCATCAATGAGCACATTTACCTGTTAGTTATAGGTAAACATGCCAGCAGATGACAGAAGAACTGTGTTTCAGTTCGTTAATAATGATGATTTTTCAGGAAGTTGATTGCGGCGCTGTCCACTCGTGGCGTGACTAACGGAAGATAAATAAAAAAGCGGAGTGAAGATCACTCCGCTTTGACTTCGACAAACGCGGCTATCAGCCCATCGCGCTTTCGCGCAGCCGGGTTTTCAGCTTGTTATATTCGTCGATCACATACTGCTCGGCGGCGCGCTGATCGGCGATCGGCTCGATGCGCACGGCGCAGTACTTGTACTCCGGCGTTTTGGTTATCGGGCTTAAGTTCTCCGTCACCAGCTCGTTACAGGCGCCAATCCACCACTGGTAGGTCATATACACCGCACCTTTGTTCGGGCGTTCGCTGACCTGCGCACGGGTGATGATTTTGCCTTTACGCGAGTTAACCCACACCAGCGCTTCATCCTCAATGCCCAGCCTTGCGGCGTCGGCGGCGTTGATTTGCGCATAGCCTGGTTCATCCGCCAGCGCGGCCAGCGCCGCACAGTTGCCGGTCATTGAACGGCAAGAGTAGTGGCCCACTTCACGCACGGTGGAGAGCACCATCGGATACTCGTCGGTGAGTTTATCCATCGGCGCGACCCAGTCGCAGGTGAAGAATTTCGCCAGCCCGTTCGGCGTGTCGAACTTCTCTTTAAAGAGATAAGAGGTGCCCTGATCGGCCTCCGACGTATCGCGACACGGCCACTGGATGTAGCCCAGCTCACCCATTTTTTCGTAGGTGGCGCCGTAGAAATCGGGGCATAAATGACGCAACTCGTCCCAGATCTCCTGCGTGTTGTTGTAATGCATCGGATAACCCATACGGGTGGCGATTTCACTGATGATTTGCCAGTCCGTTTTCAGATCCCACTTTGGTTCAACCGCTTTGAAGAAGCGCTGGAAACCGCGATCTGCTGCGGTATAAACGCCTTCGTGCTCGCCCCAGGAGGTGGAAGGCAGGATGACATCCGCCGCGGCTGCGGTTTTGGTCATGAAAATATCCTGCACAATCACCAGTTCAAGCCCTTCAAATGCCTTACGAACTGCCGACAGTTCGGCATCCGTTTGCAGCGGATCTTCACCCATAATGTACGCGGCGCGCACTTCGCCATGCTCAACGCGATGCGGTAGTTCGCTAATGCGATAACCGGTATGCGCTGGCAGGCTTTCCACGCCCCACGCTTTGGCGAATTTCTCGCGGTGCGCCTCTTCTTTCACATACTGATAGCCGGGGTAGGTATCCGGCAGCGCGCCCATATCGCACGCGCCCTGCACGTTGTTCTGACCGCGTACCGGGTTGACCCCAACATGCGGTTTACCCAGGTTGCCGGTCAGCATGGCAAGACTGGTGAGCGAACGTACCGTTTCCACGCCCTGATAGAACTGGGTCACGCCCATGCCCCACAGAATGGCTGCAGTTTTCGCCCCGGCGTACATACGGGCGGCCTGGCGGATCTCCTGCGCGCTGACGCCGGTGATCTCCTCGACCGATTCCGGAGTGTAGCCCTCGACAATCTTCCGGTACTCTTCAAACCCTTCCGTCCGGTTGGCGACAAACGCCTGGTCGTAGAGGTTCTCTTCAATGATCACATGGCCCATGGCGTTAAGCAGGGCGATGTTGGATCCGTTTTTCAGTGCGACGTGCATGTCGGCAATGCGCGCGGTTTCAATTTTGCGCGGATCGCAGACGATGATTTTCGCCCCATTCTGTTTCGCCCGAATCACATGATTGGCGACGATAGGGTGAGAATCCGCCGGGTTGTACCCAAAGATAAACACTAAATCCGTGTTATCGATTTCATTAATGGCATTACTCATCGCGCCATTGCCGACCGATTGGTGCAGACCTGCAACCGAAGGGCCGTGTCAGACACGAGCGCAGCAGTCGACGTTATTGGTACCAATAACGGCGCGCGCGAATTTTTGCATTATGTAGTTGGTTTCATTACCCGTACCACGGGAAGAACCAGTGGTCTGAATGGCATCCGGGCCGTACTTCTCTTTAATGGCGCGCAAACGGCTGGCGACATAATCGAGCGCTTCATCCCAGGAGACCGACTCCAGTTTTCCGCCGCGCTGGCGACGGATCATCGGGCTTTTAAGCCGGGGCGTCAGGATCTGGGTATCGTTGATAAAATCCCAGCCGTAATAACCTTTCAGGCAGAGAGTGCCCTGATTGGTTTTGCCCTGTGCGGCTTCCGCCCGAACGATTTTGCCGTTATCGACCACCAGATGGATTTTGCATCCCGAGGCGCAATACGGGCAAACCGTGACGACTTTTTTCATCACTTTCGCTCCAGTTAACAGTGTCGCCCCCACTATGCATCTTCTATGCCATAACAATATTGGGGGTATTTACCGATGTTACGCCGGAAATTTGCGCAAAATACTGACGAAAAACAGGCCATCGTCAAAAGTGACGTGACGAAGAGCGAGGGGGATGTGACCACGGTTAAAAATTCGGCATTTAGTCGCTGCATTTATAAATGACCGCCAACAGAATGGATCAGACTTACCCAAACGGGCCTGGCGGAAGCGGACAATGAAACCTGCAATTCTGGTGGTGGATGACGATAGCGCGGTGTGCGAACTGTTGAAAGAGGTGCTGAGCGAGCATGTCTTTACGGTTTACGTCTGCCATAACGGGCAGGATGCGCTGACGCTCAGCGCGCAGCATGCGGATATCGCGCTGGTACTGCTCGATATGATGCTGCCGGATATCAACGGCCTGCGGGTGTTGCAGCAGTTGCAAAAACAGCGTCCGTCGCTGCCGGTGGTGATGCTTACCGGGCTTGGTAGCGAGTCGGATGTGGTGGTCGGCCTGGAGATGGGCGCGGACGACTATATCGGCAAACCGTTTAACGCCCGCGTACTGGTGGCGCGCGTCAACGCGGTACTGCGGCGCAGCGGCGTGCTGGCGGCAGAAATCCCAATGGAAAAGCAGCCCGGTTTTACCTTTAATGGCTGGCATCTTGACCCTGAGCGCTGCGAGCTATTTAACCCGCAGCATCAGGTGGTTGGCCTGACGCAAGGCGAGTACAGCTTGTTGCTGGCGCTGGTGCAAAATGCGCGTCGGGTGCTGAACCGCGAACAGTTGCTGACCTTAACGCACAGCGAAAGCGTGGAAGTGTTTGATCGCACCATTGATGTGTTGATCATGCGCTTACGCCGCAAAATCGAAGCTAATCCCCACCAACCGGCGCTAATAAAAACCTTGCGCGGCCTCGGCTATGTCTTTGCCGCCGACGTTGCGCACAGCGATAAAGCGGCGTAGCCGTCATCCGGCCAAACGCCAGACAATCAACCGGTTATCTGGCGCTGGCTATATCGTCTCTTGTTCCGGCAAACTCCTACAGCGAATCTCCAATCTCCTGCTGCAATGCCTCCAGCGTCTTCGCGCCGTCGATCGCATTGGCGCACAGCAGGCTGGCGCGTGCGCAGGCATGTGCCAGTTGAATGCTCTTTTGCAGCGGCCAGGCTTCGTGGCAGCCGTATAAAAAACCGGCGCAAAAAGCATCGCCCGCGCCGACACTGCCGATAATCTCCGACTGGCTTAACGTGCGCGACGGGATCCACGCTCCGGCCTGATCTGCCGCTTCGCCCCATGCGCCTTCCGGGCAGTGGATCACTACCCGCTGGCGCACACCGGCGGCCAGCAGTTGCGCGGCGGCGGCAGCGATATGCTCAATATGCGGTTCATCGGTTGCGGTGCGCATGGGCAGCCCGCTAAATTCCCCGGCTTCCAGCTCGTTAATCACCAGAAAATCAAGATGCTTCAGGCACGGCAGCACCAGCGGCTGGTAACGTGGATCGCCCTTGCGTGACACCAAATCCAGCGAGGTGAGAAAACCCTGCTCGCGCATCTGCGCCAGCAGCCGCGCGCTGCGTGTTCCGTACTCTTCGTCCGGCAAATCGAGACTATCAAGTAGCAAGAGATAGCCGAGATGGAAAATCTTCATGCTGCCGTCCAGCTGCTCAAACGCCGGTAAATCCAGCAGACGGTTCGCGCCGGGCGAGTGGAAAAAGGTGCGCTGCCCGGAGGGATCGGTCATCACCTGCGACATTGAGGTGGGTGCAGAAGGGGTGCGCTGCACCGCCTGGCGATTGACGTGGTACTGATCCAGCATCGCCATAATGTAATCGCCATCGCTGTCTTCGCCCACTAATCCCACCGCCTGCAACGGCATGCCCACGTGCAGCTTTGCCAGTGTCAGCAGCACATTCAGAGGCGCGCCGCCCGTTGAGCGCTCGCTCTGGGTGATCTCCGCCAGCCAGCCGCGTTCCGGCCACTGCACGATCTGGTGAACATGATCGACCAGCATATTGCCGGCGGCGATAACGCCGTTGCGCGCCATCAGAGTTGCCCCGCGCTGCCGAAAATGCGCATCTGTGTGGCAACGGTATCGGTGATAGCTTCTTCGACGCTCAGCAGGAGCTGGGCGAACTCATCATACAATGGCTGGCGATCTGCCATGCGCTGCTCAATGGCGCCGAGCGCGGCCTGTGACATGCCGGTGTAGAAATTGATTTTATGGATACCCAGCGAAATGGCGCGGCGGAAATCCGCATCGCTGATACCGGAACCGCCGTGCAGCACCAGCGGCAGACCGGTCTGCTGGCGAATGGCATCCAGGCGCTCAAAATCCAGCTTCGGTTCGCCTTTGTATTTGCCGTGGGCATTGCCGATAGCCACCGCCAGCGTGTCGATGCCGGTACGGTCAACAAAATCCCGCGCCCGCGCCGGGTCGGTAAAACAGGCTTCGTCGGCATGGCCATACAGCGCGCCGCCTTCATCACCGCCAACCGCGCCCAGCTCCGCTTCCACCGAAACGCCGACCGCATGGCACATCTTCACCACTTCCCGCGTCTGACGAATATTGTCTTCATACTCCAGCACGGAACCGTCAAACATCACCGAGCTAAAACCGAGGCGCAGCGCGCGCACGACCGATTCAAAATGCAGCCCGTGATCGAGGTTCAGCACCACCGGAATGTCGTGGCGCGCGGCTTCGAACTTCACCGCTTCGACCAGCGATTCCAGCGAGACATATTTAAAATGGACTTCGGCGATGTTGATGATAAAGGGCGAGCGCTCCTGCTTTGCCGCGGCAAACAGCGCGCGTAAAAAGTGCGAGTCGAGCACGTTAAACGCGCCCAGCGCATAGTGATGTTCACGGGCGTGCGTCAGACCTTCAGCGAGCGAAATCAAAGACATAGCTTCCTCCTTTAGCCGAGAAACAGATGATATTCGTTACACAGCGCCAGCAGTGCCGGTTCGTCTTCCTGAATAGCGTTAAAGCGATCAACGGGGTACAGGAAGTGGTTGTCGTGATCATCGTCATTCACCGACGACACTTCACCAACCAGCACATCGCCAAAGCCCGGTTCGCCCCAGAAGCTGTGATATAGCCCCGGCGACAGGCAAATACTTTCCCCTGGTGAGAGGCGCAACTGGCTGCCTGCCGCATGAGTCTGGATACAGCCATCAATGACCACGGTAACGTCGGAGGCAATCGTCTCTTCATGTGCGCCGGCGTTCCACAGCTCAATAATCAGATTACCGCCGCCGCGATTAATGATGTCCTCGCGCTTGCGCCAGTGAAAATGCATCGGCGTAAGCTGACCGTCGCGCACGTGCATAATCTTTTCCGCATAACATTTTTCATACGGCGTGCCGTTGGGCGAGCCGTTACGCAGAGTGAACAGCGTCAATCCCTGGGTAAAGAAATCGTCGCCGCCAAATGCAGTGACATCCCATCCCAGTTTCAGATCGAACACTTCACGCCACGCCGCGCGATCGAGCTGTTGCCATTTGGTTGGCGGGAAGCTGGCGAAAGGCGGCAAATGGACATCGTGCATTGAGAAAAACTGCCGCGTGTGGCCGAGAATTTCATTAATGGCGGAGCGTTTCATTTCACCTCCAGAGAAGATCCCCCGCCGGAAAAAGCGGGGGAAAACCCTATTTCACCGTCCAGCCTTTGTAGCTGCCGACGTTCTGTTTATCGATCATCGTCACCGGGATCAGCACCGGCGCGGTTGGCGCGGGCTTGCCTTGCAGAATGTCGTAGCCGATCTCCACCGCGCGGGCGGCCATCACTTGCGGATCCTGCGCCGGAGTGGCGACAAACAGCGAGTTTTTGCGTTTCAGCGCCTCTTCACCATCCGGGCTTCCGTCGACGCCAACAATAAAGAACTCGTGACGCTGTGCCTGTTTGGCGGCCAGATCGGCACCGATCGCTGTCGGATCGTTAATCGCAAAGACACCGTCGATTTTCGGGTTGGCGGCAAGCAGCGAGGTCATCACTTCCAGCCCGCCTTCGCGGCTGCCTTTCGCGTTCTGGTTATCAGAGAGCACTTTGATATCCGGGTGGCGCTTAAACTCGGTCTGGCAGCCTTCGACACGGTTTTGCACCGCAGAGACCGGCGGTCCGTTGATGATCACCACATTGCCTTTGCCTTTCAGGCGGTCGGTAATGTACTTACAGGCCATTTCCCCCGCCTGGGTGTTATCGGAGGTGATGGTGGCGTCGGCGCCTTCTGCCGCCACGTCAACCGCCACCACCACAATCCCGGCCTCTTTTGCCCGTTTCACCGCCGGGCCGATGCCTTTGGAATCCGCGGCGTTGAGGATGATCATGTCCACTTTGGCGGCAATAAAGTTATCGATCTGCGCGACCTGCTGGCCCAGATCGTAACCGCTGGAGACCAGCGTCACTTTGACGTTATCGCCCGCCAGTTTGCGCGCTTCCAGCTCCGCGCCTTTGGTGATCTGCACGAAGAAGGGGTTCGCCAGATCGCCCACCGTAACGCCAATGGACTTCAGATCTTTGGCCTGCGCAAACGGCGCGCTGGTCAGCAGAGCAGCGGCGCAGAGCGCCGTGACAAGAGGTTTAAGACGCATGCTGTAATCCTCACTTATGTTGCTGTTTTGTAGGGTATTGTTATGCTGCCTGATGATGCCGGGTACGGTATTTGTCGATCAGCACCGCTATGATGATCACCGCCCCTTTGATCACCAATTGCCAGAAGTAGGAGACGCCCATTAGCGTCATGCCATTGTTAAGGGTGGCGATAATCAGCGCGCCAACCAGCGTGCCGGTGATGGTGCCGATTCCGCCGACAAAACTGGTGCCGCCAAGGATCACCGCGGCGATGGCGTCCAGCTCATAGCCGGTGCCGAGGTTGCCGTTGGCGCTGTACAGCCGCGAGGCGCTCATCACGCCGCCAAGGCCGGAGAGCAAGCCGCTCATGCCGTAGACGAACAGCAGCACCAGCCACACTTTGATGCCGGTCAGGCGCGCTGCCTGCATATTGCCGCCCACCGCGTAGATATGAACGCCCAGCGTCGTGCGGCGCAGGATAAACCAGCACAGTACAATCACCGCCAGCGCAATCACCACCAGCCACGGCACCGGGCCAAGATAGTTATTGCCGACCCACTCAAAACTGATATCGGAGTTAATCACCGTGGTGCCGTCTGCCAGCAGATAGGCCACCCCGCGCAGCGCGGTATACGTACCGAGGGTGACAATGAATGGCGGCAAACCAGCAAATGCCACCAGCGCGCCATTAAACAGGCCGAGCACCAGGCCGAGCATCAGCGCCGCCGGGACGGAGAGCAGGGCCAGTTCGGGCATCAGCGAAACCACCATCGCCGCGACCGCCGTGGTGCCGAGAATCGAACCCACAGAGAGATCGATACCGCCGGTCAGAATGATGAAAGTCATGCCCGCCGCCAGCACAATGTTGATCGACGCCTGGCGGGTAATATTCAGCAGGTTGCTTTCGGTAAAAAAGTTTGGCGCGATAAAACCAAAAACCGCGACGATCAGGATGAGAATCGGCAAAATGCCGACAGTTTGCATCAGATCGCCCATCAACATCTTTTTGGCGGAAGGGCTTTTCGCTGCGTTCTCTTTAGCATCAGTCATGGTGTACCGCCTGGTGGTGGGATTCGTTAACGCCGGTGGCCAGCGTCATAATGTTTTCCTGAGTAATCTCATGTTGTTGCAGCTCGCCGACGATGCTGCCTTCGCGCATCACATAAACACGATCGCTCATGCCGACCACTTCCGGCAGCTCGCTGGAGATCATCAGGATCGCCACGCCTTGGCGCGCCATCTGGTTCATGATCCGGTAGATCTCGCTTTTGGCACCGACATCCACGCCGCGCGTTGGCTCATCAAGGATCAGAATGCGCGGGCCGATCGCCACCCAGCGGGAGATCAAGAGCTTTTGCTGGTTGCCGCCGGATAAGCCGCCCGCCCGCACCTGCGCGTGCGGTACGCGAATATTCAATAACTTGATGGCGTCATCGGAGATCGACTGCGCTTTTTTGCGATCGAGCATTCCCCACGCCGCGTCGCGCTCCAGCGTTGCCATGGTGATGTTTTCCTGCGCCGCCAGTTCCAGAAACAGGCCTTGCTCTTTGCGGTTCTCCGTCAGAAAACCGATGCCTAAATCGATGGCGGCGCGCGGCGAGTGGATCACCACTGGCTCACCGTCTACTTCGATCATGCCGCCAGTGGCTTTGCGTACGCCGAAGATCAGCTGCGCCAGTTCGGATCGTCCGGCACCGACCAGCCCGGCAAGACCGACGATCTCCCCGGCACGCACCTGCAAGCTGACTGGCTGGATTTTTTCACCGTCCGTCAGGTGTTGAACGCTCAGACGCGGGTTGCCAAGTGGGATATCGCGCTCTTTGTTAAACAGGTCGCTCAATGGTCGCCCGACCATCATGCGCACCAGTTCAGAAGCATTGAGTTTGTCGCGCGTCAGGCTGCCGACATACTGGCCGTCGCGCAGGACGCTGACGCGATCGGAGAGTTCATACACTTCCGCCATGCGATGGCTGATGTAGATAATCGCCATCCCTTCATCGCGCAGGCGCAGGATCAGTTCGAACAGACGATGCGTTTCGCGTGAGGAGAGGGCAGCGGTGGGTTCATCCATCACCAGAATGCGGCTGTTGCGGTGTAAAGCGCGGGCGATCTCCACCTGTTGCTGCTCGGCGATAGTCAGCTTCATCACCCGATCGGTGGCGGTGAAATTCGCGCCAAGGCGATCAATCACCGCCTGCGCCTGTGTCACCATCTCTTTGCGCTGCACCAGCCCGCCGCGGGCGATTTCACTGCCAAGAAAGATGTTTTCCGCCACGGTCAGGTTCGGCGCTAACTGCATCTCCTGGTAAATCAGCGTGATACCGGCAGCGAGCGCATCTTTGGGGCTTTTGATGGCGTAAGGCTGGCCGTCAATCAGGATCTCGCCGCTGGTGGCGCTATACGCCCCGGCGAGGATCTTCATCAGCGTGCTTTTTCCCGCGCCGTTTTCCCCCATCAGCGCATGGATCTCGCCGGGCCAGACCGTCAGATCGACCCCTTTGAGGGCGTAAAATTTGCCGAAAGCTTTGGCAATGTTGCGCATCTCCAGTACGGGCGTGTTGCTCATCAGCGGGCTTCCTTGGAGGAACGATATCCGCACTTCATCACACGTTAGTAAATGCACAATGTCAGGTTCTGTTCATATTTGTCATAGTTACCTGGAGAAACCGTTTCCTGCCGTCCTGCGTCAGGATCAACATTGCACCGGAGCCACTATGTCGTATCGCGCGAACCCGTTTTTCACCAGCGCTCGCGGGCGTCTGCTGTTCTTCAATTTACTGGTGGTGGCGGTAACTTTAATGGTCTGCGGCGTGGCAGTTCTGGGATTTCGCCACGCCAGCCAGATTCAGGAACTGGCGCAGCAGCAGACGCTGGACGACATGACCGGCAGTATGAATCTGGCGCGCGATACCGCCAGCGTCGCCACGGCGGCTGTGCGGTTGTCGCAGGTGGTCGGAGCGCTGGAGTATCAGGGCGAAGCCGAACGCCTGAAAGCGACGCAGAGCGCGCTGCAACACTCGCTCAGCCAGCTTGCCCGCGCGCCGCTGGCGCAGCAGGAACCGCAACTGGTGGCGCAGATCACCCGCCGCAGCCACGAATTGCAGCAAAGCGTTACCGTGATGCTGCAACGCGGACAACAGCGGCATCTGGAACGTAATGCGCTGCTCAGTTCGCTGTACCAGAACCAAAGTTATTTGCGCCATTTACAGGCGATCATCGCCCGGGAAGCGAGCAACATCCCGGATAACCGCCTGCTCGCCGAGATGGACCGGCTGATCATCGCCGCCATTCAGACGCCGTCTCCCCGGCCGACAATCAAACAGATCTCCGACATCATGGGGCAATTGCCGCTGCGCGCCGCCAGCCCGACGGTGGATTTTATCCTGCCGGATTTCAGCGCCGAGCTGCGCAAGCTGGGGCCGCTGTCGCTCCGGCTGGAAGAGAGCGATCTGGCGATTAGCTGGTCGATGTTTCATATCAAAGCGCTGGTGGCGCTGCTCAACAGCGACATCAACCAGTACGTTGCGCAGGTCGCGCAGGCGTCGGAACTGCGCACGGCGCAAAGCCACCAGGAGATGCGCTCGATCATTCTGTTTATCAGCGTTTTCGCCCTGCTGGCGCTGGTGATCACCGGCTTTGCCGGATGGTATATCTACCGCAATCTGGGCTCGAATCTGACGGCCATTTCGCGCGCCATGTCGCGGCTGGCGCGCGGCGAGCAGGACGTGTCGGTTCCGGCGCTGCAACGGCGCGATGAGCTGGGCGAACTGGCGCGTGCGTTTAACGTGTTTGCCCGCAATACCGCTTCGCTGGAACACACCTCTAAGTTGTTGAAAGAGAAAAGCACACAGCTGGAAACCACTTTCCACGCGATGCGCGATGGTTTTGCGCTGTTCGATAACCGGGGTTGCCTGGTGGTGTGGAATCCGCAATATCCGTTGCTGCTGGGGCTGACGGCAGAGGCATTGCAGCGCGGCCAGCACTATCAGAGCCTGTTACAACAGGTGAGCGATCTCCCCGGTCACGTACAGGAGAATCTGGCTCGCCCGCTGCCCAAACCGCAGGAATTACGGCTGGCGGACAATCGTACCATTGAGCTGCGTTTTAGCCCGGTACCGGGGCGCGGCATGGTTAACGTGGTGCTGGATCGCACGGAGCGTAAAGGGCTGGAAGAGGCGCTGCTGCACAGTCAGAAGATGAAAGCAGTCGGCCAATTGACCGGCGGGCTGGCGCACGATTTCAATAACCTGCTGGCGGTGATTATTGGCAGCCTTGAACTGGTGACGCCCGGCTCGCCGGATGCGCCGCGTATCTCGCGGGCGCTGAAAGCCGCTGAGCGCGGCGCGTTACTGACCCAGCGGCTGCTGGCCTTTTCCCGCAAACAGTCGTTGCATCCTCATGCCGTGGAGATGCAACCGCTGCTGGAGAATCTCGGCGAGCTTATGCGCCATTCGTTACCCGGCACACTGGCGCTGGAGATCGAAGCGCAAAGCCCGGCATGGCCCGCGTGGATCGATGTTGGACAACTGGAAAATGCCATCATCAATCTGGTGATGAATGCCCGCGATGCGATGGAGGGCGAGAGCGGCACCATTAAAATCCGCACCTGGAACCAGCGCGTCACCCGCAGTGACGGACGCCGCCAGGATATGGTGGCGCTGGAGGTGATCGATCGCGGCTGCGGTATGTCGCAGGAGGTCAAAGCACAGGTGTTCGAACCCTTCTTCACCACCAAACAGACCGGCAGCGGCAGCGGGCTGGGCCTGTCGATGGTATATGGCTTTGTTCGCCAGTCCGGCGGGCGGGTAGAGATTGAGAGCGCGCCGGGGCAGGGCACCACCGTGCGTCTGCAACTGCCGCGCGCAACGGTGCAGGCGGTGGAAAGCCGCGAACCGGATGCCGCGCAGGCGCGCGATAGCAGCGACACGCTGATTCTGGTGCTGGAAGATGAGGCCGATGTGCGCCAGACATTGTGCGAACAGTTGCACGAGCTGGGCTATCTGACGCTGGAAGCGGAAACCGGTGAGCAGGCGTTGCAGCTACTGGCCGCTTCGACGGAGATTGGCGCATTGGTCAGTGATTTAATGCTACCGGGCGCGCTCAGCGGCGCGGAAGTGATTCACCAGGCGCGCCAGCAGAATCCGCATCTGTCGATGCTGCTCATCAGCGGCCAGGATCTGCGCCCGGCGCACAACCCTGCGCTGCCGGACGTGGAACTGCTGCGTAAACCCTTTACCCGTGCAGAGCTTGCGCAGGCGCTGCGACGGATTGCGGCGTAAAACGGTTGCGGGCCAGTGTCGCCGCGCCCTGCGCACCGTTAAACGCTGATGATGAGGCCGCCAGAAAACGCACCGCTTCCCACGGCAACGGTTTACGCAGCCAGGTGCGGATCGCCGCGATCAACGCTTCACGCGGAAATGCGGGCATATCCATGACGCCGCCGCCGAGGATCACCGCATCGGGATCGAACAGGTTAATGCTGGTGGCGATGGCGCGCGCGGCGTGATCCAGCAGATCGACGACAAAAGGCTCCTGTGCTGCATGGATAAACAGATCGCCAAGATCGTAATCCCGCGGCTGCTGTTCATACCAGCGGCGCAGCGCAAGGCCAGAACACACCGTTTCCAGACAACCCGCATTGCCGCAGCCGCAGCGCAGTTGCCTGTCTCCCTGCGGAATATGCCCCAGTTCGCCCGCCACGCCGTGCGCGCCTGTCCACGGTGCACCGTTCAGCCAGATGGCGAAACCCATGCCGGTGCCGAGATAGGCCGCCAGCACCTGCTGCTGCGTGAGGTTATGCTCCTGCACGTCAAAAGAGAGTTGCAGGTTCACATCACGGGAAAATTCCACCGGGCAGCCCAGCGCATTTTCCAGTTGCCCGGCCAGCCCGCTCAGTTCACCAGGTGCCAGCGGTAAGTTGGGCGTGGAGATAATGGTGCGTTTATCTTTGCCGACCAGCGCAGGAAAGCCCATTACCAGCCCGTAACAGCGGGCATTACGTGCGTCAAGCTGCGCCTGGATAAGCGCAGTAATGCCGTTTACCACGCCGTGCGCAATGACCTCCGCGGTGCGCTGCTTTTCACAATGCAGCACCTCGCCTGCGGCGGTTTGCAGGCAGAAGCGAATATGGGTCGCGCCCATATCAACGCCTGCTACCAGTTGATTATGCGGTTCGTGCATGAGGCAGTACCTCGTTTTTGGCCGCCAGAATCTGTTCGGTCATTACCGTCCAGGCGTCATCGATGTTTTCCGCATGGTTGAATAACCCGGAGGTGCCGACGATAAAGACATCCGCGCCTGCGGCCATCAAACGCTGATAAGTGGCCTGGTTGCAGGAGCCGTCGATTTCGATTTCATAACTCAGCCCTTCGCGCTCGCGCCAGGCTTTCAGCTCGGCGACCTTGTCGAGCATTTCCGGAATGAACGGCTGACCGGCAAAGCCAGGATCGACCGTCATCACCGTCACTTTGTCCGCCTTATGAATATAGTATTTCATCGTTTCGACGGAGGTTTCCGGGTTGAGGATCAGCCCGACTTTCATGCCGTGGCGGCGGATCTCATCGATCAGGCGAAACGCCTGGCCGTTGATCGTTTCCGGGTGCAGGGTGATAAAGTCTGCGCCTGCGCGCGCCAGTTGGCCGATATAATCCTGCGGGCGCGTCACCATCAGATGGCAATCCAGCGGTTTGCTGGCCAGCTTCTTCACCTGGCTGACAAAGAATGGCGACAGCGTCAGGTTCGGCACAAAGTGGCCGTCCATAATGTCGATATGGAAATAGTCCGCGTGGCTGTCGATAAACTCGATCTGTTCTTTAAACTTGAGCAGATCCATACACATCAGGGAGGGGGAGATTTTCATCATTCATTCCTTACTTGCTGATAAGCCGGTCAAGCGCAACAGCGGCAATAATCAGCCCGCCCATTACCACCAGCTGGTAATACGTTTGAACTTGCAGGATATTCAGGCCGTTATTGATGGTGCCGATAATCAACCCGCCAATCACGACCGAGAAAATACGCCCCTTACCGCCGAAGAAGCTGGTGCCGCCGATAATGGCGCTGGCGATGGCGTAGGTTTCAAACCCCATTCCCGCCAGCGGCTCCGCCGCACCGAGACGCGCGGTGGAGACCACGCCCGCCAGCCCGGCGCAAACACCGGAGATAATGAACACCACCAGCACGTGAAACTTCACATCGATACCGGAGTAGAAGGCGGAGTTTTTATTGCCGCCCAGCGCGTAAATATTGCGCCCCAGCCGCATGCGCGTAGTGAGGAACCAGAGCAGCAGCGCCACCAGCAGCGAGAAGATCACCGGCACCGGAATGCCTGCCACGCTGGCGGCAAAGAAATTCACAAAGTCGAAGGAGAAGCCATACACCGAGTTGGCGTCGGAAATAACCAGCGTAATGCCGCGAAAAATCGCGTTGGTTCCAAGGGTAATAATGAACGGGTGCAGGCCGGTCCAGTTGACCAGGCAGCCGTTAATCGCCCCCAGCACGCCGCCGATCAATGTCGCCAGCACGGGATCGACGCCCGCCAGCATCAGTTTGGCGGTTACCATGCCGGAGAGAGCAAGGATCGCACCGACGGAGAGATCAATCCCGGCGATCAGAATGGCAAAGAACTCACCCATGCCGATCAACACCGTTACCGAACTCTGAACAAAAATCTGCGTGATGTTGTTGGTGTTGAGGAAGTATTCCGGCGACATCGTGCCGAAGATGGCGACGATGATCGCGAGGATAAAAAAGGTGCCGTATTTATCCCAGAACAGCGCGAAGTTGAAGGGCTTTTTCTCGCTCATTTCGCTTTTTACTCGTGTGGTAATGCCCATGCCATAATCTCCTCTTCGCTCATGTCGTCGCGATTGGTCAGGATTTGCGTCAGCCGCCCCTCGCAGAACACGGCGATGCGGTCGCAGACGGCAATAATTTCGGGAAGCTCGGATGACACCATCAGGATGACTTTTCCGTCATCCGATAGCTGGCGCATCACTTTGTAGATCTCGGCCTTCGCGCCGACGTCGATACCGCGGGTCGGTTCATCGAAAATGATCACCTCGGGTTCGCAGCACAGCCATTTGGAGATCAGTACTTTCTGTTGGTTACCGCCGGAAAGCTCGGTGATGCTCTGCTCCACCGAGTGGCACTTCAGCGCCAGCAGCTCGCGCTGCGCTTCAGCAATCCGTCGCTCTTCGTGTTCGTTAAACAGCCCCATTGCGCCTTTGTAACCGCCGTGCTTGAGGCTTTTGCTGAGCGCTATGTTTTGCGCAATCGAGAAGTTAGGGAAGAAGCCGTTGTCGCGGCGGCTTTCGGTGATATATGCCATGCCTTTTTTCAGCGCATCCAGCGGTGAGCGTGGGGAAATCGCGTGACCATTGAGGCGAATTTCACCGCGGCTGCGCTTATCGACGCCGAACAGGCAGTTCATCAGTTCGGTGCGGCCGGAGCCGACCAGCCCGGCAAAACCGAGGATCTCGCCGCGGTTCACGCTAAAAGAGATATCACGGACTTTTTTCTTGTCGCGACTGGTGACGTTTTTCACCTCAAACACCGTATCGCGCTCGATATTGCCGGTGCTCTCTTTCATCGCGTTAAAGCGGTTTTGCAGTTCGCGTCCGACCATCAGCCGCACGATGTCGTCATTGGTGACGTCGCTGACCATGCCGCTGCAGACGCTGCTGCCGTCTTTCATCACCGTATAGCGATCGCAGATCCGGCGAATTTCCGCCAGCTTATGCGAGATATAAACAATGGCGGTGCCTTCTTTACGCAGCTGATTCATGATCAGGAAAAGATAATCCACCTCTTTATTCGTCAGCGAAGAGGTGGGCTCATCCATAATAATGACTTTGGCATCCAGCATTAATGTTTTGGCAATTTCCAGCATCTGCTTGTGGCTAATCGATAAATTCGCCACTTTGGTATCGAGATCGACTTTTAAGCCGACGCGCAATAACATCATTGCCGCCCGTACGCGCATTTCTCGCCAGTCGATAATATTGACGCCACATACCTTTTTGGTGATATGGCGGCCAATATATAAATTCTCCAGCACGGTTAATTCATCAATAACGCTGAGTTCCTGATAAATAATGCCAATACCAAGTTGTGCCGCCAGTTTATGATCAAGTTTGTCGTAATTAACGTTATTAATGGTGATGGTGCCTTTGGTCGGGTCGTGAATCCCCGAGAGAATTTTCATTAACGTTGATTTACCGGCACCATTCTCTCCTAATAACGCATGAATTTCATAAGGATAAATAGTTAAATCAACGGACTTTAATGCGTGGACCGGGCCAAAGGATTTGCCGATACCCGCCATTGAGATATATGGCGTGACCATAAGTAACCTCTTTGCACACTCTTCAGGCCGGATGCGCGCAAAGCGTCATCCGGCGTTGATGGCTTACTTAGTGACCAGAATTGAATCGACCAGCTTGAATTCCGGGGCTTTATCCAGCGGAATAACTTTGCCGGTTTTTGCCGCATCAACCATCATTTTCAGACCCGAAGCGCCAATATTCGCCGGGTTTTGCGCGACGGTGGCGGTCATCTGCCCGGCTTCCACCATTTTGCGCGCTTCCGGAATGCCGTCGGTGCCGACGACCAGCACTTTGCCGGTTTTACCGGCGTTCGCCACCGCCTGGGCAACGCCCATCGCCATGGTGTCATTGGCGCAGTAGAAGGCTTTCAGGTTCGGGTTGCGTTGCAGCACGTTGGTAGCGACGTCCAGCGCCTTAATGCGATCCCAGTCGGCGGGCTGGCTGGCGACCAGCTTGATTTGGCTGGCTTTCTTAAACGCTTCGCTGGCGCCGTTGCGGCGCGCTTCACCCGAGGCGTTGCCTGCTTTACCTTCTATAATCGCCACTTCGCCGCCCTGTGCGCCAAGCTGTTCAATGATAAAGCTTGCGCCTTTTGCGCCGACTGCAACGTTATCGGTGGTAATAAAACCTTCGACATTCCCGCCGGCTTTTTTCAGGTTATCCATATCGATTTTTTCATCGAGGTTCACCAGATAAATGCCTTTTTTCCAGGCGCGGGCGACCGGCATCACCAGGTTAACGGAAGAGAGTGGGGCAAAGGCGATGCCTTTATAATTTTTATTGCTCAGATCTTCGAATAATTGTAATTGCGACTGAAAATCACCTTCCGACGGCGAGGCAAAAATATCCACACTGACACCCAGTGTTTTCGCTTCGTCTTCGATACCTTTTTTCATATCCACCCAGAACGGGTTGGATAATGTTTTTAAGACGACGGCGTATTCGGCAGCGGCAAATACGCTGGTGCTCATCATCAGGCCGATAGCAGCTCCGCTGAATAATTTCAGATATTTATTCATAGTGGTCTTCTCATTGTAGGGTAATTTTACTCATCCCGTTGCGGCGGGATGAGTATTTGTTTTTACTTCAATGCGCCCGGTGAGAAAAAATCAACGATGGCACCGGTTTTTTGCATATTCTGTGTGGCCAGTTCAATGTTCTGTTGTGCAACCGAAACAAAAAAAGCATCAAGTAATGTTAATTGTAATATTCGTGCTGAGGCATTTCGCCCTAATAAAGGGGTCTCTGGTGCTGGCGAGCAAATAATAAAGTCGGCCATTTTGGCAATCGGCGAATGGTAGCTGTGAGTAATACAAATAATTTTTGCCCCATTTTTTTTCGCCAGCTCAACGGCCGCTTTTAAATCACTGGTGCGTCCGGAATGCGACACCACCAGTACGACATCGCCCTCTTTAAGCAGCGATGCGGACATCATCATAATGTGCGCGTCCTGGTAAGCGTGGCAGCGAACCCCGATGCGCAACATCTTATGTTCAATATCGGCGCAGATGGCGTTAGAGCCGCCAACGCCGTAGAGATCGCGCTGTTTGGCCTGATAGAAGAAGCGCGCCGCGCGGTGGATTTCATCCACGTTAACGATCGACTGGCCTTCCATAATGGTGCGCAGCGTAATATTGAACACTTTGTTCACCACATCCTGCGGCGCTTCGTCAAACGACAGCTCAGCGGGCAGCACCTGCTGCGAGTGAGAGAAGTACTCCACCAGTGCGCTGCGCAGATTGCGGAAACCGCTAAAACCCAGCAGTTTCGACACTTTCACGATCATGGCTTCCGACACCGTCAGCATCTCCGCTACATCTTTAATCGCGGAGGCATCGCTGATATTGCCCGGTGTTAATAGCCAATCCACGATGCGGCTTTCGTTTTCCGTCATCCCTTCCTGCTTCATGCGCAGGTAAGGGGCGAGGCCGATGCCGTTGGGAAGACCGTGGTCGAATTCTGTCTGACTCATCGCTTTCTCTTGTCCTTGAAATGAAGACGACACTATATCACCACATCCGGAACCATAAATATGTCGGCAACTTCACAGAATTAATTAATTCATAAAGTTTTGTGTGTTGTGAAGTTTTCTGTAATGTTTTGGTTGGTGCGCTCATCAGTTTTGTTTTAAAAACAATAAATTATATTGATTTATGAAATGTGGTACGTCTGAGGTGTAGGGGTTTTCATGCACATAAGGCTATTGATTTGTGAATTCATGCCGTGTAGAACAGGCGCTGTTCCCGGTGGTTTTGCGGTTTTATTCAGCAGTTTACCGGTCAAAAATCACAAAACTCACCGGGTTCGTAAAGTTTGCACACTAACCAGGCGGATATATGAAGAAGATTGCGTTCGGCTGCGATCATGTCGGGTTTATCCTGAAGGCGGATATCCTGGCGCATCTGTCAGCAAAAGGTATTGAAATCATTGATAAAGGCACATGGTCGACGACACGCACCGATTATCCCCGCTTCGCCAGCGAGGTAGCACAATCGGTACTGAATGGCGAGGCAGACGGCGGTATTTTGATTTGCGGTACTGGCGTTGGCATCTCTATCACCGCCAATAAATTCCCCGGTATTCGTGCGGTGGTGTGTAGCGAACCTTACTCCGCACAGCTTTCGCGCCAGCATAACGATACCAATGTACTGGCGTTCGGTTCGCGCGTTATCGGGCTGGAACTGGCGAAAATGATTGTCGATAGCTGGCTGGGCGCCGAGTTTGAAGGCGGTCGCCATCAGCTACGCGTGGATGCGATTGCGCAAATTGAGAAGCAGCCACCTTCCGCCCGTAATTGAGATTCCTCCGCTACCCGCTAAGGCAGCCTCTGCACTAACGTACAGCCAGTCCCCCCTTTGAGACTGGCTTTATGAAACGTTACGCGACCGCGCTGTTATTCGGCGCTCTTTCACTCAGTAGTCAGATGGCGCACGCCGATATTATCGACGACGCTATTGGCAATATTCAGCGGGCAATCGGCGACGCGTACAGCTCTGACGGCAGTCGCGACGATGAAAGCAGCCGCCGCAGCGACGAGCAGTACCGGAATTATGACAACCGCTACCGGCAGCTTGAAGACAGGCGACGCCAGCTTGATGAGCGCCAGCGTCAGCTCGATCGGGAGCGACGCCAGCTGGATGACGAAGAACGCAGGCTGGAAGAGGACGACGACCGCTAACGCGCCAGCACCGGCACGCGCAAACCCAGGCGTTCCGGAACGATATCCTCAAGCAGCGTGATTAGTTGCGGGTCCATAAAATGGTATTGATCAGGAATATCAAGCACATAAACAGGTTTATGCTGCACCAGGCGGCTAAAGTCGGCAAGGATGCTGTTTTTGTGTTTTTCTTCCATCACACAGATGACGTCTGCCCAGGAGAGAATGGCGGGCGAGACAGTTTTTCTCGCATGGCGTTGTGTGCCAGCAGAGCGAGCATTTACCCCGGGGTAGCGACGGAACACCTGCTCAGCGGTCGGGCTGCGCCATTGGTTGCGGCTACAAATAAAAAGCACATTCATGGCAAGTCATACTCTGTAAGCCGCGATGTGCTAATTATTTATTGGTCACACGCGGGTATTTAAGACCCGGTTGCGTTATCCACAACCCTATCAGTGCGAGTCTGTACGCTTTATCCTTCAAACGACCTCTTTACAGGCTGCGTCTGCTTAACCCATGCCGGTAAGCAACGGGACGAATATATCCATATTGTGCGGTCTAATCCAGTACAATCCGCATGCCATCAAAACCCGCCTCAAACCCCGTCGGCAGTGCGTTATTCATCAACCAGACGTCAAAGCGATGCCCGATATGGGTTAGCACGACGCGCGGGCAGCCAATCACCTCATTCAGGGCGATAACGGTGCGCAGATCGTTATGATTTTTCGGCGTCTCTGCGCAGGGCGGTTCACTGCAATCAATGATTACCACCTGCGGGCGATTATTGAGTAAAAACTTAAGCGTCTTATCCGGCAGACCGGCAGTATCCGAAAGCCAGGCGACCCGGCTGTGCGCCGATTCCAGCAAATAACCAAAGGTGAGTTTCGAGTGCTTCAGCGGCAACGGCGTGACCTGCAATCCTTGCAGATCGAACACCACAAACGGTTCAACGGTATGGCTGAAATCAAGCAGACCGGGATGTTTAAACAGATCGTCGCAGCCCTGTTCATCCGGCGGGCCGTAAACCGGGATTTTCGCGCCTAAGCCCCAGCGCAGCGGAAACAGCCCCTGCACATGATCCATATGGTAATGCGTCAACAGAATCTGCTGAAACTGACCCGCCGGGAAACGTTCCATTAAATCGGTAAGCCCGGCATCCAGCAGTGTCACCGCGTCGTTAAACTGCACCACGCCGCTGCAAGGCTGGCGACGATATTGCGACTGCTGGCGCGCACGTAAGCAGGCTGCGCAATCGCAACCGAATACCGGAACCAGTTGTGCACCGCCGGTGCCGGTCAGAGTGAGAGTCAGGCTCATAGCGCCTCGCTTTAACGGTTGAGTTAACGTAAACGGCGCGTGCTGCATGCGCCGGCAGCATTACGCACTTTTCCCTTGTTGCGCGCGTATCAACGAGATCAATCCTTCCACTGACTGTAGCAGACTCCCGTCGTTGTTCAGCGTCAGACAGTCACCCGCCGAGTAACGGGCCGCGCGTTCCAGCCGCGCGGTAATTTCCACGCTGCTTTCACGTCCGCGTTTTTCCAGCCGCTGGCGCAAAATCTCCGGTGATACCTGCACATACACTGGCATCAGCACCTCGCCGTATTGCGTCTGCGCCTGCTGCAGATGACCGCGCGAACCGTTGACCACCACATCAAACCCCGCCTGCAACCAGAGATCGACCTCCACGCCGATACCGTAGTAGAGATCGTTGGCGTGCCAGCTCAGGGTAAACAGATGCTGCTCGTCGCGGGTAAAAAACTCCTTTTCGCTTAGCTCGATATGGTTCTCGCTGCCGGAACTTGCCGGGCGCGTGATATAGCGGTGCGCCACCAGCAACTGGGGATGCTCGCGGCTGCGTAGTGCGGCCAGCAGCGTATCTTTTCCGGCACCGGATGGCCCCATCAACCAGATCAGTCTGCCCATCAGAACACCCGTTTCCCCTCGCGCCAGACGTGATCGACGCGGACGTGGTCGCCTTTATTGTGCACCAGCACCAGATCGGCTCGTTTTCCTTCGCCGAGCGTTCCGCGATCGTCAAGCTTGAGCGCCTGTGCCGGATTTTTCGTTACCAGGTGAATAGCGCGCGGCAGGGTGAAATCATTCTGCTCATCCGCCGCAACGCGGAAGGCGGCATCCAGCAGGCTGGCGGGATAATAATCCGATGAGAGAATGTCCAGCATGCCGAGCTGCGCCAGTTTATGCGCCGCCACATTGCCGGAGTGCGAGCCACCGCGCACGATGTTTGGCGCCCCCATCAGTACGCTCAGGCCGTGCTCGCGCGAGGCTTCGGCGGCGGCAAAGGTGGTGGGGAATTCTGCGATCACGCTGCCTAACTGGTGGGATTCCACCACATGTTCGCGCGTGGCGTCATCATGGCTGGCCAGCGGCAGGTTACGCGCCCGGCAGAGCGCGGCAATTGCCATCCGGTTAGGCTGCGACCACTCGGCGGCCAGCGCCAGTTGCTCCTGTTCAAACGCATCCATCTGCTCGTTGGTCAGGTGATATTTGCCCTGATAGTAATCGCGATACTTTTCGTAGCTGGCGTACTGGCGCTGGCCTGGCGAGTGATCCATCAGCGATACCAGCGTCACCGGCTCGCGGCCGACCAGCTTTTCAAACAGCGGCAGCGTGGTGTGGTGCGGCAGTTCGCAGCGTAAATGCAGGCGATGTTCCGCGCGATTTAGCCCGCGTTTTTGCGAATCTTCCACCGCGTTGATCATCTTCTCCAGATTCTCCAGCCGATCGCCGCCGTCGCGCACATCGCCAATGGCGACCGCATCCAGCACTGTAGTGATGCCGTTGGCGACCATCAGCGCGTCGTGGCTGCTCATTGCGGAGTGGGCGGGCCAGTCCACTTTTGGGCGCGGGGTGAAGAATTTGTCGAGGTTGTCCGTATGCAGTTCGATAAGCCCCGGCAGCAACCAGCCGCCGTCACCATCATGAGCGCCTGGCTGGCGGCTTTGGGTTTCGGCGAAGGCGCGGATCACGCCGTCGCGCACTTCCAGCGAACCGTCGACCACTTCGTCTTCAAGGATCAGTTTTACATTGTTGATAATCATGCGGAGATTCCCATCGGAAACAGACGGTCGGCGACGCTTTCGCGCACGGCCTCGTCATGGAATATGCCGACAATCGCTGCGCCGCGCGCTTTGGCTTGCGCGATCAGTTCAACGACGGCGGCGCTGTTTTTCGCATCCAGCGAGGCGGTCGGTTCATCAAGCAGTAGAATCGGGTAGTCAACAATAAAGCCGCGGGCGATGTTGACGCGCTGCTGCTCGCCGCCGGAGAACGTTGCCGGTGCAAGGTGCCACAAGCGTTCCGGCACATTCAGCCGCGTCAGCAACTGGCTGGCTTTGCCGATGCAGACATCGCGGGAAAGCCCCAGCTCCAGCAGCGGTTGCATTACCACGTCCAGCGCGCTGACGCGTGGAATGACGCGTAAAAACTGGCTGACCCAGCCGATGGTATGACGACGCACGTCCAGTACTTTTCGCGCCGGAGCTTGCACCAAATCGACCCATTCATCGCCATGTTTGACATGAATATGCCCGGCGTCCGGCAAATAGTTGGCATACAGCGAGCGCAGCAGCGTCGATTTTCCACTGCCGGAGTGGCCGTGCAGCACCACGCATTCCCCGGCGTTCACCTCCAGCGAGGTGTCGCGCAGCACCGGCAGTCGTACGCCGTTCTGATGGTGCAGCACAAAGGTTTTGCTGACATTTTCCACACGCAAAACAGACATCGCAGACTCCTTAATTTTGCAAGACCGAGGAAACCAGCAACTGGGTATAGGGGTGATGTGGATCGTCGAGCACGCGATCGGTTAACCCACTTTCCACCACCTGGCCCTGTTTCATAACCAGCAGACGGTTTGCCAGCAGGCGTGCGACGCCCAAATCATGGGTCACCATCACCACGGCAAGGTTCATCTCCACCACCAGGCTGCGCAGCAGATCCAGCAAACGTGCCTGAACCGACACATCCAGCCCGCCGGTGGGTTCATCCATAAACACCAGTTTTGGCTGCGTCACGAGATTGCGGGCAATTTGCAGTCGCTGCTGCATCCCGCCGGAAAAGGTGGTAGGCAAATCGTCAATGCGTGACGATGGGATCTCGACATCCGTCAGCCACTGTTGCGCGCAGGCGCGGATATCACCGTAATGCCGCGCGCCGGTCGCCATCAGCCGTTCGCCGATATTGCCCCCGGCGGAGACCTGGCGGCGCAGGCCATCCAGCGGATGCTGGTGTACCACGCCCCATTCGGTTCGCAGCAGACGGCGACGCTCGGCTTCGCTGATGGCGTACAGATCGCGGTCGTTATAGATAACCTGCCCCTGCTGTGGCGCCAGCCGTGCTGAAATGGCATTCAGCAGGGTGGTTTTACCGGAACCGGATTCGCCGACAATGCCCAGCACTTCACCCGGCCACAGATCGAACGAGACGTCCTGAAACCCTTTGCCTGGCGCGTAGAGATGGGAGAGTTGATTCACCGAAAGCAGCGGTTGGGTCATTTGCGTAAAGCCTCGCTCTGTTGGCGGCAGTAGTCGGTATCGGAGCAGACGAACATGCGCGTGCCGGTATCATCCAGTACCACTTCATCCAGATAACTGTGGGTGGAACCGCAGATGGCGCACGGTTGATCCCACTTTTGCGGCGCAAAGGGGTAATCCTCAAAGTCGAGGCTCTCGACCTGGGTATACGGCGGAACGGCGTAAATGCGTTTTTCACGCCCGGCACCGAACAGTTGTAGCGCGGGCATGAAGTGCATTTTCGGGTTATCAAATGCCGGGATTGGCGACGGGTCCATCACGTAGCGGCCATTCACTTTCACCGGCCAGGCGTAGCGGGTGGTGAAGTTGCCGAAGCGGGCAATGTCTTCATACAGCTTCACCTGCATCACGCCATACTCTTCCAGCGCGTGCATGGTGCGGGTTTCGGTTTCGCGCGGTTCAATAAAGCGCAGCGGCTCCGGGATCGGCACCTGGTAAATCAGGACCTGATCTTCAACCAGCGGCGTTTCAGGAATGCGGTGACGAGTCTGAATCAGCGTCGCGTCGGCGGTGCGTTCGGTGGTTTCCACGCCGGTCACGCGGGTGAAGAACTGGCGGATTGAGACGGCGTTGGTGGTGTCATCCGCGCCCTGATCGATCACTTTCAGCACATCGTCTTCGCCAATGACGCTGGCGGTTAACTGAATACCGCCGGTCCCCCAGCCGTAGGGCATCGGCATTTCCCGCCCGCCAAACGGCACCTGGTAACCGGGAATGGCAACCGCTTTTAGCAGCGCCCGGCGGATCATGCGTTTGGTTTGCTCATCAAGAAAAGCAAAGTTGTAACCGGTCAGCGCGTTAGCCACGGGAGCTCTCCTGTTGCAGCTGTCTGAGCAAGTCCAGTTCGGCCTGGAAATCGACGTAGTGGGGAAGTTTGAGGTGCGAGACAAAACCCGCCGCCTCGACGTTATCAGCATGCGCCAGCACAAACTCTTCATCCTGCGCCGGGCTTTTTATCATTTCGCCGTAGTCGGCGGCTTGCAGGGCGCGATCCATCAGCGCCATCGCCATCGCTTTGCGTTCGCCCATGCCGAACACCAGCCCGTAGCCACGGGTAAAGTGCGGCGCCTCCTCTTGCGGGGCGACAAAGCCGTTGACCATTTCACATTCGGTGATCAGCAATTCGCCGACGTTCACTGCAAAACCCAGCTCTTCGGGCACTATTTCCACGTCGATATAACCGCTGCGGATCTCCCCGGCGAAGGGGTGATTGCGCCCGTAACCGCGCTGGGTGGAGTAGGCCAGCGCCAGCAGATAGCCTTCGTCGCCGCGCGCCAGTTGTTGCAGACGTGCAGAGCGGGAGCAAGGGTAAACCGGCGGCTGGCGGGTGATATCGTCCGGCACGGCGCCGCTCTCCTGTTCAGCTTTCGCCAGCCCCTCTTGTTCCAGAAGCGCAAAGACGTGCGGCGTGGTTTCCGGCTGTACTTCACGTCTCGGCAATGAGGCCGTTTCACCCTCGGCCAGCAGCGCAAAATCGAGTAAACGATGGGTGTAATCGTAAGTCGGGCCAAGCAACTGGCCGCCGGGAATGTCTTTGTACACCGCCGAAATCCGGCGCTCTAAACGCATCTTCGCGCTGTCAATGGGTTCGCTGACGGCCAGGCGTGGCAGCGTTGTACGGTAGGCGCGCAGCAGAAAGATGGCTTCGACGTTATCGCCGCTTGCCTGTTTCAGCGCCAGCGCCGCCAGTTCCCGATCGGCAATACCGCCTTCGGTCATCACCCGATCGACGGCCAGATGCATCTGTTCAGCAATTTGCGCAACGCTCAGCTCCGCAAGCTCGCTGTCGCCGCGACGCTTATGTTCTTGTAGCGCGTGGGCTGCGGCTATCGCCTTTTCGCCCCCCTTGACAGCAACGTACATCAGAACACCTCCACCAGTGTGGTTCGTGGTATCGCCAGCGCGCGTTCTCCACAGGTCAGGATCACATCGATGCCTGTGGGGAACGAGTGCGGACGGTCGGTAAATTCGTCGGTGATGCACTCCGGCAGCAGCGGCGCAATCATGCGCTCCTCCAGAATGCCGGGGCCAGTCAGGCGCAGCATGCGGCCGCCGCTCAGTGACGGCAGTTGTAAAATCAAGGTGGCGCTGGTTTCCGGGCTGATATCCGTGCCGCAGGGCAGGGCGCTGAGCTGTTCGGCGCTCAGGGTGTGATCGGCGACGGCAAACAGCGACTGCTGCGGCTGGTCAACCAGCGGCGCATTGGTGTGAAAACGCAGGTTCTGGCGTACCAGATCGTTGTCGACGGCAGCTGAGAGCCAGATCGGCGTGTCGTTATCGGCCAGCGTCAGTAATACGCTGGTGGATGCCGGGTTAAGCGGCGGCCAGCCATGTTTCAGATGTGGCAACGAGACGATGACGCCCGGCTCGCTCATGGCTTTTAACAGACGGCGAAAACAGTGTTGAGCATCGTGAACCGCCGATGCGAAAGCGGGTTGTAAGGTCATGCGTTATCTCCGCGAACCAGGGTGAAAAAGTCGACCCGGCTGGCGTTGACTTCTGCCAGACGCGCTGCAATGCGCGCGGCGCGGTCCGCTTCCAGCGGGGTTATCAGGGTTTCCATCAGCGTCTGGAAATGGGTGGGCTCCTGCAATAACGCGTCGCACACGGCGCAGCGTTCGGCATGGCCTTTGTCGCGCCCGAGCACCCAGCTAAAGCCGAGCTGGCCGCTGCTCAGGCGCACGACGGCGCGGGTCAGCGTGGTGTCGCCGGGGAAGAAGCGATCGCCGGTGCCGCCCATGCGCGCCTGCACCTGCACCAGCCCGGTTTGCGGCTCGCGGACATGCTCATAGTCGGGCGCCAGGCCCAGCGTACGCATCCGCGCCCGCAGCATCTCCGGGGTGGACTGGGCAAGCGCTGCCATCCAGCGTTGACGAGTAGGCGTATCAAAGTGCATCTCAGTGCTCCATGGTGAATTCGATCATGTCGGCGCGGGTCAGGCTGACGGAGTACTCCGTCGCGTTGACGTCGCCTTCGCGATGGTTAAGGGTGCGCACGCAGAGCAGAGGCGCCATATTGGGAATCTCCAGCCAGCGGCTCTCTTTCACCTGCGCACGACGCGCGCTAATGCGCGTCTGGGTACGTTTCAGGCTGATCCCCGCGCGTTCACGCAAAAAGTCATGCAGCGAACCGTGGTCGAACTGTTGCAGCAGCGGCCACAGCGTGAGATCGGCGAAGTAGTGATCAATAAGACAGAGGGCGACGCCATTCACCCGGCGGCGGGTGCGTAAATGCACCACGTTGTCGCCTTCGCTGATGCCTAACGCATCGGCGATGTGCTCGGAGGCCGGACGCAGTACCGCCAGCAGGCGTTCGCTGGTGGGATGGCTGCCCTGATCGAGCAGGTTCTGGCTAAAGCGCGCCTGGGCATTGAGCGGGTAATCAAACGGGCGCATCAGCACCAGCACGCCGATGCCCTGGCGGCGCTGCACCCAGCCTTTCTCCACCAGTTGATCGATGGCGCGGCGTAAAGTGTGGCGATTCACCTCAAAGCGTGCGGCCAGTTGCTGTTCCGCTGGCAGCCAGTCGCCGCAGCGATAGTTATTTCGCAACTCCTGCTCCAGCCTGGCGGCAATCTCCTGATAGCGCGTGGGATAGCTGGTCGGATGTCTGGACAAGTGCATGGTCATCTGAACCTCACGGGTAAAAAACGGCTGCCTTATGGCAGTCATCACAGCGTGAGTCCATGCTGGCGGATTAATGTTTCATTTGGGTTATGCAATCGTTGCTGAGAGATGAAGAGTGATCTGCAACGGGCAAAAAAAGGGAGCCGCTGACGGCTCCCGTTGGGGAATGTGCTGTGAATCAGGTTTGCGGTGGTTTGGCGACGTTGACCATCCACGGGATGCCGAATTTATCTGTCACCATGCCAAAACCCTGCGCCCAGAAGGTTTCCTGCCAGGGCATCGTGATATGGCCTTCGGCGGCAAGAGTGTCAAACCAGGCTTTACCCTGCGCAACATCCTGGGTGGCGAGGCTTAAGGTAAAACCGGCGTACGCCGCAGCGCCTTGTTTGCCGTCGCTCATCATGATCTCACTACCGGCGATGTGCAGGCTGGCGTGAGCAATATCGCTTTCGGCAAACGCGTACCCGGCGGCACAGCCGTCATCATTCGCTTCCGGGGGATTGGGCATTTCGCCGAAGGTGATTTTATAGAGTAATTCAGCCTGTAAAGCCTGCTGGTAGAACTGAATGGCGTCGTTGCACTGGCCTGAAAAAGAGATGTAGGGACTGAGCGGCATAATCATTACCTCTGGTAACGAAATCTGCCATTGAGTGTAGCGGGGGAAAGTGAAAGAAAGCCAGGCGGGAAGTATAAGTTTCCCGCCGAATCATCAGTTCTTTTTAACGAATTCTGATTTCAGTTTCATCGGGCCGAAACCGTCGATTTTACAATCGATATTATGATCGCCTTCGACCAGACGAATATTTTTAACTTTGGTGCCGATCTTCAACATTGAAGAACTGCCTTTTACTTTCAGATCTTTAATTACCGTTACGCTATCGCCGTCGGCCAGCAGATTGCCATTGGCATCCTTGACGATTAATTCATCGGCGTCGTGTGCCGGTTCAGCATTGTTCCACTCGTGAGCGCATTCCGGGCAAATGAACATGCCATTATCTTCATAGGTGTATTCGGAATTACATTTTGGGCAGTGGGGGAGTTGCATAGGGATTTCCTCAAAAGAACATACAACGCTGGCGGTGGCCAGCACAAAAGGCACAATGCCTGAAAGGCGGCAATTATACAGCAAAACCGCACAATTGCCGTTGTTATTATTTTCCAGGCGTGAGGATAAAAAAAGTCCAGGCGGTGACATAACCTGTCATTCGCTTAAGCGATGCTTATCGCAGAAAGGCCGGAAGCAAACTTCCTGAGATAATATTTAGAATATTTTATGGCGGAAATTGCCACCATTTAGTAATTCAGATATGGTGGCGTGTAGTATACGGTGCCATTAGATAACTAAACTGTCATGCCTACTGTGTCTGTCTCTGCGGCAGATAATTTCCTCTCAAAGCGGGTGGGTAAATAATGACGATATATCCTGTTTGTTCCTGAAAATGAGCTACGCTCTAACTCTCTGGTCTTTAAAAGCCGGAGGTGTGACGCTGCCATTTTTTGAGAGAAAAAATTATATTTTCCTGATTATCATCAGGTGTTTATCTTTTCGAAGATATTTTCCACACGTAATTATAAAAGCCGAAACTTCACTAATAAAACATTCCGGCTAAATAAAAGTAAGAAAATTTGCGTTAAGGAAAGACTTTTGTCATGCACACACAAACAATTTTTGAATTAAGCCAGGAAGCAGAAAGGTTGTTACAACTTTCACTGCATAATCTCCAGGCACTGAAAAAAATGCCGGCAGCGACGTTTGATGAGACGAACGCGGTCGGTAAGGCAGAAAATGCCAATGTGCTGCCTTTGCATTTCAGCGCTCGCGGCGTAGAGGCGCAACAGGCTACGCTGCATAACGAATTACGGAAAATCACCCGGCTGGAGATGGTGCTGGCGATCGTCGGTACCATGAAAGCCGGCAAATCCACTACGATTAATGCGATCGTGGGTACGGAAGTATTGCCCAACCGCAACCGGCCGATGACCGCGTTGCCGACGCTTATTCGCCATACGCCGGGTCAGAAAGAGCCGATCCTGCATTTCTCCCATGTCGGCCCGATTGACGCGCTTGCGCAACAACTGCAAACCCGGCTGTTCAACTATGACCGGGAAAAGTTGGCGCAGCAGCTTGAGATCGATAAAGACATGGCTGCGCTGCTGGATCGTATTGCGCAAGGCGATGCATTTGATAAGCACTATCTCGGTGCGCAACCTATTTTCCACTGTTTAAAAAGCCTCAACGACCTGGTGCGCCTGTCGAAAGCGCTGGATGTGGATTTTCCCTTCTCCGCCTATGCGGCGATTGAACATATCCCGGTGATTGAAGTGGAGTTTGTGCATCTGGCCGGGCTGGAGAACCAACTCGGCCAGCTCACGCTGCTGGATACCCCCGGGCCGAATGAAGCCGGGCAGCCGCATCTGCAAAAAATGCTCAACGAACAGCTGGCGCGGGCCTCCGCCGTGCTGGCGGTGATGGATTACACCCAGCTTAAATCTATCTCTGATGAAGAGGTACGCCGCGCGATTTCTGCAGTGGGGCGTTCGGTGCCGCTGTACGCGTTAGTGAATAAATTCGATCAGAAAGATCGTAACAGCGATGACGAAGAGCAGGTGCGGGCGCTGATTTCCGGAACACTAATGAAAGGCAATATCAACCCGACGCAGATCTTTCCGGTCTCTTCCATGTGGGGATATCTGGCTAACCGCGCGCGCCATGAGTTAAAACATCGCGGTCAGTTGCCGGATCCGCAGGAGCAGCGCTGGGTGCAGGATTTTGCCGAAGCGGCGCTGGGCCGCCGCTGGCGCACCGCCGATCTGGACGATATTGAGCATATTCATCACGCGGCAGAGCTGCTGTGGGAAGATTCGCTGTTTGAGAAACCGATCCGTAAGTTACTGCACGCTGCGCATGCCAATGCCTCGCTGTACGCGCTGCGTTCTGCATCGCATAAGCTGCTCAATTACACCCAGAGCGCGCGCGAATATCTCGATTTTCGCTATCAGGGGCTGACGGTGGCTTACGAGCAACTGGAGCAAAATATTACCCGGCTGGAAGAGGATATGGCGCTGCTGCGCACCAGTCAGGCGTCCGTCAGCGACGAGATCGAACATGAAGTCGAAGAGGCGCTGGCGGCAGCGGAGATCTTTATCCACGGCCAGCAGTTCGAAATTGTTGAGGCCATTGATGCCTGGTTCCACGATGGGCAGATGATGGAGGCGTTGGGCGACGGTAAGGCTGATTTGCGCCTTGATGAAGGTTATAACCCCGGTCAACTGGTGCTGGAAAACGAAGGCCAGGCGCAAATTGCGCTGAGCAAGATCCGTTCGGCCTGTGAAACTATTCTGCTGGCGGCGCAGGAGCGCATCAGCCGTGAACTGGCGCTGCGTTTTGATGAGCTGGAAAATACGCTGACGCGTTCGCTGAACGATGCCATGCGCCCGATTGAAACGCGTATTAAAGAAGAGCTTAACCATGCCGGTTTCCGCGCGCGTATCAGTTTCCCTGCGTTCCAGCCCAGTGCGCTCAATTTTAATACCCGTTCCCTGTTCACCAACGTGATCGCCCCGGAAGATACGCCAGCCGGGCAGGCACCGCGTTCCGGCAGTGTGCGGGAAACGGTGTCTCGCTGGTTAAATAACCCCGGTTGGGGTTGGGATGATTATGTCGCTACCCGCACCCGTTACGTGATTGATATTGCCGCGCTGCATAAAAAGCTGATCGGCCATGTGGCTCATTTTTGTGAACAAATTCGTAAAGCTTTGGCAGCGCAGGTCGATGTTTCTGTTACGGCTGGGATGGCAACATTTTTCGCCGAATTCTCGTTAAGTCTTGCGGGACTACAGGAAAGTTTGCGTGACAGCCTGGCGATACGTCAGCAAAACGAATCATCAGTGCAGATGTTGCGTCAGCATCTGCAACAGAGCATCAGGACGGCTAACTGGATCCATGAAGATGCCCGGCTGTTACGCGATGATATACAAACCTTATTCGCAGCAGAGCAGCCATGAAAAATCAACTTCTGGATGGCCCCGGACGGGTACTTGAGTGTATTCATCCAAAATTTATCGTTGATCTGGTGCAGGGCGCAGACGCTGCGCGCCAGTCGCCGGTTGTGCCTCAGCAGCAGTTATTTCGTGAACGCCTGACGCAAGAGATCATGGCGCAAACTCAACTGCGGCCGTGGGCGATGTCCGGCGTATTAAATGAAAACGACACCCTACGTTTAGGGCTGGCGGAGAAGCTGGCGAGCATGCTCGACCCCGGACATCTGGCACTCACGCGCATTACCCAGCGGCTTAGCGCATTGCAGCAGACGGAACGGCGTTCGGTAAATCCTGGCAGCGTACAACAGTATGAAGAGTTGTTGAGCCACTTCAGCCAGCGCGCCGCCTGGAAAGAGAAAGCGCTGACGCAACGTGGGCTGGCGGTACAGGCCGGACATCACAGCGAACAGGTTTTTGCCCACTGGCGCGCCGGAAACTACAACGGCTGGTCGATGGCCGGGCGCTGTTATGTGGCGCTGGAGGAGCTGCGCTGGGGCGCTTTTGGCGATGCCTGTCGTCTGGGCAACGAAGATGTGGCGCAAATGCTGAAAGATAATTTATGCGCCATGGCCGCCGATTTTCTGGCGCAGGGGATCAATGCCTCACCGGCGACCCGCCATTTTTATCATCAGTGGCTGGCAACGCCTTCCACGCCGGGGCTGATGGATTATAAGGATTTACTCGGCTGGCTTGGCGACTGGTGCGATGCCGAACGCCATCCTATTTGCTGGTCGGTCACGCAGAGCTGGCAGACCGTAGCCCTCGGCATGCCGCGTCTCTGTTCAGCATCACGTATCGCTACGGCGATGGTGGAAGAGATCTTCGGTGAGTAAAACGGTGTGCCCCGCAATTGTCTGGCCGGTCGGGCTGGTAATCGCAGGACATAGCGAACAGCAAAAAGCCCCGTCAGGGGCTTTTTTTATGCGCTATTAATGCCCGGTGGATTCGACCGGTTTCTCTGCACGGTCTGCGGCTTGCGCTGGATTGCCAAAGCGTTTGGCATACAGGGCGGTGATAATCGGCACCAGAATCGCCGTCACAATCACACTCGCGGCGACTAACGCCGTTGCGGAGGCGGCAACCGGTTCAAACGCCGGGTTGATCTGCGCAATAATCACCGGGTTCGCTACTGCCGCACCGGCGGCTGAAGAGGCTGCGACGCCTGCCGTACCGTTACCGCCACCGATCACGCGGTCGGCAATAATCAGCGGAATACCGGTGATGATGATGACCGCAACGCCGAGGAAAATGCCCAGCAGACCGGTCTGCATAATCACGCTCAGGTTGATGGTGTTACCCAGCGCGAAGCCGAAGAACGGAATCAGCACCGGCGTTGCTTTGCTGAAGAAAGCGCGCAGATCGTGATCGAGGTTACCCAGCGCAAAACCAATCAGGAACGGCAGAACCGCGCCAACGAAGTGGTGGGGTTCAAAGGAAGCGAGGCCGGCGGAACCGAGGATCACCATGGTCATCAGCGGGCCGGACTCCAGCGACATCAGAACGAAAGCGCCCGATTCTTCTTTGCTGCCGTACTGGTTCATCAGGCTGGCATACAGACCGCCGTTGGTCATATCCATGGCGGAAACCAGCGCCAGCACCGAAAGTCCGGCAAAGAAACCGGTCTGAATTCCGCTGTCCGGAATAAATGACGCGGCGATCATCGCCACGAGCCAGGCGACAGCGATTTTGGTCAGCACCAGCGTGCCAGATTTACGTAATACGGTGCCGGTTGCACGCAAATCAATGGAGGCGCCAATACAGAAAAACCAGACTGCAAGAATCGGTACCGTACCGCTAATCATGCCTTTGGTGAAAGAGCCGAAATAAGCCCCGGTATCCGGCGCCAGTGTATTCAGGATTGCCCCCAACAGCAGCGGAACCAGCATCATCCCGCCAGGGATACGTTCAATCGTGGCCTTGATTTTCATAGATAATCCTCACTGCTCGTCATTATCATGAACGAGGAAAGCTAAAAATTAATACCTTTCGATTCAGGTGGTTAAATACTGTCGCTCGTTAAATATTCACTATCGACTTTCACGGAACGCCCTGGAATTGACTGACAATCCTTGCAAGACATTTCTTAGCGCCGCTTTTTATGGGCGTATCATGCTTTCTATGGAATATTGATTCAATAAGAATAAAACAATGTTTTAGTTATGCCGATCACATATTCTGTGTAAAGATTTGTTGGTGTTATTTCTGTTATTAGAGATGTAATTAGGTTGTGACGAAATATAGCGACGAGGACACTAGAAAAGTAATAATCACGACCGTGATAAAACATGGGTATTTAGCGTGGATATAAGCCGCGTTGTGCTGTGGAAAAAGGGTGTGCAGGGGATGAAAAGGAGGGGCTGAATATCGCTGGGTAAAACTGTGTGAATTTGATCACATTTTTAAACCCTGTTAGGGTAAATAAGTCATTCACTGCCCAACAGGCGTCAACAGGTTCGGTTGTACGGCGGAAAACCGCCAGTGTAAGTAAACCTGCTACGCTTGAACAGGAAGGCTGAAAAGCTGTAAAAACGCCCGGCAGGGATAAGCGTCGGGCGGTTCAGGGCGCAAGCTAAAGAGGAAAACATGCATGTTAAAAAGGAAAAAAGTTAAACCCATTACATTGCGCGATGTGACCATCATTGACGATGCGAAATTGCGCAAAGCGATTACCGCCGCTTCACTCGGTAATGCGATGGAGTGGTTTGATTTCGGCGTCTACGGCTTTGTCGCCTACGCCCTTGGTAAGGTGTTCTTCCCCGATGCAAACCCCAGCGTACAGATGATTGCTGCGCTCGGGACATTCTCCGTTCCTTTCTTGATTCGCCCGCTGGGCGGTCTGTTCTTCGGTATGTTGGGCGATAAGTACGGGCGACAGAAAATCCTCGCTATCACCATTGTCATCATGTCGATCAGTACGTTCTGTATCGGGCTGATCCCCTCCTACGCCACGATAGGCATCTGGGCGCCGATTCTGCTGCTGCTGTGTAAGATGGCGCAGGGTTTCTCCGTCGGCGGCGAGTATACCGGCGCGTCGATCTTTGTTGCGGAGTACTCCCCGGACCGTAAGCGCGGTTTTATGGGAAGCTGGCTGGACTTTGGTTCGATTGCCGGTTTTGTGCTTGGCGCGGGCGTGGTCGTGCTGCTCTCCACCGTGGTGGGCGAGGAGAACTTCCTGGACTGGGGCTGGCGTGTTCCGTTCTTCCTGGCGCTGCCGCTCGGCCTTATTGGCCTCTATTTGCGCCACGCGCTGGAAGAGACCCCGGCGTTCCAGCAGCATGTCGATAAGCTGGAGCAGGGCGATCGTCAGGGGTTGCAAGAGGGGCCGAAAGTCTCGTTTAAAGAGATCGCCACTAAACACTGGCGCGCGCTGTTGACCTGTATTGGCCTGGTGATTTCCACCAACGTCACCTACTACATGCTGCTGACCTATATGCCGAGCTACCTGTCGCATAACCTGCACTACTCGGAAGATCACGGCGTGTTGATCATCATCGCGATCATGATTGGTATGCTGTTTGTCCAGCCGGTGATGGGGCTGCTGAGTGACCGCTTTGGCCGCCGCCCGTTCGTGCTGCTGGGCAGCGTGGCGCTGTTTGCTCTCGCCGTTCCGTGTTTTATTCTGATTAACAGCAATGTGATTGGCTTGATTTTCGCGGGCCTGCTGATGCTGGCGGTGATCCTCAATTGCTTTACCGGCGTGATGGCCTCTACGCTGCCCGCCATGTTCCCGACGCATATTCGCTACAGTGCGCTGGCGAGCGCCTTTAACATCTCGATTCTGATAGCCGGTCTGACGCCGACCCTGACGGCCTGGCTGGTAGAAAGCTCAGAGAATCTGTTAATGCCCGCTTACTACCTGATGATTGTGGCGGTGATTGGCCTGATTACCGGCCTGACGATGAAAGAGACCGCGAACCGCCCGCTGAAAGGCGCGACGCCCGCTGCATCGGATATTCAGGAAGCGAAAGAGATCCTGCGCGAGCACCACGACAATATCGAACAGAAAATCGAAGATATCGACGCGGAGATCGCCGAGTTGCAGGCGAAGCGCACGCGTCTGGTGGATCAACATCCGCGCATCAACGAGTAAGCATTACTGCTAAAAAAAGACCCGTAAGGGTCTTTTTTTAGCAGCATAAAGGCGCCGCTTAACAACCCGCCGCAATAAAATCGCCGTTCGCGCTGACCGGGATCACCGTCAGGAACAGCACCACGGCAAACAGCATCAGCGCCACGCCACCGGCAATTTTTAGCACGGGTACCAGCCAGCGCATCTGACTTGCGTCATCGCCAAAAAAGGTGGCTGTCCGGTTGCGCGCATAGCGCACGGCCAGCGACAGACCGAGGATTGACAGCGCGGTGCCAATCGCCATGGTCATCACTGCCGCAATCCCCCAGCTCACAATGCCGAGCGCGTTCGAGAACAGTAAAATCATGATTGCCCCGCTGCACGGCCTCGCGCCAATGGCGAGGATCACGCCGAGGCGGGTTTTCCAGTCGCCCTGCGTGCTGGCGCCGACGCCATGATGGCCGCAGTCGCAATCGGCATCATGTTGATGTAGCGGTGAAAACGCATTGAATTTCAGTGTGCGTGGCCGCAGGCTTTTCGCGGCATTCCACGCCACATACGCGCCGAAGCCGCCAATCATTACGGCGCTGACTTTCTCCACGTACCAGCGGCTTTCACTGAGATCGCCGGAGGCGAGGTTAAACCCGACCGCCAGCACGAAGACAAACAGAATGGCGCTGACGCCCTGCATCAGGCTGCCCAGCACCGGGATGACGCGCGCGGCGGTCTGGCTTTCGTTATTCGTGCTGAGGTAGGTTGTCACGATAAATTTGCCGTGGCCTGGCCCAACAGCATGCAGTACGCCGTAAAAAAATGCGCCGACCAGCAGCCATACTCCGCCGCTATATTGGTGGTTATTGAGCTGAAGCAGATACATGACCAGGTAACGGTGCAGGGTGATTTGCGTCGCCAGACACCATTGCAGAAATGCCGCCCAGTGGGTGTGTAGCGTGAACAAAGCCGCTACCGCTACCGCCAGCACGGCGAATGCGACCGGCCATCGCCAGTCGCGGGTCAGAATTTGCGTGGTCATAGAATTCAGGGGATTGGGGATGATTTCCGCAGTATAGGCGGCGAAGATATCCGCCTCCACCCTCACCGCACGTTTTACTTTTTAAGCAAGTGTGTATGCCAGCGCCCCAGCAGTAACACGCTAGTCAGCGAACCGAGCAGGGCGCAGAACATATCTGACTGCGTATCCCAGGGATCGCCCTGCGTTCCGAGAAACTCATCGGCGCCCTGGCCCATCGCCAGCGCCGCCCACCACTCGATCAGTTCATAGGTGGCGCTGATGGCCAGCGCGATGCAGCAGACAATAAAGTCGAGCATTTTGCCGCCGCGCACGTACTGCCCGCGCAGCAGGATCTCCCGCGCCGCAAGCGCAGGCACCAGCCCCTGAAAGAAGTGGCCGAGCTTATCGTACGGGTTGCGGCTCAGGCCGAATAAGTGCTGCACATCAAAACCAATGGGCACTTTGGCGTAGGTGTACATACCACCCACCATCAGGATGATGGCGTGGAAGAAAATCAGCACATAGAGCAGCGAAGTGAGCGGATAGCGCCGCCAGGTGGCGAGCAGCAGCGGCACCACGATCAGCACGGGAATCACTTCCATCAGCCAGGTGGTACGATCTTTGGCAGAGAGACCGGTATAGAGAAGGATCAACAGCAGCAGAAACGCTGCCGTGTTCAGCGCAGTGCGATTCACAGGCTTCATCAGCGAAATGTCCGTTTCGGTAAAAAGGTCACTATCGTCGGAAAACCGTTAGAAAACAATAAGACTCATCCTTCGCTAGGCGTTTCTATCCAGGCCTGCAAGGCGCTGGCGGTGTTCTCCAGCGTGGTTGCCCAGTCGTCAATGGCGGGCTGGCGGAACAGCCGCATGCCGGGATACCACGGTGAGTCGTCCCGTTGCATCAGCCAGCGCCAGTCCGGAATAAATGGCAGCAGCGTCCAGCAGGGGCGCTGCAACGCACCGGCCAGATGTACCGGCGAGGAGTCCACGGAGATCAGAAGATCCGCCAGCGACAGAATGGCCGCCGTGTCATCGAAATCCTCAATTTCCGCGCTGAGCGCTTCTGTACGCATCCCTTCCGGCGGTGTTTGCTGGCTGGCGTCGCCTTTCTGGATCAACAGAAAAGTGGCATCCGTACGGGCGAACGGCGCAAATTGCGCCAGTGACAGCGAGCGGCGGCAGTCATTGACGTGCGTCGGGCGACCGGCCCATACCAGCGCCACCCACGGGCGCGGTAACCCGGCAAGACGCGCCTGCCAGTGCGCCAGCCGTTGTGGATCGGCATGCAGATAACCCGTCGCGGCCGGTAAATCCGCCAGTTGAATATTTAACAAGCCAGGCAGATCCATCAGTTCGCAATAGGCGTCAAATGCCGGGGGCAGTTCGCCGCGACCGAGCATCTGCTCATCGGGAAAGGCGCGGCGTATCAGCGCCAGCAACTGCGGATGTACATCCAGTACAATGCGCGCCAGGCTCTGGCGTTTTGCCTGTTGCACAAAGCGGATGAATTGCAGCGTATCGCCGAACCCTTGTTCATCGAAAATCAGTAGCGTTTTGCCGGGCAGCGGCTGGCCTTGCCAGCGCGGCGCTTGCTGCACCCGCCGCGACATGTCACGGGTATGCGGCATCTGATAGCGGTGGCGGTATTCACGCCAGCCGTTTGGCAGATCGCCGGTCAGCAGCAGGGTTTCGGCCAGATCAAAACGCGCTACCGCATCGCCGGGCAGATGATCAACCAGCATTTTCTGGATCGCCAGCGTCTCTTCCAGCTGGCCTTGCGCCCGCAACGCCAGCGCCAGCCGTTGCCAGATGGCCAGTGGCCCATTACCGCTGCTGACAAACGGGCGCAGCAGCGTTTCGGCGGCAAGATAGTGACCTTCATCAAGTAGCGGCTGAACCTGTTGCAGTATGCCGCTGAAGTCGGTCGGGGCGGCCTGGCGATTACGGCCCTGCAACTGCCGTAACTGCGCCTGTTTTTGCTGTGTTGCCGGGTGCTGCGGTGCCAGCCCCTGCAAACGTACCAGCGCCTGCTCTGCGGCCGTAAGATCGCCACGCGCAAGGTAAATGCTGACCAGCGTCATCCAGCCGCCGACCAGCCGGGGCTCCTGTTGTAACGCGCGCTGGCAGTGTGCCAACGCCTGTTCCGTATTTCCGCTATCAAGCAGCAGCCCGGCAACGTTGTTATGGATTGACGGCTCATCCGGCGCGAGCGTCAGCGCGCGTTGATAATGGGCCAGCGCATCATCAACGCGGCCGAGACGACGCAAGGTGTTGGCCAGGTTCCCGTGTGCCTGCGCAGCGCCCGGCGTCAGCGCCACGACTTTTTCCAGGCACAGCACGCTCTCAACCAGTTTTTCTTGCTCCTGCAATAAAATGCCGAGGTTGTTCCAGCCGTTCACCAGCGTGGGATCGAGGCTGATGGCTTTTCGCGCCCACTGTTCACCTTCGGCGCGCTCGCCCTTTTGCCGGTACATTTCCGCCAGATTGCTGGCGTAGAGCGCGGAGAATTGCGGGGCTGAACAGGCTTCACGCAGATGGGCGATGGCGCGATCAAGATGACCGCAGGCGTGGGCGATAAGCCCGAGCAGATGCAGCGCATCCGGCTGGCCAGCGTGTTGTGCGAGGATCTGGCGGCAGTAGTGTTCGGCCTGCGGCGCTTGTCCTGCATTCCAGTGTTGCCACGCAAGGCGTAGCGCTTCCTGCAATGTCATCTGTGTTGTCATAGAGAAACCATCAAAGCAAAAACGGGAGCCGCTGCGGCAGGTTAGGATTGTGCAGAATATATTTATCAGCACGGGCTGTAAGTCTGCGCTGATAGCGCTCGCCCGACCAATCGTATCTTACACATACTTTATCAGGGCTGACGATGCTGACATAACAGGCACAGAAGTGAAGCTCTGTTTTGATTGTGCCGATAGTATTACGAGAATCAACGGCGCCAGGCCTGCTGGTCACACTTGTTTCAACGATTTTCATTGCCGCCTGATTGCACACCGTATAACCGACGTACGCTGATTAAGTGAAAAACGCATGATCAATATCTGTAAAAATTTGCGTCCCGGAATGCTGATAATGCTGGTTTTTCTGGCCTGCGGATGCGCCGATCGGGATGCGCGAATTTCTGCCAGCGCGTTAGCGCAACGTGCAGGCATGAGCAGCGAAAATGTGCAAACAAGCCGCTTTTTGCTGCGGACTTTCAGTAAAACGACACCGTCAGCAAAGGTGTTGCGTGTCTATATCGAAGGAGATGGTTTTGCCTGGGTAAGCCGGACGCAGCCGTCAAGCGATCCCACGCCGCGCAACCCGGTCGGATTACAGCTGGCTGCGGCGGATCCTTCGCCTGATGTGCTCTATCTGGCGCGCCCCTGCCAGTATATTGGCCCACCGTTACCCGCAGAATGCACCGTGGAGTGGTGGACGGACAAACGCTTCGCGCCGCGAGTGATTGCCGCCATGGATGAAGCGCTGAGCCGCTTTGTCAGACGCATGCCGGGTGTGCAACTGGAACTGATTGGCTACTCCGGCGGCGCAACGATTGCGGCGCAGCTGGCGGCACGTCGGCACGACGTACGATCGTTACGAACAGTGGCCGGGAACCTCGATGTGGCGATGGTGAATCAGATCCATCATGTTTCGGCCATGCCGGATGCCGCCAGCGCGATAGATGTCGCGCCGCAGCTTTCCGCGTTGCCGCAGATCCATTTCAGCGGCACCGAAGACAGCACGGTGCCACTGTCGGTGGCGCAGCGTTTCCAGCGGGCAACAGGGACGCGCTGTGCGCAGGTGATACAGATTCCAGGCATGCGCCACGGCAGTGACTGGGCTGCACAGTGGCCGGATTTGCTGACCAGGCTGCCAACGTGCCGCGATTGAGGCAGAACGTAAAAAATCGGCTGCCGGTTATTTTTACCTTTGTATTATGTCCCCGCGTGAAGGTTAACTTCCTTCAGGCCACCATTGATGCGGAAAGCGACGCGTTGCGGATGATTAACCGAGACCAGATATTCAATTGGCTGATGCTGGCTATCGTATATCACACCACGATAGACCAGCGCCGGGCTCTCTGGCTTTGCCTGCAACAGTTGATGCTCCTCTTCGCTCATCGTCGCTGCCCGGATGGTCCCTTCATCGTAAACATCATGAATAGCGTAACGCTCAGCCAGCAGGCGATAAAGAGAGCCTTCTTTTTCTAACATATCAGCGCTCAAATCTGCGACACGGGCTTGAGGTAAATAACTGGTTTCAAGGCAGAAAGGGTATCCATCAGCCAGGCGCAGGCGTTTGATCATCACTAAAGGATCGCCCTCTTCAATGTGCAGCAGCCGTGCAATGCGGGCGCTGGCTGCGGAAATATGAAAGTAGATCAACTGGCTGCTGGGTACTGCGCCATTCAATTCAAGAATTTTACTGATACCCAGCGCAGGTTGCAGAGGGCGTTCAATCGCCGTATCGACCAACCAGGTTCCCTGATTACCCCGTCTTTCCAGCATGCCTTCGTCAATCAATTCGGTGATGATTTTTCGCACTGTCACACGGCTGATCCCTAACAGCTCGCTTAACTCGCGCTCTGCGGGGATCTGATCGCCGCTGTTGAAATCGGGTGAATTGAGTATTCCGAGTAATTTTTTGCGCGCGTCGAGATAGCTCCTGCGCGGCCTTCTGGTCTGTTTTACTGGGCTATTCATGGTCTGTTTTGTTTCGGTTATGGAAAGCAAAAAATAGGAAATCAATCATTTGATTATACAAAACAAAAATCATTGATATCGGTATGGCGTGACACTCAGCATAACATACCACGGCAATTTTTTTGGTCATTATTCGCGAATTATTGTTGCTATATCCGCCAGATCGAGCGTATATCAATCTTCGTGGTATGTTTTTTGGTATTTTTAAATATTTGGGGAACAGCTATGAAAATTAAAAAAGCCATCGCCGGGCTTGCTTCAGCGATAGCAATGTTAGGCTGCATACACACGGCGGTGGCTGCGGATCAACTGCGTTTTGGTATCGACCCGACCTTCCCACCGTTTGAATCGAAAAATGCCAATGGTCAGCTCATCGGTTTCGATATCGACCTTGGTAATGCGATTTGCGCGGAAATGAAGGTGCAATGCTCCTGGGTACAGAACAGCTTCGACGGGCTTATTCCGGCACTCCAGGCAAAGAAATTTGATGCCATTCTTTCTTCTCTGTCGATCACTGATGAGCGTAAAAAAGCCATCTCTTTCAGTGACAAACTCTTCAATACTCCCGCATTCCTGGTTACCGCTAAAGGCAGTTCGCTCACCCCCACGGCGGCATCGCTGAAAGGTAAACGTATTGGCGTCCAGCAGGGTTCGGTTTTTGAAAGTTATGCCAACAAATACTGGCGCAACGCGGGCGTTGAGGTGGTTGCTTATCCTGATGCGGAATCGGTCTATGCCGATCTGATTAATGGTCGCCTCGATGGCACGCTGGATGATGCGGTGGTGATCACTGAAGCGCTGTTGAGCAAACCACAGGGCCAAAACTTCACGCTAATCCAGCCGCAGGTCAAAGATGATGAGATCTTTGGGCCTGGTACCGGGATCGGGTTACGGCAGGATGATAAAGATTTGCAGGCCCGTTTTAACAAGGCGATCGCCGCGATTCGCGCCAACGGAACCTATGATCGTTTAGCGAAAAAATACTTCAATTTCAACATTTACGGTGATTAACGCCATGCAGACCCAATCCATCATTACCTCCCTGATGAGCAGCCATTTTCAGGATAAGCCGCTGCGTCAGGTTTTCCTGGTCGCTTGCGGTGGCTCGCTGGTAGATATGTATCCTGCTCATTATTTTCTCAATGAGCAGAGTGAAAATCTGCGCTCATGGATGATGACTGCCAATGAATTTGTGCATGCCGCACCGCGCGCGTTAGGTGCCTCGTCACTTGTTATTGTCTGTTCGCATGGCGGCAACACGCCGGAGTCTGTGGCTGCGGCTCAACTGGCAAAAAAACGTGGTGCTGCCACTATCACGCTTACGCACAATGCGGAAGCGGAACTGCTGCAATGGGCCGACCATAACCTGTTATATAAATGGGGTGATGATACGCTTGTCACCGAAAACCCGATGGCGCTGATCCTCAGCCTGTGCGTTGATATGCTGCATCAGGTGGAAGGCTTTGCCGAATGGCAGGCTTTCCAGCATGGTTTTGCGCAAATCGATACGGTGATCCGTCAGGCCCGCGCTAAGGTTGCAACCCGCTGCGCTGCGTTCGCAGAACGCTATCAGCATGAGTCCCTGTTCTATGTGCTTTCGAGTGGCGCCTCCTACGGTCATGCCTATGGATTCGCCATCTGCTCACTGATGGAAATGCAGCGTCTCGATGCCGCCTCTATTCACAGCGGAGAGTTCTTTCATGGCCCATTTGAAGTCACCGATAATCACGTACCCTTTATCCTCCTGATGAATGAAGGCCGCACGCGTGCTCTGGATCAGCGTGCGCAGGCGTTCCTGAATCGTTATAACGACAAAACAGAGGTTGTGGATGCCCGCGAGTTGGGCCTGAATGCGCTGCCTGCATCCGTGGTGGACTACTTTAACCCGGTGCTGTTTTACAGCATCATGTGCGACTACCGTGCGGCGCTGGCTGATATCCGCCAGCATCCGCTCTCAACCCGCCGCTATATGGGCGTGGTGGATTACTAAGGGCGGCGATCAATGAAAGTCATTGGCATAGGCGACAACGTTGTCGATAAATATGAGCACCGGCGTGTACGGTACCCAGGAGGCAACGCGCTCAATTTCAGCGTGTATGCGGCAATGCTGGATGCATCGGCTGCCTATCTGGGCATTTTTGGTAACGATGCGGCGGCCGACCATGTGATGCGTACGCTGGCAAAGTTCGGCATCGATACACGTCATTGCCGTCAGGTTGCGGGGGAAAATGGTTATGCGCGGCTGACGATTGAGCAGGGGGAACGGGTGTTTCTTGATTCGAACCTCGGCGGTGTGCGTCAGACGGAATCGATGGACTTCATTTTGCAAAAGATGGACTGGCTTAATGATTTCTCGCTGATCCACACCAGCAGCTACAGCTATATTGATGCGCAGCTACCTGCGCTGGCGACGTTATCCGGATGGCTTTCATATGATTTCTCAGATGACTTTGTCATTGCGCAGGCGCTGCCATTATGCCGCTGGCTCGACGCTGCATTTTTCTCCTGTGCGGAATGGTCGCTGGTAGAAACACGTGAACTTCTGGTGCAGGCGGTGCGGGCAGGCAGCGGTTTGGCGGTCGCGACGCGTGGCGAGCAAGGCGCACTCCTGTTCGACGGTAAAAACTGGTATCAGCAGGAGCCGGAAACGGTAACACCAGTGGATACATTAGGTGCGGGTGATGCATTTATCACTGCGTTTCTGCTCCATTTACGTCAGCACGGTAATATCGCCGCTGCACTGCAGGCTGCTGCGCATTTTGCAGCGAGAATTTGCCTGGTGGACGGCGCCTTCGGCGAAGGCGAAGCTTATTAACCCCGCAGGAATGTCTCAGCTTTTGAGTGGATTCCCCTTCGTTAATGGAAACCGCTCATTCTGCTGTTTTTGCAGCAAAAATGATGGTCTTGCTCAACGAGCAGTCTTGATGCCGACTTCGGTAAGTCTGGCGTTTCGTTAATATTATTTCTGATTGCCGGTCTGATGACAGAAGGCGCTGCTACTTATTATTGAAGTGTGTAAGTAACTGATTACTTGTGTGGGCTGGTTAATTAAAGAACAATAAACTTAATGGAAAGGTGGGTTTATCGCCGGAAATTTACTTCATTAAGGATAAAGCATGCTGATGGATCAGTCTGCATTCACCGGGAAAGGTTCCTTATCCCGTTACACGCTGGATATCAATCACAGCGCCGTCAGACCGGATGTCTTACGGTTCAGGGGAACAGAAGCACTGAGTCAACCCTTTTCATGGCGTATTGAATTCACCACGCCACAGGTTGTTCAGGGAGAGGACGTATTGCTGAAATACGCCAGTTTCCATATGCGGGGCTGCAAAGTGGTGCATGGCATCATTACCGGTCTTGAATGGCTCTCCACCAGTGCTGACCAGTCACATTACGCCGTTACTCTGGAATCACGCCTTGCTCTGCTCTCCCGCTCCCGTCGCTGCGCTATTTATCAGCACCTTTCTGTACCTGAAGTGGTGGCGCAGGTGTTGCGTTCTCACGGGCTGGAGGGGGCGGATTTTGCGTTTACGCTTTCCCGGCATTATCCGGTTCGTGAACTGATAACCCAGTGGCGTGAAACCGACCTGCAGTTTATTCAGCGCATTCTGTCTGACGTGGGCATCTGGTTCCGTCAGGAAATAAATGACGTTACAGAACTTGATGTTACGCTCTTCGGGGACAGCCAGCTCCACTATATCTTTAACGGTGCCCTGCCATACCATGAACCTTCCGGCCTGCATGATGGTGCGGAACTCTGCTGCTGGGGTGTGCGCACATGGCATAACGTGGTGACGGAGAAAGTTTCGGCCCGTGATTACAATCCTCGTAAGGCACTGGATCCAATGGATGCTGCTGTCTCTGTGCGTTCCCCAGTCGTTACGACAGGCGAGCATTATCGTTATACGGAACCTTATCTTAACGCCGGAGATGACTCCGACCCGGAGCCTGAAACTGAAAGTGGAGCCTTTTATGCCCGTATTCGCCATGAGCGCGAACTGAATCAATTCGCTTACCTTCACCTGTTCAGCAACGCTTACTGGCTGAGTCCGGGGAGGGTGTTTGACCCTGTTGGTGCAAATCTGCACGACCTTAAAGACGGGGTGATTATCGCCTTTACATCGTATCGCGGTTCGCGGGACACCCGCCTGTATGTGTCGGTGTGGGGAATGCCATATCGGGAAGAATACTGTTTCCGTCCTGCTGAAATTCCTCGTCCCGGGATTCACGGTACGATTCCGGGTCGGGTGGAAAGTCGTGACAAAAACAATCCTTACGCGTATCTGGATGAAACCGGGCGTTACCGGGTACGGATGGACTTCAATCTGGAAGAGTGTGAATCGGGATTTGCTTATCCATGGCTGCGTATGATGAAGCCTTTTGCCGGAGATAAGTATGGCTGGCATATGCCTCTGACAGACGGTACGGAAGTGGGTGTGGCGTTCCTCGATGGCAACCCGGACCGCCCATATATTGCGTCTGCCTTCCATGATTCGGAACACGCTGACATCGTTACCCGTGATAACCACAGCCAGAACATTCTGCGCACCGCTGGCTGGAATGATCTGCGGATGGAAGACTTGCGCGGTGAAGAGCATATTGCGCTGACCACCCCGTATGGCGCTTCACAGCTTAATCAGGGGAATATCACTGACGAACAGGGCAAACCGCGAGGCTCCGGCTTTGAATTGCGCACCGATGAATACGGTGTGATTCGGGTGGCAAAAGGGCTGTTCGTCACCGCAGAGGGCCAGGCCAAAGCTGCTGGCGATGTGCTGGATATGGAAACCGCTCTGCGGGAAATTGAAATCTGCCGTCATCAGTTACAGGCTCTGGCCGCAGCCGCAGCCGCAGCCGCAGAACAGGCGCAGGCGCTGGAAGCGGATATTGCCAGCCAGATTGCGATGTTTAATGAACGACTGAAGCCACTTTACGGAACGATTCATTTCCATGGTCCGGCAAGTTTGGCTTTCACCAGCGGTGAACATATGCAGCTTGCCGCAGCGGAAAATATCGCCATGAATGCGGGCGGTGATATCAGTATCGGCGCGATGGGTAATGTGGCTGCGCTGGCAGGCGATAAAATCGGTCTGTTTGCCCGTACAGGAACACTCAGCGTCATTGCCAGTGAAGGTCCGGTCCAGTTCCAGGCACAGGGCGGCAACATGCACCTGAGCGCAGAGCAAACGGTGAGAATAACCAGTCTGAGTGAAATCCTCTTTCAGGGTAAGAAGCGCATCACGTTGATTGGCGGCGGCAGCTACCTGAAGTTAGAGGAAGGAAAAATTGAATACGGTACAACGGGGACGTATATCCGCAAGGTTAAACACTCCGGGCTTAGCGCCCCTGTAGCCATGCCGCTTGACTTGCCCGCGATGGGGAACGCCCCCAAACAGTTTATTGCTGTTACCAGCGGGAAGGACTGCGAGGCAGAGAGTGCGCCTGTATTTAAATTTATGCCGGAGGAGCAAGAATAATGGCCAGGGAAGACAATTACGTAACGATATTTCCGGAAGCGGAGGTGATGCCCCGTAAATTTGATGGCCTGCTGGGCTGGTCAGCCGACTGGCGCTGCGTGGTTGACCCGCACGAAAAACCCCTGACGCTGGACAGCACCGTATCGCTCAACCCGTCTGCAACCGAGGTGACGGTACAGTTTGGTGATTCGCTCAGTGAAATAGCGCAGGAGCATGGTTGCACCGTAAAAGAGCTGGTGGAGCTGAACCATCTCCGTAATCCGTCGCTTATTTTTCCGGGGCAGGTGCTGAAACTCCCCGTTCGTCAGTACCGCATGAGTCAGACGGAGATCGACACTCTGGCAGCACAAGCTGATACCTCCTGCACGCTCTCCTTTGCCTTTGAGGACCTGATAGAAAAACCGCTGCAAAGGTTTAAGGTCAGAATCGAGTCGGCGGTGGGCGATGTGCTTGAATCGGTGACGGATGAACTGGGTCGGATTCAGGATTACGTCATGGCGAAAGCGGAGGAGATCCGCGTATTTGTGAATGGCGCACACGGTATTAAGGAGGTGGCAAGATTTATACCGTCAGAAGGAAAAAGTGATATCAGACTGACCAGCCCGAAAGTACGGGTAAAGGGCGTGACTCAACCCATTAAAGACCGCGCAGGCCGTATTGATCTTGATAAACATCCTGTCAACACGGTGGTCAGTGGACGGGACAGCAAGGGCAATCCCGTTATTCAGATCAATCATACTTGTCCAAACCGGTATGATCTCCAGTTAGGGGCAAATCTGTGTTACTGGGATCAGATAATAGCCGCATCAGAACGCAGCGGGATTATTCCGCAGAGTATTGCCGCGGTTATTAATGCTGAATCTGCTCAGATTAAAGGTGTCTGGAATAAAGATTCAGTGGCAATAAGCCGGGAGAAAACAAAAGCCGCAAAGGCGTTAAAAGAGAAACAGGGCGAATCAGCCGAAGGCGTTGTGGTTTACGCCAGTTCCGCCGCAGGGATGACGCAGTTTTTAAATGCCACGTGGCTTGATGAAACCTTTCGCGAAGGGACTTATCTGAATGAGCAGGCAAGAGTTCGTGGCGTACTGGCAGATAAGCCAAAGCGGGATGCGCTGAACAATATTGAATATCACCCGAAAACCCACCAGCAAATCATCCTGCCGATGTTTGAGATATCACCTGATATATGGTGGACAAAAGAGCAGATTATCGATAACCGATTACTCAGGGGGGTAACGCCTTACCCTCCTCATGCAACAAAAGCGCTTCAGGCATGGCTTAATCTACGTTTTGAGCCGGAATTTATCATTATGGCGGCGGTGGATTACGGGCTATATAACCTCGCTAAGTTACAGGCAGCAGGCTACAACGTGGAAAGCCTGAACGATGCAGAAAAGGCGAAGATCTTTTATCTGACCCATCATCTGGGGCTTGGCGATGCAAAACGGTTTATCAGAAAAACCATTACAGAGGAAAATGCACATAAATTACTGGTGGCGCAGGTTGGGGCTAAAAAGGCTGCCAAATCAGTTAAAGGTTATGGGAGTTATGTTCAGGGTCATAGGGTGTGGTTATCAGATTACATTAATAACAATATCAATCTCCAAAATTTTTATTGTCCGAAAATAGAGTTCACAAAAAAACAGGCGTCAGGTGGTTTAGAAGTTGTAATAGAAAAAATAAAAGGAGACACTAAGTAATGGTTTTACGTTCTATAATTGCAGGACTGGTATGGATATCCTCCTCATCATATGCTTTTGAAAAATGCACTCAAAGGACAAATTGTGATAATACAACGTTAGGGAAATTAGAGTATATTTGGGGTCAAGAATCGAACGATAAAAATCGCATGTTACACTCAATGGAAATAATATACTCACTGTGGATGGTAGCCAGATTGGTCGGGAGTCTAATGGAGATAGTTTCATTTTAGATAAAAATAACAATGTAAGCAGAATTATATTTATTTCCTCAATACTCCGCAATATATAAAAACTGACCCTAAATACGGAGATTTGTATCGATACAGAGCCTATAGGCTTTTTGATTTTTCAGGTAAAGAGGTTGTGATCTCAAACGAGTTTTACCCACCTGCGAATTATGATACCCCTTTAAGATGGGTGTCGTGGGGGCAAAAAAACTCTGTGATTGCCTTTGATGATGGTTCCCGTTTCAAATATGAAAATGGTCGCGTGACGATGATTGATGATGGTTCCGGGACTGAGGGAAGTGAATGATTTATTGTCGGAGTTTTTATTTGGTGTTAGGTGTCCGATGGCGCTGAGAATAGCTCGTTATCCCCTAAGGTTAGGGGATATATATGGTGAGGCGATAAATTGAAAATGAATGATTATCGCAATGTAATAAAGGGAATCAGGCTTTATGTCAGGAATATGAATTGATGGTGGAAAAACTGCAAAGTGATTCTGTATCTGAATGGCGCAGGATTTCGGGCAGAGTCATAAAGGTGAAGATCTCTGATTTAGCATTATGCTGATTTTGGACCTGGGTCAAATATGGCCGGGGTCGCAAAAGTGCGTGGAATTAAAACGGGTGCGCTTACACCCGGGCCTGGACTAACGCCGTCAGGCGTTGAACAGCGAGCTTGTCGCGCTGGCCCCGAAGGGGTGAGCCGCTTGCGGCGAATAATCGAATGAAGTTCGATGGAGAGTCCGGAAGCAGAAAAGCAAAAACCCAGCCATAGGCTGGGTTCTTTAAATAGTGGTGCCCGGACTCGGAATCGAACCAAGGACACGGGGATTTTCAATCCCCTGCTCTACCGACTGAGCTATCCGGGCAACGGGGCGCATTAAACCCTAATCGTCTTAAGGCGTCAACCTTATTTCTAAAAATGCTATCCAGTTGCTCAAGTTTGCGGCAATCAGCGCGATTGCGCAGCGAAATCAGGTTAACGCGCCGCCCTGGCGGCAGCAGGCGAAACGCAGAATATCTTCTGCCAGCCGCTGCGCCGTATCGACATCGGCCTGGCTGCGCTTAACCAGCATCCGGCTCAGACACCCTTCCAGCACCAGTTCCATCTGCTTCGCCACCATCGCCGGATCGTCAACTTCCAGCTGCGTCAGCACCTGGTGCGTAAAGTCGTAAGCATCGCGCTTTTGCTGATCTGCCAGTTGATGAATTGGGTGCCCGGGGTCGGGAAAGAAAGTACATGCGGCGATAAACAAACAGCCGGGATAGCGGTTGTTGCTGACGCATTCAGTCAACGCGCCGTAGCGAGCCAGCAGCTTCTGCTCATGAGTCAGCGTCTCATCCAGCAACAGCTGTCTGCGCCAGGCATCAATCTGCTGGCTCAGATAACGCAGCGCATCATAGAGCAGGGCTTCTTTATCCGGCCAGAAACGGCGCAGCTCATTGAGGGGATAGCCGATGCGATCGGCAACCATCTCAAGAGTGGTTTCGGCAATCCCTTTTAGCTCAAGTAATTGCAAAGTCTGGCTCAAAACGTCTTCGCGTTGCACGGTGTTCTCCTCCGTTATCTGAAGCGAGCTCCCCAAACAGTGTTGTTTATGGGGTGCGATTGCGCAAATGCGCGGCAAAGGTTGCCGCATCCATAAAACCGGTCACCCGGTCGGCGGGCTGCTCTGCGCCTTGCGCGTCGAAAAAGAGGATCGTCGGCAGACCAAGCACATTCAACTGGCGCAGCAGCGCGGCATCCTGCGCGTTGTTCGCCGTCACGTTGGCCTGCAATAACACGCTCTCTCTCAGCGCCGCCTGCACTTGCGGGTCACTGAAGGTGTACTTCTCGAACTCTTTACAGGCTACGCACCAATCCGCATAAAGATCCAGCATTACCGGCCGACCTTTTGCCTGCGCCAGCGCCTTGTTCAGATCATCAACGGTCTGGATCGGGGTAAACGCCAGCGGCAAGTGCGTCTGTACGGCGGGCGCGCCAAACGCCCAGTCCTGCAATGGACGAGCACACACCAGCGCAGCGCCGAGCAGGGCAATTTGCACGACACGTATTACCGGGCGCGTCACGTTGAGGCTGGAAATGAACGCCCAGGCAAAAAACGCCAGACCCAGCAGCGACCAGAGCCGCAATCCCCATGTATCGCCCAGCACGCGCTCCAGCAGGAGGACGGGCAGGGCGAGGATAACAAAACCAAAGGCGATTTTGACCTGCTCCATCCACGGCCCGCTTTTCGGCAGCAGCCGGTTGCCGAACACCGTTACCAGGATCAGGGGTAAACCCATGCCCAACGCATAAAGATAAAGTGTGCCGCCGCCGAGCCACAGATTACCGCTCTGGGAGATATAGAGCAGAATGGCGCTCAGCGGCGCGGTGGTGCAGGGCGAACAAATCAGCCCGGCGATTGCGCCCATGGCGAACACGCCGCCAGGCGATCCGCCCTGCTGGCGGTTACTCCACAGCGTTAAACGGGTTTGCAGTGCGGATGGCAGTTGCAGGGTAAACAGGCCGAACATCGACAGCGCCAACAGGCTAAAGAGCACGGAGAGCCCAATCAGCACGTAAGGATGTTGTAATGCCGCCTGAAACGATAACCCGGCAGCGGCGACAACCAGCCCCAGCGCGGTGTACGTCAGCGCCATTCCCTGTACATAGATAAACGCCAGCAGCAACGCGCGTGTGGTAGACAGGCGCTGTTTGCCGCCCAAAACAATGCCGGAAATCAGCGGATACATTGGCAGTACACAAGGGGTAAACGCGATGCCAATACCGATAAGCAGCGCCCAGAGCGCGGAAAAAGGCAGTGAGGCTGCAGGCGTGTCGTTTGCGGTAACCGGCTTTTCGGCGGGCGCTGGCGCAGTGGATTGCGTGGCGGCAACCTCCATCAACGGCACGACTTTGGTTTCCGGCGGATAGCAGAACCCGGCGTCGGCGCAGCCCTGATAAGTTACCGTCAGCGTCGCGCCTTTTGTCGCCTGCGTCACTTCAAGCGGTAGCGTGAGTTGCTGGCGGTAGATCTCGGTTTTGCCGTAGAACTCATCTTCATGCATCTCCCCGTCAGGCAACGCCAGCGTGCCAATATGGGCCTGATTCGGGGTGACGCGAATTTGCTGGCGGTAAAGGTAGTAACCCTCTTTCACCTGCCAGTTGAGCGTAAGGTCGTGCTGATGTTGCTGAAAATCAAAAACAAACGCTTGATCGGCAGGGACAAAACTGGAGCGACCAGGCGCGTCGAATAATCCGGCAAAGGCGGATGTGCTGCACAGCAGCAGGATCAGCGTAAGGATGCGTTGAGCCATGAGAGGTAATCGTAATCTCCGTGGGTAACGGGCAAAGCCAGTAGTTCCGGGGTCTGGTACGGATGGTGCGATTTAATGCAGGCGAAAAGATCTTCCAGATGCGCGACGTCAGTTTTCAGCAGTAGCTGAACTTCGTACTCCTGCTCCAGTTTACCTTCCCAGTAATAGAGCGACGTTGCTCCCGGCAGAATAGTGACACAGGCGGCAAGCTTATCGGCCAACACCTTGGCGGCCAGATCCTGGGCAGTGGCTTCATCCGGGGCAGTGCAGAGTACAACAACGGCATCAGGCGTGTTCATCGTCAACCTCGTAGCAGCGAAAGTATCGACTATACCACGCGAAGGAAAAGGATCGGGCCGCCGCGCGGCCCGATTTTAAGGACTTTTACAACAGAATACCGCCAAAGATGAAGCCCAGAATGACGCACAGGGCAATGGCGATCACGCCCGGGATGAGGAACGGGTGGTTAAACACGAACCTGCCGATGCGCGTTGAACCGGTATCGTCCATCTCAACCGCCGCCAGCAGCGTGGGGTAAGTGGGCAGCACAAACAGCGCGGAAACCGCCGCAAACGATGCAACGGCGGTCAGCGGCGAAACGCCCAGCAGCAGCGCGGCAGGCATTAGCGCTTTGGTAGTTGCCGCCTGCGAGTAGAGCAGTGTCGCGGCGAAAAACAGTACCACGGCCAGCAGCCATGGATAGTTATGCAATAAGTCACCGGCCACCACCTGAATATCTTCAATATGGTGTTTCACAAACGTATCACCCAGCCAGGCGACGCCCAGTACGCAGATACAGGCGCTCATGCCCGATTTAAACGTACTGGCGTTCAGCACTTCGCCGGTGTCGATTTTGCAGGTCAGGCAAATCAGCGTGGCGATGGTCAGCATAAACACCACAATTGCTTCGTTACGCGGCAGTACCGGATGAGCAATCAGCCCTACGGTTGGGCTGATTGCAGTGGCGTACAGCATCACCGCCACAATGCCAATCAGGAACAGCAGCACCGAGCGTTTAGCGTGGGGTTTCAGTTCAAATACCTGGCTGCCGCGCAGCTTCACTTCACCTTTCGCCAGACGTTCCTGGTACACCGGATCGTCTTTCAGCTCGCAGCCGAGGAAGTTACACACCACGGCGGTGATCATCACGGCAATCAGCGTGACAGGAATACAGATCGCCAGCAGCGTCAGGTAACTGACACCCAGCGGTTCAAGGATACCGGCAAAAAAGACCACGGCGGCAGAAATAGGCGAGGCAGTAATGGCGATTTGTGAGGCGACTACGGCAATCGACAGCGGACGCGACGGGCGAATACCTTGCTCTTTCGCCACTTCGGTAATCACCGGCAGCGTCGAGAATGCGGTGTGCCCGGTTCCGGCAAGGATCGTCATAAACCAGGTGACCAGCGGCGCAAGAAAGGTGATGTATTTCGGGTGGCTACGCAGCATGCGTTCAGCCAGGCTCACCAGATAATCCATGCCGCCCGCCACCTGCATCGCGGCGATAGCGGCAATAACGGCCATGATGATTTCGATGACGTCAAAGGGAATGGCGCCAGGCGGGATTTGAAAGAACAGGGTCAGGACAAGAACGCCAAGGCCACCCGCAAACCCAATGCCGATACCGCCAAGCCGGGCGCCCAGGTAGATGGCTAATAAGACGAGGACAAGCTCTGCTGTAAACATAGTGGCTTCCTTGTTTAACTAAGTGATATTAAATCGTTATATTTTAGTTACTATCCATAAGAAAAAAGGCACGTCGCGAGTGACGTGCCTTTTATGTATTTACGTACTGAATTTATTGTTCACTTTCATCGGTATAACGCTTTGCTTTATAGGCCGGATGCATCAAGTTTTGCGCGGAAAAGATATCATCCAGTTCTGCCTCAGTCAGCAGACCGCGCTCCAAAACCACTTCCCGTACGCTTTTGCCCGTTTCGGCGCAAATCTTGCCAACGATATCGCCGTTGTGATGGCCGATAAACGGGTTGAGGTAGGTCACGATGCCGATGGAGTTATAGACATAACCTTCACACACTTCTTTGTTGGCCGTGATGCCGTTGACGCATTTTTCCAGCAGGTTGTAGCAGGCGTTGGTGAGAATATGGATCGACTCAAACATGGCCTGGCCAATCACCGGCTCCATCACGTTCAACTGTAACTGGCCCGCTTCGGAAGCCATGGTGACAGTGGTATCGTTGCCGATCACTTTAAAGCACACCTGATTCACCACTTCCGGCACCACCGGGTTGACTTTGGCTGGCATGATCGATGAACCCGCCTGCAGCTCCGGCAGGTTGATTTCATTCAGCCCGGCGCGCGGCCCGGAGGAGAGCAGACGCAGGTCATTACAAATTTTGGAGAGTTTCACCGCCAGACGCTTCAGCGAGCTGTGTACCATCACATACGCGCCGCAGTCGGAGGTGGCTTCAATCAGATCTTCCGCCGGCACGACCGGCAGGTTACTCACTTCCGCCAGTTTCTGCACCGCCAGTTGCTGATAGCCGTCCGGCGTGTTGAGGCGAGTACCGATGGCGGTAGCGCCGAGGTTCACTTCCAGCAGCAGCTCAGCGGTGCGCAGCAGGTTTTTGGTCTCTTCATTCAGCAGCACATTGAAGGCGTGGAATTCCTGACCGAGGGTCATCGGCACCGCGTCCTGCAACTGGGTGCGGCCCATTTTCAGGATATCCTTGAACTCCACGGCTTTGTTTTCAAAACCTTCACCGAGTTGTTTGATGGCATCAATCAGCTTAACGATGGAGGCATACACCGCGATGCGGAACCCGGTAGGGTAGGCATCGTTCGTGGACTGGCATTTGTTGACATGATCGTTCGGGTTGAGGAACTGGTAGTCGCCTTTCTGGTGGCCCATCAGTTCAAGCCCAATGTTGGCCAGCACTTCGTTGGTGTTCATGTTGACGGAAGTACCCGCGCCGCCCTGATAAACGTCTACCGGGAATTGATCCATGCATTTGCCATTGTTCAGGACCTCATCACATGCGGCAACGATAGCGTTCGCGATATTTTTAGGAATGGTTTGCAGCTCTTTGTTCGCCAGGGCAGCCGCTTTTTTTACCATTACCATGCCACGGACAAATTCAGGGATGTCACTGATTTTGCTGTTGCTGATATAAAAGTTTTCAATCGCTCTCAGAGTATGCACGCCATAATAGGCATCCGCTGGCACTTCCCTGGTACCCAACAAATCTTCTTCGATACGAATGTTGTTTAACATGTGAACCTTCTTTTGCAAGCTACGAATGAATACACCAAACACACAGTATTTATGTGGATGTGTGTCTTTTTCGACCGACGATTATGCCCTTAATCGGTCGGATACCCGAGATTATATGCTGGATATGATCAAATGCCGTAATCTCGATCACTTATTATCCTCGTGAATGCATCATTATTAATAATATGTGAAATGTGTCACCGCTTCGTAACAGACAAAACTTTACATCGCGGCGGAAATTGAATTTTTTCGATCTGCCGCCATCTCAGGACTATGCGATTCGCAAACCCTTACTGACAGACGCCACAGGGCGTCTGTTTTTTTCACAGGAGAAGCCAGTGCGCTGGATACCGTTTATTGCTTTTTTCTTATACGTCTACATTGAGATATCGATCTTTATTCAGGTTGCCCATGTTTTTGGCGTCCTGATGACGCTCATTCTGGTGCTCTTTACCTCAGTGATTGGTATGTCGCTGGTGCGTAACCAGGGCTTTAAGAATTTCATGCTGATGCAGCAAAAAATGGCGGCGTGTGAAAGCCCGGCGGCGGAGATGATCAAAAGCGTATCGCTGATCATTTCTGGTCTGTTGCTGCTGCTGCCGGGGTTCTTTACCGACTTCCTCGGCCTGCTGCTGCTGTTGCCGCCGGTGCAAAAACACCTGACGCTGAAGCTGATGCCGCATCTGCGCTTTTCGCGGATGCCGGGCGGCGGTTTTTCGGCAGGAGGCGATGCGGGCCAGACATTTGAAGGCGAGTATCAGCGCAAAGACGAGCAGCGTAATCGGCTGGATAATAAAGACGACCGCTAATGTTGATGCCCGGCACCGCCGGGCTTTTTTTATGGCTGTACGGAATGGATCGTTGTGCTGCGGCGCTTCGGCAGAAGTAACCACAGCGCGGCCAGCATGATCACCGCGTACAAACTCTTCCAGCCAGGGATTACCAGCAGTAACAGGCACAGCGCGCTGCCGACAATCGCCAGCGCTTTATAGCGCCCTTTCAGTAAGCGGCAACCTGCCAGCATGCACAGCAGGTAGATCATGATGAAAATGCCGTTGGCGTAGATAATCAGCGTATCCAGATTAATGCTGAAAGCGTAGATGACGAGGGTGCACACCATGCAGCAGAACAGCACAGCGTTGAGCGCATTCACCGGCAACTGGCGTTTAGAGAGCTTTGCCAGCGCGCTCTCGGGCTTATATGCCGCCTGCGACCACACCAGCCGGGCGAAGCTCTGGATATAAATGTTCAGGCTGGCGAAGCAGGCCAGATAGCCAATAATGCAGGCTATCCACAGCGCCTGCTTACCGAACAGTTCAACGACGATTGCCGGAAGCGATGCTGCTGCGCCGAGCGTGCGCCAGACATCAAAATGCAGCACCACCACGGTACAGGCCCAGTAGACCGAACCCGCCAGCAGCAGGCCAATCATCAGCGCACGCGGGAAATCCCGCTCCGGGTTTTTGAATTCCGAAGCCAGATGGGCGAAAGCCTCCAGGCCGACAAAACACCAGAACATCACCGCCAGCGATGCCGACATCGCGGAAACCGACACCTGCGGCAGCGGAGGGAAAGGAATATCGCGGAAAGTGATGCCGCCACGCCACCAGATAGCGACGATTAACGCCACAATCAGCCCGGCGATAAGCGACTGTAAATTGGCGCTGGAACCTGCGCCGCGCGTACCGATAAACCAAATCAGCACCAGCGTGCCAAGCTCAGCCATGAGTAATAGCGGCCCTTGCCAGCCAAACATGCCTTGCCAGAAACCTGCGGCAATATGCAGGGCTGCCGGCAGACCGACCGGGATCACCGAGAGAAACAGCCAGCCGGTGACCCGCTCAAGCCGCGGGCCGAACGCCAGACCGACAAAATGGGCGACGCCGCCAGCGCTTGGGAAATGACGGCCAAGCACCGCAAACACAATCGCCACCGGGAACACCAGTAAAATAAGTACCGGCCATGCCCACAGGCTGCTGTCGCCTGCGGCCAGCGCCGCCAGCGCGGGTACGGCAAATACGCCAGTGCCGAGTAAAGACGTTGATAACAATCCAATGCCCTGCGCCAGCCCCAGCTCTTGTTTTAATCCACTCATTGTCTTTGTCTGTCGGTTGTCTGTTGCGCTGATGTTATCACAATCGGTTTTACTTATGGCTGCGCCAGCACCTGCCAGCAATAGTTGAGGCAGCCTGGTTTGGCGGGTGAGCCAGATTTCATAAATTTTTTTTGTTGTTCCCCCTTGAAGGGAGAAACAGCTAACCCCATCTCTCTGGTCACCAGCCGGAGAACCGTTTGCGGCCCGGCGCCATCCATAACTGATAAAGACTTTCTCAAAGGAGAGCTATCAATGAGTATTCGTCCGTTACATGATCGTGTGATCGTCAAACGTAAAGAAGTTGAATCCAAATCTGCTGGCGGCATCGTTCTGACCGGTTCTGCAGCAGGTAAATCAACTCGTGGCGAAATCATCGCTGTCGGTAAGGGCCGCATCCTGGAAAACGGTACCGTTCAACCACTGGATGTGAAAGTGGGCGATATCGTGATTTTCAACGATGGTTACGGTGTGAAAGCTGAAAAAATCGATAACGAAGAAGTGCTGATCATGTCCGAAAGTGACATCCTGGCAATTGTTGAAGCGTAACAACGCGCGCGAACCTGAACGAATTTAAGGAAAGAGAAAATGGCAGCTAAAGACGTAAAATTCGGTAACGACGCCCGTGTAAAAATGCTGCGCGGCGTAAACGTTCTGGCAGATGCAGTGAAAGTTACCCTCGGTCCAAAAGGCCGTAATGTGGTTCTGGATAAATCTTTCGGTGCACCGACCATCACCAAAGATGGTGTTTCCGTAGCACGTGAAATCGAACTGGAAGACAAGTTCGAAAACATGGGCGCGCAGATGGTGAAAGAAGTGGCCTCCAAAGCGAACGACGCTGCGGGCGACGGTACCACTACTGCAACCGTTCTGGCGCAGGCAATCATCACTGAAGGTCTGAAAGCCGTTGCTGCGGGCATGAACCCGATGGACCTGAAACGTGGTATCGACAAAGCTGTCGCTGCTGCGGTTGAAGAGTTGAAAGCACTGTCCGTACCGTGCTCTGACTCTAAAGCTATCGCTCAGGTAGGTACTATCTCCGCAAACTCCGACGAAACCGTGGGTAAACTGATTGCGGAAGCGATGGATAAAGTGGGTAAAGAAGGCGTGATCACCGTTGAAGACGGTACCGGCCTGCAGGACGAACTGGACGTGGTTGAAGGTATGCAGTTCGACCGTGGTTACCTGTCTCCTTACTTCATCAACAAGCCGGAAACTGGCGCAGTAGAACTGGAAAGCCCGTTCATCCTGCTGGCTGATAAAAAAGTCTCCAACATCCGCGAAATGCTGCCGGTTCTGGAAGCCGTTGCAAAAGCAGGCAAACCGCTGGTTATCATCGCTGAAGACGTTGAAGGCGAAGCGCTGGCAACGCTGGTGGTTAACACCATGCGCGGCATCGTGAAAGTCGCTGCTGTTAAAGCACCGGGCTTCGGCGATCGTCGTAAAGCTATGCTGCAGGACATTGCAACCCTGACCGGTGGTACCGTGATTTCTGAAGAAATCGGTATGGAACTGGAAAAAGCCACCCTGGAAGATCTGGGTCAGGCTAAACGCGTTGTGATCAACAAAGACACCACCACCATCATCGATGGCGTGGGTGAAGAAGCTGCAATCCAGGGTCGCGTAACCCAGATTCGTCAGCAGATCGAAGAAGCGACTTCCGATTACGACCGTGAAAAACTGCAGGAGCGCGTAGCTAAACTGGCTGGCGGCGTTGCCGTTATCAAAGTTGGCGCAGCAACTGAAGTTGAAATGAAAGAGAAAAAAGCACGTGTTGAAGATGCGCTGCACGCGACCCGTGCTGCCGTTGAAGAAGGCGTGGTTGCTGGCGGTGGCGTTGCGCTGATCCGTGTAGCAAGCAAAATTGCTGACCTGAAAGGTCAGAACGAAGACCAGAACGTCGGTATCAAAGTTGCGCTGCGCGCAATGGAAGCACCGCTGCGTCAGATCGTGCTGAACTGCGGTGAAGAGCCGTCTGTAGTAGCGAACACCGTTAAAGCTGGCGACGGCAACTACGGTTACAACGCTGCGACCGAAGAGTACGGCAACATGATCGACATGGGTATCCTGGATCCGACCAAAGTGACCCGTTCTGCTCTGCAGTATGCGGCGTCCGTTGCTGGCCTGATGATCACTACCGAGTGCATGGTAACCGACCTGCCGAAAAGCGATGCGCCTGATTTAGGTGCTGCTGGCGGTATGGGCGGCATGGGCGGTATGGGCGGCATGATGTAATCGCTGCCGGACGCGCGAACAGGGTGACCTGTCGCGGGTTCAACGAAAAAGAGCGGGCATTGCCCGCTCTTTTTTTGCTTTCTGCTTTGCCCATGAATATGCATGAAACTATACCGGCAACGCTAACTCTGAAGGCACCTGCACGTTCTGGTGCCAGCTTGCGCGAGGCTGAAGGCCTGGGGGAAAATTGCAGATGCCTGTGCGGCTCTGCCAGACGCCAGCCAATAGCATGAAAAGCACTACCAGTAGCAACAATAACCCTAACTTTTTACAGTTTCTGCATATTAGCGGTGCATCTGCCCTTACTCCACTATTGGCGAATTCTTTATTGGCAACAATATGTATATCCGTGCTTAGTAAAAATCCTGTCTTAGGAATGGTTTTAATAACTTGAACGCCTAATCCAAAATTAGATAACATTCTACGTAACAGCGAAATATATTGATTTAGTGTATTGTTTGACGAATGCTGACCATATTTACCCCAAACCGCTTTCAAAATATCATTGCGCGTTAAGATTTTTCCTTGATTCTCAATTAAGAAAGTCAACAATCTACTGCTGGCGCGAGTCAGCGTTAAATGGCTTTTTTCGCTTTCAACTTCGTTATTCCAGATGGTGCCATCGGCAGGCCTGAAATGGATTTTGTGATTAATGATAAATATCATAGTCGTACCTTGCATGGCGATGCTTATTATGGTTTTAGTTATCCTGCATTAATGAGTTAATTAAGAGTTGTTGTTACCACGAACTATTATAGTGGTTACGATCTGTTTTTTAATGAGTGTCCCATTGATGATCCCGTTCAATGAATTTTTGCGGTGTTACCATACTGTCTATCTAATATATGTTGTCAATGGTTTTGGTGATGGTTTTCCCGCGCGGAGGGGTTAATCAGATTATTATGAGCGCCAGGTTTTTAATATGTTACGGTTTGCAGATTCAGGCGATGTGCTTGATATTGTTTTTATCGTTACCCGGCATATTATTTCATTGCCAATTATCGGTTGATATATAATCGCTTAACACGCTGTATTTAGCACTGGGTACTGTTTGAGGTGATGAGCGTTGGCGGTGAAAAAACAGGCGGAACGCCCTGCGTGAAACGTAAACCTCAACCAGCATGGCTGCGTTGAAGCGCTGCTAGCCTTTCAGAGCGTTGTTCTCCCTCCAGCCTCATCGTTGCTATACGCTTTCCTGGCACTATTTTCCGCGATTTGTGCGGCTTATGCTGAGTATGTTTTTCTTTTAGTCATCTTTTTAGTATAAGGTTTACACACGGGCGGCATGCGTCCAGCTCATTGATTATGGGGAATAACATGTACGTAAAACGTTTGGCTGGGATTATGGGCGGCGTGCTGCTGTTAGCGGGTTGCAGCAGCAGCAGTAGTGAATTAAGCGCCGCAGGACAAGGCGTACGCTTTGTGGAAGATAAACCGGGCGCGCAGTGCCAGTATCTCGGCACCGCCACTGGCTCGCAGAGCAACTGGCTCTCTGGCCAGCATGGCGAAGAGGGCGGTTCAATGCGCGCTGCGGCGAATGCGCTGCGCAACCAGGCGGCTGCGATGGGCGGCAACGTTCTTTATAACGTTTCCAGCCCGACGCAGGGTTTCTTATCCAGTTTTGTCCCGACCGCCAGCGAAATGAACGCGCAGGTCTATAAATGCCCTAACTAAGCTGTTTCTGCGGACTCCCGCTCATGCTGACGGGAGTCCGTTAATCGCTTCATTCCATTATTTATTCCTCTTTTCCTGACTCTTTTTTTCATAAATTTTGTCAGTTAATCCGTCCTGAATATTAAGTTTTCTTAAGGTTAAACACCATTTACTGTTTCTTTGCTGAGAAGATACTGCGATCACTAAAGTATGCGGTTTTATTGTCGATATTGTTGGCAGGATGCAAAAATAAAAGGACTTTAAAACAGGGTACCTTTGGTGGATGTGAAGAGGGTCGGAGAGTCGATGAATATTACAAAAAAGTTATTACTTGCATTTTCGTTATTAATCTTGAGCTTAATTGGAACAAACCTTATTGCTGTTTTTTTTTTTTTTTT
>NZ_QODH01000007.1:144480-162493 GCF_009935945.1 Kosakonia sp. MH5 | reverse complement strand
TATTACAAAAAAGTTATTACTTGCATTTTCGTTATTAATCTTGAGCTTAATTGGAACAAACCTTATTGCTGTTTTTTCGCTATCAAAAATTAGTAACGCACAAGATTATTTTCAGGCCAATATCTTGCCGAGCCTCGACGCCATGAACAAAGAGATGCTGAAGGTCACCAGCATCCGTAGTCAGCTTTATCTACATGGTCTGACGCAGGACGCTGCTGGTATGGCTGAAGTACAACAAAAAGCGTTTAAAATGTATGACGAATTATATGCCATGCATCAACATTACCTGAAGGAACTTATTTCCGATCAACATGATCTTGATTTGTCGAATAAAACGTTAGGTGATTTAGACAAATTCCGCACGGTGATGGACCAATATTTTAAAATATCAAATGCTAACGATCGCGATGGCGTCGTTAAAGCGATGCATAGTGGCGGTTTAGTTGCGGAAAACATTACCCTGCTGGTCAAGGATTTTGACGATCAAATTGCCTATAACACCTCGTTAGTGACTGCGGCCAACAGTAATAATAGTTCGTTGATTTCTCGCTCAATAACGTTATCTCTGATTGCCACGCTGGCGGCGACTCTTATTCTGGGACTGTTTGGTTTATTCACTGTGTTGAATATCAAACGTCGTCTGAATGAGATGAAAGACGGGATGGTCAGCATCAGCGAAAAACTGGATCTCAGCCATACGTTACCAACGGGGCGCCTGGATGAAATTGGCCGTGCCGTTGGGGCATTCAACCTGTTGATTGAACGGGTCGCGGAATCGCTGAGCATGGTGCGCAGCGCCTCCGGCTCGGTGAATACTGCCGCCAATGAGATTGCGCTCGGCAACAATGAACTCTCTGCACGTACCGAGCAGCAATCGGCCGCCGTGGTGGAAACGGCGGCGAGCATGGAAGAGCTGAGTTCGACGGTGAAACAGAACGCGCAGAACGCGCATCAGGCCAGCCAGCTAGCCACGTCAGCGGCAGATACGGCGGTAAAAGGCGGCACCGTTGTTAGCGTGGCGGTGAATCGCATGAAGGATATTATCGAAAGCTCGAAGCGCATTTCAGAAATCACCTCTGTGATTAATGGCATTGCATTTCAAACCAACATTCTGGCGCTTAACGCAGCCGTTGAAGCAGCCAGAGCGGGCGAGCAGGGGCGCGGTTTTGCGGTGGTAGCAGGCGAAGTGCGAAACCTGGCGCAGCGTAGCGCCCAGGCGGCCAAAGAGATTGAAGCCCTGATTCATGAGTCGGTTAACTATGTCGAAGAAGGTTCCCGGCAGGTCGATCTGGCGGGGGAAACGATGAGCGGCATTGTGCATTCCGTACAGCAGGTTAAAGATTTAATGCAGGAGATCGCCGCCGCGTCCGATGAGCAAAACCGTGGCATCTCGCAGATTGCCCAGGCGATGTCGGAAATGGATACCACTACACAGCAGAACGCCGCGCTGGTTCAGGAGTCTTCTGCCGCTGCCGGTAGCCTTGAAGAGCAAGCAGGCAAACTGCAACAGCTGGTTGATGTGTTCCGCTTGCCGGGGCAGCAACTGGAGAAAGTGAAAAAGTCGATCGGTAAAAAGCATCAGCCAAAACAGGCTGCGGCTACTACGGGACAGGACGGTTGGGAGACGTTTTAAACGGCAATGACGAGCCTGCAAAGGCTCGTCATTATTTACGGCTTAGCTCTGGCGCAATTGCAGATCCAGTGGCGTTTTACTGGGTTCGCCGCCAATCTCGCGGGCAAGTTTCGGCACCATATAACCAGAAACCAGCGTCAGAAGCTCGCGCATAATCAAGCGTGCTTCGTCATCGCTGACCATAAAGTGCGCAGCGCCCTGAACTTTATCCAGCACGTGCAGATAGTAGGGCATCACCCCCGCATCAAATAACGCATTACTCAACTCCGCCAGCGTTTGCGCATTATCATTCACGCCGCGTAGCAGCACGCTTTGGTTCAGTAAAGTGACGCCCGCTTGCCGCAGTGCGGCCATCGCCGCGCGGAAGTCATCGCCGATCTCCTGGGCATGGTTAATATGATTGACCAGCAAAATTTGCAGAGATGAACGGGCGAAACGTGCGACCAGCGTATCGGTGATGCGCGCCGGGATCACAATCGGCAGGCGGCTGTGAATACGCAGGCGTTTAATGTGTGGAGTGGCTTCCAGCTGTTCCAGCAGCCAGTCCAGCTCATGATCTTTCGCCATCAGTGGATCGCCGCCGGAAAAGATGATTTCATCCAGCTCCGGATGCGCTGCAATGTAGTCCAGCGCGCCTTGCCAGTTACGCTTGTTGCCCTGATTTTCCGCGTAGGGGAAGTGGCGACGGAAGCAGTAGCGGCAGTTTACGGCGCAGCCGCCTTTCACCAGTAGCAGGGCGCGATTTCGGTATTTGTGCAGTAATCCAGGCACCACGCTACTCTGCTCTTCCAGCGGATCGGTGGTAAAACCCGGCGCGGCGATAAATTCCTGCGGTGCGGTGATCACCTGGCGCAATAGCGGATCGTTGGGATTGCCAGGCAGCATGCGCGCGGCGAAGGAACGCGGTACGCGTAGCGGAAACAGGCGTTTTGCCTCGCGGCCTGCGGTTAAATTTTCATCCGTGTCTATCTTTAAAAGACGTAACAGTTCATCTGGATCGGTTATTACATCGGCAAGTTGCATTAACCAATCTTCTCTGGACGGGGTATTTAGGGTTACAATATGCGCCATTTTGTGGCTAAGCTACCAGTTAACAATTTTCAGAGGGCCTTATGGCGACTTACTATAGCAACGATTTTCGTGCTGGTCTTAAAATCATGTTGGACGGCGAACCTTATGCGGTTGAAGCCAGCGAATTCGTTAAACCAGGTAAAGGCCAGGCATTTGCGCGCGTTAAGCTGCGTCGCCTGCTGACCGGTACTCGCGTAGAAAAAACCTTCAAATCTACTGACTCTGCCGAAGGCGCAGACGTTGTCGATATGAACCTGACTTACCTGTACAACGACGGTGAGTTCTGGCACTTCATGAACAACGAAACTTTCGAACAGCTTTCCGCTGACGCCAAAGCGATTGGCGACAACGCAAAATGGCTGCTGGACCAGGCTGAGTGCATCGTGACCCTGTGGAACGGCCAGCCGATCTCCGTCACTCCGCCGAACTTTGTTGAGCTGGAAATCGTTGAAACCGATCCAGGTCTGAAAGGCGACACCGCGGGTACAGGCGGCAAACCGGCTACCCTGAGCACTGGCGCAGTGGTTAAAGTTCCGCTGTTCGTGCAGATCGGTGAAGTCATCAAAGTCGATACCCGCTCCGGCGAATACGTATCTCGCGTGAAGTAATGTCCGCGGCTTCGGCGTAGCATCATGCTACGCCGTTGAACATAACAAGGCAGGAATGATGAAACGCCTTACCAAAATCCTTTCACTTATGCTTATCAGCAGCGCTTTGCTGTCGGGCTGCAATACGGCGCGCGGCGTCGGCGAAGATATTCAGAGCCTCGGCCACGCTATTTCTCACGCGGTGAGCTAAAAACTTCACATCTTCTTAAAAATCTTCCCGTTCCGGTCTCACTGCGGAATTTTGTCTATGCTTAAGTGGCTATACACAAATAATATTGGTCACAAAAGGAAGATATTATGGTTAAGAAGACAATTGTTGCGATCTTTTCTGTATTGGTCCTTTCATCCGTTCTGACGGCGTGTAACACCACGCGTGGCGTCGGTCAGGATATCTCTGAAGGCGGCAGCGCAATCTCTGGCGCAGCAAGCAAAGCGCAGCAGTAATCCTTGCCGGTACGGCATCCGCCGTACCGCTAATTTGAATTTTCCGGCAGTGAAAGGAACGGCGTAAACCGATTTCCCATCCCGAGTTTCATACGAATATTACGCTTGTAGGTATAAACGGTTTTGCCGTTAATACTTAGCCTGGCCGCGATGCTTTGGTTACTTTTCCCTTCCATCCATAGCGTGAGCACTTTCTCTTCCTGTTTGGTCAGTAGCGGTGTCGCCATTTGTGGAATTGAACGCATCGGGCGCGCCAGCACAATGTCATCAATGACCTGCGCCAGTTTCTCCAGCGGTTCTGTTTTTAGCAGCGTTGCGCGAATTTTAAATTGCGCATAGAACCCGGAAAGTTGCGCATCGATACCCGATTCCAGCAGCAGTACCTGGTTTGAGTCGCCGCAGACGGAAAATAGCGATGCAAGCTGTTGAATATGATGGATTTCATTTTTGAAGCCATGAAGATCGGCAATCACCATATCGGGTTGCCACTGCACAATATGTTCTTTCGCCAGCATTAAATTATGCAACCCGGTGACGAGGAACGAGGCGGGGAATAAATCGGGTTGATTGAGCCAGGACTCCACCCCAACGCGGGTGAAGTAACAACGGTCAATCACGAGAATCTTGAACATATTTTTCTTCGCAGTCAGAGGGTGGCGCACAGCTTCCTGTATTCAGGAAAGTGATTCATCATAGGGGGTACATAAGGTGGGTAAATGCTGGAATTCCGCAGCGAACAGTGGCTATTTCTTGCTTTAACTTGCGGAATATAAGCAAGCACATTCAAGTTGAAATTTTAAACTGTAGCGGGCAAAATTTGCCTCTCTTCACATCTCTGGCGGGACGACCTGTCAGTTTCATTTTTTCCGGGGACGGCCCCGCATCGGAGCCAATCATGTCCTGGTTAATTCTTCTTATCGCCGGTCTTCTTGAAGTGGTGTGGGCTGTCGGCCTGAAATACACCCACGGCTTTACGCGACTTGCCCCCAGTATCATCACCGTTACGGCAATGATCGCCAGTATTGTGCTGCTGTCATGGGCAATGAAAACCCTGCCGGTCGGTACCGCCTATGCTATCTGGACCGGGATCGGGGCGGTGGGCGCGGCGGTTGCAGGGATTGTGTTGCTTGGCGAATCTGCAAGCCTGGCGCGTATTCTCAGTCTGTGCCTGATTGTTGCTGGAATCGTTGGGTTAAAGCTCAGCACACATTAGTAAGACTGATTAATCCAGAGTAGTTTTTCCACAGCAAAGCCTTGCCGGCTGGCGATATCCAGCATCTGCTGTTTGACCTCTGCTGGCAGGGTTGGCGTGCGCGACAGCAGCCACAAATAGTCGCGATCCGGCCCGCAAACCAGCGCGTAGCGATATTCATCGTCAAGGGCGATGATGTTGTAACCGCCATAGAAAGGACCGAAGAAAGAGACCTTCAGCGCGGCGGTATTCGGATTGCCGGTGAAATATGCCACGCCGGTGGACTGTTGCCACATGTCGCGCTGCGGATTATAGCCGCGGTTTATCACCGTCAGTCCGCCGTCGTTGCGCAAACTGTAGGTGGCGGTGACTTTCTCCAGACCGCTCTCGAAGCGGTGGTCCAGACGGGCGATTTCGTACCATCTTCCAAGATAACGGTGGGTATTGAAGTTTTGCACAACGGTGACGCCATCAGGCGGGGTAGGGGAACTACAGGAGGAGAGCAGTAACGCAGCGGTAACCATGGCGATCATCAGCAACATGCGCATGAGATTTTTCCTTCCAGATCTTTTCTTTAGGGTATTGACGCTGGCAGGAAATTTGCTCTCCCGCTTGCGCAGGAGAGCGACAGGTATCAAATAAAAATGACGCCGATCAGTGTGACCACAGTCAGAATTGCCGCGAGACCGTAGAACACCCATTTACCGTTCGGTACGTGAATTTTCAAATCATGCATCATATGGTGGATACGGTGCAGACCGCACCACACCGGCAGGACAATCATTAAAAAGAGGAACACGCGGCCAATGAAGCTTTGCGCAAATGTCAGTACGCGCTCATAGCCCAGCGCTTCACCTGGGTAGAAGCTCAGCGGCAGCAGAATACCGACCAGCAGCACGATAACCGGCGCGACAATGGCGCTCCACATACCGCCTGCGCCGAACAAGCCCCAGAATACGGGTTCGTCAGAACGTTTTGGATTCGGGTTAATCACGTTGGCCTCCTTACCAGAAAAGAGCCACAAACAGCACCACCACAGTGACTACCGCAGTCACCACCCAAAGCCCTTTCACTACCGGCTCTGGCCCCATTTTTTCGCCTTTGACGATGATAAGCTGCGCTTTCGGCGCCAGATCAAACCAGGTTTTGGTGTGCAGCAGCGCGGCGGCGAGCGTCACCAGATTGAGGATCACCACAATCGGGTTTTGCAGAAAGTGCACGAACCCTTCCCAGCTTTCCGGCCCATGTTTTAGCGCAAACAGACCAAAGATCAGTTCGATACTGAACCAGACCGCAGGTACCGCCGTTCCTTCACGCAGCATGTAGAAGCGATAAAACGGCAGAGTTTTCCACCAGCTTGACGGCATGGGACGAACCCAGGCTTTACGTTTAGTCGTCATAATGCACTCCTTAGCGTGGTTTCAGGGTGGCGATAAGAAAGTCTTTCGAGCTTTCCACCTTGCCCTGCTGAATGGCCGCAGCCGGATCGACATGTTTCGGACATACTTCCGAACAGTAGCCGACAAACGTACAGCTCCACACGCCGTTCTGGCTGTTGAGTTGCCCCATGCGCTCTTTTTTGCCGTGATCGCGGCTATCAAGGTTATAGCGATGCGCCAGCGTAATCGCCGCCGGGCCGATGAACTCAGGATTCAGACCAAACTGCGGGCAGGCAGCGTAGCACAGGCCGCAGTTAATGCAGCCGGAGAACTGATGGTACTTCGCCATCTGCGCCGGGGTTTGCTTGCCGGGTCCCTGATCTGGCGTGCGCGTATTGCCGATGATGTAAGGCTTAATCGCTTCGAGACTTTCGATAAAGTGGGTCATATCGACCACCAGATCGCGCTCAACCGGGAAGTTCGCCAGCGCCTCGACTTTCAGGCCTTTCTCGTAATCGCGCAGAAAGGTTTTACACGCCAGTTTCGGGACTTTGTTGACCATCATGCCGCAGGAGCCGCAAATCGCCATACGGCACGACCAGCGGTAGCTCAGATCCGGCGCAAGGTTATCTTTGATATAGTTCAGCGCGTCGAGCAGAGAAGTGGCTTCATCGTAAGGCACGTCATAGAAGGCACTGTGAGGCGCATCGTCCACTTCCGGGTTGTAACGCACCACCTCCACTTTCAGATTCTTCATCTCAGACATTGTTCGTCTCCTTCTTCTCAGACGATTCAGCTTCTGCACCGTATACGCGTTTCGCCGGTGGCAGCGTAGTGATCTTCACATCGCTGTATTCCAGTCGGGTTGCGCCGTCGGCATCGCGGAAAGCCAGCGTGTGCTTGAGGAAGTTGACGTCATCGCGCTCAGTACATCCCTCATCCAGGCGCTGATGCGCCCCGCGGGATTCTTTACGCGCCAGCGCCGAGTGCGCCATACATTCGGCTACGTTCAGCCCATGTCCCAGCTCGATGGTATAGAGCAGATCGGTGTTGAAGACGCTGGAAGTATCGGTAATGCGCACGCGTTTGAAGCGCTCTTGCAGCTCGGCCAGCTTATCCACGGTTTTCTGCATTAATTCCGGCGTGCGGTAGATCCCGCAGCCTTCTTCCATGGATTCGCCCATTTCGTCGCGGATTTTCGCCCAGCTTTCGTTGCCGTCCCGATTGACCAGCGCTTTCAGACGCTGCTCGACATCTGCTGCCTGTGCGTTTAACGCATCATCATTGGCCTGGCTTGCTGAGGCCGAACGTGCAATGGCGCGTTCACCGGCCAGGCGGCCAAACACCACCAGTTCTGCCAGCGAGTTCGAGCCGAGACGGTTGGCACCGTGCAGGCCGACCGATGAGCATTCACCCACTGCAAACAGCCCGGTGATGCGCGATTCGCAGTTTTGGTCGGTTTCGATACCGCCCATGGTGTAGTGGGCCGTCGGGCGTACCGGAATCGGCTCTTTGATCGGATCGACGCCAACATAGGCTTTCGCCAGTTCGCAGATAAACGGCAGACGTTCGTTGATTTTTTTCGCGCCAAGATGACGCAGGTCGAGGTAGACCACATCACCGCGCGGCGTGGAGATAGTGTTGCCTTTACGCCACTCATGCCAGAATGCTTGCGATACTTTGTCGCGCGGGCCGAGTTCCATATATTTGTTCTTCGGCTCGCCCAGCGGCGTTTCCGGCCCCATGCCGTAATCCTGCAAATAGCGGTAGCCGTTTTTGTTCACCAGAATACCGCCTTCGCCGCGGCAACCTTCCGTCATCAGAATGCCGGAACCCGGCAGGCCGGTTGGATGGTACTGCACGAACTCCATGTCGCGCAGCGGAACGCCGTGCGCCAGCGCCATGCCCATGCCATCGCCGGTTACAATGCCGCCGTTAGTGTTGTAGCGGTAAACGCGGCCAGCGCCGCCCGTTGCCATCACCACGGCATTGGCGCGAATCTGCACCAGCGTACCTTCCATCATATTCATGGCGACCAGCCCGCGGGCATGGTTGTCATCCACAAGGATATCCAGCACGAAATGTTCGTCGAAGCGTTGGATTTGTGGGAACTGAAGGGAAGTTTGAAACAGGGTGTGCAGCATATGGAAGCCGGTTTTATCGGCGGCGAACCAGGTACGTTCGATTTTCATCCCACCGAAGCGCCGCACGTTGACCGAACCATCCGGGCGACGGCTCCACGGACAGCCCCACTGTTCAAGTTGGGTCATTTCTGTCGGGCAATGATGCACAAAATAGTCAACGACATCCTGTTCGCAAAGCCAGTCACCGCCAGCAACGGTATCGTGGAAATGGTATTCGAAGCTGTCATGATCCTGGGCGACGGCGGCAGAACCGCCTTCTGCGGCAACCGTGTGGCTGCGCATCGGATAAACTTTTGAAATCAATGCGATTTTGGCTTTCGGGTTGGCTTGCGCCGCCGCGATGGCGGTGCGTAATCCCGCTCCACCTGCGCCTATCACAGCGATATCGGCTTGAAAGGTTTGCACGACATTCCTCCAGATTATTGTTGTTCCGCAACGATAAGCCAGACCGCTTAAGGCAGTTGCGAATATGTTCCACTGCTCCTTTTTGGGTAAGCAGCAGTATAACCGCAGAGTTTCAAGGGAAATTTGATGCGTTCGATTTTTTTTGCTGTTCTTTAAGGCAATGCATCATTCATATTGATAAATATCATCCTTGATTACTTCCTCTTTATTTATAGACGAGATAAATGAAATTTTTTTGCACAAAATTTGTCTCTGCGGATCGATGCGGGTAGACTTCGTGCCCTTGTCTGAATTTGGAGAACGTACCATGAGCGAAACGGCCACCTGGCAGCCGAGCGCATCCATCCCCAATTTATTAAAACGCGCGGCAATCATGGCGGAAATTCGGCGCTTCTTCGCCGATCGCGGCGTACTTGAGGTGGAGACGCCCTGTATGAGCCAGGCAACGGTAACGGACGTTCATCTGTTCCCGTTTGAAACCCGTTTTGTTGGCCCCGGCCATTCTCAGGGGATCAATCTCTACCTGATGACCAGCCCGGAATATCATATGAAGCGTCTGCTGGCGGCGGGCTGCGGCCCGGTATTCCAGCTGTGCAGAAGCTTCCGTAATGAAGAGATGGGCCGTCATCACAATCCTGAATTCACCATGCTTGAGTGGTATCGCCCGCACTACGACATGTACCGTCTGATGAATGAGGTGGACGATTTACTGCAACAGGTACTGGAGTGCCCGGCAGCGGAATCGCTCTCTTACCAGCAGGCGTTCCAGCGTTATCTGGAAGTGGATCCGCTCTCTGCTGATAAAGCGCAGTTGCGCGAAGTGGCGGCAAAACTCGATCTGAGCAATATTGCCGAGACAGAAGAAGACCGCGATACGCTGCTACAACTGCTGTTTGCCATGGGCGTTGAGCCGCATATCGGCAAAGATCGTCCGACTTTCGTGTACCACTTTCCGGCAAGCCAGGCCGCGCTGGCGCAGATCAGCACCGAAGATCACCGCGTGGCGGAGCGTTTTGAGGTCTATTTCAAAGGGATTGAGCTGGCGAATGGTTTCCATGAGCTGACTGATGCCCGCGAGCAGCAGCAGCGTTTTGAGCAGGATAACCGCAAGCGTGCGGCGCGTGGTCTGCCGCAGCAGCCAATGGACAATAATTTGCTGGAAGCGTTGAAAGCCGGCCTGCCGGATTGTTCCGGCGTGGCGTTGGGCGTTGATCGTCTGGTGATGCTGGCATTGCAGGCGGAAAGCCTGGCTGAGGTTATTGCGTTTACCGTTGACCGGGCGTAATTGCTTTGCATAACAGGAGCGCACCTTTTGTTCGCTCCTGAAGTAATATTCATCTCTTTTTTAAGTACATTGAAAAATCTTATTTAATACATATTCTATTTTCCTTTTATTATCATTCCTCTGCCAATTTGTTTATTATTTATTTGCGTTGCCGTATATGCTTAAATTGTTTTAAAAACAAATAATGTGAATGGATGATTAATATTTATGGATGATTCATTGATTTTTTGCAAAGTAGATAAATATGGTTTTCCTCATTGGGATGGGTTCGATTTTTTTCGATGGTATGTGCTTCCCAGTAACTGGAATCATCGTACTGGGGCTGCATATCTTTGGCTTTATAAAACTGCCTGGTTGATTCACCACCGGGGGGTGATTAAAAAGTCTGCCAGGGAGGCTCAAATACCTGAATTATTGTTGGCTGGCATCGCTGTTTCCGAAGTTGGTGGTACGCCAGAAAGGTTTAAAAGTGTCGGTGTGCTACAGTTCAGGCAAGTTTTAGAAATAGTTATGGGGAAAAAGATAATATATATTCCAACTCTACATCTGTTGGTTCGATCGCTATACAACTTCGGGCAGCAGCAGAGACCATAGGTATCAGACCTGATACATTAAGTTTCTTTCAGCAATATAAACTTTCTCAGTGTTTACTTAATAATGATTTTAATATTAGAGTCGTTGCATTTCATCTCCGGGATCTCATTCTTTATGACAATCCGGGCAGTGATACTTCCCATCTGAGCGATGAGCAGATAATATTGGCTGGATCAAGGTATAATCGTGGTATTAGTCGCGATAAAAAAGACTTTATCGATTCTATTCATGCTCCGACAGGTGCACGTGAACGGGCATATAGTGAATATGGTCGCAGGATAATTGAGAAGAAGGATAGTCTGATGAGGATTCTGCGGGGGAATTAAATGCGCTGGAAAGCATTTACACTTGGTTTCGTCTGGTTCGTGTTCTCTGTTCTCTTTATCATCCTTTTTTCAGCTCAGGATAAAGAGTGGCTCATTGATGGCAACAGTATTAAAAATATATGTGATCTTATGATATATATTGAGCATGACGATACCCGCGATGTTGGGGTCGTCATGACTATCCCATTGTTTTTTCCCTTTATTTATCTGCTTGTCTGGAAAAAACGGCGGCATTGGTTACTTTACCTGACACTATTCTCTATTTTTGCATTCTGGCTGTGGCGGTTTTTCCTGCGCTATCAATGGTGCTTGTAGGCATGTACCATCGAGTGGCGGCTACGTCTAAGTTGCTCTGGAAGTCCCGTATATTCGCTGGTCGGTAGGCCTGATGCCATAGCGCCATCAGGCCATTAGTCGCGCGTCTTACAAACTTCCCGCCGGGCGGTTGCCTTTGCCTGCGGAAGTCAGCGTTCGCGCCGTGCGTCTCCCGTCGAGACTCTCCAGCCGCATCTGGAATGGCGGGAACGGCAAATCGATGCCGTGTTCGCGGAAGCCCGCCAGAATCAACTGGTGGATTTCGTGGCGCAGTGGCATACGATGCCCCATCTCAGCGGCATAGATACGCAGTTCAAACAGTTGAATACCCTGTTGCAGATCGACCAGGAACACTTCCGGTGCCGGATTATCAATCACAAAAGAGCAGCGCTCGGCTGCGGTATAGAGGATCTGCGTCACCTCTTCACTGTTGGCGTCTGCTGGCGCAGGCACGGTTAAAACCACGCGCGTGACGGAATCGGAGAGCGACCAGTTAATAAACTGCTCGGTAATAAACGCCTTGTTCGGCACGATGATCTCTTTACGATCCCAGTCGCTGATGGTGGTGGCGCGGGTGTTGATTTTCGTCACGCTGCCCGTCAGATCGCGGATCGTTACGGTATCGCCAATGCGGATCGGCTTCTCAAACAGAATGATCAGGCCAGAGATGAAGTTGGCGAAAATCTCCTGTAAGCCAAAGCCGAGACCAACACCTAACGCGGCGACCAGCCATTGCAGCTTGGCCCACTCGATGCCGATCATTGAGAAGCCGACCAGCCCACCGAACAGCATCAGCAAATATTTAGTGATAGTGGTAATGGCATAACCGGTGCCGGGCGACAGATCCAGATGTTGCAGCAGCGCCAGTTCCAGCAATGCCGGAAGGTTGCGCACCAGTTGCGTGGTGATGATAAACACGAGAATGGCGATCAGCACCGCGCCGAGCGTAATTGGCTCCAGGCTTTCCACTCCCTGCACCGTTGAAGTGACATCCCATAGCGGAATATTTTCCAGAAAACCAAAAGCGGAATGGATCTCCGACCACAGCACGATGACAGACAGCAGGGCAATCAACATCAGAATCGAGCGCACCAGCCGCAGCGACTGGACGCTGATTGCATCCAGATCGACTTCCGGTTCATCGATATCGGCAGCGCCTTCGGTGCTGGAGTGATGCGGCACATCCTCTTCGCCCCGCGCACGTTGCGCGAGAATTTCCGCGCGGCGGTGGCGTGCGCGTTCAAACGCCAGGCGACGGCGCTGAATTAGCATCCAGCGGCGGATAATGTGGTAGACCACCAGCAGGGCGAACCAGATGGCGACGGAGGTTTCCAGACGCGCGAGCAGCGCCTGCGCTGTGGCCAGATAGCCGACCGCTGCGGCGAGGATCGCCGTCAGCGGCGCGCACAGCAGCAAATTCCACAACAGATGATTCGGCAAATTATCGGCGCTGCCGCTTTTGTCCACATAGAGCGGGATCCCGGCGCGTTTCATACTCAGCGTAACCAGCGCCAGCGCTCCGCAGATCAGGATAAAGCACAGCCGTCCCAGCGAGCCGGAGAATTCTCGATCGTTGAGGTTATCGAACATAATCAGCGCCATGATCAACGGTACGATAAAGCCAATACTCATCAGGTAGTAACGCATGCCGCGTGCAACGCGGTTGCGCGGCCAGCCAAAGTGGGCGACAAACAAACCGGTTGGACGGGCGAAGGTGGCGCAAATCATCACCACCCACAGCAGCGGTACGGTAGCCGTAACGCCATCACCGATGGCGACCGCCAGCGGCCAGGGCCAGGCTTCCTGCAAACCATAACCGAGCGTGGCCCACAGCACCGGAAGCGGTGATGCGACGAGAATCGACCAGAAAACGGTGCGCATGGTCAGCCAGAAGTGATCCTGTGTGACCTTGCCGACGCGGGCGCTTGAACGCTCCAGAAAGCGGGTAAAATGCCGACGTGAATAGATGCTGAAACCCACCAGCGCTAACGCACCAAACAGCGGGAACAGCGTCTCTTTGCTGGTCAGCATCATAATACTGGCTTTGCCAAGCTGGCTGAGGGTATCCAGCGACAATAAACGGCGCAGATCCTGCACAATCTCGATTGGCCATGCAAAGGTCAGCGGGCTGACATCCGCCGTCCAGAACAGGTAGCGGTGCGTTGCTTCATTCACCTCTTTCAGCGCATCTTCGAGCTGGCTATTGGCCACTTTCAGCTTGGTGAGTTCGAGGATCAGCGTATCGCCGCCCTGAAGCAAAGAATTCAGCAGCTCGCGCTGCGTGCGCAACTGGGCTTCCAGAATGCGATTCTGCTCGGCGGTAAGCGCTTTGCCGTCCGCCTGGCGGATTTGTCGCAGTTGCGGCTGCTTATTCAGCAAATCCTCATAGCGCATCCGATGGACGCGCAGTTGCGCCATCTCGGTATCCAGTTGCTGCGGTTTTGGCATTTCCGGCAGGCGGGCAACCTGCGCGCGCAGCGCTTCACCCAGCATATTCGAGGCACCGAGCCATTGAGACTGCTCACGCAGTGTATTCAGCGCCTGGCGAACCTGTAAAGTCTGCCCGGAGGCCTGCCGCTGCTGAGATGCGACCAGATCCATACGCTGCGCCTGTTGATTCAGCGCCTGCGATAGTTCACGGTTGATGCGGAACTGCTCGACAATACCGGCGGGCAGATTGGCACTGTTTTCCGCCAGTAACTCAGTGCTCTCCAGCGCCTGTTCGGCTTCGCGCTGGCGCTGGCTGTTGAGCTGGTTACGCAAGGCCTGGAGATACGCATCCAACTGCTGGCTCTGTTTCTGCGCCAGTTCGGAGCGCATCCGCGCCAGTTCCTGGCGGTTATTGGCGGAGAGTTGCGCCAGATCCAGCTCATCAACCAGCGCTTTCAGCTTCGCGGATTCTGCCTGCGCGCCGAAGTTTTGCGCCTGCGCCAGCGGCGTGTTGGTGTTTTGCGCGCCAAGTCGGCGCTCCACTTCGGTAACCTGGCGGCGTGCGTCGGTCTGCTGTTGCGGGAGCTGGCTCAGGGAATCGCTGATCTCTCTGGCGCGTTCCTGCTCCTGTTGGGCGAGTCGGGTTTTTTCCAGCAACTGGCTGCTGACTTGCAGGATCTCCTGATTCAGCGCGTCGCTGCTCATCCCTTCGGGAACCGATTTGGGTTCATCGCGCAGGTTATCCAACTGTGCGCGCAGGGTGCGGGAAAGCTTGGGGAAATTATCAATAACTTGTTGATATTGCTGCGCGCGTTCGAGGGAACCTTTGCGTTCCTCAAGGGCGTTGAGCGCGGCCTGGAGCACCTCGATCGTTTCTGCCTGCTCCGGCGTGCTTTTCGCCGCCTTAACCTGCTCCAGTTCCTGGGTGATTTGTCGGGCATCGGGAGCCGTTGCTGCAACGGCTCCCTGGCTGAGGCACCAGGCCATCAGAAAAACGATAATCAGGCGCACATCAGTCTCCGTGGTGCGGGGGGTTAGCCCTGGTCTTTTTGGTCGTCAACCAGCGGGCTGGCGTCGTGTTCTGCCTGGATTTCCGCTTCCGGCAACGGTGACGGTTCGGTAACTACCGGCGCGAAGGGCTCGGTAGAAACGGCCAGCGTCTGGCCGATTTTTGTTACCGACAGGCTTTGCAGTTGCTCTGCCAGCGCCACTTTGCCCGGCGCAAAGAGGTTGATGACGGTCGAACCGAGTTTGAAGCGGCCCATCTCCTGGCCTTTCAGCAGTGCAACCGCGCCTTCGCTGTCGCCCGCAGGCCATGTCCAGCGTTTGATAATGCCTTCGCGCGGTGGCGTGATGGTGCCTGCCCACACGGTTTCGATACTGCCGACAATGGTCGCGCCGACAAGAATTTGCGCCATCGGGCCAAACTCGGTATCAAACAGGCAGATCACGCGTTCGTTACGGGCAAAGAGATTAGGGACATTTTGCGCCGTCAGATGGTTAACAGAGAAGAGATCGCCCGGCACGTAAATCATCTCGCGCAGGATGCCGTTACACGGCATATGAACACGGTGATAATCGCGCGGAGAGAGATAGGTGGTGACAAAGCTACCGTTACGGAACAGATCTGCCATCAGGTAGTTACCCGCCAGCAGTGCTTCCAGGCTGTAGTTGTGGCCTTTGGCCTGCAGGATTTTGTCATTCTCAATGGCACCAAGCTGGCTGATAACGCCGTCTGCGGGCATCACCAGCACGTTCGGATCGGTATTGAGCGGGCGCACGTCGTCGCGCAGCGGACGCACAAAGAAATCGTTAAAGGTGCGGTAGCTGGCGGTGTCCGGCTTCTGCGCCTCTTTCATATCGACCTTGTAGTATTTTACGAACAGATCGATAACCAGTTTGGTCAGCCAGCCTGCACGTTTGCTTGCGCCCCAGCCCGCCAGGCGAGTGAGCCACAGTTTAGGCAGAATGTATTGAAGCGAAAGTTTAAGTGAGTTTAACAAGGTAGCCTCCAGGCCATTGTTTTTGTCGTTCCTGACCCGGCGCCGGAGCGCCTGAGTCTTTGAAAAGGGGACGATTTTAGCGACGCATAGCTTAGTTGTCAGTCGTCCGATTCAGAAAAGCTTTTACGCGTTTTTACTTGCGCCATGCTTTCCAGAATACGGTGATAATTGTCGAAACGGCTTTCTGCAATCTCGCCATTTTCTACCGCCTCGCGGATGGCGCAACCGGGATCGGTATCGTGTTTGCAGTCGCGATATTTACAGTGACCAATGTAGTCATGGAATTCGACAAACCCGTTGGTGATTTGTTCCGGTTCGAGATGCCAGAGGCCAAACTCACGAACACCCGGTGAATCAATCACATCGCCGCCGTGCGGGAAGTGGTAGAGGCGCGCTGCGGTCGTAGTGTGCTGCCCCAGGCCGGAAACATCAGAAACATCGTTAGTGAGTATTTGCTCTTCCTGGAAACCGAGCAGCGCATTGAGCAGGCTTGATTTCCCGACGCCGGACTGCCCGGCAAAGATGCTTACACGGTCGGTTAGCGCTTCAACGAGCGGCGCCAGGCCATCTTGCGTGTGGCTGGAGACCATCAGCACCTGGTAGCCAATGTTGCGGTAGATATCCATCTGCTCATTGACGAATGCCATTCCTTCGTCATCCAGCAGATCGATTTTGTTCAGGACGATCAGCGGAGCAACCTGCAATGTTTCGCAGGCAACCAGATAGCGATCGATAATATTGAGTGACAGTTCCGGCAGAATGGCGGAGACCACTACGATTTGATCGATGTTGGCGGCAATGGGTTTTACGCCATCATAAAAATCAGGGCGCGTCAGCACCGAGGTGCGTTCGTGCACAGCTTCAACAATGCCCTTGACGGTGACGCCTTCCGCTGCTTCTTTACCCGGACGCCAGACAACGCGGTCGCCGGTGACCAGCGAGCGAATCGTGCGGCGAATGTTACAGCGATGCACTTCGCCGTCGGCAGATTCCACATCGGCGTGCATGCCAAAGCGGCTGATCACCACCCCTTCGGACGCTTCGCCGAACAGGTTGTCATCGTAGTCAGCTTTCTCCGCAGACGTTTTCAGTCGGCGCTGGTGGTTCGCTTTTACGCGGCGCTGCTGTCCTTTGGAGAGTTTATTTTTACTCAATCGTGCTGGCTCCTGGTCGCCCTGGATGGGCAAAACCTCTATGATACACGCAATTTTAGATGAATATAGTTACGCGAGAAGGGTGGAAAATAGCATGAGCGCAAATGAAAACAACCTCATTTGGATCGATCTGGAGATGACGGGGTTAGATCCCGAGCGCGATCGCATTATTGAGATCGCCACGCTGGTAACCGATGCGAATCTGAACATTCTGGCGGAAGGGCCGGTGATTGCGGTACATCAATCCGACGCGCAACTGGCGTTAATGGATGAGTGGAACGTGCGTACTCATACCGGCAGCGGTCTGGTTGATCGCGTTAAAGCCAGCCAGCTCGACGATCGTGCGGCGGAACTGGCGACGATCGAATTCCTTAAAGAGTGGGTGCCGGCGGGCAAATCCCCCATCTGTGGCAACAGCATTGGCCAGGATCGTCGTTTTCTGTTTAAGTACATGCCCGAGTTGGAAGCGTATTTCCACTACCGTTATCTGGATGTCAGCACGCTGAAAGAGCTGGCACGTCGCTGGAAGCCGGAGGTCCTGGAAGGCCTGAAAAAACAGAATACTCACCAGGCGCTGGATGATATTCGCGAGTCGGTGGCCGAACTGGCGTACTATCGCGAGCATTTTATTAAGCTTTAAGACAATGAAGGCGCGGGGCCGATTTTTTTTCAGTTGCCCCGCAAGCCAGTGCTGGCGCGGGTTTGCTGGAAAAATGCGCATTTTGTTGATTAAAGCAGCACTTGAACAAAAAAAGCGAAAATTTGCTGTCGGGGGCTTGCAGCAGGAATGATTTCTCGTATAATGCGCCTCCCGTGAAGACACAGAAATGTGCAACATGGCATCACGAAATTTTAGCGGAAAGTGTTCGTAATTAGCTGAAAAATCGATGATAAGCGGGAATAGCTCAGTTGGTAGAGCACGACCTTGCCAAGGTCGGGGTCGCGAGTTCGAGTCTCGTTTCCCGCTCCAAAATTTGAAATGCACCATCCAGATTTACTGGTTTCGGCATTGAAGCTGAATCCGGATAAA
>NZ_QODH01000007.1:0-144469 GCF_009935945.1 Kosakonia sp. MH5 | reverse complement strand
GGAATAGCTCAGTTGGTAGAGCACGACCTTGCCAAGGTCGGGGTCGCGAGTTCGAGTCTCGTTTCCCGCTCCAAATTTGAAATGCCGAAAGGCACGCACCATCCAGATTTACTGGTCACGGCAAGCAAGCCTGTCCAGATAAGTATGCGGGAATAGCTCAGTTGGTAGAGCACGACCTTGCCAAGGTCGGGGTCGCGAGTTCGAGTCTCGTTTCCCGCTCCAAATCTTCATCAATAAAAAATTATCCACAGCGGGATTCCTCGTTGGGGGCGTTTTTTTATTGTCCTGTCAAACTATTGTGAACAGAGTTATCCACAGGCATGACTTTCATTCGCAACATTCCTATCGCTTCGTCAGGTGAATAATCTCTTTTCAACTGACTGAAAAATAAAAATAAAATAATATTTCAAACTGTTAATTCGATCGCTTGACGATTTTGTGAACGTTGAATCGTAATGTGTTTTTTATTTTATTCACAGGCTGTGGATGGTTCAGGCATCGCGCGGCAGCCCTTTTTCAACTACCCGTACCAGTCGCTGCTTTTTCGGGGGTTGTACTTCCACCACGCAGGCATTTCGTTTCTCAATTTGCTGCGCAATCGCCCATTCTATGTGTTCGTCGAGAAGTGGGTGCTCACCAAGCCGCTGTCGGAGCGCCTGGATAGTGGCCTCATCCCACGGCGCATTGCCCAGTGCAACGGCAATATTGCGTAGCCAGCGTAAATGACCAATACGGCGAATCGCCGAACCTTCCGTGACTTTCAAAAAGTGCGCTTCATTCCAGGAGAACAGCTCAATCAGTGCGGGCGCATGCAGCGCTTTGCGCGGGCTGAAATCCTCTTCGCTGGTAAGCTGTGAGTAGCGATTCCAGGGACAAATCAGCTGGCAGTCGTCACAACCGTAAATGCGGTTACCAATCAGCGGGCGAAACGCTTTCGGGATGGCGCCTTCCAGCTCAATCGTCAGATAAGAGATGCAGCGGCGGGCATCGACGGTATAAGGCTCGACAATGGCGCCGGTTGGGCAAATCGTCATACAGGCCACGCAGCGCCCACAACCTTCTTCGACTGGCGAATCCACGGGCAGCGGAAGATCAATCAGCAGTTCGCCAAGGAAAAAGAACGAGCCTGCATCGCGGCTGAGGATAAGTGAGTGCTTACCTGTCCAGCCCAGTCCGGCTTTTTCCGCCAGCGGACGCTCAAGAATGGGCGCAGAATCAACAAAAGGTCTAAAATTCAGCGAAGCACAATGCTGCTGGATAAGTTCTCCGAGCTTTTTGAGCCGGTTGCGCAGCAGCTTATGATAATCGCGACCCAGCGCATAACGGCTGACATAGCCCAGCGTTGGGTTTTTCAGCGTGCTGGCGAAAGCAGCCTGTGCAGGAAGGTAATTCATGCGCACGCTAATGACGCGCAGCGTGCCGGGGAGAAGCTCGTGGGGGCGGGCGCGCATCATGCCGTGGCGCGCCATCCACTCCATTTCGCCGTGATATTGTTTGTCCAGCCACGCTTGCAGCTTCGGCTCGCTGGCGCTGAGATCGGTATCCGTAATACCGACCTGCTGAAAACCCAGTTCAGAGCCCCACTGTTTGATTTGTTGCGCTAAGTCATTGAGATTGAGGGGCTGTGACATGACGGACCATAGAAATGAAGAAAAACGCAGCAAGTATACCACACTCTGTCTGGCCAACGGCTGAGATGAAACGCCTGGAACGTGAGGCGGCAGACAGCCTCGGCATCACGCTCTATGAACTTATGCAGCGCGCGGGCGAAGCCGCGTTTGCCGTCGCGCGGGAGCAATTTCCTGACACGCGTAGCTGGCTGTTGCTTTGCGGGCACGGTAATAACGGTGGCGATGGCTATATTGTTGCGCGGTTGGCAGCGGCGGCAGGCATTGCCGTAACGCTGCTGGCGCTGGAGAGCAGCAAACCGCTGCCGGAAGAGGCTGCAACCGCGCGTGAAGCCTGGCTTGATGCTGGAGGTGTCATTCATGCCGCGGATGTCGCCTGGCCGGACGACGTGGATTTAATTATCGATGCTTTGCTCGGTACGGGGCTTGACCGCGCGCCGCGCGACGATGTTTCCGCGCTGATTGAACAAGCCAACCTACATTCCGCGCCGGTGCTGGCGCTGGATATCCCCTCCGGCCTGAATGCGCAAACCGGCACGACACCGGGTGCAGTCATTGAGGCGCAGCACACCGTGACTTTTATCGCGCTTAAACCGGGCTTGCTGACTGGCAAAGCGCGTGACGTCGTCGGCCAGTTGCATCACCATGCGCTGGGGCTTGAACCGTGGCTTAACGGCCAGCAAGCACCGCTTTCTCGTTTTGATGAGAGCCAGTTAGCGCAGTGGTTGCCACCGCGCCGCCCAACATCGCATAAAGGCGATCATGGACGGCTGGTGATCATTGGCGGCGATCACGGCACGGCGGGTGCCATCCGTATGGCCGGTGAAGCTGCGCTGCGCGCAGGTGCCGGTCTGGTTCGCGTGCTGACGCGTAGCGAGAATATCCCACCCATTATTACTGCCCGCCCGGAACTCATGGTCCATGAGCTGACGGCGGCATCGCTGGATGAAAGCCTGGAGTGGGCAGATGTGGTGGTGATAGGGCCTGGACTTGGGCAGCAAGAGTGGGGCAAAAAAGCGCTGCAAAAAGTGGAGAATTTTCGTAAGCCGATGCTGTGGGACGCCGATGCGTTGAACCTTCTGGCAATCAATCCCGATAAACGTCACAATCGCGTACTGACGCCGCATCCCGGCGAGGCAGCGCGTTTGCTCAACTGTAGCGTGGCGGAAATCGAAAGCGATCGCTTACTTTCTGCTCAACGTCTGGTAAAACGTTACGCTGGCGTGGTGGTGCTGAAAGGCGCTGGTACGGTGGTGGCGAGCGAGGCCGGTGAGGCAGGCATTATTGATGCCGGAAATGCCGGAATGGCGAGCGGTGGCATGGGCGACGTGCTGTCGGGCATTATTGGCGCGCTGCTCGGCCAGAAACTCAGTTTGTATGATGCGGCTTGCGCCGGATGCGTTGCACATGGCGCAGCGGCCGACAGACAGGCGGCACAATATGGTCAGCGCGGTATGCTGGCCACCGATCTTTTTATGACGCTTTTGCGTGTTGTTAACCCGGATGTAGTTGATACAAAAGATGATTAATCGAGTTATTCCTTTACCTGACGAGCAATCGACACTGGATCTCGGCAATCGCGTGGCGCAGGCCTGCGACGGCGCGACGGTGATTTATCTGTATGGCGATCTCGGTGCGGGTAAAACCACCTTTAGCCGGGGCTTTTTGCAGGCTTTAGGCCATCATGGGAATGTCAAAAGCCCGACTTATACGCTGGTGGAGCCTTACACCCTCGATAAGCTGATGGTGTATCACTTCGATCTCTACCGCCTTGCGGACCCGGAGGAGCTGGAGTTTATGGGGATCCGCGATTATTTTGCCAACGACGCGATTTGCCTGGTCGAGTGGCCGCAACAAGGTGCGGGTGTACTGCCTGACCCGGATGTCGAAATCCATTTAGATTACCAGGCGCAGGGGCGTGAGGCGCGCATTCGTGCTGTTTCCTCATCTGGTGAGTCGTTGCTGGCGCGTATGGCCGGTTAACAGGAAGGGTGACGGGATGATCTCTCGCGTGAAAGGTTGGTTGGCGGCAGTTCTTTTGCTGGCGTGTGCTCACGCTGGCGCAGCAAGTTTAGCCGATATTCAGGTGTCTAATGGCGACAGACAGGCGCGTATCACCTTCAGTTTTATGGGCGATCCTGAGTATGCGTTTTCGCAACAGGATAAGCGCAGCGTGGCGCTGGATATCAAACAGACCGGCATTATTCAGGGATTGCCGTTGCAGTTCAGCGGCAACAATCTGGTGAAAAGTATTCGTGCAGGTACGGCAAAAGATAACCAGTCAATCCGCCTGGTAGTGGATCTGACGCAGAACGGCAAAACCCGTGCGGTGAAACAGCAAAACGGTGCGGGTTACAAGGTGGTATTTACCATCGATGCTGACGTCCCGCCGCCAGTGGTGGCGAAGCGCGAGACGCCCGTTGTTACGCCGCGCCCGACGCTGCCTGGACGTAATCCGTTTAAATCAGACAATGACCGTATCACCAGCGTTACCAGCAGCAACACCGTGACGCGTCCGGCGGTACAATCGCGCACGGTATCCGGTGACAAAGTGGTGATTGCAATTGACGCCGGGCACGGGGGCCAGGATCCTGGTGCAATTGGTTCCGGCGGCACGGAGGAGAAAAACGTCACCATCTCCATCGCCCGTAAATTGCGTGCGCTACTGAATGACGATCCGATGTTCAAGCCGGTGATGACTCGCGACGGCGACTACTTTATTTCTGTCATGGGCCGTTCCGATGTGGCGCGTAAGCAGAACGCCAACTTTCTTGTCTCGATCCACGCCGATGCTGCGCCAAACCGTGACGCTACCGGTGCGTCTGTCTGGGTGCTGTCGAACCGTCGCGCCAACAGCGAGATGGCAGGCTGGCTGGAGCAGCACGAGAAACAATCCGAATTGCTGGGCGGCGCGGGCGATATGCTGGCGAACAGCCAGTCTGATCCCTATCTCAGCCAGGCGGTGCTCGATTTACAGTTCGGCCATTCTCAGCGCGTAGGTTATGATGTCGCCACGAACATACTGAGCCAGCTTCAGCGCGTGGGAGCATTACATAAACGCCGCCCGGAACATGCCAGCCTTGGCGTGCTGCGCTCGCCGGATATTCCGTCGGTACTGGTCGAAACCGGTTTTATCAGCAACAGCGGCGAAGAGCGTTTGCTGGCCAGCGATGCATACCAGCAGCAAATCGCCGAAGCGATTTACGGTGGTCTGCGTAACTACTTCCTCGCTCATCCGTTGCAATCCGCGCCGCAGGGCGGAGGCGGGCAAACGGCCAGCGCTGCAGCACCTGCAAGTGGTCTGCTTAACTAAGGATATTTTTCATGCCGATACAGGTTCTACCGCCGCAGCTTGCGAACCAGATCGCCGCTGGCGAAGTGGTTGAACGCCCTGCGTCGGTGGTGAAAGAGCTGGTGGAAAACAGTCTTGATGCCGGAGCAACGCGTATCGATATCGACATCGAACGCGGTGGTGCGAAGCTTATTCGCATCCGCGATAATGGCAGCGGTATCAAGAAAGACGAGCTGGCGCTTGCGCTGGCCCGCCATGCCACCAGTAAAATCGCCTCACTTGACGATCTGGAAGCGATTATCAGCCTCGGTTTTCGCGGCGAAGCGCTGGCCAGTATCAGTTCAGTCTCCCGTTTAACGCTCACCTCCCGTACTGCCGATCAGCAAGAAGCGTGGCAAGCCTACGCGGAAGGCCGCGATATGGACGTAACGGTAAAACCCGCTGCTCACCCTGTTGGCACCACGCTGGAAGTACTGGATCTGTTCTACAACACGCCGGCGCGGCGTAAGTTTATGCGTACGGAAAAAACCGAGTTTGGTCATATCGATGAAGTGATCCGTCGCATTGCTCTTGCGCGTTTTGACGTCACTATCAATCTGAATCACAACGGGAAAATGGTACGCCAGTACCGCGCCGTTGCCGAAGGCGCACCAAAAGAGCGTCGGCTTGGCGCGATATGCGGCACGGCGTTTCTGGAACAGGCGCTGGAGATTGCGTGGCAGCACGGCGATTTATCTCTGCATGGCTGGGTGGCCGATCCTAAAAGCACCAGCAACGCGTTTGCTGAAATTCAGTATTGCTACGTGAATGGTCGCATGATGCGTGACCGGTTAATTAACCACGCTATTCGGCAGGCATGTGAAGATAAGCTGGGTGCCGATCAGCAGCCCGCTTTTGTGCTTTATCTGAAAATTGACCCGCGTCAGGTGGATGTGAATGTGCATCCGGCAAAACATGAAGTACGCTTCCATCAATCGCGGCTGGTGCATGATTTTATCTATCAGGGCGTATTGAGCGTGCTGCAACAGCAACTCGAAACGCCACTTCAACTGGAAGAGGAGCCTGCGCCGCGCGCATTGCCGGAGAACCGTGTCGCGGCCGGTCGCAACCAGTTTGCTGCGCCGCCCATTGCCCGGGAACCCGAAGCGCCGCGTTATTCATCACCTGCTGCTGGCGCATCACGCGGGGGCAACAGTGCTACAGGTCAACCGTGGCCGAATGCGCAGCCGGGGTATCAGAAACAGCAGGGGGCGCTCTATCGCCAGTTGCTGGAAACGCCTGCGGCTGAACGTAAAACCGAAAGCGTCACTTCTGTTGCTCCTGCACTGGAAGGGCATTGCCAGAGTTTTGGCCGCGTGCTGACGCTGATCGCGCCACATTTTGCCCTGCTTGAGCGTGATGGCAACCTTGCGCTGTTGGCGTTGCCGGTGGCTGAACGTTGGCTGCGACTGGCGCAGCTCTCCCCGGATAATGCGCCGGTATGCGGCCAGCCGCTGCTGATTCCGGTACGTTTAAAAATCTCCACTGAGGAGAGTGCGGCGCTGAAGCGTGCGCAGCCAGTGCTGGCAGGAATGGGTATTGAATTGTTGCTGGATGGCCAGCATGTGACCATTCGTGCAGTGCCTTTACCCTTGCGCCAACAAAATTTACAAATCTTGATTTCTGCTCTGATAGGCTACCTGGCGCAGCAGACAAGCATTGATGCGGTGAATATAGCCCAGTGGCTGGCTCGTCATCTGGCGAGCGATCATCCGCAATGGAGTGTGGCGCAGGCGATTACCCTGCTGGCCGACGTCGAACGGCTTTGTCCGCATCTGGTGAAAACACCACCAGATGGTTTATTACAACCTGTAGAGCTACAAACGGCGATGAACGCCCTGAAACATGAGTGAAGTTAAGGCAAGCCTGCCGAAGGCAATTTTTTTGATGGGGCCGACGGCCTCCGGCAAGACTGCGTTAGCCATTGAGTTACGTAAAGTTTTGCCAGTAGAGTTGATAAGCGTTGATTCTGCCCTTATCTATCAGGGCATGGATATCGGCACCGCCAAGCCAAGCGCAGAAGAGTTACGTGCCGCACCGCACCGGTTGCTGGACATTCTCGATCCTGCGCAGGCTTATTCCGCTGCCGATTTTCGTCGCGATGCACTGGCGGCGATGCAGGAGATCACCGAAGCAGGGCGTATTCCTCTGCTGGTGGGCGGTACAATGCTCTACTTTAAAGCGCTGCTGGAAGGGTTATCGCCCCTGCCATCAGCAGATGCAAAAGTCAGAGCGGAAATAGAAAAACAGGCGGCAGAGCGTGGATGGGAAGCGTTGCATCAGCAGTTACGGGAGATTGACCCCGTTGCCGCAGCGCGGATTCATCCAAATGATCCGCAAAGGCTTTCCCGGGCACTGGAAGTTTTTTTCATTTCGGGTAAAACTTTAACGGATCTGACGCAAACGTCAGGAGACGCTCTGCCTTACCAGGTGCATCAGTTCGCCATCGCCCCGGCGAGCCGTGAACTGCTCCATCAACGGATCGAGCAGCGCTTTCATCAGATGTTAGCTTCAGGTTTTGAAGCAGAAGTGCGGGCGCTTTTTGCTCGCGGAGATTTGCATACGGATATGCCTTCCATTCGTTGTGTGGGATACCGCCAGATGTGGTCGTATCTTGAAGGTGAAATCACATACGATGAAATGGTTTATCGAGGTATTTGCGCCACGAGGCAGTTAGCCAAGCGGCAGATAACCTGGTTGCGGGGCTGGGATGGCGTTCACTGGTTAGAGAGTGAAAAGCCGGAAAAGTCTTACCGTGACGTGTTACAGGTTGTTAGTGCTATCGCAGGGTGAATGTGTACAATTAAGTCGTATCGTGCGCGAATTTTTACGCAGTTTTCAGAACCTTCGGGTTCTAAGTACAAAACAAGCATATAAGGAAAAGATAGAATGGCTAAGGGGCAATCTTTACAAGATCCGTTCCTGAACGCACTGCGTCGGGAACGTGTTCCAGTTTCAATTTATTTGGTGAATGGTATTAAGCTGCAAGGGCAAATTGAGTCTTTCGATCAGTTCGTGATTCTGTTGAAGAACACGGTCAGCCAGATGGTCTATAAGCACGCGATTTCTACTGTTGTTCCATCTCGTCCGGTTTCTCATCACAGCAACAATGCGGGCGGCGGTACCAGCAGTAACTACCATCACGGTAGCAACGCGCAGGGCTCTGCACAGCAAGACGGCGAAGAAACCGAATAAGGTTGACGGCTGATTTTCCAGATCGGGGAGCCAGTTAAGCTGTGTTCCCCGCTGGTATTTTATGAGGGTTTACGCTTGTTTGACCGTTATGACGCCGGTGAGCAGGCGGTACTGGTACACATCTATTTTTCGCAAGACAAAGATATGGAAGACCTCCAGGAGTTTGAATCTCTGGTCTCTTCCGCCGGTGTCGAAGCAATGCAGGTGATTACCGGTAGCCGTAAAGCACCGCACCCCAAGTACTTTGTTGGTGAAGGTAAAGCAGTAGAAATTGCGGATGCCGTAAAAGCAGCGGGTGCTTCCGTCGTGCTCTTTGATCATGCGCTAACCCCTGCCCAGGAACGAAACCTGGAGAGACTGTGCGAATGTCGGGTTATCGATCGCACCGGTCTGATTTTAGATATTTTTGCCCAGCGTGCGCGCACGCACGAGGGGAAATTGCAGGTTGAGCTGGCGCAGTTGCGCCATCTGGCGACGCGTTTGGTGCGTGGCTGGACCCACCTTGAACGACAAAAAGGCGGGATTGGTTTGCGCGGTCCGGGTGAAACCCAGCTCGAAACCGACCGTCGTTTGCTGCGTAATCGAATTACTCAGATCCTCTCGCGTCTTGAAAAAGTTGAGAAGCAGCGTGAGCAGGGACGTCGCTCCCGCACGAAAGCCGATATTCCAACGGTTTCGCTGGTGGGCTATACCAACGCCGGTAAATCCACGTTGTTTAACCAGATTACCGAAGCACAAGTCTACGCGGCGGATCAGTTATTTGCGACGCTGGATCCCACGCTTCGTCGTATTGACGTAGTAGATGTCGGCGAAACCGTGCTGGCCGATACGGTCGGGTTTATTCGCCATTTGCCGCACGATCTGGTGGCGGCATTTAAAGCGACCTTGCAGGAGACGCGTCAGGCGACGCTACTGCTGCATGTTATTGACGCCGCCGATGTGCGCGTGCAAGAGAACATTGATGCAGTGAATACGGTGCTTGAAGAGATTGAAGCGCACGAGATCCCAACGCTGCTGGTGATGAACAAGATCGATATGCTGGAAGATTTTGAGCCGCGTATCGACCGGGATGAAGAGAATAAACCAATTCGCGTCTGGCTCTCTGCGCAGACGGGTATTGGCGTACCACTGTTATTCCAGGCTTTAACAGAGCGTCTTTCCGGTGAAGTCGCGCAGCACACGTTGCGTTTACCACCGCAGGCAGGACATCTGAGAAGTCGGTTTTACCAGCTTCAGGCAATAGAAAAAGAGTGGATGGAAGACGATGGCAGCGTAGGTATGCAGGTGCGTATGCCGATTGTCGACTGGCGTCGACTCTGTAAACAAGAACCGGCACTCGAAGAATACGTCGTTTGACCGGCAGCCTGAAGATTTTTCCCCTTTGGGGGTGCCCGCGAGGCCGGGCATACACCGCACGATATATACATATGGAGCACATACATGGCGTGGAATCAGCCCGGTAACAACGGACAGGACCGCGACCCGTGGGGAAGCAGCAAACCAGGCGGCAACTCTGAGGGAAATGGAAACAAAGGCGGTCGCGATCAGGGGCCACCTGATCTGGATGATATTTTCCGCAAACTGAGTAAAAAGCTCGGTGGTCTGGGCGGTGGTAAAAGTACCGGCGGCGCGCCTGGTTCCTCTGGCCCTCGCGGTCAGGTGGGCGGACGCATTGTCGGCATCGTTGCCGCAGCAGCTGTGATTATCTGGGCTGCGACCGGGTTCTATACCATTAAAGAAGCAGAACGCGGTGTCGTTACGCGCTTCGGCAAGTTCAGCCATTTGGTTGAGCCGGGTCTGAACTGGAAGCCGACCTTTATCGATAGCGTAACGGCGGTAAACGTCGAGTCGGTTCGTGAACTGGCGGCTTCCGGCGTGATGCTCACTTCTGATGAAAACGTCGTGCGCGTTGAGATGAACGTGCAGTACCGCGTGACCGATCCTGAGCGTTACCTGTTTAGCGTTACCAGCGCCGACGACAGCCTGCGCCAGGCAACCGACAGCGCCCTGCGTGGTGTGATCGGTAAATATTCCATGGATCGTATTCTGACCGAAGGGCGTACCGTTATTCGTAGCGATACCCAGCGTGAGCTGGAAGAGACCATTCGTCCGTACAACATGGGGATTACCCTGCTCGACGTCAACTTCCAGGCTGCGCGTCCGCCGGAAGAGGTGAAGGCTGCGTTTGACGATGCGATTGCAGCACGTGAAAACGAGCAGCAGTACATCCGTGAAGCGGAAGCCTACAGCAACGAAGTACAGCCACGTGCAAACGGCCAGGCACAGCGTATTCTCGAAGAGGCGCGCGCTTATAAGACGCAGACCGTCCTGGAAGCGCAGGGTGAAGTGGCGCGTTTTGCGAAGATCCTGCCGGAATATAAAGCCGCGCCTGAAATTACCCGCGAGCGTCTGTATATCGAAACCATGGAAAAAGTGCTGAGCCATACGCGCAAAGTGCTGGTTAACGATAAAGGTGGCAACCTGATGGTGCTGCCGCTGGATCAGATGCTGAAAGGCGGCGCGAGCGCACCTGCGGCAAAGAGTGACAGCAGTGGCGCAAACAACCTGCTGCGCCTGCCGCCTGCGTCCAACTCTGGTAGCAGTGCGAATAGCGCCCCGGCACCATCTGCCGGAGACATCATGGACCAACGCCGCGTAAACGCGCAGCGTAACGACTACCAGCGTCAGGGGGAATAACGATGCGTAAGTCAGTTATCGCGATCATCATCATCGTGCTGGTAGTGCTCTACACCTCTATTTTTGTGGTGAAAGAAGGCGAGCGCGGAATTTCGCTGCGCTTTGGTAAAGTATTGCGCGACGACGAAAATAAACCGCTGGTTTATGAGCCGGGCTTGCACTTTAAGCTGCCGTTTATCGAATCCGTTAAACTGCTGGATGCGCGCATTCAGACCATGGATAACCAGGCCGATCGCTTTGTTACTAAAGAGAAGAAAGACCTGATTGTTGATTCTTATATCAAGTGGCGCATCAGCGATTTCAGCCGTTATTACCTGGCGACCGGCGGCGGTGACGTCTCTCAGGCCGAGGTACTGCTGAAACGTAAGTTCTCTGACCGTCTGCGTTCTGAAATTGGTCGTCTGGATGTGAAAGACATCGTTACCGATTCTCGTGGCCGTCTGACGCTGGAAGTGCGTGATGCGCTGAACTCCGGTTCTGCGGGGACGGAAGACGAAGTGGCGACGCCGGCAGCAGATGACGCCATTGCGAAAGCTGCAGAGCGTGTACAGGCTGAAACCAATGGTAAAGTACCGGTTATCAACCCGAACAGTATGGCGGCGCTGGGCATCGAAGTGATCGACGTGCGTATCAAGCAGATCAACCTGCCGGCAGAAGTGTCGGATGCGATCTACAACCGTATGCGCGCTGAGCGTGAAGCGGTAGCTCGTCGTCACCGTTCGCAGGGCCAGGAAGAAGCGGAAAAACTGCGTGCCGCCGCGGATTACGAAGTGACGAAAACACTGGCGGAATCTGAGCGTCAGGGGCGTATCCTTCGTGGTGAAGGCGATGCTGAAGCTGCAAAACTGTTTGCCGATGCCTTTAGTCAGGACCCGGATTTCTATGCCTTTATCCGCAGCCTGCGCGCATACGAAAATAGCTTTGATAGCAACCAGGACGTGATGGTGCTCAGCCCGGACAGCGATTTCTTCCGTTATATGAAAACGCCGACTTCCGCGACACGCTAAGTTTGCGCCAGCGGTTTTCATGATAAAAACCACCGCCAAAATTCGGCGGTGGTTTTGTTTTTTAAGGATTAGACATGAATTCGACAATCTGGCTCGCCCTGGCGCTGGTTTTGGTCTTTGAAGGCCTGGGCCCGATGCTTTATCCGCGTGCCTGGCGGCGTATGATTGCCTCGCTGAGCCTGCTTCCGGACCATCTTCTGCGTCGTTTTGGCGGTGGGCTTGTGGTTGCGGGTGTAGTGATCTACTACATGTTGAGGAAAACGATTGGCTGAGTGAAAAGTGGGCGTCTTTGGTCAATTTTGCGCGGAAAAAGTGCTGAATCTGAAAAAAAGCGGTGGTAGAATCCATTTTTAAGCAAACGGTGATTTTGAAAAATGGGTAACAACGTCGTCGTACTGGGCACCCAATGGGGTGACGAAGGTAAAGGGAAGATTGTTGATCTTCTGACTGAACGGGCTAAATATGTTGTGCGCTACCAGGGCGGTCACAACGCAGGCCATACTCTCGTAATCAACGGTGAAAAAACCGTCCTCCATCTTATTCCATCAGGCATTCTTCGCGAAAACGTCACCAGCATTATCGGTAACGGCGTTGTGCTGTCTCCGGCGGCGCTGATGAAAGAGATGAAAGAACTGGAAGACCGTGGTATCCCGGTTCGCGAACGTCTGCTGCTTTCCGAAGCATGCCCGTTAATCCTTGATTATCACGTTGCGCTCGACGTTGCGCGTGAAAAAGCGCGCGGCGCGAAAGCTATCGGCACCACCGGCCGTGGCATCGGCCCGGCTTACGAAGATAAAGTAGCTCGTCGCGGTCTGCGCGTGGGCGATCTGTTCGATAAAGCGACTTTCGCCGACAAACTGAAAGAAGTGATGGAATATCACAACTTCCAGCTGGTGAACTTCTACAAAGTGGAAGCCGTTGACTACCAGAAAGTGCTGGATGATGTGATGGCGATTGCCGACATCCTGACTGCGATGGTTGTGGACGTTTCCGACCTGCTGGATCAGGCGCGTCAACGTGGCGATTTCGTCATGTTTGAAGGCGCGCAGGGTACGTTGCTGGATATCGATCACGGCACCTACCCGTACGTAACCTCTTCCAACACTACGGCGGGCGGCGTCGCTACCGGTTCTGGTCTTGGCCCGCGTTACGTTGATTACGTGCTGGGTATTATCAAAGCATACTCCACGCGTGTGGGCGCCGGTCCGTTCCCGACCGAGCTGTTTGACGATATTGGCGAGTTTCTGTGCAAACAGGGTAACGAATACGGTGCTACTACCGGCCGTCGCCGCCGTACCGGCTGGCTGGACGCGGTTGCGGTGCGTCGCGCTGTGCAGATCAACTCCCTTTCTGGCTTCTGCCTGACCAAGCTGGACGTGCTGGATGGCCTGAAAGAGGTGAAGATCTGCGTTGCTTACCGTATGCCGGATGGCCGCGAAGTGACGACCACGCCGCTGGCTGCTGACAACTGGGAAGGTATCGAACCTATTTACGAAACCATGCCTGGCTGGTCTGAGTCTACTTTTGGTGTGAAAGATCGCAGCGGTCTGCCACAGGCGGCGCTGAATTACATCAAACGTATTGAAGAACTTACTGGTGTGCCGATTGATATTATCTCAACTGGCCCGGATCGTACTGAAACCATGATCCTGCGCGATCCGTTCGACGCGTAATGTTGTTCCGGGGCGCGTTGTGCGCGTCCCGTCTCCTCGCTTTTTTTACCCTTCTGTTCAAATAAATTAGCGGCATGACTAGTGGCTGGTTTATCATCAATAGTGTCAATACCTGCGGGTATCTCATCTTTTCCCATTTACTGAGGTTGATGTGCAGTTAACGAGTTTTACCGATTACGGTTTACGCGCCCTGATCTATATGGCATCGCTGCCTGATGGAAAAATGACCAGTATTACTGAAGTCACAGAAACATATGGCGTATCCCGTAATCATATGGTCAAAATAATCAACCAGTTAAGTCGTGAAGGCTATGTCGCGGCCGTGAGAGGGAAAAACGGTGGGATTCGGCTGGGGAAACCCGCGCAGGATATCCGCATTGGTGATGTCGTCCGTTCGCTGGAGCCGCTTGCGCTGGTCAATTGCAGCAGCGAATTTTGCCATATCACCAGTGCCTGTCGCCTGAAAAAGGCGCTTGCCAAAGCCGTGCAAAGTTTTCTCAAGGAGCTGGATAACTACACGTTGGCCGATTTGGTTGAAGAGAATCAACCGCTTTACAAATTATTGCTGGTGGAATGACGCAAATTTCTGCCAGAGCTGACTACGGAGGACCCGCAATGTCACAAGATCCTTTCCTCGAACGAGAATCTGAAAAATATACCAACCCCATTCCCAGCCGCGAATTTATCCTCGATCACTTAGCCAAACGCGAAAAACCTGCCAGCCGTGATGAACTGGCGGTTGAACTGAAAATCGAAGGCGAAGAACAAAATGAAGCGCTGCGCCGTCGTTTGCGCGCCATGGAGCGTGACGGTCAACTGGTGTTCACCCGCCGTCAGTGCTACGCCTTACCGGAAAGGCTGGACCTGCTGAAAGGTGTGGTGATCGGCCACCGTGACGGCTATGGCTTCCTGCGCGTCGAAGGGCGTAAAGACGATCTTTACCTCTCCAGCGAGCAGATGAAAACCTGCATCCACGGCGACCAGGTGCTGGCGCAGCCGCTGGGTGCCGATCGCAAAGGCCGCCGCGAAGCGCGTATCGTACGTATTCTGGTGCCCAAAACCGGGCAAATTGTTGGCCGTTACTTTACTGATGCCGGCGTCGGTTTTGTTGTCCCGGACGACAGCCGTATGAGCTTTGACATCCTGATCCCACCGGAAGAAACCATGAGCGCGCGCATGGGCTTTGTGGTGGTGGTGGAGTTGACCCAGCGTCCGACACGCCGCACCAAAGCGCTCGGTAAGATTGTTGAAGTGCTCGGCGACAACATGGGTACCGGCATGGCCGTCGATATGGCGCTGCGCACCCATGAAATTCCCTACCAGTGGCCGCCTGAAGTTGAAAAACAGATTGCCGGGCTGAAAGAGCAAGTTCCGGAAGAGGCAAAAGCGGGACGTGTGGATCTGCGCGATCTGCCGCTGGTCACCATCGATGGCGAAGACGCTCGCGACTTCGACGACGCCGTCTATTGCGAGAAAAAACGCGGCGGCGGCTGGCGTTTGTGGGTGGCGATTGCCGATGTGAGCTATTACGTGCGCCACGGAACGCCGCTCGACAACGAAGCGCGCAACCGTGGCACTTCGGTGTATTTCCCGTCGCAGGTCGTGCCTATGCTGCCGGAAGTGCTCTCAAACGGTCTCTGTTCGCTCAACCCGCAGGTGGATCGCCTGTGTATGGTCTGCGAAATGACCGTCTCGACGAAAGGCCGTTTAACCGGCTTTAAATTCTACGAAGCGGTGATGAGCTCCCATGCGCGTCTGACCTACACCAAAGTGTGGCATATGTTGCAGGGCGATCAGGAGCTGCGCGAGCAGTATGCGCCGCTGGTGAAACATATCGAAGAGTTGCATAACCTCTACAAAGTGCTCGACCAGGCGCGTGCTGAACGCGGCGGCATCTCGTTTGAGAGCGAAGAAGCGAAGTTTATCTTCAACGCCGAGCGCCGCATTGAACGTATCGAACAGACTCAGCGTAACGATGCGCACAAACTGATTGAAGAGTGCATGATCCTCGCCAACATCTCGGCAGCGCGTTTCGTCGAGAAAGCTGGCGAACCGGCGCTGTTCCGTATTCACGATAAACCGACCACCGACGCGATCACTGCGTTCCGTTCCGTGCTCGCCGAGCTGGGGCTGGAACTGCCGGGCGGCAACAAACCGGAACCACGCGATTATGCCGAGTTGCTGGAGTCGATTGCCGATCGTCCCGATCACGAGATGCTGCAAACTATGCTGCTGCGCTCGATGAAACAGGCGATTTACGATCCGGAAAACCGTGGTCACTTCGGGCTGGCGCTGCAATCCTATGCGCACTTTACGTCGCCGATCCGCCGTTATCCGGACTTGTCATTGCACCGCGCCATTAAGTACCTGCTGGCGAAAGAGCAGGGGCTGAAGGGCAACAGCACCGAAACCGGCGGTTGGCACTACAGCATGGAAGAGGTGCTGCAACTGGGCCAGCACTGTTCGATGACCGAACGCCGTGCGGATGAAGCCACCCGTGAAGTGTCGGACTGGCTGAAGTGCGATTTCATGCAGGATCAGGTGGGCAACACCTTCCCGGGCGTTATCGCCAGCGTCACCGGCTTCGGTTTCTTTGTGCGCCTGAACGATCTGTTTATCGATGGCCTGGTGCATGTCTCCTCGCTGGACAACGACTACTACCGTTTTGACCAGATTGGTCAGCGACTGATTGGCGAATCCGGCGGGCAAACCTATCGCCTCGGCGATCGGGTGGAAGTGAAGGTTGAAGCCGTCAATATGGATGAGCGTAAGATCGACTTCTCGCTGGTCTCCAGCGAACGCGCGCCGCGCAATGTCGGTAAAACCGAGCGTGAAAGAACGAAAAAAGGCGCTGCGGGTAAAAACGTTGGCGGTAAAAAGCCACCGCGTCGGCAGATGGGGAAAAAGGTGAATTTTGAGCCGGACAGTGCCTTCCGCGGTGATGCCGCAGGTAAAGGTAAAAGCAAAGCGAAAAAAGCCAAAAACCCCTCGGCAAAAACGCAAAAAATAGCCGCTGCCACCAAAGCTAAACGTGCGGCGAAAAAGAAAGTCGACCAGTAATATCCGCGAAGCCCTTCCACGGTGAAGGGCTTTTTTTATGGCTTAGTTATTTTCTGCACATCGATATTTATTATTTATCGTTAGCCTGCGAATACAGATCTATATAGTAAATATCCATCTCATATTTACCGAATTAAAACCGTGGCATTTCGCTTCGGTTGGTCTCTGTTTTCCAAGGAGCGATTATGCATCTGGCCCGTTTCCCCCGCCTGTCATTAGGTCATTTCCCGACACCGTTAGAACCGCTGGAGAATTTAAGCGCGCTGCTGGGCGGTCCCAAAATATGGATCAAACGCGATGACGCTACCGGCCTGGCGACGGGCGGCAATAAAACCCGCAAGCTGGAATTTTTGCTGGCGGATGCACTGGCGAAAAACGCCGACGTGATTATTACCCAGGGCGCAACGCAGTCGAACCACGTCCGGCAGACCATTGCCGGTGCAGCAAAACTCGGGCTGGCAAGCAAAGTGCTGCTGGAAAAACGCGTTACCGATTTTGGTGAAGATTATCAGCGCTCTGGCAACATCCTGCTGGATGAGTTGCTGGGCGGTGAAATTGTCGCCCATCTGCCGGGCGGCACGGATATGCAAAAAGCCATGGAAGAGTATGCCGAACAGCTGCGCGAACAGGGGCATCGCCCGTATGTCATTCCCGGCGGCGGCTCCAACGCCATCGGCGCGCTGGGTTACGTTGCTTGCGCTGAAGAACTGTTATTCCAGTCCTCACAGTTACGGCTACGCATCGATCATGTCGTCCACGCTACCGGCAGCACCGGGACGCAAGCCGGGCTGGTGGCTGGTTTCACCGCCACTAACAGCCACGTGCCGGTGCTGGGCATCAGCGTCCGCGCACCGAAAGCGAAGCAGGAAGAGAATGTCTGGAATCTGGCGTTACGTACGCGCGAACTGCTGGGCGTGGCGGGCGATCTGCCGCGTGAAGCGGTGGCCGCTAATAGCGATTACGTCGGTGATGGTTACGGTTTGCCGACAGAAGGCATGCTGGAAGCGCTGACGCTGTTTGCCCGCCATGAAGGCATTTTGCTCGACCCGGTTTATTCCGGTAAAGGTGCCGCCGGGCTTATCGATCTGATTCGCAAAGGCTACTTCACGCATGACGAGAATGTCGTGTTTATTCACACCGGCGGCTCGGCCGGGTTATTCGGTTACCGCCAGGTGCTGGAGGCGAATGCCCGCCATGGCTAAACCCTTCTTACTGGGCGTGCTGGGCGGCATGGGGCCGCTCGCCACGCTCGATTTTCAGCACAAGCTGTTACAGGCGACGCCTGCCGATAGCGACCAGCAGCAACTGCCGTCGGTGGTGTGGAACGTGCCGCAAATCGCCGATCGGCAAAAAGCGCTGGCCGGGCTGGGGCCATCGCCGCTGCCGCAACTGCTTCAGGGAATTGAAAAGCTTAATCAGGCGGGCGCCAGCCATATCGCTATTCCCTGCAACACCGCGCATCACTGGTATGACGAACTCAGTCGCGCCAGCAACGCGCCGCTGTTGCACATTGTGGATGCCACAATGGCGTCGCTGGCGAATTTAGCGCACAAGCCTCAGCGGGTTGGGGTGATTGCCACGCAAGGAACGCTGGATGCGGGTTGGTATCAACAGCGCCTGACGCAGCAGGGAATTGAGGTACTGCTGCCGAATGACGATGAACTGCAACAGTGGTTTGTGCCGGGCTGTTATGCCGTGAAGCGCGGCGCACTGCACGAGGGCGGTGAATTGCTGGCAAAGCAGGCAAATGCATTACTGGAGCGCGGTGCGCAACAGCTGATTCTGGCTTGTACCGAAGTGCCGGTTGCGCTGGAAGCGATTGCCGCGCCGTTTCTCGCGCAGACCTGCGATCCGTCACAAGCGCTGGCGCAGCAGTGCGCGCAAATCTGGCTCGATTATCGCCATTCTTATTCCACGTATATCCAACGCAATAATTTGAATAAATAAAAGCGCCGCCTGTCGATATAGTGGTTCGGCGCTAATAACATCCAGGATTAAATAACATGAAAAAAAGTCTCTGCTTATTACTGGCAGCAGGTAGCTTATGGCTAAATACCAGCATTGCCGCTACACCAGCCGAAGTACGCGTCGCTTATAGCGGCGGTTCCCAGGTATTAATGTTGGCGAAAGCCGATGGTTCGCTGGATAAAGCTTTAAATACGAAAGTTCAGTGGGTGCAATTCGCCTCCGGCGCGGATGCGCTCAGTTATTTCGCCAGCAATGCTATCGATATTGCCAATTTCGGCTCCAGTCCGGCCACGGCCGGTATTGTGCGAAAATTACCCGTGGAAATTATTGGGGTTTCCGGCGTGATTGCCAGCTACGAACGTTTAATTGGCAAAGATGGCATTAAAACGCTGCGTGATATCGAAGGGAAACGCGTGGCCTATCCGCCAAATTCGACGGCGCAATATGCGCTGGAAGCAGCGATCAGCGTCAATAAACTCGACCGCAGCAAAATTACCTTGCTGCCGCTGCGTCCGGCGGAAATGGTGGCAGCCTGGAAACGCGGTGATATCGATGCCGGTTACGTGTGGGCGCCGTTTGCCCAGGAACTGGAATCCTCCGGCGGCCATCAGGTCTTTGCCACTAAAGATCTGCAAAAAGATGGCTACCTGATTTACAACAACTACGTGGTTCGCAAAGCCTTTGCTGAGCAGTATCCGCAAGCGGTGACGGCCTTCCTGCGCGTACACCAGCAGAAAGTCGATGAGTTCAAAAAGGATCCTGAACGCGCCGCCGCGATTGTGGCAAAAGAGGTCGGCGCACCGGTCACTACCGCTGCCAATACCCTCGGCGGGCTGGAGTATCCAACATTAAGCGAGCAGGGCACCGCTGCGTGGCTGGGTAACGGCACGCAAACCAGCGAGAGCGGCATCGGCAAAGCGCTGAGCAAAACCTCGAACTTCCTCGCCGGAATTGGCGAAATCCGCAAACGTGATATCCCGGCGAACTGGGATAGCGCCATCGACTCGCGCTACATCCGCGAGGCAGCCGCCGCAAAATGAAACTGCGTCAACATATCGCCATCAGCGTGCTGTCAGTGGCGATCTTTTTTGTGATTTGGCAAGTGGCGGCCACCCGGCAATGGGTGGACCCGCTGTTGTTACCTTCGCTAACCGACATTGGTCTGACCGCCGAAGAGCTGCTGGCGGACGGTTACCGCCAGGTGCCGCTGTGGCAGCACGTCGCCGTCAGCCTGGCGCGAGCGCTGAGCGCCTTTGCGGTGGCGATTGTCATCGGTATCCCGCTGGGTTTGTTGATGGGCTTATCCGACGGTCTTTCCGCGGTGCTCAACCCGTTTGTGCAGTTCCTGCGCCCGCTACCGAAGATTGCGCTGATCCCGCTGGCGGTGGTCTGGCTGGGGATTGGTGAAGCGTCGAAATTCTTTCTGATCTTTATCGCCACCTTTTTAAGCGTGGTCGTCGGTGCCAGCGCGGCGGTGGAACGCATCGGTCGCGCACGCATTCGCGTCGCGCAAACGCTGGGTGCATCGAAAAGACAGATCTTTTTGCGTGTGGTGCTACCGGATGCGCTGCCAGAACTGTTTACCACCGTGCGCCTTTCGATTGGCATTGGCTGGACATCGCTGATCGCCGCCGAAATGGTCGCCGCCAGTTCCGGCCTCGGCTGGATGGTGATCAACGCCAGCTCTTATTTACGTACGGACATTGTCATGCTTGGCATTCTGCTGCTGGGCGGCATTGGTTACTTACTGGATCTATTACTGTTAGGGCTGCAACGCGGTCTGGTGCCCTGGGCGGGGAAAGAGTGATGACGGCACAAATCGCGCTGGAAAATGTTTCGCTGACGTTTGCGGCAAAACCGCAACCGTTCACGGTGCTGGAGGATATCTCGCTGGCGCTGGCGCCGGGGGAGTTTGTTGTGCTGCTTGGCCCCTCCGGCTGTGGTAAATCCACCATTCTCAACCTGGTTGCCGGGTTTACCCGGCCCGATAGCGGGCAGGTTCTGGCGGCCGGAAAAACGGTGAGCCAGCCTGGACCATCGCGCGGCATGATCTTCCAGCAGCCGAACCTGTTTCCCTGGTTATCGGTGCTGGATAACGTGACATTTGGCCCGCGGCTTGGCAAATACCGTAAAGAAGAGATTAACGCCCAGGCGCTGGACTGGCTGGCGCGCGTGGGGCTGAAAGGTTTTGAACACCATGCGCCATGGCAGCTTTCGGGCGGCATGAAACAACGTGTCGCGCTGGCGCGCGCCAGGTTGCCCGGCCCGGATGTGCTGCTGCTTGATGAGCCGTTTGGCGCGCTGGACGCGCAAACCCGGCTGATGATGCAGGAACTGCTGCGCAGCGCCTGGCTGGAAACGCGCACCACGCTGCTGTTCGTGACGCACGACGTGGATGAAGCGCTGTTTCTCGCCGATCGCATTCTGATCATGTCAGCGCGCCCCGGCAAAATCGTCGAAGAGATTTCTCTGCCGTTTGGCCGCGATCGCGATATCGAAACCCTCGCTGGCGATCCGCACTACGGCGAGATCAAGCAGCACGTGCTGCATCGCGTACGGCTGGAGGCGAAACGGCACTTAAGTTAGCGAGGTACTTTCTGCGGCGCGTGTCGGTTATAATGAGCGCAGGTGATGAGAATCACAGCCCACATAACACGGCGAAACCGCCCCAAACGAGTACCATCAATGAGTGAAATGATTTACGGCATCCATGCGGTGCAGGCACTGCTGGAGCGCGCCCCGGAGCGTTTTCAGGAAGTCTTTATTCTGAAAGGCCGCGAAGACAAACGTCTGCTGCCGCTGATCCATGCTCTGGAAGCGCAGGGCGTGGTGATCCAGGTGGCGAATCGCCAGTATCTGGATGAGAAAAGCGAAGGGGCGGTGCATCAGGGGATCATTGCACGGGTGAAACCAGGGCGTCAGTATCAGGAGAACGATCTGCCGGATCTGATCGCCAGCCTCGATCAACCGTTCCTGCTGATCCTTGATGGCGTTACCGATCCGCATAACCTTGGCGCATGCTTGCGTAGTGCAGATGCAGCAGGCGTTCACGCGGTGATTGTGCCGAAAGACAAATCCGCCCAGTTGAATGCGACCGCGAAAAAAGTGGCGTGCGGCGCGGCGGAAAGTGTTCCACTGATCCGCGTCACCAACCTCGCGCGCACTATGCGCCAGTTGCAGGAAGAGAATATCTGGATCGTTGGCACCGCCGGTGAAGCGGACCACACTCTGTTCCAGAGCAAAATGACCGGGCCGATGGCGCTGGTAATGGGCGCGGAAGGTGAAGGTATGCGCCGCCTGACCCGCGAACACTGCGATGAGCTGATCAGCATTCCGATGGCGGGCAGCGTTTCATCGCTGAACGTCTCGGTGGCGACCGGCATCTGCCTGTTTGAAGCGGTGCGCCAGCGCACGCTTTAAATCCGCAATACCTCAAAAACCACCCTTATTTGGGTGGTTTTTTTTGCCCTGAATCCGGGTAAGATTTCACGGCAGGTTTTCTCTTAATTTTATTACGATAAAATAATCGGGATATACATCATGGCATGGACAGTAGAGTCGCTTAGCGCGGGATTATTACAATCCACGGCGCTGGATTTAAATATTCAACACGAAGCCGATGCGTTAATTATTAAGCTGGATGATTACGGTGATTTGCAATTAAACGTGCTGCTGACTTCCCGGCAAATCATTATCGAAACCTACATTTGTCCCTTAAGCGAAATTAAGCATCAGGATGCGTTTAATGCGTTTCTGCTGCGTAACCAAAAACTTTTACCGTTATCGTCTGTTGGCATCTCTGCGGTCAACGGCGAAGAGTATTATGTCGCGTTCGGCGCACTGTCACTCAACTCTTCGCTTGACGATATCCTGCTGGAAATCACCACGCTTGCGGAAAACGCGCTGGATCTTGCCGAATTAACCGATGATTTTACCCAATAACGTTGTCAGGGAGTGAGGATATGGGAATTTTAAAAAGCCTGTTTACGCTGGGTAAATCGTTTATTGCTCAGGCGGAAGAGTCGATCGAAGAAACGCAGGGCGTGCGCATGCTTGAACAGCATATCCGCGATGCCCGCTCAGAGCTGGATAAGGCGGGCAAATCCCGTGTTGATCTGCTGGCGCGCGTGAAGTTGAGCCATGACAAACTGGCCGATCTGCGTGACCGCAAAGCCAGCCTGGAAGCCCGCGCGCTGGAAGCGATGGCAAAAAATGTGGACGCCGCATTGCTCAATGAAGTGGCGACCGAGATTGCCCGTCTGGAGAACACCATTACCGCGGAAGAGCTGGTGCTGAGCAACCTTGAAACTTCGCGCGATGCCGTAGAAAAAGCGGTTACCGCCACGGCACAGCGTATCGAACAGTTTGAGCAACAGCTGGAAGTGATCAAAGCGACCGACGCGATGCAGCGCGCGCAGCAGGCCGTCACCACTTCCACCGTTGGCGCGTCAAACAATGTCGCTACGGCAGCAGAATCCCTGAAACGTCTGCAAGCGCGCCAGGCTGAGCGCCAGGCCCGACTGGATGCGGCAACACAGCTTGAGAAAGTAGCCGATGGGCGCGACCTCGACGAAAAACTGGCGCAGGCAGGGATCGGCGGCAGCGATAAAACCTCGGCGCAGGATGTGCTGGCGCGACTGCAACAGCAACAGAAAGCGTAATGTTCTCCTTGCTGAAAAACCTGTTGGGGCGGGCTGATGCGTCAGCCCCGGCGAAAGGTCCGCTTGGATTGCATCTGCATGCGGGTTTTACCATTGATACGCTGCTGTTTCGCCTGTGCGAAGAGGAACTGCTCATCACGCTGCCCGGCGAGGAGTACACCGTTGGCGCCTGCGGCAGCTTCGATCTTGGCGCAGGTTGCATGATCCATCGTTACTACACGACAGGCGATGAGTTTCTGCAAATCAGCACCTCGGGCGGTCTGGAAAGCCACAATATCGATGATATTAAGCTGTTTGTGTATGAAGAGAGCGTGGGCGTTTCCGGCGAACAGGCGTGGCGCGAAATGCTGAGCGCAAAGGCGATGGGCAAAACCACGCTCCGCTGGCGCGATTGCCAGTGGCAGCGCGTGTTTAACGCCGAAGAGCGCGGAGATATCGAGCCGATTTATACGCTGGAAACCGTATCCAATCAGGCTGGCGCACGCTGGGAAGTGCATAACTTTATGATGGCTTACCAGCGAGAAGTTACCACCGATATATTTGAATATCTGCTATTGAATGGCGAAGAGACATTCAATGCGCGCAACCAGCCGGAATGGATCTACTCGCGCGCGCTGGGAGTGGATATTCCTCTGACATCATTAAAGGTCATAGGTTAATTATGAATTTGGACTTGCATATTCTGGGTTCGCTGCTGGCGTTTTGCGCCTATTTTTTTATTGGCATGGCAATGGTGCTCTGCTTTCTTTTTATTTATACACGGATTACGCCACACGATGAGTGGCGATTAATTAAAGAGAATAATGTCGCGGCATCGTTAGCGTTCAGCGGTTCGCTGTTAGGCTATGTTATTCCGCTCTCCAGCGCAGCCATTAATTCAGTGAGTATCCCGGATTATTTAATCTGGGGCGTCATTGCGCTGGTGGTGCAATTACTTGTCTACGGCGGTGTACGTCTTTATATGCCAAAACTGAGCGACAAGATTATTCACGGCAATACAGCCGCCGGGTTATTTATGGGCGCGACCGCGCTGGCAGGCGGAATTTTTAACGCCGCCTGCATGACATGGTAATGGAACATCATGGCCAGAAAGAGAAACTACCGGCAGAAGAATGACATCCTGTCGCCCGCGCAGAGCCGCATCCAGCGCCCGATTTTTAGCGCGCCAAAAGAGCGTAAAAGCGGGCAATACCTGACGCTGGCAATTATGGGCGGTGCCGCTTTTTTTGTTTTAAAAGGCTGCAATGACCACAAAGATGACAACGATGGCGACGGCGTGTATTACACCTCGCAGCAGGATTGCGTTGACGACGGCAACAGCGCGCAGGTATGCAGCGATGCGTGGAATAACGCGCGCGCGAGTTTCGAGCAAGAGATCCCGCGTAATATGTCGCAGCCCTGGTGCGTGCAGCAATACGACAACTGCTATTACGACAATATTGGCCAGCGCTGGATGCCGGTGCTTAGCGGTTTTCTGTTGAGCAAAGCCGTGCGTAAAGACCGCGATGAGCAATATAGCTACAGCAGCGGCGGTTCCACTTACTCTTCCCGCCCGGTCTGGCGTAATCATCAGGGCGACTATAGCTGGCGCTCCGGTAGCGATACCAGCCACAGCAGCGTAAGCGCCCATTATGGCTACACCACCAAAAAGGCGACCACCTTTTCCCGCGGCGGGTTTGGGCGCTCTTCCAGCGCGCGCGGAAGCTGGGGAGGATAAGCATGCTGCGTCATGATGTTGCCGTTCGTCCGGGGCTTGAGCGGATCGCCCGCGACCACGGCTTTGATTTCCATATTATTGATAACGAAGTTTACTGGGATGAGAGCCGGGCCTACCGTTTTACGCTGCGGCAAATTGAAGAGCAGATCGAAAAGCCGACCGCCGAACTGCATCAAATGTGCCTTGAGGTGGTGGATCGCGCCGTGGCGGACGAGGCAATTCTCCGCCAGTTGGCGATCCCGCCGCTCTACTGGGAGGCAATTGCCACGAGCTGGCGCAACCGCGATCCTTCGCTTTACGGGCGCATGGATTTTGTCTGGTGCGGTAAGGAACCGGTCAAGCTGCTGGAATATAACGCCGATACGCCAACCTCGCTGTATGAGTCTGCGTACTTCCAGTGGTTATGGATGGAGGATGCGCGGCGTAACGGTACTATTGCGCGCGATGCCGATCAGTACAATGCCATTCAGGATAAGTTGATTGCCCGCTTCGGTGAAATCCAGAGCCGTCATCCGCTCTACTTTTGTTGCTGTAAAGAGACGGAAGAGGATCGCGGCACCGTGCTTTATCTGGAGGATTGCGCCCGCCAGGCCGGTCTTGATACGCGCTTTATTTACATCGACGATATTGGCCTCGGCCTTGGCGGCGTGTTGACGGATCTGGACGATAACGTCATTCGCCAGGCGTTTAAGCTCTATCCGCTGGAATGGATGATGCGCGACGAGAATGGCCCGCTGCTGTGTAAACGCCGCGAGCAGTGGCTGGAACCTTTATGGAAAAGCATCCTCAGCAATAAAGGGCTGTTGCCGCTGCTGTGGCGTTATTTCCCTAATCATCCGAATCTCCTGCCCGCGTGGTTTGACGGTGAAAAACCACAAACTGCGGCGGGTGCCAGCTATGTGCGCAAACCGCTTTTTTCACGCGAAGGCGGCAATGTCACCATCTTCGACGGCGCACATAACGTTATTGACCATGAAGAGGGCGATTACGGCGAAGAGCCGATGATTTATCAGGCCTTTCAACCGCTGCCGCGCTTTGGCGACAGCTACACGCTGATTGGCAGCTGGCTGGTGGATGATGAAGCGGTTGGCATGGGTATCCGCGAAGACAGTACGCTGATCACCAAAGATACCTCGCGGTTTGTGCCGCACTATATCGCCGGATAAACCAAAGCCCGGTAGCGCTACGCCACCGGGATGTTTCACTCTTCCAGCGAGCGCAAATGGTCGCTTTTGTTGAGCGTCATCAGCGCCACCATACTCACCACGGCGGTAGCCATCACGTAGTACGCCGGGATATCGACATTGCCGGTCTCTTTGATAAGGCCGGTGATAATTAACCCCGCGCAACCGGAAAAAAGCGCGTTCGACAGTGAATAGGCCAGACCCAGCCCGGTATAACGTACGCGCGTGGGGAACATCTCCGCCAGCATTGCTGGGCCCGGCCCGGCCAGCATGCCGACCAGACCTCCAGCAACCAGCACCACCAGCGCTTTTATCGCTAATGTGCTGGATTCCGCCTGCAAAATTTTTAGCAGCGGCAGCGCCAGAATTAACAACAACGCGGTGGCAAGCACCATCACGGCGCGTCGCCCGATGCGATCGCTCAGTATGCCGGACGGAATAATGGTTAACGCAAAGCCAATGTTGGAGATCACCGCAATCAGCAGCGCCTGGTTAAAACCGGTATGCAGCGCTGACTGTAAATACGCAGGCATGATCACCAGATAGGTGTAACCGGCGGCAGACCACACCATCACCCGGCCAATCCCCATGACAATGGCTTTCAGCGTATCGGTGAAGTGCGCCCGCTCGGCAACCGGTTGTTCTTGCTGTTGCACGAAGCTCGGGGTCTCTTCCATGCTGACCCGTAACCACAGCGCGACGACGCCCATTGGTAACGCGAGGAAAAAGGGGATGCGCCAGCCCCAGTCATGCAACGCGTCTGGCGTCAGCAGCGCGGAAAGCAGCGCTACAACGCCTGCGCCGGCCAGCAGACCTAATGCGACGGTAAAAGATTGCCATGCGCCATACAGCCCGCGTTTGCCGCGCGGCGCGAACTCTGTCATCAACGACACCGCGCCGCCGTACTCCCCACCGGCAAATAAACCCTGCAAAATTCGCAAACCGGTGATGATAAGCGGAGCGGCGAGGCCGATGCTGGCATACACCGGAACGAGACCGATCGCGGCAGTGGCGAGCGTCATCATCACCAGTACGATAATCAGCGTCGGTTTGCGACCGATACGATCGCCGATACGCCCGAACACCATGGCACCCAGCGGGCGGAAGAAAAAGGCGATGGCAAACGAGGCGTAGGTGAGGATTAAGCTGGTCAGCCCCGTTTCCCCCGAGAGCTGAAAGAAATTTTTGGCGATGACGGTAGCGAGAAAACCGTAAACCGCGAATTCATACCACTCGATAAAGTTGCCAATCGAGCCTGCAATTAAAGCGCGCTTATGCGCATTGGGTGCAACGTGAGGTGCCGGCATCATTATTCTCTTCTGCAAGGTGAGAATAAATTATTCACCACGAATATCGATGGCGAAATATATTATTCTTATATTATGTGAACCGTTTCACGAATGAGCGTTGCGAGATCGCGGCCTTGTGAGCCTGTTCCCGTGCAGCATTGAGGTGTGCTGTCCATACTTACCTTCAGTGCCCATGAAGGAGGGAGACACCATGCACTGGCAGACTCATACGGTTTTCAACCAACCTGTTCCCCTGAATAACAGCAACTTATTCCTTTCCGACCGCGCGCTGTATGACGCCGTCATGCGCGAGGGCGCGGCGTGGGACGCCGAGTTCCTTGCCAGCATCGGGCAGCAGCTGGGAACGGCGGAATCACTGGAACTGGGGCGGCTGGCGAATGTTAATCCGCCGGAATTGTTACGTTATGACCCCGCAGGCCAGCGGCTCGACGATGTGCGTTTTCACCCAGCCTGGCATTTATTGATGCAGGGATTGTGCGCTAACCGGGTCCACAATCTGGCGTGGGAAGAAGACGCGCGCGTTGGCGCGTTTGTCGCTCGCGCCGCGCGTTTTATCCTGCATGCGCAGGTCGAATCCGGCACGCTGTGCCCCATCACCATGACGTTTGCTGCCACGCCGCTGTTGCAACAGGCGTTGCCGAAGCCTTTTCACGACTGGTTTAAACCGTTACTCAGCGATCGTTATGATCCGCATATGGCGCCCGGCAACCAGAAACGCGGCCTGCTGATCGGCATGGGGATGACGGAAAAACAGGGTGGTTCCGATGTGCTGAGCAATACCACCCGCGCGGAAAAAAGCGGCGATGTGTACCGGCTGGTGGGACACAAATGGTTCTTCTCCGTACCGCAGAGCGATGCACATCTGGTGCTGGCGCAGGCGCGCGGCGGGCTGTCCTGCTTCTTTGTGCCGCGCTTTTTGCCCGACGGGCAGCGCAACGGCGTACGGCTGGAGCGGCTGAAAGACAAGCTTGGCAACCGCTCAAATGCCAGCAGCGAAGCGGAATTTTGCGATGCCAGCGGCTGGTTGCTGGGGGAAGAGGGCGATGGCGTACGGCAAATTCTGAAGATGGGCGGCCTGACGCGTTTTGATTGCGCACTGGGCAGCCACGGTTTGATGCGGCGCGCTTTTTCGGTGGCGCTATACCATGCGCACCACCGGCAGGCTTTTGGCAAAAATCTGGTCGATCAACCATTGATGCGCGACGTTCTCAGCCGTATGGCGCTGCAACTGGAAGGGCAAACCGCGTTTCTGTTTCGTCTGGCGCGCGCCTGGGATCTCCGCGCTGACGCACAGGAGGCGTTATGGGCGCGGTTATTTACCCCGGCGGCGAAATTTGCCGTCTGCAAGGCGGGCATTCCTTTTGTCGCGGAAGCGATGGAGGTGCTCGGCGGGATTGGCTACTGCGAAGATAATGAGTTGCCGCGCCTGTATCGTGAAATGCCGGTGAACAGCATCTGGGAAGGCTCCGGCAATGTGATGTGCCTGGATGTGCTGCGCGTGTTGAGCAAGCAATCGGGCGTGATGGCGCTGTTGGCCGAAGAATTTGGCGCGGTGAAAGGCCAGGATCGCCATTTCGATCGCGCCTGGCGGCAGTTGCAGCCGCAGCTGCATAAATCGAATGAAACGCAGGGAAGAGCCATTACCCAACAACTCTTTCTGTTGGGATGCGGAGCGCAAATGTTGCGCCACGCGTCGCCGCCGATAGCGCAAGCCTGGTGCCAGGTGATGCTCGATACCCGTGGTTCGTCGCCGCTGGCCAGCCAGATTCAGGACGACCTGCTGCTCCGCGCCACGGGTGGGGCAAATTAATCCACTTTCAGGCGGAACTGGCTCACCAGACGGGTCAGATTAGCGCCTTTTTCCCGCAGCGCCTGGGCGGTTTCTTCGCTATGCGACACCCGCCCGGCGTTGATATTGGTGGCATCGCCGATGTGCGTCATCGCCAGGTTGACCTGATTGATCCCCGCCGACTGCTCGCGGGAAGCGTGGTTGATTTCACCGACCAACTGGTTGATATGGTTCATGTGGTGGATGATCGATTGCATTGCCACTTGCGTCGCTTCTGACTGAGCATGACCTTCGCCCACTTTCTTCTGCGTGTCGCCAACCAGCACTTCGATCTCCTTCACCGCGTTAGCGCAGCGTGACGCCAGCGCACGAACTTCCTGTGCGACCACTGCAAAACCTTTCCCGTTTTCGCCTGCGCGGGCGGCTTCCACCGCGGCGTTCAGCGCCAGAATATTGGTCTGGAAAGCAATGGATTCAATAACATGGGTGATATCGGCAATCCGCTGTGAAGCCGTGCGAATATCTTCCATCGTCGTGACAGAAAGGGCGACGGTCTCGCCGCCTTTTTGCACCACGTCGGTGGTGTCATTCACTAGGCTTTGCGTCTGTTCCATGTTGGCTGCGTTTTGCTGCACGGTGGCGGCCAGCTGCTCCATGCTGGCGGACGTCTCTTCCACGCTGCTGGCCTGCTTGTTGATCTGCTCGCTGATCTCACTGCTATCGGAAGCCAGCGCATTGGTGCCAAGGTTAATCTCCGCTGCGGATTCGCGCACCTGCAACACAATGGTGTGCAGGCCATCGCCAATGCCGTTAATGGCGGTGATCAACTGGCCGACTTCATCCTGGCGATCGACGGCGAGCGTGGCGCGCAGATCCCCGGCGGCATAACGCTGGGCCAGCTCAATGACGCTACGCAGCGGGCGGGTGAGCCAGCGGCGAATAATCACCACGAACATGGCGGCAAACAGCAGGGAGATTACAACGCCTGCCAGCAGGAACAGGTTGCGCATGAAGGTGACATCCTGCAACAGGAGGTCTTTGTCCACTTCACCGACCACGGCCCAGTTCCAGCCGGGGAGCGTGGTGTAAGACATCAGCAGCGTGCGACCATCTTCACTTTCGCGTTCCAGCGTGCCTTCGCTGTTTTTCAGCAGCGTTTGCAGATCGTTTTCATCCCACTGCGGGCGCTTGCCTTCCTCAGTGTCATGGAACAGATAGCTACCGTAATCATCACCCTCATTACGATCGAGTACGAAAATGTGGCCGTTATCGCCCAGCTTGTGATCGAGGATTTTGCTGCGCATTACGTCCCAGGAACGGGAGATATCGACGCCGACAAACAGGATGGCGATGACATTACCGCTGGCATCCTTCACCGGTTGATACTGAGTGATATAGCGTTTGCCGAACAGCAACGCCTGGCCGCGGTAAACCTCGCCTTTCATGATTGAGGTGAAAGCCGGGCTGGTTTTTTCCAGGCGGGTACCAATTGCGCGCTCGCCATCCTCTTTACGCAGCGAGGTGGCCACGCGGACGAAATCACTGTCGCTACGCACGAATATCGTGGCGATCGCGCCGGTACGCTGCAGAAAATCATCTGCGATAGCGTTGTTGTTGTGCAGCTCGATGTCGCCGCCTTTGAACAGTGGGACATCAATGCCGCTAATTTCGCGGCGCTGTTGCGGATCGACTGCCAGCGGCTGTGGCAGGAAGCTGCTGAACAAACGCGTGTAGCTTTCCACTTCTTCGCTAATACTGCTGTTGAACATTTCGACCATACTCACCACGCCGGTGGTCTGGTTACGCAGATCTTCCATGGCCAGCGTTTCCTGTAACTGGCTGGCTTTATTGCTCATCAAAAAAGTAAATAAAAGGAAAAGCGCAGCAACGCTTATGCCAGTCAGGAGCGACAATTTGGCACCGAGGCCAGTGCGAATAAAAAGGGGTCTCATAGGATGTCCATATATTTTGCGGGTATGCCATTACCGCCGAACAATAGGAGATGCAAATTTGATTGTCAAAATAGCGAAAATTCATTAATGGCTGTTCGCCATAAAATATAATTATTGTGTATGTATTCATGCCCAGAAAAGCGGGTTAGCATTCCGGAAAGAAATGTATGGCTCTGAAATGCGGTGATTTTAATAATATTTCATGAGAATGAGGTGAGTATTTTCTGCATGCTAAATATATTTATCTCTATCGGTTTTCTTCTTTCCTCATTTCACTGGTCATGATTATTTTAAGGCAATGACTTTTCTGGCTGTTTTTTAACTATAAATTCTCTGTGAAAATAACAGTGACTTTTTACCGACGGGCGCTAAAGACAGTGGAATCCAGGTAAATCCTTATAAATTGATGGCCCGCAGCACAGAAAGAGCAGATAAACAGATGAAGTCTGACCTGTGACTCTCTGTGCCGCGGGCAGGGATGTTAATCCATTCTCAAGCGGAACAGGCTGACCAGTTCCGTCAGATGCGCCCCTTTTTCCCGCAATGTGCGGGCGGTTTCTTCGCTTTGCGATACGCGTCCGGCGTTGACATGCGTGGCATCGCCAATGTGCGTCATTGCCAGATTGACCTGGCTGATCCCTGCCGACTGCTCACGGGATGCATGGTTAATCTCATGAACTAAGTTATTGATATCGCTCATATGGCTGATGATCGATTGCATCGCCACTCGCGTCGCTTCCGACTGGGCGTGGCCTTCGCCTACTTTCTTCAGCGTGTCGCCAATCAACGCCTCGATCTCCTTCACCGCGTTGGCGCTGCGTGCGGCCAGCGCGCGGACTTCCTGGGCTACCACCGCAAAACCTTTACCGTGTTCACCTGCGCGGGCAGCTTCCACTGCGGCGTTCAGCGCCAGAATGTTGGTCTGGAAGGCAATGGATTCAATAACATGGGTGATATCAGCGATACGCTGCGAGGCTTCACGAATATCTTCCATGGTTGCCACGGAGTGATCCACGGTTTCGCCGCCTTTTTGCACGGCATCGGTGGTGTCATTCACCAGGCTTTGCGTCTGTTCCATATTGGCGGCATTTTGCTGCACGGTGGCGGCCAGCTGCTCCATGCTGGCGGACGTCTCTTCCACGCTGCTGGCCTGCTTGTTGATCTGTTCGCTGATTTCGCTGCTGTCGGAAGCCAGCGCATTGGTGCCGAGGTTGATCTCTGCTGCGGATTCGCGCACCTGCAATACAATGGTGTGCAGGCCATCACCAATGCCGTTAATGGCGGCGATCAACTGTCCGACTTCATCCTGACGATCAACGGTAAGTGTGGCGCGCAGATCCCCGGCGGCATAGCGTTGAGCCAGATCGATCACCTGGCGCAGCGGGCGGGTGAGCCAGCGGCGAATAATCACCACGAACATGGCGGCAAACAGCAGGGAAACCACCACGCCAGCCAGCAGGAACAGGTTGCGCATGCGGTTGACGTCCTGCAACAGCACCTCTTTGTCCACTTCACCGACCACGCTCCAGTTCCAGCCGGGTAATGTGGTGTAAGACATCAACATTGTGCGGCCATCGGCATTGGTGCGGGCCAGCGTGCCGCTGCTGGTTTTGAGCAGCGTTTGCAGATCATTTTCATCCCACTGCGGGCGTTTGCCTTCCTCGGAATCATGGAACAGGTAGCTGCCGTAGTTCTTGCCTGCATTACGATCGATCACAAAGAAATGGCCGCTTTCCCCCAGCTTACGGCCGAGGATCTTGCTGCGCATGATCTGCCACGAGCGGGAGATATCGATGCCGACAAACAGGATGGCGATGGTATTGCCGCTGGCGTCTTTCACCGGTTGATACTGAGTGATGTAGCGTTTGCCAAACAGCAGCGCCAGGCCGCGATAAACCTCGCCTTTCATTACCGGGGCGAAAGCCGGGCTGGCATTGTCCAGACGGGTACCAATCGCGCGATCGCCATTTTCTTTGCGCAGCGAGGTGGCCACGCGGACGAAGTCATCGCCGCTGCGTACAAACAGCGTGGCGATCGCGCCGGTGCGGTTCAGAAAATCATCGGGAATGGCATTGTTGTTGTGCAGCTCGGTGTCGCCGCCTTTGAATAGCGGAACATCAATGCCATTAATTTCGCGGCGCTGTTGCGGATCGACCGCCAGCGGTTGCGGCAGGAAACTGCTGAACAAGCGCGTGTAGCTTTCCACCTCTTCGCTGAGACTACTGTTGAACATTTCAACCATATCCACCACGCCGGTGGATTGATTGTGCAGGTCTTCCATGGCCAGCGTTTCCAGTTGTTGGCTGGCTTTATTGCTCATCAGAAAAGTAAACAGGAGGAATAGCGTTGCAACGCTTGCGCCAGTCATAAGTGACAATTTGGCACCGAGGCCAGTGCGGGATAAAAAGGCGCGCATAATTTGTCCGTTGTTCTGTGTATAAAGCACCTTCAACGGCACAAATCGAATAACATTTAGCGTGTCAATGTAACAAAGTGTTACATTGAGATATCTTTACATTAACATAGTCTTAATGATTGCAGGGAAATAAAAAAGCCACCAAATCAGGTGGCTTTGTTTAGCGGCTCAGGCGTACAAGATGGCCTGTACCCGCCAGTTATCAACTCGTTGATCTTCCTGCATTCGTACAATGCGATACCAGGAAGCTCCCTGTTCGTCTGCTTTTAACGCGATAACACGCTCCACATCCTGTAGGCTCCCTGAGACATTATTGACGGAAATCAGACCGATTTCGTTCAGTCCCGTCACGCAGTCAGCGCTGGCGAACTCTGCGGGCTGCGCTGTTGTATTAAGCATTCCTGTAGAAAGCAACAGTGAGTTTACGGCAAGAGATCGTTTCATTGTCAGCTCCATTTTACGTTACCCCGAAATAGTGCAGGGCTTCCTTTCGCGCAACGGATTCCATTAATCCAATTGTGCACAGGAGAACATCAATGGACGCAAAGCAGTGTAAATATCCTGAAAATCAATGCCTCGCTATCGCCGATATAACAACGCGCGTCCGACCCAACGGGCCGGAATAATGGAATCATCCATCATAATAATCACGTAATAATCGGCTTTTGCGGCGGCTGCTTTGGCCTTAATCGCGGCTTCCACGTCCATGGGAGAACCCAGTACCGTTACGCTTACCTCGCCTGTTTTTTGTAGACCGTGCGTTTGGTTGCGGCTGATCTCCTGCGGATGATCGCTCACCGGCGGGGCAGGCTGCGGTGTACCCTCTAACACAGAACAGCCGCTAAGCAAGGCGGCAAACAGAACCGATAGCAAGATGCGCATGGGTTTCTCATCTCTCCTGATAGCCATAGTGTAGTTCCTGACGTGATCCAATTTGGGGGAATGTTCCCAAATTGTTATCGTGAGCACTAATTTCGAATGAAAGTGGTTTGAAAGCGTAACCTATATCTCAACCTTGCCTGATGCTATTGCGAATTCTGACTTGCGTCGAGGGGTTGCCGATGGCATACCAGCACAAGAAATCAAGGAGCGTGTGATGATCGAACTGCAAACAGAACACTTTGCCGGAGTGGAAGCACTGCATGCTTTTCCGGCGGGAAAACGTGCCGAACCCCTGCCCAGCGTGGTGTTTTATCATGGTTTTACCTCGTCAAAACTGGTCTACAGCTATTTTGCCGTCGCGCTGGCGCAAGCGGGTTTCCGCGTGGTCATGCCCGATGCGCCGGATCATGGCGCACGTTTTAGCGGTGATGTGCAGCGGCGCTTGCGCCTGTTCTGGCAAATTTTACAGGGCAATATTGAAGAGTTCTCCGCGTTACGTGACGCGCTGGAGAGCCAGTCGCTTATTGATAATCAGCGGCTGGCGGTCGGTGGCGCGTCAATGGGCGGGATGACGGCTCTGGGGATTATGACCGCGCATCCGGAAGTGCGCTGCGTGGCCAGCCTGATGGGTTCCGGCTATTTCTCTTCGCTGGCGCATACGCTTTTCCCGCCGCTGGAAGTGACCACCTCAGAGCAACAGCGTGAGTTTGAAACCATTCTGGCACCGTTGGCACAGTGGGAAGTCAGCCATCAACTGGCGCGTATTGCCGATCGTCCGCTGCTACTGTGGCACGGAGAGCAGGATGATGTGGTGCCCGCAGCAGAATCTTTCCGTTTACAGCAGGCGTTGCAGGATGCAGGGCTGGATGCACATCTTACTTATCAGTGGGAAACGGGCGTGACGCATCGCATCACGCCGCTGGCGCTGGAAGCCACAACGGATTTTTTCCGCAGTCATCTCTGAAGGCGCATACCGCACAGCGCCACCACGCAAACAATGGCGCCGGCCCAGAATGTGGAAGCCGCGCCGTGGGTTTGCCACAGGGCTCGCCAGCAGCAGCGCGATCCAGAATACGGTCTGGAAATCATCGTTCCACAGCAGCATACTGACGCCGCCCAGAACCCAAACGCCTTTGGGTATACGGATAAGTATCGAAAAGCGTGTGAATATGGCTTCCCCGCGCCCTTTCCATAACGCTGGCAAACCCTGATTAAACCTGCCGGTGGGGTATTTGGTAAGATCCGAAAGAAAATTATTCTCACTTCTGAGCGCGGCCCCAATCCGGGGCCGCAGCGCAAGGGAAACTTAGCCTGATTCGGTTAGCGGTAGATATCCGCGCTGGCGTGCAGAGCGCCGTTGCTGCCTGGCTCGTGTGTCAGGATTGGGTGAAAGTACGTGGCGTTTTGTGCGTCGGTTGCGGCATTCAAAGCCTGGTCGGCTTCTTGTTCGCTGGCGAAGTTATGATTGATGTAGATAACGCCTAAGCTGTGCACATCATCCATGTTCCGGGCTTGCCGGTTATCGAGTTTTATTGCTGCCGTTGCATTGAGGCTGAGCAATAAGGTTGTTAGTAAAATTGCGATGTATTTCATGATGTTACTCTCCGATATAACGCCGAATATTATGTTTTGAACATCTCTCCTCCTTTGTTTTGAGGCCTGATTAAAGTTTACGCGTTTGTTATAAAACGTATCGCGACCATTTCTGATGCTGTCGTTCAAAAAATTGCCGGAATGCGTTTTGTTTAATTTTAATGCGTGCAGGGGAGTTCTCTTTGCGCTTAGTGCGAATTATTTGTGCAATTCACCTTGAGTTTGCCCGGTGGGATCAGTATTATGACGCGTCAATTTTTCAGCCGACCTTTAACACGTTCCTTGCCTCCCCGGGCCACGGCTGACCCAGACAGGAGGCTGAATAATCCGTAAGGAGCAATTCGATGCGTCATTACGAAATCGTTTTTATGGTCCATCCTGACCAGAGCGAACAGGTTCCGGGCATGATCGAGCGTTACACTGGTGCTATCACCGGTGCGCAAGGCACGATCCACCGTCTGGAAGACTGGGGCCGCCGTCAGCTGGCTTACCCGATCAACAAACTGCACAAAGCTCACTACGTTCTGCTGAACGTTGAAGCGCCGCAGGAAGTGATCGATGAGCTGGAAACAAGCTTCCGCTTCAACGACGCCGTTATCCGTAGCATGGTAATGCGTACTAAACACGCGGTTACCGAAGCATCTCCGATGGTTAAAGCGAAAGACGAGCGCCGTGAGCGTCGCGATGATTTCGCAAACGAAACCGCAGATGATGCAGATGCTGGGGATTCTGAAGAGTAATTTCTGATGGCCAATCGACTGGTGTTGTCCGGCACCGTGTGCAGGACCCCGCTTCGTAAGGTCAGCCCGTCAGGAATTCCTCACTGCCAGTTCGTGCTTGAGCACCGTTCTGTGCAGGAGGAAGCCGGTTTTCACCGGCAGGCGTGGTGCCAAATGCCTGTAATAATCAGCGGGCAGGAGAACCAGGCCATTACTCAAAGTATAACGGTCGGTAGCGCAGTAACTGTTCAGGGATTCATCAGTTGCCACAAGGCAAAGAATGGCCTGACAAAAATGGTTCTGCATGCCGAGCAGATTGAATTGATAGATTCTGGAGACTAGCCATATGGCACGTTATTTCCGTCGTCGCAAGTTCTGCCGTTTCACCGCGGAAGGCGTTCAAGAGATCGACTATAAAGACATCGCTACGCTGAAAAACTACATCACCGAAAGCGGTAAGATTGTCCCGAGCCGTATCACCGGTACCCGTGCAAAATATCAGCGTCAGCTGGCACGCGCTATCAAACGCGCTCGCTACCTGTCCCTGCTGCCGTACACTGATCGTCATCAGTAATCGGTCACGGTCCATTAATACGACTTTGAGAGGATAAGGTAATGCAAGTTATTCTGCTTGATAAAGTAGCAAACCTGGGTAGCCTGGGTGATCAGGTTAACGTTAAAGCGGGTTACGCTCGTAACTTCCTGGTACCGCAGGGCAAAGCTGTTCCGGCTACCAAGAAAAACGTTGAATATTTCGAAGCACGTCGCGCTGAACTGGAAGCCAAACTGGCTGACGTTCTGGCAGCTGCTAACGCTCGCGCTGAAGAAATCAACGCACTGGGCACCGTTACCATCGCGTCTAAAGCAGGCGACGAAGGTAAACTGTTCGGTTCCATCGGTACTCGCGATATCGCTGACGCAGTGACTGCGGCTGGCGTTAAAGTGGCTAAGAGCGAAGTTCGTCTGCCGAACGGCGTTCTGCGTACCACTGGTGAGCACGAAGTGGACTTCCAGGTTCACAGCGAAGTATTCGCTAAGCTGATTGTAAACGTTGTTGCTGAGTAATTTTTACTCATAACGATGCCCTTAAGTCGTTCGGGCTTGCAGAAAGGCGGCAAGTGAGTGAATCCCCTCGGGGGTAAGCGAATGTAGCCAACGCATCTGTAACGCGAAATACGACGGGGAATGAGACGCCGGCCTTGTGCCGGCGTTTTGCTTTTTAGCGCTACCAGAACGAAATATGCCGGATAAACGCTTATCCGGCTTTATCGGTTAACGTGCGCGAATAAAGCTGCCGTCCGGCTGTCGGGTAAACAGCACCTGCTGGCCGCTGGTCTCAATGGTTAATCCGGTTACTACGCCGTTAGCATTCTGGCGAATCTTCACCATCTGGCCGTTTTTCAGGCTGCTCAGCGGTTTCCCGTCACCTTCCACTTTCGCCATCGCGTAAACATCGGTGGGCGGCAGATTATGATCGCGGAACAGTTGCGCCAGCGTTTTCCCTTCTTCCACACGATAAGATCGCCACTGTTGTTCAATACCGCCGGAAGAGGGAACTGTCGGACGGCTTTGCGCCACCGGGGCCTCTTGCTGCTGCACCGGCTGTTGCTCTGGTTGCTGCTGTTCGAGCGACTCTTCAGCGCCTGGAGCGACCTGTTGCGTATCGTTCACCACCGCTGGTGGCGTTTGCGCAGGGGAGGCAGGCTGAGCGGCAGTGGAGGAAGGTAACTGAATTTGCGCTTCGCGTGAGGTGGGAACCGGCCTCGTATCGTCCGTTGACGGTAGCAGGAAGCCGATAACCACCAGCAACGCGGCCAGGATCAAACCGCGACGGTGAAATGGCGGGAGCGGGTCCATAAGGCGAAAATGGTCCGGGGCTTGCCAGATTTTCACCAGGGTAGGTTTCAGTTCAAATCGCCCGGGCATGGCTTTCCTCCTGCTCCGCGTCATTTAAAGTCCTGTCTCGTTGAGTATATACACTTTATCCTTCCGGGGCGGCGTCCATCGGTTTTAACTCTCTGATCGTCAGCACAAAGTCGGATTTTGCTACAGCAATATTAGATTTATCTTACGGACTCTATTCTTTCCCTTTCCCTGCGATTTGTCATCTTTCCTGCGACAAAGTTGTACCCGGCGCAGCCCGGCTGTTATGCTGCGCGCTACCTTAAAAAGCGATGGAAGGAAAACCCATGATAACCCCAACTTTTGACACGATCGAAGCGCAAGCCAGCTATGGCATCGGTTTACAGGTCGGACAGCAGCTTAGCGAATCCGGGTTAGAGGGGCTGTTACCGGAAGCGCTGGTCGCGGGCATCGCGGACGCGCTGGCAGGCAAACAACCTGCTGTACCGGTTGACGTTGTACATCGCGCCCTGCGTGAAATCCACGAACGTGCCGACGCAGTGCGTCGCTCCCGTTTTGAAGAGATGGCGGCGGAAGGCGTGAAATATCTGGAAGAGAACCGCGAGCGTGAAGGCGTGAACAGCACCGAATCCGGTTTGCAGTTCCGCGTCATCACTCAGGGCGAAGGCGCAATCCCGGCGCGCACCGACCGTGTTCGCGTGCACTACACCGGTAAACTGATTGACGGTAGCGTATTCGATAGCTCCGTCGCGCGCGGCGAACCGGCTGAATTCCCGGTTAATGGCGTTATCGCTGGCTGGATCGAAGCCCTGACGCTGATGCCGGTCGGCTCCAAATGGGAACTGACTATCCCGCACAACCTCGCTTATGGCGAGCGTGGCGCTGGCGCATCTATCCCGCCATTCAGCACACTGGTATTTGAGGTGGAACTGCTGGAAATTCTGTAATTCCCCGCATAAATCCCTCTCTCTTTTTGGGGGGAGGGGTGAGAAGAGTGCGTCGATCGTTCGTTAATAAGATCAATGTCGATATATTATCTTGCAAACTATGCATTCAGGTGTATTTTTGTGAGGCGTTTCGCATTAACTAAGTGATATGACACTCACTTTCAACAAATATTTAACATTCGATTTAATTCAGAGTATCCATCCCGCCGATTCTTACCTAATATCGATGCGTCCATAAAGGACGGAACACGCAATAAAAGGCCAGAAGAGCCCAACAACACAGACAGGATTAAAACATGGTAGATCAGGTTAAAGTCGCAGCCGACGAACAGGCTCCGGCTGAACAGTCGCTACGGCGAAATCTCACAAACCGGCATATACAGCTTATTGCGATCGGCGGCGCTATCGGCACCGGGCTGTTTATGGGCTCCGGCAAAACCATCAGCCTCGCAGGTCCGTCGATCATTTTTGTTTATATGATCATCGGCTTTATGCTGTTTTTCGTGATGCGCGCAATGGGTGAGTTGCTGCTGTCGAACCTCGAATATAAATCATTTAGCGACTTCGCCGCCGATCTGCTGGGACCGTGGGCGGGGTACTTTACCGGCTGGACCTACTGGTTCTGCTGGGTGGTGACCGGGATGGCGGACGTAGTCGCGATCACTGCCTACGCGCAATTCTGGTTTCCGGGCATTGCCGACTGGGTCGCCGCGCTGGCGGTAGTATTGCTGCTACTGAGCCTCAATCTCGCGACGGTAAAAATGTTCGGCGAGATGGAATTCTGGTTTGCGATGATCAAAATCGTTGCCATTGTCGCGCTGATTATTGTGGGCGTGGTGATGGTGCTGATGCACTTCAAATCGCCGACGGGCGTTGAAGCCTCGTTCGCGCACCTGTGGAATGACGGCGGCTGGTTCCCGAAAGGCATCAGCGGTTTCTTCGCCGGTTTCCAGATTGCAGTCTTCGCCTTTGTAGGGATCGAACTGGTTGGCACAACGGCGGCAGAAACAAAAGATCCGGAGAAATCCCTGCCGCGGGCGATTAACTCCATTCCGCTGCGCATTATCATGTTCTATGTCTTTGCGCTGATCGTCATTATGTCGGTAACGCCGTGGAGTTCGGTTGTCCCGGATAAAAGCCCGTTTGTGGAACTGTTTATGCTGGTCGGTATTCCGGCGGCTGCGAGCATCATCAACTTTGTAGTGCTGACTTCTGCCGCGTCGTCGGCGAACAGTGGTGTCTTCTCAACCAGCCGTATGCTGTTTGGTCTTGCGCAAGAGAAGATGGCGCCAAAGGCGTTCGCGACACTCTCTAAACGCGCGGTGCCGGCAAAAGGGCTGACCTTCTCCTGTATCTGCCTGCTGGGCGGCGTGGTGATGCTCTACGTGAACCCGAGCGCGATTGCCGCGTTCACCATGATCACTACCGTATCGGCCATTCTGTTTATGTTTGTCTGGACGATCATTCTCTGCTCGTACCTGATTTACCGTAAACAGCGTCCGCATCTGCACGAAAAATCGAGCTACAAAATGCCGCTGGGCAAATTGATGTGCTGGGTGTGCATGGCCTTCTTTGCTTTCGTACTGGTGCTACTGACGCTGGAAGCGGATACCCGTGAAGCGCTGATCGTCACGCCGCTGTGGTTTATTGTGCTGGGCGCAGGCTGGCTCTATGCTGGTAAAAAACGTCTGGCTGACCGTCAGCCATAAAAAAAGAGCCGCAAAGCGGCTCTAAACTTCCATGAATCAAGGGCGCTCTTTTGGGCGCCTTTTATTATTCGCCTGCGAGGGCACGCGGAAACAGGTTATTGTTTTCCAGACTGATGTGTTCCATCAGATCGTCAATTAACATATTGATGCCGTTATACATGGCTTTCCAGGTGGTGCAGGCTTCCGGCGGCGGTGTGACGTTGTTGGTGATGTGCTTAATCACTTCCAGCAATTCACCGGCTTCATCGTGTTCACTCTCCATCACCGTGATCGGCCCCATGGCCTGCGAACCCATGCCCTGCTTGATCATCGGGAACAGGATCTGCTCCTCTTTCATCATATGGCTGGAAAGCTCCTGGTGCAGCATCGTCAAATATTTGGTTAACCCGCGCGGCACATTCGGTTTATCGGCATGCACGCGCTCTACTTTGGTGGCCTGCAAAATCAGCTCCGGCAGTTGTTCACGGTGGCGATTATGGTAACGCACGATAATGTGGTCGATGATTTCCGAAAGTGTGGCAACGCGCCAGTCTTTCTCGATGGGCTGTTCGGCCAGTTTTGCCAGTTCGGCTTCAATCACATCAATATCCAGCTCTTTGCGCGCCGCAGAGCGGCCGAGCGTCTGCTTACCGCCGCAGCAGTAGTCCATATCATATTGACGGAACAGTGCGGAGGCGCGGGGGATTGAGAGCGCCAGCTCACCCAGGGGTTGGTCGCGGAAAGCCATAGCAGTTACCTCATCGTGAAATTATAAGGTGTATTTTAAATGCATCTTTAAGCTGATGATATACCCCTTTCGGGGTGGGGACAAATCGGCTTATGCCTTTATTGCGCGAAAAACAGTGATATCCGTCACAAAAAATCTTTCGTGTTTAACATGTTGAATGCAGGTAATTTTATTGAAAAATTTTAGATAGAGTTTTGTACCGAGATTAAACAACTACGTAACGCTGCCGATACAGAGACTCAGACCATTCCCTGTATCAAATAAAGGCCTACGATGTTCAAGCGTATTAAAGTTATTACCTTATTAATTATGGTGTTGCTCGTACTGGGTGCGATGCAGATTATCTCTGCCGGCGTGTTTGTCAGCGCGCTGAATAATGACAAAAACAACTTTAACGTTTCTCAGGTTTCCAGCCAGAACGTTTCTGAATTCACTGATGCCTGGATCAGCCTCAACCAGGCGCGCGTCACGTTAAACCGCGGCATGCTGCGTTTACAGAGCAGTACCGCCAGCCAGATCAATGGCGGGCAACTGAGCGAACTGGCCAACACCGCGACCGACTTGCTGAATCAGGCACAAAAGCATTTTGAAAAATACAAAGCGATGCCGGACACGCCGGGGCTGGATGAAAATCTCTCCAGCGACCTGGAAAAACAGTACGGCATTTACCATGCGACGCTGACGGAAATGAATCGCCTTCTGTTGGCGGGTAAGCTGGAAGATATGTTCCGCCAGAACGCTGAAGCGAAACAGGTTGCTATGCAGAAAAGCTACCGCGCATGGCGTGATGCTCAGGCTGTACTGGCGAACCAGGGCGTGATCGAAAACGAGAGCGATTACCAGCGCATCCTGTGGATTCTGGGCGTCGTCATGGTCGTTGTTCTGGCGGTGATCATCATCAGCTGGATGGCGATGCAGCGTGTACTGCTGAAACCACTGCATGAAGTGATGGGACATATCCGCCACATTGCGGCAGGTGATTTGACGCACGCGATCGATGCCGAAGGCAAAAACGAGATGGCGTTGCTGGCGCAAAACGTGCACGAGATGCAGCAGTCGCTGGTGAAAACCGTCAGCGTGGTTCGCGATGGCGCCGATACCATTTATACCGGCGCGGGCGAAATCTCTGCCGGTAGCAACGATCTCTCTTCCCGTACCGAGCAGCAAGCCGCTTCGCTGGAAGAGACTGCGGCCAGTATGGAGCAACTGACGGCAACGGTGAAACAGAACGCCGACAACGCCCGTCAGGCGACACAACTGGCGTTGAACGCCTCAAGTACGGCGAAAAAAGGTGGCCAGGTTGTGGATGGTGTGGTGCGTACGATGGATGAAATTGCTACCAGCTCCAGCAAAATCGCGCAAATCACCAACGTGATCGACGGCATCGCCTTCCAGACCAATATCCTGGCGCTGAACGCGGCGGTTGAAGCCGCCCGTGCCGGTGAGCAAGGCCGCGGTTTCGCCGTCGTTGCTGGTGAAGTTCGTACGCTGGCACAGCGCAGCGCGCAGGCGGCGAAAGAGATCAAAGGGCTGATCGAAGATTCCGGCAGCCGCGTCGATGCAGGCGCTGCGCTGGTACATGAAGCCGGAGAAACGATGAAAGAGATCGTCAGCGCGGTTACCCGCGTGACGGATATCATGGGCGAAATCTCATCGGCTTCGGATGAGCAGAGCCGCGGTATTGACCAGGTGGGTCAGGCCGTTGCTGAGATGGATCGCGTTACTCAGCAGAACGCCTCGCTGGTGGAAGAGTCTGCCGCCGCTGCCGCCGCGCTGGAAGAGCAGGCTGCACGCCTGACGGAAACAGTAGCGGTATTTAAAGTCAACCGCAGCCGCAGCGTACGCACGCCTGCGCTGGTAAAACCGGGCAGCAAACCGCAGGCGAAAGCCGCAGAGAGCTTTAGCGAAGCGAACTGGGAAACCTTCTAAATCCTCGCTTCAGACTGACCAAACCCGGCGCATAATGCCGGGTTTTTTTATTCCTGTTGTACCGGAATGACGCTCGCTTTTTGTGGTTTTGACAGCACGGCCATCACCACGCCACACACCAGCAGCACAATGCCGCAAAAGGTGAGCAGCGGCGGGATGCTCTGGCGCAGCAGGAAGGTATACAGCAGCCCGGCCAGCGTTTCGAAAACAATCAGCGGGCCGACAATTACCGTTGGCAGACGCTGGCAGGCAATATTCCAGCATAGCGCGCCCACCCACGAGCAGAGCACGGCAATGGCAAACATCAGTACGATAAACACCAGTGGATGCGGGCCGAACGGCAGGGAAAAATCGGGCTGCTGCACGCCGAGCCACAGACAGGCGGCGAGATAACCGACCAGCGAGACGGGCAACGTGACCAGCGCCTGCGCCGTCGCCCACATCATCGGATTTTTATCCGGGTTCTCCCGCAACCAGCGGGCGTTACGCAGGGCATACCATGCCCAGCAGCCTACCGAGGTAAATGCCAGCGCGATCCCCGTACCGTAACGACGCCAGGTGAAATCCGGCAGGCCATGGCGCAGCTCGGCGATATTGACGCACAACAGGCCGATCGCGATGCAGGCGAGCGCGGGTGCCAGCCGACGCCAGGAGAGTTTGCCGTCCCGCTGGCTGTAAAGCAGGTTGGCGCACACCGGAATCACCACCGGCAGGGTGGCGATGATCATGGTCGATACCGGAGCACCAGTGCGCTGGATGGCGCTCGCCAGGCAGACGTAATAAATCAGGTTGCCCATCATCGTCAGCGCCAGCGCAGTCATCCAGTCGCTGCGCGTTAACTGGCGCAGACGTACGCGCCCAAGCCACGCCAGCGGCAGGGCGATCAGACCCAGTGCCAGATAACGGCCGGTGGATTGCAGTACCGCCGGATAATCCGGCACAATCAGCGGCCCAACGAAAATTAATCCCCACAGCAGCCCGGCCAGCAGGGCATACAACACACCACTAATCATCATTCCATCCACGTTTACATTGGCTGTCGTCAGTGTAGGGAAGCGAGGGTGCGGAATATTGTATGAGATTGCGCATTAACGGCGGGCGACTTGCTTCTGGTAACGCACCGGAGTGATGCCGTAGCGGTGGGTAAAGGCGCGTGTCAGATGCGATTGATCCGTCAGCCCGGTCATGGCGGCGACATCCGCAGCGGGCATGCCCTGTGTGAGAAATGCTTTTGCCCGCCACAGGCGGATCGCCATCAGCATCTGATGCGGCGTAACGTGGAAGTGGGCCTTGAACTGGCGCTGAAAATGGTACGGGCTAAGCGCGGCAACGCTTGCCAGCTCGTCCAGCGTCAGGCTGTGCATATAGTTGTCGTGCAGATAGTCGCGCACGCGTTCAAAACGGTGTGCGCCTTCCGGGCGCTGCGGCGCGTGATGCGCCAGCGGGCGAAAAGTATCGATCAGATCCAGCAAAATGCTTTGCTGCGCCAGTGGATCGTCGGTGTGCCACAGACCATGGATCTGTGTGCAGATCTGCCTGGTGCGCAGCGGATCGTTACGCATTACCTCGCTGAACCACCAGTGGCGGACGCCGGTCACCTCTTCGAGCAACTGCGGATCGAGATAGACCATGCGATAACGCCAGCCATCGTCGGCTGCGGCTTCGCCGGTGTGCAGCTTGTCGGGGTTCATGGTGACCACGGAATTGACCGGAGCGACATACTGCGTGCCGCGATAGCGGAAGCGTTCGGCACCGGCTTCAATGGCGCCAATACCAAACGCTTCATGGGTGTGGGGTTCGAATGCGTACCGGGAGATATGCGCGTGGTACAGCTCAACGCCCGGCACTTTCGCCAGGTGGCGAAAGCGGGCGCGATCTCGCTCATCGTTAAACTGCTCTGGTACGCCTTCCACAATGCATCTCCACGCGGGTCATTGCTGCATTATTCAGGATGACCCGGCGGCAAGCTACAAAAATTAACCAATATTTAACCGTTACGCCAGGGCGTTAACGCTGTCAGCGATCGGTGTGGTCGGGCGGCCAATCAGCTTGCTGAGCGTTTTGCTGTCGTCAAACAGACCGCCTTTTGCGGCTCCGGCATCGGAATCCGCCAGCAGATTAGCAAACACGTCCGGCAGGCCTGCACCTTTCAGAGCGGCGGCGAAATCTGCCTCGCTCAGATTCTGGTAGACGATGTTTTTGCCGCTGGCTTTGCTTAACAGGGCAGCCAGTTCACTCAGCGTCCAGCCATTGTCGCCCGCCAGTTCATAAACTTTCCCGGCATGACCCTCTTCGCTGATCACACGAGCCGCAGCGGCAGCATAATCCGCGCGGGTCGCCGAAGCGATTTTGCCGTCGCCTGCGGCACCGATAAAGACGCCGTGCGCCAGTGCAGCCGGTGCGCTGGCAAGGTAGTTTTCGCTATACCAGCCGTTGCGTAGCAATGCATACGGAATGCCGGATTCAGCAAGCATTTTCTCGGTTTCAACATGTTCGACGTGCAGGCCGAGCGGGGATTTATCCGCATGAAGCAGGCTGGTGTAGGCGATAAATTTCACCCCGGCGGCTTTAGCGGCGTTGATCACATTGCGGTGCTGCGCGGCACGCTGGCCCACTTCGCTACTGGAGATCAGCAGCAGTTTATCGACGCCTGCCAGCGCCTGCGTTAGCGCGGCCTGGTCGCCGTAGTCGGCCTGACGCACCAGTACACCCTGTTTGCTCAACGCTTCGGCTTTCGCCGGGTTACGGACAATGGCGACAATCTGTTTTGCCGCGACGGTTTTCAGCAGCTCTTCTACCACAAACTGGCCCAGTTGGCCGGTCGCGCCGGTAAGTGCGATCATGGTGTTCTCCTTACGTGTTTAGTGAGTGTTGTGGTAAGCTATCATCCACACTAACTTTTAGTAAGTACGTACAAAAAGGTAAGTATGAAAACAGCTTCTGCCCCCCGGACCCTGAGTGAACTGGTACGCGACGGCAATTTGTTCGCCGAGCAGTGTCCGTCGCGGGATGTCCTCAAACATGTAACCAGCCGCTGGGGCGTGTTGATCCTCGTGGCGCTGCGCGATGGCACGCACCGTTTTAGCGATCTGCGCCGCAAGATGGGCGGCGTCAGTGAAAAGATGCTGGCGCAAAGCCTGCAATGGCTGGAGCAGGATGGTTTTATTAACCGCGTCGCATACCCGGTTGTACCGCCGCATGTGGAGTATAGTCTGACCCCGCTTGGCGAAGAGGTCAGCGAGAAGGTTGCCGCGTTGGCGGACTGGATAGAACTGAATATTCCGCAGGTGCTGGCGCATCATGCGAAACAGGTGGCGTAAGTCCGGTAAGCGTTAGCGCCACCGGGAAGATGCCGGATGGCGCTGTGCTTATCAGGCCGACAAAAGCCTGGTCTCCCGGATTGGGTTAATCACGACTTGTTTAAATCGATGCTATAAATCGCAAAGCCGATGTCGTCGTTCCCCACTTTTTGCATCGGATAACGCGCGTTCTGTTTAATAAACGCGGCGGCTTTCTCCGTTGGCGCGGTTTCAAAACGAATATCCAGCTTGTGGCTTGCGTGAACCGGTGCCAGTTGCCAGTTGTTATCGGCGGCGGGATGGATTTCCCCGACGCGCTTCGTTTCATCGCTGATCCACTTTGCCAGCACGGCGCGGTTTTCATCCGGCGAAGCAAACGCGATATGGCTGTCGCCCGTTCCGGCAAACTTACCGCCATAGGCGCGGTAATTATTGGTGGCGACGAGGAAAATCGCGTTCGGATCGATGGGTTTGCCGTTAAACGTCAGATCCTTAATGCGTTCCGCCTGCGGGTTTATGCTCTGGCATTCGCCGTCGTAACGCGCAGGCTGTGTCACATCGATCTGATAGTTCACGCCGTCGATAACATCGAAGTTATAGGTGCGGAAACCGTCCCAGTTAATCAGGCTTTGCGGCTTATCGCTGTTGGGATCGATTTGATTGAACTGCCCGGCAGAGCACTCCAGCCACTCTTTCACCTCTTTACCGGTCGCTTTTACCACCACCAGCGTGTTGGGGTAGAGGTAGAGATCGGCGGCGTTACGGAACGTGAGCTGACCTTTTTCCACCTCAACAAAACTGGCCGGATCGTTTTTACGCCCGCCTGCTTTAAACGGCGCGGCGGCAGAGAGCACCGGCAGTTTTGCCAGATCCGGATCGCCCTGAATAAAGTGCTCCACGTAGGCTTTTTGCGCGTTATTCACCACCTGTACGGTCGGATCGTCCTGCACCAGCGACAGGTAGCTGTACATGTTGTCGGCCGATTGACCAATGGCCTTCCCCACAAAATGACGCGTGGCATCGTGATCGTGTTTGAGGATCGCGACCAGCTTGCTGTCTTCACCGACGAGGGCTTTTTTCGCCGCCGCGTCGTAAATGGGGCGCGCTTCGGCTCTGGATTGCGTCACCTGCCATTTGCCGGAATCGTTGTTCAGCACCAGATCGACCACGCCGAGATGGTCGCCCCACATGCCTGGCATCACCGACGGAATACCGTTCAACGTGCCTTTGCTGATATCCGCGCCTTTGATGGCGGCAAAATCTTTACCCGGGAAGACGGCGTGAGCGTGACCAAACAGAATGGCATCGACGCCCGGCACTTCACTCAGGTAATAAACGGAGTTTTCCGCCATCGCCTGGTACGGCTCCGCCGACAGCCCGGAGTGCGCCACCACGACCACCAGATCGGCACCTTTGGCACGCATTTCCGGCACGTAGTGACGCGCGGTTTCGGTGATGTCATTGACCGTCACTTTGCCGTTAAGGTTGGCTTTATCCCACACCATGATTTGTGGTGGCACAAAGCCGATATAACCGATGCGCAACGTGTGGGTTTGGCCCTCTTTATCCTGCACGGCGGTCTCTTTAATCAGGTAAGGCGTGAACAGCGGTTTTTTGCTTTTTGCATCAATAATATTGGCATTCACATAAGGGAATTTCGCCCCCGCCAGCGCTTTGTGCAGGTAATCAAGGCCGTAGTTGAATTCATGGTTGCCGAGGTTACCCACGGCGTAATCAAGGGTATTCATCGCCTTATAGACCGGATGAATTTCTCCCGCTTTAATCCCCTTTGCCGCCATATAGTCGCCCAACGGGCTACCCTGGATTAAGTCGCCGTTATCCACCAGCACGCTGTTTTTGACTTCGCCCCGCGCGGCGTTGATCAGGCTGGCAGTGCGCACCAGTCCGAATTTTTCCGTCGCGGTATCTTTGTAGTAATCAAAATCCATCATGTTGCTATGCAAATCAGTGGTTTCCAGAATACGTAAATCCACCGTTGCTGCCTGCACGCTGGCCGCAATCAGCGTCGCCAGAAGCGTTGCACTAAACTTAATCATCAGAGGCATCCTTTTTCGATCTAAGCCACAAAAGAAATTGTTATGTACATTTTGTTGCTTACAGAACTGTGAATACTGCCATAAAAGTGAGCCAAGAAAACGCAAGCGCTATCACAGATGGCGGATTCCGGTGCAATGCGATATAAGTAAAACAACGAGTTACAAACCACTGAACAGATAAGAGGTGGATATGTTAGATGCAATTTGCCAACTCGCGCGGGAAGCGGGTGACGCCATTATGCAGGTATATGATGGTCACAAACCGATGGAGGTCACCAGCAAGGTCGATGATTCCCCGGTAACCGCCGCAGATATTGCGGCCCATGGCGTGATTGTGCGCGGTTTGCAGGCGCTGACACCGGATATTCCGGTGCTCTCGGAAGAGGATCCGCCCGCGTGGGAAATCCGCCAGACATGGGGACGCTACTGGCTGGTGGATCCGCTGGACGGCACCAAAGAGTTTATCAAACGTAACGGCGAGTTCACTGTCAATATCGCTTTGATTGAAAAGGGGAAACCTGTGCTGGGCGTGGTCTACGCGCCGGTGCTGAAAGTGATGTACTCTGCCGCTGAAGGCAAAGCGTGGAAGGAAGAAGCGGGGCATCACCAGCAGATTCAGGTGCGCGATGCGCGTCCGCCGCTGGTCGTAGTGAGCCGCTCCCATGCCGACGATGAACTGAAAGAGTATTTGCAGCAGTTAGGCGAACATCAAACTACGGCGATTGGTTCATCGCTGAAGTTCTGCCTGGTTGCGGAGGGGAAAGCGCAGCTCTATCCGCGTTTCGGGCCAACCAGCGTCTGGGATACGGCGGCAGGGCATGCTGTTGCGGTAGCTGCCGGGGCGCATGTTCACGACTGGCAGGGGCGTGCACTGGATTACACCCCGCGTGAATCCTTCCTCAACCCCGGCTTTCGGGTCTCTATTTACTGAGTAACTTGTGCAGCAGGTCGATCACCTGCTGCACTTCTTGCTGGCTCAACCCACCGTCTTTAGCAAACTGCACGCGGCCTTCTTTATCCAGCACGATAATTGCAGAACTCTCTTCGTCCAGTTGCCACGCTTTGCGCGTCACGCCTTCGCTATCGACAATAAATTGCGACCAAGGATAGAGCTTCTTGTTGCTCTCAATGCTGCTGCGCACAAACATAGCGCTGCCCGGAATGGCATCATCGGTGTTGACGATGGTGGTGGTTTGATAGCGGTCATGGGGCAGATTTGCGGCTTTGATCGCTTCAATCAGCCCGGCATTCTTCTCTTTAGCGGAGGTGCGACCAGCAATATGCTGTACAACCCGCACTTTGCCTGGAAGCTGGGCGCTGTTCCAGTTTTTATAGCTAAACTTGTCATTATCAAGAATCAACTCCCCTCTGTCGGCAATGCCCACAGGCGGCACGCGCTGATTGGTTTCGAAGTTATGGGCTGAAGCCATCAGCGGCAGTAACAGGCATGTCGCTGCCAGGATAGAACGTAGGGTCATGGTGTTTCCTTATCGTTATGCAGGTGATCCGACCACTTGAATTACGGTTTTAATCATAAGTGCGATCTATATGTTTTTCCCGCAAGCAGGATGCCAGTTTGCGGGCGGACGCACATATCTGTGAAAAAAAGTGGCTTTATACTGCGCAGATTAAGGGACTGAAAAGAATATTCTGAATAATTGTCATCAAAAGGTAAATAAAGTTATTCACACTATGTATGAGTGAGGTTCTGAACTATAGTCATTGAGCATTAAAATTTGCGCTCATCAACGCTGGTCCGATTGTGGTACCGCAAGGGCGTAATGCTTTACAGGAGAAACAAGAATGAAAATTTTCCAGCGTTACAACCCACTTCAGGTGGCTAAGTACGTAAAAATCCTGTTCCGTGGACGGTTGTATATCAAGGACGTTGGCGCTTTCGAGTTCGATAAGGGTAAGATCCTTATCCCGAAAGTGAAGGACAAACAGCATCTGTCTGTGATGTCCGAAGTCAACCGTCAGGTTATGCGTCTGCAAACTGAGATGGCTTAACCAACCCGTTGTGCTATGCAGTAGTTTAAGTACTAAAAAAAACGGCCCCACAGGGGCCGTTGATATTTCTGCAGGCGATTACGCCGCGCCTTTATCTTCCGCGTCGGGTAGCTTCGGTGTCAGCACCGCCGCGCGAGTGTCGATACGGGTAACCAGCAGCTGATCGATGCGATAGTTATCGATATCCACCACCTCAAACTTGTAGCCGGAGAATTTCACCGCATCGGTGCGCTTCGGGATCTTACGCAGCATAAACATCATAAAACCGCCGATGGTTTCATAGTTGCCGGACTGCGGGAATTCATCGATATCCAGCACGCGCATCACGTCATCAATCGGCGTGCCGCCATCTATCAGCCATGAGTTTTCATCACGGGCGACAATCATCTCTTCCAGCCCCTGGCCGATCAGATCGCCCATCAGCGTGGTCATCACGTCATTAAGGGTGATAACCCCGACCACCAGCGCGTATTCGTTCATGATCACCGCGAAGTCCTCACCGGCGGTTTTGAAACTTTCCAGCGCTTCCGACAGGGTTAAGGTGTCCGGCACGATCAGCGTGTTGCGGATCTGCACGCCGCTGTTGAGCGCCATGCTTTGATTCGCCAGCACGCGGTTGAGCAAATCTTTGGAATCGACATAGCCGACAATATGGTCGATATCACCATTACAGACCAGAAATTTAGAATGCGGATGTTCGGAGACTTTGTTTTTCAGGCTCTGCTCATCTTCATGCAGATCGAACCAAATCACGTTCTCGCGTGAAGTCATTGACGACGGCACGGTGCGTGACTCCAGCTCAAACACGTTCTCAATCAGTTCATGTTCCTGTTTACGCAGCACCCCGGCTAAAGCACCGGCTTCCACAACGGCATAAATATCGTCGGAGGTGATGTCGTCTTTGCGCGCCATCGGCAGTTTGAAAATGCGGAAGATGACGTTGGCCAGGCCGTTGAAGAACCAGACCAGCGGGCGGAAAACGAACAAGCAGAAGCGCATCGGGTTGATGATACGCAAAGCCACGGCTTCGGGCGCAATCATACCGATGCGTTTCGGTGTCAGGTCGGCGAACAGGATAAACAGCCCGGTCACCAGCGAGAAGGAGATAATAAAGCTGAGCTGTTCGGCCAGCTCCGGGGAAACCACGTTGATCAACATGCTGTGAAAAACGGGCGAGAAGGCCGCATCGCCGACGATACCGCCAAGAATGGCGACGGCGTTAAGGCCAATTTGCACCACCGTAAAGAAGGTGCCGGGCGTTTCCTGCATTTTCAGAATGCGTTGCGCGTTGATGTTGCCTTCATCGGCAAGCAGTTTGAGCTTAATTTTTCGCGATGCGGCGAGTGAAATCTCTGACAACGAGAAAAACGCACTTACCGCGATCAGACAGAGTATGACTAAGATGCTGTTTAACATAATTTATCCAGCTGTTAACCGGATCCTCGGAAGGGGTTTTGAATATCCATGTGGTAAACACAATGAAAGCCGGCCCGAAGCGGTGAGCCGGCAATTTCGAGGGGTAGTATAGCGTAAGCCTGTCGCAAGCTGCCAGAGGCTTAATTTTCGCCGAATTGCCTGAGAATTTCCTTATGGTTTTACGGGTTAAGCTGCGGCGGTAAACAAACCCCAATCCCACCGATACCGCAGTATCCATGCGGGTTTTTATACAGATACTGTTGGTGCTCATCTTCCGCGTAGTAGAACGGCGTTGCGGATTTGATCTCCGTGGTGACGGTTCGCGCATCTCCGGCGCTGCGCATGGCCGCCTGGAAGCGTTCAAGGCTGGCGCGCGCTGCGGCGTTTTGCTCTGGCGTCAGCGGGTAGATCGCGGAGCGGTACTGGGTGCCAAGATCGTTACCCTGACGCATTCCCTGTGCCGGATCGTGGTTTTCCCAGAACATCTGCAACAGCTGCTCGTAGCTCACCACTTTCGGGTCGTATACCACGCGCACAGCTTCGGCATGGCCGGTCTGTCCGGTGCACACTTCACGGTAGGTCGGGTTTGGCGTATAGCCGCCGGTGTAACCCGCAGCGGTGCTGTAGACGCCCGGTAACTGCCAGAACAGGCGCTCTACGCCCCAGAAACAGCCCATAGCAAACAGCGCAATCTCCATACCTTCCGGAACATGGCTCATTGAATGCTCGTTAACAGCGTGTAAACTGGCGACTGGCATGGGTGTATTGCGTCCGGGCAATGCATCTGACTGAGAAACAAGGTCTTTTTTATTGAAAAAGCTCACGGTGATACCTCCCGGCGAGAGTAATTGCGGTTAGGGTTGTGTTGCGGCGTGTGTTTTAACACAATAAACATCACAAATCAGGCTAGATTTAAACATAAGAAATTTTGGGCTAGCCGTCCGTTTTTCAACCTGCATTAGCGGGTTTTTATCAGCCTGTGTTCTGCATAAAAGCCTACCAGGCTCAGCGCGGAGTTGCGCTTACGTTTCCTTCCAGAGGTGGGAACAAGGATATTCAGGAGAGAACGTGCCAAAGATCCGTCTTTTATGTTTTACCGGTTTGTTGCTGGCGAGTGAAACGGCTTTTGCCGCGAATGTACGATTACAACTGGAGGGATTAACGGGCGAACTGCAAAAAAACGTGCGCGCTCAGTTGTCCACTATCCAGAGTGATGAAGTGACGCCGGATCGGCGTTTTCAGGCACGTGTTGATGATGCTATCCGCGAAGGGTTGAAAGCCTTAGGCTACTACGAACCTACCATCGATTTCGAACTGCGGCCGCCGCCGGCAAAAGGGCGCCAGGTATTGATTGCCCGCGTCTCTGCGGGCGAACCGGTGTTGATTGGCGGCACCAATGTGATCCTGCGCGGCGGCGCACGTGACGACCGCGATTACCTGGCGCTGCTCAAAAAGCGTCCCGCTATTGGCACTGTGCTGCACCATAACGATTACGACAATTTCAAAAAATCCCTCACCAGTGTGGCGCTGCGCAAAGGCTACTTTGACAGCCAGTTCATTAAAAGCCAGCTTGGCGTCGCGCTCGATCGCCACCAGGCCTTCTGGGATATCGACTACGACAGCGGCCAGCGTTACCGCTTTGGCGCGGTGACCTTTGAAGGTTCGCAAATTCGCGATGAATATCTGCAAAACCTCGTCCCGTTTCATGAAGGGGATTACTACCAGACCCAGGATCTGGCGGAGCTGAACCGTCGTTTGTCCGCCACCGGCTGGTTTAACTCTGTTGTGGTTGCTCCGGAATTTGATAAAGCGCGTAAGACCAAAGTGCTGCCGCTGAAAGGCGTGGTGTCACCACGTACGGAAAACACCATCGAAACGGGGGTTGGTTACTCTACCGATGTAGGGCCGCGGGTTAAAGCGACGTGGAAAAAGCCGTGGATGAACTCTTACGGTCACAGCCTGACCACCAGCATGAGCGTCTCAGCGCCTGAACAGCAACTTGATTTCAGCTATAAAATGCCGCTGCTGAAAAACCCGCTGGAACAATATTATCTGGTGCAGGGCGGCTTTAAACGTACCGATCTGAATGATACTGAAGCGGATTCCACCACGCTTGCGCTGTCGCGCTATTGGGATCTCTCCAGCGGCTGGCAGCGGGCGATTAACCTGCGCTGGAGCCTCGACCACTTTACGCAGGCCAGCGTCACCAACACCACCATGCTGCTCTATCCCGGCGTGATGATCAGCCGGACCCGCTCGCGCGGCGGCCTGATGCCGACCTGGGGCGACTCGCAACGCTACTCGGTCGATTACTCCAACACCGCCTGGGGATCGGATGTCGATTTCCTCGTGTTGCAGGCGCAAAACGTCTGGATCCGCACGCTTTACGATCGCCACCGCTTTGTGGCGCGCGGCAATCTCGGCTGGATCGAAACCGGTGATTTCAACCGCGTACCGCCGGATCTGCGCTTCTTCGCCGGGGGCGATCGCAGTATTCGCGGTTACAAATACAAATCCATCGCGCCGAGAGATGATGACGGCAAGCTGATCGGGGCATCCAAGCTGGCGACCGGTTCGCTGGAGTACCAGTACAACGTGACCGGGAAATGGTGGGGCGCCGTATTCGTTGACAGCGGCGAAGCGGTCAGCGACATCCGGCGCAGCGATTTTAAAACCGGGACCGGTGTTGGCGTGCGCTGGGAATCGCCAGTCGGGCCTATCAAGCTCGATTTCGCCGTGCCGGTCGGCGACAAAGATGAACACGGATTACAGTTTTACATCGGTCTGGGGCCAGAATTATGAGTTTATGGAAGAAAATCAGCCTCGGCGTACTGGTGTTTATCCTGCTGCTGCTGGCAACCGTAGCCTTTCTGGTGGGTACTACCAGCGGGCTGCATCTGCTGTTTAACGCAGCGAACCGCTGGGTGCCGGGGCTGGAAATCGGCCAGGTTACCGGCGGCTGGCGCGATCTGACGCTGAAAAACCTGCGCTACACGCAGCCTGGCGTGGCAGTTAAGGCCGGGGAGATCCACCTTGCGGTCAAACTGGGTTGCCTGCGTAACAGCAGCCTGTGCGTCAACGATCTGTCGCTGAAAGAGATTAACGTCGCCATCGACAGCAAACAGATGCCGCAGAGCGCGCCCGTAAAGGAAGAGGAGAGCGGGCCGCTGAATCTCTCCACGCCCTATCCGATTACCTTAAGCCGGGTGGCGCTGAACAATGTAAACATCAAAATCGATGACACCACGGTATCGGTGATGGATTTCAGCACCGGGCTGAACTGGCAAGAAAAGAACCTGACGCTAACGCCGACCTCGCTGAAAGGGTTGCTAATTGCGCTGCCGAAAGTGGCCGATGTCGCGCAAAAAGAGGTGGTGGAGCCGAAGATCCAGAACCCGCAGCCGCAGGAAAAACCGCTGGGCGAAACGCTGAAAGCGCTGTTTGACAAACCGCTGCTGCCGGAAATGACCGATGTGCACCTGCCGTTGAACCTCAATATTGAGGAGTTCCGCGGCGAACAGTTGCGTCTGACCGGCGACACCGATCTTCTGGTCAGTAGCCTGCTGTTGAAAGTCAGCAGCATCGACGGACAGATGAAGCTTGATGCGCTGGATATCGACTCCAGCCAGGGTACGGTCAACGCCACCGGCAGCGCGCAACTGCATGATAACTGGCCGGTGGATATCACCCTCAACAGCACGCTGAATATCGATCCGCTGAAGGGTGAGAAGGTGAAGCTGAAAGTCGGCGGCGAAATGCGTAAGCAGCTTGAGGTTGGCGTGAATCTCTCCGGCCCGGTTGATATGGTTTTACGGGCGCAAACGCAGCTTGCCGAAGCGGGATTGCCGCTCAACCTTGAGTTGACGAGCCAGCAACTTTACTGGCCGTTTACCGGGACAAAACAGTTCCAGGCGGACGATACCAGACTGACCTTTTCCGGCAAAATGACCGATTACGCACTGTCGTTCCGTACGGCGGTGAAAGGACAGGATATTCCCCCGGCAACCATCACGCTGGACGGTAAAGGTAACGCGCAGCAGATCAGCCTTGATAAGTTGACCGTCGCCGCGCTGGAGGGGAAAACCGAGCTGAAAGCGCTGCTCGACTGGCAGCAGGCGATCAGCTGGCGCGGCGAACTGACGCTTAACGGTATTGATACGGCAAAAGCCTTCCCCGAGTGGCCGTCAAAACTGAACGGCCTGATCAAAACCCGTGGCAGCCTGTACGGCGGGAGCTGGCAGATGGATGTGCCGGAGCTGAAGCTCAGCGGCAACGTGAAGCAAAACAAAGTGAGCGTTGACGGGCAACTGAAGGGCAACAGCTATTTGCAGTGGACGATCCCAGGCCTGCATCTGGCGCTGGGGAAAAACAGCGCCGATATCAAAGGCGAGCTGGGGGTTAAGGATTTGAACCTCGACGCTAACATTGATGCGCCGGGTCTGAATAATGCGTTGCCGGGCCTCGGTGGAACGGCGAAAGGCGTGGTGAAAGTGCGCGGTACGGTCGATGCGCCGCAAGCGCTGGTGGACATTACTGCCAATGCGCTGCGCTGGCAGGAGCTGTCTGTCGCCCGCGTTCGCGTTGAAGGAGATGTTACGTCCAGCGATCAGATCGCCGGGAAACTCAACGCGCGCATTGAGCGTATCGCCCAACCGGGCGTGAACCTCAGCCTGGTGACGCTGAATGCCGACGGCAACGAAAAGCAGCACAAGTTGCAGTTGCGCGTGCAGGGCGAGCCGGTCTCCGGGCAGTTGAATCTGGCCGGAAGCTTCGATCGCCAGCAGCAGCGCTGGAAAGGGACGCTGAGCGATACCCGCTTTACCACGCCAGTTGGTCCATGGTCGATCAACCGGCCAATCACCCTTGATTACCGTAATCTGGAACAGAAAATCGCTATCGGCCCGCACTGTTGGCTGAACCCCAACGCCGAACTGTGCGTGCCGCAGACCATTGATGCAGGTGCGGAAGGGCGGGCGGTAGTGAATCTGAACCGCTTCGATCTGGCGATGCTGAAACCGTTTATGCCGGATACCACACAAGCGAGCGGCGTATTCAGCGGTAAGGCGGATGTGAGTTGGGACACCACCAAAGCGGGCCTGCCGCAGGGCGAGGTGACGCTTTCCGGGCGCGGCGTGAAGGTCACCCAGGAGGTGAATGGCGCACCGCTGCCGGTGGCGTTCGATACCCTGAACCTGAATGCGCAGCTCCGTAACAATCGTGCCGATCTCGGCTGGTTGATTCGCCTGACGAACAACGGTCAGTTTGATGGTCAGCTACAGATTACCGATCCGCAGGGCCGACGTAATCTGGGCGGCAATGTGAATATCCGTAACTTCTCGCTGGCGATGGCCAACGCCATCTTTAGCCGCGGCGAGAAAGCGGCAGGGACGCTGAATGCCAACCTGCGGCTGGCGGGGAATGCACAAAGCCCGCAATTGTTCGGGCAACTGGGGCTGAATGGGCTGGATGTGGAGGGCAATTTTATGCCATTTGACATGCAGCCCAGCCAGTTGGCGATCAATTTCAACGGCATGAGTTCGACGTTGCAGGGCGTGGTGCGTACCGGGCAGGGGCAGATCAACCTCAGTGGGGATGCTGACTGGCGGCAACTGGATAACTGGCGCGCGCGCGTGGCGGCGAAAGGCAGTAAAGTACGCATTACTGTGCCGCCGATGGTGCGGCTGGATGTCTCGCCGGATGTGGTATTTGAAGCCACGCCAAGCCTGTTTACGCTCGACGGAAATGTCGATGTGCCGTGGGCGCGCATTGTGGTGCACGATCTGCCGGAAAGCGCTGTGGGCGTCTCCAGCGATGAGGTGATGCTCAACAACGATCTGCAACCGGAGCAGCCAAAGAGCGCGTCGATTCCGATCAACAGCAATCTGACTGTCCACGTCGGCAATAACGTGCGGCTGGATGCTTTCGGTCTGAAAGCGCGGCTGACCGGCGACCTGAAAGTGGCGCAGGATAAGCAAGGTCTGGGGCTGAACGGGCAAATTAATATCCCTGAAGGGCGTTTCCATGCGTATGGCCAGGATCTGATTGTGCGCAAAGGCGAACTGCTGTTTTCCGGTCCGCCGGATCAACCGTTGCTGAACATTGAGGCGATCCGTAATCCGGACTCAACCGAAAACGATGTTATCGCCGGGGTTCGCGTCACCGGTACGGCCGATGAACCAAAAGCCGAGATCTTCTCCGATCCGGCGATGTCGCAGCAGGAGGCGCTCTCTTATCTGCTGCGCGGGCAGGGTCTGGATAGCGAGCAGAGCGACAGCGCGGCAATGACTTCTATGCTGATTGGCTTAGGGGTTGCACAAAGTGGTCAGGTTGTGGGTAAAATCGGCGAGACATTTGGCGTCAGCAATCTGGCGCTGGATACTCAGGGGGTAGGCGACTCCTCCCAGGTGGTGGTCAGCGGCTATGTTCTGCCGGGTCTACAGGTCAAATATGGTGTAGGAATTTTTGACTCACTGGCGACTCTCACGTTACGTTATCGCCTGATGCCTAAGCTGTATCTTGAAGCGGTGTCTGGCGTAGATCAGGCACTAGATTTGCTCTATCAGTTTGAGTTTTAGCAATGCGAATATTTGTCTACGGCAGTTTACGACGCAAGCAGGGCAACAGCCACTGGATGACCAACGCTCAGTGGCTGGGGGACTTTTGCGTCGAAAATCATCAGCTGTATAGTCTGGGGCATTACCCGGGGGCTGTTCCGGGCGAAGGAAACGTGAAGGGCGAAGTTTATCGCATCGATGCGGCAACGCTCGGCGAGCTGGATGCTTTACGTACCGCAGGGGGCGAATACAAACGTCAACTGATCCAGACGCCTTATGGCAGCGCCTGGATGTATGTGTACCAGCGTTCGGTTGAGGGAAGAACCTTGATTGAAAGCGGTAACTGGCTTGACAGGGAACTGTACCAGAAGTAATCAGTCATAGAGAGCCGCGCCACAGGGCGCGGTTTTTCTTTTTGTGGGCCACAGGAATTTTTCGTCTGCTGGCACCCGACCAACGCTTAATACAGATCGTTGCACTGTGCAGGTCGGATAAGGCATTTCATCGATGCGCAGCCATAAAAAAAGCCCCGGGCGCATAATGCGTACCGGGGCTTTTTTTATTAAACCGTATTATTTTTTGGCAGCGCGTTCGAAGGAAGCAACGATTTCCGCTTTCGCGGCTTCAGCGTTGTCCCAGCCGTCCACTTTCACCCATTTGCCTTTTTCGAGATCTTTGTAGTGCTCGAAGAAGTGGGTGATCTGCGCTTTCAGCAGTTCCGGCAGGTCGTTCACATCTTTAATGTGATCGTACTCTTTGCTCAGTTTGGTGTGCGGAACAGCAACCAGTTTCGCATCTTCGCCGGATTCGTCGGTCATTTTCAGTACGCCAACCGGACGGCAGCGGATCACAGAGCCTGGCTCCAGCGGGTACGGCGTCGGCACCAGCACGTCAACCGGGTCACCATCCAGGGAGAGGGTGTGGTTGATGTAACCGTAGTTGCACGGATAGAACATCGCGGTGGACATGAAACGGTCAACGAACAGCGCGCCGCTTTCTTTGTCAACTTCGTATTTGATCGGGTCAGCGTTGGCCGGGATTTCGATAACCACGTAGATATCTTCTGGCAGATCTTTACCCGCCGGGACGTTCAATAAGCTCATGTTTGTTTCCTTTAAAATGTGTGGCAAACAAGTGCCGGGTATTATAGCCAACTGGCGGTGAATGTCTTGGCCTGTTTTAACTTACGCACACATTTTCAGAGCGTTTCGCATTCCCTTTTTATGACCGTTTTATCCATAACAATAGCAGCATACTGAATAATTTTGTGGAAGCGATTACAGCGTAATTTTTCACCTCATTGCAACAGTTAAATTTCCGTAAGATCAAGAGCGGATTTAGGGTACATAAGAGTGCGTCATTTCGCGCGCCAGATCTCAACTGGCAATCAACAATTCATTCACTTTTCCGATTTGTGATGTAACGCATTCTGTTACATCGCGGTTTGTCTATAGTTTTCCTCGCAGGTGAAGTTGTAGCCAACAATAACCCTACGAGGATGCTCTTATGTGGAAGCGCTTACTTCTTGTCACAGCAGTTTCGGCAGCCATGTCGTCTATGGCGATGGCCGCCCCTTTAACCGTAGGATTTTCGCAGGTCGGATCAGAATCCGGCTGGCGAGCCGCTGAAACCAACGTCGCGAAAAGCGAAGCCAGCAAACGCGGCATTACGTTGAAAATCGCCGACGGTCAGCAAAAACAGGAAAACCAGATCAAAGCCGTACGTTCGTTTATCGCTCAGGGCGTGGACGCGATCTTTATTGCACCAGTGGTGGCAACGGGCTGGGAGCCGGTACTGAAAGAAGCGAAAGACGCCAAAATTCCGGTGTTCCTGCTCGATCGCTCCATCGATGTTAAAGATAAATCGCTCTATATGACCACCGTCACCGCCAACAACATTCTTGAAGGCAAGCTGATTGGCGAATGGCTGGTGAAAACCGTGGCTGGCAAACCGTGTAACGTCGTCGAACTGCAAGGCACCGTCGGTGCCAGCGTGGCGATCGATCGTAAGAAAGGGTTTGCCGAAGCGATTTCTACAGCCCCCAACATTAAGATCATCCGTTCGCAATCCGGCGACTTTACTCGCAGTAAGGGTAAAGAGGTGATGGAGAGCTTCATCAAGGCGGAAAACAACGGCAAAAACATTTGCATGGTTTACGCCCATAACGATGACATGGTGATTGGTGCGATTCAGGCGATCAAAGAAGCGGGCCTGAAACCGGGCAAAGATATCCTGACCGGCTCCATCGACGGCGTGCCGGATATCTATAAAGCAATGATTGACGGCGAAGCCAACGCCAGCGTCGAACTGACGCCGAACATGGCTGGCCCGGCGTTCGACGCGTTAGAGAAATTCAAAAAAGACGGCACCCTGCCGCCGAAGCTGACCATCACCAAATCCACGCTCTATCTGCCGGATACGGCAAAAGAGGAGCTGGAGAAAAAGAAAAATATGGGTTACTGAGTCGCGAAAACCCTCTCCCCAGCGGGGAGAGGGTAACGGTTTAAGGGGTCGACAATGAACGCGGAAGCACACCAGGAAATCCTGCGTACCGAAGGCTTAAGTAAATTCTTTCCCGGCGTAAAAGCGCTCGATAACGTGGATTTCAGCCTGCGGCGTGGCGAGATCATGGCGCTGCTTGGGGAAAACGGTGCCGGGAAATCAACGCTGATTAAAGCGTTGACCGGCGTTTATCATGCGGATAAAGGGGCTATCTGGCTGGAAGGTCAGCAGATCAACCCCAAAAATACCGCCCATGCACAGCAGCTCGGCATCGGTACCGTGTACCAGGAAGTGAACCTGCTGCCGAATATGTCGGTGGCGGATAACTTATTTATTGGCCGCGAACCGCGGCGTTTTGGTTTGCTGCGGCGCAAAGAGATGGAAAAACGCGCGACCGAGCTGATGGCATCTTACGGTTTCTCGCTGGATGTGCGCGAGCCGCTCAACCGTTTCTCGGTGGCGATGCAACAGATCGTCGCGATCTGCCGCGCCATCGATCTGTCAGCCAAAGTGCTGATCCTCGATGAACCGACTGCCAGCCTGGATACCCAGGAAGTGGAGATGCTGTTTACGCTGATGCGTCAGCTTCGCGACCAGGGTGTCAGCCTGATTTTCGTCACTCACTTTCTCGATCAGGTTTATGAAGTTAGCGATCGTATTACCGTGCTGCGTAACGGCGGTTTTGTTGGCTGTCGCGAAACCCGTGAGCTGCCGCAAATCGAGCTGGTGAAAATGATGCTGGGCCGCGAACTGGACAGCAACGCGCTTCAGCGTGCCGGTCGTACGCTACTGAGCGATAAACCGGTTGCGGCGTTCAGCGGCTTTGGCAAAAAAGGCGTAATCGCGCCGTTTGATCTGGAAGTTCGCCCCGGCGAAATCGTCGGCCTGGCCGGGCTGCTGGGTTCCGGGCGCACTGAAACCGCCGAAGTGATTTTTGGCATCAAACCCGCCGACAGCGGTAGCGCGATCATCAAAGGTAAAAGCCAGACACTCCGTTCACCGCACCAGGCTTCGTGCCTGGGGATCGGTTTTTGCCCGGAAGATCGCAAAACCGACGGCATTATCGCGGCGGCCTCCGTCCGTGAAAACATTGTGCTGGCGTTGCAGGCGCAGCGCGGCTGGCTGCGGCCGATTCCGCGCAAAGAGCAAAACGCGATTGCCGAACGTTTCATCCGCCAGCTGGGGATCCGCACGCCGAGCGCTGAGCAGCCGATTGAGTTTCTCTCCGGCGGCAACCAGCAAAAAGTGTTGCTCTCGCGCTGGTTGCTGACCCGGCCTCAATTTCTGATCCTCGATGAACCGACGCGCGGTATCGACGTCGGCGCGCACGCTGAGATCATTCGTCTGATTGAAACCCTCTGCGCCGATGGTCTGGCGCTGCTGGTTATCTCCTCTGAACTGGAGGAGCTGGTGGGCTATGCGGATCGCGTGATTATCATGCGCGATCGCAAACAGGTGGCGGAGATCCCGCTCGCAGAGCTGTCGGTTCCGGCGATCATGAATGCCATTGCGGCGTAAGGAGTAGAGTGTGATGCCTCAAACTGTGGGTCAAACCGGGCAGCCGAAGCGCCGCTTTAACTGGCCCACCGGAACGCCCCAGCTTATCGCGCTGGTGCTGGTTCTGGTGGTGGACAGCCTGGTCGCGCCCCATTTTTATCAGGTGGTGCTGCAGGATGGTCGCCTGTTCGGCAGCCCGATCGACATTCTTAACCGCGCGGCGCCCGTCGCGTTGCTGGCGATTGGTATGACGCTGGTGATCGCTACCGGCGGCATCGATCTTTCTGTTGGCGCAGTAATGGCGATTGCGGGTGCAACGGCGGCATCGCTCACCGTCTCCGGGCACAGCCTGACGGTGGTGCTGCTGGCCGCGCTGGGCACCGGCGTGTTGGCCGGATTGTGGAACGGCATTCTGGTGGCGATCCTCAAGATCCAGCCTTTTGTTGCCACGCTGATCCTGATGGTGGCAGGGCGCGGCGTGGCGCAGCTAATCACCTCCGGGCAGATCGTCACTTTTAACGCGCCGTCACTGGCGTGGATCGGCAGTGGATCGCTGTTGCTGTTCCCGACGCCGGTGATTATCGCGCTGCTCACGCTGGTGCTGTTCTGGTTGTTTACCCGTAAAACGGCGCTCGGCATGTTTATTGAAGCGGCAGGGATTAATATTCGCGCGGCAAAAAACGCCGGGGTGAATACGCGCGTCGTGGTGATGCTGACCTACGTATTGAGTGGCGTGTGCGCAGCTATCGCCGGGGTGATCGTCGCGGCGGATATTCGCGGCGCAGATGCCAATAACGCCGGGCTGTGGCTGGAACTGGATGCCATTCTGGCGGTGGTCATTGGCGGTGGTTCGTTAATGGGCGGGCGCTTTAACCTTGTACTCTCGGTGATTGGCGCGCTGATTATTCAGGGTATGAATACCGGGATTTTGCTCTCCGGTTTCCAGCCGGAACTCAACCAGGTCGTAAAAGCGGTGGTGGTGATGTGCGTACTGATTGTCCAGTCGCCGCGCTTTATCGCGCTGATTAAAGGAGTACGCGGTCATGATAAAACGTAATTTGCCGCTGATGATAACGTTAGGCGTGTTTGTGCTCGGTTATCTCTACTGCCTGACGCAGTTTCCCGGTTTCGCCTCGACGCGTGTGATTTGCAATATCCTGACGGATAACGCTTTTCTGGGAATCATTGCCGTTGGTATGACCTTCGTGATCCTCTCCGGAGGTATCGATTTATCCGTCGGCTCGGTGATCGCCTTCAGCGGTGTCTTTCTGGCAAAAGCGATCGGTGACTGGGGAATTTCGCCGCTGCTCGCTTTCCCGATTATTTTACTGATGGGCTGCGCTTTCGGCGCGTTTATGGGGCTACTGATCGACGCGTTAAAAATCCCGGCATTTATCATTACTCTCGCGGGGATGTTCTTCCTGCGTGGCGTCAGCTACCTGCTTTCGGAAGAGTCGATTCCGATTAATCACCCGATCTATGATTCACTCTCCAGCCTTGCGTGGATGATCCCTGGCGGCGGGCGGTTGAGCGCTATGGGATTATTAATGTTGCTGGTGGTGGTCATGGGGATTTTCCTCGCTCACCGCACCCGTTTTGGCAATGAAGTGTATGCCGTTGGCGGCAATGCGACGTCGGCGAACCTGATGGGGATCTCCACCCGCGGCACCACCATTCGCATCTATATGCTTTCTACCGGCCTTGCGACGCTGGCGGGCATTGTCTTCTCGATTTATACCCAGGCTGGTTACGCGCTGGCGGGCGTAGGTGTGGAACTGGACGCCATTGCCTCGGTGGTCATCGGCGGGACACTGCTCAGCGGCGGCGTGGGTACGGTGCTGGGAACGCTGTTTGGCGTGGCGATTCAGGGGTTGATCCAGACCTATATTAACTTCGATGGGACGCTCAGCTCGTGGTGGACGAAAATCGCCATCGGCATCCTGTTGTTTATTTTTATCGCGTTGCAACGTGGCCTGACCGTGCTGTGGGAGAACCGTCAAAGCTCTCCTGTCACACGCGTTAACACAACGGCAATAAAGTAATAACATATTGAAATAATTACTTTCTCCTAAAGTAAATCCGGTAGCGGTCGATAACTGACGAAATGGGCTTAATTTACGCCAAAAAGTATCGCTGCTACCGGAATTCACATCATGCTTAAAACGCTTTCGATCCGTACTGGTTTACTTTCTTTGCTGGCTGTTATGACGCTTCTGCTGCTGCTGGTCAGCGGCATCGGGGTGTATGCACTCAATAAAAGCTCCTCGTCGCTGGAGCGAATTAATCAACTTCAGGGCCAAAAAATGGCGCGCCTGAGCGAGGGGTACACGCTGATTTTGCGGGCGCGTAACGAAGCTGGCCAGGCGGTGCGGATGATGGAAGTGGGGCTGCTGGATGACGCGGCGAAATCCGTGAAGCAGATCAACGGCGAAATCGCGCAGGGCGAACAGTCTCTCAGTGACGTGATCGCCTCCGGTGTGGATGATGAGCAGGGTTCCGCACTGCTTGCCCAGGTGGCGAAAAGCTACGGCGATTACGTGAACCAGGGCATTAAACCGATGCAGGATGCGCTGAATCAGCAAAGTGCGGATGCCTACTACGATTTACTGGAAAACAAACTGATCCCCATCTCCCGCCAGTTCGATAACGATATGCAAGCCTTCCAGAAGTGGGGCGAAGCTCGCGGCAGAGCGGAAGTGGACGCCGTACAGAGCAGCAAACGTGCTGTGATGTTGCTGATTCTGGTGGTGGCGCTGCTGGTGGCCGGGATTATCGTGCTGGCCTGGCTGGCGCTGCGCCATATGCTGCTGAAACCGCTGGATCGTTCGATCGAACAGCTTGAACAGGTTGCGGCTGGCGATTTGATCGCAGTTAAAGCCGAGGCGAGCAGTAAAGAGTTTAACCGTCTGAACGCGGCCATCGAAGAGATGCGTCACTCGCTGATAAGCTCCGTTACCCGCGTTCGCGATGCCAGCGCGCAAATCGATACCGGCAGCCGTGAACTGGCCGCTGGCAACGTCGATCTGTCGCAACGCACGGAATCAACGGCGACATCGCTTGAACAAACGGCTGCCAGCATGGAGCAGATCACCGCCACGGTGAAACTGAACGCCGACAACGCCGAACAGGCGCATAAACTGGCTAAAACCGTTTCCGATACCGCCGATCGCGGCAGCGAAATGGTGTGCTATGTGATTGAAAAAATGCGCGATATCTCCAGCAGTTCCGATCGCATCGCCGATATTCTCAGCGTGATTGACGCCATTGCCTTCCAGACCAATATCCTTGCGTTGAACGCCGCGGTCGAAGCGGCGCGTGCGGGAGAGCAGGGGCGTGGTTTCGCGGTGGTGGCCGGGGAGGTGCGTAATCTTGCCAGCCGCAGCGCCGAATCGGCGAAAGAGATCCGCCAGCTTATCAGCAGCTCGCAGGCGCAGGTCTCTGAAGGCAGCGATCTGGCGATGCAGGCGGGTGAAACGATGGATGAAATCGCCGAAGAAGTGCTGCGTATGACCAAACTGATGCGCGAAATCGCCAACGCATCGCAGGAGCAGAGCCGGGGCATTGAGCAGGTCAATATAGCGGTCAGTCAGATGGATGAAACCGCGCAGCAGAATGCGGCGCTGGTACAACAATCGTCTGCCGCGACCCGTTCGCTGGAAGAGCAGGCGCGCGAGCTGTTGCAAGCGATGGCATCATTCCGCCTGCAAACCCAGGGATAATCAAGGAAGGGAAATGGGTGTTTGTATTCAATGTGATAACGAAGCGCTGAAAGACAGCGATTACTGCGCGGTGTGCGAAGAGCGCGAGTTTAAAAAGATCCGCGGCTGGTTGTTTGTACCGGCGATTGGCCTGCTGGTGTCGCTGATTGCGATCATTGTCTCGATTAACACCACCACCAAAGTGTTGATGGAGCACTACAGTGTCATCGGCACAGGGCCGAAAGCGCTGCTGATTTACGAACTGGTTTTCTATATCGCCATGTTCGCTTATACGCTGTTTGTTTGCGGCCTGTTCTTTCGTAAAAAGCGTCAGCTTCCGCGCTTTTACATTGGTTTCCTGCTGATTTGGCTGGTTTTTTACGGTGTTGATTTATTGCTGGCGCACTACCTTATCGGGCTGCCGTTCGTCTTCGAAACGGTGAAAGCGTTGATTCGCAATGCGATAAGCGCAGCGATTTGGGTGCCGTATTTCCTCATCTCCGGGCGCGTTAAACGGACTTTCGTGCGCTAAAAAAAAGCGCCACAAATGTGGCGCTTTATTCCTCTTTCCCTGCGCTTACGCGTCCGGGAATTCACGCATAAAACGTTCTACATCATCAACCATGTGCTCATTGCCGACGAAGAACGGACGGCGCTGGTGCAGGCTTTCCGGTTGAATATCCAGAATGCGCTCTTTCCCATCGCTCGCTTTGCCGCCCGCTTGTTCAGCGAGGAACGCCATCGGATTGCACTCATACAGCAGGCGCAGCTTCCCTTGCGGGTGGCTTGCGGTGCTTGGGTAGAGGTAGATGCCGCCTTTCAGCAGGTTGCGGTGGAAATCCGCGACCAGCGAGCCGATATAGCGCGTGGTATACGGACGGTTGGTCGCTTTATCCTCTTCCTGGCAGAACTTCAGGTACTTTTTCACGCCCTGCGGGAATTTGATGTAGTTACCTTCGTTGATGGAGTAGGTATTGCCACGCTCCGGGAACTTCATACGCTCCTGGCACAGGCAGAAAACGCCGAGTGATGGATCGTATGTAAAGGCGTGAACACCGCAGCCGGTGGTGTAAACCAGCATGGTGGACGAGCCGTAGACCACGTAGCCCGCAGCAACCTGTTTGTTGCCCGGTTGCAGGAAGTCTTCTTCCGTAACCGGCGTGCCGACAGGAGTAACGCGGCGGTAAATAGAGAAAATGGTCCCGACAGAGACGTTAACGTCGATGTTCGATGAGCCATCAAGAGGATCCATCAGCACCACGTATTTGGCGTGTTCACAACCTTCGAAAACGACAATTTCGTCCTCTTCTTCAGAAGCGATACCGGCCACGATATCGCGTGCGCGAAGTGCAGCTTTCAGTTTTTCGTTTGCGAACAGGTCGAGTTTTTGTTGCTCCTCGCCCTGGACGTTTTCAGCACCGCTTGCACCCAGGATATCGACCAGACCGGCCTTATTGATATCGCGATGAATGATCTTGGCGCCCAGTTTTATCGCCGACAGCAAAGCAGTTAATTCACCGGTGGCGTGTGAGAACTCGTGCTGCTTTTCGACAATAAATTCACCTAACGTTTTCATAACACTTTCCCTGCATGTATATGGAGTAAAGCGATCTTGTCCTGAAGGTTTCAGGTTGCTGGCGACAGCAAGTTCCGGATAGTAAACAGCCTGAACCTTAACAGCCAGCGCTTTCGAAGTCGAAAACGCGACGGACATACAACAATACTAACAAAGATTCAAAAGTCCGTGCTCAGGTGAATCGCGCCAGCAGTATGGGGATTATCCTGAAATGCATTTCTCAGACGTTAAACATATGCGTAAAATGTGCGCCAGTTTTGGAAAGGATAAAAACGTATGCGCATTCATATTTTGGGGATTTGTGGCACTTTCATGGGCGGCCTGGCCTTGCTGGCGCGTTCGCTGGGACATCAGGTGACGGGCTCCGACGCCAATATTTACCCGCCGATGAGCACGCTGCTTGAAAAGCAAGGTATTGAGCTAATTGAAGGTTATGACTCAAGCCAGCTCGATCCTGCACCGGATTTGGTGATTATCGGCAACGTCATGAAGCGCGGTAATCCATGCGTGGAAGCGGTGCTGGAGAAAAACATTCCGTTTATGTCCGGCCCGCAGTGGCTGCATGACTTTGTTCTGCGCGATCGCTGGGTCGTTGCCGTTGCCGGTACGCACGGCAAAACTACCACCGCCGGGATGGCAACCTGGATCCTCGAAGCCTGTGGCTACAAGCCGGGCTTTGTCATTGGTGGCGTTCCGGGGAACTTTGAGGTTTCTGCGCGTCTGGGCGACAGCCCTTTCTTCGTCATTGAAGCCGATGAGTATGACTGCGCGTTCTTCGACAAGCGTTCCAAATTCGTTCATTATTGCCCGCGCACGCTGATTCTGAATAACCTTGAATTCGATCATGCGGATATTTTTGATGACCTGAAGGCGATTCAGAAGCAGTTCCACCACCTGGTACGCATCGTGCCGGGGCAGGGGAAAATCATCTGGCCAGAAAACGACATCAACCTGAAGCAGACCATGGCGATGGGCTGCTGGAGCGAGCAGGAACTGGTGGGCGAACAGGGCCACTGGCAGGCGAAGAAACTGACCACCGATGCCTCAAGCTGGGAAGTATGGCTGGACGGCGCATGTGTCGGGCAGGTGAACTGGGGGCTGGTGGGCGAGCACAACATGCACAACGGTTTGATGGCCATTGCCGCTGCGCGCCATGTTGGCGTTGCACCGGCGGATGCCGCCAGTGCACTGGGCTCGTTTATCAATGCCCGCCGTCGTCTGGAGCTGCGCGGGGAAGCGAACGGCGTAACGGTGTATGACGATTTCGCGCATCACCCGACGGCGATCCTCGCCACGCTGGCCGCGCTGCGCGGTAAAGTCGGCGGCACGGCGAAAATCATCGCCGTGCTGGAACCGCGCTCCAACACGATGAAAATGGGCATCTGCAAAGACGATCTGGCGCCATCGCTGGGACGCGCCGATGAAGTGTTCCTGCTGCAACCGCAGCATATTCCGTGGCAGGTTGCGGAAGTGGCAGATGCCTGTGTGCAGCCTGCTCACTGGAGCGCGGATGTCGATACGCTGGCGGAGATGATCATCAAAACCGCACAGCCTGGCGATCACATTCTGGTGATGAGCAACGGCGGTTTCGGCGGCATTCATCAGAAGCTGCTTGATGGCTTAGCGAAAAAAGCTGAGGCCGAAGCGGAAAAGCTCTGACGGCTGGCTGAAATAAAAAAACCGCGCCGGGAAACCAGCGCGGTTTTTTTTATGGCTGTGGATTACTCTTTTGCCATCGGCGTGTCGATAGTTTGTGGCGTTTTGCTGCCCTGAATCTCTTTCACGCGTTTCTCTACGTCAGCCACCTGGGCGCTGTTATGCAGCAGGGTGTAAGTCAGATCGAAGCGTGTACTCTGGCCCGGTTGCAGCTGTTTTACGCGTTTTTGCGCGCGTTCAATGGTCACCGGATAGGCATAGCTGGTGCCCGGCTCAATCCCGGTGACATAGCCCTGTTTTTCCGTATCGGTGTTTTTCCACATCGTCAGCACTGGCAGTTGTTCGGTGTTATAGCTAATTGCCACCCCTATATCGCCCGCTTTGTTCACCAGCGCAGCCACCGTCTGTTTGCTGGCATCGGCTAACGGTTTGATATTAAACACCATCTCATCGAAGCCTTTGGTCGGCCCGGCGTAGGTTTGCCACTCTTTCAGGCCGCCTTTGGCATAGTCATTGAAGGGGCTGACATTTTCATATGGCGTTATAAAACGCGTGCCCTGTTCGAGAATCGGTTTGCTGAAGTTGCTGTGATAGATAATTTGATAGTCGTGCGGGTAATCCGCATGGTTGGTCAGCACATCATGCAGGCTGAAACTGTTGCTGCCAGGAATATAGCGCAGTTCCGTCTGCGTTTGCAGATCCACTTTTTTAAATGCGCTCTCTTTTACCAGCCCGCGAATACGGATTTCATAAGGCGCCGTTTCGCTGACATCCACCGAAACCTGGGATGCTGGCGTGTTGCCCGCTTTGCCATGCAGGGTATAAATCTGCCCGTCAGCGGTGACCGGATGGCCGGTCCATTCATAACCGCAGCGCACCACCATCTCGTTGAAACCTTCCAGCCAGCCCAGTCCGTTACGGCTTTCGAGGTTAATAAATGCCGGGTTGACTACCTCTTTAACCGGCGAATTCCAGCCCAGATGTACGCCAAAACCGTCGGCGTAAAGCAAATTCATGCCGCGCGTCGGGCTAAGGGCAATGGTGAGGCCGTTTTTGCTGCTCAGTTTAATGACTTTACTGCCTTCCTGCTTGCCACCGTGCAGTACCACCTGCTCAATGCTGAACTGCTGATCTTTGATGTTCAGCTGATCGCTGGTAATCCGCCAGTTTCCTTGTTCTGTACCGCCTTCAGCACTTGTCAGCACCCAGGTTTTCGCCATCGCAGGGCCAGAGATAAGCAGTGCCAGAGCGGAAAGTATTACTCTCTTTTTCATCATTTCATCCTTTTTAGCTGAATCGATTATCGTCACCACGGCGAAAATCTACGTTTTGCGCAGTGGAGAAAATGTGATCCGATTCATCTGATGAAAAACAGCGCAGAATGATGTATGAAAAGCGAATATTGATCCCATTTATGAGAGCAATGAAACGTATAACGATAGTAAATTTGTGATCGGTGATGATTTTAGCTTTAACGATTCAGCCAGGCAGGCGTAATGCATAAAGGCGATAAAAAAGCGGGGAAAAATCCCTCTCCTGGCGGAGAGGGGGATTATCGGGCGATTACTGCTCGCTGGTTTCGGCCAGTTCGCGCAGATACTGGAAAATCAACCGCGCGGATTTTGGCGGTTTGTTGCCTTCTTTCTCTTTCTGCGCATTGCGGATAAGCGAACGCAGTTGCTGACGGTCGGCGTCCGGCCACAGGTTCAGCACATCCGGCACCGCATCGTCGCCCTCTTCGATCAGACGATCGCGAAGCTGCTCCAGCTTATGGAAAAACGCCACCTGCTGGTTGTGACGGTTTTTCAGCTTATCCAGCGCCTGGCGGATAGGTTCCACGTCGCGTTGACGCAGCAGTTTACCGATCAGCTGTAGCTGGCGGCGGCGGCCCTCTTTTTTGATGCGCTGCGCCAGTTCAATGGCGTCACGCAGATCCTGGTCGAGCGGGAGCTTATCCAGCGCGTTTTTCCCCAGATCTACCATTTCCGCGCCAAGCTGCTTTAACTCTTCAGCATCGCGCTTAATTTCACTTTTACTGACCCAGATGATCTCATCATCTTCGTCTTCAATATCATCACCGGGCACGTCGTCGAGCCAGTCGTCGGGCTGCTTTGTCATCTCAGGCTCCTTAAAAAAAGAGGCTAATGTTACCAGTTAAGGCGCGCACTGAAAAACGGTTCTCTGTTAGACTTCAAAGATTCTCTCCCTTAATTATGGCATTGGCGATGAAAGTAATCACACAAGTTGCACAACAACGCAAAACGCTGGAAGAAGCGGTTTCCACAGCACTGGAGCTGGCCTCCGGGAAAGCGGACGGTGCGGAAGTGGCGGTCAGCAAAACCACCGGGATCGGCGTCAGCACACGCTACGGTGAAGTGGAGAATGTAGAATTTAACAGCGACGGCGCGCTGGGGATCACCGTTTATCACCAGAACCGCAAAGGCAGCGCATCATCCACCGATCTCAGCCCGGATGCCATCGCCCGTACGGTGCAGGCCGCGCTGGATATTGCCCGCTACACCTCGCCGGATCCTTACGCGGGCGTGGCAGACAAAGAGCTGCTGGCCTTCGACGCGCCGGATCTCGATCTTTTCCACCCGGCGGAAGTGACGCCGGATGAGGCGATTGAATGGGCGGCTCGTGCTGAACAAACCGCGCTGAAAGCGGACAAACGCATCACCAATACCGAAGGCGGCAGCTTCAACAGCCACTACGGCATCAAAGTTTTCGGTAACAGTCACGGTATGCTGCAAAGCTACTGCTCCACCCGCCATTCGCTGTCGAGCTGCGTGATTGCCGAAGAGAACGGCGAAATGGAGCGCGATTACGCGTACACCATTGGTCGTGATATCAACGATCTGAAAACGCCGGAGTGGGTCGGCGATGAGTGCGCTAAGCGCACGCTGTCGCGCCTTTCGCCGCGTAAGCTGCCGACCATGAAAGCGCCGGTAATTTTCGGTCATGAAGTGGCAACCGGGCTGTTTGGTCATCTGGTCGGCGCGATTGCTGGTGGCGCGGTGTACCGTAAATCGACTTTCCTGCTCGACTATCTCGGCAAACAGATCCTGCCGGAATGGCTGACCATTGAAGAGCATCCGCATCTGCGTAAAGGGCTGGCTTCGACGCCGTTCGACAGTGAAGGCGTGCGTACCGAACGCCGCGATATCATCAAAGATGGCGTATTGATGCAGTGGCTGCTGACCAACTATTCCGCGCGTAAACTGGGGTTGAAAAGCACCGGCCACGCTGGCGGTATTCACAACTGGCGCATTGCCGGGCGGGGCCTGAGCTTTGAACAGATGCTGAAAGAGATGGGCACCGGTCTGGTGGTGACCGAACTGATGGGCCAGGGCGTGAGCGGTATTACCGGCGATTATTCCCGTGGTGCTTCCGGTTTCTGGGTAGAAAATGGTGAAATTCAGTATCCGGTGAGCGAAATTACCATCGCTGGCAACTTAAAAGAGATGTGGCGCAATATTGTTACCATCGGTGACGATATTGAACAGCGCAGTAACATTCAGTGTGGTTCAGTGTTGTTACCGGAGATGAAAATCGCCGGACAATAACATTACTCCGTGGCGCAAAGCAGTGCGCCTTAAGCGTGAATAATAAAAAGGAAGTGAGCAATGCGTAAAAATCTGTTAGCGATCCTTGCTGTGTCGTCATTGTTTGTTGGTTCGACGGTGTTTGCCGCCGATCTCGGTGATGATATGGATACCCTCAACGAAAATCTCAAAGTGGTGCAGAAAACCAGTGACGCCACCGAAATGAAAGATGCGTTAACCAAAATGCGTACCGCTGCGCTGGATGCACAAAAAGCCACACCGCCGAAGCTGGAAGGCAAAGCGCCGGACAGCGCCGAGATGAAAGATTTCCGGCACGGTTTTGATATCCTGGTGGGTCAAATTGACGGTGCGCTGAAGCTGGCCAACGAAGGCAAAGTGAAAGAAGCGCAGGCGGCAGCGAAAGGGTTTGCTGACACGCGCAACACCTATCACAAGAAGTACCGTTAATCGGCTTTGAGCAATACGTATAAAGCATTACTCAGGGGGGAGATAGCGGTTTCCCCCTTATCCCCGTCACAGAGACACTTTTTTATCCCCCGTATGCCTTTCCGTATTTAGCCGATAATGACCACATTTGATGGCTCTATTTCTTGTCATATTAAATCGTTATCCGAAATATTCCAGAAAACACACCGGAATATTACTTATGCAGTATCATAGGTGAAGATTATTTGCCTTATTTTAACGCGATGAAATTATCACAAATGCCGAATACAAAGATTAGAATAATTCCATGAAGGGATCTCTGCGTTGCAAACAATATTTCGCTGTAATCGCAATATGAACAATAAAACTTATTCGCCAGACTCTGTCTGGTTGAATATCCTGTCTTTTTGCACGGTTATAAAAATACATTCTAATTTTTATCTGATTGTCACTGTTATCATTTGTTGTCTATAAGTGATTTTATTGTAACCACATGAAAAATATGTATAAAAACAATGAGGCGATTATTTGAGCAGTAGTGCCTGTTGATTGACTGTTATTAATTTGGGGCATAGCCTTATAAGGCTGGCTTATGGTGGCTGGCTGTATTATTTTTGTGACAATTTGATGGATTAAATACCTATGACAGGTGATATCACGGATTCAATTGGCAATACGCCATTGATGGAGATTCTTAAAGACCGGCAGTTCAATTCTCATCTTTATGTCAAGCTGGAATCATTCAACCCCGGAGGATCGATATTGAATTGATCCTGATGAAATCAGGACCGGTGCTTGTCGAAGTTAACCCGAGAATTATGGGTGGCTATATGCCTGTCCTTTATAACAATGTCTCTGGAAACAATATATTCCGCTGGCTTGCTGATATTCATTCCGGCGTGCCATTGAACGAACAGGTTATTTATCCGAACCATCAGATGCTGGAAAACGATCTGTGCGGTTTTTTTGCGCAGGTTCAACAGGAGATGGAACTGGAGTTACTCCATTGATTAACGAAAATGCCATAGATTATCCGCTCACCGGCAGACGTAATATTGCAATGCTGGTGACTGGGTCTTTTATTGCGACAGTCGGGAGAGGCGTGACTCTCCCGTTTTTGCCGCTGTTTTTACATAACCAGTTGGGAATGTCTATCCTTAATACCGGCAACATACTCACACTGGCCATTGTTGTCGGGATTTTATTGAGTATCGTCAGTGGAAAGTTGGCTAACCTTTTCAGCCATAAATTATTATTGACATTATCGCTGCTTATTTTTTCCTTCTCATTTTTAATTCTCGGGTATTTCTACTCTGCGGCTGTTTTTGTTATCTGCTTTACGTTGATAACCTGCTGCTACGCATTATATTCCACGATCATTAAGTGCTTTATTTCTGACCATTTCAGTGATGAGGAGAAAACCCGCGTTTTTTCCCTGAACTATACGTTTATCAACATCGGCTGGATGGTTGGGCCATTAATCGGCGCCTGGCTGGTGGGAAATCATGTCTATTTCCCTTTTCTTTTATCTGCCATCCTGGGCATGCTGGCCATTGTCGCGACGGCGGGTTTGACGATGAGAACACAGCCGTTAGCCGCGGCGTCTCCTTCATTGCATACATCCGCGCGTGATAAACAGCGGCTTATTATTCTTTTGGTTTTCACGCTGGCTATTTTCCTTGCCTCTTTCGTGTTTGAGCGGTTTGCCAGTTGTATTTCACAAATTCTGATGGTGAATCATGATGCGGTAACCGTGGGGAATATTGTCTCTGTTCTGATTACCACCAACGCGATTACGGTTGTGTTGTTCCAGTACATTACTGGCAATCTCATGAGTAAGTACTCATTCGCCATGGGATTCCTGGCAGGGACAATATGCCTGGTAGTGGGGTTATTTATCTTCAGCGTCGCCGGTGAAAGCCGGGTCGTCTGGATCGCGGGAATGTTTTTTTTCTCGTTCGGCGAGATTATTTTTGCCCCGTTGCAATATCGGGTCATTGACCAGATTGCGCCACCTGCAGAGAGAGCCTTTTATTTCTCATTTCAGAACATGGGCAGCCTTGGCGGAGCGGTAAATCCGGCAGTGACAGGCGTGCTGCTTGCGTTTATGCCTCCAACGGACGTACCCGTCGTGTTGATACTGGTGAGCGTATTCTGTTTTGCGCTGTTTTATGCCGGGATTGCGTTATCGCGCAGGCTGGCGCCTGCGACAGCATAATGTTTATCGCAGAGCGCCCATTCCCTGGAGCGAAGCCGCCATCCGGTATGTTGATCCCGCCGATTACGGAATCAACATTACCTTGCCGCTAAACAACCGGTTCTCCAGCAGGCTATGCGCCTCTTTACCGCGGGACAGCGGAAATGATGTCACCGTGGGCAACGTGATATCCCCGGCTTTCAATAGCGCAAACAGCCTATCTGCGCGGCGCTGTCTTTCTTGTTGCGAGGTAAGGTACGTCCAGAGATCGGCGCCGATAACGCCGGCGGATTTCAGTAGCAATCCGGTTGGATCAAAGGCCGGGATCTTGCCACCAGACATACCAAAGAGCACCACCCGGCCGCCATCTTTCAGGCTCTGCAGACTTTCCAGCAGCGTGCTGCCCACCGAATCAAAAACGATATCGCAGCCTGATGAATGCCAGGCGCGTACCTGTTCTGACCAGCCGTAATAATCGGTCGCGACCTCGGCACCATTGTTCAGGCAGGCGGCCTGTTTGCTTTTACTGGAGGCGACAGCGAAAACATGCACACCGCGCGCCACCAGCATTTGCGTCAGCAGATTGCCAACACCGCCCGCTGCCGCCAGCACCGCAACATGCATGCCCGGTTCAACAAGTAAGATGTCATGCAACAGATAATCCGCCGTTAAGCCCTGTAACAATATCGATGCGGCTTCCGCTTCCGAAATCCAGTCACTCAGGCGAATAGCATGATCCTGCGGCACCAGAATATGGCTGGCATGCGCCAGCGGAACATCGGCAAAGCCGACGCGATCGCCCACCTGCCAGCCTTCCACGCCGCCGCCGACATTGAGCACGCGCCCCGCGCCTTCGTAACCGGCAACCCACGGCGCCGTTCCCGCCAGCGGATAACGCCCCTGGCGACGATAGATATCGGCAAAGTTCAGCCCGGCGGCGGAAACCTCCACCAACAGTTCGCCTTCGCCCGGTTCCGGCGCAGGGCTGGTGCGCAACCACAGCACTTCGGGGGAACCAAATTGATCAAAAACCAGCGATTGCATCATGAAAAAATCCCGCAGATGATAACCACATTATTATTTCTCGCCGCTATACGAGGATAAATGCGGGTTTATTATCTTCATTTGATACTAAAAATTTGGAATGGCGAAAAATGGATTATTTGAAATGCGTTGAATCGTTTGTCACGACGGTGACCCGCGGCAGCTTTACGGCGGCGGCAGAAACGCTGGGGATCACGCCCGCGATGGTGGGCAAACACGTGCGCGAGCTGGAGCTACGAACGGGCTGTCAGTTGCTGCATCGCACCACGCGGCGCCAGGGGTTAACGGATGCGGGCCAGCGTTTCTACCAGTATGGGCTGCAAATTCTTGCCACGGTGCGTGACGCGGATGGGCTGGCAAGCGAGTTGTATGAAAATGTCGCCGGGTTGCTGCGCATCAGCGCGCCGGTTGCCTGGGGGAATCGGGTGCTGACGCCGATCCTGTCGCGTTTTTTGCAGCATTATCCGGGCGTGAATGCGGAGATGGTGCTCAGCGACCGTAAAGTCTCGCTAATTGAAGAGCGCTTTCAGTTGGCGATTCGGATCGGTGCCATTAACGATGACGGTAGCGTTGCCATTCCCCTTCCGCCGTATCGCATGTTACTTGCTGCCTCGCCGGACTATCTGGCTCGCCACGGTGTGCCCGGTTCGCCGGACGAGCTAAAGCACCATCACTGCGTCAGCTTCAGCCAGTGGCGCTCGGATCATCGCTGGCAACTGGAAGGGCCATCCGGCACGCAGGAGATTGCGATCGCGCCCCGGCTGATGGTCGACTCCGGTGAGGCGTTGCGCCAGGCGGCGCTCAGCGGGCTGGGGATTGTGCAGCATGCTTTTATCACGCTGCAACGGGACATTGACGCCGGTCGGCTGTGCAGAGTGCTGCCAGAGTGGCTGCCGCCGCCAAGACCGATGCATCTGCTGCGTTTGCCTGGCCGTCCGCTGCAACCACTGGTCGCCTCTTTCACCGATCATCTTCTGCGTGAACTGAAGGCGGATCAGCAATAAGAAAACCTTATTGTGCTCACGCTTTTCCCTTCGGCTTCCGCGTTTTTTTCTGCTCCATGAGGGACGTTTTTCCGCTTCTTTTGCGTCAATCTGTGACGCCTGCGCAGTGATATATCTCTTCCCTGACGATTTATGTGGCGCAGATCACTAACGCCTTTTCCCTTTCCACTTTGAAGTGGAAAACTCCTCGCTACAAACTCGTAACCCGCAACGTTAGTTTTATCTCAACGAGATGAATGGGGTACGACGAGTGAATAACGGAGCGGTAATGAACGATGCCCAAGATCGGGCGGAGCAAACAGCCTCCCTTGCCGGGCGCATGTTGACGCAGGTCTATGCGCTGCTGAGCAATCACGGCATTACGCCGAATGCGGTACAGCAGCAGATGCTGACCTCCCATGTTCGCGCGATGGCGCACCGGTCGGTGACCGGCGAACCGCTGCCGGAAGTGGATGCCAGTCTGTTTGATGAAATCTCGCCTGAATCAATGAACCTGGCCCGTGAAGTGGTGGCAGCGTTTGGCAATCTTCCGGAAGAAGAAGCCTGGCTGCTGTCGGTGCACTTCGAAGTGGCAAAAGAAAACCTCTGAGGAGCAAAAAATGGAACAAATTACCGTAGTGATTGGCGATCGTCTTGGCAAAGGCCAGAAAGTCGCAGCTGGCGTTGAAAAAGCGGGCGGCCGCGCCGTGGTGGTGCCGGGTGTCGCGGCGGATATGAAACTGGGTGACGTGATGAAAGCAGAAAACGCCACCTTCGGTATTTCGTTTTGCGGCAGTGGCGGCGCGGGTGCCATCACCGCGCAGAACAAACACGGCTATAAAGCCAAATATGGCATGCGCTCCGTGGAAGAGGGCGTTACCGCCATTAATGAGGGCTGCAATGTTCTCGGCTTTGGTTTTATGGACAAAGAAGAATTAGGCGAGCGCCTGGTGCAGGCGTGGCAGAAAAAATACGGCGCATAACCATGAAAGAACAGTTCACCACCACGGTCAGGGTTAAGGGAAAAGGCGAGGCGAAAGCGCGCGCCTTCGCGGATGCGCTGAACCAGGTTCAGGCCGCGGTGATGAAAGCGTCGCCGCAGATTTTACTGCGTATCGAGCCACAGGATGTGCAGGTTGTTCATGCGCAGGAAACGATACGGAAAGAGGCGTTTTTATTTCTCTTTCTGCGTCGGGAAAGACGGACGTACAGCGTGGAGCTGGACGTCACCGTCAACGTGACCGCCATCAATCTCGATAAAGTGGATTTCGTCACGAAATAACTCAACGCATACCCGGTGAATCACCTCCGCTGGGTAGAAGAGGGCAGACTGATGTTCTTAATCATACTAATAAAATCGCTCATCATCGGCGGCCTGGTTGGCGTCGGTGTTGGCGCGGGGGCTGCACGCATGTTCCATGCGCCGACCACTCAAGGGATGGGCGCATTTCGTACACTGGGCGAACTGAACTCCTGCGAAGGCGATCCCGCATCGCATTTCTCATTCGGCTTAGGCTTCTTCTTTAACGCCTGGGCCTCGTCCGTTGCGGCGGGTTCTTTTACCCAGGACGTTGACCACCGCATCATTCCGAACTGGGGCGCGGCGGCGTTGATGGTGAAAAACCGTAACGTCGGCGAAACCCTGCACGATCCGAAAAAGATGGCGATTGCCTGCGGCCTGATTGGCATGGTGGTCGTCACCTTCCTTAACCTGACGGCGTCCTCCGTTCCGGCGGCCTTGCAGGTCACCGCCGTTAAAGTGCTGGTTCCGGCGGCCAACCTGCTGGTGAACACCGTCATGCCGGTGATCTTCTGGCTGGCAGCCATCGACGCAGGCAAAAAATCGGGTTTCTGGGCGACCGTCTTTGGCGGCGCGGCGCAGCTGATTATGGGCAACGCCGTACCGGGCCTGGTACTGGGCATTCTGATTGGTAAAGGTGTGGAAGAGAGCGGCTGGAATCGCGTCACCAAAGTGATGATGACGGCCATTGTCGCGCTGTTTGTGCTGAGCGCGTTCTTCCGCGGCTTCGATCTGAAAATGATCGAGTCTTTCCACCTGAGCGCGCCGAACTGGCTGGAGCTCATCCACAACTCGCTCAGCGGCAAATAAGGAAGCGAAATGGAACAGAATAAAGGGTTTTGGTACGCCGACTGGTCGTTCCCGATCTTTGTTGGCCTGCTCTCTTCCGGCGTATTCGCCGGGACACATATGTACTACCTGTACGGCATCGGCGCGTTTAACGAAGTGGCGTTTGTCTCGATGCTGCGTTCCGGCATGGACACCGGCGTATACGGCGCAGTCGCCGCGTTTGGTGCCAGCTTCCTGTTCGCCCGCATTATCGAAGGTTCGCTGGTCGGTATCCTTGATATCGGCGGCGCAATCCAGACCGGTGTCGGCCTCGGTGTTCCGGCGCTGTTACTGGGCGCGGGGATCCTCTTCCCGGTGGAAAACTTTGTCGCCTCGCTGGCAACCGGCCTGGTACTTGGCCTGGCCATTGGTTACCTGATCATCCTGGCGCGTAAGTTCACCATCAACCAGAGCGATTCCACCTACGGCGCAGATGTGATGATGGGCGCGGGTAACGCATCCGGCCGCTTCCTTGGGCCGCTGATTATCCTCAGCGCGATGACCGCTTCCATTCCTATTGGTATTGGTTCGCTGGTTGGTGCTTTGCTGTTCTACCTCTGGCAGAAACCGATTACGGGCGGCGCGATCCTCGGCGCTATGCTGCTGGGCTCCATCTTCCCGGTCGCCCTCTGAACCCTACGGGCGCTGCGGCGCCCGTTATTACTGGAGATTCGCATGTTTGATTTACTCCTGCGCCGGGCGCGTCTGGTTGACGATACGCTGACGGATATCGCCATCAAGGCAGGGAAAATCGCCGCGCTGGGCGAGATAAACGGCCCGGCGGTTAAAACGCTCGATCTGCACGGCGAACACTATGTCAGCGCCGGGTGGATTGATTCCCACGTGCACTGCTACCCGAATTCGCCGATTTACCATGATGAACCGGACAGCGTCGGCATCAACACCGGCGTGACGACGGTGATTGATGCAGGCAGTACCGGTGCTGATGATGTCGATGATTTTTATGCCATTACCCGCGAGGCGGCGACCGAAGTGTATGCGCTGCTGAACATCTCCCGCGTCGGGCTGATTGCCCAGAACGAGCTGGCCAACATGGCTAATATCGACGCGAACGCGGTACATGACGCGGTGAAACGCCACCCGGATTTTATCGTCGGCCTGAAAGCGCGCATGAGCAGCAGCGTGGTCGGCGAAAACGGCATCACGCCGCTGGAACGCGCGAAGGCGATCCAGAAAGCCAACAGCGATTTGCCGTTGATGGTACACATCGGCAACAACCCGCCGAACCTCGATGAAATCGCGGAGTTGCTGACCTCCGGCGATATCATTACCCACTGCTATAACGGCAAACCGAACCGCATTCTGGCACCGGGTGGCGAATTACGCGCTTCCGTGGCGCGCGCCATTGCGCGCGGCGTGCGTCTTGACGTCGGGCACGGCAGCGCCAGCTTCAGCTTTGCAGTGGCCAGACAGGCCATCAGCCTCGGCACTCTGCCGCAGACCATCAGCTCCGATATCTACTGCCGCAACCGGATCGACGGCCCGGTACGATCGCTGGCAAATGTGATGTCCAAATTCCTCGCCATTGGCCTGTCGCTGCCGCAGGTGATTGCCTGCGTGACTGACCACGCCGCCGCTGGCCTGCGTCTGAAGCATAAAGGGCGCCTTGCCGTCGGCTTCGACGCCGATCTGACTATTTTTGACCTGCGTCGCCAGTCGGTACTGTTCACCGATGCGGAAAACGACAGCCTGCAGGCCGAACAGTTACTCACGCCGCTGGCCGCCATTCGCGCGGGCAAAGGCTATCTGACCGAACAAGGGAGTGCAGAACATGCCTTCGATTTATGAAAAGTACAATTTAAAACAGGTGATTAACGCCTCCGGTCGGATGACCGCGCTGGGCGTTTCCACCCCGCGCCCGGAAGTGGTGGAAGCCGTGCTTGGCGGCATGAATCACTACTTCGAAATGAAAGATCTGGTGAACAAAACCGGCGAATACATTGCGAAGCTGCTGGACGTTGAAGCGGCGACCGTTGTCTCCTGCGCTTCAGCGGGGATTGCACAATCCGTTGCTGCGGTGCTGGTGCGCGACAACGACTGGCTGCTGGAGAATCTGCACAGCACGGTGATGGAGAACAACGAAATCGTGCTGCCGCGCGGTCACAACGTGAACTTCGGCGCACCGGTTGGCACGATGGTGGCGCTCGGCGGCGGGAAAGTGGTGGAAGCGGGTTATGCCAACGAATGCTCTGCCGATCAACTGGCGGCGGCAATCTCGCCGCGCACGGCCGCGATCCTCTACATCAAATCACACCACTGCGTACAAAAAAGTATGCTCAGCGTGGAGCAGGCGGTGGTGGTGGCGCGTAAGCATAACCTGCCGTTGATTGTCGATGCTGCAGCAGAAGAGGATCTGCAATGCTACTACCGCGCCGGGGCCGATTTGATAATTTACAGCGGCGCGAAGGCCATCGAAGGGCCAACCAGCGGGCTGGTGATCGGCAAAACCCAGTACGTTGAGTGGGTGAAACGCCAGACGGCGGGCATTGGCCGCGCCATGAAAGTCGGCAAAGAGGGCATTCTTGGCCTGACTTGCGCCATCGAACACTATCTGAGCGCCCGCAAAGAGAGCGGGGCGGAGATGGTCGCCAAGATGACGCCGTTTATCGACCAGCTCAATACGCTGCAAGGCGTGAGCGCACGTGTGGTATGGGACAGCGCAGGGCGCGACATTGCCCGCAGCGAAATCAAGTTTGATGAGGCGGTAACCGGCATCGCCACCGGCGAACTGGTCAGCGCGCTGAAACAGGGTGAATACGCCATCTATTTCCGTGGCTACAAAGCCAATGAAGGCATTATCGAAGCCGATGTGCGCAGCGTGAGCGCTGAGCAACTGGCGATTGTTTATCGCCGCATCGCCGAAGAATTGAAGGAGCAACACGCATGAAACTGACCCCGAACTTTTACCGCGATCGCGTTTGCCTGAATGTGCTGGCGGGAAGCAAAGAGAATGCCAGCGCCATCTATGAAGCGGCTGAAGGCCATGTGCTGGTCGGCGTGCTGTCCAAAAATTACCCGGACGTAGCGTCGGCAGTGGCGGATATGCGCGACTACGCAGCGCGTATCGATAATGCGCTCTCTGTCGGCCTTGGCGCGGGCGATCCGAACCAGTCGGCGATGGTCAGCGCCATCTCCCGCGACGTACAGCCGCAGCACGTCAACCAGGTGTTTACCGGCGTGGCAACCAGCCGCGCGCTGCTTGGGCAGAATGAAACAGTGGTTAACGGTCTGGTCTCGCCGACCGGGACGCCAGGATTGGTGAAAATCTCTACCGGGCCGCTCAGCAGCCAGACGGCCGACGGTATTGTGCCGGTGGAAACCGCCATTGCCCTGCTGAAGGATATGGGCGGTAGCTCGATTAAATATTTCCCGATGGGCGGGCTGAAGTGCCGTGATGAATTTCAGGCGGTTGCCGATGCCTGTGCGCGCCATGACTTCTGGCTGGAGCCGACCGGCGGTATCGATCTGGAGAACTACAGCGAAATCCTGCACATCGCGCTGGAAGCGGGCGTCAGCAAAATTATCCCGCATATCTACAGCTCGATTATCGATAAAGCGAGCGGTGATACCCGTCCGGCTGATGTACGCCAGTTACTGGCAATGACCAAAGCGTTAGTGAAGTAAACATTCTGCCCTCCCGCAACCTGTGGGAGGGAAACGCACACCATAAAGGAGCCACCATGCACACTGCCCGTCATCTGCTTGCTGCTTCACTCTCCTTGCTGGCGACCAGCGCCATAGCCCAGACGCAGTACGCCTGGGTGGGAACCTACAACCCCAACGGAGAAGGCGTTTACCGCTTTACCGTTGACCCGCAATCCGGCGCGCTGGGAAACAAAACGCTGGTCAGCACGCTGCCGAATGCGGCGCAGCTTACCGTTTCGCAGGATGGCAAAACGTTGTATGTCGCCAGCGAAGTGGAAAAGGGCGTGGTGCAGGCGTTGCGTATTGACGATAACGGTGCATTGCAGGAACTGAACCAGGTGTCATCCGGCGGTGCCGGGCCGGTTTATCTGGCACTGACGCCGGATGGGCGCTATCTGCTGGTGGCGAATTATGTCAGTGGTTCGATTGCCGTATTGCCGGTAAAAGCTGACGGTAGCCTCGGCGAAGCGGTGGACAGCCACCAGGATCAGGGCGAACCGGGAGCCGCCAAACCCGCAGCAGCCGTGGAGGGCAGCTTTGCCATCAGCGATCATAACGGCCCGCATGCGCATATGATTGCCGCCGATCCGCAAGGGAAATTTGTCTTCTCAACCGATCTGGGCCTGGATCGCATTTATCAGTACCGCCTGGAGGCGCAGAGTGGCAAGTTAACGCCTAACGAACCACCTTTTATCAACGCGTCTTCAAAAGGCGCCGGGCCGCGTCACTTTGTCTTTACGCCAAAAGGCGATGGGCTGTGGTTGATCAATGAAGAGGCTTCAACGTTGACGTATTACACGCTGGACAGCGCAACCGGAACGCTGAAAGAGGGCAAAACTACCTCTGCACTGCCAGCAACGTACAAAGGCACCAGCTTTGCCGCTGGTCTGGTACTCAGCCGGGATGGAAAACAACTGTATGTGGCTAACCGTCTGCATAACAGCGTGGCGCACTTTAGCGTACAGCCGGATGGCACGCTGGCACATCAGGATGATATCTGGACGCGCGGCGACTATCCGCGCTCGCTGACGCTGGATAAACAGGGGCGCTGGCTGTACGTCATGAATCAACGCAGCGACAATATCACCCGTTTTCGCGTTGCGAAGGACGGTAAGCTCAGTTTTGTGCCGGATTACACACCGGTGGGCAGCCCATCTCAGATGGTCATTTCCTCTCACTAAGCCAGGAGACTGACGTGCGATTCCCGAACCAACGTTTAGCGCAGCTGTTTATGATGTTGCAAAACGAGACACTGCCGCAGGATGAACTGGCACAAAGGCTGTCGGTCTCCACGCGTACCGTTCGGGCCGATATCACCGCCTTAAATGCGCTGCTGGAGCACCACGGCGCACAGTTTATTTTGACGCGCGGCAGCGGTTATCAACTGAAGATCGATGACGCAACGCGTTATCAGACATTACAGGCCACCCGCCCGCGCGCGCTGCGCATTCCCCGCAGCGGGCCGGAGCGCGTGCACTACCTGGTGGTGCGGTTTCTGACCTCGGCTTTTTCCCTGAAACTGGAAGATCTGGCGGATGAGTGGTTTGTCAGCCGCGCCACGCTGCAAAACGACATGACCGAAGTGCGTGAGTGGTTTTCCCGTTATCGCCTGACGCTGGAAACCCGTCCGCGCCACGGCATGAAGCTGTTTGGCAGCGAGATGGCGCTGCGCGCCTGTCTGACGGATCTGCTGTTTGAACTGGCGCAGCAGAACGCCCACAACCCGCTGATTACCGAAGAGGCGCTCAATCCTGGCGTGCCGGAAGCACTGGCCGCCATTCTGCATGACTGCTTTAGCCGTTACCACATCCGCCTGACTGATGAGGGCGATCTGTTTATCCGCCTCTATTGTGCAGTGGCGGTGCGGCGTATCAGCGAAGGGTATCCGCTCTCGGAATTTACCGCCGAAGATGGTGATGAGAACGTGCGCGATGCGGCGCGCGCCATTTCTGCCGCGCTACAGCAACTGGCGGGAAAAACGCTGGCAGCGTCGGAAGAGCACTGGCTGCGGGTGCATATTGCCGGGCGGCGCGTGCAGGAGATTGCGCCGAGCGCGATTAGCGCGGACGACGACGAAACGCTGGTGAACTACATTCTCGGCTATATCAACACGCACTATAACTACAACCTGCAAAACGACGATCAGTTGCACGCCGATTTACTGACGCACATTAAAACCATGATCACCCGCGTGCGCTACCAGATCATGATTCCTAACCCGTTGCTGGATAACATCAAACAGCATTATCCGATGGCCTGGGATATGACGCTGGCGGCGGTATCCAGTTGGGGCAAATATACGCCGTATGTCATCAGCGAAAACGAAATTGGCTTCCTGGTGCTGCATATTGGTGTAGGGCTTGAGCGCCACTACAACATTGGCTACCAGCGCCAGCCGCGCGTGCTGCTGGTGTGCGATGCCGGAAATGCGATGGTGCGGATGATTGAAGCGGTGCTGGCGCGCAAATATCCGCAAATTGTTGTCTCGCGCACCGTGACGCTGCGCGACTACGAGCAGTGCGATGGTATTGCGGAAGATTTTGTTATTTCCACCGCGCGGATCAGCGAGAAAGACAAACCGATCGTCACCATCGCGCCTTTCCCCACCGATTACCAACTGGAGCAGATTGGCAAACTGGTGCTGGTGGACAGAACGCGCCCGTGGATGCTGGAAAAGTATTTTGATGCCGCACATTTCCGCATTATCGACGGCGCGATGGATCAGCAGACGCTGTTTAAAACCCTTTGCGATCAGCTTCAGGATGAAGGTTTTGTCGGCGCAGAGTTTGTGGATTCTGTGGTGGAGCGTGAAGCGATTGTCAGCACCATGCTCGGCGAAGGCATCGCGTTGCCGCATGCGCTGGGGTTGCTGGCGAAAAAAACCGTTGTCTACACCGTGCTCGCACCAAAAGGCATTCAGTGGGGCGAGGAGATCGCGCATGTCATCTTCCTGCTGGCGATCAGTAAAAGCGAGTATGAAGAGGCGATGGCGATCTACGATATTTTTGTCACCTTCCTGCGCGAGCGCGCCGCTTCAAGGCTTTGTGATTGCGCCAATTTCGCCGCCTTCCGAAGCGTGGCGATGGAGTGCGTCAGCCGGTTTTGACACAACCGGGTAGTGGCTACCCGGTTGTTTAGGAGGTTACCCGTCGGTGGAACGTGTCACGCTCTCCCAGGCATTGATTTCTATTGTCAGCGTCGCCAGTTTCTCCCGCACCAGCGTGAGCGCATCGCTACCTAACAGCAGGTGGGCAGGCGGCGTAGCGCTTTGCATAATGGCCAGCATCGCGCGGGCGGCTTTTGCTGTATCGCCCAGTTGCTTGCCGCTTTTCTCCTCGCGCGCTTTGCGAATAGGATCGAAAATCGCATCGTAATCGGCAATCGAGCGGGGCGAACGGATCATCGAACGGCCCGCCCATTCAGTACGAAACGAACCGGGCGCGACGGCGGTAACAAAAATGCCAAACGGCTGCACCTCTTTGCCCAGCGCGTCGGAAATCCCCTCCAGCGCAAATTTGCTGCCGCAGTAGTAAGTAATGCCCGGCATAGTAATAAATCCCCCCATTGAGGTGATGTTGATGATGTGCCCGCGACGCCGTTGGCGCATGCCTGGAAGTACCGCTTTCATCATGGCGACGGCGCCGAACACGTTAACCTCAAACTGGTGGCGCAGGGCGTCCAGCGATGACTCCTCCATCACTCCTTCATGACCGTAACCCGCGTTATTCACCAGCACATCAATTGGCCCCACGCTGGTTTGTGCTTCGGCAATGACATTGTCGATCGCGGAGAAATCCGTGATATCCAGGATGCGCCCGTAAGCGCGGTCGGATGACAGCGCCTCAAACGCGTGTTTTGCCTCTGTATTGCGCACCGTACCGATCACGCGATAGCCTGCGGCCAGCGCTTCCTGCGCCAGCGCACGGCCAAAACCGCTGCTGACACCGGTAATAAAAACAATTTTTTCTGCGGACATTGTCGTACTCCCATGAAAAATGGAAGCTGCATAATATTGTCTGTACTGGATGTTTTTTAGGCCATATATTCTCTTTTTATTGCCTAAAATTCTGAGTGACTGTGTGACGATGCATTTCCCCGACCAGCCGCAAATGGTGGCGCTATTGAAAGAACTGGCTCCGCAGGAGGGCTACAATCTGACGGCGCTCGCGGATATCCGTATTCTGCGATCCGATCGCCCGCTCGCCAGAACGCCCGTCCTCTACGACCCCGGCATTGTCATTGTCTGCCAGGGCAGTAAACGCGGCTATTTCGGCGAGCAGCTCTACCTTTATGATGAACAGCATTATCTGGCCGTTTCGGTTCCGGTGCCTTTTGTGATGGAAACCGAGGCTTCTGCCGAACGCCCGTTGCTGGCTATCTATATGCATCTCGATTTTCAGGTCGCGGCAGAGTTGTTACTCCATATTGAGCAGCAGGGAGCCACGCATGCAGCGGCTGCGCCGCAAAGTATGATGTCCAGCCCGATGGACGGCGGGATGCGGAAATCGGTATTGCGGTTGCTGGAGGCGCTAAGCTCCCCGCTGGAGGCGTCGGTCCTTGGGCCAGCGCTGGTGCGCGAGCTCTATTTTCGCGTATTAACCGGGGCGCAGGGGCATGCCATGCGTTCCGCGCTGGCGCTGCAGGGGCAATTCGGCAGGATTTGTAAGGTGCTACGGCATATTCATGCTGCGTATCATCAACCGCTGAGCCTGAGACAACTGGCAGACGAGGCGGGGATGAGCGTGCCCACATTTCATAGCCATTTCAAAACGATGACGCACATGCCACCAATGCAGTATGTCAAATCAGTGCGGCTGCACCAGGCGCGAATGTTGATGGTTCGCCAGGAGATGACGGCTGCCGCAGCCAGCTATGCGGTGGGGTATGAAAGCCCGTCACAATTTAATCGCGAGTTCAAACGGTTGTTTGGTCTGCCGCCTGCGCAAGAAGTGCAGAGAATGCAGCAGAGTTTCGCCGTCCCGCCGCCGCATCCGGCTTCTGACTTTATCTCTTCGCACTGAGTTTTTGAGCCGCTTACCGGCACGCCTGTAAGCGGTTGTAGCGGTATTCACCGCAAGTGATGCACAACCTGGTTGCTGCTGCCGCGCCAGATCAGCATCGGGTCTTTCAGATCCTGAACGAATTTGCCGTCAATCAGCACGTTGATCAGGGCCACCACCTCAAGCTGGGCGGTATTCAGTTCATCCATTTTGTAACCGGTCCACACCCAGATATCTTTGCCGGGGCATTCGGCGCGAATGCGGGTTACCAGCTTTAAAATGTCCGGCACGTTCTGCGGATGCAGCGGATCGCCGCCGGAGAGCGAAATGCCCTGGCGTTTAACGCGCGTATCGTTGAGATCGGCGATGATGCGATCTTCCATCTCCGGCGTAAATGGAACACCGGAATTGAGCCGCCACGTGCTTTTGTTGTAACAGCCGGGGCATTCGTGTACGCAGCCGGAGACGAACAGGGTGCAGCGGGTGCCGGGGCCATTAACAATATCTACAGGGTAGTATTGGTGGTAATTCATTTTTCCTCGTCGCATTTGGCGCTGTAGCTGCGTTGGCCGCTCGAGCGCACCCGGGTCACTTACTGGAGTAAGCTCCCCGGGATTTACTCGTTTGCCGCCTTGCTACAACGTCAACTGCTTAGAGGAAACGCATCAGACGGAAAATTGTAGCGGCAGAAAACGTAGGCCCGATAAGCGTAGCGCCATCGGGCAATCAGCTACGGTGGCCTCATTGACCGTGTGCCCGGCGCGGGTAAACGTCATTCACCGGGCAACGGAGGTGTTAACCGAGTTGCCCGTTACCGAGGTGTTTCACGCGGCGTTTAACTTCTTCCTGTTTACCGGCGTTAAACGGACGCGCATCCGGGCTGCCGAGATAACCGCAAACGCGGCGCGTGACCGAAACGCGCGCGGCGTCGTGGTTGCCGCATTTCGGGCAGGTGAAGCCTTTACTGGTGCACTCAAACTCGCCGGTAAAACCGCACTCGTAACACTCATCAATGGGCGTATTGGTGCCGTAATACGGTACGTGCTGATAGCTGTAATCCCAGACATCTTCCAGCGCCCGCAGGTTGTGCTGAATGTTCGGATACTCGCCGTAGCAGATAAAACCGCCACTGGCCAAAGGCGGATACGGCGCTTCGAAATCGATCTTGTCGTACGGGTTAACCTTTTTCTCGACGTCGAGGTGGAAGCTGTTGGTGTAGTAGCCTTTGTCGGTCACTCCATCCACGACACCAAACTCAGCGGTATCAAGGCGGCAGAAGCGGTCACACAGGTTCTCGCTCGGCGTGCTGTAGAGGCTGAAGCCGTAGCCGGTCTCTTCTTTCCACTGATCGACCGCCTGGCGCAGGCGTTCGACAATCGCCACGCCTTTAGCCCGCAGCGCTTCGCTGTCGTAAATATGCTTGTTGCCGGAGAGCGCATTGATGGTTTCGTGAATGCCGATGTAGCCCAGTGAAATCGACGCGCGACCATTTTTGAAAATAGAGGAAATATCGTCATCCGCTTTCAGACGTACGCCACACGCGCCTTCCATGTAAAGGATTGGCGCCACGCGCGCTTTCACACCTTCCAGACGGGCGATACGAGTCATCAGCGCTTTACGCGCCAGTTCCAGGCGGCTGTCGAGCAGTTTCCAGAACGCCGCTTCGTTGCCTTTCGCTTCCAGCGCAATGCGTGGCAGGTTCAGGCTGATAACGCCCAGGTTATTACGCCCGTCGTGGATCTGCTCGCCGTTCTCTTCATAGACGCCGAGGAAGCTGCGACAGCCCATTGGCGTTTTGAACGAACCGGTGACCTTAACCACTTGATCGTAGTTCAGAATATCCGGATACATACGCTTGCTTGCGCACTCAAGCGCCAGCTGCTTGATGTCATAATTCGGATCGTCAAACTTATGATTCAGACCGTCACGGATGGCGAACACCAGTTTCGGGAACACGGCGGTTTTGCGGTTTTTACCCAGACCTGCAATACGGTTACGCAGAATGGATTGCTGAATCAGACGGGATTCCCAACTGGTACCCAGGCCGAAACCAAAGGTGACGAACGGCGTCTGACCGTTAGCGGTGTGCAGCGTGTTGACTTCATATTCCAGCGACTGGAACGCGTCGTAACACTCTTTCTCGGTGCGGCTGTGGGCGTAGCCGTCAGCGTCCGGAATCTGCCACTCTTCCGCTACCTTGCGATGTTTTTTGAAGCTGGCGGTGACAAACGGCGCCAGCACTTCATCGATACGGTTAATGGTGGTACCGCCGTAAATATGGCTGGCGACCTGGGCGATGATCTGCGCGGTGACGGCGGTCGCGGTCGAGATCGATTTCGGTGGCTCGATCTCCGCGTTACCCATTTTAAAGCCGTGCGTCAGCATGCCTTTCAGATCGATCAGCATGCAGTTGAACATCGGGAAGAACGGCGAGTAATCCAGATCGTGATAGTGGATTTCACCGCGTTCGTGGGCCAGCACGACATCGCGCGGCAGCAAGTGCTGACGGGCATAGTGTTTGGCAACAATCCCCGCCAGCAAATCGCGCTGCGTCGGGATCACTTTACTGTCTTTGTTGGCGTTCTCGTTCAGCAGCGCCGAGTTGGTCTGCTCGACAAGCCCGCGAATATCCTGGTTCAGGCGGCCACGTTTTTCACGCGCGATATCGCGATCGTGGCGATATTCGATATAGGCACGCGCCAGCTGTTTGTACGGCCCGGACATCAACTGGTTTTCAACGGCCGTCTGGATCTCGCTGATATCAACCTGCGACCGATCCTGCATTTGACGACTGATTACGTCTGCGACGGTGGCGCAATAATCTGCGTCATCGACTCCCGCTGCTTTAGCTGCACGCAAAATCGCTTCTTGAATGCGCTCTGATTTGAAAGGCACTTTACAGCCATCTCGTTTCATCACATGCGGTGTCATGATTACTCCATTTTAAAAAACAGGTTATCCACAATGGAAGACGCACTGATGGCTTAGCTATTCATTACTAAAACCAATGAGTTTGTCTCGTTTTGGCCCGCGTTATCCACAATATGTATAGCTTCCCGTGGGGGCGGCTTGTTTGAATAGTAGACGGAAAATACAAGATGTTGGGCCGGAGAGCATTCTAATTTCTATATATAGTGATTTGCATCAAACATGTTTGCGTTTTTATTGACTCAGGACAAAGTAAAAATTGGATAGCACAGAGGACGGGCACCCTGGCGGAATGTAAATTTTAGCGTTCTCCTTTTGACTAAAAATGCAACAAAAACAGCAGGCTTATGCCTGCTGTTGTGTTTGCGTTTAGTAGAATAAGTCTAAGACTGTCGCCACCACACGGCCTCGAACGGCCGAAGTACCATGTCGCCAGGTTTTGCGGAGACTTCAGCATAGTTGCTGATCACAACCTGCCAGTCGCCGGGCATCTCTTCCGGATGCCACGGTTGAAATGTGTTGCTCAGATTAGCAATAACCAGCAGCGTTTCGCTCTGCCACTGGCGGCGGTAACACCACAGATACTGATGCGTGGGCAGCAGATCCTGATAATCGCCCCAGGTGAGCAGCGGCAGTGTTTTACGCAGACGGATGAGTTTCTGGTAGGTATAAAACACTGAGCCCGGATCGCTGATGGCCTTCTCAACGTTGATTTCACGGTAGTTGTCGCACAGGCCAATCCACGGGTCGCCAGTGGTGAAGCCGGCATTTTTGCGGGCGCTCCACTGCATCGGCGTACGGCTGTTGTCGCGGGATTTACTGGCCAGAATCGCCAGCAGTTCTTCCGCCTCACGTCCGGCGGCGCGCTGCTCAGCAAACATATTGTGGCTTTCGATGTCGCGGTAATCGGTTATGCGGGAAAAGTGCGGGTTGGTCATGCCAATCTCTTCGCCCTGATAGATATAGGGCGTGCCCTGCATGCCGTGCAAAATCATCGCCAGCATTTTGGCAGACGGAACGCGCAGCATGCCTTCATCGCCAAAGCGTGACGCAACGCGCGGCTGATCGTGGTTACACCAGAACAGCGCATTCCATGCGACGTTATGCATCCCCTGCTGCCAGTGGCGGAACAGCGCTTTCAGCGCTGCATAATCCGGCCGGGCAAGAACCCATTTTTCGCCGTTGGGGTAGTCCACCTTCAGGTGGTGAAAATTAAAGGTCATCGACAGTTCACTGCCGTCCAGCGCGCCATAGCGCTTACAGTTCGCCAGCGAGGTAGAGGACATTTCACCCACCGTCATCAGTTCGCGCGGCTGGAAAACCTCGCGGCTCATCTCCTGCAGAAATTCGTGCGCCCGCGGGCCATCAGTATAAAAGCGTCGCCCGTCCCCGTCGTGATCGTCCGGGAAATCCTGCTCTTTGGAGATTAAATTGATGACATCGAGACGTAAACCGTCAACGCCGCGATCCGCCCAGAAAGCGCAGACCTCTTTTAGCGCGTCGCGGACTGCCGGGTTTTCCCAGTTGAGATCGGCCTGCTCCGGCGCAAAAAGGTGCAAATAGTACTGGCCGCTCTGGCTGTGCCAGCGCCACGCGCTGCCGCCGAATTTGGAACGCCAGTTGTTTGGTGGTACGTCCGGTTCGCCGTCGCGCCAGATATAGAAATTGCGGTAAGGGCTGGTGGGATCCTGCGCCTCCTGAAACCAGGCGTGCTGCGTTGAGGTGTGATTGAACACCATATCCAGAATCAGGCGTATTCCGCGTTGGTGCGCCTGTGCTACCAGTTCGTCAAAGTCTTCCAGCGTACCGTAAGCGGGGTCAATCGCGGTGTAATTCGCTACGTCGTAACCATTGTCGATTTGTGGGGAAATGTAGAACGGTGTCAGCCAGATGGCATCCACACCCAGGGTTTGCAAATAGTCGAGGCGGGCGATAACGCCGCGTAAATCACCGGTACCGCTGCCGGTCGAGTCCTGAAAACTTTTTGGGTAAATCTGATAAATGACGCCGTTTTGCCACCAGTGGGGAAGGGTATTCATAGCAATTCCTGCGAAAACAAAGGGGGCGCAAACGCGCCCCAAACATTACACAATCTGCAAAGTGCCTTGACGGAACTTGCGCTGATAAACAAAGGAAGTGAGGGCAATAGGGATCACCACGGCGATGGCCATCGCAAGCGTAAAGACCTGCCAGTAGGTGGGTTGAATGGAGAGAATGCCCGGCAAACCGCCGACGCCGATACCGTTCGCCATTACGCCGTTCAGACCGCACAGCAACCCGGCGAAGCCGGAGCCAACCATGGCGCACAGCATCGGGAAGCGGTATTTCAGGTTAATGCCGTACATCGCGGGTTCGGTGACGCCTAAAAAGGCGGAGATGGCGGCAGGCACGGAAACCTCGCGTTCATTTTGTTTACGGCTGGCGATGATGATACCGACCACTGCTGACCCCTGAGCGATATTGGAAAGCGCAATCAGCGGCCATACCGGCGTTCCGCCCATGCTCTGGATCATCTGCATATCGATCGCCAGCGTGGTTTGATGTACGCCAGTGATAACCAGCGGCGCATAGAGAAAACCAAACAGCGCGGCGCCAATCGGGGCAAAGCTTCCGGTCATCAGATGACGAACCGTATAAGCCACGCCATCGCCAATCATGCGGCCGAACGGGCCGATAAAGGCGTGGGCGAGGAACACCGCCAGGATTAACGAGCAGACCGGTACGACCACCAGATAGAGGTAATCCGGCACCAGGCGTTTTAAGCGCGTTTCAATCACGCCCAGCATCAGACCCGCCAGCAGCGCCGGGATAACCTGCGCCTGATAACCGACTTTGGCGATGGTAAACAGGCCGAAATTCCATGCTTCCGGCGTTTGCGAACCCAGCAGATAGGCATTCATCAGCTGCGGTGACACCAGCGTTATGCCCAGTACGATCCCGAGGATCGGCGTTCCGCCCATTTTGCGCACCGCTGACCAGCAGATGCCAACCGGCAAATAGAAGAAAATCGCTTCGCCAATCAGCCACAGGAAGTCGTAGACCGTTTTCAGCGACGGGAACATCTGCGCCAGCGTCTGGCCATTGCTCATCGGCACATCGCCGATCACATTACGAAAACCGAGAACCAGGCCTCCGCTGATCAGCGCCGGGAGAAGCGGGAAAAAGATCTCAGCAAAATGAGAGATCAGGCGCTCGTGCCATTTCATATTTTGCCGCGCCGCCAGCTTGGCCTGCTCTTTATCAGCATGCGCCAGGCCGGTGGCTTCGCGCAGCGCCTGATAGTAGTCGCCAACGTTGGTGCCGATCACCACCTGAAACTGTCCGGCATTGGTGAAACAGCCTTTAACCATCGGCAACTGCTCAATCTCTTGCGGGTTGGCCGCTGCCGGATTGTTCAACACGAAGCGTAACCGCGTAATACAGTGGCTGACAGTAGCGATGTTTTCGCGTCCGCCCACCAGTGCGATCAACTTCTCAATATCTGATTGATTTACTTTGCCCATCAAGGTGCCTCTCGAAGGAGAAATGATGCGTAATGACCGGAGCAAAGCGTAACCAGGAGCAAAAAAATAGAAAATGGGAACGTTCCCGAAACCGGGCGAGGATCACAATAAACCGTACGGCACAATCAGGCGAGTCTGGCGGGGATCACAATTTGCCGTAAATCAGCGCGACCATTAACTTGTTCTATTAACTGGGCAGCGGCCTGGCGGCCAGCCTGGGCATAGCCGGGATCGACGGTAACAATTTCCGGATGCAAAAATTTCATCAACGGCGTATTACCGACGCTGGCAAGTTGCAGGTTTTCGATGCGCTGTTGCTGCAAGTATTTGCTGGCACCAAGCGCCAGCGTATCGGTAGCGCACAGTAGCGCGGTGGTTTGCGGCGTCAGCACTTCAGCAACATGGTCGTAACCCTGCTTCATGGCAAGGCCAGGCAGTACGGAGAGTGGTTCAAGCTGGTATCGCTGGCAGCATGCCAGATAAGCATCGTGGCGGCGTTTGCCGGTCGTGACATCGCTGTGCGGCACGCCGATAAAGCTGATATGGCGATGGCCCTGAGCGTAGAGTTTTTCCATTAATAGCTCAATGGCGCCTTTGTCGTCGTAACAAACCGAAGAAAAACCGTTCGCGTCGCGCGCCAGCAGTACCAACGATGACTGCCAGGAGGCCAGCAGCTCTTCGGTAATACCGGTAAAACCAAACAGCACGACGCCGTCGATATTGCGGTGGCTCAGCATCTGTAAATGCTCGCCGACCAGTTCCGGCGAAAACTGGCTCTCCATCATGATCGGGTCGTAACCCTGTTCGTAGAAGGCGGGGAGCATGGTCTGTACCGCAAGGTTTTCCGACAGGGAATCGAGACGCGAGACGATAATCGCCACTACTTTGTCGCTTTGCCCGCGCATGGCGCGTGCGGAACGGGAAGGGGAGAAACCGTGTTGATTGACGATGGCCTCCACTTTTTCGCGTGTCCGCTGGCTCACGCCGCTTTCATTATTCAGCACGCGGGAGACGGTGGATTTCCCCACCCCGCTTAAGCGCGCAATGTCTTTGATTGTCAGCCGGTTTTGCATGCGTCCTGTCCTGTTCCTTATTAAGGCGGATTGCAGAATAGAGGAGTTTCGTTCAGGTTCCAACCGCTCAGCAATGAGCAAAGTCTGGTTTATGCGCTTTGTGCGGCTAAATATCGTTGCGTATACGTTTGGTTTAATTCAGCGGGGCTATGATACCGCCACGTAATCATACGAATGCAATTCTTACCCTTACTTACCGGAGGCCAAATGGATCCCGATCCCACACCTCTCCCGCGATGGAGAACTGTTTCCCGGTAAGCCTGCTTTTGCTGCCTTACCGGATGCGTAAGGCAGCGACGTTATTGTCCCTGCCCAAACAGAAACGCCTGCTGGCGCGGCGTTGCCACGTCACTTGCGTAAAATTTACACCCATCATTCATGCTGCATCGAGGCGGCCAGGTATTGAATTCCTCGCTTAGCGCCTGGGTTCGCCGCCGCGATTGGGTCTGAAAGATGATGTGCAGAAGGCACCCGCGCGATGCGGGGGCAAGGATATGACTATGCTGAAAAACTTCACCCGGCAGCTCTTCGCTCGCCTGAACCGCCATTTACCGCGTCGCCTGGTACAGCGCGATCCGCTGCCCGGCGTACAGACCGTTAACCACGGCGATATTCCCGCGTCGATGGGCGAACGCTGCCTGTCGATTGCTGCAATGGAGCCGACACTGCTGTGGCAAACTTTTGCCAGCCACCCGGAAGGGCTCACTGAGCAGGAAGTGGCGCAGGCGCGTGAAACGCACGGTGAAAACCTGATCCCGGCGCAGAAACCGTCACCGTGGTGGGTTCATCTGTGGATCTGCTACCGCAACCCGTTCAACCTGCTGCTCACCTGCCTTGGGGTGATCTCCTATGCTTCGGAAGATCTGTTCGCCGCTGGTGTGATTGCGCTGATGGTAGCGATTTCCACCCTGCTCAACTTCCTGCAAGAAGCGCGTTCCACCAAAGCGGCGGATGCGCTGAAAGCGATGGTCAGCAACACCGCGACGGTGCTGCGGGTGGTGAATGAAAAGGGCGAGAATAGCTGGTGCGAGATCCCGATCGATCAACTGGTACCGGGCGATATCGTCAAGCTGGCGGCGGGCGACATGATCCCGGCGGATCTGCGCGTCTTGCAGGCGCGGGATCTGTTCGTTGCTCAGGCTTCGCTGACCGGTGAATCCCTGCCGGTAGAAAAAGCGGCGACCAGCCGCCAGACGGCGCAGAAAAACCCGCTTGAGTGCGACACGCTGTGCTTTATGGGCACCAATGTGGTGAGCGGAACCGCGCAGGCCATGGTGATTGGCACCGGCGGCAACACCTGGTTCGGGCAACTGGCCGGGCGCGTCAGCGAACAGGAAAGCGAACCGAACGCCTTTCAGAAAGGGATCAGCCGCGTCAGCATGCTGTTGATCCGCTTTATGCTGGTGATGACACCGATCGTCTTGTTGATCAACGGCTTTACCAAAGGTGACTGGTGGGAAGCAGCGCTGTTTGCCCTCTCGGTTGCCGTTGGCCTGACGCCGGAAATGTTGCCGATGATCGTGACCTCGACGCTGGCGCGCGGGGCGGTGAAACTGTCAAAACAGAAAGTGATCGTTAAACATCTGGATGCGATCCAGAACTTTGGCGCGATGGATATTCTGTGTACCGACAAAACCGGCACTCTGACGCAGGATAAGATCGTGCTGGAAACGCACACCGATATCAGCGGCAAAGTCAGCGAATGGGTGCTGCACAGCGCATGGCTGAACAGCCACTACCAGACCGGGTTGAAAAACCTGCTGGATACCGCTGTGCTGGAAGGCGTCGATGCGGAAGCGGCGCAGACGCTCTCTTCGGACTGGCGCAAAGTGGATGAGATCCCGTTTGATTTTGAACGCCGCCGGATGTCGGTGGTGGTCGCCCAGCAGGCGGATGTGCATCAACTGATCTGCAAAGGCGCGCTAACGGAAATTATCAGTGTGTGCTCGCAGGTCCGCTTTAATGGCGAGATTGTCCCGCTGGATGACACCATGCTGCGGCGCATTGAACGCGTCACCAGCACTCTGAACCGTCAGGGGCTGCGCGTGGTGGCGGTGGCGACCAAATACCTGCCCGCGCGCACGGGAGATTATCAGCGTGCAGATGAGTCGGATCTGATCCTCGAAGGCTACATTGCGTTCCTCGATCCGCCGAAAGAAACTACCGCTCCGGCGCTGAAAGCGCTGAAAGCCAGCGGCATCACCGTTAAGATCCTCACCGGCGACAGCGAACTGGTGGCGGCTAAAGTGTGTCATGAAGTCGGGCTGGAAGTGGGTGATGCGCTGACCGGCAGCGAAATCGAACATATGAGCGATGATGAACTGGCGCAGATGGCGAAACATATCACGCTGTTTGCCCGCCTGACGCCGCTGCACAAAGAGCGCATTGTTCGCTTGCTGAAACGCGAAGGACATGTGGTCGGTTTTATGGGCGACGGCATTAACGATGCCCCGGCGCTGCGTGCGGCAGATATCGGTATTTCCGTGGATAGCGCGGTCGATATTGCCCGCGAAGCCGCCGATATCATCCTGCTGGAAAAGAGCCTGATGGTGCTGGAAGAAGGCGTTATTGAAGGGCGGCGGACCTTCGCCAACATGCTGAAATACATCAAAATGACGGCAAGTTCTAACTTTGGTAACGTCTTCAGCGTGCTGGTGGCGAGCGCCTTCCTGCCGTTCCTGCCGATGCTGCCATTGCACTTACTGATTCAGAACCTGCTGTACGATGTGTCGCAGGTGGCGATCCCGTTTGATAACGTTGACGACGAACAAATTGCCAAACCGCAGCGCTGGAACCCGGCAGATCTCGGGCGTTTTATGATCTTCTTCGGGCCGATCAGTTCGATCTTCGACATCGTGACCTTCTGCGTGATGTGGTGGGTATTCAAAGCCAATGTGCCGGAAGCGCAAACCCTGTTCCAGTCTGGCTGGTTTGTGGTTGGTTTACTGTCGCAAACGCTGATTGTGCATATGATCCGTACCCGTCGCGTGCCGTTTATCCAGAGCCGCGCCGCATGGCCGCTGATTGCCATGACGCTGATGGTGATTTGCGTCGGCATTGCGCTGCCGTTCTCGCCGCTGGCGAGCTACCTGCAATTGCAGGCGCTGCCGCTGAGCTACTTCCCGTGGCTGGTAGCGATTCTGGCTGGTTACATGACGCTGACCCAGTGGGTGAAAGGTTTTTACAGCCGTCGCTATGGCTGGCAGTAACCCGTTAATTGCCCGGTGGCGCTTCGCTTATCGTGTTGCGTTCGGTGGGGAAAAAGTCGTTTTGCCGCGTTGCGTGCCGGATGACGGCGGGCTTAGCTGAGGTGCGGAGTGTTACAGGCCGGATGGCGACTCGCTTATCCGGCCTGCAAACTGGCGTGCCGGATACGTTTACGCAGCCACCCGGTATGCGGATTAGCGACGTACGGCGATCGCTTCAATCTCGATTTTCACATCTTTCGGCAGGCGTGCCACTTCCACGCAGGAACGCGCCGGGAAGGTAGCGTTATGCTCGGCGAAAAAGGCTTCGTAAGTGGCATTAACGGTGGCGAAATCGTTCAGATCTTTCACGAACACGGTGGTTTTCACAATGTCGCCCACTTTCAGGCCGGCGGCCTCGACGATCGCTTTCACGTTGTCGAGAGACTGGCGCGCCTGCGCAGCGACATCTTCCGGCACGCTACCGGTTGTCGGATCGACCGGGATCTGGCCGGAGGTGAGGATCATATTGCCGAGATCAACAGCCTGCACATAAGGGCCGATGGCAGCTGGCGCATTTTCCGTCGCGATAACTTTAGTCATGATGTTTCCTGAATATCAGCGGTAATAAGGTGGCGGTCATTATACACGTTATCGCACAGACCGCCTCTTTACTGGCCGGGCGTTAATTGGCCAGCACGACGTGATGCGAGAACTCTTTCTCGCAATATTTGCACTTCAGCGCGATATCCTGCTCGCGTTGTTTCACCGCAAAGCTGGAAGCGACCGGCTCGGCATGGCTAATGCAGTTGCTGTTCGGACAAACCAGTACGCCAGTGATGCGTTCCGGCAGGCTCGGGCGCGATTTGCCCACCACTTCATACTCATCAATCCGGTTAACGGTGGCCTGCGGCGCATACAGCGCCAGCTGGTTGACCTGCTCATCGGTAAGAAACGTGTTCTCGATTTTGATCAAATCCTTGCGGCCCATTTCGCCGGACGGCAGGTTAAGGCCGATGGTAATGCGCTGGTCAGTTTCCGTCAGTTTGAACAGCGTCAGCAGTTTGAACCCGACGCGGGCAGGGATGTGGTCAATCACGGTGCCGCGTTTAATGGCTTCGACCTGAAGTTTATTATCGTGTGTCATTGTCGTTTCCCCCTTACAGAGCCAAATCGCGATTGAGAACCAGCGCCAGCAAAGCCTGGCGGGCGAAAATACCGTTGCCAGCCTGCTGGAAATACCAGGCGTGCGGTGTTTTATCAACGTCGGTGGTGATCTCGTCAACGCGCGGCAGCGGATGCAGCACCTTCATATTGCTGCGTGCGCCGGCCAGATCGCTGGCGCGCAAAACAAACTGCGCTTTGACGTTGGCGTATTCCGACGGGTCCAGACGCTCTTTCTGTACGCGGGTCATATAAAGAATATCTACTTCCGGCATCACCTCTTCGATGCTGGCGTGCACGCTCCAGGCCATGCCTTTCTCGTCGAGCATATCCAGAATGTACTGCGGCATTGCCAGCGCATCCGGGGCGATGAAGTAGAAGCGGTTGCCGCTGAATTTTGCCAGCGCCTGCGCCAGTGAATGCACGGTGCGGCCATATTTCAGATCACCGACCATGGCGATATGCAGGTTTTCAAGGCGCCCTTGCGTCTCCTGGATGGTGAAGAGATCGAGCAGCGTTTGCGTCGGATGTTGGTTGGCACCGTCGCCAGCGTTCAGCACCGGAATACCGCCGGAAAATTCGGTCGCCAGACGCGCCGCGCCCTCCTGCGGGTGGCGCATCACGATGGCATCCACATAGGTGCTGATAACCGAAATAGTGTCTGCCAGCGTTTCGCCCTTCTTACCCAGCGAGGTGTTGCTGCTGTCGGAAAAGCCGACCACGCTCGCGCCGAGACGGTGCATGGAGGTTTCAAATGACAGACGCGTACGGGTGGAGGCTTCAAAGAAGCAACTGGCGATCACTTTATGCTTGAGCAGCTCTGGCTGGGGGTTGGCCTTCAGTCGTGCGGCGGTGTTAAGCACCAGTTCCAGTTCTTCGCGGCTGAGATCGTTTATGGAAATGATATGTTTCTGATATAGCGGATTAGCCATGGTTATCTCCTGACGACTGCGCAAAAAAAAGCCCCTCAATAGAGGGGCTGTGGAATAGGGTTCGCAACGGGAAAGAAAAACGGCAGGCCAGCGCCCTTTTTCAGACGCGGTAAGACAGTTTGTCGTACACACTGGACCATGCTTCCTCCCGGCAAATTGTCCCGGATTATACGCAGCTGCTTTTTTGGATCAAGCGATTGATGCACATTTTACGCTGTGCAAACGGTTCTCTTTGAATATTAATGCGTTCTAAGTAGATAATTAATTTGTTTATGCACTAACGCCGTATGCTTTACCTCTCTGGGCGCAACCCAGACAATGCTGCTCCCCGCCACGACGCCGAGGATTTCCGGCAACTGGTGATAATCCACAATGCGTGCCACGGCGCGGCCATATCCGGCCACGGTGTGAATAAGGATAAATTCGCTATTATGCTCGACGCTGACCACCATTTCGGAGACCGTGCGGGCGGCGTCCGGCACCGGGCGCAGCTGCGGATTCAGCGCATAAATTTTTTGTCCTTTGGCGTTGCGGATTTTTATCACGCCGAGCAGTTTCAACAGGCGGGACACGGTGGACTGGCTAATAGCGTCAAAACCGTGGTACTGCAAATCGCGACGGATCGCTTCCTGCGAAAGGTAGCTTTTTTCGCTAATCAGTCGCTGGCAAACGGCTAATTGAAGCTGCTCTTTCGGTGAATAATCTCCATATTCCATCATCTTTTTTCCCGTATCAGTTGCCGAAACAAAATGCCCGGCAGCTCAACGCCTGCCGGGCCTGGTTACTCTATGCACGGCCGGTTAGGCGTTGAGCCACCCGACGTGTTACAGCAGGGCCCCAAGGCTCAGCGCCGCCATGATCACCACGGTCAATATCGCCAACAGCGGAGCAACCCACTTCAGATAACGGACGTAAGGAACATGGGCGATAGCCAGCCCCCCCATTACCACAGCGGAAGTCGGGGTTACCAGGTTGACGATGCCGGACGCGGATTGATAAGCGGTGACGACCAGGTCACGGTTGACGTTAGCGAAATCGGCCAGAGGCGCCATTATCGGCATCGTCAGAACCGCAAGGCCGGAAGAAGAGGGCACGAGAAACGACAACACCACTTCCAGCCAGTACATAACGTTAATAAACGCGACGGTGGATAACCCGCTGACCATGTCTTCGGCACTGTGCAAAATAGTATGAGTAATCATACCCTTATCCATAATTACTACGATACCGCGGGCAATTCCAATAATCAGCGCTACGCCCAGCAGATCCCGTGCGCCGTTGATAAATGTCGACGTCAGCTCCTCTTCGCTCATACGGTCTATCAGACCAACGATAATTGCGCTCGCCAGGAACACCGCCGAGATCTGCGCCATCCACCAACCCAGCACAGCGACACCATAAATCATCACTACAAAGGCCAGTGCGAAAATCACCAGGATCAGCTTCCGAAGCGGCGTAAATTCGAGGATCTCTTCTGACTTATGCCCAAGGAAGAAGGCCCGATCCTCATCCTGCTTATCCGCGACGATCGACAGTGCCGGGTTCGCGCGGACTTTGCGGGCATAGCGCATTACCCAGCCGACGCAAATCACCCAGCCGATGACCAGCAGCGCTAAACGCAGGACGATGCCGTGGGTGAACGGGATCCCGGCGGCGTTGGCGGCGATCACTGTGGCAAACGGGTTGATGGTTGATCCGAGCGTGCCGATCCCCGCGCCGAGCAGAACGGTGGATGCGGCGACGACCGGATCAAAACGGGCGGCAAGCATAACGGGAACCAACAGCGTATAAAACGGCAATGACTCTTCGGCCATGCCATAGATGGTGCCGCCAGCGGCAAACAGCGCCATCAGGATCGGGATCATCCACTCTTCGTGGCCACGTAAGCGCGTGGTGACGCGCTCGATCCCGGCGTCGATGGCGCCTGTTTTGGTGACGATGCCCAGAAAGCCACCGATGATCAGAATAAACAACGCCACGTCGATAGCGCCCGCCTGTCCGGTATCCGGATCGTACAGACCGCTAATCGGTGCCATGATCACCGCGATAAGCCCCTGCGGTTGCGCGGTAACGTGCGCATAGGTTCCGGCAACGGGCACCTCTTTGCCGAGCGCGGGGTTCATCGCCATATGATACTGACCCGCAGGAATGATCCAACTGAGCGCGGCGACAATGGCAATCAACACAAAGAGAATGGTGTAAGCGGAAGGGAATTTGAACTTGCCCATGATGTGCTCCTTAACCCCGGCACACCCCGTGATGTGCCGGGGGAGTGGTTAGTCGCCGAGTGTCGCCACCATAACCGCTTTGATGGTATGCATCCGGTTTTCAGCTTCGTCAAAGACGATGGAGTTCGGCGATTCGAAAACCTCTTCCGTGACTTCCAGCCCTTTCAGGCCATAGGCCATTTCGATCTCGCCGCCCACTTTGGTGTGCTCGTTATGGAATGCGGGCAGACAGTGCATAAATTTCACCTGCGGATTGCCGGTGGCTTTCACCACCGCGCTATTGACCTGATAGGGTTTCATCAGGCTGACGCGCTCGGACCAGGCCTCTTTCGGTTCGCCCATCGACACCCACACATCGGTATAGAGAAAATCCACGTCCTGCACGCCTTCTTCAACCTCTTCGGTGAGCATGATGCGCGCACCGGTTTCACGGGCGATGGCCTGGCATTGCTCAACCAGCGCGGTTTCCGGCCAGAACGACCTCGGCGCGACCAGCCGGACATCCATGCCCATCTTTGCCGCGCCGACCATCAGCGAGTTACCCATGTTGTTGCGCGCATCGCCGAGGTAGGCAAAACGCAGTTCCGACAGGCGTTTGCCCGGCGCGTGTTCGAGCATGGTCATCAGATCGGCAAGGATCTGCGTCGGGTGAAACTCGTTGGTCAGCCCGTTCCATACGGGGACACCGGCATACTGGCCCAGCTCTTCCACAATTTGCTGGCCATAACCGCGATATTCGATGCCGTCATACATGCGTCCCAGCACGCGGGCAGTGTCTTTCATTGACTCTTTATGACCGATCTGCGAACCACTCGGCCCGAGATAGGTCACCTGCGCGCCCTGATCGAAAGCGCCCACTTCGAACGCGCAGCGGGTGCGGGTGGAGGTTTTTTCAAAAATCAGCGCGATGTTTTTGCCAACCAGCGTTTTTTTCTCACAGCCCGCTTTTTTGTCAGCTTTCAACCGGATAGCAAGATCGATCAGGTACTGGATTTCCGCCGGTGTGTAATCGAGCAGTTTGAGAAAGTTGCGATTTTTCAAATTGATACTCATGAGATCTTCCTTTTTTAAATCAGTGACGAATTAATGTGCCTTTATCCCCGGCGAGAATGGCCGGGCCATCCACCAGCGCGCCAATGCCCGCGATGCCGTTGCAGGCCTCGACAAACTGGCGGCAGGCGGCGACTTTCGGCCCCATCGAGCCTGCGTCGAACTGCATCTCTTGCAACATTTCCGGGGTTACCTGCGCCAGTGGGCGCTGCGTGGGTTTGCCCCAGTCGAGATACACTGCGTCGGCATCGGTGAGGATCAGCAGAGCGTCCGCTTCGATTTGCCGTGCCAGCAGCGCCGCCGACAGGTCTTTGTCGATCACCGCTTCAATGCCGTGGTAGCCGTTGGCGTTTTCCACCACTGGTACGCCACCTCCGCCATTGCAAATGACCAGATGATCGCGGTTTATCAGCGCACTGATGGCGTCGCTCTCGACAATGCGTTTGGGCTGCGGGGAGGGAACCACGCGGCGGAAGTAGTGGCCATCTGCCTTAAAGACCCAGCCTTTTTCCTGCTGCAGCGCGTGGGCTTGCGCTTCGCTGTAAACCGGGCCGATGTATTTGGTGGGGTTGCTGAATGCCGGGTCGGCCGGGTCCACTTCCACCTGGGTGAGCAGTACGCTTACCTCGCGCTGCGGCAGGATGTTTTTCAGCGACTGTTGCAGCATGTAGCCGATCATCCCCTGGCTTTCGGCGCCAAGAATGTCGAGCGGGTAGGGCGTGACTTTGTCGTAAGCGCTGTTTTGCAGCGCCAACAGACCAACCTGCGGCCCGTTGCCGTGTACCAGCACCACGCGCCACTGCGCGGTCAGCCCGGCGATGGTGCGCGCGGCAAGATCAATGTTCTGACGCTGGAGGTTCGCTTCCAGCGGTTCACCGCGTTTCAGCAGTGCGTTGCCGCCGAGCGCGACAACCAGCGTAGGTTTTCTTTCCATGATGGCTCCTTTAAATCCCGTCGCGTTCCAGTGGGCAGCTCATGCAGCGTGCACCGCCGCGCCCGCGCCCCAGCTCATCGCCAGGAATGGGCAGCACGGTGATCCCGGCTTTGTCATACTTTTCGTTAGTCCAGATATTGCGTTCGTAACCCACCACCACGCCGGGGCGCAGCGTGAGGACGTTGTTGGCGTCATTCCACTGTTCGCGTTCGGCTTCGAAGGCATCGCCGCCGGTGGTGATGAGCCGTATCTGGTCAATGCCGAGCGCTTTCTCAATGGCGTGCAGCAGATCGTTCTCCTGCGTACGTTGCAGGCCGCCGCGTCCGTCCGGGGTGAGTGTCCAGCAATGCGCATCTTTGCGCACCACTTCCGGGTAAACGGAGAAGGTGTCGATATCGATATGCGTCATCACGGTGTCGAGATGCATACAGGAGCGGTGTTTGGGGAGTTCGACGACGATAACGCGTTCAGCCTGGCGGTGTTTGAACAGGCTATTGGCAAGAAACTCAACGCCCTGGGGCGTGGTACGTTCTGACAAGCCAATTAATACCGCGCCGCGACCGATCACTAATACGTCGCCGCCTTCTAAAGTGGCATGGTCATAATTAATATTTTCGTCGCCAAAGTATTTAATAAATTCACCGTCAGCGAAGGCCGGATGCCAGCGATAAATTGCGCGCAGATTATTTGTTTCGCGCTGACGAGCTGGTTTGGCCATTGGGTTAATCGATACGCCGTTATAAATCCAGCAGGATGTATCGCGGGTAAATAAATGGTTGGGCAACGGCTTCATAATAAAATCATTCGCCGTGTGGATATCCACCACCATATTTTTAATAAATGCCGGGATTTCTCCGTAGGTTAATCCGCCGCTGAGCCGCCGCGCCAGCTCGCGATGCGGCATATCTGCCAGCCAGCTGCGTACGTCTGCGGCGAAGGCGGGGCCAAGGCGATAGTCGGAGATCTGCATGTCCAGCAACCAGGCTTTCGCCTCAGCAATATCAAGCGTTTGTGTCAGAAGGTCGGTTAACAGCAGGACTTCCACACCCTGCTCGCGCAGCGTGTTTGCGAAGGCGTCGTGCTCTTCGCCGGCGCGCTCGACCGATAACACATCATCAAATAATAATTCCTGGCAATTCGATGGGGTTAAACGTTTCAGACTTAAATTGGGGCGATGCAGCATAACGCTTCGCAATTGACCTATTTCAGAACCGACGTAGTGCTTTTCCATAATTATTCCTTTAACTGTTTTTTAAGAATAAAAAGGGGGCGCGCGATGAAATCTTTTTAATTTCTTCGCGGGTTAATGGTTGTTAATTTCACGGCTCATAGTAGAAGTCGTATGAATTAATAATGTGATTGTGCTCACGTCGGATGGGATATTAAAGGGCTGTTGTTCGAATGCATGATTCGCGTCAGAGAATAGATAATTAGCCTTATTATAAAGATGAATGGCTACGCATTAATGGCTGATATTATTCACGGTTGTTATAATTTTGTAGACATGTATGGATTTCATTGATGTGTAACGCCTTGATTTTTATGCGCTAATAGTAATGATTAGAATAAATATGCAAAATAGTGAATAAACCAGTTTCACAAGCGGGTGAAAAGGGAAATAACCAGTGAATTAGCACGCAAATAAGCGAAGCGTCAAAGTGTGATTCAGGGAAGGTTTTTTAAATAATATATTAAATATCAGTAGTTAACAGATGGTTCGCTGTTCCCGCTGACCAGGTTTATGCATTATCACTGCATAAACTCCGCCTGAGGATTAACAGGCATATAACATATTTTCCGATAAACATGCGTTGTCACAAATCTCCCGTAAAAAGTGGTGGTATGGCAGTGTGAATTTTCGTATAAACATTTAAAAATGAAACGATGTTTTATATCGAGGGTTAAATCATGATCGTTGGTAATATTCACCATCTGCAATCCTGGCTGCCGCAGGAATTGCGCCAGGCTATTGAACACGTTAAACAGCATGTCACCGATGCGACGGCGATCGGCAAACACGACATCGACGGTAACCGCCTGTTTTATCTCATCTCTGAGGATTCGACTCAGCCATTCGCCGAGCGCCGCGCGGAGTATCACGCGCGCTATCTGGATATTCAGATCGTCCTGAAAGGCCAGGAAGGGATGACCTTCAGCACCTTGCCTGCGGGCGCACCGGATACTGACTGGCTGGCTGATAAAGACATTGCGTTTTTGCCGGAAGGCGGCGAGGAAAAAACCGTGGTGCTAAGCGAAGGGGATTTTGTCGTCTTCTGGCCAGGCGAAGTACATAAACCGCTGTGTGCGATCAATGCACCTGCGAAAGTGCGCAAAGCGGTGGTGAAGCTGCTGGTTGCCTGATAATGCTCCCTCACCCCTGCGGGTGAGGGGCAAAACTTACTGGCTGAGCGTTGCCACCATCACGGCTTTGATGGTGTGCATCCGGTTTTCCGCCTGGTCGAATACCACGCTTGCTGGTGATTCAAACACTTCATCGGTGACTTCCATACCGCCGTGCAGGCCAAATTCTTCCGCCATTTTCTTGCCGAGCGTGGTTTGATCGTCATGGAAGGCCGGCAGACAGTGCAGGAATTTCACCTGCGGGTTGCCGGTCAGCGACAGCATCATGCTGTTCACCTGGTAAGGACGCAGTAGCGCGATGCGTTCAGCCCATTTCTCTTTGGCTTCACCCATCGATACCCAGACATCGGTATAGATGAAATCTGCGCCCTTCACGCCAGCGGCGACATCTTCTGTCAGCAGAATATTGCCACCGTTTTTCACTGCCAGCGCGGTGCACTCCGCCACCAGGCTGGCATCCGGCCAGCAGGCCTTCGGCGCAACAAGACGCAGATCCAGGCCGACCAGCGCCGCCGCTTCCAGCATGGAGTTGCCCATGTTGTTGCGCGCATCGCCGGCGTAGACCAGCGTCATCTGGTTGAACGGTTTGCCCGGCAGGTGCTCGCGCATGGTCAGCAGATCCGCCAGCAGTTGCGTCGGGTGGAACTCATTGGTTAAACCGTTCCACACCGGCACGCCTGCATATTGCGCCAGCGTTTCGACAATCTCCTGGCCGTAGCCGCGATATTGAATGCCGTCGTACATACGACCCAGTACGCGCGCGGTATCTTTAATCGATTCTTTATGGCCGATCTGGCTGCCGCTTGGCCCAAGATAAGTAACGCGGGCACCCTGATCGTATGCGGCAACTTCGAAAGAGCATCGGGTGCGGGTAGAGTCTTTTTCGAAGATGAGCGCGATGTTTTTGCCGGTAAGTTTCTGCACTTCCTGGCCTTTTTTCTTATCAGCTTTTAATTGCGAGGCGAGTTGCAGCAGGGCATTGATTTCCGCAGGTGTAAAATCGAGCAGTTTCAAAAAATGTTTCTGGTAAAACGCAGACATGTTTTCCTCACATGGCTAAGGCCACTTGTTGAATTAAAATTCAATTTATATGTATGAATATGCATTTGCAACCCCGGCGGATAAATCTTTTCGGCGAGGAGTGGAGGCAACGGCGGCGGTGTGTGACAATAAGTGTATCTGCCACATTATGAGGAACGAGCCATGGCGAACCCGGAACACCTGGAAGAGCAGCGCGAAGAGACGCGTTTGATTATTGAAGAATTGCTGGAAGACGGCAGCGATCCTGAAGCGCTGTACACCATTGAGCATCATCTGTCGGCAGATGATTTTGAGACGCTGGAAAAAGCTGCCGTTGAAGCGTTCAAGCTGGGTTATGAAGTGACTGAGCCGGAAGAGCTGGAGCTGGACGAAGGTGAAGTGGTGATTTGCTGCGACGTTCTGAGCGAATGCGCGCTGAACGCCGAGCTTATCGACACGCAAGTTGAACAGCTGATCAACCTCGCGGAGAAAATCGGCGTTGAGTACGACGGTTGGGGGACTTACTACGAAGATCCTGACGGTGAAGAAGGCGAAGACGGCGAAGAAGGTGACGACGACGATTACGTCGATGAAGAAGACAACGGCGTGCGCCATTGAGTGACCGTTGCGGCAGCGCCTGCTGCCGCAAAGCAAGGAACCGCCATGGATTACCCGCAAATACTCGCCCCGGTTTTAGATTTTCTCCACTGCCCGACACCCAACGCCTGGATAGAAAAAGCCCGCGACCCGGCCATGCTGCCGCTGCTGCTGACCGACCACATGATCTGCGAACTGAAAGCGGCGCAAACCGCCATGCTGCTGGTACGCAAATATGTGGCGGATAAAGCCGGTTCGGATGCGCTACTGGAGTGGCTGAAACCCTACGAAGCCTTCGCTTTCCGCGAAGGGCCGGAACCGGATTTTGTCGCCCTGCATAAACAGATCGGCAAAAGCGTCATGCCGCAGACCGACGATGCCTGGGGACGCCAGCTTATCGACAGCATGGTGCTGCTGATTAAAGAGGAGCTGCACCATTTCTGGCAGGTGCGGGAAGCGATGAACGCCCGTAATATTCCCTACGTCAAAATCACCGCCAGCCGTTATGCCAAAGGCATGCTGAAAGAGGTTCGCACTCATGAGCCGCTCACTTTGGTCGATAAGCTCATTTGCGGCGCTTACATTGAAGCCCGATCCTGCGAACGTTTTGCCGCGCTGGCGCCGTGGCTGGAGGCGGATTTGCAGAACTTTTATCTGTCGCTGCTGCGTTCAGAGGCGCGTCACTATCAGGATTATCTGGCGCTGGCACAACAGATTTCTACTGTCGATATCAGCCCGCGCGTGCGCCATTTTGGCGAAGTGGAAGCGGCGCTGATCTCAACACCGGATACGGAGTTCCGTTTTCACAGCGGCGTGCCGGTGTAATCCAACGTTAAGGGAACAAAGGATGAACTGGACGCACGTATTGATGGCGGCGTATGCCGGTGCGGCGATAACCATTGTCACCGGGCTGATGCGAAAAAAAGGGTGGCTAAGTAAGGGCAGCGCCGCAGTACTGGTGGCGGTATTTATCGCCCTGTGGAATTTTATCGACATCCGCTATTTGCAGGCGCAAAAAAATGCGCAAACCGCCGAGGCGCGGTTTGATGCGATGGTGCAGCAAGTTCCCACCTGGCAATTAATGGCCGAACACGAACCGAAGCTGTTTAGCGAGCTGCGTAACCAGGTGGTGGTGCTGATGAAAGCCGGTGCCAATGAGCAAAAAATTATCGACACCATCCAGCCCCGGTTTAGCGCTTTGCAAATGCAGCGTATGCCGCTGGCGTCAGATCAACTGGTGGTCGCGGAAACGCGTGTGTTGATCGATCAAACGGTAGAAATGCAAAAAATCAGCGATGATGCCTGCTTTCGTTTCCATTATCCGGAGGTAAAAGGCGGCGTTAACCCTGTGGCGCTTAACTCGCGCGAGACGCTGAAACGCCGTCTGGACACCGATTACGCCATGCTACAGGCGACCTACGGGCCGGATAAGCACACCATTACGCCACAAGAAGAGAAGCAGGCGCAGGCGGATCTCGAACCGATTGTGCGTCAGCTCTACAGCAAATACGGGGAGGATGTGCAATTGCTCAACCATCCGGATAAGGCGTCTGGCAAGGAGAAAGTGGTTTGCGACATGATGCTGGAGATTTTGAACGGGGTGCAGGCGCTGCCGCAGGAGCGGGCAGCTGGTCTGTATCGTTCATTAATGCTTGAGGCGAGCCGCTCGTAATCAGCATTCGGAGCGGGTGCGCTACCCGCTCGTTTACCGTTACAGCGTTTTCAGCATGCGCACTTCGCAGTCAACATGACCGGTGCAGCCCAGCGGCCCGTCGATATGCTCGAACCCCAGATGTTCATACAGGCCTATGGCGTCGGTTAAAAACGCGGTCGTTTCCAGGTAACAGCGAGTAAAGCCCTGCGTACGGGCGTGATCCATCGCCATCAGCGCCAGCTTTTTCGCCAGCCCCTGACCACGTGCGGCGGGAAGGAAATACATCTTTTGCAGTTCGCAAATATCCGGCTCGCTACATTTTAGCGGCGCAACGCCGCCTCCGCCCACGACCTCGCCATTCAGTTCGACGACCCAATAGGCGTAACCCGGCTTACTGTAAAGCTGGTAAAGCTCATCCAGTTCAGGGTCGGCAACGGTGTAGCCTTTATCGGCGGTGAGGCCATATTCCGCCGATACCTGGCGGATCACAGATGCGATTGCGGCATTGTCTGTTGCAGCAATTCGGCGCATTTTTACCTCTACCGGAGCGGTCACATTCATCTCTGCTCTCTGTTAGGTTACTTTTTCACGTGATCACGCTTAATACCACTCTCACAGCAATCTGGCAAGACCAGGAATATTGGTCGCTATTTTTTTATCCGTAAGCTATTTAAACTTGAGGCTGGAAATAACTATTCCGTAACATTTTTACGTCTTATTAGGCTGTGCTTTTCTTTTTTGCGATAAGGATTGTTATGACTTTCGATACTCAGGGTTCCGCGACAGCGCCGGTACGCCATTTCCTTTTTCAGGGAAGTGGTAAAGGCTATTTCCTGATCTGGCTGATTAATATTCTGCTAACCATGATAACGCTGGGGTTATATTTGCCATGGGCGTTAGTCCGTTCCCGCCGTTATTTCTACGTCAATACTGAACTGGATGGCGCACGTTTTTCTTACCACGCGACCGGGCGTTCGGTATTTGTCGGCTGGCTGTGCATGCTGGTGCTGTATGCAGTTTTCATCATTAACATGGTGCATGGCAATATTGTCCTGCAATTGTGCATGATGGCGTTATTCCTGATCTTTTTCCCATGGCTGATTACTCAGGGTTTGCGTTATCAATTTCTGATGACGGAGATTAACGGCGTCCGCTTTAGTTTTTACGCCAGCCCGCTGCGGGCGTGGTGGGTGATGATGGGCTGCCCGTTGCTGATCGTGGCTGCTGCCATTATTGTGTTTTCTTTCTTTACCACCTCGGCGCTGAGCAGCGGTTCGTATACCGCTATTTTCACCATGATTGGCGTTGGTACCCTGGTATTATTGCTGGGTGTGGCGATAATGCAGGGCGTATATACTGCTCAGTGGTTTAGTATGCTGGTGAATAATCTGCAATACGGTAAGCTGAAATTTTCCGGCGAATTCTCGGTGAAAAAGTGCATCACCATTATTGTGCTGTCGATGCTGCTGTTTGTGCCGTTTATTGCCATCGCGCTTTATATCACCATTCCGGCCTTCTTTATGCTCTCGCAATATGCTTACGCGGTTGGCGACAATCCGGAGCAACTGGCGATGCTGATGGGGCCGTTTTATGGCAAATTGATCTTCAGCTACCTGGTTTATATCGGCGGTGCGATCATTTGTTATATTTTCGCTTTCGTGAAGCTGCGTAATTACCTTTACAGCCAGTTGGCGCTGGAAGGGGATATTCATTTCTCTTCTACGGTCACGCTGGGACGCGTGTTCTGGATCTCCGTCACTAATTTGCTGGTGTGTTCGGTAACGCTATTCCTGGCGTGGCCATGGGCGAAGGTGCGTTTTACCCGCTATCTGCTGGAAAACACGCATCTGCACGGTGATCTGTCGTCATTGCCGCTGGAGAATCACGATCAACAACCGGCGAAGGATCCGGCCAACCTGCTGGCGCGCGGTCTGTCGTTCTACCCGGCGCTGTTCTGAGTTTATTGTGCCGGTTTTATCCGGGCTGCGTTGTGTTGGCTGAAACGTTGGTTGTCCGGTAAGCCGCCGGGCAACCCACCGGAGGGATAAAAAAAGCCGGGCATCGCAGCCCGGCTTTTTCATGCCTGAAGAGGATTACAGCGCGGCGATGACTGCCTGCTGTTCAATCAGCTTCGCTTTCGCCTGAGCGTAACCGTCCAGTTTTTCACGCTCTTTCGCAATTACCGCTTCCGGTGCGCGCGCGACAAAACCTTCGTTGCCCAGCTTGCTTTCGATACGGCCAATTTCCTGTTCGACCTTCGCCACTTCTTTTGCCAGACGCGCCAGCTCGGCTTCTTTGTCGATCAGACCTGCCATCGGGATCAGCAGCTCTGCGCCATCGATAATTTTAGTGACCGATACCGGCCCTTTATCATCGGCTGGCAGCACGGTGATGCTTTCCAGACGCGCCAGCGTTTGCAGGAAGTTGCGGTTATCGTTCACGCGACGCATCGCCTCTTCGCTGCAACCGCGCAGCAGCAGATCCAGCGGTTTACCCGGCGCGATGTTCATCTCGGCGCGAATATTACGCACGGCGATAATCGCCTGTTTCAGCCACTCGGTATCCGCCAGCGCTTTTTCGTCAACCTGCGACGCATCGTACTGCGGGAACGGCTGCAGCATGATGGTGTCAGCGGTAATGCCTTTCAGCACTTTCACGCGCTGCCAGATGGTTTCAGTGATAAATGGAATGATCGGATGCGCGAGGCGCAGCAAACCTTCCAGCACTGTCACCAGCGTATTGCGGGTGCCGCGCAGTTCGGTTTCCGAACCACCGTTCATGACCGGTTTGGCCAGCTCCAGATACCAGTCGCAGAACTGGTTCCAGGTGAACTCGTACAGAATCCCAGCGGCGATATCGAAGCGGAAGTTGTCCAGCGCTTCGCGGTACGCTTTGATGGTCTGGTTGAATTCAGCGAGGATCCAGCGGTCAGCCAGCGACAGCACCCTTTCACCGCCATTGAAACCGCAATCCTGATCTTCGGTGTTCATCAGCACAAAGCGGCTGGCGTTCCACAGCTTGTTACAGAAGTTACGGTAACCTTCCAGTCGCTTCATATCCCAGTTGATATCGCGACCGGTTGAAGCCAGCGCCGCCAGCGTGAAGCGCAGGGCGTCAGTGCCGTGCGGCTCAATGCCATCCGGGAACTGTTTCTCGGTGCGCTTGCGGATTTTCTCCGCCAGCTGCGGCTGCATCATGTTGCCGGTACGTTTTTCCAGCAAATCCGCGAGCGAAATACCGTCAACCATATCCAGCGGGTCAATCACGTTGCCTTTGGATTTGGACATCTTCTGCCCTTCATCATCGCGGATCAGACCGGTCATGTAGACGGTCTTGAACGGCACCTGAGGCTTGCCATTTTCATCTTTGATGAAGTGCATGGTCATCATGATCATGCGGGCGATCCAGAAGAAGATGATGTCGAAACCGGAGACCATCACGCTGGTCGGATGGAACTGACGCAGCGCATCGGTGTTTTCCGGCCAGCCGAGCGTGGAGAAGGTCCACAGCGCGGAGGAGAACCAGGTGTCCAGCACGTCATCGTCCTGACGCAGCGCGATATCAGCAGCCAGGTTATTTTCCTGACGCACTTCTTCTTCGCTGCGGCCAACGTAGACGTTGCCGTCGTTGTCATACCACGCCGGAATGCGGTGACCCCACCACAGCTGACGGGAGATACACCAGTCCTGAATATCGCGCATCCAGGAGAAATACATGTTTTCGTACTGCTTCGGCACGAACTGGATGTCACCGTTTTCCACCGCTTCAACCGCCGGTTTCGCCAGCACATCGGCACGCACGTACCACTGGTCGGTCAGCATCGGTTCGATAACCACGCCGCCGCGATCGCCGTACGGAACGGTCAGGTCGTGCGGTTTAATCTCTTCCAGCAGGCCAAGCGCGTCCACGGCAGCGACCATTGCTTTACGCGCGGCAAAACGCTCCAGCTTCTGGAATTCTGCCGGGATATCCGCCGGGTAAACGTCGGATTCGTTGCCGTTGGTATCATAAACCTGTGCGCTTTCACGGATATCGCCGTCAAAGGTCAGGATGTTGATCATCGGCAGCTTGTGGCGACGGCCCACTTCGTAGTCGTTAAAGTCGTGCGCCGGGGTGATTTTCACGCAGCCGGTGCCTTTTTCCATGTCGGCGTGTTCATCGCCAACAATCGGAATACGGCGGTTAACCAGCGGCAGCACCACGAACATGCCAATCAGATCTTTGTAACGCGGATCTTCCGGGTTGACGGCCACACCGGTATCGCCCAGCAGGGTTTCCGGACGGGTGGTGGCAACCACCAGATAATCTTTACCATCAGCGGTTTTTGCGCCATCGGCCAGCGGATAGCGGATATGCCACATTGAGCCTTTCGACTCGCGGTTTTCCACTTCAAGGTCGGAAATCGCCGTGCGCAGTTTCGGATCCCAGTTCACCAGGCGTTTGCCACGGTAAATCAGATCTTCTTTATACAGGCGGACAAACACCTCTTTGACCGCGTTGGAGAGGCCTTCATCCATGGTGAAGCGCTCGCGCTCCCAGTCCACGGAGTTGCCAAGACGACGCATCTGGTTGGTGATGGTGCCGCCGGATTCGGCTTTCCACTGCCAGATTTTGTCGATAAACGCGTCGCGACCGTAATCGTGGCGGGTTTTCCCTTCTTCAGCGGCAATTTTACGTTCAACCACCATCTGGGTTGCGATACCAGCATGGTCAGTACCCACCTGCCACAGGGTGTTTTTCCCCTGCATGCGCTGGTAGCGGATCATGGTGTCCATGATGGTCTGCTGGAAGGCGTGGCCCATATGCAAACTGCCGGTGACGTTCGGCGGCGGGATCATGATGCAGAAGCTTTCCTGGCTTTCATCACCGTTCGGTTTGAAATAGCCCTGCTTTTCCCACTGCTCGTACAGCGGCTGTTCGATATCTTTGGGGTTGTATGTCTTTTCCATTATTTCCAGGTTGCCGTGTTCAGGTTGAAACCGGCCACGCGGTAGGCTTTATAGCGTTCGCGAGCCAGTTGTTTCAGAGAGTCTTCGTAAGGGACGAAGTCTACCACTTCTGTGAAAGCGGTGGCAAAATCTGCAAATTCCGCGCGCAGGCTGATAAGAATATCGCGCGGGCTGCTGTTGCGCTTTTGCGGCCAGGCCAGTTCGACCGGCGCGCCGCCTCGCGGACCTTCGCCAGCCAGATTGTGCGGCACAAAACTCTCTGCCGGGCGCGCCCATAATGCTTCATCCAGCCGAATCGCCTGCTGCTCATCGGCACAGGCAATCAGCACGCGCTTGCCGTTACGCCAACGTTCTGCGGCAATTTCACACACCAGTTGCTCGACGGCGCTTAAGCCGTCAACGGCGTTATCGTTGTCCAGAAGGTAAAAGGTCGCATTTTTCATATCTATACCCGTCGTCTTTCACGCTGCCTCTTTGTTGGCTGCGAATACTCGGCCCATCCCTGGGCCTCGCCCTCAAGGGGCCGCTGCAGGCAGCGTTCAAATCTGCTCCCGGCAGATTTGTTGCGCACCCCAGTCACATAGTTTTCTATGCTCCTGGGGATTTGCTCAGTTGCCGCCGCGATGCAACGCGAAATCCATAGGGTATAGAGTTCACATTGCGCGAGGTTCCAGGCCGGACAGGGCATAGCCGCCATCCGGCAATCATAGCCATCCGGCATTGACGACTTACTCTTCGCCGTTAAACCCGGCGCGGTTCAGCAGGAACTGCGACAGCATCGCCACCGGACGACCGGTTGCGCCTTTGGCTTTGCCGGAGCGCCATGCGGTACCGGCGATATCCAGGTGGGCCCAGTTGTATTTACGGGCAAAGCGCGACAGGAAGCAACCCGCGGTGATAGCACCGCCAGGACGGCCGCCGATGTTCGCCATATCCGCAAAATTGGATTCCAGCTGATCCTGGTACTCATCGCCCAGCGGTAAACGCCATGCGCGGTCGCCAGCCTGCTCGGACGCGCCAATCAGTTCGTGCGCCAGCGGGTTGTGGTTCGACAGCAGACCGGTGATGTGATGGCCAAGGGCAATCACGCATGCGCCGGTCAGCGTCGCGACATCGATCACCGCTTCCGGCTCGAAGCGCTCAACGTAGGTCAGCACATCGCACAGCACCAGACGGCCTTCGGCGTCGGTATTCAGCACTTCGACCGTCTGGCCGGACATGGTGGTCAGCACGTCGCCCGGACGATACGCGCGCCCGCCTGGCATGTTTTCACAGCCTGCCAGCACGCCAATCACGTTCAGCGGCAGTTGCAGTTCGGCCACCATGCGCATCACGCCGTACACCGCCGCCGCGCCGCACATGTCGTACTTCATCTCGTCCATGCCTTCGGCAGGTTTGATGGAGATACCGCCGGAGTCGAAGGTCAGGCCTTTACCGACCAGCACAATCGGGCGAGCGTCTTCCGACGGGTTACCTTTGTACTCAATCACCGACATCAGCGACTCGTTCTGCGAGCCCTGGCCGACAGCCAGGTACGAGTGCATGCCCAGTTCGCGCATCTGCTGTTCGCCAATCACGCGGGTCAGGACGTTTTTGCTGTAGGTGTCCGCCAACTGGCGCGCCTGCGAAGCGAGGTACGCGGCATTACAGATATTCGGCGGCATATTGCCGAGATCTTTGGCTGCTTTAATCCCCGCAGAGATAGCCAGACCGTGCTGGATAGCGCGTTCGCCGCTAGTTAACTCGCGACGAGTCGGCACGTTGAAGACCATTTTACGCAGCGGACGACGCGGTTCGATTTTGTTGGTTTTCAGTTGATCGAAGCTGTACAGGGTCTCTTTCGCTGTCTCAACGGCCTGGCGCACTTTCCAGTAGGTGTTGCGCCCTTTGACATGCAGTTCGGTCAGGAAGCAGACGGCTTCCATCGAGCCCGTATCATTCAGGGTGTTTATGGTTTTCTGAATGACCTGCTTGTACTGGCGCTCATCCAGTTCACGCTCTTTACCGCAGCCAATCAGCAAAATACGCTCGGAGAGGACATTCGGTACGTGGTGAAGCAGCAGGGTTTGTCCTGGCTTACCTTCCAGTTCTCCGCGACGGAGCAGCGCGCTGATGTAGCCATCGCTGATCTTATCGAGTTGCTCGGCGATCGGGGAGAGTCGGCGCGGTTCAAAGACACCCACAACGATGCAGGCACTACGCTGTTTCTCCGGGCTACCGCTTTTTACACTGAACTCCATGCACTACGCTCCTGAATCTTAAAGACAACGGCGGCGGCTACGGATAGAATTGCAAGCTTACGTAACGCATGTCCGCTGTTGCGATGACTTCGTGTTAATCTTAATGGTACTTCGGTTTCGGCACGTCAGAATTGGCTCTTACGCACCCATCCGCTGAGTATATTAATCTTAGCGATGATTTCGACGACTCAAGAGAATAAATGACGTTTAAGCCATGAAACAAGCGATTTTCCAGGAAAAAGACTGGTTTTTACGGGCGTATTTAAAGTGATAATCATAAGATATCTGGTGCGGGAGACGCTAAAAAGCCAGCTTGCGATCCTATTCATCCTGCTTCTGATTTTCTTTTGTCAGAAACTGGTGAGGATTTTAGGCGCAGCCGCTGATGGCGAAATCCCAACAAACCTCGTGCTCTCGCTGCTGGGGCTGGGCGTGCCGGAGATGGCGCAGCTTATCCTGCCGTTGAGTCTGTTCCTTGGCCTGCTAATGACGCTGGGCAAACTCTATACCGAAAGTGAAATCACGGTGATGCACGCCTGCGGTCTCAGCCGTGCGGTGCTGATCAAAGCCGCCATGGTGCTGGCGCTGTTTACCGGCATTATCGCTGCGGTTAACGTAATGTGGGCTGGTCCATGGTCATCCCGTCATCAGGATCAGGTACTGGCGGATGCCAAAGCGAACCCTGGTATGGCGGCGCTGGCGCAGGGGCAGTTCCAGCAGGCGACAGACGGCAACTCGGTGCTGTTTATTGAAGGTGTCGAAGGCAACCGCTTTCACAACGTATTTCTTGCGCAGATCCGCCCCAAAGGCAACGCACGCCCGTCAGTGGTGGTGGCGGATTCCGGCCAGCTTTCCCAGCATAAAGATGGTTCCCAGGTGGTGACGCTCAACACCGGCACACGCTTTGAGGGTACCGCCATGTTGCGCGACTTCCGCATCACTGATTTCCAGAACTACCAGGCAATTATTGGCCACCAGACCGTTGCGCTCGATCCAAGCGATACCGAACAGATGGACATGCGTACGTTGTTCAATACGGACAACCCGCGCGCCAGCGCGGAGCTGCACTGGCGCTTAACGCTGATCTTTACCGTGGTGATGATGGCGTTGATGGTCGTGCCGCTGAGCGTGGTTAACCCACGTCAGGGACGCGTGTTATCGATGCTGCCCGCGATGCTGCTGTATCTCGTGTTCTTTCTGTTGCAGACCACGCTTCGCTCAAACGGCGCGAAGGGTAAGCTGGATCCGATGATCTGGATGTGGACGGTTAACCTGGTCTACCTGGCGCTGGCTGTGGTGCTGAACCTGTGGGATACGGTGCCGATGCGCCGGGTTCGCGCCCGTTTTACGCGTAGAGGAGCGGTATAATGCAGGCTTTTGGCGTACTTGACCGCTATATCGGGAAAACCATCTTTTCCACCATCATGATGACGCTGTTCATGCTGGTGTCGCTCTCCGGCATTATCAAATTTGTCGATCAGTTGAAAAAAGCCGGGCAGGGGAGTTACGACGCGCTGGGTGCCGGGATGTACACCATTCTCAGCGTGCCGAAAGATATCCAGATCTTCTTCCCGATGGCCGCGCTGCTTGGCGCGCTGCTCGGTCTGGGCATGCTGGCGCAGCGCAGCGAGCTGGTGGTAATGCAAGCTTCCGGCTACACCCGCATGCAGGTGGCGCTGTCGGTGATGAAAACCGCTATTCCGCTGGTCCTGCTGACCATGGCGATTGGCGAATGGGTTGCGCCGCAGGGCGAGCAGATGGCGCGTAACCAGCGTGCGCAGTCGATGTATGGCGGCTCGCTGCTCTCCACGCAGGCCGGGCTGTGGGCGAAAGACGGCAACAACTTTATCTACATCGAACGTGTGAAAGGTGATGATGAGCTTGGAGGGGTCAGTATTTATGCCTTCAACGATCAGCGTCGTTTGCAATCGGTGCGCTACGCCGCGTCGGCCAAATTCGATGCGGAGAACAAAATCTGGCGGCTGTCGCAGGTGGATGAATCGAACCTGACCGATCCGAAACAAGTGACCGGCTCGCAGACCGTCAGCGGGACCTGGAAAACCAACCTCACGCCGGACAAACTCGGCGTAGTGGCGCTGGATCCGGATGCGCTCTCCATCAGCGGTCTGCACAACTATGTGAAGTACCTGAAGTCGAGCGGCCAGGATTCCGGCCGTTATCAGCTCAATATGTGGAGCAAAATCTTCCAGCCGCTGTCGGTGGCGGTCATGATGCTGATGGCACTGTCGTTTATCTTTGGCCCGCTGCGTAGCGTGGCGATGGGTGTGCGCGTGGTGACCGGCATCAGCTTCGGCTTTGTTTTCTACGTGCTGGATCAGATTTTCGGCCCGCTGACGCTGGTGTATGGCATTCCACCAGTGGTCGGCGCGCTGCTGCCGAGCGGCTTGTTCTTCCTGATTAGCTTGTGGCTGATGATGCGCAAAAGCTAATACATCAATGATGTTCTGTATTACATAAGAGAGGCTGCGGCCTCTCTTTTTTTCGCCAAAGGAGCAGATATGTTGCAGTGGCTTACCCGCATCCGGGGCGTACCACGCCATAATGGCTTTCAGTAAATTCTGTTCTTTGCCACGTCCATTGTGCTTCGGGCTATGATTGAGTAACGATTCACAACATTTAGGGAAATTATGTCCAGGTTCTTTTTCAATGACCGCAAACAACTGGTCAATGACGCCATTGAAGGCTTAGTGATATCCGCCCCGCACGGCAACCTTGTCCGACTCGATATTGATCCCGCCATTCGCATTGTGGCCCGTGCTGACTGGGATAAAAGCCGCGTAGCGGTGATTTCCGGTGGGGGTTCCGGCCATGAACCGGCACATGCTGGCTTTGTCGGCAAAGGCATGCTGACCGCCGCCGTCTGCGGTGATGTGTTTGCTTCGCCCAGCGTCGATGCGGTGCTGAACGCCATCGTGGCGGTGACCGGCGATCGCGGTTGCCTGTTGATTGTTAAAAACTACACCGGCGACCGGCTTAACTTCGGCCTTGCGGCGGAAAAAGCCAAGCGCTACGGCCTGAAAGTCGAGATGGTGATCGTCGCCGACGACATCGCGCTGCCGGATAACAAACAGCCGCGCGGCATCGCCGGAACGGCGCTGGTGCATAAGATTGCCGGCCATGCCGCCGATCAGGGGAAATCGCTGAGTGAAGTGCGCGACATCGCGCAAAAGGCCTGCGATAACGTCTACAGCCTTGGGCTGGCGATGGAGACCTGCAACCTGCCGGGCAGCGAAGAGGAAGGGCGTATTCAGCGCGGCAAGGTCGAGCTGGGGCTGGGGATTCACGGCGAGCCGGGCGCTTCAATTGTCGACACACAGAACAGCAAGTCGCTTATCGACACGCTGGTGAAACCGCTGAAAGCAGCGGTGGGCGACGATCGTGTCGCCGTGCTGATCAACAACCTTGGCGGCGTGTCGGCGCTTGAAATGGCGCTGCTGACCAAAGAGCTGGCGCATTCGGCGTTGAAAGATCAAATTGCGTATTTGATTGGCCCTGCGCCGCTGGTCAGTTCGCTGGATATGAAAGGTTTTTCCCTGTCGTTGCTGCGCCTGAATGACGCGTTCGAGCAGGCGATTTGCGCGAATGTGCAAACCGTTGGCTGGCAAAAACCGGTGGCGTTCGCGCCGATGAAAACCCAGCAGCACAGTGCGGTGTATGACGGGCTGGAGATTGAACCTTCAGACAATCCACAGGTAAAAGCGCTGGTCGGTACGGCGGTGCAGACGTTGATTGGCCTGGAAAATCGCCTGAACGCGCTGGATGCGAAAGTGGGCGATGGCGATACCGGTTCGACCTTCGCCGAAGGCGCGCGTGAGATTGCCCGGCTGCTGGAAGAAGAGGCGCTGCCGCTGAATAACACCGCGCAGTTGCTGCAACTGATCGGCGAACGGCTGGCGACGGTAATGGGCGGCTCCAGCGGCGTGCTGATGTCGATCTTCTTCACTGCGGCAGGCCAGGCGATACATAACGGTACAGCGTTGCCAGAGGCGTTACTGCTGGGGCTAAAACAGATGAAGCACTACGGCGGGGCGGATCTGGGCGATCGTACGCTGATCGATGCGCTGCAACCGGCGCTGGAAGCGTTGCGCGATAACGGGCTAAATGCCGCAGTCTCTGCGGCGAAAAGCGGGGCAGCCAGTACGGCAACGATGCAAAAAGCAGGGGCCGGGCGCTCGTCGTACGTTAACCGTGAAAACCTTGATGGCGTGAGCGATCCCGGCGCGGTGGCGATTGCCGAAGTGTTTGCTGCTATCGCGAAATAAAGCACACTTGCCCGGTGGCTTACCGGGCTTACACACCACATGTCAGAGCGACCCGCCATCCGGCATTTATTTCACCGTTGTGGAGTGGTTTCGTTGATCGGCATTCTGTGGTTTCTGAAATCTCGCCAGCGTGAACGTAAAAAGGGGGACCACAGCGTCCCCCTTATCACTCCCCTGCGCGATCCCTTTGCGGATCGGGCAAAGCTACGCTTCCACTCCGTTCTGGAAATCTGCTTTCAACACCACGCGGTAGCGGGCTTTCCCGTCGCGCACGTGCTGCAAGGCTTCATTGATTCGCGACATCGGGAACATCTCGGTGGTTGGCGCGACTTTAGCGCGTCCGGCAAACTTCATCAGCTTGCGCAGCTCAAATGGCGTGCCGGTTGCCGAACCCGAAACGCTGCGGTCACCGGCGATCAGGGTAAATGCCGGGACTTCCAGCGGCTTCAGCACGGCACCCACCGTGTGGAAATGGCCGCCGTGGGTCAGCGCTTCAAAATAAGGCTGCCAGTTAAGATCGACGTTAACGGTGTTGATGATCAGATCGTACTGACCGGCCAGCGCTTTTAATGCTTCCGGATCGCGGCTGTTCACGACATAGTCGGCACCCATAATCCGCACTTCCGCTTCTTTCGCCGGATTTGAACTGAACGCCGTCACTTCACAACCCATTGCATGCAGCAGCTTGATGGCGATATGCCCGAGGCCGCCAATCCCAATCACGCCAACGCGGCTGGTGGCGGTGATGTTGTGCATCAGCAGCGGTTTAAACACGGTAATGCCCCCGCACAGCAGCGGCCCGGCGGTTTCGATATCGATGCTATCCGGCAGCGGGATCACCCACTGCCAGTCGGCGCGGAGCTTATCGGCAAAACCACCGCGATTCAGAATGGTCGGCACCGCGCCTTCCAGGCAGTTGATATGGTTGCCGTCGATACAGGCATCGCAGTGCCCGCAGCTGCGCGCCGTCCAGCCGATTCCCACTCGCTGGCCCACTTTTAACCCTTTGTTTTGTGCAGCGCTACCCAGTTCCACCACGCGGCCAATCACTTCATGCCCGGCAACCAGCGGGTACTGGGAGAAGCCCCATTCGTTGTCGATCATCGACAAGTCTGAATGGCAGATACCGCAATAATCCACCTGCACTTCCACATCTTCTGCCGCCAGCGGGCCGGCATCGTATTCCTGCAATTCAAGCGCGGCGCCGGCCTGCGGTGCAGCGTAACTTTTGATGATGCTCATTACGGATTCCTTAGGTTTTGAGGGGGACGCATGAAGTGTAGGGCATCTGGCGCTTCTCCGGCAGAATGTCGCGCGTCAGACCGCCCGTTTCGCCAAAGCCATGCCTTCTGCCCTGGGCCATTTCCCCTGTTTTAACCCGTCATCCAGCCAATATTTTCAGACTTTCCCGGCCTGTAGTGTGGGTCCTGCGAATTCGCAACACGATGTTTCTGTACAACTCACAGGAGTACGCATTATGGATTCACAATTCATTGGATCGGTCATTAATGCACTACCGCTGGAACATATGATCGGCGGCCCGTTGCAGGCAATGATCAAAGCACAGGTACAGGCGAGTAAGGCCTATGCCGACTTCCTGCTCTCTGTCTGTATTAAGGATGGTAAAGCGGAGTCGGTGCAGTTCGATTACGACGAAACCGTGGTTGACGACAAAGGCGTGATTCAGGGCGTGGTGAAAAAAACCATGCGCATCCCGCTGCTGGCGGCCATCTCTCACCCGAACATCAGCATCGAAGAAGGGACCATTGACTTCGAACTGGAAGTCTCGCAGAGCGAAGCCAGCAGCAGCCAGACAGAAGCGGAAGCCTCGCTGGAAGCATCCGTCGGCTGGGGACCGTTCAGCGTCAAAATCAGCGGACGTGTTTCGCACAAAGATCAGCAAACCCGCTCCACCGATACCCGCGCGAAATACAGCATCCACACCCAGGTCAAACGTCAGCCGCCGCCGGAAGCGCTGATGCGCGTGATTGATTTCCTGACGGATGCCGCAACACGCCCGGCTGTTCTGCCGTCTGAGGCGCAAAAGCTGGAATCGAAACAGCTTGATGCCTACCCCGAAACGCCTGCTGGCGCTGAAAAAGCTCCGGCTGACGCAACGCGTTAATTCTGATGTTCACGCTGAGGCTGCGTTGCAGCCTCATTTTTCACGGAGCGCACTATGTCAATGAAAGACTGGCTTCGCGGCAACCGGAATACGCAAGAGAAGGCGAGCGAGCAGCCTACGGCTCCGCCGGACGAGCGCGCCGGAATGTCGCCCGACGATCCACCGACAGAAGAGACCGGCGGGTTGCCGCCTGCGGATCCGCCCTCTTCGGATCTACCGCCCGATCCGCCGCCGCCGGAAAGCCCGCCACCCGGCGGTCCGGTTGGGGCATCTCTCTCGCTGGCGGATATCACGCGCGGGATGCAGCACGCCGCTTCGGCGGCAAACCAGCTTATCGCGCATCAATACATGCAGGCGCTGGACCCCTTTTTTGAGCACAGCGATGACGGCAGGCTGGTGCCAAAAGTCGTCGAAATGGCGCTGGATGATCAACATCACTTTGCCTTGCCGCTGGTGGCGCTCTCCACGCCGCGCGGGCTGATGCTGGAAAAAATGAAGGTCTTTTTGACGGTGCGAACCGATGCCGTTGAGCAGCAGAGCGCGGTTTCCGGTACGCCCGATGACACGGTTGGCCGTTTCCTTGTCAGCATGTCGCCGCCGAGCCGCGAAGGCAGCGGTCGCGACAGCGGGCATGTGGACATTGAGATGCAGTTCACCGTGCTGGAACCACCGGAAAGCGTGATGCGGCTGATTGAAGAGTACACCCGACAAGTTCTTCCCCAATCTAACGTGAGGAGTGATGACAATGGCTAATCAACCAGCAAACACCGGCGCGGCCGGGTTGACATTAATTAAGTCTTTTGAAGGGCTAAGCCTGGAGAAGTACCGCGATGCGGTCGGTAAATGGACCATCGGCTACGGCCATTTGATTCTGCCCAATGAGAATTTCCCGCAGGCGTTAAGCAAGGTGGAAGCGGAAGATTTGTTGCGGGCGGATCTGGGGATGACCGAGCGCGGGGTTCATCGTCTCGTGACGGTCGATCTCAACCAGAACCAGTTCGATGCGCTGGTGGCGTTCGCCTTTAACGTCGGGCTGGGCAATTTGCAGAACTCGACGCTGCTGCGCCTGCTCAACCAGGGGCAATACCAGGAGGCGGCGGACCAGCTTCCGCGCTGGAATAAAGCTGGCGGCAAAATTCTCGCCGGCTTGACCCGTCGCCGCGACGCGGAACGTGCGCTGTTTATGGCACCCGTAAACTGAACTGACTGGAGGGATTCCCATGAAATACACACTGTCGATACTGTTTCTGGCTGTGTTAACCGCTGTACCGGCGTATGCCGACTTACCGCAATGCAGCGCGGTGGTACAGGCGGCCAACCAGCAACTGGCGAAACAGAACAACAAGACCGTGCAGGATGAGAAGAAACTGACGGCTCTGCTCAAAACGCTAAATCGTGACGATGTGCTGCCCGCTGAGTACGTGACCCGCGAACAGGCGCTCAAATTGGGCTGGAGTGGGAAGGCGGAAGATTCGCTGTGGAACATCTGGACGCTGAACAAGAAAGTGTTGGGCGGCGATCCCTGGACCGGCAAGCCTTTACCGGGGAAAGGAAAATGGTACAGCGCCGATGTCGATAGCGTACGCGGTCTGCGCAGTAACAAACATCTGATCTACAGCCCGGAAAGCGCGACGCGTTATCTCACTACAGATAATGACGCGACAACCGTCACGCTTCCTCCTTGCCAGTAGTCAGTATTGCGGCCTCATCCTATTCGTTGAGGCCGCCTGTTGAGGAGGAGATTGCCATGGTTGACGGCATTCAGATGTTAAGTCAGGGACTGGCCGCGCTCGCCGGGTTATTTGGCGGGCTAAGCGTCTCGTTTTTCTGGCAACCAAAAAAATTGCATCAGCACGGTCGGCTGGCGGCAGGGGTGATCATCGGGGCTATAAGCGTCAGCACGACCTTCACGCTGGGCGGCTTTATTGCGCGCTGGCTGGGGATGAACTTCAAAGATAGCGATATTGCGATGGGCATTGGCTATTTTGTCGGCGCGATCAGCGTCGGGATGATTGCCTGGCTGGCGAATTTTTTTAACCGTCGGGAAGGGCACGATATTTTACAGGTTGCCGGCGAGCTAAAACGCGTCGCCCGTGGCGTAAAAGCCACCCCATCGCGCCGCCGCGCGCCACGACGCCCTAAATCGGGAGATCCATCATGACGTTGAAACTCATTTTCTGGGCGGCCACGCTGGTGGATGGGGCGATTGCGGTGATTATTTTTGTCAGCGCCCTCAGCTCCCGTATGCCCAATATCCCTGTGTGGTATCGCATTGGATTATTAATTACTGCGTTAGGATTTACCGTTCAGGGGTTTCTCAATCTTCCCTATTTGCTGTTCAATGTCATGTTAATGGCGCAAGAACTGCCGTTCTGGATATTAAAAGATGTCGGTGTCGGCGTGATTGCTATTTATTATTTCTGCCACACGATGCGTAAAGATGAGAAGCCGAAAAAAACACCAGTACGTAAAAAAACGTCGGCGGTTAAAAAAGCGACATCTTCCAGAGCACCCCGCAAGACAACGTCTGCCAAATAAGAGTCACAGTGCATCTGCGCTGCTGTAAATGCTGATGTTAAATATCTCTGGCAGGAGCATTATGCACGGGCATAGTGCTCCTGTATTTGCTCAGGGGAAAATGTAGCAACAATTAACTGTTAATAAAAATTCAGGCTGGGCTATTCGTCCGAATACATCATCGCGGCTTGAGTGCGGTTATTCACATTCAGACGGCGGAAAATAGATTCCAGATGCGCTTTCACTGTACCGGCGCTGATATTTAACTGGCGGCTGATTTGCTTGTTGGATTCCCCGGCAGCCAGCAGCTTGAGGATTTCACGCTGACGCTCGCTGAGCCGCGCAATCGCGCCGTGTCCGCCATCCAGCAGCGTGATGCTTTCCTGCGGGAAGCAGAGCATTCCCAGCGACGCGGTACGCAGCGTCTGCGCGATGGTTTCCGGCGGAGAATCACGCCTGACAAACGCAATCGCATGGTGATGCAGAAACTGCCTGAGTAATGTCGGCTGGCATTTATTCATCAGCATCACCACCGGAATAGTGGGGTGGTGCAATGCCAGCGTATCGAGTAATTCAAGACTCTCTGTTTTATTTCCGTCACCATCCAGCAGAATTAACGATGCGGGAAATTCATTTAGTGTTTCATTAATTTCATTCTGATTATTCAGACCTCGAATCTTCACATTTGGGATAAAGTGCGAAAGTACTGATGCCATTCCTTCAATAAATATCGACTGCTTGTCAATCATGAGTACATGCATGCGTCATCTCCACGTAATAGCGTTCGTCAATGAGCCTGGTAATCATCAGAGTATTAAATGAAATGAAAAAAATGAAACAGGCTAATTGTCATAGGTCTTTTAACCGATATGGCAAATTAGCGAAAATGAAATAGATAATCTGTTTATTAAAATATCATATATTAAAAATGACCGTTTCGCTATTTTATAAATAATTAGCAGGGTGAGGATGATAAATAACGTGGTAGAGGGGACAGGGAATTTCGAAAGATGGGTTAATGTAGCGGATAAAGCACTGCGACAGGAAAAGGGAGTACCAGCAGCTTGACGCAGCGCTGGTTTTTTCATCACTTAGCAACTGAACGCGAGATCGTGGCTTGCATAGCCGCGAACGGCAGGTATAATCCCACACGTTTCCGCATCCCCTTCAGTGCCGAAGTGGCGAAATCGGTAGACGCAGTTGATTCAAAATCAACCGTAGAAATACGTGCCGGTTCGAGTCCGGCCTTCGGCACCAAGACCTCTTCCAAGACCATCCGAGAAAGTCCATCAAACCCTTTAAAATCAAGGATTGCAGCGATTTTTACATCCGGCATTGTCCGAGTTCGTCCGTTGAAATCCGGGGGCACTGGGGGCATAATTAGGGGCATCTTAACTTCGATTAGAAATGTGCCCCCAAAATGAAGCTCAACGCCAGACAGGTCGAGACCGCAAAGCCTAAAGACAAAACCTACAAAATGGCCGATGGCGGTGGTTTGTATCTTGAGGTTTCGGCGAAGGGTTCTAAATACTGGCGCATGAAATACAGGCGCCCCTCTGACAAAAAAGAGGACCGTCTTGCTTTTGGTGTCTGGCCTACTGTTACGCTTGCTCAGGCTAGAACAAAGCGTGATGAAGCTAAAAAGCTGTTAGTGCAGGGCATCGACCCAAAAGCTGAGCAGAAGGAAGCTCAGGCCGAAAACGCGGGGGCATATACTTTTGCAACTATCGCCCGCGAATGGCATGACAGCAATAAGCGCTGGAGTGAAGACCATCGATCGCGCGTTCTTCGTTACCTTGAGCTGTATATCTTTCCTTATATCGGCTCGTCTGATATCCGGCAGCTTAAAACCAGCCATCTGCTAGCTCCGATCAAGAAAGTTGATGCCAGCGGTAAGCATGACGTTGCGCAGCGCCTGCAACAGCGCGTCACGGCCATCATGCGCTATGCCGTTCAGAACGATTACATCGACTCAAACCCGGCCAGTGATATGGCTGGGGCGTTATCAACAACCAAAGCGCGACATTACCCGGCATTACCTTCCAGCCGCTTCCCTGAGTTTCTTGCACGTCTTGCTGCATATCGTGGCCGTGTGATGACACGGATCGCGGTCGAACTTTCCTTACTGACTTTTGTGCGTTCTAGTGAATTACGTTTTGCGCGCTGGGATGAATTCGACTTTGATAAATCTCTTTGGCGTATACCTGCAAAAAGAGAAGAAATTAAAGGCGTGCGTTACTCATACCGTGGTATGAAGATGAAAGAGGAGCATATCGTTCCTCTCAGTCGGCAAGCGATAGGGTTGCTAGAGCAGCTCAAGCAAATCAGCGGTGACAAAGAGCTTCTATTTCCGGGGGATCACGACGCAACTAAAGTCATGAGTGAAAACACAGTAAACAGCGCATTGCGTTCTATGGGCTATGACACGAAAACCGAAGTTTGCGGCCACGGATTTAGGACGATGGCGCGTGGTGCGTTGGGAGAGTCGGGGTTATGGAGCGAAGATGCTATAGAACGGCAGTTGAGCCACTCAGAGCGCAACAATGTGCGTGCGGCATATATTCACACATCTGAGCATTTGGATGAGCGTCGACTGATGGTTCAGTGGTGGGCGGATTATTTGGATGAGAATAAAAAAAATATTTTATCACCTTTTGATTTTGCAAAAAAAATGTAAATAGTAAAGATAACCTTGCCATTTAAAATGGCAAGGTTCATGTGTTCAATAGAAAAATGTTTTTGATTTTAACCCATCCCATTCAAGTCGATATTTAAGAATGAAGGATAATTTTCCATTTGAATTTTCAATTTTGTCAATATACTGCCGAAGGTTTATTGCTGATTTACTTTTGCTACTCAGCAATGTATCGCTATAGCTATTATTGCCGACATTATCCACAGCTTTTAGAATGCAATTTAATGATTTTGAAAATTCATATTCAGTTATAGATTCTGTGTCGAGTAAATTCATTTTTTGAATCCATAGTAATGCTGTGATATGAATAATGTTTCGTTCGGCTGTAATGTTTTTGGAGGATTGAGCCCACGTTAACGCTGTATTAAGCTCTCTGATTCTATTGTTGATTTCGACTATTAGATTACTCCCGTGATATATGTTGTAGTATGCCTTGGCTTTTTGAACGTAAAAGTCAGGCTCTTGACCTTCAATATCTTGAAGGCGGTTGTATATATCGATAATTAAATCAGCTGCACCCTTGTGTCCCTCTGTAAATATATGGTTTAAATTATCAAACTTTCTTATTGAAGTGGCTAAGATCTTATCGCGTGGATATGTGTTTTTTAAGAACTTGATAAGTACATCTACACACCAGTCTTTACCTTTACTTCGATAAAACTCTCTTAATAGTGCTACAACCCAGCTTGAGGCGTAAGATGTTATCTTAAAGCTTGTATGGTCGTATTTTTCTTCATTCTTTATTCTTTCTATTTCAAGATAGGGGTGGTGATTTTCTGAAATTTCTTTTGTTTTATTGAGGTTAAGACCTCCCGTTATTATTTCTTGTCCAGTTATGCTGTATTTTGTAGCGATTACACATAAGGTTATATATAACTCTTCGCTTACATTTATTTTTCTTAGGTAATTATTTTCACCAAGGACTTGATATGCGTTAAATATTTTATCAAGAAGGTATTTTCCATTTGTGAATGTTGGTAGGCGAACTTTTATTGCACCTTCATTTATTTTTGAAATCTCTAAGTCTAATAACTTATTTGATAAAGTATAGACAATGGTCGAATCATCAGCTTCTAAAAAATATTCCTCATCGCTATTATTGAGATCGGAACATAATAAAATTGATGTTTTCTTATTTTTGAATGATTTTTTTTGCGTCTTTATTTTTTTTAATAATTCAACGTCAAGGACATTGGAATCGAAAAAAATTATAGAATTGTCTTGGCCAATAAGTTTATTCAATGAATGGCTGTTTAATTTATTGTTCGAGTTTACGACGAAAACTCTTCTATCTTTAATATTGCTTAGAACTTTATAGCAAAGTAAAGTGCGCCCAGACACCCTAGTGCCTTTGATTATTACAACATCCTTTTCTCGTAGTGAATTTGTAATTTCATCCTCTTTGACTCTTTTTCCATAAAAATATGGGATAATTTGACTGCTATAACGCTCTCCATTATTGATATGAGATATCCCTGTCAGGAAATAATTTTTGTTTTCTTCTGGTGAATCTGACAAGGTTTTAATGGAATGACTAAACTCTTCAAGTTCAGGAGAGTTTTTAGCCGATTTTTGATAGGCTTCATTAATTAGAGCGTATATTTGTTCATATTTCCCTTCGTCAAACAAAATAATATTATTGATTCCCATGTTGATGAAATCTTGTTCATCAATTTCATCTGGTTTTTCATTTAGAAACATTATGTTTTGAGTTTGCTTTCTTTCTGATTGTGAGTGTTGAGCTATAACAAATGCTAAATCAATCTCATCCGTCAGACTACATCCAATGTAGATTATGTTTTTTTCTTTAAAATCTAATTGCAGTAACTCTAGCATCCTTCGATTCGATTCTAATGATGTTAGATAGTCTGACCTTTTAAAAACAAGCCTACTAATCTCGTGTCTCATTTCATATTGAATATCACCATGAATTTTGTATAAAGTGGGGTGGTTTTTAGATTCAAAAGATAAATGAACGTCGTAGGGGAGTGCCACTTTATATTCTGAGCTATTCTCTATTGCGTCATCCGCGTTCAGTGTATAAATATAAGGCCATTTAATATCTCGTATAAATCCTTTTTTTTGATTATCCAGCTCTACTCCATCAAAGCTATCAATGAGATATTTCTTTCTTCTTTCTTTGCTAACCCATTCATCATTGAAAAAAAGATCGCTAATTTCGCTAAATTTTTTTAGTTTTAATTTTTCTTTTTGTGCTGCTGTAAGTTTCTTTTCTTCAGCAATCATTTCGATCATTTTATCTGAAAATTGCGTGCCTGAGGGAACTCTTTTTCTTGCTTTAGTTTGACAGCCAACAGTGAATCCAGAGCCAATTATCGGAATTAAATTATTATTTGAAAAGCAATTTGATAGTAAATCAATTATCTCAGTTGAATTGTGTTGATAATAAGATATTTTACGCATTTAATCCCTCTTAAGTTTTTTATAAGCGATTGGTAGTATGTGAGTTATATATCTTTATCAGAATAGTCTGATTCGATCAATGGTTAAGGAAGATAATGTAAATATTTGGTCTACCATACTTATTTTTTAATTCGCAGTATTCAATGCGCGTAATGATCTGTCCACCACACCTACCCGCCTTGTAGGGCGGTTTTCATGTAGGTACATGGGAAGCGCATGCTGCTACAGGATCAAATGAGCACGCAGGACGGGAGGGAACCGCTTCAAAAGCAACTCCTTCCACGCTGAAAATGATAAATTTTCGCTATATCCGAGTTTTTTCTTACCCCGCCTGACCGCCTAGAAGGCCGCCATATCCTCGCACAGCACCGTACCTGTTATATCCGTATTCCCTTGAATCCGTATGGCGCAGCGACGCGCTCCGCCCGAGAAATTAAATACGCACATTACCGCTGGCGCGCAGTGCTTTCCCCGCCTCGCCTGCCCGCTTTGCAGGGCGGTTTAAATGCAGGTGCACGATCCGGCTCAGGCCGCGCCAGTGATGGTGCGGGCGTGGTTCAGGCTGGCCGGGAAATAAATGCAGTTAAATGCACCTGATGCATGCAGGGTAATTTTCGGAAAAATATCGGGATTTTTTGGCGTTTTTTCGGGGGCGGAGAGAGCAGCCGGTAGCGAGTACCGGCGCACATAAATCGGGAGATTTTCGGGGAGGTTATTGCTGTTGAATATCTGCCTGCAAGACCTCATTTTCCGGCATCGCCGGTTTACGTATCACGCCGTCGAGTGTCTCGGTGGTGCGGAACGTGGCCGAGCATTCAATACTGGTGCACTGGTGATAGCGCTGTTTGAGATTTTCCGTCAGGTAGCGGCTGGTACGCGTGTGCGCAGGCTGTTTGCAGAACGGGCAGTGAAACATGGCTCAGCCCTCCGCCTGTTTTCTCTTGTCGGCCAGTTGCGTGGCAAGCTGCGAACGCTTCAGCGGGCTTTTATACAGCGCCATATCCACGCCGGTCAGCGGCGGGCGGTGCATGCCGAGCTGTGAGAACACCGGCTCATTGTCCATGTCAAAGTTATAAAATTGTGCCTGCACCGCAACATGCATATGCAGCTCCTCAGCCAGAATATCCGCCGGGCGGTTCGCACCGTTCAGCTCCAGCGCACGCAGGCGCAGGCAGAACGCCCGCACCAGTGCCGGGCTGATGTCCCGCATGGCCTCTGCCCACTCCGCCTGTGCGCAGACGCTAAACGCCCGTGCATGCTCAGTGACATACGTTTTACCTGTCGTGCAGGCTTCCAGCATGGCGCGGGATTTGTCCGTCTCCAGTTCAGCAATCAGGCCGGTGAACTCCTCCGCCAGCTCACGACCGGCGATGTGTCTGCTGTGTCCGGCTTTGAGCTCCGGCGTCATGGCACCGCCGAGACTGCGGAAACGCTCGCGCCAGCTCTTCTCTGCTGCGGCGCTTTCCTCAAGCGCGTTCTTCCGTTCCTTTTCGCTGCGGTTGATGGCTGCGCCGATGTCGTTCAGTTTTATCATGCTGCCGGTATGGGCGGCTTTTGCCTCTGTAAAGGCCTTCAGGGCACGGTTGACGGCGGCGGCGTTATCCTCTGCGGCTTTTTTATGCACAGTATTAACAGCACCATCGATAACGGCGCGGGAGGCACCGGTCTGCGTGCTGCCGATGGTTTTCATGATGGAGGTCATAAGTTCAGTTTTCATGGCGGGGCTCTCTGTGTTGTCAATGTAAGAGCATTCTGCCGCGCCCTGCACAACGAGACGACCGGTTGCAGTTGTGGCCGTAATGGCACAGAAAGCCGCTGAAAAAACCGGCTCGCCAGAAAGAGGTCCCAGGAAAAGCCCTCTTTCTGTTTGTTTTTCTCTATTTAACTCTTCACACTGTTCACTGATAAATAAAATAATAAGTAATACAGTAAGTTAAAGAGTGAACAGTTGAGGAATTAAGTGTTCACCGACTGTTCACTACTGTTCACCGGCTTTTTGTTTCTTCCGGTACAGCAGTATTTTTTTCTGATGTTTTTTCCTGTTAATACCCGCTTAATTAATCGGATAAAAAGGTTTGCAATTTTAGTTGCTGGTTATATTGGCCAACATTGACATTTATTGGCAAACAGAGGCAAACCCGAAAAACAAGCTGCTTATTAAACAGACAACCGTGCAGGAAACAGCCTGAAGCGCCCTTGTTGTAATACGTAAAAATATTCACAAAATAGAGCGCTACCCGAAGCCGGAAAGACACAACCGGCACTGTATGGACATTATGAGGTAGCCCGATGCACACCGCTTTTTCTTCCCCGTCTTCTGCCCCTGCCGCGCCATTAATGCCGGTTTCTGATGTTATTCAGGAGCGCTTTTTACGCCTGCCGGAAGTGATGCATTTATGCGGTCTGTCCCGCTCGACCATTTACGACCTCATCAGCCGCAACGCGTTTCCGCAACAGGTTTCCCTCGGCGGGAAAAATGTCGCCTGGCTGCACAGCGAAATCACCGCCTGGATGACTGCGCGAATCTCCGACCGTAACCGGGGCTGTGACGCATGATGATGCCCGGTCTGCAAAAACAGCCTTTCCCTGGCTTGCTTCTTTTGTCAGTTTCCAGGTATAGTTTTCCCGCTGTCGCAAAATCGGCAGCCGGAATTGGCGTTCCGCGTAACTTATTGGCGACACAACACGCGCCAGGCGTGTTTTTTTATGTCGTGGCTCAGACACACCCATTTCCCGGGCTGTGGTGTTTATGCGTACACCATAGTTTCGTTCAGGTAATGGCAGTCCGGGCGGGGCAGCCTTCGGGCTGGCCGGTTTCCAATAAGGCCGGTTACGCCAACCCCGTTCGGGCTGCCACCAGTGAAATTGGCGTTTCCGGTGGTAGCAATAACCGCTACTTATTGGAGGCTGCCATCATGGCTACTATCCTCACCCCGTCACACCCGCAGTTCGTCTTTGTTTTTGCCGCCATCCGTCGTGCAGACCGGACACCCCGTATCCGTATGCTCCGCACCGTGGCCGGTGACGAACACGCCGCACGCCGTTCCCTCGTTCGCGATTACGTTCTCTCCTTTGCCGCCCGTCTGCCGGTTGCGGAGGTACTCGCGTGAAAGAACTGACCCTGACCATCACCCACGCTGACCTCCGGCACCTTGAACACCTGCGTAATGTCGGCCAGTTCGTCGGGAATATGCTGATATCGCAGGATGTGTCCGGTGCCTGCCAGTTACCGGAACAGCATTTACAGCTCGCCTCCGTCATTCACCTGATGACCGCCCGGCTTGATGATGTGGTCGAACGCTGCAACCGGCGCTGGCTCACTGAGGAAGTACGCGCATGAAACAGCCATTACCGCCCGTATTACGCGCCGCGCTGTATCGCCGCGCGGTCGCCTGTGCCTGGCTGACCCTGTGCACACATCAGCACCGTTATCCGCATCTCACCCTCGATGCGCTGGAATCCGCCATCGCTGCCGAGCTGGAAGGGTTTTATCTGCGCCAGCACGGCGAGGAAAAAGGCCGTCAGATTGCCTGTGCGCTTCTTGAAGATTTGATGGAAGCCGGGCCGCTTAAGGCCGCCCCGTCACTGTCCTTTCTGGGGCTCGCTGTGATGGATGAGCTTTGCGCCCGCCATATCAAAAAGCCTGTGCTGCACTGAGGGAGAAAAAACCAATGAAAATGAACGTAACGGAAACCGTAAAGCAGGCGTGCGGCCACTGGCCGCGCATTCTCCCGGCGCTGGGGGTGAAGGTCATTAAAAACCGGCATCAGCCCTGCCCGGTGTGCGGCGGCGCTGACCGCTTCCGCTTTGACGATAAAGAGGGGCGCGGCACATGGTTTTGCAACCAGTGCGGCGCGGGTGACGGCCTGAGCCTGGTTGAAAGGGCGCTGGGCGTGACGGTCAGCGAAGCCGCCGACCGCGTGAACGCCGTGACCGGCAGCCTGCCGCCGGTTGCCCCGGAGGTGATTGCTGCTGATACGGCAGAAACCGAAGCCGGGCGCAGGGAGGCCGCCGCGCTGGCGGCCAGTCTGCTGGCGAAAAGCCGCCCGGCCACCGGTAACGCCTATCTGACCCGCAAGGGGCTGGCTGGCCGCAAATGCCTGACGCTGACAACCACGCACAAAACCGGTGGCGTGACCTACCGCGCCGGGGATGTGGTTGTCCCGCTGTATGACGACACCGGCGTACTGGTTAACGTCCAGCTCATTAACGCTGACGGCGACAAGCGCACCCTGAAAGGCGGCCAGGTGAAAGGGGCATGCCACACCATCGAAGGGCAGAAACAGGCGGGAAAACGTCTGTGGATAGCAGAAGGTTACGCCACGGCGCTGACCGTGCATCACCTGACCGGCGAAACCGTGATGGTCGCGCTGTCGTCCGTGAACCTTCTTTCTCTGGCGAGCCTTGCCCGACGCCAGCATCCGGGCTGTCAGATTGTGCTCGCTGCCGACCTTGACCTGAATGGCGACGGCCAGACAAAAGCCACTGTGGCCGCAGACGCCTGCGCCGGGGTGGTTGCCCTGCCGCCGGTGTTCGGTGACTGGAATGATGCGTTTATGCAGCAGGGTGAAGAGGCGACGCGACGCGCGATTTACGATGCCATTAAGCCACCGGTCGCGAGCCCGTTCGACACCATGAGCGAGGCGGAATTTACCGCCATGAGCACCAGTGAGAAAGCGATGCGCGTGCATGAGCACTACGGCGAGGCGCTGGCCGTGGATGCAAACGGGCAGCTTCTCTCCCGTTATGAAGCCGGAGCGTGGAAAGTGATTGCCCCGGCTGACTTCTCCCGCGATGTGGCAGCACTCTTCCAGCGCCTGCGCGCGCCGTTCTCGTCAGGCAAAATTGCTTCTGTGGTGGAGACCCTGAAACTGATTGTGCCGCAACAGGGCGCTCCGGCACGGCGGCTGATTGGCTTTCGTAACGGCGTGCTCGATACTGCGAGCGGCACGTTCAGCCCGCACAGCAAGGCGCACTGGCTGCGCACCCTGTGTGAGGTGGATTTCACCCCACCGGTGGCGGGCGAAACGCTGGAAACCCGTGCCCCGCATTTCTGGCGCTGGCTCGACCGTGCTGCCGGTGGCCGTGCTGACAAACGCGACGTGATACTCGCCGCGCTGTTTATGGTGCTGGCGAACCGCTACGACTGGCAGCTCTTTCTCGAAGTCACCGGGCCGGGCGGCAGCGGGAAAAGTATTCTGGCTGAAATTGCGACCATGCTCGCAGGCGAGGACAACGCCACCTCCGCGACCATTGAAACGCTGGAATCACCCCGCGAGCGCGCCGCCCTGATTGGCTTCTCGCTGATTCGCCTGCCTGACCAGGAGAAATGGAGCGGTGACGGCGCGGGACTCAAGGCCATCACCGGCGGCGATGCGGTATCGGTTGACCCGAAATACCGCGACGCCTACTCAACGCATATTCCGGCGGTGATTCTGGCCGTGAACAATAACCCGATGCGCTTCACCGACCGCAGCGGCGGCGTATCGCGCCGCCGGGTTATCCTGCACTTCCCGGAGCAAATTGCCCCGGAGGAGCGCGACCCGCACCTGAAGGACAAAATCGCCCGCGAGCTGGCCGTCATTGTGCGCCAGCTTATGCAGCGTTTCAGCGACCCGATGACCGCCCGTGCACTGCTCCAGTCACAGCAGAACTCCGGCGAGGCACTGAGCATCAAGCGTGATGCTGACCCGGCCTTTGATTTTTGTGGCTATCTGGAAGCTCTGCCTGACGCCGACGGGATGTATATGGGTAATGCCAACATTATTCCACACCAGCCGCGACTCTACCTGTATCATGCCTATCTGGTGTACATGGAGGCACACGGCTACAAGAACACCCTGAGCCTGACGATGTTCGGCAAGGGACTGCCGACCATGCTGAAAGAGTACGGCCTGAACTATGACAAGCGGCGAACAAATCAGGGGATGCAGACTAACCTGACGCTGAAAGAGGAAAGTAACGGCGACTGGCTGCCGAAGTGCGACGAACCTGCAACGAAATAACCAACACAGACCGGCATTGCCGGTCTACTCGGAGACGCATTTATTTATACCCTAATCTTGGAGATCTATTTTAGGTTCGATGTTTATGGGTATATCATCCAAAAATTTTGGCAGAGATTTTCTAAATCCAGTTTTACCAAAACCGAAAATTGATAAGAAGTGAACTGCTCGTAGCAGCGTTTCAGAACAAAACTCAATTATGCAGAAATTCAATGTTTCATTATGTGAATAACCGTGTACGATCTTCGAACGAGCATCATAAATTTGTCTTGCTTTCTCCCTAACATCCTCATTAAGACCTTTATAGCTAATATGTAAATGTGTAACTCTTCGCTTGAACGTTTCTGTGATGTCGCGATCCTGAAAATTGACTATAGCTTCCATTGAGCTTACAAGCTTCTGAATTCGCTGGAACGGAATGCACTCTGTAACAGCATCGCCGTACCATAAAAGTGCACGTTCAAATCTATCAGCAACTCGTTCATTAGAAAAATGGGGGGTTGAAATTAACTCTGCAATTTGGAATGAGGTGGTGATTAAATTGTCAGGGATGTTTTGATTTATGTGAAATTTTTCCCAAAACTCCTTAGAGTGAAATTGAAAGTAGGGGAGGTTATGAGTTGTAGCATTGAAAAGTTTATCTCTATTTGGCCCGTATCTGTAAAAATGAAATGGCCCCAAAACCCTATCGTTAGAAGTAAGGAGAGGTATTGCCTGAGGAGATAGATGCGTAGATAAGAGTTTTAGAATATTATATGTAGTATCTCTCGTTCTTTCAGCAAGTTGTAGGGATAGTTTTTTACTGCATTTTGTTTTAATAAAAATCTCAAGAAAGAAATTGCTTTTATAAAAATTTGTCTTGTTTAGTTTTTTTAATTCTTTTTCTTTTGAAGATGCCGGATCTATTGGTATTAAACGAATATTTTCACTTAACATCAACTCGTTATGTAGATTAAAAACAACTATAGGGAATTGATATAATGCTGATGTAAATTCTTTTTTGAATTTTGAAAGTCTTGTTGATGCTATGGTTTTGAATTTTTCATCAACGATGATGTGTTTTTTTAAATCTTCTCCTATTAATTCGAAAAAAGATTCTAAAGTGGCATTAACATATTCAAATGTTATTTCGTTTATAACTGAATGTAACTCAATTGGTAAACAGTTTAAATTGCCACATTTGCGTATAACTATGGATAACTCCCTGATCAGGCATAATGATTTTTCTGTATGAAATAATTGATAAATGCAAGGCTTTCTATCGTTAACTTTTTCCAATATTGCGTCTTTAAGGTCTACCGGTGGATCAATAGTAGTAAATAATAAATTAGACTTTCTAATTTCTTGATAATAGGATTCATGATCATTCACCCAAAGGCTATAGGCACGTGCCAGTTCGGAGACTAGTTCCCGAAAAATTCTTTTTCCATCTTCTGATAAATTATCCAATTTTCATTGTCTCTCAATTCGTTGCTAGCTGAAACCTCAAAAAGGAATTATCTATTAAAATCTGTATAATTGAGTATACCAGCTTATGTCAAGATCCCTTATGCCGTAACCGTTTACACCAAGTACTTCACTTCTATTGATCAAGACGCTTCGATGTAAGTTTTGCTTTGCAAACCTCAGCTTTTCGCTCAAAACACCGAACGTATGTATGAAGATGAACACTTATGTGTTCACTGTTCACCAACCATTCACTTGGTAACTTATTGAATATTAGTAATAAAAGTAACGAGTGAACAGTATGGACAGTTTTCCATAAAAAAACTTTTTACTCCATATCTGAAGGAGTCAGCTTTCGCATCTAATGGGGAGAGCGCATTCAAAGGTACAACCTAATGATGGATTGTTCCGGTTAGGGTCCGGTACACGGAACCTAACCAAAGGAGACTTGATGGCTTACGATACGGTAATGGGCAAAAAAATGCTTGGGGGCATAAAAGGGGGCACTTGTTATTGTTGTTCTTTTATATTTAATATATTTCAATTATTTACTTAACTATTTGAGTCCGGCCTTCGCACCAAGTCACTAAATTCCTTACAATACAGACAGTTAGACAATAAAATCTGTCTCTTTTACCTGTAAGGAATGCTCTGTTATGTCCCTTGAAAAAGCCGCTGTGGTTGATAGTGGTAATTGGGATGTTAACTCATAGCGGCGTGTAGTTCCAAGCGTCAAACACGTACTGACTCAACTTGAAAGCTATGACGTAGCCACCGTCTCTAAACAATCCCCAAAACTTTTAGTGAAGCGCATTTTAGCCCGATGCCCCCGTTCTGTCGCCGTCGCGAGACGCCGCAGGGGATAAACAGGTTTATGGTGGTCACGGTACTTGCAGACCATATGCAAGCTCTGCCAGCGGTTCGGCCTCGCTCCCCTTGGGTACATGGTCATCCTGATAAGCCTTGTGAGTTCAACCGATGGATGCAACACATTGGTTAAAACGCTCTGCGGGTGATTCAAAGTCCAGCGTTTTTCTCGGCCTTTCGTTGAGCTGTCTGGCAACACTGTTAAGTCTTTGCTGGCTGTGAACCGATAAGTCAGTTCCTTTTGGAAAATACTGCCTGAGCAATCTGTTCGTATTTTCATTGGAGCCGCGTTGCCAGGGTGATTGAGGATCGCAGAAGTAAACCTGAATATCTGTGGCTACAGTAAACCGGGTGTGGCTGGTCATTTCAGCGCCCCGGTCCCATGTTAATGTTTTATAAAGCTCAGCAGGTAATTCCCGGGCTTGTTTGATGAGTGCAGATATAACCGTTATGGTCTTGTTGTCCCTGATCTTGGCCAGCATAACAAAACGGGAATGACGTTCTACAAGGGTGACGATACAGGAGTTTTTCGAGCCCTGGATCAGGTCACCTTCCCAGTGCCCTGGTATGGCTCTGTCAGCGGCTTCAGGTGGCCTTTCGCTGATAGAGATTGTATCCGGGATTGACCCTAAACCTTTCCCTTTAAGCGATGATGTTCTGGATCGACGCACGACTCTTCCGCTTCTGAGGCATTGCTGCAGTTCTTTTTTTAATGCACCCCGGGTTTGTATAAAAAGCGTTTTATAAATTGTTTCGTGTGACACATGCATTTCCTGATTATCGGGATAACAGCGTTTTAGCCAACCGGCGATTTGTTCCGGCGACCAGTCCTGATGCATCTTCTCTGCGATGATTTTACACAAAGTGGGGCTTTCGATTAGCTTGCAGGGTTTTGGTCTCAGGGCACTTTCCCATGCAGTGGCATCCGCTTTTGCTGCACGATATTGTTTTGCACCTCCGTGCCTATTGATCTCGCGACTAATCGTTGAGGGAGCTCTTGATAATTTGGCAGCGATGTCCCTGATGCTGCGTTTTGCTACCAGCCCTCTGGATATCTCCTCTCTTTCATCAAGCGAAAGCGCTAACGGGTGCCGCTTTCGGACAGGGGGACGGTATCCACCAGTCTGGTGGATAGTGGGCATGATAGAAGAATGATATCTGTCGAACATTCTGGCGATATCATGCAGGGAATCACCTTGCTTATATCTGTCCTGGATAATCGCTTTCTGTTCTGGCGTGTAGTAAATGCGCGTTCTTCGTTTCATGGCAACGTCCCCCTTCGATTAAGGATAGCGTTGCATCGACCCGTTGAACTCACACTCACTAACTGACATAACCCTGATGAAGTCGCCAGAGGCTCCGCTTATCTGTACCACCAACGGGGCTTATATGATGCTATTGCTTGCCGTCTGGACTGCCTGAAAAATAGACTATACCATTGATGGTCAGAGTTGATATGGAGATGAACGCGTGAGCACCAGAAGAGAGATAAAGGACGGGGCATTATTTGACGTACTCGACAGGGGAATAGTTTACACCGAGGTACTCGGCTGGATTGATATGGGGCATGCCCGTGGTAATGATGTGGCTGAGCTTAGACGTCAATTCGTTGAGGGGGAGCGTAGCGGTAAGCCGTCTTATGTAGTCATGTATCGGCAGGATATGGGCATCATTAAGTTCGCATCGCGGCTTGGTGTCGGGAAGTTCTCTCGCTGGGAAATTAAGTGTGGCCGGAGCACCGAAGACATTAACAGAATCATGTTGGCAATGATGATGAACACTGCATCCAGATTCGAGGGGCTGCAAAGCTTACGGTCATTCTCTTGGTATACGGACAGTGGCTTTAGTGGCGAAGATTTGGTTTCTGATCTGTTCGGATTCTATCGGGCTATAATTCCGGGTCGGTATGGTTATCGTGTCAAGCCTGTGGGTTATGAATCAGCCGTCCGCCGCTGGGATTACTACGGCGCTATAGGTTCTCATAAAAATCGTGGGTTCCGTCCGATTCTGTTTCCTGATCCAGAAGATCCGTGTGTGCGGCATCAAGCCTATACGGTGAATCTTCCGCATTTTATGACATGGCTTAGGCCGTGGGACGATTTCACATCCGGGGTGGTTAAGGTCATTACAAATGATGGTACATCGCTCTCGTTCGTGGGGGCGAAGCAATGACAACTCTGTTAAAAGTAATGAAGTGGTGCGTACTGTTGGCTGTCACCGTGCTTATTCTCGTATGGCTGTTTGTCTGGCTCGTTGCATCTGGCTCTGATGAAACAACTGTCTACAAAGAAAATGATTTCTTCAACTACCACACTCTGACAGACAAGGACATTGAAAACGCCCCGCGTATAACGGACGACTTCTATTTCGAGTCACACCCCGGCGATGGTTATGCGCCTTCAAATAGCATTATCTTCAAGGGAGCAACCGGGACTGCACCGTTGCGCTCTTACCTTGAAAAGCTGGGCTACACCAAGGAAAAGCGTAGCTTAGGGGAAAAGGAAATATGGTCAAAACCTGATCAGTTGAATAAGGATCTTTTCTATCTGTACTTTAATGCCGCAACGGGTGAAGTCGAGCTGACAAAGGTTCTGAATAACTGAGCCTCCCCGACTTGAAAAATTGCACGCTTATGGTTGCCCCTCCCTCAACGATTAAGGCTTCAACTTCCCCCGTGCGCCTCTCCCAGCCGAAGGCTGGGCGGGCTGTATATCGATTTGCCTTCCTCTGTGGCGTTTATGACCCTGTTTCGCGTTTTGACCGTGAGGCTGTGGGTTAGGGTTACTCTTCTCTTTAAACGCTAAATCACTCCTGAATCCCCACTGTTAAAGCACTTTGCGTTGATGCTGGGTGCTGCTCTTGCCTGCGCTTGTATCTGTCTCGTTTGGGTATACCTGATAAAGACATAGATACGCTGTCTCATTTGACTATCTATAAAACTTGGACTGACCCCGCCCCGGTAGACGATCCTGCCCTATAGTTGGACTGACCCCGCCCCGGTAGACGATCCTGCCCTATAGTTTGAGCATAGGAGGAGCGTATGGGCACACCACGATT
>NZ_QODH01000006.1:0-366449 GCF_009935945.1 Kosakonia sp. MH5 | reverse complement strand
AGAGCAGTTGCGACGCGGCTTTCAGCTCACTGTCGCGAGGTGGCGTATATTACGCTTTCCTCTTTCAGAGTCAACCCCGATTTTCGGGATTTTTTTCTCTTCCGACTTAACGTCGCTGCGTGATGTTCTTCGCTGGCGCCGTGTCGATGGAGGCGCATTATAGGGAGCCGGAGAGGAATGACAAGCGGAAAAATGCATTTTTATTTCAACCGCTCATCTTTTCGTCATAACGGTTATTTTTGGTGCTTTTTGATAGCTAAAGGCAACTCCGCAAGACTATTAATCACCCAATCAGCGCTTTTTTCCGCTTCCGGGGTGACCGGTTTGCCCGTGCGCACTAAGACTTTCGTACCCACTTGTGCAGCATCCGCCGCCTGCATATCTTCTATTTTATCGCCTACCATATAAGAAGCAGCCATATCGATGTGCAGGAAATCGCGGGCAGAGATCAACATCCCCGGATGCGGCTTACGGCAATCGCACACCTGACGAAACTCTTCAACGGTTCCCTGCGGGTGATGTGGACAATAATAGATACCGTCCAGATCCACACCGCGATCGGCCAGCGACCAGTCCATCCACTCGGTCAGCGTTTCAAACTGCGCTTCGGTAAATTTACCGCGAGCAATACCAGACTGGTTCGTTACCAGAACCAGCGCGTAGCCCATCTCTTTAAGTTCGCGCATGGCGTCAATGACGCCATCAATAAATTCGAAGTTATCGATCTCATGCACGTAGCCATGATCAACATTAATCGTGCCATCACGATCGAGGAAAATAGCGGGTACTGACTTTGCCACGGGTTTACTCCTGAAAAAGGCATAGAAGCTTAGTATCTCATGTTTCGCAACGCAGGAAAGTGCTCATCATTACGAGCGACATTGATTTAGACGTCTGGATGCCTTACCATCCGCTCTGTTTACGGGTACGCCCGTAACCGGCAGAACAAAATGCCACGGCTAACTCTTATACGATAAAAATAATCTAATGATTAAACTTTCGAATATCACCAAAGTGTTCCAGCAGGGGAACCGTAATATACAGGCGCTGAACAACGTCAGCCTGCATGTTCCCGCTGGTCAAATTTATGGCGTTATTGGCGCATCAGGTGCGGGGAAAAGTACGCTTATCCGCTGCGTTAACCTGCTTGAGCGTCCGACGCAAGGCAGTGTGCTGGTCGATGGCCAGGAACTGACTAAACTCTCTGAAGTGGAATTAACTAAAGCTCGCCGCCAAATTGGCATGATCTTCCAGCACTTTAATCTGCTGGCATCGCGTACCGTTTTCGGTAATGTCGCATTACCGCTGGAGCTGGATAATACCCCGCGTGACGAGATCAATCGCCGGGTAAAAGAGCTGCTTGATCTGGTCGGTCTTGGCGATAAACATGACAGTTATCCGGCCAACCTCTCCGGGGGGCAAAAACAGCGCGTGGCAATCGCCCGTGCGTTGGCCAGCAATCCGAAAGTGCTGCTGTGTGACGAAGCCACCAGCGCGCTCGATCCGGCAACAACACGTTCCATTCTTGAATTGCTGAAAGACATCAACCGTCGCCTCGGTCTGACCATTCTGCTGATCACCCACGAAATGGATGTGGTTAAGCGCATTTGCGACTGCGTGGCCGTTATCAGCAACGGTGAACTGATTGAGCAAGATACGGTGAGTGAAGTCTTCTCCCATCCGAAAACGCCGCTGGCACAGCAGTTTATTCAGTCCACGCTGCATCTCGATATTCCGGAAGATTATGCACAACGCTTGCAGCCGGAACCGCAGGCTAACAGCGTACCGATGTTGCGTATGGAATTTACCGGTCAGTCGGTGGATGCGCCGCTGTTGTCTGAAACCGCGCGTCGTTTCAACGTGAACAACAACATTATTAGCGCGCAGATGGATTACGCGGGCGGCGTGAAGTTCGGCATTATGCTGACGGAAATGCACGGCACTCAGCAGGATACCCAGGCGGCCATCGCCTGGTTGCAGGAACACCATGTAAAAATAGAGGTACTCGGTTATGTCTGAGGCAATGATGTGGCTCTTTGCCCGCAGCATCTGGGAAACACTGTTTATGACCTTTGCCTCCGGTCTGCTGGGTTTTGTCGTGGGTCTGCCGTTTGGCGTGCTGTTGTATGTCACGCGTCCGGGTCAGATCATGCAGAATCCGGGTCTGTATCGGGTGATCTCTGCGCTGGTCAACATTTTCCGCTCCATTCCGTTCATTATTTTGTTGGTCTGGATGATTCCTTTTACGCGCGTGATTGTCGGCACCTCAATTGGCCTATACGCCGTTATTGTTCCGCTGACGGTTGGTGCCGCGCCGTTTATCGCCCGTATGGTGGAAAACACCTTGCTGGAGCTGCCGGCAGGTTTGATTGAAGCTTCCCGTGCGATGGGTGCAACGCCAATGCAGATCATCCGCAAAGTGCTGTTGCCGGAAGCGCTGCCGGGCCTCATTAATGCTGCGACCATTACGCTGATTACCCTCGTGGGTTATTCCGCAATGGGCGGTGCCGTCGGTGCCGGTGGTCTGGGGCAACTGGGGATCCAGTACGGCTATGTGACCTATAACCCATTAGTGATGAATACCGTACTGATATTACTGGTGGTTCTGGTTTACTTAATTCAGTTCGCGGGCGATCGTATCGTCCGGGCTGTGACGCACAAATAACGTTACACAACATAACGACTCTGAGAGAAGGGAAATAACATGGCTTTTAAATTCAAGACCTTTGCAGCCGTAGGTGCTCTGCTTGGTTCTCTGGCGCTGGTCGGATGCGGCCAGGATGAAAAGGATCCGAATCACATTAAAGTCGGTGTGATTGTTGGTGCTGAACAGCAGGTTGCCGAAGTCGCACAGAAAGTTGCGAAAGAGAAATATGGCCTCGACGTTGAGCTGGTGACTTTTAACGACTACGTGCTGCCAAACGAAGCGCTGAGCAAAGGCGATATCGATGCTAACGCCTTCCAGCACAAACCGTACCTCGATCAGCAGATTAAAGATCGCGGTTTCAAACTGGTTCCGGTCGGCAACACTTTTGTTTATCCAATTGCAGGCTACTCCAAAAAAATCAAATCACTGTCTGAATTGCAGGATGGTTCTCAGGTCGCCGTACCAAACGATCCGACTAACCTCGGTCGTTCCCTGCTGCTGTTGCAGAAACAGGGTTTGATCAAACTGAAAGATGGTGTGGGCTTGATGCCGACCGTACTGGATATCACCGAAAACCCGAAAAACCTGAAGATTGTTGAGCTGGAAGCACCGCAGCTGCCGCGCTCTCTGGATGACGCGCAGATTGCACTGGCGGTGATCAACACCACTTATGCCAGCCAGATCGGCCTGACTCCGGCAAAAGACGGCATCTTCGTTGAAGATAAAGACTCCCCGTACGTGAACCTGATCGTTGCCCGTGAAGATAACAAAGACGCGGAAAACGTGAAAAAATTCGTTCAGGCTTATCAGTCAGATGAAGTGAACGAAGCGGCGAACAAAGTCTTCAATGGCGGCGCGGTGAAAGGCTGGTAATCTCCTCTGTCTGTAATATCATTCAAGGCGGGCGAAAGCCCGCCTTGTCATTTGTACACGTCCCTGATTCAATAAGCGGCGTTAAGAAAATCACTTTGAGGAAAGATTATGCGTGCTTTACCGATCTGTTTATTAGCACTCATGTTGAGCGGCTGCTCCTTGCTAAGCAGATCCCCTGTCGAACCGGTACAAAGTAGCGCAGTGACGCCAAAATCAGAGCCGGTAAAACCGAAAGTGACACGCCCTGCCCCGGTGCGCATCATCACTGATGCACAAGATTTAGTGGGTAAACCGTTCCGCGATCTGGGTGAAGTCACCGGCGAATCCTGTCAGGCAAGCAACCAGGACTCCCCGCCGAACATCCCGACCGCCCGCAAACGCATGCAGATTAATGCCTCGAAAAAAGCCAGGGCCAATGCCGTTCTGTTGCATAGCTGCGAAGTGACCAGCGGTACTCCGGGCTGCTATCGCCAGGCCATCTGTGTGGGTTCCGCACTCGACGTTTCGGCAAAATGAGTACCTTTGCTTTCGGGCAAATAGGTGTTATCCGTTCACCGTATAAAGAGAAGTTTGCCGTACCGCGCCAGCCGGGTCTGGTGAAGCATGGCGGCGGCGAACTTCACTTGCTTCCTCCGTATAATCAACCCGATGCAGTGCGCGGCCTCGAAGGGTTCAGCCATTTGTGGGTGCTTTTCGTTTTTCATCAAACGATGGAAGGCGGATGGCGTCCTACCGTGCGCCCGCCGCGGCTCGGGGGCAATGCAAGAATGGGCGTGTTCGCCACACGATCAACGTTTCGCCCCAATCCGATCGGTATGTCACTGGTCGAATTAAAAGGGATCCGCTGCCATAAAGATCAGGTGATTTTACAGCTCGGTAGCCTGGATCTGGTCGATGGCACGCCGGTTGTGGATATCAAACCTTATCTGCCTTTTGCCGAAGCCGTACCCGATGCGCAGGCCAGCTACGCGCAGCAGGCGCCGGTTGGCGATATCCCGGTGAGCTTCACATCCGACGTGGAGTTGCAGCTTAGCGGGCTGGAAAAGCGTTATCCCCACTTCAAAGCCTTTTTGCTGGAAGTGCTGGCGCAGGATCCGCGTCCGGCCTACCGAAAAGAGGAAGAGCAAGGGAAGACTTACGCCGTCTGGCTGCTGGATTTTAATGTGCGCTGGCGCGTAACGGCGGCGGGATTTGAAGTCTTTGCGCTGGAAGCGCGCTAATTTTATTCCCCTCTCTTTTGGCATCTCTGCCAGGCTGATAAACTAAACCACTTTTTTTGTGTCAGGCCTGATTTCGGGCCTGTTCCGATTGTCCAAATGGAACCGTAACAACATGCGTACTAGCCAATACTTGCTCTCCACTCTTAAGGAGACGCCTGCCGACGCCGAAGTCATCAGCCACCAGCTGATGCTGCGCGCCGGGATGATCCGCAAACTGGCCTCCGGGTTATACACCTGGCTGCCGACCGGTCTGCGCGTCCTGAAAAAAGTCGAAAACATCGTGCGTGAAGAGATGAATAACGCCGGTGCGATTGAGGTGTCCATGCCAGTGGTACAGCCAGCCGATCTGTGGCAGGAAAGCGGCCGCTGGGAGCAGTATGGCCCGGAACTGCTGCGTTTTGTTGATCGCGGCGATCGCCCGTTCGTCCTCGGCCCGACTCACGAAGAAGTCATTACCGATCTGATCCGTAACGAGCTGAACTCCTACAAACAGCTGCCGCTGAACTTCTTCCAGATCCAGACTAAGTTCCGCGATGAAGTGCGCCCACGCTTTGGCGTTATGCGTTCCCGCGAATTCCTGATGAAAGATGCCTACTCTTTCCATACCTCTCAGGAATCCTTGCAGGAAACCTATGACGCAATGTATGCCGCCTACAGCAAAATCTTCAGCCGTATGGGGCTGGATTTCCGTGCTGTACAGGCCGATACCGGCTCGATCGGCGGTAGCGCATCCCATGAATTCCAGGTGCTGGCGCAGAGCGGTGAAGATGATGTGATCTTCTCTGACTCCTCCGATTTCGCCGCCAACATCGAGTTTGCTGAAGCGCTGGCGCCAAAAGAACCGCGCGGCGCCGCCACGCAGGAAATGACGCTGGTTGATACGCCAAACGCGAAAACCATCGCCGAGCTGGTTGAACAGTTCAACCTGCCGATTGAGAAAACGGTAAAAACGCTGCTGGTGAAAGCCGTTGAAGGCAGCAGCTACCCGCTGGTCGCGCTGCTGGTTCGCGGCGATCACGAGCTGAACGAAGTGAAAGCGGAAAAACTGCCGCAGGTTGCTGCACCGTTAACTTTCGCCACCGAAGCGGAAATTCGCGCCGTGGTCAATGCCGGTCCTGGCTCCCTTGGCCCGGTTAATATGCCAGTTCCTGTGGTGATCGACCGTACCGTTGCCGCGATGAGCGACTTCTCTGCGGGCGCGAACATCGACGGTAAACACTACTTCGGCATCAACTGGGATCGCGATGTCGTGACGCCGGAAGTGGCGGATATCCGTAACGTTGTCGCTGGCGATCCAAGCCCGGACGGTAAAGGTACGCTGCTGATTAAACGCGGTATCGAAGTGGGTCATATTTTCCAGCTCGGCACCAAGTACTCCCAGGCGCTGAACGCGGCGGTACAGGGTGAAGATGGCCGCAACCAGATTCTGACCATGGGCTGCTACGGTATCGGTGTAACGCGCGTGGTGGCTGCGGCGATCGAGCAGAACAACGACGAGCGCGGGATCATCTGGCCGGACGCTATCGCACCGTTCCAGGTTGCGCTGCTGCCGATGAACATGCACAAATCCTACCGTGTGCAGGAACTGGCGGAAAAACTCTACGCCGAACTGCGCGCGCAGGGCATTGAAGTGCTGATGGATGACCGTAAAGAGCGTCCGGGCGTGATGTTTGCTGATATGGAACTGATCGGTATCCCGCACACAGTGGTGATCGGCGATCGCAACCTCGACAACGACGATATTGAATACAAATATCGTCGCAACGGCGAGAAGCAGCTCATCAAAACCGGCGACATCCTTGATTATCTGGTGAAAGCTATTAAAGGCTAAGCCGACAAAAAGCCCCGCTCGCGGGGCTTTTTTTATGGTGTCAGAGGCTTAATCATCACAGTCTTTATTGGCGCTAAACTGCCCTTTCTTATTAATGACCAGCACTTTCTGTGGCGCGCCGGTATCCGGGTTCGGTTCAAAGGCAAAATGCCCTTCCACCACCAGCAGAATCGGTTTGCTTTCAGTACCGCGCGCAGCTGCATAATCGCGCTCAAGCTGAGCATTACTTGCCACTGCGACCTGTTTCCCGGTTGCACAGTCCGTAAATACTGCCGCATCAGCCATATATCGGTACATACCGCGCATCGCCATCGGCGTTGCCGGAAGCGACGCTTTCACCGGTTGCAGCGTGTAGTTCAGTTGCGAATGAATCGGATTGCCTTCCCGATCCATCATCTCCAGCGCATCGCCTTTCGCACGGAACCAGGTTTTTTCACCCTGAGTATCGGTAAGGATCAGTTTATCGGCCGTGCGCGCCCAGTTACCATAAGAGGCAAATACCGACGGGCCTTTTCCGCCCTGGTAGCGCTGGTTCATCACCCAACTGCCATCCTTTTCCAGAAACAGCGACGTTTCGATACCTTCGCAATCGGCACAGGGTAAAACGCCGCGCCAGCTCTGCTGCATCGGTTTCAGCTCTTCAACTTGCGTCGGCTGCACCATTTCGGTGTCACCCCGATTGTTACAGCCGAAAAGGGCAAACAGCGCCCCCCCGGCCAGCAGAGATAAAATCGCTTTTTTCACACTCGATTCCTTATGCACAAGTCTGTTGTTGCCCGTCAGCCATCATGTCGACGGACTTTCCCACGCAGCGCTTTTACCGACGACTTTTGCGCCTTGCCCGTTAACCGGCGCTCTTTCGATGCGCGGGTCGGGCGCGTTGCCCGACGGCTCTTTTGCACTGCGGTCAATTCTTTGATCAATGCCACCAGGCGCGCGATCGCCGCTTCGCGGTTCATCTCCTGGCTGCGATATTCCTGCGCTTTTATCACAACCCAGCCATCGCTACTAATCAGATGGTGCGAAGCCTCCAGTAAACGCGCCTTATAATACTCAGGCAGGCTTGACGCCCGAATATCAAAACGCAGGTGGATAGCGGTCGAACTTTTATTCACATTTTGGCCGCCCGCTCCCTGCGCCCGCACAGCGGTGATCTCCAGCTCATCCTCAGCAATGGAGACAGTGCGGGAGATCGTAATCATGGCTGCTGCCAGGCTTCAAGGTGGATTTCCCGATTCTGCGTATCATCAGAAAGCCAGATGGCGCCATCCTGCAAGGTAGCCTGTAGCGTCATGGTGCGATCGTTGGCAAACGCGCTGAGCGCCGCCAGTTGCTCATCATCCAGGTACCAGATGCTTAAGTTGCCGAAGCTCGCGCAACGGCTTTGATTTTGCTGCCACCAGATCTGCGCCGCCCGGGAATTATAGGCAAATAACGCCACGTCTTTCGCCTGTGTGCAGGCTTTCTTCAACCGTTTTTCGTCCGGCAGCCCCAGCTCGATCCACAAATCAATTCCCAGATAATCATTACGCAGCCAGGCTTCCGGCTCATCTTCAGCGCTCAGGCCGCGGGTGAATTGCAGCCGCTCATCGGCATATTTGATCCACGCCAGCAGGCGCAACATCATGCGCTCCTGGGTTTCGGAAGGATGGCGGGCCAGCGTCAGCGTCGCATCTAAAAACTGATTACGATCCAGATCGGCAACATTCACCGTCGCTTTATAAATAGTCGCTTTTAAGGCCATAACACCACTCCTGCATAAAATGGCCGCTATTGTAGCTAATTCAGGGGCAAAGCGCTGTTATCTCTTGTGCGCATCATTCGCCATCACGCTGATAATGGCGGATAAGCTATGTTATAGTCGCCTTGCTAAACAGTATTAATCTTCGTAGGCTTAGTGTTATCTCACAGTAAAGTCAGGTAGCTGACAGGAGGAGATGTGAACAATTATTGTGAGTTAGTACGCAAACGGTATGCGGAAATCGCCAGCGGAGATTTGGGGTATATCCCGGATGCGCTGGGGTGCGTGTTGAAAGTGCTGAATGAAATGGCGTCGGATGACACCCTTTCAGAGTCGGTCAGGGAAAAGGCGGCATATGCGGCCGCGAACTTACTGGTGAGCGATTATGTCAATGAATGATGCCTATCAACCCATCAACTGTGATGACTATGACAATCTTGAACTCGCCTGCCAGCATCATCTTTTATTGGCGCTGGAATTGAAAGACGGCGAGGTGCTCAGCGCCAAAGCCAACGATTTAGTCTCACGTAAAAATGTGGAGTATCTGGTAGTGGATGTCGCAGGCGTCTCACGCGAAGTGCGTCTCGATAAAATTGCCAGCTTCAGCCATCCTGAAATCGGCACCGTTGTGGTGAGCGAGTCCTGACATTCAACGGGCAGCGCAGGCTGCCCTCTACTTTTTCCACACCAGCTTAACGCCTTCCTGTCCGGCCGTTTTAAGCCCTTGTTGTGTAGCAAACACGTCCGCCGCTGCGATTAACGTTTCGCCATAAAACAGCAGCGGCGTGGTGTCGCGCCGCCAGGGAGCCACGCCGAACTCCTGCCAGATTTTTTTCAGTTTACGCCCGCCATGACGGCCGGCGATATGTAACAAACCGGATGCCTGGAAACGCACAGAAACCCTCTCTTCCGCAGCTGGCGCCCGCAATTCCCCTCCAGCGATCAGCGACAATTCCCCCATCCCGGCCGGTAATAACAGCGGCGCAAAAGGCATTGCCCAGTTCAGTTGCGTATTACGCTGACTGGGCTGCGTTTTAATCCAGTAGAGATTGCCCTGAAAACGACGCACTTCATACTCACCCAGCCTCAGGCAAGGCTCCGCATCGTCACGCGCCTGCGCCACTTCAAACCACAAGCGGTTAAGCATTGCGCGGGACGGCATCGCCGCCCCCTGCTGCGCCAGCCAGCGGCGTAACAGGGCGTTGCGGCGAACTTCGCTCAGCACCTGCAAAGCCGCAATGTTCAGGGCCCCTTCCTCCGTGGTCGCCTCCGCCAGTTCGTCAGCCAGTAGCTCATCCAACAGCTGCTCTTGCTCTCCACAAAGCTCAGCGCTACGCGCGACGGCATCGGCGAAATGCGGCCAGCGCGCCGTCAGTAGCGGCAGCACCTGCTGGCGCAAAAAGTTGCGGTCAAAACGGACGTCAGCGTTACTTTCATCCTCAATCCAGCGCAAATCATGCAGTTGCGCCCATTGATGCAGGGTGTCACGTGAAAAGTTGAGCAGCGGACGGATAAGCTGCGTTCCGGCAAAGGGCAAACTTTGCGGCATCGCGGCAAGCCCCGCTGGCCCACTGCCGCGCTTAAGCGCCAGCAGTACGGTTTCGCACTGATCATCCAGATGCTGCGCGGTAAGCAGCACTTCGCCTGGCTTCAACGTCTGATGAAATGCCCGATAGCGCGCTTTCCGCGCCTGCGCTTCAATGCCCTCGCCATTATCGACCAGCGTCACGTATTGCACCGTTAGCGGGATCTGCCAGAGCTCGCAAAGCGACTGGCAATGCTCAACCCACGCATTCGCATACGGACTAAGCCCATGATGGATATGAATTGCCCGTAACCGGATATCGGGCTGTTGCTCGCGCCAGAGCATCATTTGGTGCAATAGCACGGTTGAATCCAGCCCGCCGCTGAAGGCTACCAGAAACTGGCGTGATGCAGTGGGTAATGGCGCGAAAAGTGGCGTGGTCATAGTGGTTTTCAAAACGGAAGCGATGCCCGGCACGTTACCGGGCATCGCGTTGTGTGGCAAGTATTACTGCTGGTAAAGCTCCAGCGGCAGGCCATCGGGATCGTTAAAGAAGGTGAAACGTTTATCGGTGCAGGGATCGACACGTATCGCTTCACACTTCACGCCGTGCGATTCCAGATGCGCCACCGCCTGGTCGATATCATCAACGCTGAACGCCAGATGGCGCAGGCCGCACGCTTCCGGGCGGCTGGGACGCGCAGGCGGAAACGGAAAGGAGAACAGCTCAATCACATACTGCCCGTTCAGCGCCAGATCGCCTTTCCACGAATCGCGCGCCTCGCGATAAACTTCACTCTGTAGCGTAAAACCAAGGATATCGCAGTAGAACGCTTTGCTTGCAGCATAATCCGTGGCGATGATCGCAATGTGATGTACCTGTTTTAAACCCAGCATAGTTTCTCCTTTTCTCAATGCCTGAACGTTACCCCCGCCCACTTCAGCCCGCAATAGATTAGCGGGCTTTTAGGACTCGTACCCGGTAAGTGCCCTCCTCATTTCGTTTTGCGCCGTGAATATCGGTTTCAAAGCCCGGATAGTGGCGGCCAATCGCACATAGCATCAGCAGGAAATCAAGCACCGGGCGGCTGGCGTCAGTGATCATTTCACCCGGCATCACCAGCGGTACGCCAGGCGGATAAGGCAGGATCATATTGGCCGAGATCCGTCCGATCAGTTTTTCCAGTTCTACCGTTTCCACCTCGCCCTGGATCTGCCGCTGCCATGCCTGATGCGGCGTCAACTTCATATCCGGCAGCACATCGAAAGCCTGCAACATCAAACGCGGTAGATCATGCTGGCGAATAAGCTTATGGATCCCCTGCGCCAGATCCTGAATCCGCATATTGCGATAGAAATCAGGATCTTCAGCATAGAGATCCGGCAACATGTTCTTCACCCGCAGATTAAGATCGTAGGCACGCTTGAACTCCATCAGCCCACGCAACAACCCCATTGCCCGGGTTTTATCGATGCCGATACTGAACAGAAACAGCAGGTTATACGGCCCGGTTTTTTCCACCACCACGCCACGTTCATCGAGGAACTTCGCTACAAGCGCCGCCGGGATCCCTTCCTCGCTCATGTTCCCTTGCTCGTCCATACCGGGCGTCAGGATGGTCACTTTGACCGGGTCGAGAAACATATGGTCGGCATCCGCATCGCGAAAACCATGCCATGCTTCACCCGGTGCGACCGGCCAGCAGTCAGCTTCATCAATCTCTTCCGGTTGCCAGATATCAAAGAACCAGCCGTCGGCTTCATCCTTCAGCCGTTGCACCTCTTTGCGAAAATGCAGCGCCCGTTCAACCGAGCGGTTAATTAAGCGCTTACCAGGGTTCCCGCGTAGCATCGCTGCGGCCGTTTCGATCGATGCCACCAGCGGATAGCTCGGTGATGTGGTGGTGTGCATCATAAAGGCTTCGTTAAACGTGTCCTCATCATATTCACCTTTAATATGAATCAACGATGCCTGCGAGAATGCCGCCAACATTTTGTGCGTCGACTGCGTTTCAAAGAAGACTTTTCCCGGCACCCGCTCGCCGCTCATGCCGCTTTTTCCGGCATAAATAGGGTGAAAATTGGTGTACGGCACCCAGGCGGAATCGAAATGGATCGACGGTACATCCAGCGTTTTTTTAATCCAGTCGGTGTTGTACAGCAGGCCATCATACGTGGAGTTAGTAATCACCGCGTGTACCGGCCAGTGCGCCCCCGCCGTGGTTGCAACTTTTTGTTCGATGCTGGCATGGGTAAACTCGCGGCGCGGTATACCCCCCAGGATCCCCAGTGCGTTGCGTCCCGGCTTTAGCCACAGCGGCGTGACATCGCTCATCATCAACAGATGCGCCAGCGATTTATGACAGTTACGGTCAATCAACAGGGTACTGCCCGCTGGCGCGGCATACATACCAACAATTTTGTTGGAGGTCGATGTGCCGTTGGTCACCATATAGCTCTGCTCGGCACCAAACGTACGGGCGATATACTCTTCAGCCTCCAGATGCGGACCGGTATGATCCAGCAGCGATCCCAGCTCAGTCACAGAGATCGAAACATCCGCTTTGAGCGTATTGCCGCCGAAGAAATCATAAAACAAGCAGCCTACCGGGCTTTTCTGGTACGCCGTCCCTGCCATATGCCCGGGCGTGCAGAAGGTGTATTTTCCCTCTTTTACATAGGTGAACAGCGCCCGGGTAAACGGCGGCGTGATGTTTTCCAGATACTCTTTGGTGTACTGGACAATCCGCGAGGCAATCTCGTCCGCCACGCTCAGAGCGTATTCGAAAAACCACAGCGCCATACGCATATCCTGCGCGCTGACATCCATGGTGGAGTGGGTATTAATAAACGCATACAGCGGAAGGTATTCATTTAGCTGATTAATCTCGCTGCACAGATCGAGGGAGTACTCATCCCAGTCAAAGATCACGCCGCAAATACGCGGGTTATGCTCGATAAACTTCAGTAAGTCGGTGCTGTTTCTGGGCCAGATAATATGAAACCCTTGCGCCTGTAGCGCCTGTTCCAGCTCCTTGATTGGCTCATCTTTGTAGAAAACGCCATGGGGTCCCATGATGGCAATAATATTCACAGCTACCTCCGTTAAAAACCTTAGCTAAGCATAGTTGAGGTAAACCGCAGGTATAAAAAAAGCCGCACAGAGGTGCGGCTTTTCATCAATGCAATGAAACTCAGGCGTAGCCGTAGCTCATCAGACGCTGGTAACGGCGGTTACGCAGATCGTCTTTGCTCAGCACATCCAGATCGGCGAGATCGGCCAGCAGTTGCGCTTTCAGCGAAGCGGCCATCGCTTCCGGGTTGCGATGCGCGCCGCCCAGCGGTTCCGGAACGATCGAGTCGATCAGTTTCAGTTCTTTCAGACGCGGCGCGATGATGCCCATCGCTTCTGCGGCCAGCGGCGCTTTGTCGGCGCTTTTCCACAGAATAGAAGCACAACCTTCCGGCGAGATAACAGAATAGGTGCTGTATTGCAGCATATTCACTTTATCGCCCACGCCAATCGCCAGCGCACCGCCGGAGCCACCTTCGCCGATCACGGTGCAGATCACCGGTACGCTCAGGCGGGACATTTCACGCAGGTTGCGGGCGATCGCTTCCGACTGACCACGCTCTTCGGCACCCACGCCAGGGTAAGCGCCAGGGGTGTCGATAAAGGTGATAATCGGCATGTTAAAACGTTCTGCCATTTCCATCAGGCGCAGTGCTTTGCGATAACCTTCCGGTGCCGGCATACCAAAGTTACGGCGGATTTTCTCTTTGGTTTCGCGGCCTTTCTGGTGGCCGATGATCATTACCGGGCGACCGTCGAGACGCGCGATACCGCCAACAATGGCTTTATCGTCGGCATAAGCGCGATCGCCAGCCAGTTCGTCGAATTCATCGAACGCCAGGCGGACATAATCCAGGGTGTAAGGACGCAGTGGATGGCGCGCCAGTTGGGCAACCTGCCATGCACCAAGATCGGCGAAAATTTTGCGTGTCAACTCTACGCTTTTTTCGCGCAGACGATGCACTTCTTCGTCGATATTTATATCCAGTTTTTCATCCTGACGGCCAACGGCAGTCAGAGAATCGATTTTCGCTTCCAGCTCAGCAATCGGCTGTTCGAAATCAAGGAAATTCAGACTCATAGTATTCCTGTATTAGTCAAACTCCAGTTCCACCTGCTCCGAACCTATGAGGCCACGCAGATCGTTGAGTAAACGATCGCTCGGAGAGACGCGCCACGTTGCGCCGAAACGTAACCGCGCACGCGCATCCGCCCTCTGATAGTAGAGATGTACTGGAATGGTTCCCGAACGGTGGGGTTCCAGAGACTGACGGAGTCGGTTTAAAAGCTGGTCATCAATTTGCCTGTCCGTCAGCGAGATAGCAAGCCCACGGGCGTATTTTTCCCGGGCTTCGTCAATGTCCATAACTTCACGGGCGGTCATTTTAAGTCCCCCGCTAAAGTCATCAAAGCTGACCTGTCCGCTGACAATAAGTATGCGGTCTTTTTCCAGCAGTTGCTGGTATTTATCCAGGGCATCAGTGAATAACATCACTTCCAGACGCCCGGAACGGTCATCTAACGTACAGATGCCGATACGATTGCCGCGCTTGGTGACCATAACCCGCGCAGCAATGACGAGCCCCGCCGCCGTGGTGACCTTCCCACGTTCGGTCGGATGCATGTCTTTCAGCCGATAGCCTCCGACATAGCGCTCAATTTCTTTCAAATATTGGTTAATCGGGTGACCCGTAAGGTAGAGACCTAACGTTTCACGCTCACCTTCCAGCACCACCTGTTCCGGCCACGGCTGGCAACTGGCGTAAGATTGTTCTATCTGCTCTGGCTCTTCGGCCAGCACGCCGAACATATCGGCCTGGCCAATCGCCTCGGCTTTCGAATGCTGATCGGCGGCTTTAAGCGCATCACCCAGCGAGTTCATCAGCGCTGCACGATGCGGCCCAAGGCGGTCAAACGCCCCGGACATAATCAGTTTTTCCAGCACCCGGCGATTAAGCTTTTTAATGTCGGTGCGCGCGCACAGATCAAACAGTTCGCGGAAGTAACCGCCGTTATTACGCGCTTCGATGATCGCCTCAATCGGACCTTCACCGACGCCTTTAATCGCCCCGATACCGTAAACAATTTCACCGTCATCGTTGACGTGGAAATGGTACAACCCGGAGTTAATATCCGGCGGCAGGATTTTCAGCCCCATGCGCCAGCACTCATCCACCAGACCAACGACTTTTTCGGTGTTGTCCATATCGGCAGTCATCACCGCCGCCATAAACTCGGCCGGATAGTGCGCTTTCAACCACAGCGTCTGGTATGAGACCAAAGCATAGGCGGCAGAGTGCGATTTGTTAAATCCGTACCCGGCGAATTTTTCTACCAGGTCAAAGATTTTCATCGCCAGTTCGCCGTCGATGCCATTTTTCTTCGCGCCCTCTTCGAAGGTGCCGCGCTGCTTGGCCATCTCTTCCGGCTTTTTCTTACCCATCGCACGGCGCAGCATGTCCGCGCCGCCAAGGGTATAACCCGAAAGCACCTGGGCAATCTGCATCACCTGTTCCTGGTAGAGGATAATGCCGTAAGTCGGCTCCAGTACCGGTTTCAGGCTTTCATGCTGCCACTGCACATCGGGATAGGAGATCTCTTCGCGCCCGTGTTTACGGTCGATGAAGTTATCTACCATGCCTGACTGCAACGGCCCCGGACGGAACAGGGCCACCAGCGCGATCATATCTTCGAAGCAGTCGGGTTGCAGGCGCTTAATTAAATCTTTCATGCCGCGGGATTCAAGCTGGAACACCGCAGTGGTCTCCGAGCGTTGCAGCATGTCGAAACTTTTCTTGTCATCCAGCGGAATAGCGGCGATATCGAGCGGCGGCTCGCCGTTCTTCTCGCGCCGGGCGTTGATCATCTCCAGCGCCCAGTTGATGATAGTCAGCGTGCGCAAACCCAGGAAGTCAAACTTCACCAGCCCGGCATATTCAACATCGTTTTTATCAAACTGAGTGACCGGGTGCTGACCGGCTTCATCACAGTACAGCGGGGCAAAGTCGGTTATTTTGGTGGGTGCGATGACCACGCCACCAGCGTGTTTACCCGCGTTTCGCGTCACACCTTCCAGCTTGCGCGCCATGTCGATTAGCGCTTTAACTTCTTCGTCTGCTTCGTAGATTTCCGGTAGTTGCGGCTCGGCTTCGAACGCTTTCGCCAGCGTCATGCCCGGATCCGGCGGCACCAGTTTAGAGATGCGGTCCACAAAGCCGTACGGGTGACCCAGTACGCGACCCACATCGCGGATAACCGCTTTCGCCGCCATGGTTCCGAAGGTGATGATCTGCGATACCGCATCGCGCCCGTACATGTCCGCCACGTGCTCGATCACCTGGTCGCGCTTCTCCATACAGAAGTCAACGTCGAAGTCGGGCATCGATACACGTTCCGGGTTAAGGAAACGTTCGAACAGCAGGTCAAATTCCAGCGGATCAAGGTCCGTAATTTTCAGCGCATAAGCCACCAGCGATCCAGCGCCCGAGCCACGCCCCGGCCCTACCGGCACGCCGTTATCTTTTGACCACTGGATAAATTCCATCACGATCAGAAAGTAACCGGGGAAACCCATCTGGTTGATAACTTGCAATTCGATATCAAGACGCTCGTCGTACGGCGGACGTTTCTCTGCACGCACTTGCTCATCCGGGAAGAGGAACGCAAGGCGTTCTTCGAGACCCACTTTCGATTTCTCCACGAGGAAGTCTTCAGTGGTCATATCACCGGTCGGGAACTGCGGCAGGAAGTATTCACCAAGCCGTACGGTCACATTACAGCGTTTGGCGATTTCGACGGTGTTTTCCAGCGCTTCCGGGATATCGGAGAAGAGTTCGCACATCTCCTCTTCGCTGCGCATATATTGCTGCGCGGAGTAGTTGCGCGGACGTTTGGGATCGTCCAGAGTGAAACCGTCGTGGATGGCGACACGGATCTCATGCGCGTCGAAGTCGCCTGCATCAATAAAGCGCACATCGTTGGTCGCCACGACCGGCAAACCGTGCTCTTCCGCCAGTTGTACGGCTGCGTGCAGGTAGGGCTCTTCATCAGCACGCCCCGTGCGGATCAACTCAAGGTAGTAGCGATCGGGAAAATGCTCTTTGTAGAAATCGAGACACTGTTCAACCAGCACACTGTTGCCACGCAACAGGCTTTTCCCCACGTCGCCCATGCGCCCGCCGGAGAGCAGGATCAACCCTTCGCCGAGCTCCTGCAACCAGTCGCGATCGATCCACGGCCCCAGTGCGCCATAGCCACGCTGGTAGGCTCGCGAAATCAGCAATGTCAGATTCTGGTAACCGGTATTGTTGGCCGCCAGGACGGTGAGCTGTGTCAGTTCATCGCCTAACAGATCGCTCTGTACGTGCAGATCGGCGCCGACGATCGGTTTCATCCCGGCTCCGTGCGCCGTTCCGTAGAACTTCACCAGACCACAGAGGTTCGTAAAATCGGTGATCGCCAGCGCGGGCATGCCGAGCGCGGCCGCCTTTTTCACCAGCGGCCCGGTTTTCGCCAGCCCGTCAATCATGGAGTAGTCGCTATGCACCCGCAGGTGTACGAAACGTGGTTCAGCCATTTTCAGATCCCAGCCTGGTTATTTCACGTTCACAAGAGTCAGGAGTCAGGACACAAGGTCCAGCGCGCGTTTAACCGGCGCAAAGCTGCGCCGGTGATGCGCAGTTGCGCCATGTTCCGCCAGCTTCGCCAGATGGAAAGCCGTTGGGTAGCCTTTATGTTGCGCAAAACCATATTGCGGAAAAAGAAGATCAAGCTCAGCCATTTCGGCATCTCGCGTGACTTTTGCGATAATCGATGCCGCACTGATTTCCGCCACCCGGCTATCGCCTTTCACGACTGCCAGCGAAGGCATTGGCAAGGCAGGGCAGCGGTTGCCGTCAATCAGTACAAATTCCGGGACGATAGAGAGCCCGGCAATTGCGCGCTGCATCGCCAGCATAGTGGCATGCAGAATATTCAGTTCGTCAATTTCGTGCGGTTCGGCGCGCCCCAGACTCCAGGACAGCGCTTTCTCTTTGATCTCTTCACTCAACGCCAGACGGCGTTTTTCAGAGAGTTTTTTCGAATCATTCAGGCCAATGATTGGACGCTTCGGATCGAGGATCACCGCCGCCGTCACGACCGCACCCACTAAAGGCCCGCGCCCAACCTCATCCACACCGGCAACCAAATGCGCGTGCGGATAAATAAACTCCATCATTGTGCTAACTCCAGTACTGCGTCAGCCGCCTGCTCATCGGCATTACAGCGAATCTGCTGGTGCAGTTCGCGGAAAATGTCATGCATTTCGTGGCTGGTTTTACCATTAGCCAGCAGCGGCGCCAGTGCTTCGGCCAGCGCCTGCGGCTGGCACTCATTCTGTAGCAACTCTTTCACCAGTTCACGTCCGGCCAGCAGGTTTGGCAGCGAAACATAAGGCGTTTTCACCAGCCGCCTGGCCAGCCAGAATGTGAATGGCTTCATGCGATAGCCCACGACCATCGGGCATTTCGCCAGCATGCACTCCAGCGCGGCGGTGCCGGAAGCCAGCAAGGTCGCATCGGCGGCGATCATTGCCTCGCGCGCCATACCATCCAGCATATGCACTGGCAGATCGGGAGCGACTTCCGTCTTAATCCGCTCAAACTGTTCGCGCCGTTTGGCGTTAACCAGCGGCACAACCACTTCAAGATCGGGGTAGCGTTCACGCAGCAACTGCGCGGTACGCAGGAAATCGGCGCTCAGCATTTCCACCTCAGCGCCACGGCTGCCAGGCAGTAACGCCAGACAGTGCACATCATGGGCAATCCCCAGATGATCGCGCGCTGCGCTTTTATCCGGATCCAGCGGCATCGCATCGGCCATGGTATGGCCAATAAAACGGCACGGCACGTTAAATTTGTCATAAAACACTTTTTCGAAAGGCAGAAATGCGAGCACCAGGTCGGTGGCTCTGCCAATTTTGAAAACGCGTTTTTGTCGCCACGCCCAGACGGACGGACTGACATAATGGATGGTTTTGATACCCTGCTTTTTCAGATTGCCTTCGAGGGTAATGTTGAAATCCGGCGCATCGATACCGACAAAGACATCCGGTTGCAGCTCGCTAAAGCGACGGGTCAAATCAGCGCGGATCTGCAACAGGCGGCGCAGACGGCCAAGTACCTCAACGATACCCATCACCGCAAGCTCTTCCATCTCATACCAGGCTTCACACCCTTCAGCCTGCATACGCGGCCCCGCAACACCGACAAAGCGGGCATTGGGGACACGCGATCTCAGCGCGCGGATAAGACCGGCACCAAGAATATCGCCGGAGGTTTCTCCGGCGACGAGGGCTATCGTAAGAGGACGATTGTCGATCATTACCGAATCAGGCCGCGCGTTGAGCGTTCGAAGAACTGCATAAACGCATCAACTTCCGGATGCTTCGCCGCAAGCTCGGCAATCTCCGGTTTCGCCTCTTCCAGCGTTTTACCGCTGCGGTACAGCAGTTTGTACGCATTGCGGATAGCCACTAACGCTTCTCTGCTGAAACCGCGACGTTTCAGGCCTTCAATGTTCACACCAAACGGTGTGGCATGGTTGCCCTGAGCAATCACGTAAGGCGGGACATCCTGCGCCACGCCGGAGCAGCCGCCAACCATCACGTGCGCGCCGATAATGCAGAACTGATGCACTGCGGTCATGCCGCCGATGATAGCAAAGTCGTCGACGGAGACGTGCCCCGCCAACGTTGCGTTATTTGCGAGAATGCAGCGATCGCCAACGGTACAGTCATGCGCAATATGCGCATTGATCATCAGCAGGTTATCGCTGCCCACCTTCGTCAACCCTCCGCCCTGTACTGTGCCACGGTGGATGGTGACGCTTTCGCGGATGCGGTTGCGATCGCCAATTTCCACGCGAGTCGGCTCGCCAGCATATTTCAGATCCTGGTTAACCTCGCCGATGGATGCGAACTGATAGATCTCATTGTCGCGGCCAATCGTCGTATGACCATTAACCACAACGTGAGATTTCAGAACCGTACCCTCACCAATTTCAACGTGAGGGCCAACAATACAAAACGGGCCAATGTGAGCGTTAGCACCAATAACGGCACCGTCTTCAACAATAGCAGTTGGATGAATAAAGGCGGTTTTATCAATCACGTATCAGGCCTCCCGGCTACGTGCACACATCATAGTAGCTTCACAAACAACTTTACCGTCTACCAGCGCAACACCTTTAAAGCGGGTCAGGCCGCGACGGGTTTTCTCGAAAGTGACTTCCATGATCATCTGATCGCCAGGCACAACGGGACGCTTAAAGCGCGCTTCGTCGATACCGGCGAAGTAGTACAGCTCACCCGGTTCCAGTTTACCAACGCTTTTAAACGCCAGAATACCGGTAGCCTGCGCCATTGCTTCCAGAATCAGCACGCCCGGGAAAATCGGTTTGCCAGGGAAATGCCCCTGGAAAAACGGCTCGTTTACCGAAACATTTTTTACTGCGCGCAGAAAACGACCTTCTTCAAAATCCAGCACACGGTCTACCAGTAAGAACGGGTAACGGTGCGGCAGAAGTTCCAGAATCTCTTCAATGTGCAGAGTATGAGTGTCAGTAGTCAAAATACTCTTCCTGTCTAAATATACTAAAAGGCAATAATAACACGGCCCGCGGCAATCATCAGAAAGCCAACAGGCCGGGAAGTATACACACTTTAGGCTTCTCGTCGCAGAAGCGTTTTGTCGCTTCTCTGATGCCGGGAGGCTTCTGTGTACAAGCGTTATGCAGGTGAATTATTCGTCTTGTTGATTAACCTTGCGCTCGACGGCTTTCAGGCGCTTGCTCATATCATCAATATTCATCACCAGGGCTGCGGTTTTTCGCCACACTTTATTTGGCTGTAGTGGGATACCTGAGGAGTAGACTCCTGGCTCAGTGATAGGACGCATGACCATCCCCATCCCCGTTACGGTAACCTTGTCGCAAATTTCCATATGCCCATTGATTACGCTGGCGCCGCCGATCATGCAATAGCGGCCAATTTTCAGGCTGCCCGCCATGATTACGCCACCGGCAACCGCCGTATTGTCGCCAATCACAACGTTATGTGCAATCTGGCACTGGTTATCAATGATTACGCCGTTGCCAATGCGGGTATCGTCAAGCGCGCCGCGATCGATTGTAGTACAGGCGCCAATCTCAACATTGTTGCCAATGATAACGCGGCCAAGCTGCGGGATTTTAACCCAATTTCCACGATCGTTGGCGTAACCGAAACCATCAGAACCGATCACCGTTCCTGATTGCACCAGGCAATTTTCACCGATCTCAATCTCGTGGTAAACGGTCACATTTGCCCACAAACGCGAACCCGCACCAATTTTCGTCTTTTTCCCAACAAAGCAACCCGCGCCGATAATAACGTTATCGCCCAGGACAACGCCGGATTCGATCACCGCATTTGCGCCGATTGCTACATTGCTACCCAGAGTGGCCGTTGCGTCAATCACCGCGCCAGGCGCGATGCTGCTCGCCGGCTGCGGCGTGGTATCAAGAATTTGGGCCATACGCGCGTAGGTCAGGTACGGATTTTTTACGACCAGCGCTGCGCTTTTGGCAAAAGGAAGATCGTCTTGCGTCATAACGACAGCAGACGCCTGACATCCGGTCAGGTGTTCACGGTACTTGGGGTTGACCATGAAAGTGATATGACCTGCTTCGGCAGATTGCATGGACGCAACGCCGGTGATGACGATATCGCCATCACCGTGTAATTCTGCATCCAACTGCTGAGCTAAATCAGCCAGTCGAATTGAAGGCATTACTTATTTAACCTGTTTCAGTACATCAGCAGTGATGTCTTTTACATCGTTGCTGTTGTAAATAACGGCGTTGGAAGGAATAACCAGATCAACACCCTGATCGGCAGCGACTTTTTTCACTGCAGTCTGAATGCGAGTCACCAGCTTGCCACGTTCTTCGTTAGAACGACGAGCTTGATCCTGCTCGAAAGCCTGTGCTTTCTGAGCAAATGCCTGACGACCTGACGCGATGTCTTTTTCCAGCTTGCTGCGATCGCTCGCCTTCATGGTAGAGCCATCACGTTGCAGACGCTGAGCTTTGGCTTGCAGGTCGGATTCCATGCTCTGCAGTTCGCTTGCGCGACCGCCGAATTCGTTTTTCATCGTCTGAGAAACGCCGGAACTCTGCGCAACCTGTTGCAACAGGCTACCCATATCAACAATTGCAATCTTGTCAGCGGCTTGCGCTGACGCTGCCATTGCTAAACCGAAACCTGCAGCTAATAACAACTTTTTCACAATTAACTCCTTACCATCCCGTTTGTACCCGGAGGTACAGCTCTTTGCGTGGCCGGGCTTCCGGTTGAAAGCCTCAGCCATCACTACACTGCGAATGCATTCCGTTGCTGTGCGGAATTACCAGGTTTTACCAATGTTAAACTGGAACTGTTCCGCTTTGTCTCCATCGTACTTTTTAAACGGCTGGGCGTAGGAGAATACCAACGGCCCCAATGGGGACATCCATTGTAATGCGATACCAGCAGACATGCGGATATTACTCGGATCGCTATAATCCGGAATACCCAGCGCTTTCATTTCTGCTGTATTTTGCCAATTTGTATCCCATACGCTACCAGCATCCCAGAAGAATGAGGTACGTACAGAGTTAGCATATTTGTCGCTGATAAACGGCGTCGGCGTGATGAACTCAACGCTGGCCACGCCCATGGCATTACCACCTACTGCATCATCAGACTTACAGTATTTCGAAGTCGTTGTATTACAGTTATCCAACCCACTGCCGCCGTAATAAACGGCTTTCGGACCGATGTTGTTGGACTGGAAGCCACGAACAGTGCTGGAACCACCGGCGTAGAAGTTCTCATAGAATGGCATCTCTTTGCCACCTAAACCGTCACCATAGCCCCAACGAGTACGACCCAGAATCACCCATTTGTGATCGGCGTCAATCGGGAAATAGGAGGCGGTATCCACCGTCACTTTGTAGAACTCGTTATCGGAGCCAGGAACCGTAACTTTACCGTTCAGGTTTACACGCGAGCCCTTCGTCGGGAAGTACCCACGGTCGAGGTTGTTATACGTCCAACCATAGTTGAAGGTGAAATCGTCCGCCGAGTAACCGTTGTTATCACTCGTGGTGCTGGCATTCTGACCTACGGAATCCAGATAACGCCACATCGCCACCTGAGGTTCCATTTTCGACAGGCTGTTATGAACGTAACCTAAGCCTGCACGCAAGGTGTTGTACTCGTTGATCGGGAACCCGAGGGTACCATCCAGACCGTAGCTCTTGTTGGTATAAGAAGAAAGGTCTGCATCGTCAGCTTTAAAGTCGTTATAGAAGATACGACCACCGAGGCTAACGCCGTCAACCGTGAAGTACGGGTTAGTAACGGAGAATTCAGAGTAGGTCTGGTAGTCGTTTTTGGTCCCACTGATACCCACAGAGTAGCCGGTGCCTAACCAGTTATCCTGCTGTACGCCGACCTGGAAGCTGACGCCGCTCTCAGTACCATAGCCAACACCGAAGTTGAAGCTACCGGTATTACGCTCTTTCACTTTATAGACGACATCAACTTGATCCGGGCTTCCCGGAACACGCTGCGTTTCGGTATCTACCGTCTCGAAATAGCCCAGACGGTTCAGACGCTCTTTACCCTGATCGACCAAATCGCTGCCCAACCACGCCCCTTCCATCTGGCGCATTTCGCGACGCAGAACGGCATCTTTTGAGGTGTCATTGCCTTCAAAGCGGATCTTGCGAACATAAAAACGGTTGCCAGCATCCACATTGATATGCAGCTTAACGGTTTTGTCCGTATCGTTGATTTCAGGTTGAGACTGAACGCGCGGATAAGCGTAACCATAGCGACCAAGAAGCTTTTTAATATCATCTTCCATTTTGGTTACTTTGGTGCCGTTATACAGCTCGCCCGGTTCGATCTTCGTCAGGCTTTCTATCTCTGCGGAGTGACCAGCAAGGTTACCGCTCACCTGCACGCTGGAGAGCTTGTACTGCTCGCCCTCGGTCACGTTGATGGTAATGTAGATGCCTTTTTTATCCGGCGTCAGGCTAACCTGAGTCGAATCAATGTTAAAGCGGGCATAACCACGATCCAGATAGTAGCTGCGCAAACTTTCCAGATCGCCAGCCAGTTTCTGTTTCTGGTATTTGCGATCGCCAATCACGTTCCACCATGGCACTTCATCGCGCAGCTGGAAGCTGGAGATGAGTTGTTCGGTGGTAAATGCGTGGTTACCGACGATATTAATCTGTTGGATTTGCGCGGAAACGCCTTCCTGGAATACCAGTTTCAGGTCAACGCGGTTGCGCGGCAGCGGGGTCACGACAGCTTTAACGCTGGCGCTGTATTTACCTACGCTGTAGTAGAAATCTTCCAGCCCCTTTTCGATATCGGACAGAGTTGTGCGGTCCAGTGATTCACCCACACGCACGCCAGAAGCTTCGAGGTTCTGTTTCAGCATGTCATCTTTCACCGACTTGTTACCGGAGAAAGTAATGCTGGCGATTGTCGGGCGTTCTTTCACCTGGACAAGTAAGGTATCACCATCACGCAGGACGCGAACATCCTCGAAGTTGCCGGTGGCAAACAACGCGCGAATGGTGTTACTGATATCTTCATCATTCACCGTATCGCCAGGGCGTACTGGCATACTGAGGAGGGCCGCACCAACGGCGACACGCTGTAGGCCTTCGAAATGAATGTCTTTCACTACGAACCCTTCAGCACCGTATACGGTGGCGCTGCTAAACAGCAGCGACGCTATGAGCAACTTTTTCATCGCCATCGTTATTATGCGTTCTTCCTAACAAACTCTCTTACAACCGAGAGAAATCATTGAAAAGTGCAAGCCCCATTAACAGCACCAGCAAAATAGAGCCAATGCGATAACTAAAGTCTTGAACTCGCTCGGATACCGGTCCGCCCTTCAGCTTCTCAATCGCCAAAAACAGCAGATGCCCACCATCAAGGACGGGTAATGGGAACAGGTTAATAATGCCTAAGTTCACGCTTATCAATGCGAGGAACATCAGGTAGTAAATCAACCCGAACTCCGCTGACATCCCAGCCCCCTGAGCAATTGAGATTGGCCCACTGAGGTTGTTCAGTTTTACATCACCGGTGATCAATTTCCCCAACATACTGACCGTCAGCTTCATCAATTGCCACGTTTTATCTGTGGCTTCAACAATAGCGCTAAATGGCCCGTACTGGCGTACTGTCTTATATTCATCTGGCAGCGGAATAACTTTAGGCACAACGCCCGCGAAACCCTCTGCTTTGCTACCGGGTTTTGTATCCGGTATCAGTGTTAAAGACAAGGGAGCCCCCTGTCTTTCTACTTCCAACGCTAACGGCGTTCCCGGATTATCCCGCACCAGAGTAACGAACGTCATCCACTGAGTTAACTGCTGACCATCGACTTTAACGATCCTGTCGCCAGCTTGCAAACCTGCTTTACTGGCCGCTGACCCCACCTGCACCTCCGCGAGGATAGGCTCAAGCTGCGCAGCACGTGGTCGAATACCCAGCGCTGCTACCGGATCGTCTTTATCAGGTTGAAAAGCCCAGTGACGTAAATCCACGACCTTTTCCTGACGATTGTTGCTACCGAACGGCGCTACGCTGACCGTCATCTGGCTATCGCCGATTTTTGACACCAACTGTAAGCGCACAGCATCCCAATCAGGCGTTTCGATGCCATCAATCGATTTAAGTTCCATTCCGGGTGCAATTTGCGCGTTTGCGGCAATGGAGTTGGGTGTTATTTCACCAACAACCGGGCGAACACCGGGGACACCGATGATAAACACCAGCCAGTAGGCGAAGATGGCAAAGATAAAATTAGCGATTGGACCTGCGGCAATAACGGCAGCGCGCTGGCCAACCGTTTTATTGTTGAAGGCGTAATGGCGCATTTCCGGAGCAACCGGTTCAACGCGCTCATCCAGCATTTTGACGTAACCACCCAGTGGAATCAGGGCAATCACAAATTCGGTCCCGTGCTTGTCTGTACGACGACAGAGCGCTTTGCCAAAGCCGATGGAAAACCGCTCTACCCGTACGCCACAGCGACGAGCAACCCAGAAATGGCCAAATTCATGCACGGTGATCAACACACCCAGCGCAACTATGAACGCCGCCAGATTCCAGAGAATGCTCAGCATAAAACCTTCCGTCAAATCGTCCTGAAAACCAGCAATAACAGGCAGGCAAATACGGGTACTGCCGCTGTCAGGCTGTCAATGCGATCCAGTATACCGCCATGACCCGGAATAAGATGACCACTATCTTTAATACCGGCTTCACGCTTGAACATACTTTCGGTTAAATCGCCCAGCACGGAGGCCAGTGCAGCCACCACAGAGCAAATCAGCAAAGTAGATGGTGTTATCTCGAGATTCGCCCAAGCGCCGTAACCCCAGGAGATCACCCCGGCAGTCAGCAGGCCGCCGAGAAAACCTTGCCAGGTTTTTCCCGGAGAGACTTTTGGTGCCAGCTTATGTTTGCCGAATAATTTACCAAACATGTATGCGCCGGAATCAGCTCCCCAGACGAGGATCATGACATACAGTAACCACAGCGCGCCATCATAGTGGTTATCGTTGTAGTGCCAGGCGCGCAGTGCCAGCATGCCCCAAAAAAAAGGCACAATCGTTAATATGCCAAACACAAGACGCAAAACTCTGGAGTTGCGCCACAACGCGGCAGACGCCGGGTAACTCAATACCAACAACAGCGCACCCACCCACCAGGCCAGCGAGGCCCAAAGCGAGAGTTCCACCAGCGGTTGATGGATATTATTGTGATATTGCGGCAACAGCAGCAACATGAGCGCCAACAGCAGCCCGCACAATACCGCCAGCCAAACCCGCTGAGAACGGGACGAAAAACCGCTTAGTTGCCCCCACTCCCACGCAGCAAGCATACAAACAGCGAGCGTAACGATCGCAAAACCCACCAGCGGCAACCAAAAAAGGGCTGCGATAACTATGGGAATTAATACAAAAGCAGAAATCAGGCGATACTTCAGCAAAAGCTACCCCCATCAGGCGTTTTCGCCACCAGGCTCGGTGCCGCCGAAACGACGCTCTCGATTGGCAAAGGCATGCAGCGCACCTTCAAAGTCTTGTTCATCAAAATCGGGCCAAAGAACATCAGTAAAGTAAAGTTCGGCATAGGCAATTTGCCAAAGTAAAAAGTTACTTATGCGATGTTCTCCACCAGTCCTAATCACTAAATCAACGGGAGCCAGCTCATGCATGCAGACTTGCTTATTAAGCGTTCCTTCATCAATTTGATCCGGGCGTAACAGCCCTTCCTGCACTTGCACGGCTAATTGCCGGACTCCCTGAACGATATCCCAGCGACCACCATAGTTCGCTGCGATATTCAGCGTCAGCCCGGTATTCTGGGCGGTCAACGCTTCTGCTTTGCGGATACGCTCCTGCAAACGCATATTAAAACGACTGGTATCACCAATGATGCGCAAGCGCACATTGTGGCGGTGCAGGCTTTTTACTTCGCTATCCAGCGCCCACACAAACAGCTCCATCAGCGCGCTAACTTCCTGCGCCGGGCGATTCCAGTTTTCACTACTAAAAGCATAAAGCGTCAGTGCATCGATACCATTGTTGGCGGCAAATGAGACCGCGCGGCGAACAGACTTTGCTCCAGCTCTGTGACCAAAGGCGCGGAGTTTCCCCTGTCTTTTTGCCCAGCGACCATTGCCATCCATGATTATCGCAACATGGCGGCAGCCATGTGTTGGCAAATTTTCGCTTATCGGTTGGTTAACTGACAACATAACGCGTTTTAGTCCCTGAAAAGGATTTAGCGGTACTCAGGAATACAAAGCCCTTACGCAAAAAAGCCGCGTAAACCACGGCTTACACAATCCGCCATATCACAAACTGGCAATTTTGTGGCGCAGACTATATCACCGAAGCCTAACGCTAACAAATAGCACCGTTGCTCATGACTGTAATATCACTAGCTTGCGAGACGCATCACTTGTTTTTGCGCAGCCTCACGAGCTTGCGCATCGACAGCAAGTACATCATCAATACTCTGCGGCTCTCGCAAATCCATCTGCTCAAGCACAGACAGATTAAGGGCTGCGATATCTGTGAAACGGATTGCAGATGCCAGGAATGCCGAGACAGTCACCTCGTTTGCTGCGTTCAGCGCCGTTGTCGCTGCCTGCCCTTCATCGGAGGCATCAATAGCCAGCTTCAGACAAGGATAGCGAGCGAAATCAGGCTCTGCGAAACTTAATGAACTCAGTTTGCAAAAATCGAGGGCATTGACGCCAGACGGCACGCGCTCAGGCCACGCCATCGTATGTGCAATGGGTGTACGCATATCCGGCTCACCCAACTGCGCCAAAACACTGCCATCCTGATAGCGAACCATAGAGTGGATCACCGATTGCGGGTGAATCAGCACTTCCATCTGGCGGGCAGAGGCATTAAACAACCAGCGTGCTTCAATGTATTCCAGACCTTTATTCATCATGGTGGCGGAATCAACGGAGATTTTACGTCCCATTGACCAGTTCGGATGACGACATGCCTGATCCGGCGTCATTGCTGCCAAATCAGACAGCGGCGTCTCCCGGAACGGGCCACCAGACCCGGTAAGCAGAATAGACGAAACCCCATTCAGCTCAAGATCAGCGTACCCCAGGTTCTGCTGAATTGTTTCCGGTAAACTCTGAAAAATCGCGTTATGCTCGCTATCAACCGGCAAAAGCCGCGCGCCGCTCTCTTTCACCGCCTCCATAAACAGACGCCCGCAGGTTACCAGCGCCTCTTTATTAGCAAGCAAAACGGTTTTACCGGCGCGAATGGCAGCCAGTGTAGGCACCAGTCCGGCGGCACCGACAATCGCTGCCATCACCTGATCGACGCCATTTAGCGCGGCCATTTCGCAGGCGGCTTGTTGGCCACTGAGGACTTCCGTACGGCAGCCATGCTCACGCAGCGCCAGTTTCACTTGCTGTGCGCTGTGCGCGTCGTCCATTACGGCGAAACGAGGAGAGAATTCGAGACACTGCTCAATCATAAGGGCAACGTTCTTACCCGCGACAAGCGCAGTAACGGAAAAGCGTTCAGGGTTATGGCGAACCACATCAAGCGTGCTGCAACCAATAGAACCCGTTGAGCCCAGAAGGGTTAAATGCTTCATTAAACGCTCACAATGTTGCGAGGATAAAAAGCAAAACGCCGCCAGCAAAGCCACCGGAATGGCTCTCTGTACGGCGTTTTAGTCGGTTTTTTCGAATCAGAACTGCATCAGTTCTGCTTCTTTGTCCGCCAGCGCCGCTTCCACTTTTTTAATCGCGGCGTCGGTCAGCTTCTGCACGTCTTCTTGTGAACGACGATCGTCATCTTCACTGATTTCTTTATCTTTCAGCAGCGCTTTTACTTTATCGTTCGCGTCACGGCGGACGTTACGTACCGCAACACGCGCCTGTTCAGCTTCGCCGCGCACGACTTTAATCAGATCTTTACGACGTTCTTCCGTCAGCGCCGGCAGCGGAACGCGGATATCGCTACCCGCAGAGCTTGGATTCAGGCCCAGGTCAGAGGTCAGAATCGCTTTCTCAACAGCAGGGCTCATAGAACGATCGAACACGTTGATTTTCAGAGTACGGGAGTCTTCTACCGTCACGCTGGCCAGCTGACGCAGCGGAGTCGGCGTACCGTAATATTCCACAACGATGCCATCCAGCAGGCTCGGGGAAGCGCGGCCAGTGCGCACTTTGCTGATTTGGGTTTTGAACGCTTCAACGCATTTTTCCATGCGTACTTCAGCATCTTTTCTGATATCACTAATCACGTTACGGATCCTTGAAATCTTGTCGCAGACAGGCCATACGGCGGGTGTGCTAAGTATAGCCTGTTCAATTAATGGCACCGCGAAGATGCCAGAAAGGACTGCTTAATAAATTAAAGCGGAATCTTACCTTTATTTATTGCTTACGGGAATTATTCCGTAATCAATGTGCCTTCTTTTTCGCCCATGACAACGCGACGCAGCGCGCCAGGTTTGTTCATGTTAAATACGCGAATCGGCAATTTGTGGTCGCGAGCCAGCGTAAAGGCTGCCAGATCCATCACTTTCAGTTCTTTGTCCAGCACTTCGGTATAGGTCAGTTGCTCACACAGGGTGGCGGTCGGATCCTGTACCGGATCGGCAGTGAATACACCGTCAACTTTCGTCGCTTTCAATACCACATCAGCTTCGATTTCGATGCCGCGCAGACACGCGGCAGAATCGGTGGTAAAGAACGGGTTACCCGTACCTGCACTAAAAATCACAACGCGATTATTACGCAGCAGGCTGATCGCTTCTGCCCAACTGTAATTATCACAGACGCCATTCAGCGGAAAAGCAGACATCAAACGCGCGTTCACATAGGCACGATGCAACGCATCACGCATTGCCAGGCCGTTCATAACCGTCGCCAGCATACCCATGTGGTCGCCCACAACACGGTTCATCCCCGCTTTCGCCAGACCTGCCCCACGGAACAGGTTACCACCGCCAATCACTACGCCAACCTGAACACCCAGTTCAACCAGCTCTTTAATTTCCTGCGCCATACGGTCGAGAATACTTGCGTCGATACCGAAGCCTTCTGATCCCTGGAGCGCTTCGCCGCTAAGCTTAAGCAGAATGCGTTTGTAGACGGGTTTTGCATTGGTAGCCATGTTTCTTTCCTGAGACTGTCAACAATTGGACGGGTTTAATACTGGCGTATGATACGTCGCCTGCCAGCGCAAACACTAGTGTGCTGGCTGATTTTCAGATGAAGGGCATAAAAAGAAGCCGCCCTCAGGCGGCTCCTTTTAATGATTAAGACTGCTTGGACATGGCAGCAACTTCTGCTGCGAAGTCAGTCTCAACTTTCTCGATGCCTTCACCCACTTCGAAGCGAATGAAGCCAGTCACGTCAGCGTTGTGCTCTTTCAGCAGCTGACCAACGGTTTTGCTCGGTTCCATAACGAAAGGCTGGCCGGTCAGAGAAACTTCGCCGGTGAATTTCTTCATGCGGCCTTCAACCATTTTCTCTGCGATTTCTTTCGGCTTGCCAGACTGCATGGCGATATCCAGCTGAACCTGGTACTCTTTTTCTACCACTTCAGCGGACACGTCTTCCGGCTTAACGAATTCCGGCTTGCTTGCAGCGATGTGCATAGCCAGCTGTTTAACCAGCTCTTCGTCAGCATTTTTAGCCGCAACCAGAACACCGATACGTGCGCCGTGCTGGTAAGAGCCCAGAACATCACCTTCCAGAGAAGATACGCGACGGATGTTGATGTTCTCACCGATTTTAGCAACCAGCGCTACACGCTCTTCTTCGAACTGTGCTTTCAGAACTTCAACGTCAGTGATTTTGCCAGCAACAGCTGCGTCCAGAACTTTGTTCGCAAATGCCTGGAAACCGCCATCTTTAGCAACGAAGTCAGTCTGGCAGTTAACTTCCAGAATGATGCCGTAGGTGCCATCGATTTTAGTGATGATCACGCCGTCAGCAGCAACGTTGCCTGCTTTTTTGGCAGCTTTGATCGCACCAGATTTACGCATGTTCTCGATCGCCAGCTCGATGTCGCCGTTCGCTTCAGTCAGCGCTTTTTTGCAATCCATCATGCCTGCGCCAGTACGTTCACGCAGCTCTTTTACCAGGGATGCGGTAATTTCAGCCATTCTTTAATCCTCGGGAGAGATATGACCTGCACGGTTACAGGAACCAAACAGGCTTAAAAGTGAAAAAGGGGGCCATAAACAGGCCCCCTAACCAAACTCGGTACTACCTGCTCAATAAGGGGCTCAGAGAGCGTGCCTTATTATTCAGCTTCTACGAAGCTTTCTTCCGCCTGAGTAGCCAGATCCGAAGAACGGCCTTCACGAACGGTAGCAGCAACGGCATTCAGGTACAGGCTAACAGCACGGATTGCGTCGTCGTTACCCGGGATAACGAAGTCAACGCCGTCCGGATCGGAGTTGGTATCAACGATAGCAAATACCGGAATACCCAGGTTGTTTGCTTCTTTGATTGCGATGTGCTCGTGGTCGGCGTCGATAACGAACAGAGCGTCCGGCAGACCGCCCATGTCTTTGATACCGCCCAGGCTGTTTTCCAGCTTGTCCAGCTCACGAGTGCGCATCAGCGCTTCTTTCTTGGTCAGCTTGTCGAAGGTACCGTCCTGAGACTGAGTTTCCAGGTCTTTCAGACGTTTGATGGACTGACGAACGGTTTTCCAGTTAGTCAGCATACCGCCCAGCCAGCGATGGTTCACGAAGAACTGGTCGCAGTTCAGAGCAGATTCTTTCACCGCTTCGCTTGCAGCGCGTTTAGTACCAACGAACAAAATTTTGCCTTTACGGGCAGCAATTTTTTTCAGCTCATCCAGAGCTTCGTTGAACATCGGTACAGTTTTCTCAAGGTTGATGATGTGAACTTTGTTACGAGCACCGAAGATGAACGGCTTCATTTTCGGGTTCCAGTAACGGGTCTGGTGACCAAAGTGAACACCAGCCTTGAGCATGTCGCGCATGGAAACAGTTGCCATGATTAAAACCTCTATATAAAAGTTGGGGTTATGCCTCCACGTATCCCATATTACCGACCCCGAAGGGCACCCCGGAATATGTGCCGATACGTGTGTGTTATTACACAAAGTGAGATTTGTGGCTCACGTCCCAAAACAGGAACGGAGTCCGGCGCGCTTTATACCACAAAATGCCGCAGGAAACCAATAGTTGTTGACGCAGAGTGCGGTTACTGATTCTCAATTTGGCACAAGCCTCGCCTGACTGTTACCATTGACAGCACTAACCTGGTATAGTCGAAAAATTCGACGCTGACGGACCCATTCCATGGCTATCTCTATTAAAACTCCTGAAGAAATCGAAAAAATGCGCGTCGCCGGCCGTCTCGCCGCCGAAGTGCTCGAAATGATCGCACCGCACATCAAACCGGGCGTCACCACCGGCGAACTGGATCGCATCTGCAACGACTACATCGTTAACGAGCAGCATGCAATCTCTGCCTGCCTCGGTTATCACGGCTTCCCGAAATCCGTGTGCATTTCTATTAATGAAGTGGTTTGCCACGGCATTCCGGATGACGAAAAACACCTGAAAGATGGCGATATCGTCAATATCGACGTGACCGTCATCAAAGACGAATACCACGGCGATACGTCCAAAATGTTTATTGTCGGCAAACCGACCATCCTGGGCGAGCGCCTGTGCCACGTCACTCAAGAGAGCCTTTACCTGGCGCTGCGCATGGTGAAACCGGGTATCCGCCTGCGCACGCTGGGCGCTGCGATCCAAAAATACGTTGAAGCGCAGGGCTTTTCCGTGGTGCGTGAATATTGTGGTCACGGTATTGGCCGTGGCTTCCACGAAGAGCCGCAGGTTCTGCACTATGATGCAGACGACGGCGGCGTTGTGTTGCAGGCCGGTATGACTTTCACGATCGAACCGATGGTCAACGCTGGTGATTATCGTATTCGCACCATGAAAGATGGCTGGACGGTAAAAACCAAAGACCGCAGCCTGTCGGCGCAATATGAACATACCATTGTGGTGACCGAAACCGGCTGCGAGATCCTGACACTGCGTAAAGATGACACCATCGACGCGGTGCTGACCGCCGCCTGAGTCGGTGCGCTTCAGCTACCTCAACGGTCCGCTCTGCGGGCCGTTTTTTTTTGCCCTTTTTGCGCCAGCGTCATAGATATAAACGACTTTTCATTTCTTACCATCTCTTTTAATTTGTCTCTACATAACCCCGCATGCCGAATGGGTGGCGATAATGAGTAATCTCTCTTCCGAACAGTTTGTCAGTACAGTACAACCCACCCTTCCCGGCCAGCCGGCGTATCCTGGTGCCTGGTCTCAGGACGAATTGCAGTGCGCCAACATTAAAGCGCACATTGACGCCTTTCAGCAGTGGTTGGGGCACGTTTTCGACGCAGGCATTTCCGCGGAACAACTGATTGAAGCCCGCACCGAATTTATCGATCAGCTTTTGCAGCGCTTATGGCTGGGGTACGGTTTCGGTGAAGTCGGCGATATCGCGCTGGTTGCGGTAGGCGGTTACGGTCGGGGTGAACTGCACCCCTTATCGGATATCGATCTGTTGATTCTCAGCCGTAACAAACTTCCCGATGAGCAGGCCCAGAAAATCGGCGAGCTACTGACGCTGCTGTGGGATGTGAAACTGGAAGTCGGCCACAGCGTACGCACTCTGAATGAGTGTTTGCAGGAGGGGCTATCGGATCTCACGGTCGCCACGAACCTGATTGAATCGCGGCTATTGATTGGCGATGTCGCGCTGTTTCTGGAATTGCAAAAACACATCTTTAGCGATGACTTCTGGCCTTCCGAAACCTTCTTCCCGGCCAAAGTGGTGGAGCAAAATGAACGCCACCAGCGCTATCATGGCACCAGCTATAATCTTGAACCGGATATAAAAAGTAGCCCCGGAGGGCTGCGCGACATCCATACATTGCAGTGGGTCGCTCGCCGTCATTTTGGCGCAACATCGCTGGACGAAATGGTCGGTTTCGGCTTTTTGACCGAAGCCGAACGCAATGAGCTGAATGAGTGTTTGCACCTGCTGTGGCGGATCCGCTTTGCGCTGCATCTGGAGCTAAATCGCTACGACAACCGCCTGCTTTTTGATCGGCAGCTCAGCGTTGCCCAACGTCTGAATTATGTAGGCGAAGGCAATCAGCCGGTTGAACATATGATGAAAGATTTCTTCCGCGTCACGCGGCGCGTCAGCGAACTGAATCAGATGCTGCTGCAACTCTTTGACGAAGCTATTCTGGCGCTGACTGACGATGAAAGGCCGCGCGCGATTGATGATGAGTTCCAGTTGCGCGGTACGCTGATCGACCTGCGCGATGAGACGCTCTTCATTCGCGAGCCGCAGGCGATTTTGCGCATGTTTTATATCATGGTGCGTAACAGCACGATCACCGGGATTTACTCCACCACCCTGCGCCATCTGCGTCACGCGCGTCGCCATCTGACGCAGCCGCTGTGCTATATCCCGGAAGCGCGCTCAATTTTCCTCAGCATGCTTCGCCACCCCGGCGCGGTCAGCCGCGGGCTACTGCCGATGCATCGCCACAGCGTACTGTGGGCTTATATGCCGCAGTGGTCGCACATTGTTGGTCAGATGCAGTTTGACCTGTTCCACGCCTACACCGTGGACGAACACACCATCCGCGTGCTGCTGAAGCTGGAGAGCTTCGGCAAAGAAGAGACGCGCAATAAGCACCCATTGTGCGTGGAGCTGTGGCCGCGCCTGACGCACCCGGAGTTGATACTGATTGCAGCATTGTTCCATGATATCGCCAAAGGTCGCGGCGGCGATCACTCGGTGCTCGGCGCGCAGGATGTATTGAAATTTGCGGAATTACATGGGCTGAACTCGCGGGAAACCCAGCTCGTTGCCTGGCTGGTACGTCATCACTTGCTGATGTCGGTCACCGCCCAGCGCCGCGATATTCAGGATCCGGAAGTGATCAAACAGTTCGCCGAAGAGGTACAAACGGAGAACCGTCTGCGCTTCCTCGTCTGCCTGACCGTCGCGGACATTTGCGCCACCAATGAAACCCTGTGGAATAGCTGGAAACAGAGCCTGTTGCGCGAACTCTATTTCGCCACCGAAAAACAGCTGCGCCGCGGCATGCAAAACACACCAGATATGCGCGAACGTGTGCGCCACCATCAGTTGCAAGCGCTGGCGCTACTGCGGATGGACAATATTGATGAAGAGCAACTGCATCAGATCTGGGCGCGCTGCCGCGCCAACTATTTTGTTCGCCACAGCCCAAATCAGCTTGCCTGGCATGCGCGACACTTATTGCAGCACGATCTGAGCAAACCGATGATCCTGCTGAGCCCGCAGGCAACGCGCGGCGGTACCGAGATCTTTATCTGGAGCCCGGATCGACCGTACCTGTTTGCCGCCGTCTGCGCCGAACTCGACAGACGCAACCTCAGCGTCCATGACGCGCAAATCTTTACCACGCGCGACGGCATGGCGATGGATACCTTCATCGTGCTGGAACCGGACGGCAGCCCGCTCTCCGCCGATCGTCACGATGCTATCTGCTTTGGGCTGGAACAGGCGATTACCCAGCACAGCTGGCAGCCGCCGCAACCGCGTCGCCAGCCAGCTAAATTACGCCACTTTACGGTGGATACTGAGGTGAATTTCCTGCCGACACACACCGACAGAAAATCATTCCTGGAATTGATTGCTCTTGATCAGCCAGGCCTGCTGGCGCGGGTCGGTCAGGTGTTCGCGGATCTGGGAATTTCGCTGCATGGCGCCCGAATTACAACCATTGGTGAGCGAGTAGAAGATTTATTCATAATCGCAACTGCCGACCGGCGTGGCCTTAATAATGCGCTGCAAAAGGAGGTACAACAACGGTTGACAGAGGCCCTCAATCCAAACGATAAAGGGTGATTGATTTTTTACACTGATGGAAAGAGTAAACAATGCAGCAGTTACAGAACGTTATTGAAGCGGCTTTCGAGCGTCGCGCAGAGATCACCCCGGCAAATGTGGATACCGTAACTCGCGAAGCGGTAAATCAGGTTATTGCCCTGCTCGATTCCGGCGCACTGCGTGTCGCAGAAAAAATCGAAGGCCAGTGGGTCACTCATCAATGGCTGAAAAAGGCCGTTCTGCTCTCTTTCCGCATTAACGATAACCAGGTTATCGACGGTGCGGAAAGCCGCTACTTCGATAAAGTACCGATGAAATTTGCCGACTATGACCAGGCGCGCTTTCAGAAAGAAGGTTTCCGCGTGGTTCCGCCAGCAGCGGTTCGTCAGGGCGCATTTATTGCCCGCAATACTGTGCTGATGCCGTCTTATGTGAACATCGGCGCATATGTTGATGAAGGTACGATGGTGGATACATGGGCGACCGTAGGTTCCTGCGCGCAGATTGGTAAGAATGTTCACCTCTCCGGCGGCGTCGGTATTGGCGGTGTTCTGGAGCCATTACAGGCAAACCCGACTATCATTGAAGATAACTGCTTTATCGGTGCGCGTTCAGAAGTAGTGGAAGGCGTTATTGTTGAAGAAGGTTCGGTTATCTCGATGGGCGTTTATATCGGCCAGAGCACGCGAATTTACGATCGTGAAACTGGCGAAGTGCATTACGGCCGAGTGCCGGCTGGCTCCGTGGTTGTTTCCGGCAATCTGCCATCTAAAGATGGCAAATACAGCCTGTACTGCGCTGTAATCGTGAAGAAAGTTGATGCCAAAACCCGTGGCAAAGTAGGTATTAACGAACTGCTGCGCACCATCGACTAAGTCTTTCCCTCTCCCTGTTTGGGAGAGGGTGATATATCCCGCCTTTTTTGCATTTTCATGTGGCAAAAATAGATTTTTTCGTTAATTATTCATAGGTTATGTTGAGCTTAAGGGTACCGCTATGTACGATAATCTGAAAAGTTTAGGCATCACCAATCCTGATGAAATCGATCGCTATAGCCTCCGCCAGGAAGCGAACAACGATATTCTGAAAATCTATTTTCATAAGGACAAAGGCGAGTTTTTTGCCAAGAGCGTCAAATTCAAATACCCCCGCCAGCGTAAAACAGTCGTCGCCGACGGTGTAGGACAAGGCTATAAAGAGGTGCAGGAGATCAGTCCTAACCTGCGTTATGTGATTGATGAACTGGATCAAATCTGCCAGCGCGATCGCACTGAAGTCGATCTGAAACGTAAGATCCTTGACGATCTACGCCATCTTGAAAGCGTAGTGACCAATAAGATTAATGAAATCGAATCCGATCTTGAGAAACTGACCCGCAATAAATAAGTCCATTTTGCCGGGTGGGGTCTTCCCTCTCCCGGCAAAATATCAGTGTTGTTCATCCAGTTGCAGCGCCACGTACAGCAGCAACCTGTCATCGAAATTGCCTAAATCCAGCCCCGTCAGTTCAGAGATACGATTCAGACGATATTCCAGCGTGTTTCGGTGAATAAACAGCGCTTTCGATGTTGCCAGCGGTTGCACATTATGACGAAACCAGGCCGCCAGCGTACGGCGCAGTAACCCGTTGTTGTCCATCGCTTTTAAACGAGACAATGGACGCGCCAGTTCATTGGCCTGCCAGCCGCCACGCAAACTGTCGAGCAGCACCGGCAGCATTAAATCCTGGTAAAAGTAACTGCGGTTTTCCGGCATACGCTGTTTACCCACCATCATGGTGGTACGCGCCGTACGATACGATCGGGCAATGCTGCCCGGCCCGGTAAAATAGTTGCCCAGCGCGACACGAAAGCGCAGCTGGCCATTCTCTTTCATACGGGTAATCAATTGTTCTACACGTTTGCGGTGATCTTCCGCATCCCAGCGACCAAACTGATTGAGCGCCGGTTTCAGCACCACCATTTCAGTCAGTGAGACAATCGCAATCAGGTTGTTGCGTTCCGGTGTCGTCAGCGCATTTTGTAGCTGTTGTAGCTCAGCCATTGCGCTATCCACACCCAACTGGCCGCTGTCCACTTCCACCACCGCAACGACACGCGGCTGATTTAAATCTATGCCGAGGCGCTGCGCCCACTCAGTTAACGCCGGAGTGTGCTCTTCAGCCTGGATCAGATTCATCACCAATTCTTCACGCAGGCGGCTATCCTGCGCCAGCAGATGCATCAGACGAGACTGTTCCAGCATCATTTCGGCAGTCATACAGACCAGTTCGCCATATTTACGTAACGTTTCCGGTTCGCCGGTCAGACCGATAACGCCAACAATTTCCCCTTCAAGGCGCAGCGGCAAGTTGATGCCCTGGCGTACGCCATGCAGATGGCGGGCAACCGCGTCATCAATATCGACAACACGCCCCTGGGAGAGAACCAATAGCGCGCCTTCGTGCAATTCACCAATTCGTTCACGATCGCCACTACCGATGATGCGACCGCGTGCATCCATGACGTTAATGTTCGTATCGATGATGCGCATCGTCCGCGCCACGATATCCTGTGCCATTTTAGTATCAAGATGCCAGCCAGCCATGTAACCCTCCCCTGTGCAGAGCCCAAGCATATGGGAGAAAGTCCTGGCAATCACTGTGCAAATGCACAAAGCAACATTCGGAAGTATGGAGTTGTGGAAGGCTTCACAAAACGGGAGGAGAGCCCTCTTCCCCGACATGGAGGAAGAGGGTCTGGCAGATTACTGCATCAACAGGTAGATGGAAGTATCACCACGCTGAATGTTCAACGCCAGTACGGAAGGTTTGCTGTCGAGAATTTTGCGCAACTCGGCGATATTTTTCACCGGCTGTTGGTTCGCGCCAACAATGACATCACCTTTTTTCAGGCCAATCTGCGCCGCCTGGGAGTTGGCTTTCACCGAATTCACCACCACGCCGCCATCTTTGCCTTTATTGCTCATTTCCGCGCCATCAATTCCGCTGAAAATAGTGCTGGAATCAACCTGGTTCTGGCTGCTCTGCTGCAGTTCCAGCGTAATGTTCACCGGTTTGCCGTCACGCAACATGCCCAGTTCAACTTTGCTGCCAATCGGCATTGAACCCACTTCAGCACGCAGTGCGGCAAAGCTGCTGATAGGCTTGCCATTAAGCGAAGTAATCACGTCGCCCGCTTTCACACCCGCTTTCGCGGCGGCAGAATTCGGCATCACCTGGCTAACAAACGCCCCGCGCTGCGCATCGACTTTCATCGCTTTTGCCAGCTCAGAGTTCAGCTCGGTGCCCATAATACCCAGTTCTCCACGGCGAACCTGACCGTACTGAACCATCTGCCCGGTAAGGTTTTTCACCATATTACTTGGGATGGCGAAGCCGATACCGATGTTGCCGCCGTCCGGCGCAAGGATCGCGGTGTTGATACCAATCAGCTCACCGTTCAGGTTCACCAGCGCGCCGCCGGAGTTCCCGCGGTTGATCGCCGCATCGGTCTGGATAAAGTTTTCATAGTTCTCCGCATTCAGACCGCTACGGCCCAGCGCGGAAACAATCCCGGAGGTCACGGTTTCGCCCAGACCGAACGGGTTACCAATCGCCACGGTGTAATCGCCCACGCGCAACGCATCAGAGTCGGCAATCTTAATCGCCGTCAGGTTTTTCGGATCCTGGATTTGAATCAGCGCGATATCAGAACGCGGATCTTTACCCACGACTTTGGCGTCAAATTTGCGCCCATCGCTCAGTTGTACCTTGATAGTATTCGCGTTATCCACGACGTGGTTGTTAGTAACGACATAGCCTTTCGCTGCGTCAATAATCACTCCGGAACCCAACGCCATAAATTTCTGCTGCTGGCTATCGGCGCCGCCCTGACCATCCTGGCCGCCGCCCTGGCAGAACGGCGAGCCCTGGAACGGTGATCCATCCTGGCAGAACGGTGAATTATCACCGAAGAACTGCTGGAAGTTGCGCGGCATACGCGGTGTGTTTACCGTGGTGCTGCCTTCAACATTGATACTCACGACCGATGGCATAACTTTTTCCAGCATCGGCGCGAGGCTTGGCATTTGCTGCGATGTGGTCGCTGAAGATGCTGTTTCCGCTGCCATAGCCGACAGAGGGGACAGCGCTAAACTTAAACTCAGAGCCAATGCACTCATTGCTAACGTGGTTTTTTTCATGTCTCTCAATCTCATTACCGATTAACGCAAACTGCTGTGTATGTGTCACTCAGAGTCGATTTATAGCCTGAAGTTCAGGAATCAAGTGTCTGGAAAAAGTAAAAATTTATTGGCTGTCTTTACAATTCAAACACGTTATTCCACGGCCATCATCCGTCTATATTCATCCCATGAATATAGATCTGTCATACCGCTAATATAGTCCTGGATTAATCGACAACGGTGATAATACTCCAGCACCGGATACGCCAAAGCATCGGGCGATAATTTGCTGACCGCCTCGACATACGCGAGCCGGTGGCGCGTCGAAAGTTTATGAAACAGGCGCGATTCAATCGGGAAACGACGCAAACGTTCTTTTTCCACCAGCTCGGTAAAATCCGCCAGTGATAATTGCAACAACGGGCGGTAAATTTCCAGCAGCCCGCTAATCACGCGATAACCCTGTAATTCCAGTTGCTCGACGTCCGGGTGGCTGAACACCTGTTTAATGGCGACATTTTTATATAATTCAAGTAGCTGGCTGAAGTCGCTATCATCTTCCAGCAAAGCATGGTTGAATTCTCCGCTGAAAATCTGCGGCAGATTATCAATAAATCGTTGTGCGGCGTAGGGCACCAGTTTATTCAGCGTGTTCACACGCAAATACATGAAGAACTGATCTTCTGCGCTGCGGCTCATAGAATTAACACGGGATTTGTCCCACGCATTTTCGACAACCTGAGCAAACAGCGATCCTTTTTCATGCTCGCCCCAGGCATCATAAAGATGCTGATAAAGTTGCTCGGCAGTGAAAATACGTTTCTCAACGGCATCTTCCAGATCGGCGACACAATAAGAGATATCGTCGGCAGCCTCCATTATCCACGTCAAAGGGAAGCGGCTGTAAATATCGAGATCTAATTCTTTACGTAAGCGCGCAACATACGCTTCCTCGGAAAAATAATAACCCGGTTTTTTCATTAAATAGCTGTGCGAAGCTGGCGGTTCTCCAACCCACCACGCCGGACGGGTATATTTTAAAATACAGCCAACCTGTGCCCAGGTCAGATTCATGCGCATTAATGTATGCACCAGACGAATACCCTGCGCATTACCTTCAAAATGGCTTAAATCGTGACGAACCTTGCAGCGCAGCGCGTTAAGTTCATCTTCCCCTTCGCGCAGACGTAATGCCACCACTTCGCAGCGATCGTCGGATGATGGCTGTCCGACAGCGTCATCCGGTGATAAACGCTGACGGAACCAGTCATTAATGGCCGCTTCGCCAAAATGACCGAATGGCGGGTTGCCGATATCGTGCATCAGACAGGCCATTTCGACGATGCTCTCGAAGGGCCCGGTCAGTTCATCCAGGCCATAAGTTTCCAGCAGGCGCTGCTCTTTCAAACGGCTGAGGATCTCTTTGGCGATATAGCGCCCCACTTGCTGTACTTCCAGCGAGTGCGTCAACCGCGTACGAACCGCCGCATTTCGCTCCAGCGGGAAAACCTGAGTTTTTTGCTGCAAACGCCGGATAGCGGGAGAGTTGATGATCCGCCCGCGATCGCTTTCAAAAATACGCAGAATTTCACGTTCGGTTTTCACGCCCTGCGGCGAACGATAGCGGCGGCGCCAGTTTATCTTGTTGCGAAAATCGATCTCTGCCATTTCCTCTCCTGTGCGAAGCGTCACGGGATATCATTACAATCCTGTATGCCATGATAGACTATGCCCTGGAAACGTAATTCTGTCCTATCACATTAGCGAGTATCTCCATGAAAATTGGCATTATTGGTGCAATGGAAGAAGAAGTTACGCTGCTGCGTGACAAAATCGAAAACCGTCAAACGCTCAACGTTGGCGGCAGCGAAATCTACACCGGTACGCTGAATGGTACAGACGTCGCGCTGCTGAAATCAGGCATTGGTAAAGTTGCCGCGGCGATGGGCGCGACCCTGCTGCTGGAGCGTTGCCAGCCGGACGTGATTATCAATACCGGTTCCGCTGGTGGCCTTGCACCGACGCTGAAAGTGGGCGATATCGTGGTGTCTGACGAAGCGCGTTATCACGATGCCGATGTCACCGCATTCGGTTATGAGTATGGCCAGCTTCCTGGCTGCCCGGCCGGGTTTAAAGCCGATGGCAAACTGATTGCGGCGGCAGAAGCCTGCATTAATGAACTGGATCTGCATGCTGTGCGCGGGCTGATTGTCAGCGGCGATGCCTTTATTAATGGCTCTGTTGGCCTGGCGAAAATCCGTCACAACTTCCCGCAGGCGATTGCCGTAGAAATGGAAGCCACCGCCATTGCTCACGTTTGCCACAACTATGGCATTCCGTTTGTTGTTGTTCGCGCCATCTCAGACGTTGCCGATCAGCAGTCCCACCTCAGCTTTGATGAGTTCCTGGCCGTGGCGGCGAAGCAGTCCAGCCTGATGGTTGAAACTCTGGTGCAGAAACTGGCTCGTGGTTAATCATTTTTTCAGGGTGCTTGCCGCCCTGCTTGTTCTGATGCCGGCGTGGTTGTTCGCCGCGCCGCGCGTCATCTCCCTCTCCCCGGCCAATACAGAACTGGCATTTGCCGCAGGCATCACTCCCGTTGCCGTCAGCAGCTATTCTGATTACCCGCCCGCAGCGGCAAAAATTGAGCAGGTTGCCAGTTGGCAAGGCATCAACCTCGAACGCATTGTCGCACTAAAGCCCGATTTGGTACTGGCATGGTGCGGCGGCAATACGGAGCGTCAGGTCAACCAGCTAAAACAGTTCGGTATCACCGTAATGTGGGTGGATAGCATTACCATTGAGCAGGTGGCGGATACGCTGCATAAACTGGCTCCCTACAGCCCAAGACCGCAACAGGCTGAACAAGCGGCTCAACATCTGCTTGCCGAATACCAGACGCTAAAATCCCGCTATGCCAGCCGGCCCAAAAAACGGGTCTTTCTGCAATTTGGCGCGCAACCGCTGTTTACCAGTGGAAAAGGGTCAATTCAGAACGAGGTTCTGGAGCTTTGCGGCGGGGAAAATATTTTCGCCGCCAGCCGCGTGCCGTGGCCGCAGGTAAGCCGTGAACAGGTGCTTGCGCGGCAGCCGCAGGCGATTGTTGTGGCAGGAGAAGCGGACGAAATCCCCAAAATTGAACAGTTCTGGCAAAAACAGCTGAATGTACCGATTATTTCTCTGCACGGTGACTGGTTTGAACGGGCAAGCCCGCGTATTATCCTCGCCGCTCAACAACTCTGTACTGCCCTTGCGCAGGTGAAATAACTGGGGAATCAACCATGCTGGTTTACTGGCTGGATATTATTGGCACCGCCGTATTTGCGATCTCGGGCGTTTTGCTGGCCGGGAAATTGCGTATGGACCCTTTCGGCGTGCTGGTACTTGGCGTCGTGACAGCCGTTGGCGGCGGGACCATCCGTGATATGGCATTGGCGCACGGGCCAGTATTCTGGGTGAAAGATCCAACCGATCTCGTCGTCGCCATGGTGACCTGCATGCTGACGATTGTGCTGGTTCGTCAGCCCCGGCGTTTGCCCAAATGGATCCTGCCGGTACTGGATGCGGTGGGATTAGCAGTTTTTGTCGGTATCGGCGTCAACAAAGCGTTTATCGCCGAAACCGGGCCGCTTATCGCTATCTGTATGGGCGTATTGACCGGCGTCGGCGGCGGGATCATTCGCGATGTACTGGCGCGCGAAGTGCCGATGATCCTGCGCACCGAAATTTACGCGACGGCCTGTATCGCCGGGGGGATTGTTCACGCCACGGCGTTTTACTTCTTTGCTGTGCCGCTGGAAACCGCCAGTATGCTGGGCATGGTGGTGACGCTGGTTATTCGCCTGGCCGCAATTCGCTGGCATCTGAAGTTACCGACCTTTGCACTGGATGATTCCGGGCGCTAATCGGCAACCCGGATTAGCGCCTCAGGTGCAGATTGTTCTGCTGTTGATGATCGGCCTGTATTTCAAAGCAGGCTGTGAATATAAAAATATTTAATTAGTTCGCCATTATTACGCAAATTCAGTTTTTTCATTGCATTCATTTTTTGGGTAGCTACGGTACTTATCGCCCGACAACGCTTTTCGGCAATCTCAAGTAGGCTGTATCCCTCAGAGAACATTTTTATCACTTCCCACTCTTTCTTTGACAACCTCTCATATTTACCGCTATACAATTGCTGCGTAATATACGCTGAAATATATTTCTGCTGTATTTCCGGATTTAATACGTGCTCAATTACCCGTTTTAGTTCAGCCGAACTATCGCTCATGCTAATAATTGCATCAACATTCATCTTTACCAGTTGGTCAATGATATGCGCATCGGCTTCCAGCAGAATCAACAGGACCTTGCAGCCAGAGGCAAGCGCATCGTCTGTTGTTTGCCGTAAACTCTGACTTGTATTGCTGATGATTGTAAACCATGTACTGAGGTCGAGAATAATGAGATCAACAGGCTGCGCGCTGGTGATTTGCAAAAGCGCATCGTAATGCTTAAATACGCTAAACGTAATGTCAATATTCTTATTGTCAGGCACGCATTCTATCAGCAGTTTGTTTAGTATGTTGAATTTATTTAGCAGCGCTATATTAATATTTTGAAGACAATTATGCATCCATGCCTCACTAAAGTTCCTTCCTGGTTAAATGTTACTATCGCGGATTTGCCTGCGGATAACAAAAGCAGATACTAACACTTCCCAAAAAGTTGTCGCTGAAATAATCACTGCCACTTTGAAATTAAGAAAATTATATCGTTAAAATTAATTTTTATATTTCTATAGCAAAAATAAAAACAGTTTATATCCATGACATTAATTAGCATGATGCGACATTATACTAATGCTCATAGCCAACGATAAGCACATCAGAATCGGTGAAAACAAAAAAGCCGCGTCGATAAACGCGGCTTTTTTACAGGCAGCAAACGGTTCTCAGATGCTGAAAGAGGAACCACAACCGCAGGTGCTGGTCGCATTCGGGTTAGTTACCACGAAGCGGGAACCTTCCAGGCCTTCGGTATAATCTACCGAGCCGCCTACCAGATATTGCAGGCTCATCGGATCAACCACCAGGCCAACGCCCTGTTTCTCAATGGTCATATCACCATCGTTGATTTGATCGTCAAAGGTAAAACCGTACTGGAAGCCGCTGCAACCACCACCGGTGATGTAGACACGCAGCTTCAGATTCGGGTTATCTTCGTCCGCAATCAGGTTCTTTACTTTGTTGGCTGCTGCGTCGGTAAACTCCAGCGGCAGCGCTACGTCATCACTCATGTCTTGCTCCCAATTGATACTGCGATCTGGGCAAATATTAACCCGATCTTTTCGGCTATTATCCAGTATGCAACTAAATCGTTCAAGTATTCTCCCGCTCCATATGACGATCCTCGCTGGCAGATTGCCTGGCAAGCGTACGTGCCAGAATAGCGGAATAGAGCGGTTTACCTCCAAGAAACTGCGCTAACAGTGTCGCACCAAGGCAGGTAATGATCATTGGCAATATAAGCTGATAATTGTCTGTCATTTCCAGAACCAGCACGATCCCGGTCAGCGGCGCGCGTAACGACGCCGCCAGCAACGCCCCCATTCCGGCAATGGCAAACGTCCCGGCATCTAACTGATAATGCGGGAAGAGAATAGCGCTCGCACTGCCGAACGCCATCCCCAGGACTGTACCCAGCGCCAGCATCGGCGCAAAAATTCCGCCCGGCGCACCGGAACTAAAACAGAGCAAGGTGGTAACAACGCGGGCAAGGAAAATGAACAACAGCATGCCCACGGTATAATTGCCCGCCGTCGCTATCGGGATGAGAGCAAAACCGCCGCCGGAGAGCGCTGGCGCAACCAGTCCTAAAACGCCGCATGCGCCGCCAACGATGCCGCCAATCAGCACCCACTTCCCGGTGTGCCCGCCGTGAAGTCGCTGAAACAGATCCTGGGTACGCAGCACTAACGCATTAAACAGTGGGCCGACACAACCAAACACCATTCCCAGCAGCAGATAGAGCCACAGCGTGTTCACTGGCGCATTGCTGAGTTTGCCGACATCGATCACCGCCGCCTCGCCGTTAAACAACCGGAACACAATGCTCGACATAATCACGCCGGTAAACACCGCTTTAATTGAGATCAGGTTGTAGTGAAACTGTGAGCGCATCTCTTCAATGATGAACAGGATCCCCGCCAGCGGCGCGTTAAATGCCGCTGAAAGCCCGGCCGCTGCACCGGTCGCCAGCAGCGTATGGCGGGCTTCACTGCTGCGCAGGCGAAACAGATCGCCCACCATTCGCCCGATATTGCCGCCGATCTGCACCGTCGGCCCTTCACGCCCCAGCACCATACCCGCCCCCAGCGTTCCCATGCCGCCGATGAATTTCACCGGCAGTACGCGCCACCAGCGCACCGGGCGGAGTTCTTCCAGTGCGCCTTCAATTTCAGGGATACCGGAACCGCCCGCCTCTGGCGCAAAGCGCCGCACCAGCCAGTAGCCAATCATCGCCAGACACGCCGAACCGATAAACGCCAGCGGCCAGACCAGCGCGCTGTTCGCCACCTGTCCCAGTGCGCCGATACGCGCGTTCAACACCGCGTTGACCGCTTTCTCAAACGCCACGCCAACCAAACCCGTCAGCGCACCGGCTATTGCAGCCACCACTAAAATTGCCAGCGGCGTTTTATCGCGTTGCAGCATCTGACGCACGATATTCCGTCGGCGGCGTTGCTCAACCTGTTGTTGTTCGAATGAGGGAGTCTCTGCTTGCATCTGATTTTCTATAGGTCATACAAAAGAGGTATTGTAACCAGCGACTGCCGCCGCGTCGCGGGGGAATGTCCTGCAAAATATGTCGTTTCACCAGGGCAAAACTTTCATAACATTCGTGTAATCACATAGAATGACCGGCATTGAATTTTCCACGAACCAGGTAATGAAAGATGAGTAAGTCTGAAGAACTCTATAACGCAGCGCGCGAACTGATCCCCGGCGGTGTCAATTCACCGGTACGCGCCTTTACCGGCGTCGGTGGTACGCCGCTGTTTATCGAGCGTGCTGACGGTGCTTATTTGTATGACGCCGATGGTAAAGCCTATATCGATTACGTCGGTTCCTGGGGGCCTATGGTGCTGGGGCACAACCACCCGGCCATTCGCAACGCCGTTATTGAGGCGGCCAGCCGCGGGCTGAGCTTTGGTGCACCAACGGAGATGGAAGTCAAAATGGCCGCGCTGGTGACCGAACTGGTACCCACCATGGATATGGTACGCATGGTGAACTCCGGTACGGAAGCCACCATGAGCGCCATCCGCCTGGCGCGCGGCTTTACCGGCCGCGACAAAATCATCAAATTCGAAGGTTGCTACCACGGCCACGCCGACTGCCTGCTGGTGAAAGCTGGTTCCGGCGCGTTGACCTTAGGCCAACCGAACTCACCGGGCGTTCCGGCTGATTTCGCCAAACACACGCTGACCTGCACCTATAACGATCTCGATTCCGTTCGCGCGGCCTTCGAACAGTATCCGCAGGATATCGCCTGTATCATCGTTGAACCGGTTGCCGGCAACATGAACTGCGTACCGCCGCAGCCGGAATTCCTGCCGGGCCTGCGCGCGCTGTGTGACGAATTCGGCGCGCTGTTGATCATTGACGAAGTGATGACCGGCTTCCGCGTTGCGCTGGCAGGCGCGCAGGCTTATTACGGCGTCGAGCCGGATCTGACCTGTCTGGGCAAAATTATCGGCGGCGGCATGCCGGTAGGCGCGTTTGGCGGGCGCCGTGAGGTGATGGACGTACTGGCGCCGACCGGCCCGGTCTATCAGGCTGGCACACTCTCTGGCAACCCGATTGCGATGGCTGCGGGCTATGCCTGCCTGACTGAAGTGGCGCAGCCGGGCGTTCACTCCACGCTAACCGAGCTGACCACGCAGCTGGCCGACGGTCTGCTGGAAGCAGCGCAGCAGGCAGGCATTCCGCTGGTCGTCAACCACGTAGGTGGTATGTTCGGCCTGTTCTTTACCGATGCGCCAGCCGTGACCTGCTATCAGGATGTGGTGAAGTGCGACGTTGAACGCTTTAAGCGTTTCTTCCATCTGATGCTGGAAGAAGGCGTTTATCTTGCGCCGTCAGCGTTTGAGGCGGGCTTTATGTCCGTGGCACATAGTGAAGAGGATATCGATAACACTATCGATGCCGCACGTCGCGTTTTCGCGAAGCTGTAATGTTTTTTGCCGGATAAGGCACAGCCCTCTCCCCGGTGGGGAGAGGGAAAAAATTAGCGGCTCTGCTTTCTCAGCAAATAGATAAAGTACGGCGCGCCGATAAACGTCGACAGCAATCCCGCCGGGATCTGGAACGGAAACATCAGCATCCGCCCGCACCAGTCAGCAAACACCAGCAATATTCCCCCGACCAGCGCCGAAATAACAATATGCGGCATCGTACGACGGAACCCCATCATCCGCGCAATATGCGGCGCCATCAGCCCCACAAAGCTCAACGGACCGATGGTCATGGTCGCGGTAGCTGTCAATGCCGCAGCCAGCAACAACAGCGCGATGCGTGAAGATGTCAGCGCCAGGCCAACCGCACGCGCCGTATCGCCGCCGAGCGGTAAAATCATCAGCCAGCGACGGCAAAACGGTGTCAATGCCAGCAGGATCACCATCATCACGCCACTACGCAGCACCAGCTCGCCCGAGGCGTTATACGTACTGCCGGAAATCCACGTCAGGATCGCCGCCATACGCGGATCCCCGCTGGCCTGCAGCATCATCAGCAACATAGTGAAGGCGGTACTGAGCGCCATCCCCGCCAGCAGCATGCGGTGCGGCGAGAATCCGCCGCGCCCGGCAGCGATCATAATGATCAGCAGCGTCAGCGCCGCGCCAAGGCTCCCGGCGGGCATCAGCCAGCCAAACGCGTTGCCGGGCACGAAGAACAACATCAGTACCACGCCAAAGGCGGCGCCAGAGCTGATCCCCAGCACTTCCGGGCTGGCCATCGGGTTACCGGTCAGACGTTGAATGATGCAACCCGCGACAGCCAGCATCACCCCGGCGGTCAGCGCGGCAACAATGCGCGGCCAGCGCCACGGCAGCAACTCCTGCAACAGCGTGCCGCTGGCCCAGTGCCAGCCCTGCGCATCGCGGCCAAAAGCCAGCGCGGCCCACATCGCCAGCAACAGCACTACCAGCCCGCCCAGCACAAACCACGGCACCTGCTGACGTTCAGCCGCGACATTGTCCCCGGCATCCATGGCGGGGGTATTCATACTCCGCAGACGCGGCAACAGCCACAGCAGCAACGGAGCGCCAATCAGCGCGGTGATCGAACCGGTGGAGACTTCCATCCACACCCGCGTCAACCACCAGATGATCTGGTCGGAGAGCCAGAGGATCAGCGCGCCAATCAGCGGCGCTAACAGCAGACGCGCCAGCAGACGACGTGCGCCAAGCATTTTTGCCAGTAGCGGCGCGAACAGGCCGATAAATCCGATGATCCCCACCGCATTCACCAGCAACGCACTCAGGACAACCGCCAGCGTCAGCGCGGCCAGGCGCGCCATCGACAGTGCAAGCCCCAGATTGCGCGCAACGCCATCATCCAGCCCCATCAGCGTGAGCGGGCGCAGCAACAGCAACGTCAGCACGGCGCAGCCAGCTAGCTGCGGCCACAAACGTTGCACCACGCTCCAGTCGGTTTGCGTCAGCGTTCCGGTGCTCCACAAAAACATGCTTTGCAATTGATCGTGGTGAAACAGCACCAGCAACTGGTTGATCGCGCCGCAATAGAGGCTGACCACCAGACCGGCGAGGATCAGCGTCACCGGCGACAACCGTTTTCCCCACGCCACACCAAATACCAGCGCGCCAACGGCGCCTGCGCCGATCAACGCCGCAAACTGCGAGGCCAGCACGCCTGGAATTGTCCACAGCGTGGTAATCGTGATGCCCAACTGCGCGCCGGTCGCCACGCCCAGCGTGGTCGGTTCGGCCAGCGGGTTACGCAATACCTGCTGGAACAACACGCCAACCAGCCCAAGCCCCGCGCCTACCAGCAGCGAGACGGCCAGACGCGGCAACAGGCTGTAATGGAACAGCATCTGATCGATCAGATTCATATCCGGCGCACGAAACGCCTGCCCCCACTGCACGCACGGCAGTGCAACGTTTAAGTTGCTCCAGGTCAGCCAGGCGGCGGCGACAAACAGCAACGCCAGCAAGAAGGCAGGGAAACGTGCAATACTCTGACTCATGTCCGGCCTCCCAGCGCGTTATCCAGCACGCGGGTGAAGTGCATCGCCGACAGTGTCGCGCCATAGAACCAGACTGCCGGAACGCGCTGGAATCGGCCAGACCGGACAAACGGCATCGCCTGCCACAGCGGCGTCGCCATCAGCTTGCGCATATCCTGCTCATTACCGTGATCGAAACAGAGCACATCCACATCTTTGTACGCTGCCAGCCTGTCGATACCGACCGTCACGCTGCCCCAGAAGGTGGTTTCCCCCTGCCAGGCATTGCGCACACCCAGTTGATCGAGCACCGCCTGGAACAGGCAGTTCTCGGCAAACACCAGCACATGGCGCGGATCGAGCAGGGTAATCATCAATAACGGACGATCGCCGCGCCGGGCGAAATGCGGTTTTGTCCCATCAATTAACGCATCAAACTGATCGAGATGTTTTTTGGCTGCGGCTTCCCGATTCAGCATTTGCGCCATTTCGTTCAGCGAACGTCGGGCCAGCGCCAGCGGTTGTTTACCGTCGCTGAAAGTAAAACCGCGCCCCGGTGCGATCTTCGCCAGTTTGGCCTCATCCGGGCCGTAACCCGCCGACCAGACCAGCAGCGAGGGTTTCATCTGCGTGAGTAATTCGAGGTTCGGTTCGGTACGCAAACCAACGTCAATTACCGAAGCGGGCAGCGACGGTTCGTTAACCCAGATGTTGTAATTATGTACATCGGCAACGCCATACGGCGTAATGCCCAGCGCCAACAGCAGTTCCACAGGCAGCCATTCCAGCGCCACAATACGGTACGGATCAACGGTTGCCGCGCGAGCGCTGCGTAGATGCCACAGCAGCGGAGAAAGCGCCATCGCCGTCAGTAAGCGACGACGGCTAATCGAGTGTAGATCGGCCATCAGTAGACAAAACTCACCGGCGCCGCACCCGCCGGATGCGGCAGGATCCCCATCGGGATACCGTAAATATGTTCAAGCGTATCAGCACGCATCAGCGCGTCCGGTGTGCCTTCGGCGATCATTTCACCGCCGCGCAGCGCCACCAGATAGTCGCAATAACGCGCCGCCATATTGATATCGTGCAGCACGGCAATCACCGTCAGCCCGCGTTGCTGGCTTAAGCGATGCACCAGCGCCAGCACATCAACCTGATGCGCGATATCCAGCGCCGAGGTCGGTTCATCCAGCAACAGGCAGCGGCTGTCCTGCGCCACAAGCATCGCAATCCACGCCCGCTGACGCTCGCCGCCGGAGAGACTATCCACCAGCCGGTGCGCCAGCGGCTTTAGCCCGACCAGCGCTATCGCTTCTTCCACTTTTTCTCTGTCGGCCACGCCAAAACGCCCCAGCGCACCGTGCCACGGGTAGCGGCCAATCGCCACCAGCTCACGCACCGTCATCCCTTCCGCCTGCGGCAACTGCTGCGGCAGATAAGCCACTTTGCGGGCAAACGCCTTGCTGTTCCAGCTCTCCAGCGGCTGCCCGTCGAGCAGAATATCGCCCGCAGAAGGCGGCTGATGACGGCCGAGCATTTTCAGCAATGTGGATTTGCCCGAGCCATTATGGCCAATCAGGCCAGTGACTTTCCCCACCGGGAATGTCAGGGAGAGAGGCTGCAGCAGCGTACGTCCCGGCACGCTAAAAGTAACATCGGTCAGTTGAAAGGTTGTATCGGGAAGCGCTCTGTTTTCCTGCATGATTGCCATCTTATAAAAGGGCGCGGCGAACCGTGCCCGAAGAGAGATTAGAAGCGGAAGGTTGCGGTCGCCACCACCTGACGTTCTGCGCCCCAGAAGCAGCCGTACGTGTTGAAGCAACTGGCAACGTATTCACGATCGAGCAAGTTATTCACGTGAAGCGCGACGTTGGAACCCGCCAGGCCAACACGCGCCAGATCGTAACGCACCAGCGCATCGACAACCGTGTAGCTGCCCACCTTAAAGGAGTTCGCCGGATCGCCATAGCTTGAACCGGTGAGACGTGCGCCGGTGCCTAATGTCAGACCAGACAAAGCTCCGTCGTAGAAGGTGTAGTCGCCCCACAGTGACGCCATATGTTTAGGCACTTGCGCCGGAGTGTTGCCTTTGTAGTTGGTATCAGTGGTGTATTCAGCCTGGGTATAGGTATACGAACTCACCACGTTGATATTCGCTGACAGCGCCGCTTTGGCTTCGATTTCCACGCCGCGCGCGCGAATTTCACCGCCTTCAACAGACCAGAAAGAACCGTTTGGATCGGCCATCAGGTTGTTGCTCTTGGTGAGCTGATAGACGGCACCGGTCATGACAATCGGACGATCTTTCGGGCTGTATTTCACGCCTGCTTCGTACTGCTTGCCTTTGGACGGTGCGAAAATAGCGCCGCTCGCCCCGGTGGTCGATGCCGGTTCAAACGACTCGCTATAGCTAAAGTACGGCGTTACGCCATTGTCGAACAGGTAGTTAACACCGCCACGCCAGGTAAACTGCTTGTCGTCACGTTCCGCAGTGATATTGGTGGTGCGGTTGAATGCGCTCTGTTTAGCCCAGTCATAACGGCCGCCCAGCGTAACCAGCACCTTATCCCACTGCGCCTGATCCTGTGCGTAAAGGCCCGTTTGTTGCTGGCGGTTCAGGATCTGGTAAGCGCCAGAAGGCGTCGGGCGAGCACCGAAATCGAAATCACCGCGATCAAGATCGTAGATATCAGACGGAGCGACAGAGCCTGCATAGCCAAACCATGAATTAATGTCGTTACGCATACGCATGTAATCGACGCCGGTCAGCAGAATGTGATCCACTGAACCGGTAGTAAATTTGCTTTGCAGTTGCGTATCGACGGAGAAGTTCTGCAACTTCTCGTGATCGATCACATACTGACGCGTCAGGTAATGGCCCCACTCAGATTGCGCAATGCCTGCACATGGGCTGCTCGCCGGAGCGCTTGAATAGAGCGGATCAGAACACATTCCATAACCGTAAACGCTGTTTTGCGACGTTTTGTTCTCGGCGTAACGCATGTTCTGGCGCACGGTGAAGGTGTCATCGAATGCATGTTCGAAGCTATAACCCACCATTTTCTGGTTACGGGAATAGGTGTTGTTCTTCGCGCCTTCGTTGAAGTCAGTCGGCAGACGCGAACCATTCGGCAGCGGTTGAACCGTTCCCTCTTTCGGCAACCAGCCGTAATAGCCGGTTTCCGGCTCGTTCTGGAAGTAAGAGAGGAACGTGAAATTCGTTTTGTCATCCGGGCGCCAGGTAAAGGATGGCGCAACGGTGTAGCGCTGCTCTTTTTTGTCTTCCTGCTGTGCATTCGCCGAACGCGCAAGACCGGTTAAGCGATAAGAGAATACGCCGTCATCATCCAGCGCATCGCTGAAATCAAACCCGGTCTGGAACAGGTTGTCTGTGCCTGCCTTGAACTGTATTTCATACAGTGGCGTGGTGGTTGGGCGCTTGCTGACCATATTCAACAGGCCGCCGGGGCTGCTTTTTCCGTAGAGCACCGAGGTTGGGCCGCGCAGGATTTCGGCGCGCTCAATCATGTAAGGATCAATTACCGCGTCATTGTAGAAGTTGCCCTGCATCTTCAGACCGTCGAGGTAGTTGTTCTGGCTCTGACCATCCGCGGCGAAACCACGAATAATCAGGTAGTCGTAGGTGTTGGATGCACCACGCGTCCCCACCGCAACGCCCGGTGTATAGCTGAGGGCTTCTTTTACGGATTTCGGCTGATGCAGCGCGATCTCTTCGCTGGTCACCACGGAAATAGACTGGGGGGTTTTCTCCAGCGGCATATCCGTTTTGGTTGCTGTGGCGGTATGTTTCGCCGCGATGGTAGCCGCCGGACCCCACGCGTTTTCTTGCGCAGCTGGCGCTGTGGTTACGGTGATGGTTTCTTCATTCTGGGTTGTTGCAGCCTGTGCATAAACAGACATGCCGCTAACCGCTGTGGCTACTACAACTGCGATTTTACGCAGCGTAGTGTTGACTGGCTGAGCAGTTTTTGGACGCGCCATTGGTTTATCTCTGAATCAATGAGTGAACGATAACGTAAACGATAATTATTATTATGACCGCAGCATAATATGCGAAGCGTTGTACGCATAGCAAGCAGTAAGCCGCGCGAGAGCGCCTGAGGGATTAAGAAATAACCAGATAAAAAACGTGGGGTTAAAAGGTGTTTAAGAGGTCGTTATCTGAATGTTTGCGATAGCGAAAAAAAGAAAAAACCCCGGCTTTGCGACCGGGGTTTTCAGGGTTAATTACTGCCAAACATCTCTTTGATCCAACCTGCGACGCCATCGCTTTTCTGCTCTTGCTGTGGCTGTTGCTGAGGTTGCTGTTGTTGCGGCTGCTGCTGCTGCGGCTGCGGCTGCGTTGACTGATCAAACGGGTTGCCGGTTTGCGGCTGCACCTGATTCTGCTGGCACAGCGTTTCCGGGCTGGTTGTCCAGACCGGCAGTGAACGCGAACCGCCACCGCCGCAGACAAAGTTGCCCATGTCGTCGACGCCCATTGTGGTGATGTCTTCCGGCGGCGTCAGATCCAGCGGGATCGGCGACTGGTTTTCCAGATAACGCTGATAAATCGCCATCGCGCCGCTTGCACCATACAGCTTCGTCGGCTGGTTATTATCGCGCCCCACCCAGGTGATGGTCACTTCACGCCCGTCGATACCGGCAAACCAGGTATCGACGTTATTATTAGTAGTACCGGTTTTCCCGGCCAGATGCAGACCCGGATATTTCGCGCCCAACTGACGGCCCGTACCGCGCTGAACCACCTGTTGCATGGTCCACAGCGTCATGTACGCCGCCTGCGCCGGCACCGCACGTTCGGCCTGCGGGAAGCTCTGATACAGCACCGTACCGTCTTCAGCAATCACTGAACGCAGTGCGGAAAGCTGCGCGCGGTTACCGCCGCTGGCGATAGTCTGGAACGCCTGCGCCACTTCAATCGGCGTCAGGTTCAGCGCACCGAGCAGCATTGACGGCATGCCGGTGAGCTGATCTTTTGGCGCGCCCAGTTTCAGCCAGGTATCCGTTACCGCAGGCAGACCAACCGCCATCCCGAGATTAACCGTCGGCACGTTCATCGAACGTGTCAGCGCATCCACCAGCATAACCTGACCGCTGAAACGGCGATCATCGTTCTGTGGCGCCCAGACCTGGCCGTTCGACAACCGCAAAGAGATCGGCGCATCGGCAATCCAGGTATTGAGACGATACACATTTGGCTGGCTCAGCGCCGTCAGATAGGTCGCCGGTTTCGCCAGCGAACCAATGGAACGGCGCGCCTGCATGGCGCGGTTATAGCCCGCGAACTGCGGCGTCGCGCCGCCAACCATGGCCCGAACCTCGCCGGTATAGCGGTCTACTACCACCATCGCCGTTTCAAGATCGCTCAGTTTGCGCTGCTTGATCAGCGCCGGAATACCTTCCACGGCAGCTTTTTCTGCCGCGTCCTGCGCGACAGAATCAAAGGTCGTGAAAATCTTCACGCCGGAGAGATCTTTCACTTTATCGCCGAGTTTCGCCTGCAACTCCTGACGCACCATCTGCATAAACGCCGGCTGCGGTGAAATCACCCCACCGCGCGGCTGTACGCCCAGCGGACGGGCACTCAGCATGTCATACAGTTCCTGATCGATGACGTTTTGCTGTTGCAACAGACGTAACACCAGGTTACGGCGCTCCAGTGCCAGTTTCGGGTTGCGCCACGGGTTATAAACCGACGCCCCTTTCACCATTCCCACCAGCAACGCCTGCTGATCGAGGCTCAGCTCCTCCACCGGACGGCCAAAATAGTAGAGGCTCGCCAGCGGGAAACCGCGGATCTCGTTGTCGCCGCTCTGACCGAGGTAAACCTCGTTCATATACAGTTCAAGAATACGATCCTTGCTGTAACGGGCATCCATAATCAGCGCCATATAGGCTTCGTTGGCTTTACGCCAGTACGACCGTTCGCTGCTCAGGAACAGGTTCTTCACCAACTGCTGCGTCAGCGTACTTGCCCCCTGCACCGTGCGTCCGGCGGTCAGGTTTGCCAGCACCGCACGGCCAATGGAGTAGAAGCTGATACCGTCATGTTCATAGAAATGACGGTCTTCGGTTGCCAGCAGCGTATCAACCAGCAGATCCGGGAAACCGTTACGCGGCACGAACAGACGCTGCTCGCCGTTCGGCGAAGAGAGCATAGTGATGAGACGCGGATCGAGACGGAAGAAACCGAACTGGCGATTGCTGTCCATGTTCTCAATGGTTTCCAGACGATCGCCATCAAAGGTTAGACGCGCGCGCACCTGCCCCTCTTTGCTGTCCGGGAAATCAAATGGACGGCGGATCATCTCAATGCTTTTCGCCTGCACGGTAAACTCGCCGGGACGCGTCATCTTCGTCACCTGGCGGTACTGCGTGGCTTCCAGCAGTTTTACCATTTCGTTTTTGCTGATCGCCATATCCGGCTCAAGGTTGACCATGCGGCCATAAACCGCAGCCGGCAACTGCCAGACTTTGCCATCGATACGGGCGCGGATTTTTTGATCCAGATAAACGCCATAAATGGCGCACAGCACGGCTAAAACGATGAAAATTTTCAATAGCAGCCAGAACCAACCGCGTTTGCCGCGTGGCTTCCCGCCTTTGCCTTTACCTTTTTTCGGCATCGGTTCTTCATCCTCATCATCATCGTCGTAATCGTCGTACTCCTCTTCCCGGAGTCGGCGACGACTGATTTTTTCTTTCACCGGATGCACAGGTTTCCCCTTACGTCCAATTGGCTCGCGGTCATTCCCCGCCATGCTTTACTCTCCGCAACATTCAGGCGCAAGGGCCTGATTCTCAGTTCTTTTGCCAACGGGCAGAAGAAGAAATCTCTCAATTTTTAGCGCACCGCGCTGCTCAGCCGGGTTTACGAATACTTCTTCGTACGCCGGGTCGGCGCGGTATTCGCCGGATCGTCCGGCCAGACATGTTTCGGATAGCGCCCTTTCATCTCTTTTTGCACTTCACGATAAGCGCCGTTCCAGAATGCGCTTAAATCCCGCGTAATTTGCAGCGGCCGCTGCGCCGGGGAAAGCAGCTCCAGCACCAGCGCGACGCGCCCTTGAGCAATCGTCGGCGTGGCCGCTTCACCAAACATCTCCTGCATGCGAACCGCCAGCGCCGGTGGGTTATCTTCATGATAACGGATGGCAATCCGGCTTCCCGTCGGCACAGTGTAATGCCCCGGCAGTTCACTATCCAGCCGTTGACGTAATGACCACGGCAGGGTGTTTTGTAATGCCTGCGTAACATCCAGCGCTTTTAAATCGCGCAGCGATCGGATACCGCCCATTTGTGGCAGTAACCATTGCTCCAGATTCTCCAGTAAAGAGGCCTCATCCACGGCGGGCCAGCCCTCTTCCGGCAGCCATTTCGCCGCGCAGTGTAAACGTAAACGGTACTGCACAGCCTCCGGTGTCCAGTTCAAAACTTGCAAGCCTTTATCGCGGATGCCGTTAAGCATCGCCTGATGCAGCTCCTCTTCTGAGGGTTTAGCCAGCGGCTGCACTTTCACCGTTAACTGGCCGATCCGGCTACGGCGAAAGGCTTTTAATGTGCCTTGCGCCTCGTCCCATTCGACGGTATCCGATTGCTGCAACAGTTGTGGGCAGCGAGCGATCAGCGCCTCAATATCGAGCGGCAAGGCCAGTAAAATGCGCGCATCCGGTGACTGGCTTCCCTGCAATAACAACGGCGCAAGCAGCCACTCATGGCGATTTAGCGCATCGTCGGCATCCAGCGTCGCCCCCATACCGTTCGCCAGTTGATAACGCCCTTCCTGCCCGCGCCTGCGCGCAATACGATCGGCAAACGCACCGGCAAGCAACGGCGCCACCGCGCTGATATCCACTTCTCCCCCGCTGCTTTTTAGCCTACGAGCAAGCTGGCGCGCACGCTGCTGCCAGTTTGGCTGCGTGCGTGAAAAGGCCGCGTTTAAATCACTGTTTCCACCACGAGGTGGTTCTTCAAGGATGGCGGCCAGCGTCGCCGCCGTCGCGATCTCGTCATCCCCTTCAGCCGCCGCCAGCATTGCGGCCAGACGCGGATCATTACCCAGCGCGGCCATCCGCTGACCAAACGCTGTTAAACGACCCTCTTCCAGCGCCCGCAGTTGCGTAAGCAGCGTGCGCGCCGCCGCCAGATTAGTCGCCGGAGGCAGATCCAGCCAGCAAAGTTGCGCAGAATCCTGGCATCCCCAGAGTAATAATTCCATCAACAGACCGGATAAATCGCTGTGCAGAATTTCCGGGCTACTTTGCGCCGCTGCACGTTCAGCCTGCTCTTTACTTAATAAATGTACGCAAATCCCCGCTTCCAGACGCCCGGCGCGACCGGCACGCTGCGTCATCGACGCCACGCTGATGCGCTGTGTCATCAGCCGGGTTAAACCGCTGCGGGGATCAAAACGCGCCACGCGCTCCTGCGCGCTATCCACCACCAGGCGAATACCTTCGATGGTCAGACTGGTTTCGGCAATATTGGTGGCGAGCACCACTTTGCGCTGCCCGGCGGGCGTAGGCAAAATCGCCTTGCGTTGCTCGCTGAGCGGCAATGCGCCATAGAGAGGGCAAAGCAGCACATCGCTGCCGACGCGGGCGGCCAGTTGCTCCTGCACGCGCTGGATCTCACCCACGCCTGGTAAAAACAGTAATAAGGAACCACGTTCCTCGCGCAGTAATCCGCTAACGACCTGCGCCACGGCTTCATCAAAGCGCTGATGCGCTGCCAGCGCCTGATAACGTTGCTCGACCGGGTATGCCCGCCCGGCAGAAACAATGGCAGGAGCCTGCGGCAAAAGGGTTTGCAGACGTTCGTTATCCAGCGTAGCGGACATCACCAACAATTTAAGATCGTCGCGCAGCCCCTGCTGGAGATCCAGCAGCAGCGCCAGCGCCAGATCCGCCTGCAAGCTACGTTCATGGAATTCATCGAGGATCACCAGCCCAATGCCGTTCAGCTCCGGATCCTGCTGGATGAGGCGCGTTAAAATTCCTTCAGTGACCACTTCGAGGCGCGTGTTCGGCCCTACGCAGGTCTCTGCACGCATGCGGTAACCCACGGTCTCGCCAGGTTTCTCATTCAGCAGTTCCGCCAGACGCTGCGCCACATTGCGCGCCGCCAGGCGACGCGGCTCCAGCAGCAAAATCCGCCCGTTGATCTCACCCTGTTGCAGCAGTTGTAACGGCAGCCAGGTGGATTTGCCGGCACCGGTCGGCGCGCTCAACAACACCTGAGAAGAGGAACGTAACGCAGCAAGGATATCGGGCAGAACAGCAGCAACCGGCAGTGAGGACACAAAAGCTCCAGAGGATTCACATAAGAAGGCCAGCTAGTATACCATCGCCATAATTCATTACCGAGAACACGCCATGCCCGAATCAAAAAGGCTGTTTTTCGCCCTCGAATTGCCTGCCGACATCCAGACGCAGGTCATTCACTGGCGCGCGCAGCACTTTCCTCCCGAAGCCGGACGCCCGGTGGCAGCAGCAAACCTGCATCTGACGCTGGCATTCCTCGGCGAGATCAGCGCGGAAAAGCAGCGTGCACTGGAAGGGCTGGCCGGGCGCATTCGCCAGCCGGGTTTTACACTTCATCTGGATGACGCTGGCCAGTGGCTGCGCTCCAGAGTGATATGGCTCGGCTCGCGCCAGCCGCCGCGCGGGTTGCTGCAACTGGCCGATATGCTGCGAGCGCAGGCTTCGCGCAGCGGGTGTTATCAAAGCCCCCAACCGTTTCATCCGCATATTACGCTGCTGCGTGACGCCAACCGCGCAGTGACGCTCCCGCCGCCGGGGTTTCGCTGGTCTTTCCCGGTCAACGAATTTGCCCTGTATGAATCGCAGTTTATCCAGGGACGCACGCGTTACACGCCGCTGAACCGCTGGACGCTTAAAACAGAATAATAAGGATTTCCTATGGAATTTATTCCGCCGCTTAAATCCGCCACGCTGATCCAGCGCTATAAACGTTTCCTGGCGGATGTGATTACCCCGGAAGGAGAAACCCTGACATTGCACTGTCCTAATACCGGAGCGATGACAGGTTGCGCGACGCCAGGCGATACGGTGTGGTATTCCACTTCGACAAATCTGAAGCGCAAATATGCACACACCTGGGAATTAACTCAAACCCAGCAGGGCGCATTTATTTGCGTCAACACTCAACAGGCCAATGCATTAACAAAAGAAGCCATTCTCGCCGATCGCCTGCCGGAACTGACGGGATATAGCTCGCTGAAAAGCGAAGTAAAATATGGTGCGGAGCGTAGCAGAATTGACTTTCTGTTACAGGCAGAGGATCGTCGCAACTGCTATATTGAAGTAAAATCGGTCACGCTCGCCGAGCAGCAGTCAGGCTACTTTCCGGATGCCGTCACCCTGCGAGGACAAAAGCATCTGCGGGAGTTAATGAGCGTCGCGGCCAGCGGCGATCGCGCGGTAATTCTGTTTGCCGTCCTGCACTCTGCCGTTGAACATTTTTCTCCTGCACGCCATATTGACGAGGAATACGCACGATTATTGAGTGACGCACAACGTCAGGGGGTAGAAGTAATCGCTTATAAAGCGGAACTTTCTGCCGATAATATCACTCTTAGGTTGCCGCTACCTTTTACGGTATAAAGGGCAAGCAGTTGACAGGTCAGTGATTTGTTCGCGTGCGCAAATACGCTTTTCCTCACAGCGTTGTCAAGTGTTACGTTTAGATATTTGCCATCTGTAAAAGCATCTGTTATTTATAGCGGCCTGATTTTTCCCCCACACGGGGATCGATAGTGCGTGTTAAGGAGAAGCAACATGCAAGAAGGGCAAAACCGTAAAACATCGTCCCTGAGTATTCTCGCCATCGCTGGGGTGGAGCCGTATCAAGAGAAACCGGGCGAAGAGTATATGAACGAAGCCCAGCTGGCGCACTTCAAGCGAATTCTTGAAGCATGGCGTAATCAACTCAGGGATGAAGTCGATCGCACCGTTACGCATATGCAGGACGAAGCTGCTAACTTCCCGGATCCGGTTGACCGTGCCGCCCAGGAAGAAGAGTTCAGCCTCGAACTGCGTAACCGCGATCGCGAGCGCAAGCTGATTAAAAAGATCGAGAAGACGTTGAAAAAAGTAGAAGACGAAGATTTCGGCTTCTGTGAATCCTGCGGCGTGGAAATTGGTATCCGTCGTCTGGAAGCGCGTCCAACCGCCGATCTGTGCATCGACTGTAAAACGCTGGCGGAAATCCGCGAAAAACAGATGGCGGGTTAATCCCCCGTTATCACTGATGACGCATCACTTAGGCGTGGTGCGCCTTATACGGCGGGAGTGATTCCCGCCCTATATTTCTTTGCCTGTCGATATGCCTGAATCTCACTATATTGGGCGCTTTGCGCCATCTCCTTCCGGTGAACTGCACTTTGGCTCATTGATTGCTGCGCTTGGCAGCTACCTGCAGGCCCGCGCCAATCAGGGCGCCTGGCTCGTCCGTATCGAAGATATTGATCCCCCTCGTGAGGTTCCCGGTGCAGCAGCGACGATTTTGCGTCAGCTGGAACACTATGGTCTGCACTGGGACGGTGAAGTGCTGTGGCAATCGCAACGACATGATGCCTACCGTGAAGTACTCGCTACTTTGCAACGTGACGGTTTAAGTTACTTCTGTACCTGCACCCGCGCGCGTATCCAGAGTATCGGCGGCATCTACGACGGCTACTGCCGCACCCGACACAACGGCCCGGAAAATGCCGCGCTACGTCTGTTGCAACATCATCCGGTACTGCATTTTGACGATCGGCTACGCGGTCGCATTGTGACCGATGAAAAACTGGCGCGGGAAGATTTTATTATTCATCGTCGTGATGGGTTGTTCGCTTATAACCTGGCCGTCGTGGTCGACGATCATTTTCAGGGCGTGACGGAGATCGTTCGCGGCGCGGATCTGATTGAACCGACAGTGCGGCAAATCTCGCTCTATCAGCAGCTTGGCTGGCCTGTGCCTGGGTATATTCATCTACCTCTGGCACTTAACGAGCAAGGGAATAAGCTCTCCAAGCAAAACCATGCTCCTGCCTTGCCTGGCGGCGATCCCCGCCCCATAATAATCAGGGCTTTACAATTTCTGAACCAGGATGTAACAAATGAGTGGCAGGATCTCAGCATCGAAGTGTTGCTGAACCAGGCGGTCGAAAATTGGTCACTTTCCCGCGTGTCTGAGGGGCAGATGTGAATACATCATTCTCAAATGCGTCGCGCTGAGCTATGATTAGCCGCTATTTTTTTGTCCTGACGTTTGACACTACCGAGGTGTACTATTTTTACCCGAGTCGCTAATTTTTGCCGCAAGGTGCTAAGCCGCGAAGAGAGCATCGCCGTCGAGGCGTTGGCTCAACCGCAGATGACGGTTATTCCGCGTGAGCAGCACGCTATTTCCCGCAAAGATATCAGTGAAAATGCGCTCAAGGTGCTCTATCGTCTGAATAAAGCGGGCTACGACGCTTACCTGGTAGGCGGCGGCGTGCGCGACTTATTGCTGGGCAAAAAACCAAAAGATTTTGACGTCACCACCAGCGCCACGCCGGATCAGGTACGCAAACTGTTCCGCAACTGCCGGCTGGTCGGCCGCCGTTTCCGCCTCGCACATGTCATGTTCGGCCCGGAAATTATTGAAGTTGCCACCTTCCGCGGCCACCACGACGAACAGCAAACCGATCGTTCTATTTCCCAGCGCGGCCAGAACGGCATGCTGCTGCGTGACAATATCTTCGGTTCTATCGAAGAAGATGCCCAGCGTCGCGACTTCACCATCAATAGCCTTTATTACAGCGTTGCCGATTTTACCGTGCGTGATTACGTCGGGGGCATGCGCGATCTGGAAGAGGGCGTGATTCGCCTGATTGGCAACCCGGAAACCCGCTACCGTGAAGATCCGGTGCGCATGCTGCGCGCGGTGCGCTTCGCCGCCAAGCTGGGGATGCGCATCAGTGAAGAGACAGCCGAGCCTATCCCGCGTCTGGCCACATTAATTAACGACGTTCCGCCCGCGCGTCTGTTTGAGGAATCCCTCAAGCTGCTGCAGGCTGGCTATGGTTACGACACCTGCCGCTTGCTGCGCGAATATGGCCTGTTCCAGCCCCTGTTCCCGACCATCACCCGCTACTTCACCGAAAAAGGTGACAGCCCGATGGAGCGCATTATTGAGCAGGTGCTGAAGAATACCGACAACCGTATCCACAATGATATGCGCGTCAACCCGGCGTTCCTGTTTGCCGCTATGTTCTGGTATCCACTGCTGGAGGATGCCCAGCGCATTGCGCAGGAAGGCGGTCTTGCCTATTACGATGCGTTCGCGCTGGCGATGAATGACGTGCTGGATGAAGCCTGTCGTTCGCTGGCCATTCCAAAACGCATTACGACGCTTATCCGTGATATCTGGCAGCTACAGCTGCGGATGTCCCGCCGCCAGGGTAAACGCGCCTGGAAGCTGATGGAGCATCCGAAATTCCGCGCCGCTTACGATCTGCTGGTGCTGCGCGCCGAAGCGGAAAACAACGGCGAGCTGCAACGTCTGGCGAAATGGTGGGGTGAATTCCAGGTTTCTGCGCCGCCCACACAAAAAGATATGCTGGATGATTTAGGCGAAGAGCCAGCCGAACGCCGCCGTCATCGCCGCCCGCGCAAACGTACGCCGCGCCGTGAGGGCAGTGCGTGACTCTCGCTTACATCGCGCTGGGCAGCAATCTCGCATCGCCGCTTGATCAGGTCAACGCGGCGATCGCCGCCCTCGGCGAAATCCCACAAAGCCGCATTGTGGCGGTCTCTTCGCTCTATCGCACTCCCCCGCTCGGGCCGCCGGATCAGCCGGATTATCTCAACGCTGCCGTGGCGCTGGAAACAACGCTTGCGCCTGAAGCGCTGCTCGATCACACCCAACGGATTGAGTTACAGCAGGGCCGCGTACGTAAAGCGGAGCGCTGGGGGCCACGCACACTCGATCTCGATATCATGCTGTTCGGTTCCTTAACGCTGAATACGCAACGCCTGACGGTTCCGCATTACGATATGAAAAACCGTGGTTTTATGCTGTGGCCGCTGTTTGAAATCGCCCCCGATCTGCACTTCCCGGATGGCGCTTCGCTGCGCGCCACGCTGGAACAGATCAACGCGCCAAAACCCGACGCCTGGTAATTCCCTCTGCCGCCTCTTTGCGACGGCCTAAAATCATTGCCCGCCTGAATGTTACTGATAGAATGCGCCAGAACACGCTTTGAACTATCAGGAAACACTATGAAACCTACCACCATCTCCTGGCTGCATAAGTGTAAACAGGATAAGAAACGCTTCGCGACAATCACCGCTTACGACTACAGCTTCGCCAAACTGTTTGCCGAAGAAGGGATTAACGTGATGCTGGTTGGCGACTCGTTAGGGATGACGGTACAAGGTCATGATTCCACCCTGCCCGTTACCGTGGCAGATATCGCTTATCACACACAGGCGGTGCGCCGCGGTGCTCCATCATGCCTGCTGCTCGCCGATCTGCCGTTTATGGCGTATGCCACACCGGAACAGGCCTTTGAGAATTCCGCCATCGTGATGCGCGCGGGCGCCAATATGGTGAAAATCGAAGGTGGCCGCTGGCTGGCGCCGACGGTAAAAATGCTCACCGAACGCGCGGTGCCAGTGTGCGGTCATCTCGGCCTGACACCGCAATCGGTCAATATTTTCGGCGGTTACAAAGTTCAGGGGCGCGGCGATGCGGCTCAGGGGCTGCTTGACGATGCGCTGGCACTGGAAGCCGCCGGAGCGCAACTGCTGGTGCTGGAGTGCGTGCCGGTGGAACTGGCGCAGCGTATTACCGCCGCATTAACCATCCCGGTGATCGGAATTGGCGCAGGCAATGTTACCGACGGCCAGATTCTGGTTATGCATGACGCGTTTGGCATCACTGGCGGCCATATTCCTAAATTTGCTAAAAATTTCCTCAATGATGCAGGCGACATGCGCGCAGCGGTCAGGCAATATGTTGCCGAAGTCGAGTCCGGCGTCTATCCGGGCGAAGAACACAGTTTCCATTAAGGAGTCCTGTTGTGTTGATTATTGAAACCCTCCCGCTGCTGCGTCAGCATATTCGCCGACTGCATCAGGAAGGGAAACGCATTGCGCTGGTCCCGACCATGGGTAACCTGCACGATGGCCATATGAAGCTGGTAGATGAAGCGAAAGCCCGCGCCGACGCGGTAGTGGTGAGCATTTTTGTTAACCCGATGCAATTCGACCGTCCGGACGACCTGGCGCGCTACCCGCGTACTTTGCAGGATGATTGCGAGAAGCTGAACAAGCGCAAGGTGGATTTTGTTTTCGCGCCTGCGCCTGCCGATATCTATCCGCAGGGCACCGAAGGTCAAACCTATGTTGACGTTCCGGGCCTCTCCACCATGCTGGAGGGCGCCAGCCGTCCGGGGCATTTCCGCGGCGTTTCCACCATCGTCAGCAAGTTGTTTAATCTGGTACAGCCGGATATCGCCTGCTTCGGCGAGAAGGATTATCAGCAGTTGCAGCTGATCCGCAAAATGGTTGCTGATATGGGCTATGACATCGAGATCGTCGGCGTGCCGACGGTACGCGCGAAAGATGGTCTGGCACTGAGTTCACGCAACGGTTACCTCACCGCTGACGAGCGTAAAATCGCCCCGGCGTTGAGCAAAGTGATGAATGCCACTGCAGAAAAATTGCAGGCAGGCGCGAGCGACGAAGAAGAGCTGATCGCCATTGCAGCCCAGGAAATCAACGATGCTGGTCTGCGCGCTGACGATATTCAGATCCGCGATGCCGACACGCTGGAGGCGCTCTCGAGCAAAAGCCAGCGCGCGGTGATTTTAATGGCGGCCTGGCTCGGACAGGCGCGCCTTATCGACAATAAAGTGGTTGAACTTGCCCGTCAGGCAGGGTAAAAATTTCGCCAAGACTCCGCTCCCGCTAAGACTTTTCACGGTCTGCGGGAGTGAAATGAGCATGCGGGGAAATGCAGGATGCCGCCCCTCATTTTTAGCTGACTTATCCGTAATGAAGGTTTAACTCATGATTCGCACAATGCTGCAAGGCAAGCTCCACCGCGTCAAAGTGACACAGGCCGACCTGCACTATGAAGGTTCCTGCGCAATTGACCAGGATTTCCTTGAGGCGGCTGGTATTCTCGAATATGAAGCCATCGATATCTATAACGTGACCAACGGCAAACGCTTCTCAACCTACGCGATTGCCGGGGAACGCGGTTCCAGAATTATTTCGGTTAACGGCGCAGCGGCGCACTGCGCAGACGTGGGCGATATCCTGATTATCGCCAGCTACGTTACCGTACCGGATGAGGTTGCCCGTAGCTGGCAGCCGAAAATGGCCTATTTTGACGGCGACAACGAAATGAAACGCACCGCGAAAGCCGTGCCGGTTCAGGTTGCCTGATTCCCCTACCCCTGCGGCTGGTTACTGATCAGCCGCGCCATCGTTTCCAGCGAATCCGTTCTTAGCACGTACAAACGCTTCAGCAAGAACGGATTATCACCCGGCTTCACTTTCCCGCGTACGGTCGTGACCGCCATATGAAAACCGGCGTCATTGGCCGCTTTTATCGCCGTGTCGTTATAACCGCCAAACGGGTATGAAAGATAGAGCACGTGCGGGTTGAACTGTGCCAGCGCCCGGCGGGAGCGTTTAAAATCAAACAGGATGTTGTGGTAGCTGCGGCTGAGCAATATCGGGTGCATGGCGTCATCGACACGGTGCAGGAAGTGCGTATGCGACTGCACGTCAAACACGTCGCGCATGCTGTTCAGTTCCGACACGCTCATAAACTGTAACGACTTCGGATCCCATTTCTGCGGCTTCAATTTAATGCGCGAGGAGATAATAAACGCCGTCGCTTTAAAACCGTATTCGCGCAGGATCGGGTAAGCGTAACGGTTGACCGATTTCAGGCCATCATCAAAGGTGATCACCACCGAACGTGCGGGCAGATTCATTCGGTTACGCACATAGCCTTCCAGTTGATACATCGACAGCGTGGTATATCCCTGATCGCGTAGCCAGGTCATCTGGTTAGTAAAAGCGCGCACCGACGTGGTGGTGGAGGTATGACGGAAACGGGTATTTTCCTCGTCGCGCAGAATATGGTGATAAGTCAGCACCGGAATACCGCTGTCTTCCTGCGCATCCAGGCTGCTTACCCAGGCCAGCCGGTTGCCGATGCGGATCTGGAACCAGGTCTGGTTCAGGCGGTCTTTCAGCTTATCGATAATGGGATAACGCAGGTTCTCCGCCAGCGTACCAAACTGTTCGCTGCGGTTATCCGGCGCCGTATACAGCGGCGTATCCTGCCACGTCACCAGATTCTGGTTACTCAGCGGCTTATTCAGATCGCCAAGGCTGTCCTCAACCCGCAGCTTGCCTTCCACCGCACTCAGGTGGCCTTTATCGATAAAACCGCTGCCAAAGCCGAAGCGAAACGCATAATAATCCTCTGCGCCCGGTACCACCGCCAGAATTTGCCCGGCGCGAATATTGCCGACCGTCACCACTCTGTCGCCGACCTGCGCCCAGATATCGGCATCTTCGGTAGTTTGCATATAGCGCGCAGGAATGCGCTGTTCACTGACAATGCTGGCAGAAGCGCTACAGGTAACCAGTAGCAGCAGAAGGGTAATCAAACGCGACATGAGACGAACCGGGTTGAGAGACTGTCATTAGTGTAACAAAACTGCACATATTCAAAGGCCGGAGTAAGTACAAAAAATAGCCCGTTCAGATAAGCTGGCTCTCATGTGCGGGAGAGCCAGCCCGAAGAGATTAACTGCGCAGCCCGCGGCCGCGATTGATCAAGTACCAGCAAACCAAATAGAAAGCGATGATAAACACCACCAGCACGGCAACAGTGGTGAACAGCGGAACGTCGGTAATGCCGAGGAAACCAAAACGGAAGCCGCTGATCATATAGACTATCGGGTTCAGGTGCGACAGCGCCTGCCAGAACGGCGGCAGCAGCGTCAGGGAGTAAAATACCCCGCCCAGATAGGTCAACGGCGTCAGCACAAAGGTCGGGATCAGGCTGATATCGTCAAAGGTTTTGGCAAACACCGCATTCAGCAAACCAGCCAGCGAAAACAGCACGGCGGTCAGCAGCAACGTTAAACCGACAAACAACCATGAATGCACCTGAAACGGCACGAAAAACAGCGAAACGGCAGTAACCAGAATACCGACGCACAGCCCGCGCGCCACGCCGCCGCCAACATAGCCAGCAATAATCACATGCGTCGGAACCGGCGCGACCAGCAGCTCTTCAATATTGCGCTGAAACTTAGCGCTGAAGAATGACGATGCGACGTTGGCGTAAGCGTTGGTGATCACTGCCATCATGATCAGCCCCGGCACGATAAACTGCATGTAGGTGAAACCGTGCATTTCACCAATCCGCGAACCGATCAAATTACCGAAAATAATAAAGTAGAGCGTCATGGTGATCACTGGCGGCACCAGCGTTTGCACCCAAATTCGCATGAAACGCTGGATCTCTTTGTACCAGATACTCTTCAGCGCCACCCAATAGAGCTGCATCATGCGCTTTCTCCTTTTCTGTCATGAACCAGCGTGACAAACAGCTCTTCGAGACGGTTGGCTTTGTTACGCATACTCAACACCTGTACACCCTGCGCGCTGAGCTGGCTGAAGACGCTGTTCACTCCCTGCTCGCGCAGGACTTCAACTTCCAGCGTGGAGGTGTCTACCAGCCGGTACTGATACCCCTCCAGCTTCGGCAGCGGGCATTTCGGCGCCAAATCGAGAATAAAAGTTTCCGATTTCAGTTTGGAAAGCAGCGCTTTCATCGAAGTGTTTTCGATCAAATCGCCGCGCTGAATGATGCCGATATTGCGGCACAGCATCTCCGCCTCTTCCAGATAGTGAGTGGTGAGGATAATGGTGGTGCCTTTATCGTTCAGATCTTTCAGGAAGCCCCACATGGAACGACGCAGTTCAATATCCACGCCTGCGGTCGGCTCATCGAGGATCAGCAGTTTCGGTTCATGCATCAGCGCACGGGCGATCATCAGGCGACGCTTCATACCACCGGAGAGCATCCGCGCGCGTTCGTTGCGTTTTTCCCACAGATCGAGCTGGTTCAGGTATTTTTCGCTGCGCACCAGCGCTTCTTTGCGATCCACACCGTAGTAGCCCGCCTGGTTCACCACGATCTGCTGGACGGTTTCAAACGGGTTAAAGTTAAACTCCTGCGGGACCAGCCCCAGCTGGCGTTTGGCGTTGACCACATCTTTTTCCAGGTCATAGCCAAAGACGCTGACGCGCCCGGACGTTTTATTGACCAGCGAACTGATGATGCCGATAGTGGTGGATTTCCCTGCGCCATTCGGTCCAAGGAGCGCGTAGAAATCACCGGCTTCTACTTTCAGGTCAATACCGCGCAGCGCCTGGACGCCGCCCGGATAGGTTTTTTTAAGCTGCTCAAGCTCCAGTGCAATGGTCATGAAATATCGCTTACCTTTTTTACACTCGATGTGTAGTTTTAAAAGAGGAAGAGTTCACCTATATTAGCGCAACGCACTTACCGTTACAGGTCATCCACTTCCATGAAGGACATAGATACACTCATCAGCAATAACGCACTATGGTCAAAAATGCTGGTGGAAGAAGATCCCGGTTTTTTTGCCACGCTGGCACAAGCACAAAAACCGCGTTTCCTCTGGATTGGATGCTCCGATTCCCGCGTACCGGCCGAGCGCCTTACCGGCCTCGAACCCGGCGAGCTGTTTGTTCACCGTAATGTCGCCAATCTGGTGATTCATACCGATCTGAACTGCCTCTCCGTTGTGCAGTACGCGGTGGATGTGCTGGAAGTCGAACACATCATCATCTGCGGTCACTACGGCTGCGGCGGCGTGCAGGCGGCGGTTGAAAATCCTGAACTTGGGCTTATCGACAACTGGCTGCTGCACATCCGCGATATCTGGTTTAAACATAGCTCGCTGCTCGGCGAGATACCGGCAGAGCGCCGCTTCGATACCCTGTGCGAGTTGAACGTCATGGAACAGGTTTACAACCTGGGCCATTCAACAATCATGCGATCCGCCTGGAAACGCGGCCAAAAAGTGACGATTCACGGCTGGGCCTACGGCATTCACGACGGTCTGCTGCGCAATCTGGAAGTGAGCGCTACCAACCGCGAATCGCTGGAGCAGCGTTATCGCCAGGGTGTCTCCAACCTCAGTAAGAAGCACAACAACCACAAATAATCACTCGGGGCCAGCGGCCCCGATTTTTTTATTCGTCCAGCAGAACCACTTTGCCGACATACGGCAGATGACGGTAGCGCTGAGCGTAGTCAATCCCGTAGCCCACCACAAACTCGTCAGGAATAGCAAAGCCGACAAACTCCACCGGCACATCCACTTCGCGGCGGGAAGGTTTATCCAGCAGCGTACAGATCGCCAGCGATTTCGGTTCGCGCAGGCTAAGAATTTCACGCACTTTCGACAGTGTGTTGCCGGAATCAATAATATCTTCGACGATCAACACATCTTTGCCGCGAATATCTTCATCAAGATCTTTCAGGATTTTCACGTCACGCGTGGTGGACATACCGCTGCCATAGCTGGAGGCGGTCATAAAATCGACTTCGTGAGAAACCTGCACTTCACGGCATAAATCCGCCATGAACATAAATGATCCGCGCAGCAGGCCCACCAGCACCATTTCGCTGCCGCTGTCTTTGTAACGCTCAGTGATTTGACGGCCCAGTTCAGCGATACGCGCTTTGATCTCCGCTTCCGGGATCATCACTTCCACAGTGTGTTTCATTTTACTAACCATTTGATTTAAAGAGTAAATTACTCAAGTTCAGGAGATTTCCCGAAGAATTGAGAATTAAGACGCAAAGTATACCAGCAAATTGATTTCCATTGGCTATCGAACAAGAAAGCTCATTTTGTGATGACGGTCACATTTGTTAATGACTATAATTAATTGCTATCAAAAAATTAACAACTTAGATGAGTGTCTTTTATGGCGGAAACAAAAACTCAACAGCCACGGCTCCTGATTACGCTGACAACGCTGTTTGCAGCGCTTTGCGGGCTGTATCTGTTAATCGGTGGAGCCTGGCTTGTCGCCATTGGTGGCTCCTGGTACTACCCGATCGCCGGTCTGGTGATGCTGGGTGTCACCTGGCTATTGTGGAAAGGGAAGCGCGCTGCGCTGTGGCTGTATGCCGCACTGCTGCTTGCTACCATGATCTGGGGCGTGTGGGAAGTCGGTTTCGATTTCTGGGCGCTGACGCCGCGAAGCGATATCCTCGTCTTCTTTGGCATCTGGCTGATTCTCCCCTTCGTCTGGCGGCGACTGGTTATACCATCCGGCGGGGCCGTCGCAGCGCTGGTAGTTGCCCTGCTGATTAGCGGCGGGATCCTCACCTGGGCGGGCTTTAACGATCCGCAAGAAGTAAATGGCACCCTGAGTGCTGATTCAACGCCAGCCGCACCTATTTCGCAGGTAGCGGATGGCGACTGGCCGGCCTATGGCCGCAACCAGGAAGGCCAACGTTACTCGCCGCTGAAGCAGATCAACGCCGACAACGTGAAGAACCTGAAGGAAGCCTGGGTGTTCCGCACTGGCGATCTGAAGCTGCCGACCGATCCGGGCGAACTGACCAATGAAGTGACGCCAATTAAAGTCGGCGACACGCTGTATCTGTGTACTGCGCACCAGCGTCTGTTTGCCGTTGATGCCGCAACCGGTAAAGAGAAGTGGCATTTCGATCCGCAACTGAATGCCAATCAATCATTCCAGCATGTCACATGCCGCGGCGTTTCTTACCATGAAGCGCGCGCCGACAATGCCAGCCCGGACGTGGTTGCCGATTGTCCACGCCGTATTATCCTGCCGGTGAACGATGGCCGTCTGTTTGCCATCAACGCTGACAACGGTAAGCCGTGTGAAACCTTTGCCAACAAAGGTATCCTGAATCTGCAAACCAACATGCCGGACACCACGCCTGGCCTGTATGAGCCGACTTCGCCGCCGATCATCACGGATAAAACCATCGTGATTGCCGGTTCGGTGACTGATAACTTCTCTACCCGTGAAACCTCCGGCGTTATCCGTGGTTTCGATGTCAACACCGGCAAACTGCTGTGGGCCTTCGATCCGGGTGCGAAAGATCCGAACGCGATTCCGTCGGACGAACATACCTTCACCTTTAACTCGCCGAACTCCTGGGCACCTGCGGCCTATGACGCGAAACTGGATTTAGTCTATCTGCCAATGGGCGTTACCACGCCGGATATCTGGGGCGGTAATCGCACGCCGGAGCAGGAACGCTATGCCAGTTCAATCGTGGCACTGAATGCCACCACCGGGAAACTGGTGTGGAGCTACCAGACGGTTCACCACGATCTGTGGGATATGGATATGCCGTCGCAGCCAACGCTGGCAGATATTACCGTTAACGGCAAAAACGTTCCGGTCATCTACGCGCCGGCGAAAACCGGTAACATCTTCGTGCTGGATCGCACCAACGGCAAGTTGGTTGTTCCGGCGCCGGAAAAACCGGTACCGCAAGGCGCAGCGAAAGGTGATTACGTCAGCAAAACCCAGCCTTTCTCTGACCTGAGTTTCCGTCCGAAGCAAAACCTGAGCGGCGCGGACATGTGGGGCGCCACCATGTTCGACCAACTGGTGTGCCGCGTGATGTTCCAGAAACTACGCTATGAAGGCATCTTCACTCCGCCGTCTGAGCAGGGCACGCTGGTCTTCCCGGGTAACCTGGGTATGTTCGAATGGGGCGGCATCTCTGTCGATCCCGCTCGTCAGGTAGCCATTGCTAACCCGATGGCGCTGCCGTTTGTGTCGAAGCTGATCCCGCGCGGTCCTGGTAACCCGATGGAACCGCCGAAAGATGCAAAAGGTACCGGTACAGAATCAGGTATTCAGCCGCAGTATGGTGTGCCGTTTGGCGTGACGCTGAACCCGTTCCTGTCACCGTTTGGCCTGCCGTGTAAACAACCGGCGTGGGGCTACATTTCCGCACTGGATCTGAAAACCAACCAGGTGGTATGGAAAAAACGTATTGGTACGCCGCAGGACAGCATGCCGTTCCCGATGCCGGTTCCTGTACCGTTCAATATGGGTATGCCGATGCTGGGCGGCCCGATCTCCACTGCCGGTAACGTGCTGTTTATCGCCGCAACTGCAGATAACTACCTGCGCGCATACAATATGAGCAACGGTGAGAAACTGTGGCAAGGTCGGTTACCGGCAGGTGGCCAGGCAACACCGATGACCTATGAAGTGAATGGCAAACAGTATGTTGTCATTTCCGCAGGCGGTCATGGCTCGTTCGGCACGAAGATGGGCGACTATATCGTGGCCTATGCGCTGCCGGATGACGCAAAGTAAATAAAAATGCCGGATGAGATTACGCATCCGGCATGCTGATAATAAAAGCCCGGTAAGCCTCACGCTTCCGGGCTTTTAACGTTATGCGTTTTTTACACCGTAAACCCTAACATCATGCCGGTATCTTCATGCTCCAGCAGATGGCAGTGCGCCATATAAGCGTGCTCTTTCGGCGCATCATGCTGAAAACGGACTAACACTTCACTGCGCGCGCCATAGACATTAACCGTGTCTTTCCAGCCTGCACGATGTGCGGCCGGTGGCTTGCCGTTCTCCGATAAAATACGGAACTGAGTGCCGTGAATATGGAAAGGATGCAACATCATGTCGCCCTCACCGGAAATCACCCAGCGCTCATACTCACCTTTTTTTGCCGCGAAAGCGGGCGTGTTCATATCGAAAGCTTTACCGTTGATGCGGTTGGCATTGTGGAAATCAAACCCCTGCGCGCCATGATTCATCTGCCCATGGTCCATATTCATCATCTTGCTGTGATCCATGTTCATCATCTGACCATGTCCCATCTGCCCGTTCCCCATCATCATCCCGGCCATCGCACCATCGCCATACTTCTTCTGCAACGCCTGCATGCCCATCATGTCGAGCATCGGATCCATCGATAACTGCAACGTCCGCTGCGTTAAGCCTGTCAGCACTGGTAAACCCGGCACTGAGGCCAGCGAATCCGGCAACGTACCAGAAGCGGCGATCTGTAGCGGTTGAATATGTAATACCGGCTGCGGTTTATCGAAAGGTGCGACCGTCATCCCTATCTGTTGCACAGGCAGCGTCACGATATCAAAGGGTTTACCATCGCGCGTATCCACCAGCACTTCAAAACGCTCGCCCATCAACATCGGCAGTTCGCTCACTTTCACCGGTTCACTTAATAAACCGCCATCGCTCGCCACCACATACAACGGGCGCTTATCGCTGGTTGAGAAGTTCAGCGAGCGCGCATTACACCCATTCAGCAAGCGCAGACGCAGCCAGCCGCGCGGAACGGCATGTTGCGGGTTGATAGCGCCATTGGTCAGCAGCGTATCGCCGAACCAACCGACCGCAGCGCTCATCACATCCAGCTGATAATCGATCTGCCCCTGCGCGGTAAACCTTTTGTCCTGCACGATGACCGGCACATCATCAATGCCCCACTGTGTCGGCAGCCGCAACTGGCGAATAGCGTCATCTTCTATCAGCACCAACCCCGCCAGTCCCATCGCAACCTGACGGCCGGTTTTGCCATGCTGATGCGGATGGAACCAGCAGGTCGCGGCCTGCTGCGTGGGTGTAAAGGTAACAGAACGGCGACCACCAGCTTTGATGACACCCTGCGGCCCGCCGTCAACGTCGCCAGACACTTCCACCCCGTGCCAGTGGACGGTCGTCTCTTCCGCCAGAGTGTTACGAATATCAATCGTCACCTGCTTTCCCTGACGCAGTTGCAACGCGGGTCCTAACAGTGCGCCGTTATACCCCCAGGTGGTGGCTTTGTTCGCGCCAAACAGCGTTTCTCCTGATTGCATCGTCAGCGCGATACGGCCTTGCGCATCGGCACTGAGCAGCGGGGGAATGGGCAGCGCCGGGCGTTCGGCGGCAAACAGCGAGCGGCTCCACAGCGGTAGCGCGCTTAGCACGCCCAGCGTGGCGGAATATTTCAAAAAATCTCGACGTTGCATGGCATTTCCTTATCTGTTGCAGACGATATTTTGAGCTTAAACCTTTCCCCTGCCGGAAGGTCAAGAAAAGAGGTAAATAATAAATATCGTCGCCTTATGCGGACTGTGCTAACGTTTAAATTCCGTTACGCCGTGGTAGAAATAATGAAGACGTTTTTCAGAACAGTACTCCTTGGCAGCCTGCTGGCTGTCTCCGTGAACAGTTATGCGCTAAGCGAATCCGAAGCCGAAGATATGGCCGATCTCACGGCGGTATTTGTCTTTCTGAAAAATGACTGCGGTTATAACAATTTACCCAACGGGCAGATCCGCCGTGCGCTGGTATTTTTCGCCCAGCAAAACCAGTGGGATCTCGGCAACTATGATGCATGGGACATGAAGTCGCTTGGCGAAGATAGCTACCGCGATTTGAGTGGCATTGGCATTCCCACCGCCAAAAAATGCAAAGCGCTGGCCCGCGACTCCTTAAGCCTGCTCGCCTACGTGAAGTAAGCTGTCGCCATGGTTAAACTCTGACCGTGCAACCACGGGCAGAGTTAGCTATTATGTTGCGCCCGTTTCGCGGGCGTTAACAAAGGAGCAACCAATGGCCGACAACACGATGTGGCAAGAGACGCTGCATGACCATTTTGGTCAGTACTTTGCCGTGGATAAGGTGCTTTATCACGAAAAGACCGATCACCAGGATCTGATCATTTTCGAGAACGCCGCCTTTGGCCGCGTAATGGCGCTGGATGGCGTGGTACAAACCACCGAACGCGACGAATTTATCTACCACGAAATGATGACCCATGTTCCGCTGCTGGCGCACGGCCACGCGAAACATGTGCTGATCATCGGCGGCGGCGACGGCGCAATGCTGCGTGAAGTAACCCGCCACAAAAACATCGAAACCATTACCATGGTAGAAATCGACGCGGGCGTCGTCTCTTTCTGTCGCCAGTACCTGCCGAAGCACAACGCAGGCGCGTACGACGATCCGCGGTTCCAGCTGGTGATCGATGACGGCGTTAACTTTGTTAATCAGACCGACAAGACGTTCGACGTGATCATTTCCGACTGTACCGATCCTATTGGTCCCGGCGAGAGCCTGTTCACTTCAGCGTTCTACGAAGGCTGCAAACGCTGCCTGAATGCTGGCGGGATCTTTGTCGCGCAAAACGGCGTCAGCTTCCTGCAACAGGATGAAGCCGTCGGCAGTCATCGTAAACTGAGCCACTATTTTAGCGACGTCAGCTTCTACCAGGCCGCAGTACCGACCTATTACGGCGGTATTATGACCTTCGCCTGGGCCACGGATAACGAGGTGTTGCGCCATCTTTCGACCGAGATCATCGCTGCCCGTTTCCACAATGCCGCACTCACCTGCCGTTACTACAATCCGGCGATTCATACCGCAGCATTCGCTCTGCCACAATATCTGCAAGACGCGTTGTCTGCACAGTGACTCTAAGGGGTGATAAAAATTGAAAAAGCTTAAACTACATGGCTTTAACAACCTGACCAAAAGCCTGAGTTTTTGTATCTACGACATCTGCTATGCCAAAACCGCAGAAGAGCGTGACGGCTATATTGCCTACATTGATGAACTCTATAACGCCAACCGTTTGACCGAGATCCTGACGGAAACCTGTAACATCATCGGTGCCAATATCCTGAATATTGCGCGTCAGGATTACGAACCGCAGGGTGCAAGCGTCACCATTCTGGTGAGCGAAGAACCTGTCGATCCTCACTTGATCGACAAAACAGAGCACCCTGGTCCGCTGCCGGAAGCGGTGGTGGCGCATCTGGATAAGAGCCACATCTGCGTGCATACCTACCCGGAAAGCCACCCGGAAGGCGGTTTGTGTACGTTCCGCGCCGACATCGAAGTGTCCACCTGCGGCGTGATTTCACCGCTGAAAGCGCTGAATTACCTGATCCACCAGCTTGAGTCCGATATTGTCACCGTCGATTATCGCGTTCGCGGCTTCACGCGTGACGTAAACGGCATGAAGCACTTTATCGATCACGAGATTAATTCGATTCAGAACTTTATGTCTGACGACATGAAATCGCTGTATGACATGGTGGACGTTAACGTTTATCAGGAAAACATCTTCCATACCAAAATGTTGCTGAAGGAGTTCGACCTGAAGCACTACATGTTCCATACCAGGCCGGAAGATCTGACGCCCGAAGAGCGCAAAGAGATCACCGAAGCGCTGTGGAAAGAGATGCGCGAGATCTACTACGGCCGAAATATCCCGGCCGTGTAACGCGCCAGGGGAGCAAGGAGGCTCCCGGTTAGCGTTGTTTCAGAAACTGACGGTAGGCAGCTACCACCTGCAAAAAGTCTTCCACGCCGCACAGCGAGAGGCTCTCTTCATCGTAGTAGCTCATTCCCTCTTCTATCTCATCGCCGGAAAACTCCAGTTGATTGGCACGAACCATCACTTCCTCGCCATCCAGCCACAGCGTATATTCATGCCCGGCGCGCTGCCAGGATCGCTCGCTGCCTTTCACCGTTTTTGCCGCCTGCTCAACTTCGTCCAGCAGGGCCAGGTTCTCTTTCACTTCTTCATTGAACCAGTGCCCGACTGCTTCATGCCCCATCGACATGCGCACCTTAACGGTTCCGGTGACATCGCGCAGAAATTCATAATCCATAGTTGCTTCCTCTTGCAGGCCTGATAACCGCCTATGCAGTAATTATCGCAGCACAATACAAGAAAAACAGCGCAGCGACCGGAAGCGTTGCAAAATATCCTTCTGCCTGCGCAGAAATCACCCGCCGGCTATCGACACCCGATGATCAAGCGGTTTGAGCCGGGCAAACATCGCCTACCGCGCCCGCTAAATGCGGCACGTAAGCAGCCTGTTTTTTATGGAAGTAGCAGGGTTTGAGAAGCATTTGCTGCGCTTAAACAAAACTTATTTGCGCAGTGAGGCAGGAAAAAAAGCCACCCCGAAGGGTGACTTGTCAGTCAGACGGCGGTCTGGAAAATCACGCCGTCAGCTTTTTCGGTGTACTGATTAAGCTGGTCGAAGTTCAGATAACGGTAGGTATCCACCGCCGTCTTATCAACCTGGGCAATATAGGTCTGGTACTCTTCCGGCGTCGGCAGTTTACCGATCAGCGCTGCAACCGCTGCCAGTTCTGCAGAGGCCAGGTAGACGTTTGCACCAGTACCTAAACGGTTCGGGAAGTTACGCGTCGAGGTCGAAACCACCGTTGCGCCATCGGCCACACGCGCCTGGTTACCCATGCACAGGGAACAGCCCGGGATCTCGATACGCGCGCCGCTCTTACCAAACACGCTGTAGTAGCCCTCTTCCGTCAGTTGCGCAGCGTCCATACGGGTTGGCGGCGCCACCCACAGGCGGGTCGGCAGCTGGCCTTTGTGCGCATCCAGCAGCTTACCGGCAGCGCGGAAGTGACCGATGTTGGTCATGCACGAACCGATGAACACTTCATCGATCTGCGCCCCCTGAACATCAGACAGCAGACGCGCATCATCCGGATCGTTCGGCGCACAAAGGATCGGCTCTTTGATTTCTGCCAGATCGATGTCGATCACCGCCGCATATTCTGCGTCAGCATCGGCTTCCAGCAGCTCAGGTTCCGCCAGCCATTTTTCCATGCCCTGGACACGACGCTCCAGCGTACGACGGTCGCCGTAGCCTTCTGCAATCATCCATTTCAGCAGCACGATGTTGGAGTTCAGGTACTCGATGATCGGCTCTTTGTTCAGCTTGATGGTACAACCTGCAGCAGAACGTTCAGCGGAAGCATCAGTAAGCTCAAACGCCTGCTCAACTTTCAGATCCGGCAGACCTTCGATTTCCAGAATGCGGCCGGAGAAGATGTTTTTCTTGCCTTTCTTCTCAACGGTCAGCAGACCCTGTTTGATGGCATACAGTGGGATAGCATGCACGAGGTCACGCAGCGTGATGCCCGGCTGCATTTTGCCTTTAAAGCGCACCAGCACTGATTCCGGCATATCCAGCGGCATGACGCCGGTCGCGGCGGCAAACGCCACCAGGCCGGAACCTGCCGGGAAAGAGATGCCGATCGGGAAACGGGTGTGGGAGTCACCGCCGGTACCGACCGTATCCGGCAGCAGCATGCGGTTCAGCCAGGAGTGGATGACGCCATCGCCAGGACGCAGGGAAACACCGCCACGGTTCATAATGAAGTCCGGCAGCGTATGGTGCGTGGTGACGTCAACCGGCTTCGGATAAGCAGCAGTATGGCAGAAGGACTGCATCACCAGATCGGAAGAGAAGCCCAGGCACGCCAGGTCTTTCAGTTCATCACGGGTCATCGGACCGGTGGTGTCCTGAGAGCCGACAGAGGTCATTTTCGGTTCGCAATAGGCACCCGGACGGACACCCGCAACGCCGCATGCGCGACCCACCATTTTCTGCGCCAGCGAGTAACCACGGTTACTTTCTGCCACATCTTTTGCCTGACGGAATACATCGCTGTGCGGCAGACCCAGCGCTTCACGCGCTTTCGTGGTCAGGCCGCGGCCGATAATCAGCGGAATACGGCCACCGGCGCGCACTTCGTCGATCAGCACATCGGTTTTCAGTTCAAAGCTGGCCAGCAGCTCGCCGGTTTCGTGGTTGCGCACTTCGCCTTTGAACGGGTAAACGTCAATCACGTCGCCCATGTTCAGGTTGCTGACATCCACTTCGATCGGCAGCGCACCGGCATCTTCCATGGTGTTAAAGAAGATGGGCGCGATTTTGCCGCCCAGCACCAGGCCGCCGCCGCGTTTGTTCGGCACGAACGGAATGTCGTCGCCCATAAACCACAGCACGGAGTTGGTGGCGGATTTACGTGAAGAACCGGTACCCACAACGTCGCCAACGTACGCCAGCGGGAAACCTTTCTGTTGCAGGGCTTCGATCTGTTTGATCGGGCCAACGGCACCCGGTTGATCCGGTTCAATGCCTTCGCGGGCGTTTTTCAGCATCGCCAGCGCGTGCAGCGGGATATCCGGACGCGACCAGGCATCCGGTGCCGGAGAGAGATCGTCGGTGTTGGTTTCGCCCGTCACTTTGAAGACGGTAACGGTAATTTTTTCCGCCAGCGCCGGACGGCTCAGGAACCACTCGGCATCGGCCCAGGATTGCATCACCTGCTTCGCATATGCGTTGCCCGCTTTGGCTTTCTCTTCCACATCGTAGAAGTTATCGAACATCAGCAGCGTATGGGACAGCGCTTTGGCAGCAATCGGCGCCAGTTTGTCGTTATCCAGCGCATCAATCAGTGGATGGATGTTGTAACCGCCCTGCATGGTACCCAGCAGTTCGATGGCTTTTTCAGGGGTAACCAGCGGAGAGGTGGCTTCGCCTTTGGCGACAGCGGCAAGGAAACCCGCTTTGACATAGGCGGCTTCATCAACGCCCGGCGGGACACGGTTGGTCAGCAGATCAATCAGGAATTCTTCTTCGCCAGCAGGCGGGCTTTTCAGCAGCTCGACAAGGCCTGCCATCTGGGTTGCATCTAATGGTTTTGGCGCAATCCCCTCAGCGGCACGTTCAGCTACGTGCTTACGGTATTCTTCTAGCACGACGGTTCTCCTCGCTCTCATTGTCATAATGCGGCAGGCGTTTCTCTTCACGCTCCTGTGAGACAGCAGTTTGTAGGGTAAATCCGCGAACCGCGTCGGGCAGCATAGCAGGATTTTCAGGGGGTGTTAATCTGTTTACAAAAAAGCAACATTAAATACTTGCTGAATCGTTAAGGGCGGAATAATGCAGGCTACAGACGGTTTTAACGAAACAGAATCGACGCTAAAAACCATAAAAAACGGCTCCGCAGAGCCGTTTTGTGATGACGGGGTTACGCAGACTTCAGCAGCGAAAGCACGTTACTGCGCGCGTACTGCACCGGCGTGACCGTTTGATCCACCAGCTCGCCGCGTACATATTTTTTCACCGTTTCACGGTTGTTCACTTGTTCGTTGTGACCGACAGACGCCAGCATCCCACGGCTGTTGTAATTCAGCGTGGTTGTACTCTCTTCATCATTTTCCAGCAGATGGTAGGTGTAGTTCTGCGACGACTTCATCTTATTCAGCGCCAGCGGAATCGAGGGATCGAGCGCTTCATGCCAGGCCGCACTAATGTGGCTGCGCGAGGTCTGTTTGACGCTTTTTGAACCGTCACTGAGCACGTTTTCTGTCGTCGACTGGGAGGCCTGATAAGAGAAACGATCTTTCTCATCATCGCGTGCCGGGTTGATCGATTTCTCAGTCTGCGTCAGCGACAGCGAGAAATCGTTCAGCCCGCTCAGTTGCGACCGGCCACTGTTATCAACACGAATATCCGCACCAACCGTAATCGCAGTACGCTGTGCGCTGGCGGTGGTATTTAACGCGCGGAATACCGACTTCAACGCCTCCATCTGATCGCGATCGCCGTGCCCGGTCGAGCGAGCCTTGTCAAACTTAGTATCGTAGGCGCTTAACGTAGCCTGCTGCTGAGCGTAGTCGCCAGCCAACGCTGGATTCGACAAGTCGCTGCTCACTTTCAGCGAGAAATCCTTGTCCTGATAAGCAACATAGCGTTCGGTGGTGCTGGCATGGAAATTCAGCGACTGTACCGAAGCATCATCAGCGCGAATATCCGTTTTTAAATCCACGGATTTCAGCACGCTGCTGTCAAAATTAGTTAGCCCGGAAATATCGATTTTCGGCGGATTTTGCCCCAGTCCGCTTAACGCTTTCTCAAGCGATGCGCCCAGGTTCGCAACGGCCGCAGCTTCATCATCATTCAGCGCTTCGCCATCGGTTTTTAACTCCACCACCACGCCATCCTCTTTCTGCGTCATGTTGAGGTGCAAGGTGGAGCCCGATTGCGTCACAATATCCAGCGAAACCGCAGATTGCTGGCCCGCCGCTCCCGCCGTAGCGCTGGTAACGGCGTGGGTGACGTCGGTACGACTCTCTTTCAGATTGCTCAGCAATGTGCTGCCAATGCTGCCTAAAGGGGATAGCGAGTTACTGCCAACGGCGGCCTGCAATAACCCCTTCATCATGGAATCTTGTGGTGAAGTCGCGCTGAGTTTTTTCGGCGACAGGCTGTAAACCGCTGCAATATCAGACGTCTGGCTGCCAAACATTACTTTTGTCGACGAGGGTGCTTCGACAGGCGTGGCAGCGCGCGTAGTTGTGCGAACCGTGGTGCTCGCCAGGGAAGTTGACGCCACTCTCATTGCTGATGAGAGCGATGACAGATTAAGTCCGGTGATCATGACGATGAAGCTCCTTATCTCGCCGGAAATGGCCGTTAGCGTTACTATCGGCAAAATCTGCGTAATATTTATACCTCTGGCAGAGAAAAACGCTGTTACCTGGTAAAATTGGCGCAAAAAAAAACGCCTCCGAAGAGGCGTTTATTGTCAGCGAAAACTTATTTCTTTTTCGCTTTCGGGTTCGGCAGGTCGGTGATGCTACCTTCGAACACTTCTGCGGCCAGGCCAACAGATTCATGCAGCGTCGGGTGCGCGTGAATGGTCAGCGCGATATCTTCCGCGTCGCAACCCATTTCGATCGCCAGACCGATTTCACCCAGCAGCTCGCCGCCGTTGGTGCCGACAATCGCGCCACCGATAACGCGGTGAGTCTCTTTGTCGAAAATCAGTTTGGTCATACCGTCAGCGCAGTCGGAAGCGATAGCACGGCCAGAAGCAGCCCACGGGAAGGTGGCGGTTTCGTAGCTGATGCCTTTCTCTTTCGCTTCTTTCTCAGTCAGACCAACCCATGCAACTTCTGGCTCGGTGTAAGCGATAGACGGGATAACTTTCGGATCGAAGTAGTGTTTCTTACCGGCGATAACTTCAGCGGCCACGTGACCTTCATGTACGCCTTTGTGCGCCAGCATCGGCTGACCGACGATATCGCCGATAGCAAAGATGTGCGGCACGTTGGTGCGCAGCTGTTTGTCTACGCGGATGAAGCCACGTTCGTCCACTTCAACGCCTGCTTTGCCGGCATCGAGGTTTTTACCGTTCGGTACACGACCGATAGCCACCAGCACGGCGTCATAACACTGCGCTTCAGCAGGGGCTTTTTTGCCTTCCATGGAAACGTAGATGCCGTCTTCTTTTGCTTCAACGGCAGTTACTTTGGTTTCCAGCATCAGGTTGAATTTCTTGCTGACGCGTTTGGTGAAGACTTTAACGATATCTTTGTCTGCCGCCGGGATAACCTGGTCGAACATTTCAACCACATCGATCTCTGAACCCAGCGCATGGTACACGGTACCCATTTCCAGACCGATGATACCGCCGCCCATAACCAGCATACGTTTCGGTACGGATTTCAGCTCCAGCGCATCGGTGGAATCCCATACGCGCGGATCTTCGTGCGGAATGAACGGCAACTGAATCGGACGGGAACCCGCCGCGATGATAGCGTTGTCGAAGTTGATCACGGTTTTGCCGTTTTCGCCTTCAACTTCCAGGGTGTTCGCCCCAGTGAATTTACCCAGACCGGTGACCACTTTCACTTTACGGCCTTTCGCCATACCTGACAGACCACCGGTCAGTTGGGTGATCACTTTCTCTTTCCAGGTACGGATTTTGTCGATATCGGTTTTCGGCTCGCCGAAGACGATACCGTGTTCAGCCAGCGCTTTGGCTTCTTCGATAACTTTTGCTACGTGCAGCAGCGCCTTAGAAGGGATACAACCTACGTTCAGACAAACACCGCCGAGGGTGCTGTAACGTTCAACGATGACGGTTTCCAGACCTAAATCAGCGCAACGGAAGGCAGCAGAGTAACCTGCCGGGCCTGCCCCAAGTACCACGACCTGAGTTTTGATTTCAGTACTCATCATGACCTCTTATTGATTTCCGGCGGTCAGGGGTACTTCGTGTCGCCCTTCATCCACCGGGACGTTCTATCCGCCCGCAGTTTACAAAAATGTTAACAATTTTGAAACAACAAACGGCAAACGATTTGTCCTTTGCCCCTGATAACCCCAAAAGCCCAATGAGATTATCAGAAAAAAGCCGGCCGTCAGGCCGGCTTTCTCGATTACATCACCAGACGGCGAATGTCCGACAGCATATTGTTGATGATGGTGATAAAGCGCGCACCATCAGCACCGTCAATCACACGGTGGTCGAAGGAGAGCGAAATCGGCATCATCAGGCGCGGCACGAACTCTTTACCGTTCCAGACCGGCTCCATTGCAGATTTGGAGACGCCCAGGATAGCCACTTCCGGCGCGTTCACAATCGGTGCGAAGTGGGTGGTGCCCAGGCCGCCGATGCTGGAGATAGTGAAGCAACCGCCCTGCATTTCGCCAGCGGTCAGCTTGCCATCACGCGCTTTTTTGGAGATGACAGTCAGTTCGCGGGACAGCTCAGTAATGCTCTTCTTGTTCACGTCTTTGAAGACCGGAACAACCAGACCATTCGGCGTATCCACCGCAACACCGATGTTGATGTATTTTTTCAGCGTCAGCTTCTGACCATCTTCAGACAGAGAGCTGTTGAAGCGCGGCATTTGCTCAAGCGCCGCAGCAACGGCTTTCATAATGAAGACAACCGGGGTGAATTTCACGTCCAGTTTGCGCTTCTCAGCTTCGGCGTTTTGCTGTTTACGGAACGCTTCCAGATCGGTGATATCGGTTTTATCGAAGTGCGTAACGTGCGGGATCATTACCCAGTTACGGCTCAGGTTAGCACCAGAGATTTTCTGGATACGGCCCAGTTCCACTTCTTCGATTTCACCAAACTTGCTGAAGTCCACTTTCGGCCACGGCAACAGACCCGGCAGAGAACCACCGGTTGCGCCAGCGGCAGGCGCGGATTCAGCGCGTTTGATCGCATCTTTCACGTAAGCCTGAACGTCTTCGCGCAGGATACGACCTTTACGACCGGTGCCTTTCACTTTCGCCAGGTTAACGCCAAATTCGCGCGCCAGGCGGCGGATCAGCGGCGTCGCATGGACGTAAGCGTCGTTTTCAGCAAAGTCGGATTTACCTTCAGCTTTCGCCGGAGCCGGTGCAGCAGCCGGTTTTGCCGTCTGAGCAGCAGGAGCCGGAGCGGCCGATGCAGCAGCCGGAGCGGCGGCAGGCGCCGCGCCTTCCACTTCAAACACCATGATCAGAGAGCCGGTGGAGACTTTATCGCCCACGTTCACTTTCAGCTCTTTCACGGTACCGGCGAACGGTGCCGGAACTTCCATAGAGGCTTTGTCGCCTTCAACGGTGATCAGTGACTGTTCAGCGGAGACTTTATCGCCCACTTTTACCAGCACTTCGGTCACTTCAACTTCGTCACCGCCGATATCCGGTACGTTAACTTCTTTCGGGCCAGAAGCCGCAGCCGGAGCTGCCGCCTGTGCCGGAGCCGCTGCTGGTGCAGCGCCTGCAACTTCGAAGATCATGATCAAGGAACCGGTGGAGACTTTGTCGCCAGTGTTGATTTTGATCTCTTTAACCGTACCCGCGAACGGCGCCGGAACTTCCATAGAGGCTTTGTCGCCTTCTACGGTGATCAGCGACTGTTCAGCCGCAACGGTGTCGCCCACTTTGACCAGGATCTCGGTGACTTCAACTTCGTCGCCGCCGATATCCGGTACGTTAACTTCTTTGGCAGCCGCAGCGGCCGGTGCCGCAGCTGGCGCTGCTTCTTTCTTCTCTTCTGCCTTAGCAGGTGCAGCGGCTGCTGCACCATCGGCGGAATCGAAAATCATGATCAGTTTGCCGGTCTCGGTTTTATCGCCGACAGAGACTTTGATCTCTTTAACGATGCCAGCCTGCGGAGACGGGACTTCCATAGAGGCTTTATCGCCTTCTACGGTGATCAGCGACTGTTCAGCTTCAACTTTGTCGCCCACTTTGACCAGGATCTCGGTGATTTCAACTTCATCAGCCCCGATGTCCGGTACATTGATTTCGATAGCCATTATCTCTTTACCTCTTACGCCAGACGCGGGTTAACTTTTTCTGCATCGATGTTGAATTTGGTGATTGCTTCCGCCACCACTTTCTTGTCGATTTCGCCACGTTTAGCCAGTTCGCCCAGTGCAGCAACCACCACGTAAGAAGCATCAACTTCGAAGTGGTGACGCAGGTTTTCACGGCTGTCGGAACGACCGAAGCCATCAGTACCCAGTACACGGTAATCATCCGCCGGTACGTAAGTACGAACCTGCTCAGCGAACAGTTTCATATAGTCAGTAGATGCCACTGCCGGAGCGTCGTTCATCACCTGAGCGATGTACGGAACGCGCGGAGTTTCCAGCGGGTGCAGCATGTTCCAGCGCTCACAATCCTGGCCATCACGCGCCAGTTCAGTGAAGGAGGTGACGCTGTACACGTCAGAGCCCACGCCGTAATCGTTCGCCAGGATCTGCGCTGCTTCACGCACGTGACGCAGGATAGAACCGGAGCCCAGCAGCTGAACTTTACCTTTGCTACCTGCAACGGTTTCGAGTTTGTAGATACCTTTACGGATACCTTCCTCGGCACCTTCCGGCATGGCCGGCATGTGGTAGTTTTCGTTCAGCGTGGTGATGTAGTAGTAAACGTTTTCTTGTTTCTCACCGTACATACGCTCCAGACCGTCATGCATGATGACAGCAACTTCGTACGCGTAAGCCGGATCGTAAGAGATACAGTTCGGGATAGTCAGCGACTGAATGTGGCTGTGGCCATCTTCGTGTTGCAGACCTTCGCCGTTCAGCGTGGTACGACCGGAAGTCCCCCCTACCAGGAAGCCGCGAGCCTGCTGGTCGCCAGCCTGCCAGCACAGGTCACCGATACGCTGGAACCCAAACATGGAATAGTAGATGTAGAACGGGATCATCGGCAGGTTGTTGGTGCTGTAAGAGGTCGCAGCCGCCAGCCAGGATGCACCGGCACCCAGTTCGTTGATACCTTCCTGCAGGATCTGACCTTTTTCGTCTTCTTTGTAGTAAGCAACCTGCTCACGGTCCTGCGGGGTGTACTGCTGGCCGTTCGGGCTGTAAATACCAATCTGACGGAACAGACCTTCCATACCGAAAGTACGCGCTTCGTCGGCGATGATCGGAACCAGGCGATCTTTGATCGATTTGTTCTTCAGCATCACGTTCAGGGCACGAACGAAAGCGATAGTGGTGGAGATCTCTTTGTTCTGCTCTTCCAGCAACTGGGAGAAATCAGACAGCGCAGGCAGTTCCAGCTTCTCGGTGAAGTTCGGCTGACGAGACGGCAGGTAGCCTTTCAGCGCCTGGCGACGTTCGTGCAGGTACTTGTACTCTTCAGAGCCTTCCGGGAAGGTCAGGTAAGAGAGGTTTTCAACCTGCTCATCGGTTACCGGAACATTGAAACGGTCGCGGATATAACGCACGCCATCCATGTTCATTTTCTTAACCTGGTGGGCAATGTTTTTGCCTTCAGCGGTATCACCCATGCCGTAACCTTTAATGGTATGGGCCAGGATAACAGTCGCTTTGCCTTTGGTTTCCTGCGCTTTTTTCAGTGCAGCGTAGATTTTCTTCGGATCGTGACCGCCACGGTTCAACGCCCAGATCTGCTCATCAGTCCAGTCTGCAACCAGCGCTGCGGTTTCCGGGTATTTACCGAAGAAGTGCTCACGAACGTAGGCGCCGTCTTTGGATTTGAAGGTTTGATAGTCACCGTCAACGGTTTCGTTCATCAGTTGGATCAGTTTACCGCTGGTATCTTTACGCAGCAGCTCGTCCCAACGGGAACCCCACATCACCTTGATCACGTTCCAGCCAGCGCCTGCGAAGATGCCTTCCAGTTCGTTGATGATTTTACCGTTACCGGTTACCGGGCCATCCAGACGTTGCAGGTTACAGTTGATGATGAAGCACAGGTTGTCCAGTTTTTCACGGGTAGCGATAGTGATCGCACCTTTGGATTCCGGCTCATCCATCTCGCCATCGCCGAGGAAAGCGTAAACGGTTTGTTCAGAGGTATCTTTCAGGCCGCGGTGTTCCAGATATTTCAGGAACTTCGCCTGGTAGATCGCACCAATCGGGCCCAGCCCCATGGATACGGTCGGGAACTGCCAGAATTCCGGCATCAGTTTCGGGTGCGGATAAGATGACAGGCCTTTGCCGTGAACTTCCTGACGGAAGTTGTTCATCTGCTCTTCAGTCAGACGACCTTCGACGAACGCACGCGCGTAGATACCCGGAGAAATATGACCCTGGAAGTAAACCAGATCGCCGCCATCTTTCTCGTTACGGGCGCGGAAGAAGTGGTTGAAGCAAACTTCGTATACGGTCGCAGAAGACTGGAAGGAAGCCATGTGGCCGCCCAGCTCAAGGTCTTTTTTAGAGGCGCGCAGAACCGTCATGATTGCGTTCCAGCGGATAGCTGAACGAATACGGCGTTCCAGTTCCAGATTGCCAGGATATTCCGGCTCATCTTCAACGGCAATAGTGTTTACATAGTTGCTCGCCCCTGTGCCAGCTGCCACTTTCACACCGCCTTTGCGGGCTTCAGAAAGGAGCTGGTCAATCAGATACTGAGCACGCTCAACACCTTCTTCACGGATGACCGATTCGATCGCCTGTTGCCAGTCGCGAGTTTCGATCGGATCCACGTCATTTTGGAAACGTTCTGACATGGGGGGTATTCCTTATCTATCTAATACGTTGATTGTCTGGAACCTGTCCCATTGCACCCTTCGGGAAAGACGCAATAAGACAGGTTCTGCGTTTAGTTGCCGCGCTCTAAAGTTTGGCGCTGGTGTTACAACTCTTCCGGCACAAATTGCGCCAGAAAATCTTAATTCTTTCTCTGCTCTAGCCGACGCAGCGAGCGTTCACGACGGCTCTGCTCACGGCTTCTGTCCAGCAAAATCTCTTCGATAAACGCCAGGTGACGGTGTGACGCTTCACGCGCCTCTTCCGGCTTTCCGGCCATGATCGCCGCGAAAATACTTGAGCGATGGTTGCTGACCAGCGGGAGCATCTCCCGGCGGGCGTACAGCAATTCGAAGTTCTGTCGGACGTTTTGCGCCAACATGGGCTCCATGCAGCGTAGCAAATGAAGCAGCACGACATTGTGTGCCGCTTCGGTTACGGCAATTTGATACTGCACGACAGCACTGGACTCCGCGTCCAAATCCCCGGACTGCTGCGCCAGTTCAATCGCCTGGTGCAGCTCGCTGATACGCGCTTTATCTTCATCTGTGCTGCGCAGCGCTGCGTAATAAGCCGCGATGCCTTCTAATGCATGGCGGGTTTCAAGCAGGTCAAACTGGGATTCGGGATGATCGTTGAGCAGCTCTACCAGCGGATCGCTGAAGCTCTGCCACAGACTGCTCTGGACAAAAGTCCCGCCACCCTGGCGACGAAGGAGCAGACCTTTCGCTTCGAGGCGCTGAATGGCCTCGCGCAGTGAAGGACGAGAAACATCGAACTGTTTCGCCAGTTCGCGTTCTGGAGGAAGTTTTTCACCGGGACGTAAGGTCCCTTCGAGAATCAAAAACTCCAGTTGCTGCTCAATCACATCGGAGAGTTTTGGTTGGCGGATTTTGCTGTAGGCCATGGTTCCCTGTCTCTGCCATTCGCCGGAGTAAATTGGTCTTACCAATTTCACGTTCTTGACGCTAAAGTAACAAAGTATTCACCTTCTGTCCATACAGGTTTTGATTGAAATCAGGAAACCACGCACATTTTAACAATCATACAGAAATGACGTTTCAAAGATGTAACCTTGCACAAATGTCCCATTTACCACGAAAGAGGCAGTTTTAACTTTCCTGAAACGACAGTTAAGGCATATGAACCGATTCAGTTGATTTATTTTTGATTTTTTATGCGATTAATTTGCATAAAACCAAAATGGATGCTCGAGAAGGGAGTCGTTGGAGTACTGACAAACGGTTTCTTTTTCATCAGTCGTCATAGCGGCTTCATAAAGCAGATGCATTCACGCGCACTTACCACTATTCTTGGCACTACGAAAGAGACAGGCGAAAAATCACGCCAGCAATTCGTAAATAATAAAATACAAAAAATGGAATTTATTTCTTACACGCAAACGACAGCGTAAACATAATAACCACACACGAGGTTTCATGATGGAAGGTCAACAGCACGGCGATCAGCTAAAGCGCGGCCTTAAGAACCGCCATATTCAGCTTATTGCGCTGGGTGGCGCTATTGGGACTGGCCTTTTTCTGGGCAGCGCATCAGTCATTCAATCCGCCGGCCCCGGTATTATTCTGGGCTACGCCATTGCAGGTTTTATCGCCTTTCTGATCATGCGTCAGTTAGGCGAAATGGTCGTGGAAGAGCCGGTAGCCGGTTCATTTAGCCACTTTGCTTACAAATATTGGGGTGGCTTTGCCGGTTTTGCGTCTGGCTGGAACTACTGGGTACTGTATGTGCTGGTGGCGATGGCGGAACTGACTGCGGTCGGGAAGTATATTCAGTTCTGGTGGCCAGAAATCCCGACCTGGGTCTCTGCTGCAGCCTTCTTTGTCATCATTAACGCCATCAACCTGACCAACGTGAAAGTGTTTGGTGAGATGGAGTTCTGGTTTGCCATTATTAAGGTGTTCGCGGTTGTCGCCATGATCATCTTCGGCGGCTGGTTGCTGTTCAGCGGTAGCGCTGGCCCGCAGGCGACCGTACGTAACCTGTGGGAACAGGGTGGCTTCCTGCCGCACGGTATCGGTGGGCTGGTGATGATGATGGCGATCATTATGTTCTCGTTTGGCGGTCTTGAGCTGGTGGGGATCACCGCCGCAGAAGCCGATAACCCGGAACAGAGCATTCCAAAAGCGACCAACCAGGTTATCTACCGTATCCTGATTTTCTATGTTGGCTCACTGGCGGTGCTGCTCTCGCTGATGCCGTGGACCCGCGTAACGGCAGATACCAGCCCGTTTGTGCTGATTTTCCACGAACTCGGTGACACTTTCGTCGCCAACGCGCTGAACATTGTGGTACTGACGGCTGCCCTCTCTGTTTATAACAGCTGCGTCTACTGCAACAGCCGTATGCTGTTTGGCCTGGCGAAGCAGGGTAACGCGCCGAAAATGCTGCAAAAAGTGGATAAACGCGGCGTACCGGTGAACACCATCCTGACTTCCGCGCTCTTCACCGCGCTGTGCGTGCTGATCAACTACTTCGCACCGGAATCAGCGTTCGGTCTGCTGATGGCGCTGGTGGTTTCCGCGCTGGTGATCAACTGGGCGATGATCAGCCTGGCACATATGCGTTTCCGTCGCGCGAAACAGTTGCAGGGCGTAACACCACGCTTCCCGGCGCTGTTCTACCCGCTGGGCAACTGGATCTGCCTGCTGTTTATGGCCGCTGTGCTGGTGATCATGCTGATGACGCCAGGCATGGGGATTTCGGTCTATCTGATCCCGGTATGGATTGCCGTGCTGGGTGTCGGCTATCTGTTCAAACAGAAAAGTGCAAAAACCGTAAAAGTCAGTTAATTCCTGTCTTGCCCCCTTTCCCCACGCGGGAGAGGGGGTTACCGCAACGTTACCTCCCTCACACTTTCTTTTACATAGCTATTTTGTCCATCTCCCCGCGCTGATTCTGCTACGCAAACGAAAATTTGCAGGCAAATAATTCATACCATATATCAATGGGAGAAGCGGCAATGGACAACAACAGGCTGTCTGTTAAAGAAAAGATCGGCTATGGCATGGGAGACGCCGGATGTAACATCATCTTTGGCGCAATCATGCTGTTTGTTAACTATTTCTATACGGATATCTTCGGCCTCGCTCCGGCGCTGGTCGGCGTATTGCTGCTGTCGATTCGTGTGATTGATGCGGTTACCGACCCGCTGATGGGCGCAATCGCTGACCGTACGCAAAGTAAATACGGACGCTTCCGCCCGTGGTTACTGTGGATTGCGGTTCCCTATGCTGTATTCAGCGTATTGATGTTTACCACGCCGGACTGGGCCTACAGCAGCAAAGTTATTTATGCCTTCGTCACCTACTTCCTGCTGTCGCTCACCTATACTGCCATTAATATCCCCTACTGCTCGCTGGGCGGCGTTATTACCAATGATCCGAAAGAGCGCGTTGCCTGCCAGTCGTACCGCTTTGTGATGGTCGGCATTGCCACGCTGCTTCTGTCGTTAACGCTGCTGCCGATGGCGGAATGGTTTGGCGGCGCGGATAAAGCTAAAGGCTACCAGATGGCGATGGCAGTGCTGGCATTTATCGGTATGTGCATGTTTTTGTTCTGCTTCGCTACCGTGCGCGAACGTATTCGCCCGGCGATACCGACCAATGACGATCTGAAAAATGATTTAAAAGATGTGTGGAAAAACGACCAGTGGGTGCGCATTCTGCTGCTGACGCTGTGTAACGTCTGCCCTGGCTTTATCCGCATGGCGGCTACCATGTATTACGTGACCTGGGTTATGGGGGAAAGTACCCACTTCGCCACGCTGTTTATTAGTCTCGGTGTCGTGGGTATGATGCTCGGCAGCATGATGGCGAAGGTGCTCACCGATCGCTGGTGCAAGCTGAAAGTCTTCTTCTGGACCAATATCGTGCTGGCGTTCTTCTCCTGCGCCTTCTACTTCTTTGATCCCCATGCCACTACGCTGATCGTGGTGCTCTACTTCCTGCTCAATATCCTGCATCAGATCCCTTCCCCGCTGCACTGGTCGCTGATGGCGGATGTCGACGATTATGGCGAGTGGAAAACCGGTAAACGCATTACTGGCATCAGCTTTTCCGGCAACCTGTTTTTCCTGAAAGTAGGGCTGGCGATCGCCGGGGCGATGGTCGGTTTTCTGCTCTCCTGGTACGGTTACGACGCCGGAGCCAAACAGCAGAGCGCCAGCGCCATCAACGGCATCATGCTGTTGTTTACCGTGATCCCGGGCGTCGGTTACCTGATTACCGCCGGCGTGGTTCGCTTGCTGAAAGTCGACCGCGAATTGATGAAACAGATCCAGGCGGATCTGGAAAAACGTCGCATCAACTACCATGCGCTGACCGATCGTCAGCACGTACCGGCAGGCGACAACGTAAGGAACGCATAATGAAAGAGTGGCCGAATCCGTTTATCGAACAACGCGCGGATCCCTTTATTCTGCACCATGAGAATGTCTACTATTTTGTCGCCTCCGTGCCGGAGTATGACCGGCTGGAGATCCGGCGCGCTGCCACGCTGGAGGGGTTGCGTCATGCCGAAGGCGTGGTCGTGTGGCGCAAGCCGCAAAGCGGACCGATGAGCGAGCTAATCTGGGCGCCGGAACTGCATCATATTGACGGTAAATGGTATCTCTATTTTGCCGCAACCTGGACGAAAGCGCTGGATGAGTTGAATATGTTCCAGCATCGCATGTTTGTGCTGGAGTGCGCAGATGCCGATCCGCTCAGCGGAAAATGGCTGGAGAAAGGCCAGGTGAAAACCCCGTTTGATACTTTCGCCCTCGACGCCACAACCTTTGTCCACCAGGGCAAACGCTGGTATCTGTGGGCGCAAAAAGCGCCGCACATCGCGGGAAACTCCAACCTCTATCTGGCGGAAATGGAAAATCCATGGACGCTCAAAGGCGAACCGGTGATGTTGAGTAAGCCGGAATTCGACTGGGAGTGCCGGGGTTTTCTGGTGAATGAAGGCCCGGCCGTCCTGTTTCACGACGACAAGCTATTTATCAGTTACTCGGCCAGCGCCACCGATGAGAACTACTGTATGGGGCTGCTGTGGATTGATATTACCGCTAACCCGCAGCTCGCGGAGAACTGGCACAAATCACCGCAGCCGGTGTTCAAAACCAGGCACGAAAACCGTCAGTATGGCCCTGGTCACAACAGCTTTACGCAAACGCCGGAAGGGGAAGATGTGCTGGTGTATCACGCACGGAACTACACCGAAATTGAGGGCGACCCGCTCTACGATCCCAATCGCCATACCCGTCTGAAAAAGATTCGCTGGCAAGAAAACGGGATGCCTGATTTCGGCATCCCGGCTGCGGATAATCAGTAAACTGCGGCACGCAATCAGATCAGCGTGCCGTAAATCGTCAACAATGCGACCACAACGACCAGCACCAGCGAGGTTTTCTTCGCCATCGACACCGCGGCTTTCGGCGTTTCGACTTTGTCCAGATGCGGCTCGCGCGCCAGTGAGAACTGCGCGAGGCGCGTCAGCACCTGGTATTGCGATGTATGGCCGTCGCCAAGAGAAGCAAACCAGGCGGGCAGCGCCTTTTCGCCGTGCCCAACCAGTGCGTACACCACGCCAGCCAGCCTGACGGGCACCCAGTCCAGCACATGTAAAATGGCATCGATGCCTGACTGCTGACGTTCGTTAGGCGTCTGGTAACGCGCCAGCCACGACTGCCAGGCACGCAAGAACGCATAACCTGCCAGCAGCACCGGCCCCCAGTATGCGCCGACAATAAACCAGAACAGCGGCGCCAGATAAAAGCGGAAGTTGATCCAGACCAGCGCGTTTTGCAGTTCGCGTAAAAACTCACGCTCACTGCATCCCGGCGGTACACCGTGTATCAGCGTTAACTCATTCGCCATCGCGTTATGGGCATGACTGTCATTACGTGCCGCCGCCTTCAGGTAAGCGTGGTAATGCAGACGCACCTTACCCGCACCAATGCATAACACACCAATCAGGATCCAGACCACCAGCAACGGTACGTTGAAAAACAGCCCCTGCAACGCGCGCAGGATCAGAAAAGTCACCAGCATCGCCAGCACTGTCATCAACAGCGTACGGAACATGGAGTAACGCTTAACCCGCCGGAACAGCACTTCCAGCCGGTGATCCAGTTGCCAGTGCTCTCCCAGTTTAAACAGCCGTTCTGCTGCCAGCACCAGCAGCATGGTGAATAACGTCATGGCATCTCCTTTTCTGACGAGCCGGCGACCAGCGCACGGAATCTGGCCCAGTCGAAAGCCGGCCCGGGATCGGTCTTCCGTTGCGGCGCAATATCGCTGTGGCCGGTCATATTGTTGGCAATCGACGGATAAAGCTCAATGAGCGTTCGCGTCACCGCCGCCAGTTGCTGATACTGCGCGTCGGTATACGGCAGATTATCGGTGCCTTCAAGCTCAATCCCAATCGAGAAATCATTGCAGCGTTCCCGGCCGTGATAAGAGGATACGCCTGCATGCCAGGCGCGTTTATCGAAAGGCACATATTGCACAACCTCGCCATCACGGCGGATCAGGCAGTGCGCGGAAACACGCAGATGAACAATTTCGGCGAAAAAGGGATCGGCATCGGGATCGAGCGTACCGGTGAACAACGCATCTATCCACGGGCCGCCAAATTTGCCGGGCGGCAGGCTAATATTATGTACCACCAGCAGTGAAGGCTGCTCATCGTCCGGGCGGCAATCAAAATGGGGAGACGGCACGTGCCGCGCTTCTACCAGCCAGCCCTTGCGTAACGGCATAAGGAACTCCTTTAAGAGGATGGTGCTAAAACACGCTTCAGAGTAGCATGTCCGGGCGGTGCCCCGTAATGGTCTCCCGGACAGGACATCGCCTAACTTTGTGATTCGTTACCCTTTTTGGAGTTTATCATGCCGCCTCGCCGCTATAACCCCGATCTTCGACGTGACGCGCTGCAAAAACGCATCGAACTGGATATCCCCGCCGCTGTCGCCCAGGCGCTGCGTGAAGATTTGGGCGGAGAAGTTGACGCTAACAACGACATTACCGCGCAATTATTACCGCCAGAGAACCGTTCTCATGCGGTGGTTATTACCCGCGAAGACGGCGTATTTTGCGGTAAACGCTGGGTTGAAGAGGTTTTTATCCAGTTGGCTGGCGACGACGTGACGTTGACCTGGCACGTTGCAGATGGCGACACGATCCGCGCCAATCAACCTCTGTTTGAACTGGAAGGCCCTTCCCGCGTACTGCTGACCGGCGAGCGCACGGCGTTGAACTTTGTGCAAACGTTGTCCGGCGTAGCCAGCGAAGTACGGCGCTATGTGGATTTGCTCAGCGGCACCAAAACCCAGCTTCTTGATACGCGTAAAACGCTGCCGGGCCTGCGCACCGCACTGAAATATGCGGTGCTGTGCGGCGGCGGCGCCAACCATCGCCTGGGCCTTTCTGATGCTTTTCTGATCAAAGAGAACCATATCATCGCTGCTGGCTCCGTTCGCCAGGCAGTAGAAAAAGCGTTCTGGCTGCACCCGGATGTTCCGGTGGAAGTGGAAGTTGAAACGCTGGAAGAACTGGACGACGCGCTGAAAGCAGGCGCTGACATCATCATGCTGGATAACTTCGAAACCGACCAGATGCGCGAAGCGGTTAAACGCACAAATGGCCAGGCGCGGCTGGAAGTTTCCGGCAATGTGACGAACGAAACGCTGCGTGAATTCGCCGAAACCGGCGTCGATTATATCTCCGTTGGCGCACTGACCAAGCATGTGCGCGCCCTCGATTTGTCGATGCGTTTTCGCTGAATCGACGCTTCAAAGAAACGGGCCAGTGGCCCGTTTTTGCGAACTCCCTTCCACGAAAAATGCGACACTTTGCAAAAGCGATAAAAGTGCCGGAAGCCATTATCACAAAATCATTTTTACCCCTCGTCCACCGATTCATCCGCTGACACAGTAACGGCTCTGCATAAGGAGCTGTTTAATGAAACGACAACAAGGATTTACTTTAATCGAACTGATGGTGGTGATTGGCATCATTGCGATCCTGAGCGCCATCGGCATTCCCGCCTACCAAAACTACCTGCGCAAAGCTGCCCTCACCGACATGCTGCAAACGTTTATTCCGTACCGTACGGCCGTTGAACTTTGCGCGCTGGATCGTGGCGGCGTGGATAACTGCGATGCCAGCAGCAACGGCATACCCGCCCCCACCACTACCCGCTATGTTTCGGCGATGAGCGTAACAAAAGGCGTGGTCTCGCTAACCGGGCAAGAGAGCCTGAATGGGCTGAGCGTGGTGATGACGCCGCAATGGAGCAACGCTGAAGGAATGCAGGGTTGGGCGCGCAGTTGCAACATTCAGGCAGACAGCTCGCTCCAGCAGGCTTGTGAAGATGTTTTCCGGACCGGCAAGTAAGGAGCGGCAATGCAACCCGATAAACTCATTGCGCTATGCCAGCGCCATAATGCGGTGGTGCTCAAAAGCGAAAACGATCTCTTAACGATTGCGGTGGTTGAAACACCCAGTACCGAATTAATGGAATCACTCACTTTTGCCGCCCAGAAGCGGGTCGATATTCGCTGCTGGACACCAGAGCAAATGGATAAACATTTACAGATGACAGCGCAAACCGTGGTGCCGGTGGTACAGGAAGAGAGCAGTACCGCCGCGATGGAGATCGTGGAACATACGCTTCAACAAGCGCTGATGCTACGCGCTTCAGATATCCATTTTGAGCCTGGTGAAACGCACTATGCCATTCGCCTGCGCGTCGATGGCGTATTGCATCCGCTTTCACCTCTGCCTGGCACGCTCGCCAGCACATTGACCGCAAGGCTAAAAGTACTCGGTAATCTCGACATCGCCGAGCACCGTTTACCACAAGATGGTCAGTTCAATCAGGAACTTTGCGGTCAATCGATCTCATTTCGCATCGCCACTCTGCCCTGTCGTCACGGAGAGAAAGTGGTCCTGCGCCTGCTGCATCAGGTCAACCAACCGCTGGAACTGGAAGCGCTGGGAATGACCTCTCAACAACGGGAGCTGTTTGCCGCCGCCCTTGCGCAGCCGCAAGGGTTGCTGCTGGTTACCGGCCCAACAGGCAGCGGTAAAACCGTCACGCTTTACAGCGCATTGCAGGCGCGAAATAAACCGGAAGTTAACATTGCCAGTGTGGAAGATCCTGTCGAGATCCCGCTCGCCGGGCTAACGCAGACACAAATCAATCCGCGCAGCGGGCTGACTTTTCAAAGCGTATTGCGCGCCCTGTTACGCCAGGATCCGGACATCATCATGATTGGCGAAATTCGCGATGGCGAAACCGCCGAAATCGCGATAAAAGCCTCCCAGACCGGGCATCTGGTACTGTCGACGCTGCACACCAATTCCACCAGCGAAACGCTGGTACGCATTCAACAAATGGGCGTTGCACGCTGGATGATCTCCTCAGCACTGTCGCTGGTGGTAGCGCAACGCCTGGTGCGTAAACTCTGCCCGCACTGTCGAAAACTTGCCGTGGAGAATATCCATCTTCCCGGTACGTTGTGGCCACGTCCGTTACCGCGCTGGCGGGCCGAAGGCTGTGAACAGTGCTATCACGGTTTTTACGGACGACTGGCACTGTTTGAAGTCCTCGCCATCACACCGGAAATACGTCAGGCCATCGCTGGCAATATGGGCGCGGAAGAGATTGGGCTACTGGCGCGGCAGAGTGGCATGACCACGCTATTTGAGCATGGCTGCCAGGCCGTGGAACAAGGGTTGACCACCTTTGACGAACCGGTACGCATTCTGGGTTTTCCGGATGGCGAGTAAACATCTTTGGCTGTGGTCCGGTCTTGATGACAGCGGTGCCCTGCAAAGCGGTACGCACTGGAACGAAAATCGCGACGGCGTGGTGTTACTGTTGCATCAGCGACAAATACATCTGCTGACGTTGAAGCGCTGTCCGGTACGTCGCACGCTCTGGCAAGCGGAGCATGGATGCTCTGTTTTGCAGCAACTTGCTACTCTTCTGCAGGCCGGGCTGACATTGCCGGAAGGGTTACAACTGCTGGCGGAGCAACACCCCGCCAGACAGTGGCAGGCGCTGTTGCGCCAGCTTGCACAAACGCTGGAGCAGGGAGAAACATTTTCGGCTGCGCTACGCCAGTGGCCTGATGTGTTTCCTCCGCTCTGGCTGGCGATGATTCGCACCGGCGAGTTAACCGGCAAACTGGATGAGTGCTGCTTCAAGCTCGTCAGCCAGCAGCAAGCGCAAAGGGAGCTGGCGTTGAAAGTGAAAAAAGCGCTTCGCTATCCGCTGATCATCCTCTCCCTGACGGCAGCAGTGGTGCTGGCAATGATATATCTGGTATTACCCGAGTTCTCTGCCATCTACCAGACATTTAACACACCGCTTCCGGCGCTCACGCGGGGGGTCATTGCCACCGCTGACGTTATGCAACGCTGCGCCCTGCCGTTGATAGTATTTATAGCGTTGATACTGGGCGTCATGAGATCGCTACGTCATCACCCCGGTTGGCTTCGTTACCGACAGCGGCTGCTGCTGGCCACTCCGGTGATGGGCCAATTGATACGCGGGCAGCGGCTCAGCCAGATATTTACCGTCCTGTCACTGACGCAGCGTGCGGGTATCGCCTTCTTGCAGGGCCTCGAAAGTGTCAAAGAGACGCTTACCTGCCCCTACTGGCGCGATATCCTGCAACGTGCGCATCAGGAGATAACTCAGGGTATGTCGATATCCGCCGCCCTGAAAGAAAGCGGTGAATTCCCGACACTTTGTATTCAGTTGATTCGCACGGGCGAGGTTTCGGGCGCGCTGGATACGATGCTGTACAACCTGGCGCAGCATCACAGCGAACAAACTCAGCGTCAGGCGGATGGTCTGGCAGCCGTGCTTGAGCCGTTGTTGCTGGGGGCAACAGGATTGATTATCGGGGTGCTGGTTGTGGCAATGTACCTGCCCATCTTCCATCTGGGGGATGCGATGAGCGGCGCAGGGTGAGCACAGGCGCGGCATAACGCTGCGCCTGTTTAGCGATCACAAGCTGTTAAAAACGCGGTTTTCCTGTTCCTGAACGCGAATGAAGGTCGTGCGTTTGGTCAGCTCTTTCAGACGAGATGCGCCAACGTAGGTGCAGGCTGAGCGCAGACCGCCCAAAATGTCGCGCGCAGTATTTTCTACCGGGCCACGCAGAGTCAGCTTGACGGTTTTACCTTCTGCAGCACGGTAACCGGCAACGCCGCCAACGTGGCGATTCATTGCAGATTCAGAGCTCATACCATAGAACAGCATGAATTTTTCACCGTTCTCTTCAACCACGGTGCCGCCGCTCTCTTCATGGCCTGCCAGCATACCGCCCAGCATCACGAAATCTGCGCCGCCGCCAAATGCTTTCGCTACGTCGCCCGGAACGGTGCAACCGCCATCGCTGACAATCTGGCCACCCAGACCATGCGCAGCATCAGCACATTCGATAACCGCAGAAAGCTGCGGATAGCCAACGCCGGTTTTCACGCGCGTGGTACAGACAGAACCCGGTCCAATACCCACTTTAACGATATCGGCGCCGGAGAGGATCAGCTCTTCACACATTTCACCCGTCACAACGTTACCGGCACAGATGGTTTTATTCGGCCAGGCTTCACGCGCTTTCGCAACAAACTGTACAAAATGCTCGGAATAGCCATTCGCCACATCAATGCAGACAAAATTCAGCGCGGGATGCAGCGCAAGGATCTGTTTTGTTTTATCAAAATCGGCGTCAGATGTTCCAGTAGAAACCATTACATGGCGCAACACATCCGCAGATTCGCGCTCAATGAAACCTTTCCAGTCTTCAACGGAATAGTGTTTATGCACGGCAGTGAGAATGTCGAATGAGGCCAGCGCTTTTGCCATCATAAAAGTGCCAACCGTGTCCATATTCGCGGCAATAATGGGTACGCCGGACCAGTTAATTCCTGAATGCTTGAAGGTAAACTCGCGCTCCAGCTCAACATCGGAACGGCTTTTAAGGGTAGAACGTTTAGGGCGGATAAGAACGTCTTTGAAACCTAACTTCAGATCTTCTTCGATACGCATGTGCGGATTCCTGGGGTTAATGGCGAAAATACAAACTCACAACTCCAGTGACGCTATCATACGCGCTAATAAGGGCAGTGCAAGACTGCGAATTTCTCTTTTTTTACGCTACAATCCTATAAATTTACCTGGTGAATCGGCAAGTTTAGGTTAATCGATTTCATTGTCGCTTGATTAACTCACAACACGTTGATTATATTATGAAATATATTCAATCTTTTACGTTTTTCTTCCCTTTTGCATGTGATAAAAAAGCGCCATGAATAGAGCGAAAAAGAACGTGGATTGTGATTTCAGGCAGACCCATTTTGGGATGAGGTATTATGGGGTATACGGTCGCGTTAACCGGCGGCATCGGCAGTGGGAAAAGCACTGTAGCTGATGCTTTCGCACAGCTTGGGGTTAACGTTGTCGATGCGGATATTATTGCGCGTCAGGTCGTGGAACCGGGTTCGCAAGCATTAAGCGCTATTACAGCACGTTTTGGGGCAGAAATGATCCTCTCCGACGGCTCGCTAAACCGTCGGGCATTACGTGAACGTATTTTTGCTTCTCCGGCTGATAAAGAGTGGCTCAATAGGCTGCTCCATCCGTTAATTCATCAGCAGACCCAGCGTGAGATTGCGCAGGCAACGTCGCCTTATGTACTGTGGGTTGTTCCCCTGCTGGTGGAAAACCAGCTATATCATAAAGCCGATCGGGTTTTGGTGGTGGATGTCCCGGTTGAGACTCAAATTGCACGCACCACGCAGCGTGATGGTGTTAGCCGCGAACATGCAGAACATATTCTTGCTGCTCAGGCCACACGCGAAGCGCGACTTGCCGTCGCTGATGATGTTATTGACAATAATGGCGCACCAGGTGCGATAGCATCGGATGTTGCCCGCCTGCACTCAGCGTATCTGGAATATGCTTCGCAGGCCGTATCACAGGAAAAACCGTAATGCACACCCACATCCTTTTTGAACACCCGCTTAACGAGAAGATGCGCACCTGGCTGCGTGTCGAATTTCTGCTTCAGCAACTCATCGTCCGTTTACCGCTGAGCGACCATGCTGATGCGCTGCATTTTTTCCGTAACGTTGGTGATTTACTGGATGTGTTCGAACGCGGCGATACGCGTACGGAATTACTGAAAGAGCTGGAACGTCAGCAGCGAAAATTGCGTGCCTGGAGCGAAGTGGAGGGAGTGGATCTCAACCGTATCGAATCCCTGCGCCAGCAACTGAAAGAGAGCGGCAATATCCTGATGGCTGCGCCACGCATTGGCCAGCTTTTACGTGAAGACCGATTAATTGCGCTGGTGCGCCAGCGTCTGAGTATCCCCGGTGGGTGTTGCAGCTTTGATCTGCCCACGCTGCACATGTGGCTGCATTTGCCGCAGGAGCAACGTGATGCGCAGGTCGCGGTCTGGCTGGAAAGCCTCGATCCGCTCAAAGCAACGCTTAAATTGATCCTCGATCTGATCCGCAATGCCGCGCCGTTCCGCCATCAGACCAGCCTGAATGGTTTCTACCAGGATAATGCCGAGGATGCCGATTTACTGCGTCTGAAACTGACGCTGCGAGACCGGCTGTACCCACAAATTTCCGGGCATAAGAGCCGTTTTGCTATCCGCTTTTTACCCCTCGACAGCGAAAACGGTATCGTGCCGGAACGGCTGGATTTTGAACTGGCCTGTTGTTAAGGAGCCAATATGACTGAAACAACCATTGTTAACTGCCCCACCTGCGGGAAATCTGTTGTCTGGGGCGAAATCAGCCCGTTTCGCCCCTTCTGTTGCAAACGCTGCCAGCTCATCGATCTGGGAGAATGGGCAGCGGAAGAAAAACGCATTCCCAGCGCTGGCGACCTGTCAGACAGCGATGAATGGAGCGAAGAGCAACAGTAATGTTTTTGCCGCTGGCGCACCGCTTAACGCTGCGCCAGCCGGGTAATAATGGGTTCATTGGCCGGCGGGAAATCTTCCGCTTTCAGCATCTGTTGTGCTATCCATTCTCCCGGCTGCCCCTCTTTCCCCCATGGCTCCCCTTCCCAGCTCTCAACCAGCCAGAACCACAGCGTGATATGGCGATCGGGAAACTGATACTCCAGCTTGTCAAACAGTGTTGCACTCAGCGGTGTAATACCGACTTCTTCCTGTAATTCACGGCTCATCGCCTGTTCCGGCGTTTCGCCCTCTTCTATTTTACCGCCCGGAAACTCCAGTTTATTCGCCATGTGTGCATCCGCAGCACGGCGCGTAATAAAGATTTCTCCTTGCGGGTTGCGAATGATCCCAACTGCGATGTTGAGTATTTTCATTAGGCAGGCTCCATAAAAAAGGCGCAGATATCTGCGCCTTTTACATTTTTATCAAAAGGTTATGCTAAACGGCCGTGGCACTGTTTGTATTTTTTACCCGAACCGCAAGGGCATGGATCGTTACGACCCACTTTACGCTCGCCCGTCTGCGCAGCAAGTTCTGCGGCCGCTGCGGATTCATCATCCTGATGGCTCAGCTGTTGCATTTGCGCCAGACGCTCAGCCTCCTGGCGACGCTGCTGCTCCATCGCTTCCACCTCTTCCGGCATACGTACCTGCACCTTGCTCAGCGTGCTGATCACTTCATATTTCAGCGACTCCAGCATCGCTGCAAACATGGCGAAGGATTCGCGTTTGTACTCCTGCTTCGGATCTTTTTGCGCGTAGCCACGCAGATGGATACCCTGGCGCAGGTAATCCATGGCCGCCAGATGCTCTTTCCACAGGGAATCCAGCGTCTGCAACATCACGCCTTTTTCAAAGTGACGCATCATTTCCGCCCCTACCACGTCTTCTTTGCGCTGGTAAGTTTCAATGGCGTTCTGCAGGATGCGCTCGCGCAGCGTCTCTTCATGCAGATCCGGCTCTTTATCCAGCCATTCCGCAATCGGCAGATCGAGATCGAAATCGTTTTTCAGGCGTTCCTGCAGACCCGGGATGTCCCACATCTCTTCCAGAGACTGCGGCGGAATATGCGCGTCGATAGTAGCCTTGAAAACGTCCTCGCGAATGCTGTTGATGGTTTCGCTCACATCAGACACATCCAGCAGTTCGTTACGCTGGGTATAAATAGCACGGCGCTGATCGTTGGCAACATCATCATATTCCAGCAGCTGCTTACGAATATCGAAGTTGCGGCTTTCCACTTTGCGCTGCGCGTTGGCAATCGCCTTCGTAACCCACGGGTGCTCAATCGCTTCGCCCGGTTTCATTCCCAGCTTACGCATCATGCCGGAAACGCGATCGGAGGCGAAAATACGCATCAGCGCATCTTCCATGGAGAGGTAGAAACGGGAAGAACCGGCATCGCCCTGACGACCGGAACGACCACGCAACTGGTTATCGATACGACGAGATTCGTGACGCTCAGTACCGATAATGTGCAGGCCGCCTGAGGCCAGTACGGCATCATGGCGTACCTGCCAGTCCGCTTTCACTTTTGCGATTTGCTCTTCGGTCGGATTTTCAATCTCAGCCAGTTCTGCCTGCCAGCTACCGCCCAGCATGATATCCGTACCACGGCCCGCCATGTTGGTGGCAATGGTTACCGTGCCAGGATAACCCGCCTGAGCAACGATATCCGCCTCTTTGGCGTGGAATTTGGCGTTCAGCACGTTGTGCTTGATACCTGCTTTGGTCAGTTCCTGAGAGACAACCTCTGATTTTTCAATGGAGATAGTCCCCACCAGTACCGGCTGCCCCTTGGCAGTACGCTCTTTAATATCTTCGATAATGGCCTGGATTTTTTCCGCTTCGGTCATGTAGACCAGATCCGCCATATCTTTACGGATCATTGGGCGGTTTGTCGGCACAACAACCGTATCCAGTTTGTAAATGGAGCTGAATTCAAATGCTTCGGTATCTGCCGTACCGGTCATACCGGCCAGTTTTTCATACAAACGGAAATAGTTCTGGAAGGTAATGGAAGCCAGCGTCTGGTTTTCATTCTGGATTTCCACGCCTTCTTTGGCTTCAACAGCCTGATGCAGACCGTCAGACCAGCGACGCCCCTGCATGGTACGACCGGTGTGTTCATCAACGATGATCACTTCGCCATCTTTAACAATGTAATCCACATCGCGGGTGAACAGTGCATGAGCACGCAACGCTGCGGTGACGTGGTGCATCAGCATAATATTGGCCGGGGAGTAGAGTGACTCGCCCTCATCCATGATGCCTTCTTTTACCAGCAGCTCTTCAATCAGCACCAGGCCGCGTTCGGTCAACGTTACCTGACGCGCTTTCTCATCCACCGAGAAGTGGCCTTCGCCCTGGAAAGTGTCAGAATCCTCTTTCTCCTGGCGAACCAGGTAAGGAATGATTTTGTTCACTTTTTTGTAGAGCTCAGAACTGTCTTCCGCAGGCCCAGAGATGATCAGCGGGGTACGCGCTTCATCGATGAGGATGGAGTCAACCTCATCCACCAGCGCATAGTGCAGTTTACGCTGTACGCGCTCTTCAGGGCTGAACGCCATGTTATCGCGCAGGTAGTCAAAGCCGTATTCGTTGTTGGTGCCGTAGGTAATATCGGCAGCGTAAGCTTCACGCTTGGCAACAGCAGGCATACCAGGCAGGTTAATACCGACTGTCAGGCCGAGGAACTCAAACAATGGACGGTTGTTTTCGGCATCGCGCTGCGCCAGATAGTCGTTCACCGTCACAACGTGAACACCTTTACCGCTCAGGGCATTCAGGTAAGCCGGCAGCGTCGCAGTCAGGGTTTTACCTTCACCAGTACGCATCTCCGCGATGCAGCGATCGTTCAGTACCATACCGCCCAACAACTGTACGTCAAAGTGGCGCATGCCAAACACGCGCTTGCTCGCTTCGCGAACCACTGCAAAAGCTTCAGGCAGCAGATTATCTACCGCCTCACCTTTTTCCAGACGGGCGCGAAACTCCGCGGTTTTACCTTTCAGCTCTTCATCACTGAGCTGCTCCATGGCCGGTTCCATGGCATTGATCTGGGCGACAACTTTACGCATGCGACGCAATGTACGATCGTTGCGGCTACCGAATACTTTCGTTAATAATTTGATTAGCATAATAAAAATCTCAAACGCTCCGCTCAGCGGAACTAAAAAATGGATAAAAGGCTCTTTTTTTAGCTGAAGCGTTGAGGGCCTGCGCGAATACCCTGCACCTGGCTCACCCAGGTGGGCACGCTAAACGCGGCTTGCGGCGTAGAAGGGATATAAACAGCCAGGCGGACAATCGTCGGCGGCTTGCTTTCCAGCATCAGCAGTGCGCTGAGCGAATCCAACAATGCCAGATGATGCGCCTGAATGGGCGATGGCTCTTCCGTTGCTACAGGTAGCGCCTGAGGCGCCATAGCGAACGAAAGATGACGAATCACGGTACGAATGGCGTGTTGATGCCAGTAATCGACAGTGAAGTTCGGGCGTCGTTTCGCTTCCAGCAAGGAGAAACTGGTGAAATTGCCGTTATTGACGCCATCGTGATTGCGAGTCGTTTCACGCGCAGGCTGATGTGACTCAGCGCTACTGGCAAATGCAGGCAAGCCAAAACTCGCCGCAACCATCCCTAATAAGAGATGCGGCCAGAAGTAGCGTCTACCAAATTGTCGCCAGCACGTCAGTATTCCGTTCACCTGCTCCACCCAAAAATCACGCTTGTCCGATTTTGCTTCTGTCGGTGCCATTTTGCGCCCAAATCTTACCACTAAAGCCGCCAGCACCGCAGTAGTATTCAGGCTTCAGAAGGGCGAAATTGACCAGGAAAGCAGCAAACACACCGCTCAAAGCGAAAAAAGAGAAAGTTCTACATCAAAGCGGGAGAAAGGCCTGGTGGGAAAAAAGAAATAAAAAACGACTGGTTTCCCTGACCGGAGAGAGTGCCAGGTTAACCAGTCGATTTTGTGGTTATGGCGTTATGCCAGAACCGTTGACGGTGCTTTAAATGCCAGCGGCAATTCGGCGTCGTCTTCGAAGGTCACATATTCCCAGGCTTCCTGTTTTGCCAGAACAGCCTGCAACAGTTTGTTATTTAATGCGTGACCGGATTTATATGCGGTAAACGCACCAATGATATTGTGACCACACATGAACAAGTCGCCAATTGCATCCAGCATTTTATGGCGAACAAATTCATCTTCGAAACGCAGTCCGTCTTCGTTCAGTACGCGATAATCGTCAACTACGATGGCACAATCGAAGCTACCACCCAGGCACAGTCCGCGAGACTGGAGGTATTCGATATCACGCATGAAACCGAAGGTACGCGCACGACTAATCTGGCGCATAAACGCGTCGGCAGAGAAGTTCATCGCATAGCGTTGAGTGCTTGCATCAATCGCCGGGTGGTTAAAATCGATGGTAAAGTCGAGCGTGAAACCATTGTGTGGTTTGAACTCAGCCCATTTATCACCGTCTTCAACGCGCACCGTATCTTTGATACGAACGAATTTTTTGGCGCTGTTAAGCTCTTCGATCCCTGCATCCAGCAGCAGATAAACGAAAGGTGCAGCACTGCCATCCATAATGGGAATTTCCGGCGCATCGACTTCAACAATAATGTTGTCGATACCCAGCCCCGCCAGAGCAGCATTTAAGTGCTCAACGGTGGAAATCCGCACGTCATGCTCGTTGACCAGACAAGTACAGAGCATAGTATCACGCACAGATTTAGCATCAGCCGGAAAATCTACCGGTGGATTCAAGTCAGTGCGACGATAGATGACCCCGGTATTTGCCGGCGCAGGGCGCAACGTCAGTGTGACTTTCTTGCCGGTATGTAAACCGACGCCAGTCGCCTGAACGATACGTTTAAGAGTCCTTTGTTTGATCATCGTATAATCTCGCCTTATTACCAATCCATCCGAAGTGTATAACACAATCGGTGGGGCAGTTTAGCACAAAGAGCGAAGAAGCCCAACTTCCAGTAAATTCTTAGTCCGCTTGCTTACGCAGGAACGCCGGAATATCCAGATAATCAGGTTCTTTAGTGGTTTGCGGCGTATTGTCGTTAACCACTTTCGCCGGTTTCTGCTCCTGTTGCATCGGTTGCATGCCGTGCTGCTGATAGCGATCCATCACTGGCTGCTGTGCCTGCTTGTTGGTCACCAGCGTAATTTCCGGACGTTTGTCCATGCCGATACCTGTCGCAACGACGGTCACACGCAGCTCATCGTTCATATCCGGATCAAGGGACGTACCGATAACCACAGTCGCGTTATCAGATGCGAAAGCTCGGATAGTGTTACCCACCGTTTCGAACTCATCCAGACGCAGGTCGAAGCCAGCAGTAATGTTAACCAGCACACCGCGAGCGCCAGAGAGATCAATATCTTCCAGCAGCGGGCTGGAAATCGCCATTTCTGCCGCTTCTTCCGCACGATCTTCACCGCTGGCCACACCGGAGCCCATCATCGCGTAGCCCATTTCGGACATTACAGTGCGCACGTCAGCGAAGTCAACGTTCATCAGACCCGGACGAGTAATCAGCTCAGCAATACCCTGCACAGCGCCTTTCAGTACATCGTTCGCTGCACCGAATGCATCGAGCAGAGAAATACCACGCCCAAGCACTTTCAGTAACTTGTCGTTCGGGATAGTAATCAGCGAGTCCACATGTTTGGACAGCTCAGTGATACCCTGCTCAGCAAACGCCATGCGCTTCTTGCCTTCGAAATTGAAAGGCTTGGTCACCACAGCAACCGTCAGGATACCTAAATCTTTAGCGACTTCGGCCACGACAGGAGCTGCACCCGTACCGGTACCGCCACCCATGCCTGCCGCGATAAAGACCATGTCAGCGCCTTCGAGCGCAGCGCGCAGGGCTTCACGATCTTCTTCAGCCGCATTGCGACCAACTTCAGGGTTTGCTCCAGCGCCCAGACCTTTGGTGATGCCACCGCCAATCTGAATGGTTTGCCCCACCGCCGTTTTACGCAACGCTTGCGCGTCGGTATTTACGGCGAAGAATTCAACACCCTCAATGCGCTCGCGCACCATATGCTCTACGGCGTTGCCACCGCCGCCACCGACGCCGATGACTTTAATCACCGCGTCGTTGGTTAATTCCATCGGTTCAAACATAATTTCTCTCCGTTTTGTGCCTGTCGCCTGAGACCGCTAATTTTCTGCGCTCTCTGAAAAAAATTAAAACTCTTTTCGCAGCCAGCTGTTGATTCGTTTGAACCATGACCCTACTGACGCGCGTTTTTCCACTTCTGCTTCACCACTGAGATGCGTCTCTTTTCCGTAGTGCAGCAACCCTACAGCCGTTGAGTAATACGGCTCCTGGGCATAATCGGTCAAGCCAGTAATGTTGAGCGGCGCACCAATACGCACTTGCGTATGGAAAACGCGCTGCGCGCAGGCCGCCAGGCCTTCCATCTGCGCAGCACCGCCGGTCAACACAATCCCCGCCGCCAGGTGATGCTTTACACCCTGCTGGCGAAGCTGTTCCTGCAACTGCAAAATCTCATCGTTAACCAGATTGAGCAACTCGGTATAGCGAGGCTCAATCACGTCTGCCAGCGTCTGACGCTGCAGGCTGCGCGGCGGACGACCGCCCACGCTGGGCACTTCAACGCTCTCATCTTTGCCGACTAACGATCCCAACGCGCAACCGTGGCGAACTTTGATCGCCTCTGCATCACTGGGCGGCGTACCGAAAGCGTAAGCAATATCGCTGGTGACCACATTCCCTGCATAAGGGATCACTTTGGTGTGGCGCAGCGCGCCGCCAGTGTAGACCGCCATGTCCATTGTACCACCACCGATGTCAACAACGCAGACGCCCAGTTCTCGTTCGTCTTCCGTCAACACCGAATAGCTGGAAGCCAGTCCGGCGAAAATAAGTTGGTCAACTTTTAACCCACATCGTTCAACGGCTTTAACGATGTTTTTTGCCATATCGTTATGGCAAGTAATCAAATGTACTTTTGCCTGCATACGCACACCAGACAACCCAACCGGGTTTTTAATCCCTTCCTGGTAGTCAATGGCGTACTCCTGCGGAATCACATGCAGAACACGGTGTTCATCGCGTACACGCACCGATTTGGCGGTATGCACAACGTTCTCCACATCCTCCTGCGTCACTTCCTCTTCCGAAATCGGCACCATCCCAATTTCGTTCTGGCAGCTAATGTGCTTCCCCGAAAGCGCCAGGTAGACAGAAGAGATCTGGCAATCCGCCATCAATTCAGCCTGATCGATAGCGCGCTGTACGCATTTCACTACCGATTCCAGATCGTTCACTCCGCCTTTATCCATACCACGAGACGGGCAACTGCCCACGCCAATGATATTCACAATACCGTCGGGCAGAACTTCCCCTACTAAAGCGGCTACCTTCGCGGTGCCAATCTCCAGTCCAACCACCAGTTTTCTGTCCGTCGCCTTGATCATTGTTGCTCTGCCTGTGCCTGATTCTGTTGTGCCTGATTTTGCTGCTGATTCGGTTCCTGAACAGGGGCTGCTTTCCAGCCTACAGCCGCGCCTGAGTCATAGCGTAAATCCACGTAACTGATCGTTTTACCGTCCGTTTGCGCCTGTTGCAGCAGAACCGGGTAGAGTTCCACGAAGCGCGCCAGGCGTTTCATTGTATCGCCACGACCCAGGTTGAGCCTGATGTCGTTAGTCAGCGTGACCTGCCATGAACGTCGCGCCGTCATCGCCGCTTCTTTTAACGTGAATTTATCCTTCGCCAACAATTGCCCCATATCGCGGTAGCCTTGCAAGACTTCGCTTTCACTGCCTTCAGGGCCATACAACATGGGCAAAACCTGCTTACTGGTTCGTTCGGACGGCACGCTGAACGCATTACCGTCGGCATCGACCATATGCTGATCATTCCACCGCGCAATCGGCACGTATTCAACCAGATGAATCTTCAATTCGTCTGGCCACTGCTTTCTGACGCTTGCCTGTTTTATCCAGGGCAGACGCTCTATCTGACTCTGAATAATATTGACGTCCTGGGTCATAAAGGTGCCGGGTGCCCCCAGCGCCAAAATAGACTGACGAATATCATCATTACGGGTGTAATGACGATCGCCCGTCACCACCAGCTTCGACAACGGCAAGCGTTGTGCATCATCCATCCAACCCAAAACCACCCAGCCGCTAGCAAACACGGTGCACAGCACCGCCAGCAGGAACAAAATCCCTGCAAGACGCGTTCCATTGTTGCGGCGGGAGGCAGTTACGGCCTCCGCTTCGCGGTTTCGCGTGTTCAGCGCAGCCTGTGACATATCACTCCGCCAGATCCAGAATGCGAACAACAAGTTGTGAGAAGCTCAAACCCGCCTGGCGCGCAGCCATCGGCACCAGGCTGTGGCTCGTCATCCCTGGCGATGTATTCGCTTCCAACAAATAAAACTGACCGTCGCTATCCAGCATGGCATCAATTCGTCCCCAGCCACGGCAACCTAAAAGACGCCATGCTTTCAATACCAGGGACTGTAATGCCGCCTCTCGCTCCACTTCCAGACCTGAAGGGCAGAAATATTTTGTCTCATCAGAGAGATACTTCGCCTCATAATCATAGAAGATTCCCGCTGGCTGGATACGTATAGACGGTAAAATTTCGTTCCCAAGCAGCGCTACGGTAAATTCCGGGCCACTTAGCCATTTTTCGATCAGAACTTCATCATCATGTTGAAACGCAAGCGCTAACGCCGCATGCAGATCTTCACTTTTCTCTACCTTCGACATCCCAACGCTGGAGCCTTCACGACTGGGCTTGACAATAACAGGTAACCCCAGTTCATCAATGCGTTGAATATCGTCAAAACTTAGGCCTGATTCAAACTCACTGCGTTCGAGCGCGACCCATGGTGCAACCGGTAATCCGGCGCCCTGCCACAACAATTTGCTGCGCAGTTTATCCATGGAGATCGCGGATGCCATAACGCCGCTGCCGGTATAAGGCATATCGATCAATTCAAGCAGCCCCTGCAAGGTGCCGTCTTCGCCGCCGCGACCATGCAAAGCAATAAATGCTTTGCTAAAACCCATCTCTTTCAGGCGGGTGACATCCACATCACGCGGATCCACGCCGTGCGCATCCACTCCGCCTTCCCGCAAACCCACCAGCACCGCTGCACCGGAATTAAGCGAAACTTCACGCTCGGCGGAGGTTCCGCCCAGCAGAACCGCTACTTTCTCAGCCACGGCGCTCCTCCTCAGTGCTCTGCGATTTCAGTTTGCTCTCAGCCAGGCTGCGGGCAATCTTGCCGATATTCCCAGCTCCCTGAATCAGGATCAGGTCATTACCGGTCAGTACCGGCGCCAGCATCGCCGCAACCTGTGCCGGATCGGACACGAGGATCGGATCAATTTTGCCGCGTCCGCGAATAGTACGGCACAGCGAACGGCTGTCAGCGCCCGGGATAGCTGCTTCGCCAGCCGGATAAACCTCCAGCATCAGCAGAGAATCGACCTGCGTCAGTACATTGGCGAAATCGTCGTACAAGTCGCGAGTACGGGTAAAACGGTGCGGCTGAAACAGCATGACCAGGTTTTTATCCGGCCAGCCCGCACGCGCTGCTTTAATCGTGGCATCCACTTCTGTCGGGTGATGACCATAGTCATCCACCAGCATGGCGGTACCGCTTTTGCCATTCACCGCTTCCAGCGGGAATTCACCAAGGAAATCAAAACGGCGCCCGGTGCCCTGGAAACTTTCCAGCGCGCGAAGGATCGCTTCATCTTCGATCCCCTCTTCTGTCGCTACTGCTACCGCCGCCGCCGCGTTCAACGCATTGTGGCGGCCTGGCGCATTCAGCGTGACACGCAGTTCCGGTTTATCCTGGCGCACCAAAGTGAAGTGCCCCTGCGGCCCGACCTGGCGATAATTTTCTACACGAACATCAGCATCATCGCTAAATCCGTACGTCGTCGTCTGACGCCCCACGCGCGGCAGCAATTCCCGGATAACCGGATCGTCCACACACATTACCGCACGGCCGTAGAACGGCAGGTTGTGCAGGAAGTTGATAAACGTCGTTTTTAAATTCTCGAAGTCGCCATGGTAGGTATCCATGTGATCGGCTTCGATATTGGTGACAATGGCCACCATCGGTTGCAGATGCAGGAATGAGGCGTCGCTCTCATCAGCTTCTGCAATCAGGTAACGGCTGTGCCCCAGGCGCGCATGCACCCCGGCGGCTTTCACCAGCCCACCGTTAACAAAAGTCGGGTCCAGCCCGGCTTCTGCGTAAATACTGGCCACCATCGCAGTCGTGGTAGTTTTGCCATGCGTACCGGCAATCGCGATGCCATGACGGAAACGCATCAGTTCAGCCAGCATCTCCGCACGGCGGATAACTGGAATACGCGCTTCATGCGCCGCAACAATTTCAGGGTTATCGGCAGATATGGCGCTGGAGACCACAACAACACTGGCATCGCTCACATTTTCCGGGCGATGATGGAAATAAATAGTGGCGCCGAGCGACGCCAACTGCTGCGTCACTGGGTTTGGCGCCAGGTCGGAACCGCTAATCTGGTAGCCTTCATTGGCCAGCACTTCGGCAATACCGCCCATGCCAGCACCGCCAATGCCGACAAAGTGAATGTGCCGGACACGTCGCATCTCGGGCACAATTGAACGCAGTTTCGCCAGTTCTTGTGTATTCATTCTCTAAACGCCATCGACTACTTAAATTTGCGCGACGCTAACGCGCCGCCAGTATTTACGCCTGAGCTGCCAGGCTGACTTCATTCGCCACGCGCTCGGTGGCATCCGGGATGGCCGCCGCGCGTGCGCGTTCCGCCATCGCCAGTAACGCTTCGCGATCCCACCCCGCCAACGTCGCGGCTACCGCATCAACGGTGAACTGCGGCTGTTCGAGGATCTTCGCAGCACCCGCTTTTTCCAGCGGTAATGCATTCCAGTACTGCTGACGATCTTTGTGCTGGAAAGGTACAAACAGCGCCGGTAAACCTGCGGCTGCGATTTCGCTGACCGTCAGCGCGCCTGAACGGCACACCACCACATCCGCCCACGCGTAGGCTTGCGCCATATCGTCAATAAATTCCGTCACTTTATGCTGCGGTTCGCCCGCGGCGGCATATGCTTGCTCAACATCCTGTTGCGCGCCTTTACCGCTCTGATGCCAGATGGTCACAGCATTGCCCAGCTTCGCCGCGACCTGCGGCATCGTCTGGTTCAGCACGCGCGCACCCTGCGAGCCGCCAACGACCAGCACGCGAACCGGCCCTTCACGGCCAGGTAAACGCTCCTGCGGTAGCGGCAGTGCCAGCACATCGATGCGCACCGGGTTTCCAACGACTTCCGCTTTTGGAAACGCACCGGGAAACGCCTGCATCACTTTGGTGGCGATTTTCGCCAGCCATTTATTTGTCAACCCGGCAATCCCGTTCTGCTCATGGAGCACTACCGGAATACCGAGCGACCAGGCAGCCAGCCCGCCAGGACCAGAGACATAACCGCCCATCCCCAGCACCACATCCGGCTTAAAGCGCTGCATGATGGCGCGAGCCTGTCGCCAGGCGTTAAAAATACGTACCGGAGCCAACAACTGCGCTTTGATCCCTTTGCCACGCAGGCCGGAGATACGGATAAAATCGATCTCGATACCGTGTTTGGGCACCAGATCGGCTTCCATGCGATCGGCGGTTCCGAGCCAGCGCACTTGCCAGCCCTGATCCATCAAATGGTGCGCAACTGCAAGCCCGGGGAAGACATGCCCGCCGGTACCGCCCGCCATCACCATTAACCGCTTTGGTTGACCACTCATCACAAACCTCGTGTAAACGCCTGGGCTTTTTCCAGACGCGTTTCATAATCTATGCGTAGCAGCAGCGTAATCGCCACTGACATAATCAGTAAGCTGGAACCACCGTAACTGATAAGCGGCAGAGTCAGCCCTTTGGTCGGCAGCATACCTGCCGCCGCACCGACATTAACCAGAGCCTGGAAGCTAAACCAGATACCAATCGAGCAGGCCAGGAAACCAGAGAAACGATGATCGATTTCCAGCGCTTTTCGCCCGATGGACATGGCGCGGAAAGCGACGAAGAATACCATTAAAAGTGCCACTACCACACCGATATAACCGAGTTCCTCCCCGATAATGGAGAAGATAAAGTCCGTATGTGCTTCAGGCAGATACTCCAGCTTCTGTATCGAATTTCCAAGCCCTTGCCCCCACAGCTCACCGCGACCAAATGCCATCAGCGACTGTGTTAACTGATAACCGCTACCGAAGGGATCTTCCCACGGGTTCCAGAAAGAGGTTACGCGGCGAATACGATACGGTTCGGCGAGGATCAGCAGCACAACCGCTGAAATCCCCATACCGATGATGGCGATGAACTGCCACAGTTTCGCCCCGGCAAGGAACAACATCGCCAGCGTGGTGATAAACAGCACCACCACCGTACCGAGGTCCGGCTGCGCCAACAGCAGAACCGCCAGCACCAGGATCACGCCCATCGGTTTGAGGAAGCCGCGCAGGTTATTACGCACTTCGTCCACCTTACGTACCAGGTAGTTAGCCAGGTAACAGAACAGCGACAACTTGGTGAACTCCGCTGGCTGAAAGCGCATGACTCCGAGGTCGATCCAACGAGAGGCCCCGTTGATCGAGCTACCAACCACCAGTACCACCAGCAGCATAATGATCGCGGCGATCAACATCGCCGAGCTGTATTTCTGCCAGAAATCCATCGGCAAACGCAGCGTGATCATCGACATACAAAACGCCAGGAACAGATACAGCGCATGACGCTTGGCAAAGAAGAAAGGATCGTCCGTCAGGCGTTGCCCTACCGGCATCGAAGCCGAGGTCACCATAATGAAACCGATCGCCGCCAGGCCCAGCGTCAACCACAACAACGTGCGGTCGTACATCACCAGACTGTCGGAATCTTTTTGCCGTGATCCCATAACCCAGCCTTTCAATGCCGTAAACAGCCATGCCAGGAGGCTAAATCCTGGCAGGCGCGGCATTCTCGGGCGTGGGAGCGTTAAACGCATCAGCCTAACTCCTGCGCCAGACGGGTAAAGACATCACCCCGTTGTTCGAAATTCTTGAACTGATCGAGGCTGGCGCAGGCTGGCGACAGCAGCACCATATCGCCCGGCTGCACGCGCGTGGCGATCAGACGCATTGCCTCTTCCATCGTTTCAACCTGATCGGCAATTTCCGGACGTAAATCCGCCAGCTCTCCACCATCGCGACCAAAGCAATAAAGACGAATACGATCGCCGCCGAGATAGCGCTTCAGCGGTGAGAAATCGGCAGATTTACCGTGCCCGCCCAACAAAAGATGCAGCGTACCGTCAACCTGCAAGCCGTTCAGCGCCGCCTCAGTGCTGCCGACGTTGGTCGCTTTCGAGTCGTTGATCCAGCGCACCCCGTTATGATCCAGCGCCAACTGGAAGCGGTGCGCCAGTCCGGTGAAGGTCGTCAGCGCCTTCAGGCTGCTTGCCCGCGGTAAACCAGCGGCATCTGCCAGCGCCAACGCCGCCAGCGCGTTGGTATAGTTGTGCTGGCCACTCAGCTTCATCTCTTTAACGTTCAGAACCTTTTCACCTTTTACACGCAGCCAGGTTTCGCCCTGCTGGCGGTTCAGGTGATAGTCGCCGACGTCAACGCCGAAACTCACGCAGCGCTCATCAGCACCCCGCACCGGCATGGTCAGCGCATCATCCGCGTTGACCACACATACTTTCGCGTTTTCGTAAACGCGCAGTTTTGCGGCGCGATACTGTTGCAGCCCGAACGGATAACGATCCATATGATCTTCCGTCACGTTCAGGATGGTTGCCGCCGCCGCGTGCAGGCTGAAAGTAGTTTCCAGTTGGAAGCTGGAAAGCTCCAGCACATAGAGCTCGCGGGCTTCATCAAGCAGCATCAACGCAGGCAGGCCAATATTGCCGCCAACGCCTACATTAACGCCTGCCGCCTCTGCCATTTCACCCACCAGTTTGGTGACGGTGCTTTTACCGTTTGAACCGGTAATCGCAATGACGGGCGCTTGTGCTTCGCGACAGAAGAGTTCGATATCGCCGACGATCTCAACGCCAGCATCGGCTGCCGCGCTCAGAGAAGGATGAGCCAGTGCGATGCCAGGGCTTGCGACAATAAGGTCGGCCGCCAGCAACCAGTCATCATTGAGACTACCAAGATGGCGCTCTACCGCTTCCGGCAGCTTATCCAGCCCCGGTGGCGAAACGCGCGTGTCCATAACGCGTGGCGTAACGCCGCGCGCGAGGAAAAAGTCAACGCAGGAAAGACCTGTCAGACCCAGACCGATAATGACGACTTTTTTACCCTGGTAATCTGCCATAATTAACGTACCTTCAGCGTTGCCAGGCCAATCAGCACCAGCATCAGCGAAATAATCCAGAAGCGCACGATCACGCGCGGTTCCGGCCAGCCTTTCAGTTCATAGTGATGGTGAATCGGCGCCATGCGGAAAATACGCTGGCCGCGCAATTTAAACGACCCCACCTGCAAAATCACCGACAGGGTTTCCACCACAAACACCCCGCCCATAATCACCAGCAAGAACTCCTGACGCAGCAACACGGCAATGATCCCCAACGCGCCGCCGAGAGCCAGTGAACCCACATCCCCCATGAAAACCTGCGCCGGATAGGTGTTGAACCACAAAAAGCCCAACCCTGCGCCGACAATCGCCGTGCAGACGATCACTAGCTCTCCCGCGTGACGCAGATAAGGGATATGCAGGTAGTTAGCAAAATTCATGTTACCGGTAGCCCAGGCCACCAACGCAAAGCCCGCGGCGACAAACACCGTCGGCATAATCGCCAGACCGTCAAGACCGTCCGTCAGGTTAACGGCGTTGCCGGTGCCGACAATCACAAAGTAAGCCAGCAGAATGTAGAAAAGGCCCAGTTGCGGCATCACATCTTTAAAGAAAGGCACCACCAGTTCTGTCGCTGGCGTATCTTTCCCCGCCAGGTAAAGCGCAAACGCCACGCCCAGCGCAATCAGCGACATCCAGAAATATTTCCAGCGAGCAATCAGGCCCTTGGTATCTTTACGCACCACTTTGCGGTAATCGTCAACAAAACCAATCGCACCGTAACCTACCAGTACAACCAGCACGCACCAGACATACGGGTTAGAGGGATAAGCCCACAGCAGTACGGAAACCACGATTGCCGTGAGGATCATAATTCCCCCCATCGTTGGCGTGCCGCGTTTACTGAAATGCGACTCCGGACCGTCGTTACGCACAACCTGGCCGAAAGAGAGTTTTTGCAGACGGGCAATCATGCGCGGCCCCATCCACAGAGAGATGAAGAGCGCGGTCAGCAGGCTGACAATGGCGCGAAACGTCAGGTAGGAAAAGACGTTAAAGCCGGAATAATATTTGACCAAATGTTCGGCCAGCCACACTAACATGTTCCATTCTCCTGTAATTCGCGTACCACCTCTTCCATGGCGGAACTACGTGAACCTTTCACCAAAATGGTAATAATCTGCTGTTCAGCGATCAGCGCCTTCAACCGCGCCACCACTGCCGCTTTATCGTTAAAATGTTCGCCAACACCGCTGGCAGCGCTCAGAGCCTTGCTCAGCTTACCGACGCTCAGCACTTTATCGATGCCAACGCCTTTAGCCGCTTCACCCACCTGAATGTGGCAGGCTTCGCTCTCATCGCCTAGCTCTGCCATATCGCCCACCACCATCACCCGGTAACCCGGCATTTCCGCCAGCACATGTGCGGCGGCGGTCATTGAACCGACGTTAGCGTTGTACGTGTCATCGAGCAGCAATTTATTTTCGCCCAGTTGCACCGGGAACAGACGCCCCGGCACCGCTTTCAGGTTTGCCAACCCTTTTTTCACTGCCGCCAGGCTAGCGCCCACCGCCATCGCCAGCGAGGTCGCTGCCAGCGCATTGGCAATATTGTGTCGTCCCGGCAGCGGCAGTGTCACATCCACATTGCCCATCGGGGTTTGCAGCGTGAACTCAGTTCCGTGCGAGGTCACATGAATGTTGGTGGCCGTAAAATCACTGTTCGCCGCATTTGGCGAGAAGCGCCACACTTTGCGAGCGCCAATAATGCTCTGCCAGTTCAGCCAGTCATTATTGTCAGCATTCATGATTGCCACACCGTTGGCAGGCAACCCGGTATAGATTTCTCCTTTGGCTTTCGCCACGCCCGCAAGCGATCCGAAGCCTTCCAGGTGTGCCGCCGCCAGGTTATTGACCAGAGCCGCTTCCGGGCGGGTAAGCCCGACGGTCCAGGCGATTTCCCCCTGGTGGTTCGCGCCCAGCTCAATCACCGCGTATTGATGTTCTTTGGTTAAACGCAGGAGCGTCATCGGCACGCCGATGTCGTTGTTCAGGTTTCCTGCGGTATAAAGCGTGTTGCCACATTCACTCAGAATGGCGGCCGTCATCTCTTTCACCGAGGTTTTGCCGGAAGAACCGGTTAACGCAACCACACGCGTCGGCACCTGCTGACGTACCCAGGCGCCCAGCTCGCCGAACGCCTGGCGAGTGTCTTTGACCAGCAGTTGCGGCAGATCGCAGTCCAGCTTACGGCTAACCAGTAGCGCGCCCGCGCCGCCCGCTTTAGCCTGTTCGGCAAAATCATGGGCATCGAAACGCTCGCCTTTCAGCGCCACAAACAGGCAGCCCGGCGTTAGTTTGCGGGTATCGCTGGTTACCGCATCAATCGTCGCATCCTGACCATGTAATTCACCCTGCAGAATGTCGGCAAGCTGGCTTAGAGTTACGCTAATCATGCCACTACCCCCAGCAAACGTGCCGCGGTGACGCGATCGGAGTAATCCAGTCGGTGCGTCCCGACAATCTGATAATCTTCATGGCCTTTGCCAGCCAGCAGAACCACATCATTCTCTTTCGCCTGCATAATGGTGTTGGTCACGGCTTCCGCACGCCCTTCGACCACATGCGCACGCCCGGCATCCAGCATACCGGCGAGAATATCGTTGATAATGGCGCGCGGCTCTTCGGTGCGCGGGTTATCGTCCGTCACCACCGGCACATCGGCGAACTGCTCAGCAATTGCGCCCATGAGCGGACGTTTACCTTTATCGCGATCGCCACCGCAACCAAACACGCACCACAGTTGACCGGTGCAGTGCAGACGTGCAGCCTGTAAGGCCTTTTCCAGCGCATCCGGCGTATGGGCATAATCCACCACCACCGTCGGTTTACCCGGCGCACTAAATACTTCCATGCGTCCGCAAACCGGCTGCAACTGTGAAGCGGTTTTCAGCAAATCGCTTAACGGATAACCCAGCGCCAGCAGCGTGGCCAGCGCCAGCAGCAGGTTACTGACGTTAAACGCGCCCATCAGACGGCTTTCGATTTCGCCTTGACCCCATGAAGAGTCAAAACGAATAGTCGCCCCGCTATCGTGGTACTCCACGCCGGTAGCCTTGAGCCAGCGGCCGTGACAATCCGGGTTGATATGGTCTTCCATCGATACCGCAACCGCATCCGGCAGATTCGCTAACCAACGGCGGCCCACTTCGTCATCGGCATTGATAATCGCCTGTCCGTAGTGGTGAGAGGAGAACAGCAGCCATTTCGCCGCTTCGTAATGCGCCATATCGCCGTGATAATCGAGGTGATCGCGGCTTAAATTGGTAAATACGCCAGCGGCAAACTTCAGCGCCGCCACGCGATGCTGTACCAGACCGTGGGAAGAGACTTCCATCGCGGCAAACGTCGCTTTCTGCGCAACCAGCCCGGCAATCACATGCTGAACATCCACCGCAGAGCCGGTGGTATTTTCAGTCGGGATGACTTTACCCAGCAGACCATTTCCGACCGTCCCCATCACTGCGCTGGTTTCGCCCACCAATTGGCTCCACTGCGCCAGCAGTTGCGTGGTCGTTGTTTTGCCGTTGGTGCCGGTTACGCCAATCAGGCGCAATTGTTCAGATGGTTCACCGTAAAAACGGCCCGCCAGCGCGGAAAGGCGCTCATTCAACTGGCTGAGGTAAATGACCGGAACGCCGTGCATTTCACGAATTTCACCGTCATTTGCTTCGTCTTTCGCTTCAGCAATAATGGCAGCAACACCTTGCGCAATCGCCTGCGGGATATATCGACGCCCGTCCGCCTGATGACCGACCACCGCCACAAAGAGATCGCCCGATGCAGCCGCACGGCTGTCGAGTGTCATCTCCCGCAGTGCTCGCTCCGGTGCGCCTGGCACCCACGGAGCGAGAAGGTCGCGCAAATTACGATCTGCCACCTGTACCCTCGCCTTGATTAATTACAAACTCACTTTTTTCGCCCGTGGTCAGCGCGTCCGGCTCAATGTTCATGGTGCGCAGAACGCCGCCCATGATGGCACCGAAGACCGGTGCGGACACGGCACCACCGTAGTATTTACCCGCTTGCGGATCGTTAATCACCACCACCAGCGCAAAGCGCGGGCGGCTGGCAGGCGCGACGCCAGCGGTGTAAGCAATATATTTGTTGATATAACGACCATCCGGGCCGACTTTTTTCGCCGTCCCGGTTTTGATAGCAATGCGATAGCCTTTGATGGCTGCTTTCACCCCGCCGCCGCCCGGCAGCGCAACGCTCTCCATCATATGCACCACGGTGCGCACGATAGACTCATTGAAAATGCGTTCGCCCGGCACGGGCGGGTCAACTTTGGTAATTGACAGAGGACGGTAGATACCGTAACTGCCAATCGTTGCGTAGACTCGTGCTAACTGTAACGGCGTTACCATTAGCCCATAGCCGAAAGAGAAGGTGGCCCTCTCTATGTCAGACCACCGTTGTTTTTGAGGAAATAAGCCACTGCGTTCCCCGACCATCCCCAAATTGGTCGTTTTTCCCAGTCCAAAACGTGAGTAAGTATCTACTAACGCTGAGGAGGGCATCGCTAACGCCAACTTCGAAACACCGACGTTACTCGACTTTTGTAGCACCCCGGTAAGGGTCAATTCGCTGTAGCGCGCCACGTCTTTGATTTCGTGGCCGTTAATTCGGTAAGGCACGGTGTTCAGCACCGTATTTGGCGTGACGACACCGCGCTGCAGCGCCGTCATTACCACCATGGGTTTCACCGTCGAACCCGGTTCAAAAACGTCGGTGATCGCGCGGTTACGCATTGCATCCTTCGACGTGCCGGTGAAGTTGTTCGGGTTGTAGGAAGGGCTATTGGCCATTGCCAACACTTCGCCGGTGTTCACATCAACCAGCACTGCGCTTCCGGATTCAGCCTTATTAAACGCCACCGCGTTATTCAGCTCGCGATAAACCAGCGCCTGCAAGCGTTCATCAATGCTCAGCGCCAGGTTATGCGCAGCCTGGCTGTCGGTGGAAGAGATATCTTCAATAACGCGCCCGTAGCGATCTTTACGCACAATACGTTCGCCAGGTTGGCCGGTAAGCCATTTGTCAAAGCTCTTCTCAACGCCTTCGATCCCCTGACTATCTACGTTAGTAAAACCGATAAGGTGAGCGGTCACTTCCCCGGAAGGATAGTAACGGCGGGATTCCTCACGCAGATGAATCCCCGGCAACTTGAGCTTTTTAATATACTCCCCGAGATCGGGGTTCACCTGGCGCGCCAGATAGATGAAACGCATCTTCGGGTTGGCATTAATGCGGGAAGCCAGCTGATCCAATGGCATGTTCAGCGCGTCAGAGAGCGCTTTCCAGCGGTTATCCAACGTGACGCCGCCAGCATCATGTAACTCTTTTGGATCGGCCCAAATCGCTTTCACCGGCACACTAACAGCCAGCGGACGCCCGGAGCGGTCGGTAATCATTCCACGCGACGTTGCGACTTCCTGCACGCGCAAGGAACGCATATCCCCTTCGCGCACCAGCATTTCCGGATTGATAACCTGCAGCCAGGCGACACGCCCAAGCAGAAACGCCATCGCCAGCAGAATGCAACCGCAAAGCAACGCAAAACGCCAACTCACAAAGTTGGCCTGTTCTTCCTGGCGTTTCGGTTTAAGCGTTTTCGCCGCTGCTTTCATGCGTCGCGTAATTCCTTATTCATTTCTATTTCTGCACTACGATATTTTCCTGAGAGGGATCCACGTGCTGCATTTGCAGCTTTTCCGTCGCAATCCGTTCAACCCGGCTGTGATCGCCGAGCGCATTCTCTTCAAGAATCAGGTTGCGCCATTCGATATCCAGCGCGTCGCGCTCGAGAACAAGTTGTTCACGCTGCGCGGTTAATAAACGTGTGTGGTGAGAGGTAGTAACAACCGTCACTGCCGTCATGATGATGCAAATGAACAGACAGAGTGGCAGTTTCCCAAATCGCAAAAGATCGTCGCCGATCACGCCAGGCAAGGCATGGCGCTCGTTGCTTCCTAACGATCCTTTCACTTTGCTTAGGGTTTCTGTCACTCTGCCGATCATGCGTTCGTCCTCTCTGCAATGCGCAGAACTGAACTACGGGCACGTGGGTTTTCAGCCACTTCTTCTTCGCCCGGCATCAACTTTCCTAAGGCTCGCAACTGACGGCCACCCAGTTTCCTGAGTTGCTCTTCGGTCATCGGCAGCCCGGCAGGAACCTGCGGGCCGCGGCTTTGCTCACGCATGAAGCGTTTCACAATGCGATCTTCCAGAGAATGGAAGCTGATTACCGAAAGCCGCCCTCCCGGGGCAAGCACGCCGAGCGAGTTTTTTAGCGCCAGCTCTATTTCCTCCAGTTCACTGTTTACCCAAATGCGCACCGCCTGGAAGGTACGGGTCGCGGGATGTTTGAACTTATCTTTCACCGGTGTTGCCGCCGCAACGACTTCCGCCAGCTCTTTAGTGCGGGTCATCGGGTCGAGGCGGTTACGCTCTACAATGGCGCGCGCGATACGTTTAGCAAAACGCTCCTCGCCAAAGGTTTTCAGCACCCAGGCGATGTCTGCTTCTTCAGCTGTTTGCAGCCATTCGGCAGCAGACTGGCCGCGAGTGGGATCCATCCGCATATCAAGCGGACCATCGCGCATGAAGGAGAAGCCGCGCTCAGGATCGTCAAGCTGCGGTGAAGAGACACCAAGATCGAGAAGAATACCGTCGATCTTGCCAACAAGTTCGCGCTCGCTGACATAATCAGCAAGCGCAGAGAAAGGACCATGAATGATGGAGAAGCGGGGATCATCAATGGTTTGGGCTACAGCAATTGCCTGTGGATCGCGATCGATCGCCAGCAAGCGTCCTTCCGCACCCAAACGGGAGAGGATCAGGCGCGAGTGACCACCGCGACCAAAAGTGCCATCGATGTAGATGCCATCCGGACGAATATTCAGGCCATTAACGGCCTCATCCAGCAGCACCGTCGTATGTTTAAAATTTTCCATCATCATTACAGAGACAAATCCTGCAACCGATCTGAAAGTGCTTCAGAACCCGATTGCTCAGCGTCGATATCTTCCCTGACCTGTTGATACCAGGTCGTTTCGTCCCACAGCTCAAATTTATTGAACTGCCCGACCAGCATCACTTCTTTGGTTAGCCCGGCATGCTGCCGTAAAACAGGCGCAATCAATAAACGCCCGGCGCTATCCATCTGGCACTCGCTGGCATGCCCCAGCAATAAACGTTGTACGCGTCGTTCAAGCGGATTCATGCTCGACAGGCGCGCCAGTTTTTGCTCAATAATTTCCCATTCAGGAAGGGGATAAAGCAGCAGACATGAATGGCGAATGTCGATGGTACACACCATCTGACCGGAGGCATTCTCCAGCAGCAAATCCCGATAACGGGTCGGAACGGCTAACCGCCCTTTGCTGTCGAGATTGACTAACGTCGCGCCACGGAACATGTCCGATTCACCCCCAAGTGACCATTTTCACCACTTTATCCCACAAATCCCCACCAAGGGAGTTTACGGAGCGGAGGAAAAGCTTGTCAAGCCAGCACAAAGGCTAACCAGAACAAAAGATCTCTTATTTGCAGCGAATATCTGCAAAGGTGAAATAGTGCTCAACTTACGAGGCAAATTAACGTCATGAATATTTGCAAGAAAAAAAACAGAATATGCGTATCCGCGTTTAAAACCATTTGATTTCTGCGCGCGAAATATAAAGTGTCAGTTTGCGACGCGGGCGGCATTTTAAGACATATCAACCCAACTGAACAGCACCAGTTGCATCCGTTCACACTCAGCGCGACGGCAGAGCCACTAAGGAAATAGCCCTACGCTGATAATGGATGCTATAGAAGAAAGGTAACACTTTTCTGAGATGTAACAATTTAAGACAGAAATCATAATTACTGCTTTAAAAATATCCTTTTAAAACCCGATTTAAAGAAGCAATTAGAATTAACTTATCACGTCCCGTTTAAAAATTAAGGATTTATCTTAGGAGCCAACAGGGAATAATTTGATTCAAGGTAAGACAAAACAAAAAAGGCAGCTTACGCTGCCTTTATCTGAACTTATACGCGGCTTAATATCCCGCGACGATAGAGATTACGCCGGATACGGCTAAGACCCGCTTTCGGCTTACGCGGTTCGTCGAGGCTTGCCAGCACAATTTCCAGAACCCGCTCCGCAACATCGCGATGGCGCTGCGCCACCGCCAGTACCGGACATTGCAGGAAATCGAGCAATTCGTGATCGCCAAAAGTCGCGATCGCCAGATCCGACGGCAATTTACCGTCGCGACGTAACGTAACGTCAAGCACGCCCTGCAATAATGCAAACGAGGTTATAAACATCGCCTGCGGCATTGGGTTAGTTTCCAGCCATTTATCAAATAGCTGGGCGGCTGCTTCACGCTCGTAGCTATTGGCATAGAGATACTGCACTTCACGCGGATCGTCTTTCCACGCCGTGCGGAAACCCTGCTCACGCAGGAAACTAACAGAGAGTTCTGGTAACGCCCCAAGGTAAAGCACGCGCTCCGCCGGAAACTTACGCAGCTCTGCGGCCAGCATCTCCGAATCATCCTGATCGGCACCAACAACGCTGGTGAAGTGTTCACGATCCAGCGCGCGATCCAACGCGACAATCGGGAACGAATCATTAGCCCAGCGCTGATAGAACGGATGCTCTGGCGGCAATGAGGTGGAGACAATAATAGCGTCCACCTGCCGCTGCAACAGGTGCTCGATACAGCGCATTTCATTATCGGGTTGATCTTCCGAGCAGGCGATCAGTAACTGGTAACCGCGCTGACGCGCCTGACGCTCCAGATAGTTGGCAATGCGGGTGTAGCTTGTGTTTTCAAGATCGGGGATCACCAGCCCAATCGAACGAGTGCGTCCTGCGCGCAGGCCAGCTGCCACCGCATTTGGGTGGTAGTTATGCTCACGAACAACCGCCATCACTTTCTCAACGGTTTTGTCGCTGACACGATACTGCTTCGCCTTACCATTGATGACGTAGCTTGCCGTGGTTCGTGAGACGCCGGCTAGCCGGGCGATTTCATCCAGTTTCACAATTGCCCCTTAAATTAATGTACTCCATAACCTTTTTAGGGATATAGGTTAAAATCCTTAACATCTAAGCGCAGAATACTCACTCCGGCAACCGCTTTCGTGTCTGGTTCCGGCGGATTTCGCAAAAAAAAGCCCGGCGTAGAACACCGGGCCTGTAAATATGGAAGGTTATTCTATTCAGCGCATGATTTTATCGCCGCGCGACAACCCCACCACACCGGAGCGCGCAACTTCAACAATTTTCGCCACATCACGAATGGTGGCTAAAAACGCATCCAGCTTGTCACTGGTGCCTGCGAGCTGAACCGTGTAAATCGATGGCGTAACGTCAATGATCTGTCCGCGGAAGATCTCAGCGTTGCGTTTCACCTCTTCGCGACCGTAACCGCTGGCCTGAATCTTCACCAGCATGATTTCACGCTCAACATATGCCCCCTGCCCCAGCTCGTTTACGCGTAACACATCGACCAGCTTGTGCAGTTGCTTTTCGATCTGCTCCAGCACTTTTTGATCGCCGACAGTCTGGATCGTCATCCGCGATAAGGTAGGATCGTCAGTCGGCGCAACGGTCAGGCTTTCTATGTTGTAACCGCGCTGAGAGAACAGGCCAATCACGCGCGATAACGCGCCCGATTCATTTTCCAGTAATACAGACAGTATCCGGCGCATAATCAGGTTCTCTCCGTTTTGCTTAACCACATCTCATCCATGCCGCCGCCGCGGATCTGCATCGGATAAACGTGTTCACTACCGTCAACGGTAACGTCAACAAACACCAGGCGATTGTTTTTCACCTGCTCCAGCGCTTCCGCCAGCTTCGCCTCCAGCTCATCCGGACGCGTAATACGAATTCCCACATGGCCATAAGCTTCTGCCAGGCGCGCAAAATCAGGCAACGACTCCATATAAGATTGTGAATGGCGGCCGGAATAGATCATGTCCTGCCACTGCTTCACCATCCCCAGATAGCGGTTATTGAGGTTCAATACCAGCACCGGTAGTTCATACTGCAAGGCCGTAGAGAGTTCCTGAATGTTCATCTGGATACTGCCATCGCCGGTCACGCAGATAACCGTCTCCTCGGGCAGTGCCATCTTCACACCGAGCGCAGCGGGTAAACCAAAACCCATCGTGCCCAGCCCACCGGAGTTGATCCAGCGGCGCGGTTTATCAAAACGGTAGTAGAGCGCGGCAAACATCTGATGCTGGCCAACATCGGAAGTAACGTAAGCGTCGCCATTCGTCAAACGCCAGATAGCTTCAATCACTGCCTGCGGTTTGATCTTTTCACTCTGGGTGTCATATTTCAGGCACTGACGCGCGCGCCACTGTTCAATGCGCAACCACCAGTCACGGATCTCATCCAGTGGCTGCGGCTGCTCTTCCTGCTCCAGCAGTTCGAGCATTTGTTCCAGAACCAGCCGCGCATCGCCGACAATAGGCACATCCGCCTGTACGGTCTTGGAAATGGAAGTGGGGTCGATATCGATATGCAGAACCGTCGCATCCGGACAGTACTTCGCCAGATTATTGGTAGTGCGATCGTCAAAACGCACGCCAACCGCGAAAATGACATCGGAGTGGTGCATCGTCATATTGGCTTCGTAAGTCCCGTGCATGCCCAGCATGCCCAGCGCCTGACGATGCGATGCCGGAAACGCGCCCAGCCCCATTAAGGAGGAGACCACTGGCAAATTCAGTTTTTCAGCCAACTGACGCAACTGAGCTTCGCACGCGGAGTTAATCGCACCGCCGCCCACATAGACCACCGGCCTCTTCGCCGCCACCAGCGTTTGCAAAGCGCGCTTGATTTGCCCTTTGTGACCCTGTGTCGTCGGGTTATAAGATCGCATGCTGACAGATTCCGGCCAGAAATAGGGCAGCTTGTTGGCCGGGTTCATAATATCTTTCGGCAGATCCACCACCACCGGCCCCGGACGCCCACTGGCTGCCAGCCAGAACGCTTTCTTTAATACGCCGGGAATATCTTCGGTTTGTTTGACCAGGAAGCTGTGCTTCACCACCGGGCGGGAAATCCCCACCATGTCGCACTCCTGAAACGCGTCATAGCCAATCAGCGACGTTGCAACCTGCCCGGAAAGCACCACCAGCGGGATAGAATCCATATAAGCGGTGGCGATACCCGTGATTGCATTCGTCGCACCAGGGCCAGACGTGACCAGTACCACCCCAACCTCACCCGTTGCCCGCGCCAGCCCATCGGCCATATGCACTGCAGCCTGCTCATGACGTACCAACACATGTTCAATACCGCCAACAGTATGCAGGGCATCGTAGATATCCAGGACTGCGCCTCCGGGGTAGCCGAATACTTTCTTTACGCCTTGATCGATAAGCGATCGGACGACCATCTCGGCTCCAGACAACATCTCCATGCTTTGCCTCCAGGCTTATATTTGTCGACTGGGCGGAATTCATTTCCACGCTGTCGCTCTGTTCAGAGCAGGAAACCCTGCATTCTGATTATGAATGGCAGTTACCATAACCGCTCAAAATCTGGCAGGCAATTAGCAAACCGCAGACGTCAACGGCGTACAAAAGAGGAAAAACAATGCGAGAGCTGCAGATTTGGTGAAAACATCTGTGATAAGGAAAGACGATGACCATTCATCATCCAAATGGCATGTTGTACAGAAAATCATGCATTTTTCGCACGACACGGGAAGTCGCTGACGACCGAAATTGAAATAAAATACTCCCCATTCAGGATTAAGCAGAATAAACCGACTAAACAAGCCCGATCTATTCTGCGAGCGGATTACAGCGTACAAACCGAAGTCAGTAACTCTTCCATCCACTGGTGGCCTTTATCGCGGCCTGCCGCTTCATGCCACGAGAGATAGCAGGTACGAGTATTAAGCGCCAGCGGCAAAGGTAATACCTGCAATGGCAAGCCATGAGTAAATCGTTCAACCAACCAACGCGGCGCAATCGTCACCAAATGCGTTTGCGCGACAATGTTTAATACGCTGGTGACTGCCATTCCCTGATAGGCAATACGGCTCTTCTTTTCCGCCGTATCATACCAGGGCTGACTAAAGGAAGCATAACGGTCCAGCGAGACCACTGCATGTTGTTCATTGAATACATCAGCTTCCGTAACAAGATTCGCCATGCGCGGATGTTCTTTACTGGTCACCAGTACCATTTCGTCTTTAAATAATGGAACGCAAGAGAATTCCGGACGACGAAACTCTTCGTAGCCGATCACAAATTCAATTTCCTGGTAACGCAATTGATGCTCAGTACTGTGATTAAGATCGGCTTTAAACACCAGATTAATATTAGGCGCAGCCTTTTCAACGCTATTGTAAATAATTGACGTTAAGAGATTATCCAGCGGACTGCATACACAAAGATTAAATACACGCTCACTGCTCAGTGGATCAAATCCCGAGCCGGGCAACTCATTTTGTACCAACTGCAATGCCTGACGGATTGAGCCAAACAGCTGATATGAACGCGCAGTGGGTTGAATCCCACGGCCGTAGCGGACAAAGAGCTCGTCATTAAACATGACTTTAAGCCGCGCAACGGCATTACTCACTGCGGGTTGAGACATTCCCAGCGCGTGCGCCGCACGGGTAATGTTTTGTTCCTGCATCACCGCATCAAAAACGGTAAGCAAATTAAGATCTACTGAACGCAACTGTGGTTTGTCCACATCGACAATCTGATGATTATCAATAGTTTCCCCTGGAACATTGCAATCCGTCGTCATGATAAAACTCCCTTAACTGTGTAATAATAATATTCAGGAAGATGATTTATCATGCATATAGCATTATTAGAAGCATGGCGTGAAAAATTAGGAATATTTAAAGCTCCCTTTTTATATTTTTTTCAAGGATAATTGCGCCGATAAATAATGCGATAACCAGTGACGGATTAATATATTTTTACTTTATCAAACATTCCGCAACTCATCTGATGATAAAGATAACAGCCATCCATTCCATAACGCAAAGCGTAAAAGGGTTGTTCTGTAAATTTATCTTTAAATTAGTGATTGTCCACTAAAAAATACTTCAATAGTAATTCGCACGAAATACGCATTTCATTCTACGGTACAGAATAATTAACTGAAAAGCAGCCATACAACCCACCTGTTCTGAGGATGGTTTTCAGGAGCAGGGGTTGACTTTAACAAGCGTATCCAGTACCACTAAAAGCATATCGTTTTTCCTGGAGCTTGATTCATGATTCGCAACGTCGGTTTCGCTGGTCTACTACTACTAAACGCATCTCTTGTGCGCGGTAGACCGGTGGACGACATTCAGAGCTGAATTGTCTGCCAGTTAAGACAGAAAACCCGCGCCTTGGCGCGGGTTTTTTTATGCTCGTAGCGAGGCGACCTCAGATAACAAGGACCTAAACCATGAGCCAGCAAGTCGTTATTTTCGATACCACATTACGTGATGGTGAACAGGCGTTACAGGCAAGCCTGAGCGTGAAAGAGAAGCTGCAAATCGCCCTGGCGCTGGAACGTATGGGCGTCGATGTGATGGAAGTCGGCTTTCCGGTTTCGTCCCCGGGTGACTTTGAATCCGTACAAACCATCGCGCGCCAGGTGAAAAACAGCCGCGTTTGCGCCCTCGCCCGCTGTGTTGAAAAAGATATTGATGTCGCCGCAGAATCCCTGAAAGTCGCTGAAGCGTTCCGCATCCATACGTTTATCGCCACCTCGCCGATGCACATCGCCACCAAGCTGCGCAGTACGCTGGATGAAGTGATTGAACGTGCAGTTTATATGGTCAAACGCGCACGTAACTATACCGATGACGTAGAGTTCTCTTGCGAAGATGCAGGCCGCACGCCAATCGACGATCTGGCGCGAGTGGTCGAAGCTGCGATCAACGCCGGGGCGAAAACCATCAACATCCCGGATACCGTCGGCTACACCATGCCGTTTGAATTCGCCAATATCATCACCGGCTTGTATGACCGCGTACCGAACATCGATAAAGCCATTATCTCCGTACATACCCATGATGATTTAGGCCTGGCCGTTGGCAACGCCATCGCAGCGGTACACGCCGGTGCGCGCCAGGTTGAAGGTGCGATGAACGGTATCGGCGAACGTGCCGGTAACTGTTCGCTGGAAGAGGTGATCATGGCGATTAAGGTGCGCAAAGACATTATGAACGTGCACACCCGCATCAATCACAATGAAATCTGGCGTACAAGCCAGACCGTCAGCCAGATCTGCAATATGCCGATTCCGGCGAACAAAGCGATTGTCGGCACCGGCGCTTTCGCCCACTCCTCCGGTATTCACCAGGATGGCGTGCTGAAAAACCGCGAAAACTACGAAATCATGACTCCGGAATCCATTGGCCTGAATCAGGTGCAGTTAAACCTGACTTCCCGTTCCGGCCGTGCGGCGGTGAAACATCGGATGGAAGAGATGGGTTACCAGGAAGCCGATTACAACCTGGATAACCTGTACGAAGCGTTCCTGAAACTGGCGGATAAAAAAGGCCAGGTCTTCGATTACGACCTGGAAGCGCTGGCATTCATTAACAAACAGCAGGAAGAGCCAGAACATTTCCGTCTGGACTACTTCAGCGTGCAGTCCGGCTCCAACGACATCGCAACCGCCTCTATTAAGCTGGCCTGTGGCGATGAAATTAAAACCGAAGCCGCCAATGGTAACGGCCCGGTTGATGCCATCTACCAGGCCATTAACCGCGTCACCGAGTACGACATCGAGCTGGTGAAATATGGTCTCAGCGCCAAAGGCCACGGCAAAGATGCGCTGGGGCAGGTTGATATCGTTGCCAATTACAATGGCCGCCGCTTCCACGGTGTAGGTCTGGCGACCGATATCGTTGAGTCCTCAGCCAAAGCCATGGTGCACGTGCTGAACAATATCTGGCGCGCAGCCGAAGTCGAAAAAGAGTTGCAACGCAAAGCGCAGAACAAAGAGAACAACAAGGAAACCGTGTGATGTCGAAGAATTATCATATTGCTGTGTTACCGGGTGACGGTATTGGTCCGGAAGTCATGGCGCAAGCCCTGAAAGTACTGGAAGCCGTGCGTAGCCGTTTTGGCATGCACATTACCACCAGCCATTATGACGTGGGCGGTATCGCCATCGACCGCCATGGCAACCCGCTGCCACAGGCAACCGTTGAAGGCTGCGAGCAGGCCGATGCCATTCTGTTTGGCTCCGTTGGCGGCCCGAAATGGGAAAATCTGCCGCCGGCACAGCAACCGGAGCGCGGTGCGCTGCTGCCGCTGCGTAAGCACTTCAAATTATTCAGCAACCTGCGCCCGGCCAAACTGTACCAGGGGCTGGAAGCTTTCTGCCCGCTGCGTGAAGATATCGCCGCTAACGGCTTCGATATTCTGTGCGTACGTGAACTGACTGGCGGCATCTACTTCGGCCAGCCGAAGGGCCGTGAAGGCAGCGGCCAGCACGAGAAGGCCTTCGATACCGAGGTCTATCACCGTTTTGAAATCGAGCGTATCGCGCGTATTGCGTTTGAATCGGCGCGTAAACGCCGTAAAAAAGTGCACTCGATTGATAAAGCCAACGTTCTGCAAACTTCTCTGCTGTGGCGCGAAATCGTCAACGAAATCGCCAGCGAATATCAGGATGTTGAACTGGCGCATATGTATATCGACAACGCCACCATGCAGCTGATTAAAGATCCGTCCCAGTTTGACGTGCTGCTGTGCTCTAACCTGTTCGGCGACATCCTCTCCGATGAGTGTGCGATGATCACCGGCTCGATGGGTATGCTGCCTTCAGCAAGCCTGAACGAACAAGGTTTTGGTCTGTACGAACCGGCGGGTGGCTCCGCGCCGGATATCGCCGGTAAAAATATTGCGAACCCGATTGCGCAGATCCTGTCGCTGGCGCTGCTGCTGCGCTACAGCCTGGACGCGGGTGAAGCGGCTTCCGCGATCGAAAGCGCAATCAACCGTGCATTAGAAGAAGGCGTGCGTACCGGTGATTTAGCCCGTGGCGCTGCGGCTGTCAGTACCGATGAAATGGGCGACATCATTGCCCGTTATGTCGCCGAAGGGGTGTAATCATGGCTAAGAGTTTGTACGAAAAATTGTTTGATGCGCACGTTGTGTATGAAGCGCCAAACGAAACCCCATTGCTGTATATCGATCGCCATCTGGTGCACGAAGTGACCTCGCCGCAGGCGTTTGACGGCCTGCGCGCACACAAACGCCCGGTGCGCCAACCGGGTAAAACCTTCGCCACCATGGATCATAACGTCTCCACGCAGACCAAAGACATTAACGCTTCCGGCGAAATGGCGCGTATCCAGATGCAGGAATTGATCAAAAACTGCAACGAATTCGGCGTTGAGCTGTATGACCTGAATCACCCGTACCAGGGGATTGTCCACGTGATGGGGCCAGAACAGGGCATCACCCTGCCGGGTATGACCATTGTTTGTGGCGACTCGCACACCGCAACCCACGGCGCGTTTGGCGCGCTGGCCTTCGGTATCGGCACGTCGGAAGTTGAGCATGTGCTGGCAACGCAGACCCTGAAACAGGGCCGCGCCAAAACCATGAAGATCGAGGTGAAAGGCACTGCGGCTCCGGGGATCACCGCCAAAGATATCGTGTTAGCGATCATTGGCAAAACCGGTAGCGCAGGCGGTACTGGTCATGTGGTGGAATTCTGCGGTGATGCAATTCGTGCGCTGAGCATGGAAGGCCGCATGACGCTGTGCAACATGGCCATTGAGATGGGCGCGAAAGCCGGTCTTGTCGCACCGGACGAGACCACCTTTAACTACGTGAAAGGCCGTCTGCATGCGCCGAAAGGCAAAGATTTTGATGAGGCTGTTGCTTACTGGAAAACCCTGCACACCGACGAAGGGGCAACTTTCGACACCGTTGTAACCTTGCAGGCAGAAGATATCGCGCCGCAAGTAACCTGGGGCACCAACCCGGGCCAGGTGATTTCGGTGACGGATATCATCCCCGATCCGGCATCGTTCGCCGATCCGGTTGAGCGCGCCTCAGCAGAAAAAGCGCTGGCTTATATGGGCCTGAAACCGGGAATTCCACTGACTGAAGTGGCGATTGATAAAGTGTTTATCGGTTCCTGCACAAACTCGCGTATCGAAGATTTACGCGCCGCAGCGGAGATCGCTAAAGGCCGCAAAGTTGCGCCGGGCGTACAGGCGCTGGTAGTACCTGGCTCTGGTCCGGTGAAAGCGCAGGCGGAAGCGGAAGGTCTGGATAAGATCTTTATCGAAGCCGGTTTCGAATGGCGTTTGCCTGGCTGCTCTATGTGCCTGGCAATGAACAACGACCGCCTGAACCCCGGCGAACGTTGTGCATCCACCAGTAACCGTAACTTTGAAGGCCGTCAGGGCCGCGGCGGACGCACGCATCTGGTCAGCCCGGCAATGGCTGCCGCTGCGGCGGTAACCGGTCATTTCGCCGATATTCGTAGCCTGTAAGGAGATCAACATGGCAGAGAAATTTACCCAACACACCGGCCTGGTTGTTCCGCTGGATGCCGCCAACGTCGATACGGACGCGATTATCCCGAAACAGTTCCTGCAAAAGGTTACGCGTACCGGTTTTGGCGCCCATCTGTTTAATGACTGGCGCTTCCTTGATGATAAAGGCGAGCAGCCGAACCCGGAGTTCGTGCTGAACTTTCCGCAATACAAAGGCGCATCGATTTTGCTGGCGCGCGAAAACTTTGGCTGCGGCTCCTCACGCGAGCATGCGCCGTGGGCGCTGACCGATTACGGCTTCAAAGTGGTGATTGCGCCGAGCTTCGCCGATATCTTCTATGGCAACAGCTTTAACAACCAGTTGCTGCCGGTGACGCTGAGCGAAGAGGATGTTGATGCGCTGTTCACGCTGGTACAGAACAACCCGGGCACGACCTTTGAGGTGGATCTGGAAGCGCAGGTGGTAAAAGCGGGCGGGAAATCCTACAGCTTTAACATTGACGCCTTCCGCCGTCACTGCATGCTGAACGGTCTGGACAGCATTGGCCTGACGCTTCAGCATGAAGACGCGATTGCCGCTTACGAAAGCAAGCAACCGGCGTTTATGAGCTAACAGAAGCAGACTGCTTGCCGGATGGCGCTAACGCTTATCCGGCAGGCAAATAAAAACTCACACATCCTTCACGCGGCTGGTCAGCAGCAGCGCCGCCACGGAAATCACCGCAATCCCTACGTACACCGCCCCGTGACTAAAACTTTGCGCCAGCGCGCCCTGAATCACCCCGGCAAGAATCACCCCGGTTGAAATACTGTTGGTAAACAACGTTGTCGCCGAACCGGCACGCCCTGGCATTAAATCCTGAAACCACAGCATACCGATACCGGCGACGATGCCGATAAAGATCGCATTGAACAGTTGCAGCACCAGCAGCGCCGTCTGGCTGTGGAAGAAGATCAACCCCAGATAGAACACCACGCCCGCGGCGACGGCTGTCACCATCATCCTCCTCTTGCCCAGATGTTTGACAAAATATCCGGCCAGGATCATCGCCGGGATCTCCAGACCAGCAGCGGTGCCCATCAGGATCCCGGCGAGTTTATCCGGCAGCCCCAGCTCCTGGCTAATCCACAGTGGCATGTCGATGATGTACATGGTGTTGCAGGTCCACATCAGCGTTGAGGCGATAAACAACATACGCACGTTCTTATCGCCCCAGCCGCTCACTTCCGTGACTGCGACGGCGGGCTGCGCCACGCGCGGCACCGAGGGCAGCCAGAAGGCAATCATCACCAGGCTTATCACAAAAAGCCCGGCTGCAATGGTGAACATAGCGGTAAAGCCGTAATTGAGCGCCAGCATAAACGCCAGCGGCGGGCCAATCACCCACGCCAGCGAGAGCTGCGCACGCATCACCGAACTAAACATCACCACTTCCCGCGCAGAACTGTCGGCATATTCGCGCGCCAGCGCAAAGAGTTGCGGCATCGCGGTATTGGCGAGCGAGGCCAGCAGCACGCCGCAGGTGATAAGCGTCAGATAGTGACGGTTGAAGGCAAACAACAGCGCGTTACCCACCGCCATCAGGCAACAAAAGAGGATCAGCTTGCGGCGATCGCCCTGGTTATCGGAACGTTTTGCCAGCCACAGGCTGACCAGGATCCCGGCTACCGCGTTGACGGTATAAAACAGCCCGATCCAGAAAGGCTGCGCCCCCACTTCGCGGCTGAGAAACAGGCTTAGCGTCGGTGCCTGCACCGCGCCGGCAACCCCCATCATAAACGCAACGATCATAAAAGCGATGTAAACACCGTTGAGACGGCGTCCCATCGTCATTAACCAGAGCATGAACGTTTCCTTTTCAAAAGCGGCAAAAGCCGCTGAAATCATAAACGAAAAAAGCCAGCAAAAAATATTTTGCTGGCGGGTGCATTCGCACTTAATACTCAGTCACACATGATGGCCGCGATTCAGTCCTTCGAGATCGGCGTTGTCACTTCCCACTGCATCAGTTCTTCCAGCATTTTCAGGCGCTGCCCTGCACTCTGACGGGCGAGCCAGCACACATCCTGCGTGGCGCGAAAATAAGCCAGATAAAACCGTCGTATGGATGATCTCTGCATACCACCTCCTCGCTTTCATCGAAGAGAAGTATTGGCTTAATATAGGGAGAAATAAATTGCTGAGTTTTTATCAGGAGTTCCCCTTTTATGTCTTCTGGCCGCCTGCAACAGCAGTTCATCCGTTTGTGGCAATGCTGCGACGGAAAATCTCAAGAAACCACGCTCAATGAGCTGGCCGAGCTGCTCAGTTGCTCGCGCCGTCATATGCGCACGCTGCTAAATACCATGCAGGAGCGCGGCTGGCTGACATGGGACGCAGAAGCGGGGCGCGGCAAGCGTTCGCGTCTGACGTTCCTCTATACCGGGCTGGCGCTCCAGCAGCAGCGGGCGGAGGATCTGCTGGAGCAGGATCGTATCGATCAGTTGGTTCAACTGGTGGGCGATAAAGAAGCCGTCCGCCAGATGCTGGTCTCCCATCTTGGACGCACCTTTCGCCAGGGGCGACATATCCTGCGCGTGCTCTATTATCGCCCGCTGCGCAACCTGCTGCCGGGCACGCCATTACGACGCTCTGAAACCCATATGGCGCGGCAAATCTTTAGCGCGTTGACGCGCATAAATGAGGAAAATGGGGAACTGGAAGCGGATATCGCTCATCACTGGAAAGCGATTTCCCCTTTACACTGGCGCTTTTATTTACGCCCCGGCATCCACTTTCATAATGGCCGCGAGCTGGAAATGAGCGATGTGATTGCTTCCCTGCAACGGGCGACCGCCCTGCCGCTCTATTCGCATATCCGCGAGGTTGTCTCTCCAACCCCCTGGACGCTGGATATTCATCTCTGGCAGCCGGATAACTGGCTCCCCTGGCTGATGGGGCATGTGCCCTCCATGATCTTGCCGCAGGAGTGGAACACCCAGCATCATTTCGCCAGCCAGCCGGTTGGCACCGGCCCGTATGCCGTGGTGCGCAATACCAATAACCAATTAAAAATTCATGCCTTTGATGACTATTTCGGCTTCCGCGCCCTGATTGATGAAGTGAATGTCTGGGTGCTGCCGGATCTCAGCGACGACCCGACCTGCGGGCTGACGCTGGAAGGGCCAACCGGCGATGAAAAAGCGGTCGAAAGCCGACTGGAAGAGGGCTGCTACTATCTGCTGTTTGACGCGCGTTCCAGCCGCGGCGCCAGCCCGGCGGTCAGAGAGTGGGTAAGCCAGATCCTCTCCCCCGCCAGCCTGTTATGGCATGCCGACGGGCGCTATCAACGTTACTGGTTCCCGGCCTACGGCCTGTTGCCGCGCTGGCATCATGCCCGTCCAGGCGTCGGCGAGAAGCCTGCCGGGCTGGAATCCCTGACGCTCACCTTTTACCGTGAACACAACGAGCACGAGGCGCTCTCCCGTATCATGAGCGACTTACTGGCAGAACAGGGGGTAAAACTTCACGTACAAAGGGTGGAGTACGCCGAGTGGCATCGGGGTGAAGCAACCAGCGATCTGTGGCTTAACAGCGCCAACTTTACCCTGCCGCTCAACTTCTCGGTCTTTGCCAACCTGTATGAAGTGCCGTTGTTGCAGCACTGTATTCCGATCGACTGGCAGGCCGCCGCTACCGAGTGGCGCGCCGGAAAGATGAACCTCGCCGCCTGGTCTCAGCAGTTACTGGTCAGTAAAGCGATGGTGCCGTTAATCCACCACTGGCTAAGGATCCAGGGGCAACGCAGTATGCGCGGGCTGCGCATGAACACGCTGGGCTGGTTTGACTTTAAATCGGCCTGGTATGCGCCGCCCGATCCATAACGCTTTCGCATTTTTTACCAAATCATTACAATAGCGGCGTTCTCAACGGGGTGCTGCGCCAATGGCGTGTGCTGAGAAAATACCCGTCGAACCTGATCCGGATAACGCCGGCGAAGGGATTTGAGGCTGCCTCTCAAAATCCTTTGCCACCCATTTTTTGAGGTGCAAAGTGTTAAAAAAATCATTGCCATTACTGCTGTTGATTGCCGCTCCCGTTTTTGCCAAACCCGTACTCACCGTCTACACCTATGACTCCTTCTCCGCAGACTGGGGCCCCGGCCCGGCAGTGAAGAAAGCCTTTGAAAGCGACTGCAACTGCGAACTGAAATTTGTGGCGCTAGAAGATGGCGTCTCGCTGCTCAATCGTCTGCGTATGGAAGGCAAAAACAGCAAAGCGGATGTGGTGCTTGGGCTGGATAACAATCTGCTGGAAGCGGCAACGCAAACCAAACTGTTCGCCAGAAGCGGCGTGGCGACGGATGCCGTCAACGTGCCTGGCGGCTGGAAAAACGACACCTTTGTGCCGTTCGACTACGGCTGGTTCGCCTTCGTTTACGATAAAAACAAACTGAAAAATCCGCCGAAAAGCCTGAAAGAACTGGTGGAAAGCGATCAGAAATGGCGCGTGATCTACGAAGATCCCCGTACCAGTACGCCGGGCCTTGGTCTGCTGCTGTGGATGCAAAAAGTGTACGGCGACAAAGCCCCGGACGCCTGGCAGAAGCTGGCAGCCAAAACGGTGACTGTCACCAAAGGCTGGAGCGAAGCCTACGGCTTGTTCCTGAAAGGGGAAAGCGATCTGGTGCTGAGTTACACCACCTCGCCCGCCTACCATCTGATTGAAGAGAAAAAAGACAACTACGCAGCGGCGAATTTCAGCGAAGGGCACTACTTGCAGGTCGAAGTTGCCGCCCGCACTGCCGCCAGCAAACAGCCGGAGCTGGCGGAAAAATTTTTGAAATTTATGGTGTCTCCGGCCTTCCAGAACACCATCGCCACCGGCAACTGGATGTACCCGGTCAGCAAAGTACCGCTACCGGCAGGGTTTGATACGCTGCAAAAACCGCAAACCTCGCTTGAATTCACGCCGCAAGAAGTCGCGACTCAACGCGCATCATGGATTAATGCATGGCAACGCGCCGTCAGCCGCTGATTGCCGGCTGGCTGCTCCCTGGCCTCACCGCCGCCACGCTGATGGTGGCGGTGGCGCTGGCCGCTTTTCTGGCGCTGTGGCAAAACGCACCGCTAACCGATCTGTCGGCCTTCTGGCACGACAGCTATCTGTGGCATGTGGTGCGTTTCTCCTTCTGGCAGGCCTTTCTCTCTGCCCTGCTCTCCGTTTTTCCGGCGATTTTCCTCGCTCGCGCCCTGTACCGACGGCGTTTCCCTGGCCGCCTTGCGCTGCTGCGTCTGTGCGCCATGACGCTGATTCTGCCAGTGCTGGTGGCAGTATTCGGCATTCTCAGCGTGTATGGCCGCCAGGGCTGGCTGGCCTCGCTGTGGCATATTTTCGGGCTGGAGTGGCATTTCTCGCCCTATGGCCTGCAAGGCATCTTGCTGGCGCATGTGTTCTTCAACCTGCCGATGGCAGCGCGTTTGCTGCTACAAGCGCTGGAGCAGATCCCCGGCGAGCAGCGCCAGCTTGCCGCGCAATTAGGCATGCGCGGCTGGGCTTTTTTCCGCTTTGTTGAATGGCCGTGGCTGCGCCGCCAGATTCCACCAACCGCAGCGCTGATCTTTATGCTCTGTTTCGCCAGCTTCGCCACGGTGCTGTCGCTGGGCGGCGGACCGCAGGCCACCACCATTGAGCTGGCGATCTATCAGGCGCTGAGTTTTGATTTTGATCCGGCCCGCGCCGCACTGCTGGCGCTGATGCAGATGATTTGCTGCCTTGGCCTGGTGCTGTTAAGCCAGCGCATGAGTAAAGCCATTGCTGTCGGCAACCACCAGATCCAGGGCTGGCGCAATCCGGAAGATCGCTTATTCAGCCGAATAACAGATATCGCCCTGATTGTACTGGCGCTGCTGTTACTGCTGCCGCCGTTGCTGGCGGTGATTGTTGATGGTCTCAATATGAGTCTGCTGAAAGTGCTGGGCGAACCGGTTCTCTGGCAGGCAACAGCCACATCGCTGCGCATCGCGCTGGCCGCCGGGTTGCTGTGTGTCGTGTTGACGATGATGATGCTGTGGAGCAGCCGCGAGCTGCGCGCCCGCCAGCAGACAATGGCTGGCCAGGCGCTGGAGTTGAGCGGTATGTTGATCCTTGCGATGCCGGGGATTGTGCTGGCAACCGGCTTCTTCCTGCTGCTCAATAACAGTATCGGGTTGCCCGCTTCCGCCGACGGCATCGTGATTTTCACCAATGCGCTGATGGCCATCCCTTACGCATTAAAAGTGCTGGAAAACCCGATGCGCGACATTACCGCCCGCTACAGTATGCTGTGCCAGTCGCTCGGAATGCAGGGTTTCCGCCGTCTTCGGGTGGTGGAGCTGCGCGCGCTGCAACGCCCGCTGGCGCAGGCGCTGGCATTCGCCTGCGTATTGTCGATTGGCGATTTCGGTGTGGTGGCGCTGTTTGGTAATGACGACTTCCGCACGCTACCGTTTTATCTTTATCAGCAAATTGGTTCCTATCGCAGCCAGGACGGTGCGGTAACGGCACTGATCCTGCTGCTGCTCTGCTTTATCTTATTCACTGTGATTGAAAAACTTCCGGGCCGCCATGCTAAGACTGATTGATGTCACCTGGCTTTATCAGCATCTGCCGATGCGTTTCACCCTGACGGTGAAAGCGGGCGAGCAGATAGCCATTCTCGGGCCGAGCGGCGCGGGGAAAAGCACCTTGCTGAATCTGATTGCCGGTTTTCTTACCCCGGCGAGCGGCACAATAACCATTGCAGACAACGATCATACCCATACGCCGCCGTCGCAGCGCCCGGTATCCATGTTGTTTCAGGAGAACAATCTGTTCACGCATCTCACGGTGCGGCAGAACATTGGGCTGGGGCTTAATCCGGGACTGAAGTTAAACAGCGAACAGCAGCAAACGCTGCGCCAGATCGCCGAAACCATGGGGCTGGAAGAATTACTGGATCGCCTGCCGGAACAGTTGTCCGGCGGCCAGCGCCAGCGTGTCGCCCTCGCCCGCTGCCTGGTGCGTGAGCAGCCGGTGCTACTGCTGGATGAGCCATTCTCCGCGCTCGATCCGGCGCTGCGCCAGGAGATGTTATTGCTGGTGCAGGAGGTGTGCCGCCGCCAGCAACTGACATTGTTGATGGTTTCGCACAGCGTTGAAGATGCAGCTCGCATCGCTGAACGCTCGCTGGTGGTTGCCGATGGGCGCATTGCCTGGGACGGGAAAACGGATGACCTGCTGAGCGGCAAATCATCGGCCTCTGGGCTACTGGGTATTCGCGGTCAGTGACCGCGGATCACTTTCCCCAGAATCGAGAGATACACTGGCATCAACGGGTGATTAATCAACGTCACCGCAGCCGCGACGCCCGCCACCAGCATTCCCGGTGCCAGCAACAGCAAACGCTGCCGCGGCAGGTAACGGGTTAACTTATCCACGCCCGCCTTGCCGGAACGCCACAGACGCCAGCACAGCCAGCACGCCAGCCACAACAGCACGGCGGTCAGCAGCAGCAACCATTTGAAGTTGCCGCTTTGCATATCGGCAGGAATATCAATCGCCGCACCAGCCAGAATACCAGGCAGGAAATAGAACGGCGGCCAGAACAGGCAGCCAATAATATTCGGCGGCAGGAATTTACGTACCGGCAGATCGAGCATACCTGCGACCATCGGCACCAGCGGACGGGTTGGCCCGACAAAACGCCCAACCAGAATGGTAAACATGCTGTGTTGATGCAGCGCGTGCTCGGTCTTATCCAGCAGCGCTTTGTTCTTTCTCATAAAGGACCAGCGGTGCAGCGGCGCTTTGAAGCGCCAGCCCAACCAGAACGAGATCCAGTCGCCCAGCAGGCAGCCAATAATACCCGCCAGCCACGCCTGCCAGAAATTAACTTCGCCGCTGCCAATCAGCGCGCCCAGTCCGGCCATCATCACCGTACCGGGCAGAATCAACCCGACCAGCGCCAGCGACTCAAAAAATGCCACCAGCGCAATGGCCGTCAGCGAGTATATTGCCGATTGCGTAATAAAATGATCCAGCAGTGCTTCCATAACCCGTCCTGTTCAGCATGAAGGCTGGATTCTCCGGAGCGACTCCGTGAACGTCAACCTTTCAATTATCTGAAAGTTTTACAGGTTATGTCGTATTGCCGAACCCTTTATTGCCAAACTTTACGTTTTATTCGCACCCCGCGCGGAATTCGCTGGGGCTGGCGCCAGTGCATTTCTTAAATACCCGGGAAAAATAAAGCTGATCGTCAAAGCCAACATTGCGCCCAACGCTGGCTATCGGCATTCGCGTGGTGCTAAGCAGCAATTTTGCCTGGCTGATGCGCTGATCCTCGCGCCAGCTCAGGACACTCACGCCCAGTTGCTGACGAAAAAGGTGCGACAGCCGCGACGGTGAAAGACAGACATGTTGCGCTACGCTGGCGATATCAAAATGGTTGTCTGCCAGGTGATCGCTGATGTACTGGCAAGCGTCGCGCACGCGGTTATCCAGCGGTGGATGCAACGATTCGTTGATCGCCTCCATGCGCCGCAGCAATAGCTGCTCCAGCAGGTTGATTGCCAGCAGTTCAGCGTAACGCCCGCCACTTTGCCCGGCATCGATAATTTGCGCGAAAAGATCGCGAAAACATTGCATATTGCCGTCATCAGGACGGTAAAATCCTGTCTGGGAAAACAACGTCGGCCAGTTAAGCCACTCGTGCCAGTAGGCGCGCGGTCGGAAGTAAACCCACTGGTGATACCACTCCGACGCATCGGGATGACGACCGTAGTGGTGAATTTCCCCCGGTGGAAACAGCAAAATATCGCCAGGACGGCAGATAAACTGCTTACCGCCGTTTTTGACCACCCCTTCTCCCTTCACCGTCAGGTTGAGGATATAGCCCTTCATCCCCAGCGGACGATCGATGAAAAAGTCGAGATAGCCTTCCGAATCAATCGGCGTTAAACCCGCAACCAGATGCGCGTTAAACGAGTACCCAGGCAGCAGTGGATCGTTTTGTGATTCAGCCATAAACGCAATACTCCCATACCCGGTAAGGAAACCAATTGTCCATATTGATAAAACCCTCATCCTGCGGCAGCCCGCCGCCCTGAGGCACAGCACACTGTTACGGATTAATCCCGCCAGACGAAAGCAATTACGCCTTTTTTTCGCCCTGAAATGGGCTGAAAAGGGATAACGAAAGTGTCTATAAAGGTGGCAGAAATGTCCACATCGAATTTTTGCACGGCGTCACACTTTGCATTGCCATAGCATTTTTATCCATAAGATTAGCGAATCCTGCCTGACGGTTTTAAGCGCCGCTCACTATGGTTTTCCTAACGGTTATTTTTCATGGAGCAACATACATGGCAATCACAATTGGCCTCGATTTCGGCAGCGATTCAGTACGTGCGCTGGCGGTAGACTGCACATCCGGGGCGGAGATCGCCACCAGCGTTGAGTGGTATCCGCGCTGGCAGGAGGGGCGTTATTGCGATGCGCCAAACAATCAGTTTCGCCACCACCCGCGCGACTACATCGAGTCGATGGAAGCCGCACTAAAAAGCGTGCTGGCTGAACTCAGCGTCGAACAGCGCGCATCGATTAAAGGCATCGGTGTGGACAGTACCGGCTCGACGCCAGCGCCGATAGACGCGGAAGGACGCGTGCTGGCGTTACGCCCGGAGTTCGCCGACAACCCGAACGCCATGTTTGTGTTGTGGAAAGATCACACCGCCGTCGAAGAGGCAGAAGCCATCACCCTGTTGTGCCATAGCGCCGGTAAAACTGACTACTCGCGCTACATTGGCGGCATTTATTCCAGCGAATGGTTCTGGGCCAAAATCCTGCATGTCACCCGCGCCGACAGCGCCGTTGCTCAGGCGGCCGTTTCCTGGATTGAGCTGTGCGACTGGGTGCCAGCCCTGCTCTCCGGCACGACGCGTCCGGAAGCGATTCGTCGCGGACGTTGCAGCGCCGGGCACAAATCGTTGTGGCATGAAAGCTGGGGCGGCCTGCCTCCGGCGGCGTTCTTTGACGAGCTGGATCCGATTATCAATAAACACCTGCGCTGGCCGCTGTTTACCGACACGTACACCGCAGACCTGCCGGTTGGCACGCTAACCGCGGAATGGGCTCAGCGTCTGGGGCTTTCCGAATCGGTGGTGATTTCCGGCGGCGCATTCGACTGCCATATGGGTGCCGTCGGCGCGGGCGCACAGCCCAACACGCTGGTGAAAGTGATTGGCACCTCGACCTGCGACATCCTGATTGCCGATAAGCAGAGCGTTGGCACTCGCGCGGTGAAAGGGATTTGCGGTCAGGTGGATGGCAGCGTCGTGCCCGATTTTATCGGCCTTGAAGCCGGGCAATCCGCCTTTGGCGATATCTATGCCTGGTTTGGTCGCGTCCTCGGCTGGCCGCTGGAACAACTGGCGCAGCAGCATCCGGAACTGAAAGCACAAATCAAAGCGCAGCAGAAACAGTTGCTGCCAGCCCTGACTGATGCCTGGGTTAAAAACCCGTCACTCGAACATCTGCCGGTCGTGCTCGACTGGTTTAACGGCCGTCGCACACCCAACGCCAACCAGCGTCTGAAAGGGGTGATCACCGATCTCAATCTGGCGACCGATGCGCCCGCGCTGTTCGGCGGCCTGATCGCCGCCACCGCCTTTGGCGCGCGCGCCATTATGGAGTGCTTCACCGAACAAGGTATCGCCGTGGATAACGTGATGGCGCTCGGCGGTATTGCCCGTAAAAACCTCGGCGTGATGCAGGCCTGCTGCGACGTACTTAACCGCCCATTACAGGTCGTGGCCTCTGAACAGTGCTGCGCGCTGGGTGCCGCGATTTTCGCCGCCGTAGCGGCAGAGGTTCATGCGGATATCCCGGCAGCACAGCGCTCGATGGCCAGCGCCATCGAGAAAACCCTACAGCCTTCGGCGCAGGCACCACAGTTTGAACGGCTCTACCGCCGCTACCAACAGTGGGCAAAAAGCGCCGAACAGCACTATCTCCCTTCCGCCGCGACAACCTCGCAGGCCGCGTTAACTCATTAAGGACAAGATCATGACTATTTTCGACAATTATGAAGTATGGTTCGTTATTGGCAGCCAGCACCTGTACGGCCCGGAAGCCCTGAAGCAGGTGACAAAGCATGCCGATCAGGTGGTCAACGCCCTTAATGCAGAAGCGAAACTGCCCTGTAAGCTGGTGCTGAAGCCGCTGGGAACCTCGCCAGATGAGATCACCGCAATCTGCCGCGACGCCAACTACGATGACAAGTGCGCCGGGATGGTGGTGTGGCTGCACACCTTCTCTCCAGCCAAAATGTGGATTAACGGCCTGACCATCCTCAATAAACCGCTGCTGCAATTCCACACTCAATTCAACGCGTCCCTGCCGTGGGACAGCATCGATATGGACTTTATGAACCTGAACCAGACCGCGCACGGCGGCCGCGAGTTCGGTTTTATCGGCGCGCGCATGCGCCTGCAGCACAGCGTGGTCACCGGCCACTGGCAGGATCGCCATGCCCATGCGCGCATTGGCGCGTGGATGCGTCAGGCGGTTTCCAAACAGGATACCCGCCATCTGAAAGTGGTGCGCTTTGGCGACAACATGCGCGAAGTGGCGGTGACGGACGGCGATAAAGTCGCTGCACAGATCAAATTTGGCTTCTCGGTGAATACCTGGGGCGTCGGCGATCTGGTGCAGGTGGTGAACGCGGTTAGCGATGGTGATGTCAATGCGCTGGTGGATGAGTATGAAAGCAGCTACCGCCTGACACCTGCGGCGCAGGTTCATGGCGACAAACGCCAGAACGTGCTGGATGCCGCGCGCATCGAACTGGGGATGAAACGCTTCCTTGAAGAGGGTGGTTTCCATGCTTTTACCACCACCTTCGAAGATCTTCACGGTCTGAAACAACTGCCGGGTCTGGCGGTGCAGCGTCTGATGCAGCAGGGCTACGGCTTTGCCGGTGAAGGCGACTGGAAGACCGCCGCGCTGCTGCGCATCATGAAAGTGATGTCCGGCGGTTTAAGCGGCGGTACCTCCTTTATGGAGGATTACACCTACCACTTTGAGAAAGGCAACGACCTGGTGCTGGGTTCTCATATGCTGGAAGTGTGCCCGTCTATCGCCCTTGATGAGAAACCGACGCTGGATGTGCAGTACCTGGGTATCGGCGGTAAAGCCGATCCGGCACGTCTGATCTTCTCGACCAAAACAGGACCGGCGATCAATGCCAGCCTGATCGATCTGGGCGATCGCTTCCGCCTGCTGGTGAACTGCGTCGATGCGGTCAAAACCCCGCACGATCTGCCAAAACTGCCGGTGGCGAACGCGCTGTGGAAAGCGCAGCCGGATCTGCCAACCGCTTCCGAAGCCTGGATCCTGGCGGGCGGCGCGCACCACACCGTCTTTAGCCACGCCCTGACGCTGGACGATATGCGCCAGTTCAGCGAGCTGCATGACATCGAGCTGACGGTTATCGACAACGATACCCGCCTGCCGGCGTTTAAAGATGCGCTGCGCTGGAACGAAGTCTATTACGGTTCAAAACGCTAACGCCAGATGCCCGCGCCCGGTGGCACTTCTTTTACCGGGCCTGCGGGTATCCCCGGCCGGGTAAACGCTAGTGCCATCCGGCAATAGCAGGAGAAGGAAATGCTCGAAGATCTTAAACGTCAGGTGCTGGAAGCTAACCTCGCGCTGCCGAAACACAATCTGGTGACGCTGACCTGGGGTAATGTCAGCGCAGTTGATCGCGCGCGCGGCGTGCTGGTGATCAAACCTTCTGGCGTCGATTACAGTGTGATGACCGCCGACGATATGGTGGTCGTCAATATCACGACCGGTGAAGTGGTGGAAGGCAACAAAAAACCCTCCTCGGACACCCCAACGCACCGCTTGTTGTACCAGGCTTTTCCTGGTATTGGCGGCATCGTGCATACCCATTCCCGCCATGCCACCATCTGGGCACAGGCTGGTCAGCCAATCCCGGCAACCGGTACCACGCATGCGGACTATTTTTACGGCGAGATCCCCTGCACACGTAAGATGACCGATGAGGAAATCAACGGAGAATACGAGTGGGAAACCGGTAATGTGATTGTCGAAACCTTTGAAAAACAGGGTATTGATCCCGCCCAAATGCCCGGCGTGCTGGTGCATTCTCACGGGCCTTTCGCCTGGGGGAAAACCGCCGATGACGCAGTGCATAACGCGATTGTGCTGGAAGAAGTGGCTTATATGGGCATCTTCTGTCGCCAGCTCGACCCGCGTCTGCCCGCCATGCAGCAAACGCTGCTGGATAAACACTACCTGCGCAAACACGGTACCAAAGCTTACTACGGCCAATAACTGTATAAAACCACAGCATAACTGTATAAACCAGGCTATAATATCGCCTGGTTTTATTTTATGAGAGAACGCTGTGGCGCAGGCGCAAGAAGGCTTTTTATTAACCCGTCACTGGCGGGATACTCCTGGCGGCACCGAGGTGGAATTCTGGCTGGCGACGGATAACGGCCCCTTGCGCGTTGTGCTACCGCCGCAGGAGTCGGTGGCCTTTATCCCCGCTGCGCAGGCAGAAATGGCCCGTCGCCTGTTAAGCAATGAAAAACAGTGGCGGCTCACGCCGCTCGAACTGTGCGATTTCCACCGCCAGCCTGTATTCGGTCTCTATTGCCGCGCTCATCGCCAGCTGATGCGCCTGGAAAAGCTGCTGCGCGAAGGCGGCGTAACGCTCTACGAAGCCGATGTTCGCCCGCCGGAGCGCTTTCTGATGGAGCGCTTTATCACCGCGCCGGTATGGGTAGATGGCGAACCGCAGGGCGACGCGCTGATCAATGCGCGCCTCAAACCTAATCCCCACTATCGCCCGCCGCTGAAATGGGTGTCGCTGGATATCGAAACCAGCCGCCACGGCGAGCTTTACTGCATCGGTCTGGAAGGCTGCGGACAGCGTACGGTCTATATGCTGGGGCCGGAAAACGGCAGCGCGCAGGGGCTGGATTTCGATCTGGAATATGTTGCCAGCCGCCCGCAACTGCTGGAAAAACTCAACGCCTGGTTCGCCACGCACGATCCGGATGTCATCATCGGCTGGAACGTGGTGCAGTTCGATCTGCGCGTACTGCAAAAAAGCGCCGAGCGTTACCGCGTGCCGCTCACCCTTGGACGGCACGGCAGCGAGCTGGAGTGGCGCGAGCACGGTTTTAAAAATGGCGTCTTCTTCGCACAGGCCACTGGTCGGCTGATTATCGACGGCATCGAAGCGCTGAAGTCCGCTTTCTGGAATTTCTCCTCTTTCTCGCTGGAAGCAGTATCACAGGAGCTACTCGGCGAAGGTAAAGCCATCGACAACCCGTGGGATCGAATGGACGAAATCGACCGCCGGTTCGCCGAAAATAAACCGGCGCTCGCCACCTATAACCTGAAGGATTGCGAGCTGGTGACGCGCATCTTCCATAAAACGGAGATCATGCCGTTTCTGCTGGAGCGCGCCACGGTCAACGGCTTGCCGGTAGACCGGCACGGCGGGTCGGTCGCCGCATTCAGCCATCTCTATTTTCCGCGCATGCACCGCGCAGGTTTCGTGGCGCCGAATCTCGGCGAGGTGCCACCGCAGGCAAGCCCTGGCGGCTATGTGATGGATTCCCGTCCAGGGCTTTACGATTCGGTGCTGGTGCTGGATTACAAAAGTCTTTATCCCTCGATTATCCGTACCTTTCTTATCGATCCGGTCGGTCTGGTGGAAGGTATGGCACGACCGGAGCCCGCACACAGCACCGAAGGCTTTCTTGGCGCGTGGTTTTCCCGCGAGAAACACTGCCTGCCGGAGATTGTCGGCCAAATCTGGCACGGGCGCGATGATGCTAAACGACAGGGAAATAAACCGCTGTCGCAGGCATTAAAGATCATCATGAACGCCTTTTACGGCGTGCTCGGCACCAGCGCGTGCCGCTTTTTCGATCCCCGTCTGGCGTCATCGATCACCATGCGCGGCCATCAGATCATGCGCCAGACCAAAGCGCTGATTGAAGAACAGGGTTTTGATGTCATTTACGGCGATACCGATTCAACCTTCGTCTGGCTGAAGAAGGCGCACAGCGAAGAAGCGGCAGCGCGCATCGGTCAATCCCTGGTGGAACACGTCAACGCCTGGTGGGCCGCGTATTTGCAAAATGAGGGGCTGGAGAGCGCGCTGGAGCTGGAGTTTGAAACCCATTTCTGCCGTTTTCTGATGCCGACCATTCGCGGTACTGAGCAGGGCAGTAAAAAACGCTACGCCGGGCTGATTCAGGAAGGCGACAACCAGCGCATGGTGTTTAAGGGGCTGGAAACGGTGCGTACCGACTGGACGCCGCTGGCGCAGCAGTTTCAGCAAACGCTCTATCTGCGCGTATTTCGTAATGAACCGTATCAGGATTACGTACGGGAGACGATCGCCAGCCTGATGGCGGGCGAACTGGATGAGCAACTGGTCTACCGTAAGCGTCTGCGCCGCGCGCTGGGCGAGTATGAGCGTAATGTGCCGCCGCATGTGCGCGCTGCCCGCCTGGCCGATGAAGAGAACGTAAAACGCGGCCGCCCGGCACAATATCAGAATCGCGGCACCATTAAATACGTCTGGACCACCAGCGGCCCTGAGCCGGTGGATTATCAGCGCTCGCCGCTCGATTACGATCACTATCTCAGTAAACAGCTACAGCCGGTCGCCGACGGAATTCTCCCTTTCATTGACGACGATTTTGCTACACTTCTTACGGGGCAACTGGGGCTGTTTTAATGGCGCATTTGCATTAAAGCTGCACTTTTCAGGCTATACGAATGTGACGTCATCCAGTACCATAGCGCCCTTCCTTTTTCTGGTCCCAATTTTGTTCGCCCCCGCCTCCCTTCAGGCGGCGACGAGCTATTGCCTGCAATTTGAGATATAGAGTTCATTTATGCCCTTTACACTTGGTCAACGCTGGATTAGCGACACGGAAAGCGAACTCGGACTTGGTACAGTCGTTGCCATCGATGCACGCACGGTTACGCTCCTTTTCCCTGCCACTGGAGAAAATCGCCTGTATGCCCGTAGCGATTCCCCGGTTACCCGCGTCATGTTCAACCCCGGTGATACGGTTACCAGCCATGAAGGCTGGCAGTTAACGATTGAAGACGTAAAAGAAGAAAACGGACTGCTTGCCTACACCGGAACGCGTCTGGATACCCAGGAAAACGACGTCATCCTGCGCGAAGTGCTGCTCGACAGCAAACTGGTATTCAGCAAACCACAGGATCGCCTGTTTGCCGGGCAGATCGACCGTATGGACCGTTTTGCGCTGCGTTTTCGTGCCCGCAATTATCAAAGCGCGCAATACCGTATGCCGTGGAGCGGCCTGCGTGGCCAGCGCACGAATCTGATCCCGCATCAGTTGCACATCGCTCACGATGTGGGTCGCCGCTATGCGCCGCGTGTGCTGCTGGCGGATGAAGTCGGTCTCGGGAAAACTATTGAAGCCGGGATGATCCTGCATCAACAACTGCTCTCTGGCGCAGCGGAACGTGTGCTGATTGTGGTGCCGGAAACCCTGCAACACCAGTGGCTGGTGGAGATGCTGCGTCGCTTCAACCTGCGCTTCGCCCTGTTCGACGATGAACGCTATGCGGAAGCGCAACACGACGCAGATAACCCGTTTGAGACCGAACAACTGGTGATCTGCTCCCTCGATTTTGTACGCCGCAACAAGCAGCGCCTTGAGCATCTTTGCGATGCGGAGTGGGATCTGCTGGTGGTGGACGAAGCGCATCACCTGGTGTGGAGCGAAAACGAAGCCAGCCGTGAATATCTCGCCATTGAGCAGCTGGCCGAGCGCGTACCCGGCATTTTGCTGCTGACCGCCACGCCGGAACAGCTGGGCATGGAGAGCCACTTTGCCCGTCTGCGCCTGCTTGATCCAAACCGTTTCCATGACTTCGCCCAGTTTGTCGAAGAGCAGAAAAACTATCGTCCGGTCGCTGATGCAGTGGCGCTACTGCTGGCAGGTGAACGGCTTAGCAATGACGATCTGAATACGCTGAGCGATCTGGTGGGTGAGCAGGATATCGAACCGCTGCTGCAAACCGCCAACAGCGACCGCGACGGTGCAGCCGATGCGCGCCAGGAGCTGATCACCATGCTGATGGACAGACACGGCACCAGCCGCGTGTTGTTCCGTAACACCCGCAACGGCGTGAAAGGCTTTCCGAAACGCGAACTGCACACGGTTAAATTGCCGCTGCCGACACAGTATCAAACCGCCATCAAAGTTTCCGGCATTATGGGCGCGCGTAAGAGTCTGGAAGAACGCGCCCGCGACATGCTCTATCCGGAACAGATTTATCAGGAATTCGAAGGCGATAGCGGTACCTGGTGGAACTTCGACCCTCGCGTAGAGTGGTTAATGGGCTACCTGACCAGCCACCGTTCCCGGAAAATCCTGGTGATCTGCGCCAAAGCGGCGACCGCGCTGCAGCTGGAACAGGTTCTGCGTGAACGCGAAGGCATTCGCGCGGCCGTGTTCCATGAAGGCATGTCGATTATCGAACGCGACCGTGCAGCCGCGTGGTTTGGCGAAGAAGACAGCGGCGCGCAGGTACTGCTGTGCTCGGAGATCGGCTCTGAAGGCCGTAACTTCCAGTTCGCCAGCCATCTGGTGATGTTCGATCTGCCATTTAACCCGGATCTGCTGGAGCAGCGTATCGGTCGTCTGGATCGTATCGGTCAGGCGCATGATATTCAGATCCATGTGCCGTATCTGGAGAAAACAGCGCAGTCCGTACTGGTTCGCTGGTATCACGAAGGGCTGGATGCCTTTGAACATACCTGCCCGACCGGTCGCACGATTTACGACAGCGTCCACGGCGAGCTGATTAACTATCTGGCCGCACCGGAAAACACCGACGGGTTTGAAGAGCTGATCAAATCCTGCCACGAGCAGCATGACGCGCTGAAAACGCAACTGGAACAAGGGCGTGACCGTCTGCTGGAGATCCACTCTAATGGCGGCGAAAAAGCGCAAGCCCTGGCAGAAAGCATTGCAGAGCAGGATGATGACACCGCGCTTATCACCTTCGCCATGAACCTGTTTGATATCGTGGGGATTAACCAGGACGATCGCGGCGAAAACATGATCGTTCTGACGCCGTCCGATCATATGCTGGTGCCGGATTTCCCGGGCCTGCCGGAAGATGGCTGTACCATCACTTTCGATCGCGATGTCGCGCTCTCCCGCGAGGATGCGCAGTTCATCACCTGGGAACATCCGCTGATCCGCAACGGTCTGGATCTGATCCTCTCCGGCGATACCGGCAGCAGTACCATTTCGCTACTGAAAAACAAAGCGCTGCCGGTCGGTACGCTGTTGCTGGAGCTGATCTATGTCGTCGAAGCGCAGGCACCGAAACATCTGCAGCTTAACCGCTTCCTGCCGCCGACGCCGATCCGCCTGCTGGTGGATAAAAACGGCACTAACCTGGCCGGACAGGTTGAGTTTGAAAGTTTCAACCGTCAGCTCAGCGCCGTGAACCGCCATACCGGCAGTAAGCTGGTGAATGCGGTGCATCAGGATGTACACAACATTCTGCAAAAAGGTGAAATGCAGGTTGAGAGCGCAGCGCGCGCGCTGATTGATGCCGCCCGCAGCGAAGCAGACGAGAAACTCTCTGCTGAACTGTCGCGTCTGGAAGCGCTGCGTGCGGTTAACCCTAACATTCGTGACGATGAAGTGGCCGCTATTGAAAGTAATCGCCAGCACGTGCTGGAAAGCCTGGATCAGGCGAGCTGGCGACTGGACGCGCTGCGTCTGATCGTTGTGACGCATCAATAACGGAGCTGTTTATGGTGATGGAGCCTTACAATCCGCCGCAGGATCCCTGGCTGGTTATTCTCTATCAGGATGAGCACATTATGGTCGTCAACAAGCCCAGCGGCTTGTTGTCGGTTCCGGGTCGTCTTGATGAGCATAAAGACAGTGTGATGACACGTATTCAGCGCGACTTTCCGCAGGCTGAATCCGTGCATCGCCTGGATATGGCCACCAGCGGTGTGATTGTGGTGGCTCTTACCAAAAATGCCGAACGTGAACTAAAGCGCCAGTTCCGCGAGCGCGAACCGAAAAAGCAGTATCTGGCGCGCATCTGGGGTCACCCGGAGAAAGCGGAAGGGCTGGTGAATTTACCGCTGATTTGCGACTGGCCGAATCGCCCGAAGCAGAAAGTGTGTTACGAAACCGGCAAAGCGGCGCAGACCGAGTATGAAGTGTTGTCGCTGGATGATGATGGCAACGCCCGCGTACGGCTGAAGCCGATTACGGGTCGCTCGCATCAACTGCGCGTGCATATGCTGGCTATTGGTCATCCGATTCTCGGCGATCGCTTTTATGCACCGCCGCAAGCGCTGGCGCTGGCGCCGCGTTTACAGTTGCATGCCGAAACACTGACGATTACTCATCCGGAATTCGGCAATAGCATGACGTTCAAAGCACCGGTAGATTTTTAATACTCTCCCCCGACCGCGCGCCGGGGGAGTATTACGCTTAGCGAAAACCCTTCTGCTCGCGAATCAGTTCGTAAGCTTTCTGAATTTCCTGCGCTTTTTGTTTTGCCATTTCCATCATCTCCGGCGGCAAACCTTTTGCCACCAGTTTGTCCGGATGGTGTTCGCCCATCAATTTACGGTAAGCACGCTTAATGGTTGTCGCATCGTCTGTCGGTTTCACGCCCAGCACATTACAGGCATCTTCCAGCGTCGGACCACGCTGTGCCTGCTGCCAGCCGCCGCCGTTACCGCCCGCCTGCTGCTGATAATGGTAACCGTCGCCAAATTGCGCGCCGCCCTGCATCATGCGCAGGAACTGATCGAATTGCAGGCGCGAGATGCCCAACTCCTCAGCAATCACATACAACACTTCGCGTTCACTGGGGTGCAGGGAGCCATCGGCAAAAGCAGCCTGGATTTGAATTTCCAGAAACATCCGAATCAAATCGAAGCGGCCAAAACAGACGCTGCGGAACTGACGCATCTTGTCGCGAAGCGGGTAATTATCCGCTTTACCGTCGCGAAACGCGCGTTGTGCCGCCATACGCGACTCGCCATGCAGATTCATGCGATCCATAAAAAGGCTGGCGACCTGGATGTCAGCTTCGGTGACACGGCCTTTCGATTTGGTCAGATGCCCCATCACCTCAAAGGTGGTGGCGAAGAAGAGCGACTGACGTTCACGCTGGTTAGCAAACCAGGCCATTTTACGGCTGCGCGCCTTATCAAACATATGACCGATAATCAGCCCCAGAACCGCGCCCCAAAAGCCGCCGCCCATGAAAAGAGCGATGACCACACCAACCACTTTTCCCCAATACTGCATATACTCCCCAAATCGTCATGCCGTCGGCTAAAATTTGCTTTATCATACCCGTCATTCTATGCCATGCACAGGCGCAGTCTTCTCTCCCTGGCTCGAACGCGGGCAGGATTAAAACTAGCGTTGCAAAGGCGAGTAAGTTAGTCTCAGACCGTTTGCCAGCGTAAAGCCACAGATGACGGAACAACAAATACAACGTATGAAAAAACGTATCCCCACCCTCCTGGCCACCATGATTGGCTCCGCCCTTTATAGTCAGCAGGGAATGGCAGCCGATCTTGCCTCGCAGTGTATGCTTGGCGTCCCCAGCTACAATCGCCCGCTGGTACAGGGTGATACCAATAACCTGCCGGTGACGATCAATGCCGATCACGCAAAAGGCAACTACCCTGACGATGCCGTTTTTACCGGCAATGTCGATATTAATCAAGGGAATAGCCGTTTACAGGCCGATGAGGTGCAGCTTCATCAGCAGCAGCCGGAAGGTCAGACAGACCCGGTACGCACAGTGGATGCACTGGGTAATGTGCACTATGACGATAACCAGGTCATCCTGAAAGGTCCTAAAGCCTGGTCAAACCTGAACACCAAAGATACCAACGTCTGGCAGGGTGATTACCAGATGGTGGGTCGCCAGGGGCGTGGCACCGCCGACCTGATGAAACAGCGCGGGCAAAACCGCTATACGATTCTGGATAACGGCTCCTTTACCTCCTGCTTGCCGGGTTCTGATACCTGGAGCGTCGTGGGTAGCGAAGTGATTCAGGATCGCCAGGAGCAGGTCGCGGAGATCTGGAACGCGCGCTTTAAACTCGGCCCCGTACCGGTGTTCTATAGCCCGTACTTACAGTTGCCGATCGGTGACAAACGCCGTTCCGGTTTCTTGATCCCGAATGCCAAGTACAGCACCAGTAACTACTTCGAGTTTTACCTGCCGTACTACTGGAACATTGCGCCAAATATGGATGCGACCATCACGCCGCACTACATCCATAAACGAGGCAATATTCAGTGGCAAAACGAATTCCGCTATCTGACACAGGCCGGGGCTGGCCTGGTTGAATTTGACTATCTGCCGTCCGACAAAGTCTACGAAGATGAGTATCCGACGGAGAGCAACCGCCACCGCTGGTTATTCTACTGGCAGCACTCTGGCGTAATGGATCAGGTGTGGCGTTTTAATGCCAACTACACCAAAGTCAGCGATCCTTACTATTTTAATGACTTCACATCAAAATATGGTTCCAGTACCGATGGTTACGCGACCCAGATCTTCAGCGTGGGTTACGCAGTGGAAAACTTTAACGCCACGGTATCGACAAAACAGTTCCAGGTATTTAACCGCGAAAACAGTAACTCCTATGCCGCTGAACCCCAGTTGGATGTGAACTGGTATCACAATGACCTTGGGCCGTTTGACTTGAGTGTGTATGGCCAGGCGGTTCATTTCACCAATACTAACGCTAACTATCCGGAAGCGACGCGTGTTCATCTGGAGCCGACGTTAAGTCTGCCCGTCTCCAACGACTGGAGCAGCCTGAATACCGAAGTGAAAATGCTGGCGACCCACTACCAGCAGAGCAATCTGGATGATTACAACGCAAGTAACAACACGGATTACAAAGAGACAGTCAACCGCGTCATGCCGCAATTTAAGATGGACGGCAAGATGGTGTTTGAACGTGATATGAACTGGGCGGAAGGTTATACCCAAACGCTGGAGCCACGCGCGCAATACCTGTATGTGCCGTATCGCGATCAGAGCCATATCAACAACTACGACTCAACGCTCTTACAATCCGACTACAGTGGGCTGTTCCGCGATCGCACCTACGGCGGGCTTGACCGTATCGCCTCTGCAAACCAGGTTACCACCGGCGTCACAACGCGCATTTATGATGATGCGGCAGTTGAACGTTTTAACGTTTCTGTTGGTCAAATCTACTATTTCACCGAGTCTCGCACCGGTGATGACAATATTAACTGGGAGAAAGACAACAAAACGGGGTCGTTGGTTTGGGCGGGTGATACCTACTGGCGTATCTCAGATCGCTGGGGTCTGCGCGGTGGCGTGCAGTACGACACGCGTCTGAATGCCATCGCCAACAGCAGCTCGTCACTGGAATACCGTCGTGATGAAGACCGTATGCTGCAACTGAGCTACCGTTACGCCAGCCCGGAATACATTCAGGCAACGCTGCCAAGCTACGCGACTTCCGCGCAGTATAAAGATGGTATTTCGCAGGTGGGCGCTGCCGGAAGCTGGCCGATTGCCGACCGCTGGTCGATCGTCGGGGCTTACTATTTCGACACCAATACACACAAATCCGCTGACCAGATGGTTGGCTTGCAGTACAACTCCTGCTGTTATGCTCTCCGCGTCGGCTATGAGCGGAAAATTAACGGCTGGCAAAATGACCAAAGCAAGTATGACAACGTCATCGGTTTCAACATTGAGCTGCGCGGTCTGAGTTCTAACTACGGTTTGGGTACGCAACAAATGCTGCGTTCAAACATTCTGCCGTACCGTAGTTCAATGTGATCTGTTTGATTTGCAACGTAATCCGCATTGCGGTTAATTGAAATGGAAAAGGTATGAAGAACTGGAAAACGCTGCTTCTCGGTATCGCTATGGTTGCGAATACCAGTTTTGCTGCGCCTCAGGTTGTTGATAAAGTCGCTGCTGTCGTCAATAACGGCGTAGTGCTTGAAAGTGACGTTGATAGCATGATGCAGTCCGTAAAGGCCAATGCAGGCCAGGCGGGTCAGCAACTGCCGGACGACGCCACGCTGCGCCATCAGATCCTTGAACGTCTGATCATGGATCAAATCATTCTGCAGATGGGCACCAAAATGGGTGTCAAAGTGACGGACGAGCAGCTTGATGCCGCCATCGCCGACATTGCCAAACAGAACAATATGTCTATGGATCAATTGCGCAGCCGTCTGGCTTACGATGGGGTGAATTACAACACCTATCGCAACCAGATCCGCAAAGAGATGATCATCTCTGAAGTGCGCAACGGTGAAGTGCGCCGTCGTGTGACTGTCCTGCCGCAGGAAGTGGATGCCCTGGCACAGCAGATGGGAAACCAGAACGATGCCAGCACCGAACTGAACCTGAGCCACATTCTGATCCCGCTGCCGGAAAACCCGACATCGGATCAGGTTAACGAAGCTGAAAACCAGGCACGTTCCATTGTCGATCAGGCGCGTAAAGGTAGTGATTTCGGCAAGCTGGCGATCACCTACTCTGCCGATCAGCAAGCGCTGAAAGGCGGACAGATGGGTTGGGGACGCATCCAGGAGCTGCCAAGCATCTTCGCTCAGGCGCTGAGTACGGCGAAAAAAGGCGACATTATCGGGCCGATTCGTTCCGGTGTCGGTTTCCATATCCTGAAAGTTAACGATTTGCGCGGCCAGTCTCAGAACATCTCCGTGACGGAAGTTCACGCTCGTCACATCCTGCTGAAACCGTCACCCATCATGAGCGACGATCAGGCTCGCGTGAAACTGGAAGAGATCGCAGCGGATATTAAGAGCGGTAAAACCACGTTTGCTAATGCAGCGAAAGAGTTCTCACAGGATCCGGGTTCTGCAAACCAGGGCGGCGATCTGGGCTGGGCGGCAGCGGATATTTATGATCCGGCATTCCGCGATGCGCTGATGAAGCTGAAACGCGGCCAGATGAGCGGCCCGGTGCACTCCTCCTTCGGCTGGCACCTGATCGAAATGCTTGATTCGCGTAACGTTGATAAAACAGACGCCGCGCAGAAAGACAGAGCGTATCGCATGCTGATGAATCGCAAATTCTCTGAAGAAGCCGCGACCTGGATGCAGGAACAACGCGCCAGCGCCTACGTGAAAATCCTGAGCAACTAAATGAAAACACAGCGTGTCGCTATCACTCCCGGCGAGCCCGCCGGGATTGGTCCGGATCTGGTGGTTCAGCTCGCCCAGCGTGACTGGCCGGTTGAACTGGTTATCTGTGCAGACGCGACGCTGTTAGCCGACCGGGCAGCCCTGCTCGGTCTGCCGTTGCAGTTTCGGGATTACGATCCCGCAGCTGCTGCGGTTGCGCAGCAAGCCGGTACGTTAACCGTGCTGCCCCTCGCTCTGCATGCGCCGGTAACGCCGGGCGTACTCAACCCTCTTAATGGCCCTTATGTTGTGGAAACCCTTGCCCGCGCCTGCGACGGCTGCCTGAACGGTGAATTTGCTGCGCTGGTAACCGGCCCGGTACATAAAGGGGTGATCAACGACGCGGGTACGCCGTTTACCGGGCACACGGAGTTTTTCGAGGAGCGCTCGCACGCCGCCAAAGTGGTGATGATGCTGGCCACCGAAGAGTTACGCGTTGCGCTGGCAACCACCCATTTGCCGCTCAAAGACGTAGCACAGGCCATTACGCCAACACTGTTACGCGAGGTTATTCACATTCTGCACGGGGATTTACAGCAGAAATTTGGTATCCGCCATCCGCACATTCTGGTCTGCGGGCTGAATCCACACGCAGGTGAAGGCGGGCACATGGGGACGGAAGAGATCGAGACGATCATTCCTGTGCTGGAAGAAATGCGGGCCAGCGGTATGAATTTGAGCGGTCCATTGCCTGCCGATACGCTGTTTCAGCCCAAATACCTTGATAATGCCGACGCCGTACTGGCGATGTACCACGATCAGGGCCTGCCCGTGCTAAAATACCAGGGATTTGGCCGCGGCGTGAATATCACTCTCGGTTTACCTTTTATTCGCACATCCGTTGACCACGGCACCGCGCTGGAACTGGCGGGCCATGGAACAGCAGATGTCGGCAGTTTTATTACGGCGCTTAACCTCGCCATCAAAATGATTGTTAATACTCAATGACTAATCGAGTCCATCAGGGCCATTTAGCCCGTAAACGCTTCGGGCAAAACTTTCTCCACGACCAGTTCGTGATCGACAGCATCGTATCGGCCATCAACCCGCAAAAGGGTCAGGCGATGGTTGAAATCGGCCCAGGCCTTGGCGCACTGACCGAACCGGTTGGCGAACGTCTGGATAAGCTGACAGTTATCGAACTTGACCGCGATCTGGCTGCACGCCTGCAAACACATCCGTTCCTCGCGCCAAAACTGACAATTTATCAGCAAGATGCGATGACCATGAATTTTGGCGAGCTTTCACAGACGCTCGGCCAGCCGCTGCGTGTTTTCGGCAACCTGCCGTATAACATCTCCACACCATTGATGTTCCATCTGTTTAGCTATACTGATGCCATTGCCGATATGCACTTTATGTTGCAGAAAGAGGTGGTAAATCGTCTGGTTGCAGGACCAAACAGTAAGGCGTATGGTCGGTTAAGCGTGATGGCGCAGTACTACTGTCAGGTTATTCCGGTGCTGGAAGTGCCGCCGACAGCGTTCGCGCCGCCGCCGAAGGTGGATTCTGCCGTGGTTCGTCTGGTGCCGCATACTACGTTGCCGCATCCGGTCAAAGAGATTCGCACGCTGAGCCGCATTACCACCGAAGCCTTTAACCAGCGTCGTAAAACCATCCGCAATAGCCTCGGCAATGTGTTTACGGTTGAGGTGCTGGCATCGCTGGGGATCGACCCGACGATGCGCGCGGAAAATATCTCTGTTGCGCAGTACTGTCAGTTAGCCAACTACCTGACGGAAAATGCGCCGCCGAAGGAGAGTTAACTCATGATCAATTCGCCCCGAGTTTGTGTTCAGGTACAAAGCGTCTACATTGAGTCTCAGTCAACCCCCGACGATGAACGTTATGTGTTTGCTTACACCATCACCATCCGGAACCTGGGGCGAACCCCTGTCCAGTTGTTGAAACGCTACTGGCTGATCACCAATGGAAATGGCCGCGAAACAGAAGTACAGGGCGAAGGTGTCGTCGGTGAACAGCCGCACATTGAGCCGGGCGGCGAATATCAATACACCAGCGGCGCGGTCATTGAGACGCCGATGGGCACCATGCAGGGCCACTACGAAATGATCGACGCGCAGGGCACTGCGTTTCGCATCGCCGTCCCTGTCTTCCGACTCGCTGTTCCAATACTGATTCATTAATCCAATGGCTACATATCTGATTGGTGACGTTCATGGTTGCTATGATGAACTGATCGCGCTGTTAAAACAGGTTGAATTTTCACCAGAGCAAGACACCCTATGGCTTACCGGCGATTTAGTTGCCCGTGGGCCGGGGTCGCTGGATGTACTGCGTTACGTAAAATCATTGGGCGACAGCGTACGTATCGTACTGGGCAATCACGATCTGCATCTGCTGGCCGTCTTTGCCGGTATCAGCCGCAATAAACCCAAAGACCGGCTCAATTTATTGCTGGAAGCGCCCGACGCCGACGAACTGATCAACTGGCTGCGTCGTCAGCCGCTGCTGCAAATCGACGAAGAGAAAAAGCTGGTGATGGCGCACGCCGGGATCACCCCGCAGTGGGATTTGCCGACGGCGATACACTGCGCGCGCGATATCGAAGCGGTGCTCTCCAGCGATTCCTATCCGCTATTCCTGGATGCAATGTATGGCGATCTGCCAAACCACTGGACGCCGGAACTCAGTGGGCTTGCCCGACTGCGCTTTATCACTAATGCCTTCACACGTATGCGTTACTGCTTCCCGAACGGGCAGTTGGATATGTACTGCAAGGATATTCCCGAACGTGCTCCTGCACCGCTTAAACCGTGGTTCTCGATTCCGGGACCGGTTTCTCAGGAGTACAGCATCGTCTTTGGCCACTGGGCATCGCTGGAAGGCGCTGGCACACCGGAAGGGATTTACGCGCTGGATACCGGCTGCTGCTGGGGCGGCGTACTGACCTGCCTGCGCTGGGAAGACAAAATGTACTTCACGCAACCGTCAAATCGCCAGATGGATTTAGGGGATGGTGAGGCGATAGCCTCTTAAAGGACTCCCCGGCGGCGACCCGCCGGGGGACATCTTAGCGGCGCTCGAGGATCTCAAAGCAGTAGCTATGCGAGTTCTGCGCATCAGCATCATGGAATTCGCTAAATACCGATTCCCAGTCGTCCGGGTCGTAATCCGGGAAGTGGGTATCGCCTTCCACTTCAGCATCAATGTGCGTCAGGTAGAGGCGCTGCGCCTTCGGCAGACACTGTTCGTAAACACGCCCGCCGCCGATCACCATGATCTCTTCCACATCACCGCAGGCAGCAATAGCTTCATCCACGGATTTCACCCATTCGACACGATCGTCAGTACCCGGCTGGCTACTGATCACAATGTTCTTGCGCCCCGGTAACGGACGGCCGATGGATTCCCACGTCAGACGCCCCATCACCACCGGTTTGTTTAAGGTATTGCGCTTAAACCAGGCGAGATCGGCCGGTAAATTCCACGGCATGGCGTTCTCCATACCAATCACGCGATCCACGGCTAGCGCGGCAATCAGACTGATCATTCATTCATTCCTGGATGCAAAAAAATTGTCGCCACTATACGGAAAGCACAATCTTTCGTCGATGGGGGGCAAGGCAAAGGATAAGAAAATTTTTCATTCTGCTGGCGATACCGCAACCTGTTGCTGCACCGCCAGCTTTCCACTCGCTTTAATTCAAAACGTTACCCGTAAACCACTCTGAACAGGTTCACGCCTGCGGTTTCACCGCCGGTTCGTCTGCCGGATCGTCCGTATGCCGCCCCTCTTCCGTTCCCTGCCAGCCATGACGCTGCGTTAACGAAAGATGTGCGCGATCCTCTGAGATGATTTCCGTCAACATGGCGCTGGTGCGCTTAAACACGGCAGCGCGCGCCTGCGCATCATTCTCGACCTGCGCCATCTCTTCCACCATCGACGTATTGAAACGGCGGAAATGGTCGGCGCGCTCGCGGGCTTCATAGGGGCCTAATCCTAACCCTTCCAGCGCCAGACGCCCGGTTTTCAGCGCCGCTTCGAAGGTTTCACGTTCCGGTCTGTCGACGCCAGCCTGTCGCAGGCGAATATAGTGATCGACATCGCGAGCGCGGGCAATAATGCGCAGATCCGGGAAGTGCTCTTTTGCCAGCTCAGTCAATTGCAGGCTGGCCTGTGGATCGTCAATCGCATTAATCAACACCTCAGCACGCCCGGCACCGGCGGACTCCAGCAGATCGACGCGCGTGGCATCACCGTAGAAAACTTTCATGCCGAATTTACGCAACGTTTCGATATGATCGGGATCGTGGTCAAGCACCACCATTTTCACGCCGCTGGAAAGTAACAGACGCCCGGCGATCTGACCAAAACGACCAAATCCGGCGATGATCACCCGCGCCTCTTCTTCATCGATCTCATCGGCTTCGCGCTCCTGCTGTGAACCGGCAGTTTCCAGCCGCGCCAGCAGTACCAGCAGGACTGGCGTCGCCGCCATTGATAACGCAACCGTCAGCGTTAGCGCTTTCGCCCATTCCGGATCGAGCACCTGTGCAGTTTGCGCGGCGCCAAACACCACAAAGGCGAATTCACTCCCCTGCCCCAGCAGCGCGGCAAACCACATCCGCTGTTTACCCGGCACACGTAACGGACGGGCGATCAGCCACAGCACCACGCTTTTAATCACCAGGAAACCCACCAGCAACAGCAGGATACGCAGCGGGTGCGTCACCAGCGTACCGAAGTCGATGGACATGCCGACGCCAATAAAGAACAATCCAAGCAGCAGGCCTTTAAACGGTTCGATGTCGCTTTCCAGCGCGTGACGGTATTCAGAGCTGGCCAGTAACACCCCGGCAAGGAAGGCGCCCATCGCCATCGACAATCCCGCCTCTTCCAGCAATAACCCAAAGCCGAACACCAGAAACAGCGCCACGGCGCAGAACACTTCCCGCAGCCCGGAGCGAGCGACAAAGCGTAGCGCCGGACGCGCGACATAACGCCCAATCAACACCACCAGCGCCAGTGCGCCCACCACTTTCAGCGCCGAAAGGGTAAACGCGCTCAACGTCATCGCACCGCCGCTGGCCGCCAGCAGCGGAATCATCGCCACCAGCGGGATTGCCGCGATATCCTGGAACAGCAGCACCGAGAAGGCGCTGCGCCCCATCTGCGAAACTGTCAGGTTGCGTTCATTCATCGCCTGCATGGCAATCGCGGTGGAAGAGAGCGCCAGCGTCAGACCAATCAGCAGCGCCACCGGCCACGCCAGCCCCAGCAGGGCGCAAAACACGCCAAGCAGCAGGCCACAACTCACCATTTGCAGCGCGCCGCCGCCAAACACCGAGGCGCGCAACTTCCACAATCGTTGCGGATCCAGCTCAAGACCAATCACGAAAAGCATCAGCACCACGCCAATTTCGGCGAAATGGAGAATGGATTCGGCATCGGTGACCAGGCGCAATCCCCACGGCCCAATAATGCCACCGGCAATCAGGTAGCCAAGCACCGACCCCAGCCCCAATCGTACAGCGATGGGAACAACCAGCGCGGCCGACCCCAGGTAGATCAGCGCCTGTATTAATGAATGGCTATCCATGTGCCGCCTCCTGCCACTCCAGCAAACGTTGTTTGTAATGACGCGCCTGCGCCTGCAGGGTTTCATCGTCGCAAATAAAGGTACAGTGCACGGCAAAAGGCGGTAACCAGTTCATCCCGCAGTAAATCGCTGTTGCCTGCAATGGCTGCGAAAGCACATCAAAGCCGGGGTGCGATCCGATATCAAAATGGTGGTCGCCGCCGCCAGTGGTCACAGCCCACATCACGTTTTTTCCTTTAAGCGCAGTGCCCTCATGACCATAGGCCCAGCCATGCGACAACACTTTATCCAGCCAGAGTTTCAGCAACGGCGGAACGCTGTACCACTGCATCGGATGCTGCCAGATAACCAGCGAAGCGCGGGAAAGCGCCTCCTGCTCGGCGGCCACATCAATATTAAAGTCAGGGTATAGCTCATAGAGAGAACGGATTTCGACGCCTTCCAGCGTCCTTGCCTGCTCAATCATTCGCTTATTCGCATGCGAATGCTGCGGATAAGGATGGGCATAAATTATAAGGATCATCGATCAACCTGTTTTTCACTGCGTTCTTTTGCTTGAGAGTGTAGACAGTTAATCATCAGGCTTAAAGCGACAATCTGTGCGGGAATGGCAGACGCAACCCGCGCGCCTGCCAGTGAAGGGAGTTACATCGGAGGGACGAGCGTCAGTGGCGCGACATTCAGCGTCTGTGCCAGCGTACTCAGCACAAGGTTATGATCATCACGCTGCGGCGCGCCGGAGACCGTCACCGTACCAATCAGGCAACCGCTGGTCAGATAAAGCGGATAACTGCCGCCAAATGCTGCATAGTCTCGCGCATCTACGCCATAACGTTCACTCAGCGTCGTACCACGGGATTGCAGCATCAACCCTGCAGCCCAGGAGCTGATACCGAGAAAATCCACCAGATTACGCTTACGCCGCACCCAATCCACATTTTCTGCCGTCGCGCCGGGCATTAGCGCGCTGAACAGGCACAGTTGATTGACACGAACCTCAATCGCCAGCGCATAATCGTTGCGCAGTGCCTCCTGGTATAACGCATTCCCCAGCGTCCAGGCATCCGCATAATCGAAGGCTGCAAAGCGCAACGTGGCGTGGTGGCTTTCGCATAATGCGATCTGTTGTTCCAGTGTCATGGTGCTCTCCGCTATGCGCGATGCGGCTGATCGTCGGTGCTGGCCAGAACCCGATCATCGGCTTGCAGATCGCATTTCTTCGGCAACAGGAAGGTGATCGTCCCGGCGATAATCAGTGAACCCGCCAGGGCGCAGACGGCCACATTCTGCCCGTAAAAGTAGATCATCACGCCGACCAGATACGGGCCGCAGAAACCACCCAGATTGCCCAGACCGTTGATCACGCCACGCGCGCTACCGGCCACTTCCGGCGAGGCAATCCTTCCGGGAATAGACCAGAACGGGCTGGTCGCCGCCTTGAGGAAGAAACCGCACATCACCAGCGCAATATAAGCCGCCACCACATGTTCGCGTAACAATACCGAAGCCAGCAGTGAGGCAGCGAAACAGTACAGGGAGAGACGCACCCAGGCGCGACGTTTACCGCTGCGATCGCTGAATAGCGAGATGGTATAGATCCCGGCAAGCGTGGCAACAAAAGGTAAGATCGCCAGAACTCCGACCCCGGCCATATTGGCGCCAGTCAGATTTTTCAGGATCGTCGGCAACCACAGTGTGTAGCCATAATCCCCGGTCTGGTAGAAGAAGTTGAGCACCACCAGCTTCATCAGGCCGGCATTGCGGAACACATCTTTTACCGGCGCATTGCTGACCGCCTCTTCCGCCAGCCGCGCTTCGCGCTCGCGCGCCAGCGTGGTGACCAGATATTCGCGTTCGCTGGCTGGCAGCCAGTGCGCCTCTTCCGGCCGATCGCTGATCAGCCGCCACCACACCAGCAGCACCACCAGTGAAAGCAGCCCTTCGATGATAAACAGCCAGCGCCAGTCGAGCGCCGCGATGATCGCCCCGGAAACCGGCGCAGTCAGCATGCCGCCAAGCGGGGCAAACATCATGACAAACGCATTCGCCCGGCCCACCTCTTTTTCCGGGAACCAGTTGCTGACCATCGTCAGCACCACCGGCAACATTCCCCCTTCGGAAACGCCGAGAATAAAGCGCAGTACCAGCAGTTGATACTCATGCGTTACGAATCCGGTGGCGACAGAAACCACCGCCCACGCCAGCAGCGACCAGGCGATAAAACGCTTGCCGCTGCCGTTTACCGCGCTACGCCCGCCGGGAATTTGCAAGAACAGATAACCGATAAAAAAGATCCCGCTGGCGACGCCAGCCATCTGACTGGTGATGCCTAAATCCGCTTCCATACCGCCTGGCAGCGCGAAGCTGATATTAACCCTGTCCATAAACGAAATAATGCAGGCAATAAGCACAGGCGCAATGATCCGCCACCAGCGCGTGCCGGGTATTTTAGTGTTCATATGTTTTCTCTCTGAGGCAGAGGTGAAGATCAGGCAATCACATTGGGCAGCGGCGCCTGAGCAAAATAAGCAGCAACGTTGGCGTACACCACATCGCTCATTTTTTGTCGGGTTTCATGCGTTGCGCTGGCAACGTGCGGTTGCAGTACAACGTTGTCGAGCGCGATCAGCGCTGCCGGGACATTCGGTTCATCTTCATAAACGTCCAGCCCAGCACCGGCGATAACACCGTTTTGTAACGCGTGGATCAATGCCGTTTCATCGACCAGTGAACCGCGCGCGATGTTAATTAACCAGGCATGTTTCGGCATCACATTAAATACCGAGGCGTCGATCAGTTTGTGGTTTGCGGCTCCGGCAGAAGCCGCAATCACCAGAAAATCGCTCTCATGAGCGAGAGTATGCAGATCTGCGCACCAGTGGTAATCCAGCCCGGCAATCGGCTGCCGGTCGTTGTAGAGGATCTCCATATCGAAACCGCTGGCCCGACGGGCGATGGCCTGGCCGATATTGCCCATACCGAAGATGCCAATGCGTTTGCCGCTGACCTGCGTTGCCAGCGCTGGCGCGGAGGTTAACCAGTGTCCCTCACGGACAAAGCGATCGCCCTGACAGAGCTGACGCGCCCCCGCCAGCAGCAGCCCCATCGCCAGATCGGCTACTCCTTGCGTTAACACGCCAGAAGTGATGGTGACAGCAATATTGCGTTTGCGGGTGTAGTTCAGATCAACTGCATCGGTGCCTACCCCGAACAGCGCCACCAGCCCCACCTGCGGCAAGGCTTCCAGCACCTGATGAGTAACGCCGATATCGCCCCGCGTCACGACGACCTGAATGTCGGCGCCAACACGTTGCAGAAAAGCCTCTGCGTCAGCTTGTTCATAAAGGCGATGCACCGTGAAAGCAGTGGAAAGGCGATCGAGCAGGCTGTCTACAACAGGAGCGATCAGCAGTACGGTCTGGTTAGTTTTTGTATTCATCGTGATACCTGTTTGAAAGTTTCAGTACGTCCTGGGTCTTATCAAACGGGTTTTCGGCGGGTATTTTTGCGATCTTCATCACGCTGAATGGTGTTAAAAAAGCGTGTTACCTTCTTCGTGATCGGCGCGGGTAAAATGCCGCATTCCCCCTGAAAAGGGGCGACATAAGCACAACAAAATACTAACAACAGCCTGCGCGACTGAAAGGTTCAGATGGTTTCGCCCATCGACAGGCGATAGTGCAAATCGACGTGTTCAATGGTTGGCAAGCCTTTGATTTTCTTGAGCAGGATTTCGGTCGCGACCTTTCCCATCTCGAATCGCGGGGTCAAAACGCTGGCCAGACGCGGGCTGATAACCTGCCCAATCTCCAGGCCGTGGAACCCGGCAATCGCGATCTCAGCAGGCACTTTTATCCCGGAAGTAAGGCACTCCTGTAACACCCCAACGGCAAGGTCGTCGTTAGTACATAAAATACCGTCCATATCCGGGTACATTTGCCGCGCCAGTGTCATCATGCCGGTGCCGATAGAAATCGAGGACACCTTATTTGGCGCAATGCGTCCGACCGGTAAACCCTGCGCTTCCATCGCCTGGCAGTAACCGGTATAACGCTGCTCGTCGCGCACATCAGACATCGAGCCGAAGTAGATAATGCGCCGCTTGCCGCTGGCCAGCAGCATCGTGGTCATATCAAAACCGGCCTTCATATTGTCGAAACCGACATTGATCCGATCGGCATTCGACGACAGCCCCATCACTTCGGCAATCGGAATTTTGGCCGCTTTCAGATACTTTTCCGCCCGCAGACTATGAACCGACTCAGTAAGCAGCAACCCTTTGACATTAAAGGCTAAAACCGTAGCAATTTGCTCCTCCTCGCGCTGACTGTCGTAGTCATAATTGACCACCAGCGTCTGGTAGCCCTGCGCAGAGGTGACCGATTCAATCCCGGCGAGCAAGTCGGCAAAGATTTGATTATTAAAAGAGGGGATCAGCACGCCGATGCGCGGCAGCACGTTGGCAGACATCGCCGGATTATCCGGGTCGGGTTGGTACCCCACTTCAGCAATGACGCTGGCGATACGCTCGGCCGTGTCGGGCTTCACCTTCTCCGGCGTGCGCAGATAGCGGCTGACCGTCATTTTAGTTACGCCCGCCAGCGCAGCGATATCATGCAAAGTAATACGTTGTGCCTTCATGGTTGCTACCTGTCCTGACGCCAGCCCGAGCCCGTTATTATGCCCCTTGTCGCCGGAAAAGAGAATTGCCCAACCGCGCTGCAACGCGCGGTTAACCACCGGATTGCCCTCAGTTTTCCGCCTGGCTTCACACTAAAAGTAACCCCTTTTCGTAACATGGATTTGAGTGATCTGCGTCACAGTTCAGCCAGGGTAAAAACCGTGAGATAGAGGCCACATAATTCGCTCAGGAAATACCAATGAACGATCTTTTCAGTTTAAACGGCAAACGCGTTTTAATTACCGGTTCAGGTCAGGGGATCGGTTTTGTTATGGCGCAGGGGCTGGCGCAGTACGGCGCGGAAATCATCATTAACGATATCTCGGCGGAACGCGCCGAACAGGCCGCGATGAAACTGCGCGATGAAGGCGCAACCGCGCATGTCGCGGTATTCAACGTGACCGATGCCGAATCCGTCGAGCAGGCGATTGACAATATTGAACGCCATATCGGCGCCATCGACGTGCTGTTCAATAACGCGGGCATCCAGCGCCGTCATCCTTTTACCGAGTTTCCGGTGGATGAGTGGAACGCGGTTATCGCCGTCAACCAGACTGCTGTTTTCCTGGTTTCGCAGGCCGTCGCTAAACGCATGATGGCGCGCCAGCAGGGCAAAATCGTCAATATCTGCTCAATGCAAAGTGAACTGGGCCGCGACACCATTACGCCATATGCCGCCGCGAAAGGCGCAGTGAAAATGCTGACGCGCGGCATGTGCGTTGAACTGGCGCGCCACAATATTCAGGTTAACGGTATCGCGCCAGGCTATTTCAAAACTGCCATGACGCAGGCGTTAGTGGATGACAAAGCGTTCACCGACTGGTTATGCAAACGCACTCCTGCCGCACGCTGGGGCGATCCGCAGGAGCTGGTTGGCGCTGCGGTGTTTCTCTCCTCTAAAGCCTCCGACTTCGTTAACGGGCATTTACTGTTCGTCGATGGCGGTATGCTGGTCGCGGTATAAGGAGCGCATGATGGCTGGTCAGTGCGTGATTTTAATGGGCGTCTCCGGTACCGGGAAAAGCACGGTAGGTCTGGCGCTTGCGCAGGCAATGCAGGCGAAGTTTATCGATGGTGACGATCTGCATCCCCGACAGAACATTCGTAAAATGGCCTCGGGCCAGGCATTGGATGATGACGATCGCCTGCCGTGGCTGGAACGCGTTTCCGACGTTATTTTTAGTCTGGAACAGAAAAATGAATCTGGTGTGCTGGTCTGCTCTGCGCTGAAAAAACGCTATCGCGACCAGCTTCGCCAGGGGAACAGCAATCTCTGTTTTCTCTGGCTCAGGGGCGATTACACCTGCGTGCTGGAGAGAATGCGCCAGCGTCAGGGGCATTTTATGCCCGAAGCGCTGCTGCAAAGTCAGTTCGCCGCGCTGGAAGTTCCCGCTGATGACGAACCCGACATTCTGGCGGTGGATATCGCACCGCCGGTAGCCACGATCGTTTCGCAAAGCCTTTCCCTGTTACAAAACTACGTTAACCAGGATGTTCCCGCATGATCATTGATACCTTATCCGCTGGCGCGGTGAATCCACTCTATCCGGCGATTATTCGCCAGACGCTCCAGGCCATTCTCGATAAGAAACCGCACTCGCTGGCGGCGGGAAAATATCCGTTGCAGGGCGACAGCGTTTTCTTCTCAGTGGTTGAAGGACATACCAAGCCGCTGGCTGAGCAGCGCCCGGAATTTCATCGCCAATATATTGATATCCATATTGTATTAGACGGTGAAGAGGTGGTTGGCGCGGGTGTGGACGGCTTGCCGCTTGAACTTAGTGAGCCGTTTAATGACGCCTACGATCTCGGTTTTTGTCAGCACATTGCCAGCGAGACACTGATCCATTTACAGCCTGAAGAACTGGCAATTATCTTCCCGCTGGAGCTGCACCGCCCGATGTGCAGCCTGACGTCGCCCGCCCCGCTACGTAAAATCGTGGTGAAAATCGACGCGGCGCTGCTGAAATAAGCGCATAAAAAAAGTCCCGCCGTAGCGGGACTCTTTCTCACAGCAAGCCGGATCAGTTATCCAGCTCACTCATGTTTTTCACCTGGTCGCGGTTAATCTGCTCGGTTTTACCGGTTTCGGCATTTTTATAGGAAACCATCCCGGTGTCATCATCCACCTTCGGTTTACCATCGGTCACAATGGTGCGGCCATCCGTGGTGCGAACAGCCTGATTTGAAGAACAACCAGCCACGGTAAACAGCGTTGCGGCAGTAAAAATCGACGTCATCAGAAGTTTGTTCATTTGCATGGTTATCTCCCTGCTTTTCATTGAATTTCATTCGTCTGTTAACCCATTTTAGGTTAACGCTCTGTAAGCGTGGGAAAATGCAGAACACTCTGAAGATTGCAGGTCTGATGGTGCTTCGCTTATCAGGCCTACAGAACTTAGAAGTCAGGAAAGGAAACCGGCCCGCGAAACGGGCCGGTGTCAGGCTTACTTGCGGATTTGCGCGTGCATTTCCTGCACGGAAATCACTTTCTCGGTGGCATCCGCATTCAGCGCCATCGCGGTGGCGAAGCCGCCGTTCAGCGTGGTGTCGTAATGCACTTTGTATTGCAGCGCGCTGCGGCGAATCAGTTTGGAATCCTCAATCGCCTGACGGCCTGCCGTGGTGTTGATGATGTAGGTGTACTCGCCATTCTTGATACGATCCTGAATGTGCGGACGGCCTTCATGCACTTTGTTCACCAGGCGCGGGTTGATACCGGCTTCGCCCAGCACAATCGCTGTGCCGTGGGTTGCATCCAGCTCGAAGCCTTGTTTCAGCAGCTTAGCCGCCAGATCCACCACGCGCTCTTTATCGCCTTCGCGAACAGAGAGCAGTGCGCGGCCGTATTTCTTCATCGTCGAGTTGCTGCCGAGCTGCGCTTTGGCAAAGGCTTCAGCGAAGGTGCGCCCGACGCCCATCACTTCACCGGTAGAGCGCATTTCTGGCCCTAACAGCGGGTCAACGCCAGGGAACTTGTTAAACGGCAGCACCACTTCTTTCACTGAGTAGTACGGCGGGATGATCTCTTTGGTGTGACCCTGCTGCGCCAGCGTTTTGCCTGTCATCACGCGCGCCGCCACTTTCGCTAACTGCACGCCGGTCGCTTTGGAGACGAACGGTACGGTACGCGCCGCACGCGGGTTCACCTCAATCAGGTAAACTTCGTTGTCTTTCACCGCGAACTGCACGTTCATCAGACCGCGCACCTGCAACTCGAACGCCAGTTTCTGCACCTGCTGGCGCATGACGTCCTGAATTTCCTGGCTCAGTGTGTAAGCCGGCAGAGAGCAGGCGGAGTCGCCGGAGTGAACGCCCGCTTGTTCGATGTGCTCCATGATGCCGCCAATCAGCACCATTTCACCATCGCAGATGGCATCGACATCCACTTCCACCGCATCATCGAGGAAACGGTCAAGCAGAACCGGCGCATCGTTGGAAACACTGACTGCCGTCATAAAGTAGCGACGCAGGTCGACTTCGTCATAGACGATTTCCATCGCGCGGCCGCCCAGCACGTAGGATGGGCGCACCACCAGCGGGTAACCAATCTCTTTCGCCTTTTCTATAGCCTGCTCAATCGCCGTGACGGTGGCGTTCGCTGGCTGTTTCAGCTTCAGGCGGTCAACCGCCTGCTGGAAGCGCTCACGGTCTTCCGCACGGTCAATCGCATCCGGGCTGGTACCGATAACCGGCACGCCTGCAGCTTCCAGCGCACGCGCCAGTTTCAGCGGTGTCTGTCCGCCATACTGCACGATGACGCCTTTCGGCTTCTCAACGCGAACGATTTCCAGCACGTCTTCGAAGGTCACCGGCTCAAAGTAGAGGCGATCAGAGGTGTCGTAATCGGTCGAAACGGTTTCCGGGTTACAGTTAACCATGATGGTTTCGTAACCGTCTTCACGCAGCGCCAGCGATGCATGTACGCAGCAGTAGTCGAATTCAATGCCCTGGCCGATACGGTTTGGACCGCCGCCCAGCACCATGATTTTTTCGCGATCCTGGCTCGGGTTAGCTTCGCACTCATCTTCATAAGTGGAGTACATATAGGCCGTATCCGTGGCGAACTCTGCCGCACAGGTATCCACACGTTTGTAGACCGGGTGCAGATCGTACTGATCGCGCAGTTTGCGGATTTCCGCTTCGCGCACGCCAACCAGTTTCGCCAGACGCGCATCGGCAAAACCTTTACGTTTCAGGGTGCGCAGGAAGTCAGCGTCCAGACCGTTAATGCCCACCGAAGCAACCTGCTCTTCCAGACGCACCAGCTCTTCAATCTGCACCAGGAACCAACGGTCAATATTGGTCAGGTTGAACACACCGTCGATGGAGAGACCAGCACGGAATGCATCAGCGATGTACCAGATACGCTCTGCGCCTGCGTCTTTCAGTTCGCGGCGGATTTTAGTCAGCGCTTCCGGATCGTCAAGGCTCACTTTCGGGTCAAAGCCGGTTGCGCCCACTTCCAGACCGCGCAGCGCTTTCTGCATCGATTCCTGCTGCGTGCGGCCAATGGCCATCACTTCACCGACAGATTTCATCTGCGTGGTCAGACGGTCATTGGCACCGACAAATTTCTCGAAGTTGAAGCGCGGAATCTTGGTCACAACGTAGTCGATGGACGGTTCGAACGACGCTGGAGTACGGCCGCCAGTGATGTCGTTCATCAATTCATCCAGCGTATAACCTACCGCCAGCTTGGCCGCCACTTTCGCAATCGGGAAGCCGGTCGCTTTCGAGGCCAGCGCAGAAGAGCGGGATACGCGCGGGTTCATTTCAATCACAATCAGACGACCGTTTTTCGGGTTCACCGCGAACTGTACGTTGGAACCGCCGGTTTCCACTCCGATTTCACGCAGTACCGCCATCGAGGCGTTACGCATGATCTGGTACTCTTTATCGGTCAGAGTCTGTGCTGGCGCCACGGTGATGGAGTCACCGGTGTGGATCCCCATGGCGTCGAAGTTTTCAATGGAGCAGACAATGATGCAGTTGTCGTTTTTATCACGCACCACTTCCATCTCGTACTCTTTCCAGCCAATCAGCGATTCATCAATCAGCAACTCATTGGTTGGCGAGAGATCCAGCCCGCGGGCGCAAATCTCTTCAAACTCTTCACGGTTATAGGCGATGCCGCCACCGGTGCCACCCATGGTAAAGGAAGGACGGATGATGCACGGGAAACCCACGTCAGCCGCGACGGCCAGCGCTTCGTCCATGGTATGTGCGATACCGGAACGCGCGGTGTCGAGACCGATTTTCTTCATCGCGATGTCGAAACGACGGCGATCTTCGGCTTTATCAATCGCATCAGCGGTCGCGCCAATCATGGTGACGCCGAACTCTTCCAGCACGCCCTGACGTTCCAGTTCCAGCGCACAGTTCAGCGCGGTTTGACCGCCCATGGTTGGCAGCACGGCATCCGGGCGCTCTTTTTCGATGATTTTGCGTACCACTTCCCAGTGGATAGGCTCGATATAAGTGGCGTCCGCCATCTCCGGGTCGGTCATGATCGTCGCCGGGTTGGAGTTCACCAGGATAACGCGGTAACCCTCTTCACGCAGCGCTTTACACGCCTGCGCGCCGGAGTAGTCGAACTCACACGCCTGGCCGATAACAATCGGACCAGCGCCAAGGATCAGGATACTTTTTATGTCTGTACGTTTTGGCATGGCTCTTCTTCTCCTGATTATTTGGCGGTGTTGCGATACTGCTCAATGAGCTCAATAAAGTGGTCAAACAGCGGTGCGGCATCGTGCGGCCCCGGGCTGGCTTCCGGGTGGCCCTGGAAACTGAACGCCGGTTTGTCGGTGCGATGGATGCCTTGCAGCGTTCCGTCGAACAGCGATTTGTGCGTCACCCGCAAATTGGCAGGCATTGAGGCTTCATCTACGGCAAAACCGTGGTTCTGCGCAGTGATCATCACAGTATTGTTATCAATATCTTTTACCGGATGGTTGCCGCCGTGGTGGCCGAATTTCATCTTCATGGTTTTCGCGCCGCTCGCCAGTGCCAGCAGTTGATGGCCAAGACAGATGCCGAACACCGGAATATCCGTTTCGAGGAAGGTTTTAATCGCCTCAATCGCGTAATCACACGGCGCCGGGTCGCCAGGACCGTTGGAAAGGAAGATACCGTCCGGATTGAGTTTCAGTACGTCTGCCGCCGGGGTTTTCGCCGGTACGACCGTTAAACGGCAACCGCGATCGACCAGCATACGCAGAATATTACGTTTCGCGCCGTAGTCGTAAGCGACAACGTGGAACGGTAATTCGCTCGCCGCTTTCGCCTGTGGCAGTTCGCCTGCCAGCGTCCAGCTGCCTTGCGTCCAGCTGTAGGTTTCCGCTGTCGTCACTTCTTTTGCCAGATCCATTCCGTTCAGGCCCGGGAATGCTTTCGCTTTCTCCAGCACCACTGCGGCATCGACATTATCGCCAGCGATAATGCAGCCGTTTTGCGCGCCTTTTTCGCGCAGCAAACGCGTCAGCTTACGGGTATCGATATCGGCAATCGCCACAATGTTATGGCGCTTCAGGTAAGAAGAGAGATCTTCAGTATTGCGATAGTTGCTGGCAATCAGCGGCAGGTCGCGAATGACCAGGCCTTGCGCATGTACCTGAGAGGATTCTTCGTCAGCGGAGTTGGTGCCGACATTGCCGATATGAGGATAAGTAAGAGTGACGATTTGGCGGGAATAGGAAGGATCAGTGAGGATTTCTTGATAACCGGTCATTGAAGTATTGAAAACGACTTCCCCAACTGCCGTGCCCGTTGCCCCAATGGCCCGACCGTGAAACTGGGTTCCGTCTTCCAGAACCAATAGCGCTGACTTAATCAAAACGTCCTCCAGAGAATATTCACTCACTTTATTTGCATATTAATTCATATCGAGATGATGAATCAATGCAAATTTGCTGGCCGTGGATTTTTGGCAAACGGCGGCATTCTGGAGAGATGTAGGTTAAAAGTCAACTTTTCTCACATATTTTTCTTAGTCTTTTACGCCACTGCCCTTCATTACTGGATTTAACAGACAAAAAGATCAAAAAAACCAGCCACGAAAACGCTTTCGTAGCAAGAAAACTTCGGGATAGGCGATCCTGGCACAAGAAAGTGGACCAAACGGTCAAAATTTACATTTCAGCGCGAAAAAAACAGAAGATAAGTAAAGATTAGACCACTCAGGCATGAAAAATAGAGGAAAAAAGAGAAAATAAAAGGGCAATAAAATACTGCCCTTTGCAATCAAGTAATTACGACTGCAACAACCACATCACGATGGGTAATAACTCTTACAAATTGTTGAGATCAAGCACATCTCGCATATCAAAAAGTCCATTATGCTTTCCTTTCAGCCACAAAGCAGAACGCACGGCACCATTGGCAAAAGTCATGCGGCTGGAGGCTTTATGCGTAATTTCTACACGTTCGCCAATATCGGCGAACATAGCCGTATGTTCGCCGACGATGTCACCTGCACGCACCGTGGCAAAGCCAATCGTGCCAGGGACACGCTCACCGGTATGCCCTTCACGTGAATAAACCGCACACTCTTTTAAATGTTTATTCAGAGACTTCGCGATGGCTTCTCCCATCGCCAGCGCCGTGCCCGACGGCGCATCAACTTTATAGCGGTGATGCGCTTCAACGATTTCGATATCGGTGTAATCACCCATCACTTTCGCCGCTTTCTCCAGCAGCTTCAGCATCACATTTACGCCAACGCTAAAGTTCGCCGCGAAGACAATCGCGATGTCTTGCGAGGCATCGCTAATTGCCTGTTTGCCCGCGTCGTCAAACCCGGTCGTACCAATGACCATGCCTTTGCGCTGCTGGCGGCAAAAGGCCAGATGCGCCAGCGTCCCTTCCGGGCGAGTAAAGTCGATAAATACGTCGAAATCGTCTTTCACTGCATCAAGGCTGCTCTGTACCGTCACACCGGTTTTCGCCATACCGGCCAGTTCACCCGCGTCGACACCTGCCAGGGAGGACCCTTCACGTTCCAGAACCGCGCCAAGCGCCACGCCGTCCATAGCCAGTGTGGCCTGAATCAATTGGCGGCCCATACGCCCGCCGGCACCCGCGATGGCTACGCGGATTGGTGCATCATACATAGTTGTACTCTTTTGTTAAAAAAATGCGTAAGAATCGTTTCCAGATTAACCAGCCCACGCCGGGGCCACCAGCCGAAAACACCGATAATTAGAAATTAATGATATACAGCCGGAAATATCAGTAAAAGGCATGATTCATCAGGGCGCGAGTGCCAGCACTTCTGCCACCCAGTGACGAAAACCCTCAACATCAATATCCAGCGCAACCTGCGCATTCGGTTTCTGCTTCAGCTTGCCGTCGATATCCACCACCGTTGTGCCGGAGGTGTATTGCCCCTGCGTCTCCACCGCCACAAAACAGGATTTCAGCGTAAACAGTTCCGGACGGGCCAGCCAGGCAATCGCGCAGAGATCGTGCATACGCAGCTCGCTGGTCATGCTACCGCTACGATAGTGACTAAACAGAGCATGCAGCATATGCCCGGTTTTGTTGAGCGCGGGCAGCGTCGCGAGGAACTCAGGCGTCAACGTCGCCCGATTCGTGACATCCAGCCCGCACATCACGATCTCAAGGCCGCTCTGAAAAACACGGGCAGCAGCTTCGGGATCGATAGCAATATTGAATTCAGCGTTTGGTGTGAAGTTACCCCGCCCGGCGGAGCCCCCCATCATCACCAGACGACGGATATTGAACTGGCACTCCGGGTAGTGTGACAGCAGCAGCGCGATATTGGTTAACGGGCCGATGGTCACCAGCGTAACGGGTTCAGCAGACGCCATTAGCGTATCGCGTATTGCCTGAAATGCCGGTTTAGCCAGAGGCTGGCGCTGATGCTCGACAAAGTCGTAGCCATCCATGCCGGACTCCCCGTGCACTTCGGCGGCGCTGTGCAGCGGGCGCAATAGGGGCGTCGACGCCCCTTGCGCCAGCGGGATATCGGCCTGCCAGAAGTTGAGCAGTTGCAGGGCGTTGCGAGTAGTTTTTTCCAGCGAGACATTACCGGCGACGGTGGTAATCAGTTTAAGTTCGCACTGCGGTGCATACAGCGCGGCAGCAATGGCAACGGCATCGTCAATGCCCGGATCGGTGTCAAGAATCATTGGCAAACGCATAGTGCCTCCTGAAGTGAAATCCATAAAAAATGCCAGACTCAGTCTGGCATCTTCGCATAAAGTTTAGGGCAAAATGTTATTCGACCTCGCGAACATCAACCCTTAGCTCTTTTGGCACTTCAAAGACAATGTTTTCTTCACGACCTTCCAGCGGGATGGCTTCACCGCCGCCCAGCTCCTGCAGGCGGGCAATCACGTTCTGCACAAGAATGTCCGGCGCGGAGGCACCGGCGGTTACGCCTACACATTTGATGTCTTTAACCCAGGCTTCCTGGATATCAGAAGCGTCATCAATCAAATAAGCGCTTTTCCCCATCCGCTGCGCCAGCTCGGCCAGACGGTTGGAGTTGGAAGAGTTTTTCGAGCCGACTACCAGCACCACTTCCGCCTGTTCAGCCAGCGCCCGCACCGCTTCCTGGCGGTTAGTCGTGGCGTAACAGATGTCATCTTTACGCGGGCCAACAATCTGCGGGAAGCGGGCGCGCAGTGCGTCAATAACATCAGAAGTATCGTCCACTGAGAGCGTGGTCTGCGTCATAAATGACAGTTTACCCGCATCTTTGATGTTGAGCGTAGCAACATCGGCAGGCGATTCAACCAGGTACATACCCCCTTTCGGGTTGCTGTACTGCCCCATTGTACCTTCTACTTCAGGATGCCCTGCGTGACCGATCAGGATCGCTTCCTCACCGCGTCGGCTGGCGCGAGCCACTTCCATATGCACTTTTGTCACCAACGGACAGGTGGCGTCGAAAACCGTCAGATCGCGGCTTTTCGCTTCGTTACGTACCGCCTGGGAAACACCATGGGCAGAAAAAATCAGGATTGCGCCATCCGGCACTTCACTTAACTGCTCAATGAAAATAGCCCCGCGCTCGCGCAGGCTATCAACAACATAACGGTTGTGCACCACTTCGTGACGCACATAAATTGGCGCGCCGTACAGAGCCAGCGCGTTTTCAACAATGCTGATAGCGCGGTCAACGCCGGCGCAAAAACCGCGCGGGTTAGCCAACAGGATCTGCATTTGTTTCCTCCAGTACCGGATCAACTTCCAGTACATCGACATCAAAGTGGACGGTTCTGCCCGCCAGCGGATGGTTGAAATCGACGGTGATAGAGTCGCCGTTAATTTCACGGATCACGCCCGGCATTTCGCTGCCATCCATTGCGGTAAAGAGCATAATCGCCCCGATTTCAGGCTCCCCGGCATCCATAAACTCACGGCGGGAGAAGTACTGAATCAGATCCGGGCTCGGCGTACCGAAAGCGGCATCCGGTTCGAGAGAGAAAACCTTTTTCTCCCCGGCTTTCAGACCCAGCAGATGTTGCTCCAGCCCCTCGGAGAGCGAACCGTCGCCCAGACGAAACAGCGCCGGTTTGCCGTTGTTGCGGGTTGACTCGGCAAGAGAGCCATCTTCGAGCTTGAGCGTGAAGTGCACCAGCACTGCGCTATCGCTCTGTACGGATTTAGACATGCAGGTTGCTCGCTTGTTTTGACTCACCCGTTTGCCCGGTAGCGCTTTGCTTACCGGGCAAACAAGCGGCCACAAATTCTGTAGGCCGGGCAAGCAAAGCGCCGCCCGGTATTTACATTTAAACCTGCTCTTTCGCTGCAGGTTTAGGCAAAAAGCCTTCCAGCACAATCAGCGCCGCGCCGATACAAATTGCGCTATCGGCAAGGTTAAAGGTAGCAAAATGCCAGTCGCCGACGTAGAAATCGATCATATCGACGACGAAGCCATGCCATAAGCGGTCGAAGAGATTACCGAGCGCACCGCCGATAATCAGCGCATAAGCGATGTTATTCAGCTTTTGCGCGGCTTTCCCACGATACATCAGCACCGTCAGCACCACGCAGATACCGATAGCGATACCGGCAAAGAACCAGCGCTGCCAGCCGCCGCTGTCCGCCATAAAACTGAATGCCGCGCCATAGTTACGCGCATAGTGCAGATTGAGCGATGGGAACAGCGACACCGTATCCCCCAGAGCAAAGTTCTGGAGGATCAGGTACTTACTGCCCAGATCGATAATCAGCACAACCACAACCAGCCACAGCCAGCGCAGTCCTGTAGAACAGAGAGGCTTACTCATCAGGCAAACTTACGTTTTTCGCCGTCACCGGCGACGTTGCTCACACAGCGTCCGCAGATATCTGCGTGTTCCGCCACCTGGCCGACATCATTGGTGTAATGCCAGCAGCGCGGGCACTTATCACCTTCGGCTTTGCTCAGCGCGACTTTCAGCCCTTTGAGCAGTTCGCTCTGCTGAGCGTCCGCTGAAGCGCTGGCATAATCCGCAACTTTCGCCCCGGAGGTCAACAGGACAAATCGCAATTCGTCGCCCAGCGCAGTCAGCTTCGCCGCCAGTTCCGGCTCGGCGAACAGCGTAACTGCCGCTTCCAGAGAGCCACCGACTTTCTTGTCAGCGCGCGCCTGTTCAATCACCTTGTTCACTTCACCGCGCACCTTCAACAGCTCGTCCCAGAAGGCGTCGTTCATCGCTTCGCTTTCCGCCAGGCCGAACAGGCCTTCGTACCACTCGCCGGTAAAGACATACTTCTCACGATCGCCCGGCAGGTAGCCCCAGATTTCATCGGCAGTAAAGGACATGATTGGCGCCATCCAGCGCACCAGCGCTTCCGCGATGTGGTACAGCGCGGTCTGGCAGCTGCGACGCGCCACGCTGTCCGCTTTCGCGGTGTACTGGCGGTCTTTGATGATGTCGAGGTAGAACGACCCCATTTCGATGGAGCAGAAACGCATCAGGCGTTGTACCACTTCGTGGAAATCATAGGAATCATAGGCCTGAACAATGTCTTCCTGAGCCGCTTTCGCACAGCCGACCGCCCAGCGATCCAGCACGACCATCTCTTCCGGTTTCACCATGTCTTTCACCGGATCGAAGCCGTTGAGGTTCGCCAGCAAGAAGCGCGCTGTGTTACGGATACGACGATAGCTGTCCGCTGCGCGTTTCAGGATCTCGTCAGAAACCGCCATTTCGCCGGTGTAATCAGTGGAAGCGACCCACAGGCGCAGGATATCCGCGCCCAGTTTGTTCATCACATCCTGCGGGGAAACGGTGTTGCCGATGGATTTGGACATCTTACGGCCCTGACCATCCACGGTGAAACCGTGAGTCAGCACCTGACGGTACGGCGCTTTGCCCTTCATCGCCGTGGAAATCATCAGCGAGGACATAAACCAGCCGCGATGCTGATCCGAACCTTCCAGATACATATCCGCTGCGTGACCAGCAAACTCCGGGCGCACATCAACCACGGAAGCATGAGTTGAACCAGAATCGAACCAGACGTCCAGCGTATCCGGCACTTTGACATAGTTGTCAGCGTCATCGCCCATGATGTCGCGCGGGTCGAGATCCCACCATGCCTGAATACCGTCGGCTTCAACGCGTTTGGCAACGGCTTCGATCAGCTCCAGCGTGCGCGGATGCAGCTCTTCGGTGTCTTTGTGCACGAACAGCGACATCGGAACACCCCAGGTACGCTGGCGGGAGATACACCAGTCAGGACGGTTGGCGACCATCGATTCGATACGCGCCTGGCCCCAGTCCGGGATCCACTGCACCCCTTTGATTTCGCTCAGCGACTGTGCACGCAGACCTTTCTGGTCCATGCTGACAAACCACTGCGGCGTCGCACGGAAGATAATCGGCGATTTATGACGCCAGCAACACGGATAGCTGTGCTGCATCTTTTCAACGTGCAGCAGCGCGCCTTTTTCCGTCAGCAGCGCCACGATGATGTCGTTTGCTTTGAACACATTTACGCCATCCAGCGTCGGGTAAGTACCTGGCAGATAGGCACCGTCCGGTCCAACCGGGTTGGCGATTTCCAGACCGTATTTCAGGCTGATGGTGTAGTCGTCCGGGCCGTGACCGCCAGCGGTATGAACCGCACCGGTACCGGCTTCCAGCGTAACGTGATCGCCGAGGATCGCAGGAACATCAAAATCCAGGAACGGATGTTTAAAGCGCATCAGCTCCAGCTCTGCGCCTTTCACCGTACCCAGCACGTTGTATTCTGCGGTGCCGATGCGTTTCATCACGCTCTCGACCAGATCTTTCGCCAGGATCAGCGCCTGACCATCAATCTGCACCAGCGCATACTCAAATTCCGGCGCGAGAGAAATTGCGCGGTTAGCCGGCAGTGTCCACGGCGTAGTGGTCCAGATAACCAGTGAAACCGGGCCGTTAACTGATGCAACGCCAAATTTGGCTTTTACTGCCTCCTGGTCAACAGCGTGGAACGCCACGTCGATGGACGGCGACGTTTTGTCGTAATACTCCACTTCTGCTTCCGCCAACGCGGAACGGCAGTCAACACACCAGTGCACCGGCTTGGCACCTTTAAGCAGGTGGCCATTGCCGATGATTTTGCCCAGCGCGCGGATAATATTGGCTTCGGTTTTGAAATCCATGGTCAGGTACGGGTGCGACCAGTCGCCCAGCACACCGAGACGGATAAAGTCTTTGCGCTGACCATCAACCTGAGTTGCGGCATATTCACGGCATTTGGCGCGGAACTCAGCAGCGGTGAATTTCTCACCCGGCTTGCCGAACTCCTGCTCCACTTTCAGCTCGATAGGCAGACCGTGGCAGTCCCAACCCGGAACATAGGGAGAGTCATAACCTGCGAGTCCTTTGGACTTCACAATAATGTCTTTCAGAATCTTGTTAACCGAGTGACCAATATGAATGCTGCCATTCGCATATGGAGGGCCATCATGCAGAATGAAGGTTTTTTTGCCTTTTTTCGCTGCACGGATGATGCCGTACAGGTCATCATCAGTCCAACGCGCCAGCATTCCCGGCTCACGCTTGGCGAGATCGCCGCGCATCGGGAACCCTGTTTCCGGCAAATTCAGGGTAGATTTATAGTCACTCATCAGATTCTCGGTTCCGTATTTCGGTTTGATTAATACCACCAGGCCTTAAGAAGCCGGTTTAGATAGCCCAAAAAACTCGCGGGCCGCTACCTCATCGCGGGCGATTTGCGCTTTCAGCTCATCGAGCGAGGCAAATCGCTGTTCATTGCGTAATTTTTTACGCAACACGACATCTATATGGCGCCCGTAGAGGTCTATTACAACATCCAACAGATGCACTTCCAGTTGCTGGCGCACGCCTGCAACCGTCGGGCGCGTGCCGATATTGGCAACGCCCGGGTAAAGCGTATCGCCCAATCCAGCCACTTCCACCGCATATACCCCTTTTACCGGGGAGACCTGACGGCGCAGCGGTAAATTCGCCGTCGGGAAACCAATGGTGCGCCCCAGTTCATCGCCGTGCACCACGCGCCCGGAGATACTGAATGGGTGGCCGAGCAATTGTTCAGCCAGCTCAAGATTGTCGTCAGCCAACGCCTGACGCACCGCCGTGCTGCTCACACGAACGCCGCCATCAAAGAAAGTTTGCGTACTGGTGACGTCAAAGCCATATTTCTGACCGGCCTTCTGTAATAACAAGAAATCCCCCTGGCGACCAGCGCCAAAACGGAAATCGTCACCCACTGCGAGAAATTTCACACCAAGGCGGTCAACCAGCAGTTCGCTGACAAAGGTTTGTGCGGTGAATGCCGCAAAACGGCGGTCAAAACGGACGCACAGCACGTAATCCGCGCCGCAACCCGCCAGCCAGCGCAGCTTTTCACGCAGCCGGGTAAGACGCGCAGGGGCTTTCTGCCCGGCGAACAGTTCCAGCGGTTGCGGTTCAAAGATCATCACCACCACCGGCAAACCACGCGCCCGGCCTTCTGCGCCAAGCCCTTGTAAAAGCGCCTGATGGCCACGATGCACGCCATCGAAATTACCAATCGTCAGCACACACCCGTGGGGGGCCTGGCTGAGGTTATGTATGCCGCGTATCAGCTTCATGTCTGGCTCAAAACAGTGAAAATCGTCGGATTATACCTTGTACAACGGGCAACGTTAACCGACGATTGCCTTCACAAAGCAGAAAGGAGAAGGATTTCATCAGGCTGCCCGCTGCTGGCATGAAAATCTGGCACCGTGAGCGATTTTTCTGGTGGAAAAGCTGTATTCGCGACAAGCAAGCTGTTAGAATCTTGCGCCATCACTACGTAACGAGCGTTGTATCTTAACGGCGCTTATTTGCACAAATCCATTGACAAAAGAAGGCTAAAAGGGCATATTCCCCGGCCTTTGAATTGTCCATAAAGATCATATTTGGGAGTTGGACCTTGGCTAATATCAAATCAGCTAAGAAGCGTGCCGTTCAGTCTGAAAAGGCCCGCAAGCACAACGCAAGCCGTCGCTCAATGATGCGTACTTTCATCAAGAAAGTATACGCAGCAATTGAATCAGGCGACAAAGCGGCTGCGCAGAAAGCATTTAACGACATGCAACCGATCGTGGATCGTCAGGCCGCTAAAGGTCTGATCCACAAAAACAAAGCAGCGCGCCATAAGGCTAACCTGACCGCGCAGATCAACAAACTGGCTTAATCGCTACGTTTGTTGGCTTTGTGAAGAAACCCGCTTCGGCGGGTTTTTTTATTTCTGCGGCAGGTCGAAAAGTGTCGAGTAATCCTGATTGCAGATACGCTGCACTGCAGGATGCTGAATCATCCGCTCGGCAAAAATCGCGTGATACTCCTCCATTACATTATCCACCCGACCAATTTCAACCATGCTTTCATCGGCAAAAAGATCGTGAGCGTAACGCGTCGGGGCAACAAAAATAGCATTGTGCGCGGTGCCAAACGCCTTCATCAGCGCGGCATCATCAAACTCCCCCAGAATCTCCACCTGCAAACCTTGCGCATTGAACCAGTTCAGCAGCCTGCGCCCCAGCATTGAACGTCGCCCTGGGATCAATAAGCGCCGTTCCTGCAAACAAAACGGAAAAGGCGTTTGAGACCGCGGATTACTGCCCCAAAAACTGACGCTGCATTCGCCAATTTTCACCGAAAAAAGCCCCTCTTGCTGAGTGGAATCGATCGGGCAGTCAGAGATAATCATGTCGAGTTTATGCTGGCTTAGCTGCTCCAGCAGAAGTTCATGCGTCGATTCAAAACAGCGCAAATGGATCGGCTCGCCCTCGCTTACCGCCGCACTGAGGATATTGCTGACCAGCCGCTTGGAGAGCGCGTCCGCCACGCCGACATCAAATAACAGGCTGGACTCTTTGCGGTAGTTAATGATGTCAAGCATCTCCTGACTGAGCGTGAACATCTTATCCGCGTAGCGGAACACCAGTTCGCCCAACTCTGTCGGTTCCAGTCCCCTGCCCTTACGTTTGAAGAGCTTGCCTTGTAGCCGCTCCTCAAGGGATTTAATTTGCCCGGTAATAGTCTGCGGCGTCAGAAAGAGCGACTCCGCCGCACCAACGACGGAGCCTTCACGGTAGACGTGCCAGAAGTAATACAAATGGTTGTAATTGATATACGACATAGCCCTCTACTCACTCCCGTCGCTAAGCGCGAACGATCCGCGTACGCAGCAGGCAATAACCCGCCACTGCTGAGATAATCGAGCCGGTGAGGATCCCCAATTTACTCCACGCAATCATCTCCTCATGGGCATCGCCAAAGGCCAGCGAAGCGATGAAAATCGACATGGTAAAGCCAATGCCGCACAGCACGCCTACCGACATAATCTGCTTAAATGCAGCGCCCTGCGGTAACTTCGCCAGCTTAAAACGTAACGCCAGCCAGCAGAATATTGTGATACCCAGCGGCTTACCAAGAACCAGCCCGGCAATAATGCCTAACGGCAGCACATCTCCCAGCCCGGATACAGACATGCCGCTTAGCGATACGCCTGCATTCGCAAAAGCAAATAATGGAAGGATCAGCCATCCAACCCACGGATGAATCGCATCGACCAGTTGGCGGGCCGGAGAAACACCGTTCTGCTCGCGCAGCGGAACAAAGAAACCAACAACCACCCCGGCGAGCGTCGCGTGGACACCAGATTTTAGCACCGCCGTCCACAACACTATCCCAACCAGCATATAGATGCCGACGCGCCGCACATTACAGGCATTCAGTATCGCCAGCACGGCAATGGATGCCGCCGCCACACCCAGCGCTGTGGTTGAGAGATCGCTGGTGTAGAACAAGGCAATAATAATAATCGCCCCCAGATCGTCAATGATCGCCAGCGCCATCAGAAACACTTTCAGCACCACAGGCACGCGATTACCCAGCAAAGCAAGGACACCGAGAGCAAAGGCAATATCCGTCGCGGTTGGAATAGCCCAACCGTGTCGCGCCAGTGGATCGTGGAAATTGAACAGCAGGAAGATCAGCGCGGGCGCAACCATACCGCCAAGGGCAGCAATCACCGGAAATACGGACTGCTGACGGCTGGCAAGTGCGCCCTGGACCAGTTCATATTTCACTTCCAGGCCAATCATCAGGAAAAATACGGCCATCAACGCATCGTTGATCCATAGCAGCATATTTTTATTAATTTCCAGCGAACCAAACTTGAATTCGACGGGCGTCGACAGGAAGTTGTGGTAAAGATCCTGTGTTACTCCGAGGTTGGCACACAGCATTGCGAGCACTGCCGCAATGATAAGTACGATGCCCCCAGCGGCATCGCTGCTAAAGAAACGCTGTAAAAGCTTCATGTTATTCTCTCGTTCACTATTCCGTTGTGCGGACTATCTTACCCCTCGCGAATCCTCGATAAAATCAGATTATAATTGGGTATAGATTCTCTTTTTCCGAGTAGTGGCAAAAACGATAAAAAAAGCCCGGCATAAAGCCGGGCCTGATGTACGCGGTGCAGAAGGCTTAGCGCGTCAAATCATCGAAGAATTTTTTCACACCGTCGAAGAAACTCTTGGAGCGCGGGCTGTTGTTCTCGCCCGTCGGGCCACCAAAGCTGTCCTGCAGATCTTTCAGCAGTTGCTTCTGCTTTTCGTTCAGGCCAACCGGCGTCTCAACAACGACGCGGCACAACAGATCGCCCTGCGCGCCACCACGGACGGACTTCACGCCCTTACCGCGCATGCGGAACAGTTTACCGGTCTGGGTTTCGCTGGGTACTTTCAGCTTCACGCGACCATCCAGCGTCGGCACTTCGATTTCACCGCCCAGCGCCGCCATAGCAAAGTTGATCGGCACTTCGCAGTACAGGTTATTGCCTTCACGCTCGAAGATAGGGTGCTGTTTCACCTGCACCTGAACGTACAGATCGCCTGCCGGTGCGCCATGCTCACCCGCTTCGCCTTCGCCGCTCAGGCGGATGCGATCGCCGGTGTCCACACCTGCCGGGATTTTGACGGACAGGGTTTTGGATTTCTCCACGCGGCCATGACCGTGACATTTGTTGCACGGATCTTTAATTAGCGTACCGCGCCCCTGACAGTGCGGACATGTCTGCTGTACGGCAAAGAACCCCTGGCGCATCTGTACCTGGCCGGAACCATGACAGGTCGGACAGGTTTGCGGCTGAGTGCCGGGTTTAGCGCCGCTGCCGTGGCAAACGTCACACTCTTCCAGCGTCGGAATGCGAATCTCTTTGGTGACGCCGCGAACCGCTTCTTCCAGCGTCAGATCCATGTTGTAGCGCAGGTCTGCGCCACGGGCTGCACGCTGACGGCCACGCCCCCCGCCGAAGATATCGCCGAACACATCGCCGAAAATATCACTGAAGTCAGCGCCGCCGCCAAAACCGCCGCCGCCGAATCCACCGCCACCCATTCCGCCCTGCTCAAATGCAGCATGGCCGTACTGATCGTAAGCCGCACGTTTTTGGGCATCGGTCAGGACTTCGTAGGCTTCTTTTATTTCTTTAAATTTGGCTTCAGCCTCTTTATCGCCCTGGTTGCGGTCCGGGTGATATTTCATGGCCAGGCGTTTATACGCCTTTTTGATTTCACGCTCTTCCGCTGTTTTCGGAACGCCTAAAATCTCGTAATAATCTTGCTTCGCCATCGGTTTATCTGCCCCTTAACATACGAGCACGGGCGTGGAGAAAACTCCGACGCCCGTGCTGGTTATCTACCCTGCATCAGGGCGATTATTTTTTGTCTTTGACTTCTTCGAACTCGGCGTCGACAACATCGTCATCTTTCGCGTTGTTCGCGGAAGCATCAGCGCCCGCTTGCTGCTGTGCGTGCTGCTGTTGCGCGATTTCCAGCAGTTTCTGAGAAGCCTGCGCCAGCGCCTGCATTTTCGCTTCGATTTCAGCTTTGTCTTCGCCTTTCAGCGCAACTTCCAGCTCGCTCAGTGCAGACTCGATAGCCGTTTTGTCTTCTGCCGGCAGTTTATCGCCTGCTTCTTCAACCTGCTTACGCGTGCTGTGCAGCAGATGATCGCCCTGGTTACGGGTTTGCACCAGCTCTTCGAATTTACGGTCAGATTCCGCATTCGCTTCTGCTTCACGAACCATTTTCGCGATTTCTTCTTCGTTCAGACCCGAAGAAGCCTTGATGGTGATCTTCTGCTCTTTACCGCTGTTTTTGTCTTTCGCGGAAACGTGCAGGATACCGTCAGCATCGATATCGAAGGTGACTTCAATCTGCGGCATACCGCGCGGCGCCGGGTTGATACCATCCAGGTTGAACTGACCCAGAGATTTGTTATCGGACGCACGTTTACGTTCACCCTGCAGCACATGGATGGTTACAGCGGACTGGTTATCTTCCGCAGTAGAGAATACCTGGCTGTGCTTGGTCGGGATGGTGGTGTTTTTGTTGATCAGCGCAGTCATCACGCCGCCCATGGTTTCGATACCCAGCGACAGCGGGGTAACGTCCAGCAACAGAACGTCTTTAACTTCACCAGTCAGAACACCGCCCTGAACCGCAGCACCGATAGCAACGGCTTCATCCGGGTTAACGTCTTTACGCGGCTCTTTACCGAAGAACTCAGCCACTTTTTTCTGCACCATCGGCATACGAGTCTGGCCACCGACCAGGATCACGTCGTTGATGTCGGATACGGACAGGCCAGCATCCTGCAGTGCAACTTTCAGCGGCTCGATTGAACGGTTAACCAGATCTTCCACCAGGCTTTCCAGTTTCGCGCGAGTCACTTTAATGTTCATGTGTTTCGGACCGGTCGCGTCTGCGGTGATGTACGGCAGGTTCACGTCGGTCTGCTGTGCGGAAGAAAGCTCGATTTTCGCTTTTTCTGCCGCTTCTTTCAGACGCTGCATCGCCAGCGGATCGTTGCGCAGATCGATACCCTGATCTTTCTTGAACTCTTCCACCAGGTAGTTGATCAGGCGGCTATCGAAGTCTTCACCACCCAGGTGGGTATCACCGTTAGTAGCCAGTACTTCGAAGGTTTTTTCGCCGTCAACTTCATCGATTTCGATGATAGAGATATCGAACGTACCACCGCCCAGGTCGTAAACCGCGATGGTGCGGTTACCGGTTTCTTTATCCAGACCGTAGGCCAGCGCTGCCGCTGTCGGTTCGTTAATGATACGTTTCACTTCCAGACCTGCGATACGGCCAGCGTCTTTGGTTGCCTGGCGCTGAGCATCGTTAAAGTAAGCAGGTACGGTGATAACCGCTTCAGTTACCGGCTCGCCCAGGTAATCTTCGGCAGTTTTCTTCATTTTTTTCAGCACTTCGGCAGAGATCTGCGGCGGTGCCATTTTGGTGCCTTTTACATCAAGCCATGCATCGCCGTTATCAGCAGCAATGATTTTGTACGGCATGATGGCTTCGTCACGCTGGACTTCTTCGTCCTGGAAGCGACGGCCGATCAGGCGTTTGATCGCAAACAGGGTGTTTTGCGGGTTCGTCACGGCCTGACGTTTAGCCGGCTGACCTACCAGAGTTTCACCATCCTGTGTGTAAGCAATGATAGAAGGAGTGGTGCGATCGCCTTCAGCATTCTCCAGCACACGAGCCTGAGTGCCATCCATAATGGCTACACAAGAGTTGGTTGTCCCAAGGTCGATACCAATAATTTTACCCATCTAAACGTCTCCACTAAAAATTCGTCATCATGTGGTTGTGAACCTGTAATAAGGGCGAAACGTGCTGTTTCAACCACCCTGTATCGTTTTTTTTTCAGGCCCACACACTGCGGTTGACTACAAGATGGGGTCGCTAAGCGGCTCATCAAGGGGCAAACGATAAAAAATTTTTTAATTTACACCTGTTCAGATCATAGACAGGCCCATTACCGCTATTTATGATGCCGCGCCCCGCCAGTTCAACAGGGCGCGGGGACTTTCATTTCTCCCTTTTCATATTGATTTATTTTGAGGAATTATGGGCAACACTAAGTTGGCTAATCCGGCTCCGCTGGGCTTAATGGGTTTCGGCATGACCACTATTCTGCTTAACCTGCACAATATTGGTTTATTCCCAATGGACGGCATTATTCTGGCGATGGGCATTTTCTATGGCGGTATCGCACAAATTCTCGCGGGCCTGCTTGAATATAAAAAAGGCAACACCTTTGGTTTAACTGCATTCACCTCTTACGGTTCTTTCTGGTTGACGCTGGTCGCTATTCTGCTGTTTCCGAAAATGGGCCTTGCGGATGCGACAAACGGCCACTTCCTTGGCGTTTATCTGGGGATTTGGGGCGTCTTCACCCTGTTTATGTTCTTCGGCACGCTGAAAGGCGCTCGTGCGCTGCAGTTCGTTTTCCTGAGCCTGACCATACTGTTCGCCCTGCTGGCGGTAGGTCATCTGGCTGATAACGAAAGCATCGTACATGTCGCGGGCTGGATCGGTCTGGTTTGCGGCGCGAGCGCCATCTACCTGGCGATGGGCGAAGTGCTGAACGAACAGTTCGAACGCACAGTTCTGCCAATTGGTGAAAAGCATTAATTCCTGCGCTGAATTCTAAAATGCGAAGCCTGGCTTCGCATTTCTGCTATACCACTATTCCTGATATTTTCCCGCCCTCAGCCGTTACAGTCCTTAATTAAATTGGCGCATAAAAACAGGATATTTCGCTGTTAATTATTCCCGGCCGTTCAAACTGAAAACGGAGCCTGCGGCTCCGTTTGTTTATGCTTGCTCTACCGGTCGCTCCGCTACGCTATCCTGATGATGGAGATCCTGGCGCAGCCAGATCCCCAGCGCCAGACCAATCAGCGACAACGCCAGTACATACCAGGCCGGCGCCATCGGCGAAACGCCCATTAGCATGGTCACCGCAATCGGCGTCAGGCCACCGAAAATAGCGTATGAAACGTTATACGAGAATGAGATTCCCGTGAAGCGAACCTCCGCCGGAAACGCCCGCACCATCACGTAAGGAACCGCGCCGACCACGCCAACGCACAACCCCACCAGGCCATACAGGACAAAAAGCTGCTCAGGGTGTGCGCCCACCAGGTGATAGAAGAACCAACTGGTACAGGCAAGCAGCACGCTGCCAATGATAAAAGTGCGACTGGCACCAAATTTATCGACCAGCAGCCCGGCGGCCAGACAACCGAAGCACAGCATAATGGTCGCAATGCTGTTGGCCTGCAACGTCAGGGCCGGAGCAAAGCCATACTGTTTTTGCAGCCAGACCGGCGACATCAAAATGACCACAACAATCCCGGCGGAAAGCAGCCAGGTCAGCAGCATGGAAATCACCACTGCTTTTTTATGTTTCAGCACGACCGATTTAACAGGTAATTCCTGCGCCAGCGCTTTACGTTGCTGCATCTCAAGAAAGATCGGTGTTTCTTGCAACCAGCGGCGCAGATACATCGCCACCAGGCCAAATGCGCCGCCCAGCAGGAACGGAATACGCCAGCCACCATCATGAATAGCTTGCTGGGTCATGCTGGTATTAACCAGCGTCGCCACCACCGAACCGAGCAAAATCCCTACGGTCAGGCCCGCAGTCAACGTACCGCAAGCAATACCGATGCGACGCGCCGGAACATGTTCCGCCACAAACACCCACGCGCCAGGCACTTCGCCACCGATGGCCGCGCCCTGTAAAACACGCATTGATAGCAGCAACAGCGGTGCCACAATGCCTGCTGAGGCGTACGTTGGCAGCAAGCCAATCGCCAGCGTCGGCAACGCCATCAGCAGAATACTCAGGGTGAACATTTTCTTGCGCCCGACCAGATCGCCGAAGTGCGCCATGACAATACCGCCGAGCGGACGCGCCAGATAACCGGCGGCAAAAATGCCAAAGGTTTGCACCTGGCGCAGCCATTCCGGAATATCCGCCGGGAAGAAAAGCTCGCCGACGACAGCGGCGAAGAAGACGAAAATGATGAAATCGTAAAACTCCAGCGCACCGCCGAGGGCAGCAAGCGTCAGCGTTTTATAATCCTGTTTGTTCAGAGGACGAGTGGGATTTGACATAGCGAACCATTTGTAAATAGGGAGTGCTGATTTAATTATTACGAATTGTGTAAATTAAAACTTACTATACCGTAAATGAATCAACACGCCATGGTTCGCCGTCTTTATTTCAGAAAAGATTAACTTTTAGGATAATGTTTCGCGCCTTGCATTTTTAGGCCGGAAAGATGCTACGACTTGCGGATTGGTTTCAACATAAGGTCCGTCAAGCAACTGTACACAATACGGTACGCTGGCAAAAATACCGGGCACTTTCACTTCGCCATCAGCGCTTTTTAGGCCTTCAAGCGTCTCTTTGATCGATTTGGGCTGGCCGGGTAAATTCAGGATCAATGCCTGTTTGCGGATCACGCCGACCTGGCGGGAGAGGATAGCCGTCGGTACAAAATTGAGGCTGATTTGGCGCATCTGCTCACCAAATCCCGGCATTTCGCGATCGGCAACCGCCAGCGTCGCGTCCGGCGTTACGTCGCGTCGCGCAGGCCCCGTGCCGCCGGTTGTCAGCACCAGATGGCAGCTCATTTCGTCCACCAGCTCGCACAGCGTTTGTTCGATGATGCTTTGCTCGTCCGGGATCAACCGGGTCTCAATCTGAAACGGGGTGGTCAGCGCGCTCGCCAGCCACTCTTCAAGCGCTGGAATGCCCTTATCCTGGTAAATACCGCTGGATGCACGATCGGAAACCGAAACTAAACCAATGCGTAGTGTGTCCATATTCATTCCGTTCAAAAAAACTATTTAACGAAATGATACACGCTGAGGGGAAAGGCAGACAGTAGGGAGAGAAGAAGCGTGGCCGGCAAACCGGCCACGCCTGAAGATTACAGCAGATCGCCGATCATTTTTTCCAGTTTTTCCTGGTCAACGGCAAACTTACGGATACCATCCGCCAGTTTATCCACCGCCATCGGATCCTGGTTATGCTGCCACAGGAATTCCGCTTCGGTGATGCGTTCCGGACGCGCTTTCACTTCGCCGGTATACGCCAGTTTGCGCTCAATGGTACCAGCACTTTCAGACAGTTCTTTCAGCAACGCCGGAGCGATGGTCAGACGGTCGCAGCCTGCCAGTTCGATGATTTCACCGGTATTACGGAAGCTGGCGCCCATCACCACGGTTTCATAACCATGCTGTTTGTAGTACTGGTAAATTTCGGTTACGGAAACCACACCCGGATCTTCTGCCGGCGCGTACTCTTTCTTGTCGGTGTTGGCTTTGTACCAGTCGAGAATACGGCCTACAAACGGGGAGATCAGGAATACGCCCGCTTCGGCACATGCGCGCGCCTGCGCGAAGGAGAACAGCAGCGTCAGGTTACAGTTAATGCCCTCTTTTTCCAGCTGTTCCGCAGCGCGAATACCCTGCCAGGTAGAGGCCAGTTTGATCAGGATGCGATCGTTGCTGATACCGGCATCGTTATACATCTTGATCAGACGTTTCGCTTTGGCGATAGAGGCTTCGGTGTCGTAAGAGAGACGAGCATCAACTTCGGTAGAGATACGGCCCGGGATCAGTTTGAGGATTTCCAGACCAATGTTCACCGCCAGGCGATCTGTCGCGTCAACAATCTGCTGCGCGCGATCGCTGCTCTGAGCGCGAGCCCATGTTACGGCATCATCGATCAGCTTACGGTATTCCGGGATTTGCGCAGCGCCAAGGATCAGAGAAGGGTTCGTTGTTGCATCCTGCGGCTGGTACAGTTTCATTGCCGCAATATCTCCGGTATCAGCCACGACTGTTGTGTACTGACGCAGGGAGGTCAATTTATCCGTCATGATAGTATTTCTCTTTAAAGATACCCTGAATAATCCATGTCAGGCTCACGACACGTTTGCGCCCCTGAAGCACAACCGCAGCCAGCGCACCTGAACGTGAAGTATGACGAGTATACTTGTTAGGGGGATGTAACCGGTCTGCCCTGATGATAACACGACGACCTGCCAGCGCAACCGCAGACAATGCTGTGTAAATAGTATGGTAAACTCTCCTAATTAATTGCCTGCGAAGTGATGTGCTTCCAATGACAGCCTCGCCCCAGGTTACAAACCCGGCATCAACAAGAGGAATGTTAATGCCTGAATTTTTCTCGTTTATCAGTGAAATACTCTGGGGCTCATTCATGGTGTACCTGCTGGCGGCGGCGGGTATCTGGTTTGCTGTCCGCAGCCAGTTTGTCCCCTTTCGTTTTCTGCGCGACTTTGGGAAAAGCCTTAAAAGCAGCCGCACCCCGCAACCCAACGCGCTCACCGCTTACCAGGCACTCTGTCTGAGCCTGGCAACAAGGCTGGGCAGCGGCAACCTGGCGGGCGTGGCCTTTGCATTAACCTCCGGCGGGCCTGGCGCCGTTTTCTGGATGTGGATCTCTGCGCTTATCGGCATGGTGATCAGCTTTGCCGAATGCTCTCTGGCGCAGCTGTATAAAGAGCGTGATACGGAAAATCAATTTCGTGGCGGCCCGGCATGGTATATGGCCCGCGGTTTAGGTATGCGCTGGATGGGCGTACTTTTCTCAGTGTTCCTGCTGCTTACGTATGGCCTGGTGTTTAATACCATTCAGTCCAGCGCCGTCGCACGGGCCATGCACTTTGCCTGGGGCGTTCCGGGAATCGCCAGCGCCATGGCACTGGCGCTCTGCGTACTCTTTTTCATCGTTCGGGGATTAAAACCTGCCGCCCGGCTGATGCAGTGGTTGGTGCCAGTAATAGGGCTTGTCTGGATCCTGGTCAGTCTGTGCCTCAGTCTTTGGCATGCCAACTTACTGCCAGGGATTTTTACCACCATCATCAAAAGCGCTTTCGGCTGGCAGGAAGCAGCGACAGGCACGATGGCTTACACCCTGAGTCAGGCAATGACCAGCGGTTTTCAGCGCAGCATGTTTGCCAACGAAGCCGGACTGGGATCGTCGCCTAACGCCGCCGCTATGGCCGCTTCATGGCCGCCGCACCCGGTAGCACAGGGAATTGTGCAAATGATCGGCGTGCTGACGGATACCTTCCTGGTCTGCACCGCCAGCGCACTGGTATTGTTGCTGGCGGGTACGGTTCCGCTAAGCGACGCATTTGGTGGCATCCAACAGCTTCAGCAAGCCATGGCTTCATTGACCGGGGGCTGGGGTGCGGGATTTGTCGCCTGTATCGTCGTGCTCTTCGCATTTACTTCGATCGTCGCGAATTATATTTATGCGGAAAATAATCTGATCTTTTTACGCTGCAACAGTAATCGAAATCTCTGGCTGCTGCGCATCGGTATTTTATTGATGGTAGTGGCAGGTCCCATACTCAGCGTACCGCTTATCTGGCACATTGCCGATGTCGTGATGGCGCTAATGGCGATGATTAACCTGACCGCCATTTTGCTGCTTTCACCGGTTGTCAGAGTGCTGGCCCGCGACTATCTGCGCCAGCGCAAACTGGGAGTCATGCCGGTCTTCAACCCGCAGCGTTATCCGGAAATAGAGCGTCAACTGGCGCCAGGCAGTTGGGATGACATTCCCCGCTCGTAGCGCTAATCGCAACTATCGATCAAGTCTGTCGGTTTTTTTGCTAAAGTCAGCGGAAATTTCTCGCACAGCAAGGACTGAGTATGCTGATTCTGATTTCACCTGCCAAAACACTCGATTACCAAAGCCCGCTGGCGACAACGCGTTTTACCCAGCCGGAACTGCTGGATCACTCGCAGCAACTGATTAACAGCGCACGTAAGCTCTCCGCGCCGCAAATCAAAGCGCTGATGGGGATCAGCGACAAGCTGGCCGATCTGAACGCTACGCGTTTTCACGACTGGCAGCCTGATTTCACTCCGGAAAATGCGCGCCAGGCTATCCTGGCATTTAAAGGAGATGTCTATACCGGCTTGCAGGCAGAAACCTTTAGCGATGCGGATTTCGATTTCGCGCAGCAACATCTGCGTATGCTTTCCGGTTTATACGGCGTGCTGCGTCCGCTGGATCTGATGCAGCCGTACCGGCTGGAGATGGGCATTCGCCTGGAAAATGCTAAAGGGAAAGATCTCTACCAATTCTGGGGCGATGTGATCACCCACAAACTCAACGAAGCCATTGCGGCGCAAGGCGATGAGATCGTTATCAACCTGGCCTCTGATGAGTATTTCAAATCGGTCAAAACGCAAAAGCTGAACGCCCGGATCATTAAGCCGGTGTTTCTTGACGAGAAAAACGGCAAGTTCAAAGTCATTAGCTTCTACGCCAAAAAAGCACGTGGCCTGATGAGTCGTTTTATTATTGAGAATCGCCTGACGAAACCGGAGCAATTAACCGGGTTTAACAGCGAAGGCTATTTCTTTGATCGGGAAGTTTCATCGCAGGAAGAGTTGGTGTTTAAGCGGCACGAACAGTAAGAAAAACCCTCTCCTGCTCGGGAGAGGGTCAGAAAGGCTATGGATGGCGATGCCAGTCATCATCCGGCCCGCCACGGTGATCGTCATGGCGATCATCATGCCGGTCGTCAAAGTGGCCGTGCGGCTGCCAGCGGTTCTCACGCCATTCGTAGTGTCTCTGCCACCAGCCATGATCGCGCCAGTGGCCGCCATCCCAGTAATTTCCACCGCGGTCGCGATCGCCGATTTGCAGTTTCACTGCCGGCACAAGGGTGATTTCTTCGGCCTGAACCGCCAGAGGAGCCACCAACATCATAGAAAGCGCTAACATCACAGGTTTCAACATAGGTTACTCCTTTGCATCATCTTGCCCGTTATGGGCCGATGTCAGGAGGTTACGCAACGCCAGATGTTGTTGTTATTGTCCGCAATCCTAATCTCTGAACCCCCGCATTTATTGGGAATTCATCCGTTTTCCCTGCCATTTTTCTACATAATTTCTCCCTGATTCCCCCGCTTGCAGGCAGGGGAAGCAGAGAAATTACGCGTTGCGCATCATCAACTGGCGTAATGCCGCGAAATCCGCAGGTAACTGATGGGAAAGCAGCGGCAGATCCGCGCGATCCGCCAGTTCCTTCGGCAACGGTAACGGTTCGCCCAAAATCTCTTCTACGCTCTCTTTGAATTTCGCAGGATGAGCCGTACCGAGGAACAGACCGTACTCGCCCGGATTAAGCTGATCGCGCAGGGCGCGATATGCAATCGCGGCATGCGGTTCAGAAACGTAACCTTTATCCTTCAGCTCGCGCATGGCCGCTTTCGTCGTTTCATCGTCCACAGCAGCGTAACCCAGCTCATTCAGACGCCAGATTTTACGGCGGAACAGCTCTTCAACGCGCGGCCAGTTATTTGGCTGGCTAACATCCATGGCGTTTGAGAGCGTCGCTTGCGTTGCTTTTGGCTGCCATTGCCCCTCTTTGAGGAAACGCGGCACGGTATCGTTGGCATTGGTCGCTGCGATAAAGCGTTTGATCGGCAGCCCCAGCGATTTCGCCAGCAAACCAGCGGTCAGATCGCCGAAGTTACCGCTCGGTACGGAAACCACCAGCTGGTTGCGCGCTTCCTGTGGCAACTGCGCAACCGCTTCGAAGTAGTAACAAATCTGCGCCAGCAAGCGGCTGATATTGATCGAGTTCGCCGAGTTCAACCCCAGCGCGGCTTTCAGTTCTTCATCGTCGAAGGCTTGTTTCACCAGCGCCTGGCAGGCATCGAAGTCGGCATCAATCGCCACAGTTTCGATATTACCGCCCAGCGTACAGAACAGTTTTTCCTGCAACGGGCTGATTTTGCCTTGCGGATAGAGGATCACCACGCGCACATTTTTCATGCCGTAGAAGGCATGAGCAACCGCAGCGCCGGTATCGCCCGAGGTAGCAGTCAGGATGGTCACCGGTTTATCGCCGCTGATGGCGCTCAGCATCTGCGCCATAAAACGTCCGCCGAAATCTTTAAATGCCAGCGTTGGCCCATGGAACAGCTCCAGACAGCCGATATCGCTCTCTACCGGTTTAACCGGTGCCGGGAAAGCAAACGCGGCGCGTACCCGCGCTTCCAGTTCGTCCTGCGGAATTTCGTCGCCAATAAAAGCGGCTAGGATCTTCGCGCTGCGGCTGACGAAATCCTGCTCCAGCATCGCGTCGATTTCCGTCAGGTTAAATTCCGGCAGCTCGTGCGGGAAAAACAGGCCCTGATTTTTGCCAAGCCCCTGCGTTACGGCCTGCGCAAAGCTGACCTGCTCGTTGTGATCTTTTAAGTTGTAGAGTTTCATTGGTTATCCCACTACTCGTGCGCCCGCCGTATCCAGCCGGCAAATATGAACAAAGCCTTCCTGATTCTGCAGATAGTGTTTGCCAAGCCAGTCGGCTACGCGCTGAGCGGTATCCGGCTTATCGCATAAAGCAAACAGCGTTGGCCCGGAACCGGAGATCCCACAGGCCAGCGCGCCAATATCGGCCACTGCCTGACGCGCTTCGCCAAAGCCCGGCAGCAATTTCATGCGGTACGGCTCGGCAATCACGTCTTTCATCAATTTTGCCGCCAGCGCGGGCTGGCGGGTGTAGCAGGCGTGAATAAAGCCCGCCAGATGCCGCCCGTGAGCGATGCAATCCTGACGGCGATATTGCGCGGGCAAAATAGCGCGCGCTTCCGCCGTTGAGACTTTAATGCCCGGATAGGCCAGCACCCACAACCATTCATCAAAGCCTGGCACCTGCTGGCTGATAATGCCGCTTTCCTCGATCATCAACTGCATACCGCCGAGGAAACAAGGCGCGACGTTATCGTAATGCACGCTGCCTGAAATACGCCCTTCCAGCTCGCCCATCAGCGCCAGCATGCGCGTATCATCCAGCGGTTTACCGCAATACTCGTTCATCGCCACCAGCGCGGCAACAACGGAACACGCGCTGGAGCCGAGCCCCGAGCCAATCGGCATGTTTTTTTCCAGCGTCATTGCCACCGGAACCTGCTTGCCAATCGTCTGGCAGAACAGTTCCCAGCACTGATAAACGATATTTTCCTGCGGTTCAGTCGGTAATTTACTGGCAAAACGGCCAATATTCTTCAGGCTGAAATGTTCAGCGGCTTCCACCGAAACATTATCGCCCAGCAAAGTTCCATCTACCGGCGTCACCGCCGCGCCCAGCACATCAAAGCCAACACTCATATTGGCGCTTGAAGCCGGAGCATACACCTTCACCATGTCAGACTCCTAACTTCCAGGACAGGGTACGCAGCAGGTCTGCGAATACGCCAGCTGCTGTTACATCGTTACCCGCGCCGTAACCGCGTAATACCAACGGCAACGGCTGATAATAGTGGCTGTAGAACGCCAGCGCATTCTCACCATTTTTCACTTTGTAGAGCGGATCATTACCGTCAACAGCGGCGATCTTCACCCGACAGGTGCCATCTTCCTCAATATTACCGACATAACGCAGCACTTTTCCTTCATCACGGGCTTGCGCCACGCGAGAGGCGAACTCGTCATCCAGTTGTGGCAGGCGCGCCATTAAGCTCTCAACATCGCCGGACGCATCAAACGTTGCGGGTAAGACGGGCTCAATGACAATATCAGAAAGCTCCAGTTCTCGTCCGGTTTCACGAGCCAGAATCAACAGTTTACGCGCGACATCCATCCCGGAGAGATCGTCTCGCGGGTCCGGTTCGGTGTAACCCAACTCGCGCGCCAGTGCCGTGGCTTCCGAGAGGTTCATTCCCTCATCCAGTTTGCCGAAAATAAACGACAGTGAGCCAGAAAGGATCCCGGAGAAGTGCTGTAACTCATCACCGGCATTGAGCAGGTTTTGCAGGTTTTCAATCACCGGCAGGCCGGCACCAACGTTGGTGTCATACAGGAATTTACGGCGAGATTTCTCCGCTGCGCGACGCAACTGGTGATAGTAATCCAGCGACGAGGTGTTGGCTTTCTTATTCGGCGTGACAACGTGGAAACCTTCCCGCAGGAAATCCGCGTATTGATCGGCCATCGCCTGGCTGGAGGTACAGTCAACAATCACCGGGTTAAGCAGATGATACTCTTTCACCAGACGGATCAAGCGCCCCAGATTGAAAGGTTCTTTCGCCTCCGCCAGTTCGGCCTGCCAGTTTTCCAGATTCAGGCCATGCACATTGGTCATCAACGCTTTTGAATTCGCCACGCCGCAGACGCGCAGATCGATATGCTTGTTTTTCAACCAGCCTTGCTGACGCTTCAACTGCTCCAGCAGCGCGCCGCCGACACCGCCAACGCCAATGACAAAAACTTCAATCACCTGGTCGGTGTTAAACAGCATCTGGTGAGTAACGCGCACCCCAGTCGTCGCATCATCATTGCTCACCACAACCGAGATAGAGCGTTCAGAGGAGCCCTGAGCAATCGCCACAATGTTGATATTGGCGCGTGCCAGAGCGGCAAAGAATTTCGCCGAGATACCACGCAAGGTACGCATGCCATCGCCGACCACGGAGATGATCGCCAGACGCTCCATCACTGCCAGCGGTTCCAGCAGCCCCTCTTTGAGTTCCAGATAGAACTCTTCATTCATCGCTTTCTGAGCGCGAACACAATCGGACTGCGGCACACAAAAGCTGATGCTGTATTCCGAGGAGGATTGGGTGATCAAGACGACGGAAATCCCTGAGCGTGACATCGCCGCAAATACGCGGGCAGCCATGCCGACCATGCCTTTCATGCCCGGGCCTGAAACGCTAAACATCGCCATGTTGTTCAGGTTGGAGATCCCTTTCACCGGCAGACCATCTTCGTCCGACGTTGCACCAATGAGTGTGCCGGGAGCTTGTGGGTTACCGGTATTTTTAATCAGGCAAGGGATCTGGAACTGGGCAATCGGGGTAATTGTGCGGGGGTGAAGAACTTTGGCGCCGAAGTAGGAAAGCTCCATGGCTTCCTGATACGACATGGACTTCAGCAGCCTGGCGTCCGGCACCTGCCTCGGGTCGCAAGTATAAACGCCATCGACATCCGTCCAGATCTCACAACAATCGGCGCGTAAACAGGCGGCCAGCACAGCGGCAGAGTAATCCGAACCGTTGCGCCCCAGCACCACCAGCTCACCTTTTTCGTTACCGGCAGTGAAACCAGCCATCAGCACCATATGATCTTGCGGAATGCGGCTGGCAGCGATGCGGCGAGTTGATTCTGCAATATCAACAGTCGATTCCAGATAGTGACCAACGGCGAGTAATTTTTCCACCGGATCGATAACGCTGACTTTATGACCACGCGCTTCCAGCAGACCGGCCATGATGGCGATAGAGAGTTTTTCACCACGACAGATCAGCGCCGCATTGATACTGTCCGGGCACTGGCCCAGCAGGCTGATACCATGCAGGACATGCTTGATCTGCGCGAACTCTTGTTCGACGAAGTTTTTTAACTGTGTGAGGGGAAATCCAGGTTGCGCATCGGCCAGCCCTTGCAGCAGGTCAGCAAAAATACGTTCTGCATCGCTAATATTCGGTACTGCATCCTGGCCACTGATGGTCTTTTCGATCATCGCCACCAGATGGTTGGTAATTTTCGCCGGGGCAGAAAGTACGGTCGCTACCTGCCCCTGCCTGGCATTGCTTTCCAGAATGTCGGCAACACGCAGAAAACGTTCTGCATCTGCCACTGATGTACCGCCGAACTTCAACACTCGCATGGTTTTACCCCTTGATCTTTGGTCGAAAAAAAAGCCCGCACTGTTCAGGTGCGGGCTTTTTTCTGTGTTTCCTGTACGCGTCAGCCCGCACCGTTACCTGTGGTAATGGTGATGGTTGTAATAATGGTAATGGTGCTGATGCGTGTCATAGATGTTGTGTGCTCTGTAATATTATCTGTCTGTGCTGCATGCCTATATTGGTTAAAGTATCTGCCCGCTTAAGTCAATTTATTTTTATTTTTTACATTTTTATTCGCCTTCCCGGCTGCGCTGAAACGACAGTTAATTTCAGCGCGACAGGGTCATTACAACAATAGATTTCAGCGGCTTTAACTATAAAACAAACTTATCGCAGTGACTTACTCGGAGAGTTTTTTTTCAATATCATGCAACAATCGGTGCAACATTGCCGTGTCGCGCTGTTCAAGCAGACCAAGACGCTGATCCAACCAGTCCGCCATTTTTATATCGTCCGCAACGCCAAGTTTCTCCAATAATTCACGAGCCCGCAAACGCAATGCGCGCAACTGATTATCATCAACCGGAGCCGCTTGCTGAGGTGCTTGTTGCATTAATGACGCTAATTGATAGCAAAAAACCATTACTGCCTGCCCCAGATTCAGCGATGGATAATCCGCAGCCATCGGCACGCCGGTTAAGATGTCCGCTAGCGCCAGCTCTTCATTGGTTAAACCGGAATCTTCGCGACCAAAAACCAGCGCAGCACTGCCAAGCCACGTGCGTTTCTCTTGCAATAGCGGCACCAGTTCTGCTGGCGTCGCGTAATAATGGAACTTCGCCCGGCTACGCGCCGTGGTCGCAATGGTGAACTGAACATCCGCCAGCGCGTCGGCAAGCGTCGCATAACTTTTAACATTATCAAGGATATCGCCGGAACCGTGGGCAACACGGCGCGCACCTTCCTGTAAATGCGCATCGCTATCGACAATGCGCAAGTCATGAAACCCCATGGTTTTCATCGCCCGGGCAGCGGCGCCGACATTTTCGGGCCTTGCGGGGCAAACGAGTACAACAGCCAATTGCATCTTACTTTCTCTTCTTACTGATTCCGCAGGAGAATGTGACAGACATCAACATACTACGCAGAGCGAATTTACAATTTTCTAACACGAATCACTGATTTTCAGATTACGCACAATTAAAAAAAGCTAAACTGTTTATCAGCAATCGTACCTGCTAAGATGTTAACAGAAGGGGCTTATCCCTATGTTTATACATAGTATTTTATTACAGTATTTCGTTCTTGTATTGGATTCATCATATTTATCAATTAATATGCGCAACTAGTTGGTTTATTGATAAATAGTCGCAAGCGCTGGCATTTGGCTGTGAGGATTTCGCCAGACTGTTAACGTGCTACAATTGAACTTGATATATGTCAACGAAGCGTAGTTTTATTGGGTGTCATTTACGTCTTAGCCTGTTATGTTGCTGTTAAAATGGTTAGGATGACAGCCGTTTTTGACACTGTCGGGTTCAGAGGGAAAGTGCCCACGACCAAGCTAATGATGTTGTTGACGTTGATGGAAAGTGCATCAAGAACGCAATTACGTACTTTAGTCATGTTATGCCGTCATGTTAATTTTCGACATGCACCAGGCTGGTCAGGGACTTTTGTACTTCCTGTTTCGATTTAGTTGGCAATTTAGGTAGCAAACATGCAGACCCCGCACATTCTTATTGTTGAAGACGAGTTGGTAACACGCAACACGTTAAAAAGCATTTTCGAAGCAGAAGGCTACGATGTCTTTGAAGCGACTGATGGCGCTGAAATGCATCAGATTCTTTCTGAAAATGATATCAACCTGGTGATTATGGATATTAACCTGCCAGGTAAAAACGGTCTTTTGCTGGCGCGCGAACTGCGTGAGCAGGCGAACGTCGCCCTGATGTTCCTGACCGGACGTGATAACGAAGTCGATAAGATTTTGGGACTCGAAATTGGTGCCGACGACTACATCACGAAGCCGTTCAACCCACGTGAACTGACTATCCGCGCACGCAATCTGCTGTCCCGTACCATGAATCTGGGCACGGTCAGCGAAGAACGCCGCAGCGTTGACAGCTACAAGTTCAACGGTTGGGAGTTGGATATCAACAGCCGCTCACTGATCAGCCCAAACGGCGAACAGTATAAGCTGCCGCGCAGTGAATTCCGCGCGATGCTGCACTTCTGCGAAAATCCGGGGAAAATCCAGTCCCGTGCCGAACTGTTGAAAAAAATGACCGGCCGCGAGCTGAAACCACACGACCGTACCGTGGACGTGACGATTCGCCGCATTCGCAAACATTTTGAATCCACGCCGGACACACCGGAAATCATCGCCACCATTCACGGTGAAGGTTACCGTTTCTGCGGCGACCTGCAGGAATAAGCGAAGATTGATAAAAAAAGCGGCGCTCAGGCGCCGCTTTTTTATTTCCACTATTTGCTCCACGGAATGATAGGAACTGCGCTTAAGGCATTCTTCGGCGAACCTTCGACGACTTTGTCGGAGTAGGCTAAATATGCCAAAGTGTTACGTTTTGCGTCATAGAAACGCACCACCTGCAATTTTTTAAATACCAGCGAAGTCCGTTTCTGGAAGACCACATCGCCCTGTGCCTTGCCGTTTTTAATTTTATCGCTCAGTTCAACCGGCCCAACCTGCTGGCAAGAAATGGCAGCATCTGAAGTATCCTCCGCCAGCCCCAGCCCGCCTTTGATACCGCCGGTTTTCGCCCGGCTGATATAACAGGTCACGTTTTTAACGTCCGGGTCGTCAAACGCCTCAACTACAATTTTGTGATCCGGGCCAAACATTTTAAATACCGTATCCACAGAACCAATCTGTTCCGCCTGGGCTGAACTCCACGCCATCAATATCAACGCAGGAATGCATAACTTCGTGTATTTCATATTGTTACCATTTTTGAATATTACGTTTAGCAACTATTCAGTTTTCAAATGAGAAACTGTTTGCAGATCACCGATTTACAAAATTTATGATGAAAATCAGTCACAATGCGGATTTGTGCACAAAAAAAACACCGAATGCTAAAGCCTTAAAAACCCGCTATTATCCGTCCCCTGGTATCAGGTGTTCATCGCTGTATTAAGGAAGAGGATATTGTATGGATCAGGCTGGGATCATTCGCGACCTACTCGCCTGGCTGGAAGGCCATCTGGATCAGCCGCTCTCATTAGATAATGTGGCGGCAAAAGCGGGCTATTCCAAGTGGCATTTGCAACGGATGTTCAAAGACGTCACCGGCCACGCCATTGGTGCTTACATCCGCGCTCGTCGCCTGTCAAAATCCGCAGTCGCATTACGGCTTACCGCCCGTCCTATTCTTGATATTGCGCTACAGTATCGTTTCGATTCACAGCAAACGTTCACCCGTGCTTTCAAAAAACAGTTTACCGTCACGCCAGCGCTCTATCGCCGTTCGCCGGACTGGAGCGCCTTTGGCATCCGCCCGCCGCTGCGTCTTGGCGAGTTTACCTTGCCTAAACATGAATTTGTAACGCTGCCGCAAATGCACCTGATCGGCACAACGCAGAGCTATACCTGCTCGCTGGAGGAGATCTCCGATTTCCGCAACCAAATGCGCATCCAGTTCTGGCGTGAATTTTTAAGCAATGCGCCGACGCTTCCTCAGGAGTTGTACGGGCTGCACGAACCGCGCCCCAGCCTCGAGAAAGATGATGAGCAGGAGGTGTTTTACACCACGGCGCTGACGCCGGAAATGGCGAATGGTTATTTGAGCAATGCGCAGCCGGTATTACTGGAGGGCGGCGATTACGTGGCTTTCTCTTTTGAAGGCTCTCCGGACGGGCTACAAGACTTTATTCTGACCGTTTATGGCACGTGCATGCCAATGCTCAACCTTACGCGCCGCAAAGGTCAGGATATTGAGCATTTCTACCCGCAGCATGACGACTCACGCGATCGTGAGCCGCCGTTACACATTCGCTGCGAATATCTGGTGCCTATCCGCCGTTAACGCTGTAATTCATCCAGCGCAGGGGCGTCGAGATGCGAAACATCGCCTGCAGTTTCCACCACCCAGCCGGATGCCAGCCACGGGCTGTGCTGGTAATCGATGCGGGAGATGGAGCAGTTGCGCAGACGCAGACGGCGTTCAGCATAAGCCGGAAGCCCGAGAATGGTACTCACCAGGCAGCCCAGCGCCATACCGTGACTGACTAGCATCGGGCGGCTTCCTTCCGGTAGCTCCAGACAAGTAGCCAGCGCAGCGTGCATACGATCGCTCAGCTCCTGCATCGACTCACCGTCAGGAATACGGCCATCTGCCGTGCCATTCACTAACTGCCGACGCCAGCTCTCTTCTTCTTCCGTCAGGGAATCGATATGGCGGCGTTCGAGCACGCCCATGTCCAGCTCGCGCAGGCGTGGCTCAAGCGTAATTTCGCAACCGCAGGCATCAGCGATGATCTCCGCCGTGCGACGGGTACGCCCCAGATCGCTGGCAATAATATGGGTGATGCCCAGCGCTTTCGCGCGTTCAGCCACCTGCCACGCCTGCGTTTCCCCTTTGTCGGTTAACGGACTGTCTGACTGGCCTTGAATACGACGCTCGGCGTTCCACTGCGTTTCACCGTGGCGAACAAGGTATACCTGTAACATGCTTTTTTATCCATTATACTGCGATGAATTTATTATCTGAGGAAGGTCTTTGTCCGGGATAAAGAACGCGTCTCGTTTCGGACAAGCCAATTATAGATTATGCACCATGTTGTCTCAGCTACCACAAATCCCGCGAAAATTCGGGCTATTCTGCACGCTTTTAACGAGATCTTCGGCGAAGGATCCTGCCATATAGAATCTGTCTCCGTCGATAGCGGCGTGCCTGAACAGCCGTTTGGCAGTCAGGAAACGCGGGCTGGCGCACGTAATCGCGTGAACAATGCCCGCAAGCTACGGCCTGACGCCGATTTCTGGGTTGCCATTGAAGCAGGTATTGATGAAGGCAGTACGTTTAGCTGGGTAGTCATCGAAAACCCTCAAATGCAGGGCGAAGCGCGTTCAGCCACGCTGCCGCTGCCAGAGATCATTTTGCAGAGAGTGCGTGCCGGTGAAGCGCTCGGACCGGTGATGTCAAACTACACCGGCATTGATGAGATTGGCCGGAAAGAGGGGGCGATTGGTGTTTTCACTGCCGGTAAACTCACCCGCGAGAGCGTTTACCATCAGGCGGTAATTCTGGCGCTAAGCCCGTTTCATAACGCGGTTTACCGCTGATCGTTCAGCAGCGTCTGCTCCAGCCACAGGCGCAAATCGGCAGGCGCTGCTTTCAGGCTATTTGAGCCGCGGGTAATGGTCGCAATGCCCGCGCCCAGTTCGCTCTTCAGTTCGCGCTGGCTCATCTCGCCGCGCAACAACTCTTCGATAATTCGCACCCGCGTCCCCAACGACTCGCGCTCATCCGGCGTAAGCATCAAATTAAGCAACGGAAGATGCAGATCCTTTTCATATGACTGCCTGACCAACTCGACAAAGCGTCGCCACTCCTGGTCACGCTGTTCGGCCATTGCTGCTGAATAAGGAGATTGCTGAGTCATAGTTTTCCGCCATTCGTTGGTTTCGGAAGCCCTTTAGACAGGCTTCCGAAAAGTGTGTACTCGTTAAAGAGTACACAGCATAGCATAAACCTTAGAAATCAGTAACGGCGCTGCAACTCGGCGTCAGTAAAGATGACAGGTTTGCCACCATTAAGGAAATAGCGGTAGTAGGCATCGTAAGCGAGGACGTTTTTCACATAGCTGCGGGTTTCCGAGAACGGGATACTTTCTACAAACGCCACGGCGTCCAGTTTTCCGGCGCTGTTGTTCAACCAGCTACGTACCCTGCCCGGCCCGGCGTTATATGCCGCCGAGGAGAAAATCCGGTTGTTGCCGAACTGCTGATAAACATATTGCAGGTAGCTGGTGCCAATGTTGATGTTGGTTTCCGGATCGAAAAGCTGGCTGGGATTGCGATAACCGGCAATGTTAAACATCTTCACTGTATGGGTGGCAGTGCCGGGCATAATCTGCATTAACCCGCTCGCGCCGACCGGCGAACGCGCCGTTGGATTCCACGCGCTCTCCTGGCGGGAAATCGCCATCGCATAGCTCTGGCTAATGGCTTTACCGTTGGTGTAACGCGCATACAAATCGCTGTAGGCCAGCGGGAATCGCTCTTCCAGATGATCCCACAATTTACCGGCAATGGTGGCCTGCACGCTGAGATCCCACCAGTGCTGGTTGAATGCATAGCGCGCCAGTTGCGCCTGCTCTTGCTGCGAGCGGCTGGTGACCAGATTCGCCCATTCACTGCGGGCGGTATTATCCAGCCCCCAGTACATCAATTCGCGCACGCGAGCCATTTCAGCGCCCTGAACCAACGCCGGATCGGGATTACCAGGCACTTTATCGATCTGAAGTTGGTAATCCTCCCCTAAGCGTTGCGCCGCCGCCATCGGGTAAAAACCGCGCTGCTGCATCAGCGCATGCAGGATCGATTTGGCCTCTTCATCGCGGCCACGCTCCAGCAACAAATCAGCCTGCCAGTAACGCCACTCATCTTTCTCTTTCGCCTCCATCGGCAAACGGGAAAGCCAGGTATTCAGACCGCGCCGATCGCCGGCGCCGATCGCCATCCGCACCCGCCGCTCCAGAAGCGATGTGGATTGCGAGCGCATCACCGTATCATCGCGCCAGCGCGCCTGTTCGCTGGTCACGTCATTCCCCATCAAACGCCAGGCGACAATGTCACGCAGCGTCTGGATTTGATCCTCCGTCAATTGCTGCGCCTTCGCCAGCGAAGGGATCAGCAAACGGGCATTTTCCACATCCTGCCGGGCAACACTTTCAAACGCTTCCGCCGCCATTTGCCGGGTGAAGTCGGTCGCGCCGGTGGTAGTGGCAAACGTCATGACGCTGTTGGGATTGTTCGCAAGGTTAATGATGGCCTGGGAGATAGTTTGATAATCAGCGGGCATCTGCCCGGCCAGCAGCGTCACCAGTTGCGTATTACCGGCTTTCATGGCCAGCCGGATGCGTTCAAGAAATGCCAGCGGATCCTGCTTTCCGGAAGCGCGCCAGGCGCCAAACAACCGGTCACAGGCATTCGGTTGGCTTTTACCGCTCAACCAGAGCTCTTTTGCTCCCGCCCACGCCTCATCTGCCTGCCCGGTGTTCCACTTGGCGAAATAGTAGTTACATTGCGCTTCGGTAGTGGCGGGTTTCTCCGGGCTGAAAGCCAACAGCCCGCGCCAGTCTTCACGCCGCGCCAGTTCGTTAACAAAACGGGATTTCAGAGTGCGTGCTGGCGGCAGGGTCGGGTTCTGCTGCACAAAGTTAGTCACCGTGATGGCCGGTTGATTCATCAAATCGTCGGTAATCTGGCGATATTGTAAATAGGGATACAGCGGATAATTAGTCAGCGTGGGCAGCAGTTGCTGCACGACATCCATTTGCTTGTTATCCCATGCGCTTTTGATCTGCGCATAACGGTTACGTTGTTCATCCAGTGAATCTGCGCGCGCCATATTGCTGAGGGACAGCAAACAAACGCAGGCCGCCGCAAATCGCCAGGCGGCATGTTTAGCTCTCTGCACAGCTCTTTCCTCTTTCTGTCACGTTATTGGCAGCATCATGCCGCGTAATGAGTTAATGCTAACCGGGCATGCCGCTACGCGCCATGTTCTGCACACTTTTTTACCTTTTTGTGGTGATTTAACAGTGTGGGCGCTGTTGGCTGGGATTAAGCGTCGAAAACCGCTACACTCCGCTGTTGAATACTACTCTCATGACAAAGAGGCGAAGTCCAACGTGGCTCAATTCGTATATACCATGCATCGTGTCGGCAAAGTTGTCCCGCCGAAACGTCATATTCTGAAAAATATCTCGCTAAGCTTCTTCCCGGGCGCAAAAATCGGCGTGCTGGGTCTTAACGGTGCCGGTAAGTCTACCCTGCTGCGCATCATGGCCGGCATCGATACAGACATCGAAGGTGAAGCCCGCCCGCAGCCCGGCATCAAAATTGGTTATCTGCCGCAGGAACCACAACTGAACCCGGAACATACCGTCCGTGAATCGGTTGAAGAAGCCGTTTCCGAAGTGGTTAACGCGCTGAAAGGTCTGGATGAAGTGTACGCGAAGTACGCGGAACCGGATGCGGACTTCGACAAGCTGGCCGCGCAGCAAGGTAAGTTTGAAGAGATTATCCAGGCGCACGACGGTCACAACCTGAACGTGCAGCTGGAGCGCGCGGCGGATGCCCTGCGTCTGCCGGACTGGGATGCCAAAGTCGCGAATCTTTCCGGTGGTGAACGCCGCCGCGTCGCGCTGTGCCGTCTGCTGCTCGAAAAGCCGGACATGCTGCTGCTCGACGAACCCACTAACCACCTTGATGCTGAATCCGTTGCGTGGCTGGAACGCTTCCTGCACGACTTCGAAGGCACAGTGGTGGCAATCACCCACGACCGTTACTTCCTTGATAACGTCGCAGGCTGGATCCTCGAGCTCGACCGTGGCGAAGGCATTCCGTGGGAAGGCAACTACTCCTCCTGGCTGGAACAAAAAGATCAGCGTCTGGCGCAGGAAGCCTCTCAGGAAGCAGCTCGCCGTAAATCCATTGAGAAAGAGCTGGAGTGGGTTCGTCAGGGTGCGAAAGGCCGTCAGTCGAAGGGCAAAGCCCGTCTGGCGCGCTTTGAAGAACTTAACAACACGGAATACCAGAAACGTAACGAAACCAACGAACTGTTTATTCCGCCTGGAGCACGTCTGGGAGACAAAGTGGTTGAGGTCAGCAACCTCAGCAAATCCTACGGCGATCGCCAGTTGATTGATAATCTGTCCTTCTCCGTACCGAAAGGCGCCATTGTCGGCATCATCGGTCCAAACGGCGCGGGTAAATCGACGCTGTTCCGTATGATGTCCGGTCAGGAGCAGCCAGATAGCGGCTCCATCACCCTGGGTGATACCGTGAAACTGGCCTCAGTTGACCAGTTCCGTGACGCGATGGATAACAGCAAAACCGTATGGGAAGAAGTTTCCGGCGGGCTGGATATCATGCGCATCGGCAATACCGAAATGCCGAGCCGTGCTTATGTGGGTCGCTTTAACTTTAAAGGCACCGATCAGGGTAAACGCGTTGGCGAACTCTCTGGCGGTGAGCGAGGCCGTCTGCATCTGGCGAAGCTGCTGCAGGTCGGCGGCAACGTATTGCTGCTCGATGAACCAACCAACGACCTGGATATCGAAACGCTGCGCGCGCTGGAAAACGCCCTGCTCGAATTCCCGGGTTGCGCGATGGTTATCTCGCACGACCGCTGGTTCCTTGACCGTATCGCCACCCACATTCTGGATTACCAGGATGAAGGTAAAGTCGAGTTCTTCGAAGGTAACTTCACCGAATACGAAGAGTATAAAAAACGTACGCTTGGCGCTGAAGCGCTGGAGCCCAAACGTATTAAATACAAACGTATCGCTAAATAAGCACCGTCAAAGCGGATGGATTTCCCATCCGCTTTTTCCCCCTTCCCTACCACGCTTCCCCCGAAACGCGCAGAGAATTCATCTGCAACGCTGAGCAAAAAAAGTGTTTTCGTTTTTGCATAATATTCGCATCAAACCCAGGCATTTGTGCATTCACCGCTCACGGCCAATCAAAGCAAAAGCGCACCAAAAACCATAGATGCAGAATAAAAATACAAAAAAAATATAAATAAATAGTTTTATATTTTGATGATTAATGAAAAAACCACGCTCTTGCTTAACGAAAAAACCACCGGATAACATTGATTACCCTTTAAGCCGAATCAATACGTGGTTATATTCAATGCAGATCATTACGGAAAATGCATATTTAAAATGCGGTCTGCGCACGCTTATTCAGCAGCATGCGATAAAACTGAATGCGGATGATGTGATTATAGATTTTGATAATCACCTGCTTGTTATTACCACCTTGACAACGCTGAATGAAATTACGGAAGGCGATAATTCTTTTGAAAAATTTCTGCTGTATCCCTTTTTCAAAATAAGTAAAAGCCTGCCAATCGACGTCTTCCAGCGAACCTTACAACAGAAGTCCTGGAGAAATAAAAAGAGGCGCGAAGGGAAATTAGCACTAACCCGAAAAGAAAGGGTGCTGCTCAAACATATTATTAACAGAGAAGCGCAGACCGATATATTCAGCAACGGCGAAATGGATGTGAAAACGTTCAGCACTCATAAATACAATATGCTGAAGAAAGTGAACCAGCCTTCTGTCGCGACGCTGAATCAGGTTTACTATCACTGGGAAAGTTTGTGTAACCAGCCGACCAGTTATCCGCTTGCCGGGTAAAGTGAAATACCCGGCCAGTAGCCGCGCTTATGCGCCCATCAGCTTCTTAACCAATTCGACACACTGCAGAAACCGCGAATCATAGTCGGCCGATTCAACGCGAACAAAATCAATATGGTTCTCCCGTAGCATAGAAACCAACAGATCCTGAAACTCTTTCCGGTCAACCGAACTGCCCAGACTTCTTAAGCCATCATTCACCCATGGCGTATTATTTTCCAGCAGGATCACTAAATCGAAGCGATATTCATCAATTAACGCCTGTACGAAGGGATGTTCACGCCCCTCATATTTTTTGCAAAACGCCTGCGTGGTAACAAAATCCGTATCGATAAAAGCCACTTTATTCGCATATTTCACCGCGAAATCGATATATTGCGCATGGCCTAAGGCAATTTTATCGTAATCAGAATATTGCAGCGCCATCTCATCGCCGCCGAGATGAGAAAATACGTAGTCCCGGCCATATTCCCACGCACTGGTCGTATTAAAAATATTGGCGAGTTTATTCACCAGCGTCGATTTACCGCTGGATTCACCGCCCAGAATAGCCACAGTGCGGACAAAGAAAGGTTTTACTTCCGTCGGAATATAATCCCAGTAGCGGAATGGATTTTCGCGGATCTGCGAGCCGCTGATATTCATAAACGTACGCTGCGGATCCACCAGCACGGCCTCAATGCCCAAATGTTGCAGATACTGCGACGCATCAGCCTCTTCCGAGGTGTAGATCCAGTTTGGCGTGATGCCTTTCTCTGTCATAAACGCTTTGATGCCTTTACTCCAGACATCCCAGCCGTGCGGATACGGCTCCATGCCCTCTTCATTAAAAGCATGAATACGAATATTTTTCTGATACTTAAAGGTTTGCAGCAGCCAGCGCAGCCGATCGCTGACCGTCGGCTGCTGCGACATTGCGCTGTCTTCAAACAGCTCGCGATCGCGCGTTTCGTCGTAACCGAGGATAATGTGCAATTCATCAACCTGGCTACAGGCGCGCTGGATCAAATAGATATGGCCGGTATGCAGCGGATAAAACTTACCGAATACCACACCAATATTTTTCTGCCGCCGGGGAAATTCAAGGTCGAGGAAGCGGTGCAACGCTTCCAGCTTTTGCGCGCTGGGGCTTTTAATCTTGGCATTCAGCAGCTGGCTTAAATAGCCTTTGGTCATACCGCTGGCATCTGCCACTTGTTGTAATGTGCAGCCCTTCTGGCGAATCGCGGTTTTTAAATAATCAAATGACGACATTGTTGCCTCCTGCAAAAATCTTTAGCCAATTATAAGTCGTCAAAGACGTTTAGCGCATCCGAGAGCTTCTTCACGCCGAAAATCTGCATTCCTTCCTGCACTTTTTTCGGCACGTTTGCCGCCGGAACAATCGCGCGGCGGAAACCGTGTTTGGCCGCCTCGGAGATACGCTCCTGGCCACTCGGCACCGGACGGATCTCACCGGCCAGCCCCACTTCGCCAAACACTACCAGGTCCTGCGGCAGCGGTCTGTCGCGCAGGCTGGAAACCATCGCCAGCAGCAGCGCCAGATCGGCACTGGTTTCGGTTACTTTCACCCCGCCGACAACGTTCACGAATACGTCCTGATCCGCCATCTGCAAGCCGCCGTGGCGATGCAACACCGCCAGCAGAATCGCCAGCCGGTTCTGCTCCAGGCCAACCGCCACGCGGCGCGGGTTCGACATCATCGAGTGATCCACCAGCGCCTGGATCTCAACCAGTAGCGGGCGCGTCCCTTCCCATACCACCATCACCGAGCTACCGGAGGTCACTTCATCCCCGCGGCTAAGAAAAATGGCCGAAGGGTTGCTGACTTCACGCAGCCCCTGTTCGGTCATCGCAAACACGCCGAGCTCATTCACTGCGCCAAAGCGGTTTTTGTGGCTACGCAAGGTGCGAAAACGGGAGTCGGCATCGCCGTCAAGCAGCACCGAGCAGTCGATACAGTGCTCCAGCACTTTTGGCCCCGCCAGCGAACCATCTTTCGTAACATGGCCGACCATAACAATCGCCACGCCGCGGGTTTTGGCGAACCGCGTCAGATATGCTGCCGTCTCACGCACCTGGGCAACGCTACCGGGCGACGACTGAATGTCCGCCATATGCATCACCTGAATCGAGTCGATCACCATCAATTTAGGTTGTTCTTCATCGGCAATCATGCAGATTTGCTCGATGCTGGTTTCCGAAAGCATATTCAGATTGCCCGTCGGCAGCCCCAGACGGTGGGCGCGCATCGCCACCTGTTGCAACGACTCTTCGCCGGTGACATACAGGGTTTTCATCTGTTCGGCGAGCTTACACAGCGTCTGCAACAGCAACGTTGACTTCCCTGCGCCCGGGTTACCGCCAATCAGAATGGCGCTCCCCGGCACAACACCGCCGCCAAGCACGCGGTCAAACTCTTTAAAACCGGTCGAAAAACGCGGCAGCTCTTCCAGACTGATTTCCGAAAGTTTCTGCACTTTCGAGACGCCCGCGCTCCCGGCATAGCCAGAGAGGCGCTCATTACGCGCCACGGTGGGCGAAGCGGCCACACGGATTTCAGTAATGGTATTCCATGCATGGCAGGCGCTGCACTGCCCCTGCCAGCGCGGATAATCCGCGCCGCATTCATTACAGACAAACGCACGTTTGGGAGCTTTCGCCACAATCACCTCTACTTCTTATTGATACTGCCGGAAAGAATACAAAATACGCCCATCAGGTCGGCGTGACGAATGGAGACTTCCGCTTTCTCATTAACTTTAGGTTTAGCGTGGAAGGCGATCCCCAACCCGGCGGCTTTGATCATTGGCAGGTCATTCGCGCCATCGCCAATGGCGACGGTTTGCGTGACCGGAATCTCGTACTTCTCAGCCAGCGCTTTCAATGTGTTGGCTTTGTACTGGGCATCGACGATATCGCCCAGCACCTGGCCAGTGAATTTGCCGTCCATGATCTCCAGCTCATTCGCCACTGCCGCTGTGAGGTGCAGCTTGTCACGCAGGTAATCTGCAAAGAAGGTAAAGCCGCCGGAGGCAATCGCCACTTTCCAGCCCAGCGTCTCCAGCTTCAACACCAGTTGCACCAGGCCCGGCATCAGCGGCAACGATTCGCGCACCTGCATCAGGATATTGGCATCCGCCCCTTTCAGCGTTGCCACGCGGCTGCGCAAGCTGGCGGCGAAATCAAGCTCGCCGCGCATCGCACGTTCGGTCACTTCCGCCACCATCTCGCCCGTACCGGCAAGCTTCGCAATCTCGTCAATGCACTCGATCTGAATCGCGGTGGAATCCATATCCATCACCAGCAGCCCTGGCGAGCGCAAATGCGGGATTTTACCCAGCGGCGCAACATCCATGCCTTCGTCATGCGCCAGACGCGAAGCGCGCGGCGTTAACGAACCGGCCAGACGGATCACCTGATAATCATCGACGCACCAGGCCGCCACAATCACCATTGCCGCGCCCAGTTTGCGCTGGTAGGTCGTAAGACGCGTTTTATCAAGATTGCGCCCATACAGGAGCCAGCCGCTTCGACCGGCGTGATAGTCCAGAGGCATGACCTCATCACCACTTAAAGAGAGCGGCAATCCTGGCCACTGAGAAACATCGTCGGGCAGATCGCACCAGGTCAAACTGTTAAGCATTAAAGCTCCTGTAAAAACATTCGCGCCAGAAAGCATCGGAGGGGAAAATAACGCATGAGGCTACCTTGTAACCAGCGCTTCTGGCAACATTAAGCCTCAAATTTTCAACAGGTGGAATATGGCTCGCGCAAAACTTAAATTTCGGCTGCACCGCGCCGTAACAGTCCTCATCTGTCTGGCATTGCTGGTCGCGCTGATGCAGGGCGCATCCTGGTTCAGCCAGAACCATCAACGCCAGCGCAATCCACAGTTTGAAGAGCTGGCCAGAACCCTGGCGCGTCAGGTGACGCTCAACCTTACGCCGCTGCTGCGTACCGAAACGCCGGATGAAAAACGTATTGGTGTCGTGTTACGCCAGCTTACGGAAGGGAGCCGGATCCTCGATGCCGGCGTGTATGACGCGCAGGGCGATCTCATCGCACGTTCGGGCGAAAGCATTGACGTTCGCGACCGGCTGGCGCTCGACGGCAAGAAAGCCGGCGGCTATTTCAATCAACAAATTGTCGAACCCATTCAGGGGAAAAGCGGCCCGCTGGGTTATCTGCGCCTGACGCTGGATACCCACACGCTGGCGACGGAAGCCCGCCAGGTGGATAACACCACCAATATTCTGCGCCTGATGCTGCTACTGTCGCTGGCCATTGGCGTTGTGCTGACACGTACGCTTCTGCAGGGCAAACGCACTCGCTGGCAACAATCGCCGTTCCTGCTGACGGCTAACAAATCCGTGCCGGAAGAAGAAGAGCACGAAAAGAAAGAGTAGCAGTTACCGCTAATGGTAATCTGTTGAAAAGTAAAAGAAAGGAAATCGGCTATGTCGACGCTTCGTCTGCTTATCTCTGAATCTTACGATCCGTGGTTCAACCTGGCTGTGGAGGAGTGTATTTTCCGCCAGATGCCCGCAACACAGCGCGTGCTGTTTTTATGGCGTAACGCCGATACGGTGGTTATCGGCCGGGCGCAGAACCCATGGAAAGAGTGCAATACGCGGCGCATGGAAGAAGACAACGTGCGGTTGGCTCGCCGTAGCAGCGGCGGCGGCGCGGTTTTCCACGATCTCGGTAACACCTGCTTTACCTTTATGGCCGGGAAACCCGAATACGACAAAACCATCTCTACGGGTATTGTGCTCGCGGCGCTGAATGCACTCGGCGTAACGGCGGAAGCCTCCGGGCGTAACGACCTGGTCGTGAAGACCGCAGAAGGCGACCGCAAAGTGTCTGGCTCTGCCTACCGTGAAACCCGCGATCGTGGCTTCCACCACGGCACGCTGCTGTTAAATGCCGATCTCAGCCGTCTGGCTCACTACCTCAATCCGGACAAGAAAAAACTGCAAGCAAAAGGCATTACCTCCGTACGCGGACGCGTCGCCAACCTGGTGGAATTACTACCGGGCATCACCCACGAGCAGATTTGCCAGGCGGTAACGGAGGCCTTCTTCAGCCACTATGGCGAACGCGTTACAGCCGAAATTATCTCGCCGGAGAAAACGCCGGATCTGCCCAATTTCGCCGAAACCTTTGCCCGCCAGAGCAGTTGGGAGTGGAACTTCGGTCAGGCGCCAGCCTTCAGCCATTTACTGGATGAGCGTTTTACCTGGGGCGGCGTGGAGCTGCACTTTGACGTTGAGAAAGGCCATATCACCCGCACGCAGGTGTTTACCGACAGCCTGAACCCGGCGCCGCTCGAAGCGCTAGCAGCGCGTCTGCAGGGCTGTCTGTACCGGGCGGATATGCTGGCGCAGGAGTGCGATGCGTTATTGGTGGATTTTCCGGATCAGGAACAGGAACTGCGCGAGCTGTCGGCGTGGATTGTCAAAGCGGTGCGTTAACTTCAAATGCCTGATGGCGCTGCGTTTATCAGGCCAGAGGAATGCAGGCCGGGTAAGGCATCGCCTCCACCCGGCACAACAAAGAGTTACGCTTTATCGCCCAGCAGGACAGATTCCAGCGCAATTTTGATCATGTCATTAAACGTCGTCTGACGCTCAGCAGAGGTGGTCTGCTCGTGGGTGCGGATATGGTCGGAAACGGTGCAGATAGTCAGCGCTTTCGCCCCGAATTCTGCCGCCACGCCATAAATACCCGCCGCTTCCATTTCCACGCCGAGAATGCCGTATTTCTCCATCACATCGAACATTTCGCCGTCCGGAGAGTAGAACAGATCGGCAGAGAACAGGTTCCCCACGCGGGCGTCAACGCCCAGCGTTTTCGCCGCATCGACCGCGTTACGCACCATGTCGAAATCAGCAATCGCCGCAAAGTCGTGATCTTTAAAGCGCATGCGGTTTACTTTGGAATCGGTACAGGCACCCATACCAATCACGATATCACGCAGTTTCACATCCATACGCACCGCACCGCAGGAACCGACGCGAATGATTTTCTTCACGCCGAAATCGGTGATCAGCTCTTTGGTATAGATGGAGCAGGACGGAATGCCCATACCGTGGCCCATTACCGAGATTTTGCGGCCTTTGTAAGTACCGGTGTAACCCAGCATGCCGCGCACGTTGTTCACTTCGCGGTAATCTTCGAGGAATGTTTCGGCAATGTGCTTCGCACGCAGCGGATCGCCCGGCATCAGCACAACATCCGCGAAATCACCCATTTCTGCATTAATATGTGGGGTAGCCATCGTTAATTCCTTTATGTCGTTAGAACAGAAAGGGCGGGAAGCTCCCGCCCAAAATCATCAGAACATGGCTTTGCCATAGTCCATATCAGAAACGCCAAAGTATTTCGCCAGCGTCTGGCCAATGTCCGCGAACGTTTCACGGTGGCCAAGCGAACCGGGTTTTACTTTCGGGCCGTAAACTAGCACCGGAATGTGCTCACGGGTATGATCAGTGCCTTTCCAGGTCGGATCGCAGCCGTGATCGGCGGTAAGGATCAGGATATCGTCCTCGCCCACCAGTTCCATTAGTTCCGGTAGACGGCGGTCAAACAGCTCCAGCCCGCCCGCATAACCGGCGACATCGCGGCGATGGCCCCATGATGAGTCAAAATCAACGAAGTTGGTAAAGACAATTGTCTTATCGCCCGCTTCTTTCATCTCTTTCACGGTGGCGTCAAACAGCGCATCCAGCCCGGTAGCCTTCACTTTTTTGGTGATGCCGCAGTTGGCATAGATATCGGCGATTTTGCCCACGGAAACCACCTGGCCGTCTTTCTCTTCCACCAGTTTTTGCAGCACGGTGGCTGACGGCGGCTCAACGGCCAGGTCATGGCGGTTACCGGTGCGCTGGAAATTACCCGCCTTATCACCGACAAACGGACGCGCAATCACGCGACCAATGTTGTAACCCCCTTCGGTCAGCTCTTCGCGGGCGATTTCGCACAGTTCATACAGCTTATCGAGACCAAACGTCTCTTCATGACAGGCGATCTGGAAGACAGAATCCGCAGAAGTGTAGAAAATCGGCTTACCGGTTTTCATATGCTCTTCGCCCAGTTGATCGAGGATCACCGTCCCGGAAGAGTGGCAGTTGCCGAGATAACCCGGCAGATTTGCGCGTTCTACCAGTTTATCCAGCAGCGCCTGCGGGAAGCTGTTTTCGGTATCGCTAAAATAGCCCCAATCGAACAGCACCGGCACACCAGCGATTTCCCAGTGGCCTGACGGCGTATCTTTGCCGGAAGAGAGCTCATGCGCCCACGCGTAAGCACCAGTGATTTCTGCGTTACCGTCCATCCCGGCCGGGATAAAACCGGTCGCGCCTTCATGGGCTTTCGCCAGCCCCAGACGGGTCAGATTAGGGAGATGCAACGGCCCTTTACGCCCGGTATCGGCTTCACCTTTCGCACAGGCTTCAGCAATGTGGCCAAGCGTGTCAGAACCCGCGTCGCCGAAGCGCTCCGCGTCTTCAGTCGCGCCGATGCCGAAAGAGTCCAGCACCATAATAAATGCACGTTTCATATGTTCTCCGTACCTTGTGCTTTGTAAAAAAGCGATCAGATCAGTATACCGTTATTCAGTAATACGGCGATAGACCGTTGGTGTCTCTTTTGCTGCGATGTCGTCCACAACGAGGGCAGCCTTCACCGCCTGCGCGGCGTCCTGCCAGCTGGCTTCATCCTTCGCGTGAATGACGGCCAACGGACGCTGCCCATCCACGCGCTCGCCCAGACGCACCATATCGGTAAAACCAACGCTGTAATCGATACTGTCCGTCGCCTGGCGACGGCCGCCGCCCATCGACACCACCGCCATGCCCAGCGCACGGGTATCCATTGCGGTAATAAAGCCTTCGTCGTCGGCGTAAACGGCTTTGCTCAACGTGGCGGAGGGCAGATAGTTGGCGTAGTTCTCAACGAAATCCGTCGGCCCTTTCTGCGCCGCGACCATGCGGCCAAAGATCTCTGCCGCTTTTCCGTTATCCAGCACCGCTTGCAGTTTCGCCCGGGCTTCCGCGTCATCTTTCGCCAGTTTGCCGGAAATCAGCATCTCCACGCACAGCGCCATCGTGACATCAAACAGGCGCGGGTTACGGTATTCTCCGGTGAGGAATTGCACCGCTTCACGCACTTCCACCGCATTGCCCGCGCTGGAAGCCAGCACCTGATTCATATCGGTCAGCAGTGCGGTCGTGCGCACGCCTGCGCCATTCGCCACGCCCACAATTGCCTCCGCCAGTTGTTCGGAGAGCGCATAAGTCGGCATAAACGCGCCGCTGCCAACTTTCACATCCATCACCAACGCATCAAGGCCTTCAGCCAGTTTTTTCGCCAGAATGGAAGCGGTGATCAGCGGAATCGAGTCTACCGTCGCGGTGATATCGCGGGTGGCATAAAAACGTTTATCGGCCGGGGCCAGTGAGTTGGTCTGGCCGATAATCGCCACGCCAACATCCTTAATAATGTCGCGGAAGCGGCTATCGTCCGGGAAAATGTCGAAGCCAGGAATGGCCTCCAGTTTATCGAGTGTGCCGCCGGTATGCCCCAGGCCGCGCCCGGAAATCATCGGAATATAACCACCACAGGCGGCAACCATCGGGCCAAGCATTAATGAGGTCACATCCCCGACGCCGCCAGTAGAGTGTTTATCAACAATCGGGCCATTGAGATTAAGGTGTTTCCAGTCCAGAACCGAACCGGAATCGCGCATTGCCATGGTCAACGACACGCGTTCTGGCATGGTCATGTCATGGAAAAAGATGGTCATGGCAAGCGCGGCGATCTGGCCTTCAGAAACGGTGTTATCGCGAATTCCGTTGATAAAGAAACGGATCTCTTCATCACTCAGCGCGAGACCATCGCGTTTTTTACGAATAATTTCTTGAGCGAGAAACAAGGTAACCCCCTGAAGAATGATACGGCCGGGCAACCAAAGCGACCCGGCAAAACATGGTGTTATCGGCCCATACCGCCGAATGGCGGCAATATCTTACCCGGCCTGCGAGGTAGAGTGCAGGCCCGGTAAATGAAGCCATCAGTAGCTGCTTGCGCTCTTACCGTCGCCGTGTCCCAGCGCTTTCAGCAGGCTTGCCAGCAGGCTGGATGCGCCAAAGCGATAGTGACGGGCATCGGCCCAGTCAGCGCCAAACAGTTCATCGGCAATCGCCAGATAGTGCTGCGCGTCTTCCGCGCTGCGCACGCCACCCGCCGGTTTAAAGCCCACGGTTTTCTCAACGCCCATATCGCGGATCACTTCCAGCATGATGCGCGCGCTTTCCGGCGTGGCATTAACCGGTACTTTCCCGGTTGAGGTCTTGATAAAGTCAGCGCCCGCTTTAATCGCGATTTCTGACGCCTTACGGATCAGCGCTTCTTCTTTCAATTCGCCGGTTTCGATGATTACTTTCAACAGCACGTTGGCTGCGGCACACGCCTCTTTACAGGCTTTGACCAGATCAAAACCGACCTGCTCGTTACCGGCGATCAGCGCACGGTACGGGAATACTACATCAACTTCATCAGCACCGTAGGCAATCGCCGCGCGGGTTTCTGCCAGCGCAATGTCGATATCATCGTTACCGTGCGGGAAGTTGGTTACCGTCGCAATACGTACGTCCGGTGTTCCCTGTGCGTTCAACGTCTTACGCGCAATCGGGATGAAACGCGGATAGATGCAAACGGCGGCGGTATTCCCCACCGGGGTTTTGGCCTGATGACACAGCGCAATGACTTTCTCGTTGGTGTCATCGTCGTTCAGGGTGGTCAGATCCATTAATTGCAACGCGCGCAGGCTGCTTGCCGTTAAATCACTCATATTCTCTCCGACGGCGTAATGCCGATTTTCTGTTCGGGCTTGTTAATATTCTAACATCAACCCACGATTACACTTCGATACTCATCACAGTTAATGAAAACTTAATTCACGTTTGCAAAACAATAATGAGACATTCATCAAACTTTAAAACGCAAAAGCGGTCGTGATTACCGCTAAGGTGCGCATGGATCAAAAGTGGTTATCCGCCGGTGTCTTACACTCTTCGTCCTGAATGCACGGGATAAAGAGGAAGATCATGTCGATACCGGTTAATCCAGGATTACAGACACGCTGCCAGCAGATTGTTACCAGCCCAACGCTCACGCCGCAGCAGAAACACCATTTTCTCGCGCTGGAGGCGGAAAATAGCCTCCCCTATCCGGCGCTGCCGCAAGCCGCGCAGGAGGCGCTCGACGAAGGGGCAATTTGCGATATGTTTGAAGGGCACGCGCCCTACAAACCGCGCTATGTCCTGCCGGATTACGCCAAATTTCTGGCTAACGGATCCGCATGGCTGGAGCTGGAAGGGGCAAAGGATCTCGATGATGCGCTCTCTTTGCTGACCATTCTTTATCACCATGTTCCCTCTGTTACCGGCTTGCCGGTTTACCTCGGGCAACTGGATGCGTTACTGCAACCATATGTTAGAATTCTAACACAAGAAGAAATCGATATTCGAATAAAACGCTTCTGGCGCTATCTCGACAGAACCTTACCGGATGCCTTTGTCCACGCCAATATCGGCCCTTATGACACGCCAGTCACCCGGGCTATCTTACGCGCCGATGCTGAGCTAAAGCAGGTCGCGCCGAATCTGACGTTTATTTATGATCCGCAGATCACGCCAGATGATCTGCTGCTGGAAGTTGCTTGTAACATCTGCGCGTGCAGCAAGCCGCATATCGCCAATGGACCTTTGCATGATAATATTTTCACAAAAGGCGGTTATGGCATTGTCAGTTGTTACAACTCGCTGCCACTGGGCGGTGGCGGCAGTACGCTGGTAAGGCTGAACCTGAAAGTCATCGCTGAAGGCAGCCGTTCTCTGGAGGAATTCTTTACCCGGCGGCTGCCCCATTATTGCCAGCAACAATTGGCCATTATCGATGCGCGCTGCGACTTCCTGTATCAACAATCCGGTTTCTTTGAGCATAGCTTCCTTGTGCAGGAGGGGCTGATCGCCGCCGATCGTTTTGCGCCAATGTTCGGCATCTACGGGCTGGCTGAAGCGGTCAATATTCTGTGCGAGAAAGCGAGCATCGCAGGATGCTACGGCAAAGATGAGCAGGCGAATGCTCTCGGCTACCGCATCAGCGAGCAACTGGCGGCGTTTGTTGAAAACACACCGGTCAAACATGGATGGAAACAACGCGCGTTACTGCATGCGCAGTCCGGCATCAGTTCCGATATCGGTACCACACCGGGCGCGCGTCTGCCTTATGGCGATGAACCCGATCCGATTACCCATTTGCTGGCCGTTGCGCCGCACCACGCCTGGTACAAAGCCGGGATCAGCGATATTTTAACCCTCGACGAAACCGTTAAACGCAACCCGCAGGCCGTGGTGCAACTCTGCCTTGGCGCGTTTAACGCCGGAATGCGCGAGTTTACCGCCAACGTCGCGGGCAATGATTTGGTGCGCGTTACCGGTTATATGGTGCGCCTGTCGGACCTGGAGAAATTCCGCGCCGAAGGTTCGCGCACCAACACCACCTGGCTGGGTGAAGAAGCCGCGCGCAATACGCATATTCTTGAGCGACAACCCCGAGTGGTAAGCCATGAGCAGCAGATGCGCTTTCGTCAGTAACCTGATCCCCTTCTCTTGCGTCGACGGGCCGGGCAGCCGACTGGCGCTGTTTTTACAGGGCTGTAATCTGCGCTGTAAGAGCTGCCACAATCCGTGGACGATCGGCCGCTGCAACCACTGCGGCGACTGCGTGCCAGGTTGTCCGCATCAGGCACTGGCGTTTGACGACGGGCAAGTACAGTGGAACGCCGTAACCTGCCAGCAGTGCGATACCTGCCTGCAAATGTGTCCGCAACAGGCAACGCCGATGGCACAAATGATGTCTGTAGAAGAGGTGGTGGCGAAGATCCGCAAAGCCGCGTTATTCATTGAAGGCATCACAGTCAGCGGCGGCGAGGCCACGTTACAACTGCCGTTTCTGCTCGCGCTGTTTTCTGCGCTGCGCGCCGATCCGCAGCTACGCCATCTGACCTGCCTTGTCGACAGTAATGGAATGCTGAGCGAAACAGGCTGGCATAAGTTGCTGCCGGTTTGCGACGGGGCAATGATCGATCTTAAAGCCTGGAACAGCGAACATCACCGTTTTCTCACCGGGCGGGATAATACACCGGTGAAAAATAGCCTGCGCCTGCTGGCGGCACAGAACAAGCTGGCCGAATTGCGTTTGCTGGTGATCCCGCGACATAGCGACTATTTGCTGCATATCGACACGCTGGCGGCGTTTATCTGTGAACTGGGGCGTATTCCGGTGCGGCTCAACGCATTTCACGCGCACGGCGTTTACGGCGAGGCAAAAAGCTGGCGCAGCGCAACCGAGGAAGATATCGAACCACTGGCGGAAGCGCTGCAACAACGCGGCGTCACCACTGTGCTTCGTCCGGCGCTATATCTGTAAAGCGAAAAGCTGCTGCGTATTCTCCAGCAACGTTTGGGCGATCACATCCGGGGCTTCTGGGCGCAATTCACACAGCGTGGCAAAAACCCGCGCCGCCTGTTCCGGCCGGTTAGGCTGCCCCTGGAAGCCGTTCAGCGGCATATCCGGCGCATCGGTCTCCAGCAACAATGCGGATAGCGGCAACTGCGCCATTACATCACGGGTTTTACTGGCGCGTGGATAAGTGATCGTTCCGCCGACGCCAATGTAATACCCCAGTTCGATAAAACGCTGCGCCTGTTGCAGGCTACCGGAAAAGCCGTGAACCACGCCGGTGCGCGGCAAAGCCTGCTTTTTCAGGTGCATCGCCAGTTTGTCATGCGTGCGCCGCGAATGGAGGATCACTGGTAAATCAAAGCGTTTCGCCAGTTTTAGCTGCGCATCCAGTACCTGCTGCTGGCGCTCAAACTGCGGATTATCGCGATAGAGATCGAGGCCAATTTCGCCAATCGCCAGCACCTTTTCCGGCCTGGCGGCCAGCGCCTGCTCAAGCTGCTCAAGGCTTTGGGCCGTGTGTTCTTCAATCACAATTGGATGCAGACCCAGCGCGGCATACAGCGCGGAATGCTCGCGCGCCAGAGAACAAACGCGATCAAAATAGCGCGCAGCGATGGCGGGTACGATAATGCGCCCGACGCCAGCGTCTGCCGCGCGGGCGATACTGGCGACTTCATCGCCCGTGAAGGGCGGAAAATCAAAATGACAGTGCGTATCGATAAAGCGGAAACTCACGCCGTATCCTCTTTATTAATGGGTAAGTCGTTGGCTTGTACCGCGTTAACCAGCGGCGCATCCAGCACATCATTGGCGACGGCGGCAGGCGGAACCACGCGGGTGGCAGGAACGGGCGCGGCAACGACCTCGGGCGGCACAATAAGGGGAGCCGGCACCACAGTATGACGAATCAGTGGCGGGGTTTCCGCCAGCAGTTTTCCTACCGTCGCCAGGAAATAACGTCCACACAGCCGACCAATTTTATAATCATCACGCAGCGCCGGTAACCGGCTGCCCAGCGCCATGCTATGCAAAAGTTTCGGCGGATAGATTTCAAGTATGCGTAGTTTTCCCGGCGGCGTTTCGATAAACCGCTGAATCGCCGAGTAACTTTTCTCGTGGTGCTGTACCAGATTAACCAGCGACTGCAAGCTGCTGTCGCCCAGCCAGCGTTCCATACGTTTAAACCACTGCGGCGTGTAGTACGTCTGAGAAGGCACGGTGCGGATCACCACGATGGTTTTTGCTCCGCGCTTAGCCGCTTCCTGAACCGGGATCGCATCGCTGACGCCGCCATCGAAATAGTTCACGCCATTGAGCGACACCCCAGAACGGTAAAAACCCGGAATCGCGCTGGAGGCACGGATCAGATCCAGCCATGTCTGGTGGGTCGGCGCAAAATATTCCGCGGTGTAATCATCCTGGCGGCAGGCACACATATAGAACGCCTTACCGGCATCAAAAGAACGCGCGGCAAAATCCATCGCCAGCGGCATCTGGCGGGATGTCGAATCCACCAACCAGTCAAGATCGATAAGGTTACCGCCGCGCACAAAGCGCACCGGATCAAAAAAGTCACGCGTGGTGGTGTAGCGCATGATCACTTTGCGGGCGTAGCCGGGCTGGTTGCATACATAAGCCGAAAGGTTTTGCGCGCCCGCAGAGGTACCAAAGTAGAGATCGAAGGGGTTAAAGTTTGCCTGCATAAACTCGTCAAGCACCCCGGCGGTGAAAATACCACGCTGACCTCCGCCTTCACACACCAGTGCGAGACGGCCCGGACGAAACGGTTTTATCGCCAGGGGCGCAATATTGCCCAGCGTTATTGGAATATATTGCCCCACCCTGCTTTCCTTTTGGCTGCGTTGTATCTGCCAAAGTAACGCAATTTCTGCCGGGCCGAAATAGTAAAGCCAGTCACGAGGACTGGCTTTAATGTAAGCGAAATTTAAGCGCTAACTATGCTATGGACGCCGACGGCCCATAAACAGGCTGACCAGGAACAGGATGATACCGACGATAAAGACGATTTTCGCTGCGCCTGCTGCCGTCCCCGCCAGACCACCAAAGCCCAGAGCGGCGGCAATTAACGCGATAACCAGAAATATAATGCCCCAACGAAACATAAGACTCTCCTTTACCATAGTTAATGTCGACCGCTTGCGATGAGCGCTCAGGTTGCTCATCTGCGATGTTTTCCCGGCACGTATTCGTCGCGCCCGTCCACGCGGGCGCTGACGTTTTCAGGAATGGTTACTTAACTTTTAGATCGTTTTTGACGCTTTTAACGCCCTCAATCGCTTTTGCGATACTTTCGGCGCGTTCACTTTGAGCCTGAGAATCAACCGTACCGGACAACTGCACGACGCCGTCGGTGGTTTCAACTTTCACCTTACGAGACGGTACAAGGTCATCGGCCAGCAATTTGGCTTTGATTTCACTGGTTGTAGCGGTGTCGCCCGCATAACCTTTCATTGACTGGTTTTTCCCGTCACGAACATGCAGCTTGTCGCTTACCGAAGCCACGCCTTCCACACCTTTGGCCACAGAGACAGCCTGTTCGGCCTGCGCCTGGCTTTCAACGAAGCCACTCAGCGTGACTACTTTGTTGTCCGTTTTGACGGAAATATCGGTGCTTTTAATGCTTTCATGATCCACCAGCGCCGCTTTCACTTTTGCAGTGATGGAGCTGTCATCCATGAATCCACCGACTTTAGTCATCGAGCTGTCGATTTTTTCCCCCGCGCTGGATGCGGCGTTTTGCGCTTTGTCAGTGGTGGTGTTTGCCGCAAAAGCGGAGCCACTTGCCACTACAGAGCCCAGCACGACGGCCAGCAGAGTTTTAGAAATCTTCAGTTTTGTCATAGTCATCGATGTCGTTCCTGTTGGTTTGCCCACAATTTGGGCCGCTTGCAGCAACTCAGGCTGCTTAACTGCCGTGGCGAAAAATCACCCAATCCAGCGTCGGATAGTCGCGGATACAATGCCGCTACTTATCTGGCTGAGGCAGTTATTAATCTCCCTTAGTGAGATTCTGGTGGATAAAAGACCATTAAACACGCAATGAACAGGACTTTTATCCACCAGAAATGTCATCACTTTGTTAAATATAGAACACTATCGACAAAAATCCTGGCTCACAGGTTAAAAAACGAGCAGAGAGGGGAAAAAGGGTGGGTTTTAAGAACATTCCGCAAGGGGCTAAAAAGACAGGAAAAGTGCCGGAGCACGGCGAATACCGTGCTCCGTGGGGGATTAATGCTCACGAGTTTTATGGAAAGTCACTTCCGGATAGCGTTCCTGCGTCAGGTTCAGGTTCACCATCGTCGGCGCGATATAGGTCAGGTTATCGCCGCCATCCAGCGCCAGCTGGATCTCGTTCTTACGCTTAAACTCTTCGAATTTCTTCACGTCGCTGCTTTCAACCCAGCGCGCTGTCGCCACGTTAACGGATTCATACACCGCTTCTACGTTGTACTCGCTCTTCAGGCGCGACACGACCACGTCAAACTGCAACACACCGACTGCACCCACGATCAGATCGTTGTTGGCGATGGGTCGGAATACCTGCACCGCGCCCTCTTCCGAAAGCTGTACCAGGCCTTTCAGCAACTGTTTCTGCTTCAGCGGATCGCGCAGACGGATACGGCGGAACAGCTCCGGGGCGAAGTTCGGAATACCGGTGAACTTCATCATTTCGCCCTGAGTAAAGGTATCGCCAATCTGAATGGTGCCGTGGTTGTGCAGCCCGATAATGTCGCCAGGATAAGCTTCTTCAACGTGAGAACGGTCGCCGGCCATAAAAGTCAGCGCGTCAGAGATAACCACATCTTTACCGGTGCGCACCTGACGCAGCTTCATCCCTTTTTCGTATTTGCCTGACACCACGCGCATAAATGCGACGCGGTCGCGGTGTTTCGGATCCATGTTCGCCTGGATCTTAAAGACGAAGCCGGTAAATTTGCTGTCGTCTGCTTTCACTTCGCGCAGATCCGTTTGACGCGGCATTGGCGCTGGCGCCCACTCAACCAGGCCGTCCAGCATATGGTCAACGCCGAAGTTACCCAGCGCGGTGCCGAAGAAGACCGGGGTAATTTCACCGCTCAGGAACAGCTCTTTATCGAACTCGTTGGACGCGCCCTGTACCAGTTCCAGCTCATCACGCAGTTGCTGCGCCAGATCTTCACCCACCGCTTTGTCGAGATCCGGGTTGTTCAGCCCTTTAACGATACGCACTTCCTGAATCGTATGGCCCTGCCCGGTCTGATAAAGATAGGTTTCATCTTTATAAAGATGGTAAACACCTTTAAATAACTTACCGCAGCCAATCGGCCAGGTGATGGGCGCGCAGGCGATCTTCAGCTCGTTTTCCACTTCATCCAGCAATTCCATTGGATCGCGGATGTCACGGTCGAGTTTGTTCATAAAGGTCAGGATTGGCGTATCGCGCAGACGGGTAACTTCCATCAGTTTACGGGTGCGATCTTCAACACCTTTTGCCGCATCGATAACCATCAGGCAGCAGTCCACCGCCGTTAATGTGCGGTAGGTATCTTCAGAGAAGTCTTCGTGCCCCGGGGTATCCAGCAGATTCACCAGACACTCGCGATACGGGAACTGCATCACGGAAGTGGTGATGGAGATCCCACGCTGTTTTTCCATCTCCATCCAGTCGGATTTCGCATGCTGGCTGGAGCCGCGACCTTTTACCGTACCAGCGGTCTGAATTGCCTGTCCAAACAGCAAGACCTTTTCGGTGATGGTGGTTTTACCCGCATCGGGGTGCGAGATAATGGCGAACGTACGGCGCTTCGCCACCTCTTGTAAATAAGGAGACAACGTCATAATAAAAATCTTCTGTGTAATTGCGCGGCCCAGGCCACGCGATGAAATACGAAAAATGCGGCTATTGTACTCAACAGCGAAGTGCAGACAATCAATGTTTACACAGGCGTTGCTCCAGTTCGTTCAGGGACGTTACGGTCCATGTCGGGTTAATGCCTTCAGGCAGCGCGCGATTATGCGCGTTTAGCCAGCAGGTGGACAGCCCGGCGTTGATGCCGCCCAGAATGTCAGATTCTGCCGTATCGCCCACCATCATGACGCGATCGCGATCCGGGTTGCCGGCCAGTTGTAGCGCGTGATCGAAGATGCGGCGATCGGGTTTGGCAACACCGACTTCTTCGGAGATCACCAATAAATCAAAATAGTCACGCAAGCCGGTGCGTTCCAGACGAATTCGCTGCAACGCGGTAAAACCGTTGGTAATGATACCCAGCTTCACCTTGCCTTTCAGGCTGTCGAGCAGCGAAACAGCGCCCGGCAGCGGCGCGCAAATCTCAGCCATCGCATTAAGAAATGCGTCGTTCAGCGAACCCGCCGGAACGTTCAGGCGCTCAGACCAGCCCTGAAAACGGCGGTGTTGCAGTTGCAACGCAGTGATGGCGCCATTCTGGTAATCAACCCACAGAGGCTTATTAACAGACTGATATTCAAGAAAATCCTGGTCGGTGAATGTCACGCTATAGTCAAGAAACATCCGTTGTAAGCCGCCAAACGCATCAAAGGTAAACAGCGTTTCGTCAGCATCAAAGAGTATCCAGTCCCATTTCATTACATCACCTTTTTAAATTGACAGGGCCATCACTATCGCGTCTTCGCGCCCATTGGCGGTGGGATAGTAATTGCGGCGGATTGTCGCCTCGTTAAAACCTAAACTTTCATACAGTGCAATCGCGCCAACATTGGAGGCGCGCACTTCCAGCCACAGGGTTAATACCTCGCGGGCTTCCAGTTCGCGGATCAGATGTTCCAGCAACTGGCGGCCAAACCCTTTCCGTTGCCAGGCGGGATCAACCGCGATGTTGAACAATGTGGCTTCATCCAGCACAACCTGGGTAATGGCGAAAGCCGCCATCTCATCGCCCACCATCAGCCGGTAGTTGAGGTAGCGATCCCCTTGATTGCTGGCGAAGGTCTTTTCGCTCCAGGGGAAGGCGTGCGCCCGTGTTTCAATCTGGTATGCGCGGGCTAAATCAGCCGTGCTGAGGGAAGAAATCGTGTTCATGTTCGCAGATTTGTTGCCATAACGCGGCGCGTGCCGCAGGGTTAGTGCGTAATTCATCCACGCCGGGCGTTGCGACCTGTGCGCCCGCCAGCGACTGCAGTTCATCGACACCCAGCCACCAACTGTTGCACTGGCTGCCAGGCGGCAGCATCGCGACGCGATCCGGCGTCAACTGTAATACCTGATCCGCCGTAATGGTAAGCGCGCGCAGTACGTCGCTCACCAGTGGATCGGCAAGCATCGGCGGTTCGGAAGCGACCATCACCAGACGAATATGCGCAGGCAGCGAAATGGCGATTTCGCCCTGCAACACCGCCGGGCGTCGCAAGCTCCACTGAGTAATGCCCAGTTGCTGTAATTGCCAGTCGCGTCGGGAAGTCATAGCGAAACACTCCTGTGTGTCAGGCGCGCAAATATAGCAAACCCGGCGAAAATTCGCTATCAACGACGCTCGTCAACAAAGAGGCAGTTTGCAGGATAACGTGTATACACAAAATCATTCACACTGCGTCGAGGCGGCAAGACTGAGCAGCCCCAGGAGCTTACATAAGTAAGTGACTGGGGTGCAAAGGTGAAGCCAACAAAGAGGCAGTTTGAAGGATAACGTGTATAATCGCCGCCTGAGTTAAACGAGGAACCCCCATTCATGTCTGCTTTTACCCCGGCAAGTGAAGTCTTGCTGCGCCACAGTGACGATTTCGAAACCAACCGCATTCTGTTTGCCGGTGATTTGCAGGATGACCTGCCCGCTCGTCTGGAGACGGCTGAAAGCCGTGCCTGGACGCAACAGTTTCACCAGTGGCAAACCTTAAGCCAGCAGATGGGCGAACGTACCCGTTATAGCCTGGTCGCTGACAGCGAGACGATCGGCGATGTCGATACGCTGATCTATTACTGGCCAAAAAACAAACCCGAAGCGCAGTTCCAATTAATGAACCTGCTGTCGCTGCTGCCAATGGGCTGCGATATTTTCGTCGTCGGCGAAAACCGTAGCGGCGTGCGAAGCGCCGAGCAGATGCTGGCTGCGTATTGCCCGCTCAACAAAATAGACAGTGCGCGTCGCTGCGGACTGTATTACGGTCGTCTGGAGAAGAAATCTGACTTCGATGCGAATGGTTTCTGGGGCGAGTATGCGCTGGGCGATCTGACGATCAAAACCCTGCCGGGCGTCTTTAGCCGTGACGGATTAGATGTGGGCAGCCAATTGTTGCTCTCGACCCTGACGCCGCACACGAAAGGTAAAGTACTGGATGTTGGCTGCGGTGCCGGTGTGCTGGCAGCGGTGCTGGCGAGCCATTCGCCGAAAGTGCGTTTAACCCTGTGCGACGTTTCCGCACCGGCGGTGGAAGCCAGCCGCGCGACGCTTGCTGCCAACGGCTTTGAAGGTGAGGTTTTTGCCAGCAATGTCTTCTCTGAAGTCACTGGCCGCTTCGATATGATTATCTCCAATCCGCCGTTCCATGATGGCCTGCAAACCAGTCTGGAAGCCGCTCAGACGTTGATACGCGGCGCGGTGCGCCATCTGAACAGCGGCGGTGAGCTGCGCATCGTCGCTAACGCCTTCCTGCCGTACCCGGACGTATTAGATCAGACCTTCGGTTTCCATGAAGTGCTCGCCCAGACCGGACGTTTCAAGGTTTACCGCACAGTAATGACGCGCCAGGCGCTGAAATAATCACTCTTCTCCCGGCGAGCGCTGTTCGCCGGGTCTCCCCGATTTACCCATTCACAGCGCCCATTTTTGCAGCAATCAGTGTTGCTCTCAGCAATTAACTATTGACGAAAAGTTGAAAACATCTAGAATGCGCCTCCGTGGTAACGATACTTCAAAGGTATCGATGGTATGCGAAGGTGGCGGAATTGGTAGACGCGCTAGCTTCAGGTGTTAGTGTCCTTACGGACGTGGGGGTTCAAGTCCCCCCCCTCGCACCATAAACCACGCAGATATCGCTCGCACTGTGCGAAGGTGGCGGAATTGGTAGACGCGCTAGCTTCAGGTGTTAGTGTTCTTACGGACGTGGGGGTTCAAGTCCCCCCCCTCGCACCAACGAGGCGATATCTAAAAAGTAAGATGACTGTGCGAAGGTGGCGGAATTGGTAGACGCGCTAGCTTCAGGTGTTAGTGTCCTTACGGACGTGGGGGTTCAAGTCCCCCCCCTCGCACCAGATATCTTATACTCTCCCTGTATGACTCCCCCGTTACACCATCATTTTCAAATTCAGCAGCATCATTATCATCCCCCCGACAAGCGCAACGCCCGAAGGCAACAAAACAAAATGTCGTAACCGCTTATGGTAAAGCATCGCCGGAGTCAGCAATAAACCCAGCAAAATCACCATCCGCCATGCGTCGATCGAAAGATCAGCCAGTGCCAGAACGGCAACAATCATGCCCGGCAGGACGATCCCCCAACCACTTCCCAGCGCTCGCTGCAACATGTTTCCATCTCTGATATCGATAATGATAACCAATATCATATGACATCATTTCTCATTTGTCAGCATACTGCCAATACCACAGTATGAAGATCGCTCATCTTCTGATGACAGACATTCCTTAAGGTGATAAATTAAGCACTGCTTAAATAAAAATCCAAATCACTAATTTTCCGCGATGACTGTTTCTTCGCGTTATTTCTTTTCTTATCGACTCACTGCGTAGTACTACATTGTGGATAAATAACGATTTTTAGGTATGACATTACAAACCTGGCAATCTCTGTGTAACAAGAGATATCGTTTGTCGCTGCGACTCTTCTTGCTGCTCAATGCACTCTCAGCAATGTTCTCCATGGCTCTGCCGCTCTATAACCTGCTCGCCTTCACGCTGCCAGCGTGTATTATTTTTGCGGTGAGCGTTTTGTTGCCCGTATGGCACAGATACTATCCGAAAAAGAAAATCAGTATCACATTGATTTCTCTTATGTTTGGCTGCCTTTGGGCATGGCATGTAATCGTGAAGATCGATTTACTCCAGCACAACACCTCATCGTATTTGCTGATCGCCCTCCTGAATGTCCTCTTTATTGGCTCGATTGCTTTTTCTAATAACATTGCCGCGTTCCTGCTGCATTCATTGCCGGTATTCGCCGCTTGTCTCTATTTCTCCGGATCGGAGAGCGAGCTCCGTTTAATATTTAGTTTTGCTTTGCCGGTATTAGGTATCTCCATACAACATGCAATTCAGAAGCGTAATGATAATTTCGCCCAGGCATTAATGAACCGTTTAATGCAGGAACGGAAAACCCTGAACGATTTGAGCATGCTGGATCCCCTTACCGGGTTGTATAACCGTCGCGGCCTGCAATCCAAAATCGATAACCTGCTGGCACTGGATGATAGTTCACGGTTTGTACTGCTGCTGGATATCGACCACTTCAAAGCTTATAACGACCACTACGGCCATATGATGGGCGATCAGGCGCTAATTCGCGTCTCTGCCGCATTGCGCGATGCCGTGCGTTCCCGCGATATCGTCGCGCGCTTTGGCGGTGAAGAATTCATGATCCTGCTGAATAATACCGATCTGGAACATGCGCGCCTGGCTGCCGAGCGTATTCGTCAGAAAGTGTACGATCTGAAGATTCCGCATATGTTTAATGAAAGTGTCGCCACGAATGTCACCATCAGCATTGGTATTGCACCGTTGCTGGATGACAATATCGACGCCGCTATTGAGCGGGCAGATAAAGCGTTATATGAAGCCAAGCATTTGGGCCGCAACAATATTCTGGTGAGCGGGGAATTGCGCCTCGCCTGAGGCGTAGCAGCACCAACTTTACGATAAAAATCTTGCTATCAATTTTACCTCTGGCTAGGATTAGTAATCATTATCATTTCGATTCTGAAATCCAGCTGGCGCCATGACCTACCGTACCGCATCGATCACTGAACATGTTATCTGGCGAAGCCGTCTCGTTGATGAACGCGATTCGTTGGCTAATGCTATGCGGGAAGCCATCGCCAGCACGCGCGCCCACCTGCTCGATTTTATTCGCCTTAATGAGCCAGCGCCCTGGCAAGCACAGACGCTGGCGGAATGGTCACGGCCTGCCGCGCTGCAATCGCTGATTGCGACCTATTCCGATCATATTTACCGTCATCAACTGGCGCAGCCACGCGAAAACAAACCGCTGCTGTCACTATGGGCACAATGGTATCTGGGATTAATGGTACCGCCCTTGCTACTGGCGTTGTTAACGCAGAAAAGTGCCATTAGCCTCGCACCTGAACATTTTCACGTTGAATTTCATGAAACGGGTCGCGCGGCCTGTTTCTGGATTGACGTGCAGCAGGATCATCAACTGACCTTACAAAATGATGCGCAGCGGATTACTGCACTGGCTTCGCAGGCGATGCTCCCGGTAGTTCAGGCACTGGAAGCCACGGGCGATATCAACGGCAAACTTATCTGGAGCAATACCGGCTATCTGATCAACTGGTGTCTGGGTGAGATGATCCCGCAACTGGGTGAAGCTCGCGTCGCGGCATTACGCCAGACCTGCTTCTTCGAAAAACAGCTTTCCGATGGCAGCGATAATCCGCTGTGGCGCACTGTTGTGCTGCGCGATGGCGCGCTGGTACGTCGTACCTGTTGCCAGCGTTACCGGTTGCCGGATGTGCAACAGTGCGGTGACTGCACGCTGAAATAATCAGGGAGGCGTTACGCCTCCCTTATGATTCTCCTTGATCCTGTTTTAAGCGACCTGTTTTTCATCCTCTGTACGCTGTGCCTCTTCCGCTTCCTGCTCCAGGAGCTGTTTCTCATACACTTTAAAGAAAGGGAAATAGATGACGGCTGAAATACAGGCCAGCAGTACGACAAGAATTGCGGCACGGAAATCCCAGCCGAGCGCCCACGCCCCGCCAATCGGTGCAGGCGCCGTCCACGGCACAACAGAAATCACTCTGCCGATCAGATCCAGCTTCATGGCTGCCCACGCAATAATGGCATTGACCGTCGGTGCCAGCAGGAAAGGAATAAAGAACACCGGATTCATGACGATCGGGGTGCCGAAAATCACCGGCTCATTGATATTGAAGATACTGGGTACGACGCTCAACCGGCCAATCGAACGCAGGTGAACCGAGCGGCTGCGTAAATAGCAGAACACCAGCCCCATTGTTGCACCGGAGCCACCTATCACGATAAAGAAAGTCCAGAACGCTTCCATAAAGATATGCGGCAACGGCGCGCCCTGTGCCAGCGCGCTCTGGTTGATCCCCAGATTGGTTAACCAGAACATTTGCAGCATGCCCGAAACAATGGCCGCGCCATGAATACCGGCAAACCACAACAGATGAGCAATAATCACCGCCAGCAGGATCGCCGGAAGAGAATCCGCCGCCGCCACCAGCGGTTTGAACAGCGCCATAATCGCCTGTGGGATGAGCATATTGAACTGCGACTGGATCAGCAGGCTTAACGGGTAGAGTGTCAATACGACGACAAGCACCGGGATCAGCAGATCAAATGAATTTTTGATCATCGGCGGCACCTGGTCCGGCAGGCGAATGCCAATATTGTGCGCCTTCAGGAAACGCATCATTTCGACACAGTAAATCGCCACCAGTATTGCGGTGAAAATACCGGTTCCGCCCAAGCTGTCCACCGGAAGCGTACCGTTGGTTTTCGGTGCCGCAACCAGTAAAAACGCCATCAGCGACAGCATTGCGCACATGAAAGGGTCGAGCTGGTGCGATTTCACGTAATGCTTACCGAGGTTATAAGCAATCGCCGCACAGATATAAATGGACATAATGCCCATCGTCATATCGAAAGGCGTGAGGATCCGACCTTCATACTGTTTCGCCAGATCCAGCCAGGCGCGCGCAAAGCCCCAGGTGGTATCCGGTGAAAAGGGCGGATAGGCAAAGACCAATAAGAATGAGCCAACAATCATAAACGGCATCGCAGAAATGAAGCCGTCACGGATGGCCATAACATGACGTTGAGAAGAGATCCGCCCGGCGATCGGGCTGACGTAGTTTTCTATAAACCGGAAAATCAGGTTAAACGCAGCATGGTTAGCAGACATATCAGCTCTCCTGTCAGGCTAAAAAAATAAGCGCACCAGCGAATGTTTTGCCGTGCAGCGATCCATTTTTAGGTTTGAAACCATGCGGTTTTTTAAACCAGCATTACGACAAAGCAGTGTAGGTTTCATAGACGGCTCTTTATTTGATTTTATGTACAGAAGGAAGGACAAAATCAGTATTAACCCGCAATGTGGACACTGCAACCGGTTACTGTAACCGGTTTCCGCGATTGTGAAGGCGATCGAGAAACTTTGTAGAGTGGTTTGTTACATCGGGATATTTACATGGATAACAGGCTTATGACAGATTAATAGCGGTCCCAGGCAGGAGAACATCATGAGTTTGCAGTCCGTGCGGCAATTCTTTGCCGACAACGCCCCCGATATCGATATTATTGAACTGAACCAAAGTACCGCGACTGTTGCACTGGCCGCTGCCGCGCACCATGTTGAACCAGGGCAAATCGCCAAGACGCTGTCATTAAAAGTGAAAAACGAAGTCATTCTCGTGGTTGCTAAAGGCGACGCGCGCCTGGATAACAAAAAACTGAAAAACACCTTTGGTGCGAAAGCTCGCATGCTGAGTAGCGATGAGGTCGTTACGGTTACCGGGCACCCGGTGGGCGGCGTCTGTCCGTTTGGGTTAGAAAACCCACTGACAATCTATTGTGATATCTCACTAAAACAATATCCGGAAGTCCTGCCCGCTGCGGGAGCTACCCATAGCGCAGTCCGCATTTCTCCTGAGCGAATGGCTGAACTCACACGCGCAAAATGGATTGACGTTTGCCTGTAACGTCTCAGCGCCAGGTACAGCACGCCTGGCGCTGAGAAGTCCCTGAACTACATCAACTCCGACGCTGAACGAGGAGCTGGTGGGCTCCAGGTCAGAATATCTGCGGCATCCAATAACCCGACGTCAGACGTAACACCCAGCTTCGTCATCGCATTGAATTTATGCGCGCGGATGGTTTTCACATTCCGATCCAACAGCGAGGCTATCTCGGCCAGCGAGAAACCGCGCGTCAGGTAATTCAGGATCTCCCACTCTGTCGGGCTGAGCATACGGCACTGGCTCACGTACCAATTATTAATCATGTTCTCATTAATGCGCCGGGTTTCACCCAGTAGCATCCCCAGTTGTTCCTGTAACACAGGCAGCGGAGACGATTTGCTCAAAATACCATGCAGCCGCGAGGGAGAGAGATGCCCGACCAACTGGGCCTCCCGATCGTCTCCCGCCAAAACAATATGCTGAACACCCGGGTGAGAAAGCGAAAGCCAGTGCAAACACATCAGGCACTCCCGCCGCTCTTTCCGGTGCCCAAAAAGTGAATAGATAACGGAAAAAAAGGGCGTGTGCTTCAGTGCCTGATGAAACACCGAATGCTCTTTAAAAAAATGAAACGAATACTGATTAATAGACGATTCACTAAATAAATGTCGTAATCCCTCCCGACTCATTGTGCACTTTTCAATAATGGCGACATTTCCCTTTTTGTAGCTATTTTCCATTCATTTCGGTCTCCATACATCGTGCCTGAATTCAACTCAGCCATTCCCTGGCTGCTATTAATCCATATATATAAATCTGCATTACTCCGTAATGATAACCGCCTCATTGCACTATTTTTCTGCGCACTCACTGTTTTATTACTTTTTTTGAGCAGCATTGCAATTTGGTTTATTCCCCAGCCTTTTCCAAGAAGACGTAACACGTTACGTTCAGATAGGGTAAGTATTTTACTTAGGGGAGCATTAGCCGCACTCCTGCTCATTCCCTCTGGCATAAGCACCTGGCTAATTTCTCCTTCGCTCCCATATCCGTGGCGAATAGCATTAATCACCCCTTCAACGGACTCCTGGCTGGAGAGCAACGTAATACGCGGGCGTAACAAAAACTCCATTGCCACAGGCAGCACCGTACGTGGGGTGAAAAAGATCCAGTGTGAGCTATCACTTTGAGAAAAAAGAGAATAATAATTCTGACAGCGTCTTCTTGCATAGAAAAGCTCGTCAGAGATGTCAACAATGACCAGGCGAGCGCTCTTTAATTGCAGCAGATCTATCTCTTCTACACAGGAATAATAATTGAGGATGTATTCAGGAAAATGACGTTCAAGTATACCGCCAATCCCGGCCCTGAGAACCGGAGTCTGGCTAATAACAATCCCATGAGTGTTGTCTGCTGATAACATAAAATCTCCACGTCCATTTGCGAGTTCTATCAATCCGCACGATGACTTTTTCCAATAGGAGCCAATAATAACCACAGATAATGACATTATCTGGATAAGCGTCGCCGTAAGAATTGGCGAAATTTATGAGTTGGGGTCAAACATAAAGAGCCGGAATTATAGTATTACCAACTTACATGTCAATATAACATACAGCCCACCAGATTATCTCGCGTATTATTAAAAAATAAAAAGGAAATTTAAAATAATCAAAGACAATATAATTAAGATAAAAATAATAATCTTAACAAATGTTTAAGAAATACTTTACGAAAACCAGTCTGTTAGACGCAAATAATCCCCCCCTTTTCTTTTCATATGTTTTTTTATAAAAAAACCTTAAATGAATTCTTAACCGGGTAATTAAGAAGACTTCAGAGCAAACTTCAGCGTGACTTACTGCACAAATCTTGATCTACCTGAGCGCCATTCTGCCTGTCACTTGTGCTAAAACTATCTTTTACGCTCCATCCTTCGTGAGCGTTGTGTTAACAGATACCAGGGTAATCATGCAAACAGACCAGTCATCACAGCGTGCTATTACGCGGCTGTGTATTCAGTGTGGCCTTTTTTTGTTGCAGCATGGCGCTGAGAGCGCATTAGTGGAAGAGCTATCAACGCGTCTGGGCATCGCGTTGGGTATGGACAGCGTTGAAAGTCTCATCTCCTCTAACGCCATCGTTCTGACAACCATCAAAGATGGGCAATGCCTGACTTCAACACGTAAAAACAGCGATCGCGGTATCAATATGCACGTAGTAACGGAAATACAGCATATCGTGATCATGACCGAACATAAGTTGCTGGATGCCAGAGACGTTGAAAAGCGATTTGCCCAGGTTAAACCACTGCGCTACCCACGCTGGCTGGTCACGCTTATGGTTGGCCTTTCCTGTGCCTGTTTCTGCCAACTCAATAAAGGCGGATGGGACGGCGCATTTATTACATTTTGCGCCAGCAGCGTGGCGATGTATGTGCGGCTGCTACTGGCGAATCGCCATATGCATCCACAGATTAATTTCTGCATTACCGCCTTTGTGGCCACGACCGTTTCCGGCTTGATGCTGACTCTTCCTGCCTTTATTCATTCATCAACCGTCGCCATGGCCGCCAGCGTGCTGTTGCTGGTCCCCGGCTTTCCGCTGATCAACGCGGTTGCTGATATGTTCAAAGGCCATATCAACACCGGTCTTGCGCGCTGGGCCATCGCCAGCTTATTAACCCTCGCCACCTGTATCGGTGTGGTAATGGCAATGACACTGTGGGGGCTACGCGGATGGATGTGATCGCCTTTGTTCTGGCTCTTATACAAGATATGTTGCTGGCCGCAATCCCCGCAGTCGGGTTTGCCATGGTTTTCAACGTTCCCCATCGTGCCCTGCCCTGGTGTGCGCTCCTTGGCGCACTGGGCCACGGTTCCCGCTTTGCGCTGATGTACTGGGGTTTCAATATCGAATGGTCAACCTTTGTGGCCGCCATGCTGGTGGGATCGATAGGCATTCGCTGGTCGCGATGGTATCTGGCGCATCCTAAAGTGTTTACCGTGGCGGCAGTCATTCCCATGTTTCCGGGCATCTCGGCCTACACAGCGATGGTTTCGGCCGTGAAAATCGGCCACTTTGGTTACAGCGAAGAGTTAATGATCCTGTTACTGACGAATTTCCTGAAAGCCTCATCGATCGTTGGCGCGCTTTCTATTGGCCTGTCGATTCCCGGTCTGTGGATATACCGCAAACGCCCGCGCGTTTGAGATTTGTTTTCTGTCGCGGCCATGGTGATAATCCACAGACAAATGACGGCCAGTAAGGAGTGGATGTGGAACACCGTGGCAGCGATCTTTCCGAACATTTTGATGAATCCAACCTGAAAGACAAAATTTTCATCAGCGCCATCGCTCTGTTTGCCGAATACGGCCTGACAGGCGCACGCATGGAGCAAATCGCCGAGCGCGCCGCCACCACAAAACGCATGGTGGTGTACCATTTCAAAACCAAAGAAAACCTCTATTTACAGGTACTTGAATATGTCTACACCATGATTCGCCGCAGCGAGAAAAAGCTGAATCTTGCGGATATGCCGCCCGTAGAGGCGATGGTGCAACTGGTCGAAAGCACTTTCGATTACCATGCCGCTCACCCTGATTTCATTCGTATTATCTGTATGGAGAACATGCAGCGCGGGCGTTTTATTCAGCAATCGGTCCTGCTGCGCGATGTGAACCGCAGCGCGCTGACCTTACTGGAAGATATTCTCCGCCGCGGCCAGCAAAAAAGGCTGTTCAATAAAAACGTCAATGCCCGCGATGTGCACCGTCTGATGAGCAGTTTCAGCTTTCACTACGTCGCCAACAGCTACTCTTTTTCCATGCTGTTTGAAGAGAACCCTGATGCGACTGCGCAGCGCCAGTACTATCGGGAGATGGCAGTCGAGGTTGTGCTACGTTATACCTGTCCGTAAAAAATATCTTGCAATTAAATCGCACACTATATATATTAAAAAACATGAAAACGACACCGACCAAAAACGCACAGCTCGCCTTAGATAACCAGTTTTGTTTTGCACTCTACTCAACAAACCTGGCGCTGCATAAGCTTTACCGGCAGCTTCTGGCTCCGCTGAATCTTACTTATCCACAGTATCTGGTCATGCTGGTACTGTGGGAGCAGGACGATATCACCGTGTCAGAGATTGGTGAGCGCCTGTTTCTGGATTCAGCAACGCTAACGCCGCTGCTTAAACGGCTGGAAAGCGCAGGGCTGATCCACCGTCAGCGTTCACGCCAGGATGAGCGGCAAGTGGTGATTACGTTGAGTGAAAGCGGGCGCGCATTGCAGCAGCAAGCGACGTCCATTCCGGAAGCGATAGGCTGTGCCATGGCCTGCGATAGCGCGACGCTGCACGATATCAAGCAGCAACTGGAACAGCTTCGCCAGAACTTTCAACGGGCATAAACTCCCTTTCGTGGGGAGTTTATCTCAACCAACTAAATAGCATGCTATTTTATAGCAACCAATCAAGATAATTAAGGAACCTGCCATGTCATTAGAAAAAGTCGTCTACACCGCTAAAGCTAAAGCCACCGGAGGCCGTGACGGCCGCGCAACCTCTTCTGACGGCGTCCTGGATGTCAAACTGGGCGTACCAAAAGAGATGGGCGGCGCGGGCGGTGAAGTGACCAACCCGGAACAACTGTTCGCTGCGGGCTACTCAGCCTGCTTCCTGGGCGCCATGAAGTTCGTCGCTGGCCGCGACAAAATTGCCATTCCGAAAGACGCATTTATCGAAGGTGAAGTCGGCATTGGTCCGCTGCCTTCCGGTTTCGGTATCGAAGCGAAACTGAATATCCATCTGCCAGGTATGGACGCAGCCGAAGCGAAAAAACTGGTCGATGCCGCGCATATCGTTTGCCCTTATTCTAACGCCACCCGTGGCAACATCGACGTTACGCTGAACATTATTGCGTAACACGCAAGCGACACGTTGAGAAAATCAACAGCCGGGGAAACCCGGCTTTTTTCATGCTGTACTGCCCTTTCCGTTCACTGTGTTACTATGTGTCATTATGCCTGTGTGAAAAAAACACAGATCGCCTTATCCGTAGTAATCCTGTTTGAGAACGCGTTATGTCTTCCAGAATCCTGACATCGAATGTCATCGGCATTGATGAATTTGTGCGCGATCACGCCAGTGTCCTGGCCCGTACGGAAGGCGGCGCTGTCGCTGTTTTTGCTAATAACAGCCCCGCGTTTTATGCCGTTACGCCGCAACGCCTTGAGCAATTACTGGCGCTTGAAGCCCGCCTTGCGCGGCCAGCCAGTGACATTGCCCTTGATGCACAATTTTATGAAGAACCCACCGCCGCGCCGGTGAATGTGCCAATGGGCAAATTCGCCATGTATGCAGGCTGGCAGCCGGATGCAGATTTCCAGCGTCTGGCTGCGTTGTGGGGCATTGCGTTAACGCAGCCCGTTACACCAGAAGAGCTGGCCTCGTTTGTTGCCTACTGGCAGGCCGAAGGCAAAGTGTTCCACCATGTGCAGTGGCAGCAAAAGCTGGCGCGCAGCGTACAAATCGGTCGTACCAGCCAGAATAGCGCGGCGAAACGCGATATCAATGCACTATCAGAACCGGACAATCAAATCCCACCAGGCTTTAGAGGATAACGATGAAAAACGTCGGCGAATTGATGAAGCGACTGCAAAAGATGATGCCCGCCAACACCGTGCCTGCCTTTAAAACGGGCGAGGAGCTAATGGCCTGGCAGAAAGAACAGGGCGCAATCCGTTCGGCGGCGCTGGAGCGAGAAAACCGCGCAATGAAAATGCAGCGCACGTTTAATCGCTCCGGCATTCGTCCGCTGCACCAGAACTGCTCTTTTGAAAACTACCGGGTCGAAACGGAGGGCCAGATGCGTGCCCTCAGCCAGGCGCGTCAATATGTCGAAGAGTTTGAAGGCAATATCGCCAGTTTTATCTTTTCCGGCAAACCAGGCACCGGCAAGAATCACCTCGCCGCCGCTATCTGCAATGAACTGTTGCTGCGCGGTAAATCGGTGCTGATCATTACCGTTGCCGACATTATGTCTGCGATGAAAGAGACGTTCGGCAATCGCGAAAGCAGTGAAGAACAGTTGCTGAACGATTTAAGCAGCGTCGATCTGCTGGTGATTGACGAAATCGGCATGCAGACAGAATCCCGCTACGAAAAAGTCATTATCAATCAGATAGTCGATAGGCGTTCTTCGTCCAAACGCCCGACCGGCATGCTCACTAACAGCAATCTGGAAGAGATGAATAAGCTGTTGGGCGAGCGCGTAATGGACAGGATGCGTCTCGGCAACAGTCTGTGGGTGATCTTCAACTGGGAGAGCTACCGTAGCCGCGTCACCGGTAAAGAGTATTGAGAGTTTTCACCTCTGTGGCGGATCTGCGCAGGTGTATACTCAGCGCTTTACTGAAACATCGGGATCTGCACGATATGAAATTCGCCAAACGCCTGCTCTGCGCTGCTGCCATCAGCAGCGCCCTGCTAACCAGCTTTGCCAACGCCGCTTCCTGGCAGGATACGCTCTCCAGCGCCGCCAGCCAGCTCAGCCAGAAAAATCAGAGCAGCACCGCCTCGCAGCAGGGTGGGTTGTCGCTCTCCTCCCTGACCGGCCTGCTTAACGGCGGTAATCAGGCGCTCAGTTCCAATACCATGAACAATGCGGCAGGCGTAATGACCTGGTGCGCCAAAAACAAGCTCTCCTCGCTCACCAACACCGAGAATGTGAAAAACCAGGTGCTGGATAAACTGGGGCTCGGCGCCAGCCAGCAGAAACAGGACACCAACTATCTGGATGGCCTTCAGGGTATGCTGAATACCAAAAACGGCGAGCAGTTAAACCTGAGCAACATCGGCAGCACGCCGCTGGCCGAAAAAGTGAAGTCAAAAGCCTGTGATATCGTTCTGAAACAGGGCGTCAACTTCCTCTCCTGATCTTCCGCCGCGTTGAGCGCTTTTTCGGCCTGAACGCGGCATTTTCCCTCTCTTTTTCCGCCGTTCCGCCCGTTCACAGACATGATGTACAGCAACATTGTCGCTTTCTAAACCATTTCTTAATCAACTCAGAATAAAGTGACACTACAATTGCAGCAGTGTGACATCACTATTAAATTAGTTTTCCTGTTACAAAAATTATTAACCAGCAATATGTCTGGTCTTGATGAGGAATGACGGTTGTCCGAGTTGCTCTCTATTGCTCTGTTTCTCGCCTCGGTCGTGATTTACGCCTGTAAGGCGGGGCGAAATAGCTGGTGGTTTACTGCAACGCTGCTGGTATTGGGTCTGTTTATTATTTTGAATATCACGCTGTACGCCAGTAATTACTTTACCGGCGATGGCATTAACGATGCGGTGTTGTACACCCTCACCAACAGTCTGACCGGTGCGGGCATCAGCAAATACATGTTACCCGGAGTGGGGCTGGTTCTCGCGCTGGTGGCTTTGTTCTGCGCGCTGGGCTGGGTGCTGCGCCGTCGCCGCCATCTGCCCCACCATTTTGGTTACAGCCTGCTGGCACTGGTTCTGGCGCTGGGTTCGGTCGATGCCAGCCCGGCATTCCGCCAGATCACCGAACTGGTGAAATCCCAGACGCGCGAGGGCGATCCCGACTTCGCCACGTTTTATAAAGTCCCGGCGAAGAAGATCCCGGAACCGAAACTCAACCTGGTCTACATCTACGCCGAAAGTCTGGAGCGTACCTACTTCAATGAAGAGGCCTTTCCTGGCCTGACGCCGGAACTGGGCGCGCTGAAAGCGCAAAGCCTCGACTTTAGCCATACGGAACAACTCCCCGGCACGGATTACACCATCGCTGGCATGGTCGCCTCGCAGTGCGGTATTCCACTGTTCGCGCCTTTTGAAGGCAACGCTTCCGCTTCGGTGTCCAGTTTCTTCCCACAGAATCTTTGCCTCGGCGACATTCTGAAAAATTCTGGCTACGAGAACCATTTTATCCAGGGAGCGAATCTGCGCTTTGCCGGGAAAGATGTGTTCCTGAAATCACACGGTTTTGATTACCTCGTTGGCGCAGAAGAGCTGAAAAGCCAGGTCGCCGATCCCCACTACCGTAATGACTGGGGCTTCTACGATGATACGGTGCTGGATGCCGTCTGGAAACGCTACGAAGAGCTGTCGAGTGCGGGCAAACGTTTCTCGCTGTTTGCGCTGACCGTCGATACGCACCATCCGGATGGTTTTATCTCGCGCACCTGCGAGCGGAAAAGCTACAGCTATGATGGCAAACTGAACCAGTCATTCAGCGCCGTCACCTGTAGCCAGCAGCATATCGCGGCGTTGATCAATAAGATCAAAGCGTCGCCGTGGTTTAAAGACACGGTGATCGTAGTCTCTTCCGATCATCTGGCGATGAACAACACGGCATGGAAATACCTCAACAAACAAGATCGCAGCGATCTGTTCTTTGTGATGCGCGGCGATGAGCGCCAGGAGGATGTTTCCGGGATCAAACGCAGCACGCTGGATAACGGCGCAACCGTGCTCGATATCCTCGGCGGCGACAACTTCCTCGGCCTTGGGCGCAGCAGTATTTCCGGCCAGTCGCTCTCCGGGGTATTCCTGAATATGAAAGAGAAAGTGCTGGCATGGAAACCGGACGTCATTCGCCTGTGGAACTTCCCGAAAACGATGAAAGAGTTCACGGTGGATAGCCAGAAACAGATGGTCGCCTTCTCCGGCAGCCAGTTCCGTTTACCGCTGCTGGTGCGCGTTTCCAGTCATCGCGTTGAACCGCTGCCCGAAAGCGAATACTCCGCGCCGCTGCGCTTCCAGCTTGCCGACTTTGCACCGCGCGATAACTTCGTGTGGATCGATCAGTGCTACAAAATGGCGCGCCTGTGGTCACCAGAACTGGCGCTCTCTACCGACTGGTGCGTCTCGCAGGGGCAACTTGGCGGCGAACAGCAGGTTCAGCATATCGATAAGGCATTATGGAAAGGCAAAACCGCGTTTAAAGAGAGCGTGATCAGCGCCGATCGCTACCGGAATAACGTCGATACGCTGAAGATCCTCGATAACAACATTCGCTACAAAGCCGACAGTTTTGTCTTTAACGTTCCTGGCGCACCGGAAGAGGTGAAATCATTCAACGGCATTTCCCGTCCGGAAAGCTGGGGGCGCTGGTCCAACGCGCAGTTGGGCAAGGAAGTGTCGATTGAATATAACCAGCCGCTGCCGGAACATTTCGAACTGGTCATTACCGCCAAAGCGTATGGCCCGAACGCCAACCGCCCGATTCCGGTGCGTGTCGGCGATGAAGAGCAAACTCTGATGCTGGATAACACGCTCAGCACCACGACATTGCGCTTCAATAATCCTTCCCGCAGCAGCACGCTGGTGATTGTCCCCCCGGACCCGCAATCCACCAACGAAGGGAATATTCTCGGTCACTCGCCGCGTCAGATTGGAATCGGGCTGGCGGAAATCAAAGTGCTGAGTGACGAAGGTTAAAAATCGAAGGCTGGCCGTTACAGGTCAGCCTTCATCTCATACTGGCTAAGCGCAAGCTTGCTGTAACCCGCACGATCGAACAGCGGCGCAAATACGCCGGGCACCACCACCGAGGTGCTCAGACCGGGAAAATGCTGATTCAACGTCCGCAGAAGTTCACTGGCAAATCCTCTGCGCCGGTACTCCGGCTCCACATAAATAAACCGTAGCTGCGGCGTCTCCATGTGCGTGGCAATCACTGCCAGCGCATGATTACGGTACTCAAACGCCCGCGCCGGTAATGATACGGCGGAGAGCGGATCGGTCAGCCAGGAGAGCGTGGCATTACTCTCGCAGACCGCTTTGCGCACCACGATCAACGGATCAATTTCCCGCAACGCATTATCTTCACCGTCCACCTCCTTCGCGCCCTGAAAGCCATAAAGTGGCTGGACTGTGGTAAAGCCCAGCGAGTGATACAGAGCAACCGCCGGATGATTATCCTGAATGACTTCCAGCCGCAGCAACCGCACGCCTTTATCGCGCAGCGCGATTATTAAGGGCGGAAGAAGACGTTTGCCCAACCCCTGCGCACGATATTGCGGGCGAATGGCGAACGCTGCCAGCCTCGCCGATGCGCCGCGCCGGGTGATCAGGGCCACCGCCGCAGGCTCCTCGTCATCCAGCCAGACGCATGAGTCCACGAGGCTAAGCCCTTCGGCGATAAAACGCTGGGCAAATACCGCTGGCGGCAACGAAAACGGCATGCTGTAACCTTCAAAACATTGCCCAACCAGGGCGGCAAGTTGCGTGCAACTGTAGTGAATGGCAGGGATAGCGACGAAGTTCATAAGGCTTCTCCACGAAATGATGCAGTGAGCATAGCACGGGGAAGCGGAGGGGAAATGCGCCCTGCATGACAGGGCGCAAATAACCGTCAGAAAGTTTCCCAGTTATCACCGGCATCGGTCACTGCCGCTTTACGCGGTAGTGCGCTTGCCGGAGAGGCCCGGGTGAAACTGGCTGGCGTCGCGCTGTTCAGCCTGCTCTGCTGCTGGCTAATGCGAAATACGGAAACCGCCTGCGTCAGACGGCTGGCCTGCTCTTCAAGCGCCGCCGCAGCAGCAGCGGACTCTTCCACCAGCGAGGCGTTCTGCTGTGTCACCCGATCCATCTCGGAAACCGCCAGACCCACCTGGTCGATACCACGGCTCTGCTCATCGGAGGCAGACGCGATTTCACCCATAATGTCGGTCACGCGGGTCACCGCATTCACGATTTCACCCATGGTTTCCCCGGCGCTTTCCACCAGCGTAGAACCCAGTTCAACGCGACCGACAGAGTCTTCAATCAGGCTTTTGATTTCACGAGCGGCCTGGGCGCTGCGCTGCGCCAGGTTGCGAACTTCGCCCGCCACCACCGCAAAGCCACGCCCCTGCTCGCCCGCACGCGCGGCTTCAACAGCGGCGTTCAGCGCCAGGATGTTGGTCTGGAAGGCAATACCGTCGATTACGCTGATAATGTCAGCGATCTTCTGCGAACTGGCGGCAATATCACGCATCGTCTGCACAACATTATCCACCACTTTACCGCCTTTCTGCGCGGTTTCAGAGGCGCTCAGCGCCAGGTGGCTCGCCTGACGGGCGTTATCGGCGTTCTGTTTCACCGTTGCCGTCAGTTCTTCCATGCTGGCTGCCGTCTCTTCCAGTGAAGCGGCCTGCTGCTCGGTACGGGAGGAAAGGTCGTTATTCCCCACCGAAATTTCACTGGCCCCGCTATAAATCGCGTTGGCGCCATTACGCACATCGCTGACGGTACGCACCAGCTCACTCTGCATATGACGCAGGCTGTCAGCCAGCACACCCATCTCATTGGAACCGTGGACATCAATGCGCTGCACCAGATCGCCGCCGGCAATATGACGAATGTTGTCGATCAGGTGGTTCAACGGCCCGATCAGCGCTCGTTTGATCCCAGCCCAGACACCGATGATCACCAGCAGCACAACGATCAGCACCGTAATAATGATCCAAATGGCAGAGCCGTAAGAACTTTCGCTATCGCTGACCGCCGTTTCATACAGATGATCGTTCTGCTGCAAATAATTGAGGTACTGCTTCTCGAAACCGTCCTGATAGCTCTGGGTCGGCTGATCGAAGAAGGCATTAATTTTGCCTGCGCCCAGCAACTGGATCAGCTCCGCCAGCGCGTTGTGGTAGATATCGTAGTTACGCTTGATCTCTGCCGCAGCTTCCTCGCTCTGGCGCGGATCGCGCGGCAGTGCCTGGTAAGCATTCCAGCTTGCTTCTGCCTGTTTCAGCGAGATGCTGGCAATCTGCATCAGATCGGACACCGTCGCGCCGCTGCCAATATTGTTCTGATCCATCATGTAGCGGATCCCGGCGCGGTTAAGGGTATTACGGGTTTGCAGCAGCGCAACCCAGCTGGCGTTCAGCGTGGACTGTTGCTGGCGAATGGTTTGCAGAACGGTGAAGTTTTCTTTGTCGTGTTTCAGCGCGTTAAAGAACAAGCCGCCAGAAGTGAGTTGTAAAAGGCCAAATAATCCCAGCACCAGCAATAAACTGGTGACAAGTTTGATGCGAGTTAACATGTTTTCTCTTTCCTTATAGACAGACGTTAGGTTTTCGGCCTGCATAAGAAAAACTTTATGGTGCATCGTGCTATTTTTGTTCGCTTTTCACCGAACAAAAGACAACCAGCCTTTTCTCTCTGCGTGATCAAAATCACATATTTTCCGGCACTTACGCGCCGCTGAAACCGCTCACCACCACCCCTTTACCGCTCAGCAACCGTTTCTGACCACTGAGTCAAATCATCGCCGCTTTGCGCGCGTAATTTGTCATGATCGCAGCCAGCATTCAGTCAAAACAACACTTCAAGTCCAGTTCACTCATTCTGCAAAAAACCAGGTCTGATATGGATACTAAAAAACTCTTCAAGCACATACCCTGGGTGATTCTCGGGATTATCGGTGCTTTCTGTCTCTCTGTTGTCGCCTTACGCCGGGGTGAGCACGTTAGTGCTCTGTGGATCGTTGTTGCATCCGTCTCCGTCTATCTGGTGGCTTACCGCTACTACAGCCTTTACATCGCGCAAAAGGTGATGAAACTCGATCCGACCCGCGCAACACCGGCGGTGATCAATAACGACGGCCTTAACTATGTGCCAACCAACCGCTACGTGCTGTTTGGTCACCACTTTGCCGCCATCGCTGGTGCAGGCCCGCTGGTCGGCCCGGTACTGGCCGCGCAAATGGGTTACCTGCCCGGCACATTATGGCTGCTGGCAGGCGTAGTGCTGGCCGGTGCGGTACAGGATTTCATGGTGCTGTTTATCTCCTCCCGTCGTAACGGCGCCTCTCTCGGTGAGATGGTGAAAGAGGAGATGGGCCGCGTACCCGGCACCATCGCGCTGTTCGGTTGCTTCCTGATTATGATCATCATCCTCGCGGTGCTGGCGCTGATCGTGGTGAAAGCACTGGCGGAAAGCCCGTGGGGCGTGTTCACCGTTTGCTCCACCGTACCGATTGCCCTGTTTATGGGGATCTACATGCGCTTCCTGCGCCCTGGCCGCGTGGGTGAAGTGTCGGTGATCGGTATTGTGCTGCTGGTGGCTTCCATCTGGTTTGGCGGTGTGATCGCCCACGACCCGTACTGGGGACCGGCGCTGACCTTCAAAGACACCACCATCACCTTCGCTCTGGTTGGTTATGCCTTTGTTTCTGCGCTGCTGCCGGTCTGGCTGATCCTCGCGCCGCGTGACTATCTGGCGACCTTCCTGAAAATCGGCGTGATCGTCGGTCTGGCGCTGGGCATCGTGATCCTCAACCCGGAACTGAAAATGCCTGCGGTGACGCAGTACATTGACGGCACCGGCCCGCTGTGGAAAGGTGCACTGTTCCCGTTCCTGTTTATCACTATCGCCTGTGGCGCCGTATCTGGCTTCCATGCGCTGATCGCTTCGGGTACGACACCGAAACTGCTGGCCAACGAAACCGACGCGCGCTTTATCGGTTATGGCGCAATGCTGATGGAATCCTTCGTTGCGGTAATGGCGCTGGTTGCAGCATCGATTATCGAACCGGGCCTCTACTTTGCGATGAACACCCCGCCAGCCGGTCTGGGCATCACCATGCCAAACCTGCATGAGCTGGGCGGTGAAAACGCGCCGATGATTCTGGCGCAGTTGAAAGATGTAACCGCGCACGCGGCGGCAACCGTCAGCTCCTGGGGCTTTGTGATTTCACCTGAGCAGATCCTGCAAACTGCAAAAGATATCGGCGAACCGTCGGTACTGAACCGCGCAGGTGGCGCGCCAACGCTGGCAGTCGGTATCGCTCACGTGTTCCACAAAATCATCCCGATGGCAGACATGGGCTTCTGGTACCACTTCGGTATTCTGTTTGAAGCGCTGTTTATCCTTACCGCGCTGGACGCGGGCACACGTGCCGGTCGCTTTATGTTGCAGGATCTGCTGGGCAACTTCGTACCGTTCCTGAAGAAAACCGATTCGCTGGTAGCAGGCGTTATCGGTACGGCGGGCTGCGTGGGTCTGTGGGGTTACCTGCTGTATCAGGGCGTGGTCGATCCGCTGGGCGGCGTGAAGAGCCTGTGGCCGCTGTTCGGCATCTCTAACCAGATGCTGGCCGCAGTGGCGCTGATGCTGGGCACGGTGGTGCTGGTGAAAATGCAGCGCACCAAATACATCTGGGTGACCGTGGTTCCGGCCATGTGGCTGCTGCTGTGCACCACCTGGGCGTTGGGTCTGAAACTGTTCAGCACCAACCCGCAACTGGAAGGCTTCCTGTATATGGCTAACCAGTACAAAGAGAAGATTGCCGCGGGCGGCAGTGACCTGACTGCGCAACAGATTGCCAACATGAACCATATCGTGGTGAACAACTACACCAACGCCGGTTTGAGTATTCTGTTCCTGGTGGTGGTTTACAGCATCATCTTCTACGGCATCAAAACCTGGCTGAACGTACGTAACAATAAAGTGCGTACCGACAAAGAAACACCGTATGTTCCGGTGCCGGAAGGCGGCGTGAAAACCTCTTCACATCATTAAACCTGATGCCGGATGGCTACCTACGCCTATCCGGCCTAACAAAACTTCATGATGTAGAACCCCGCAGAGCGGGGTTCTACATGAGTTCCGCAGTCATCGCAGGCCGGATAGGGCGAACGCCGCCATCCAGCATAATCAATATCCGGGAAGAATAATGTTTGGTAACTTAGGCGAAGCAAAAAAGTACCTCGGTCAGGCGGCAAAGATGCTGATTGGTATTCCGGACTATGACAACTATGTTGACCATATGAAGACCAACCATCCCGACAAACCGTACATGACTTACGAAGAGTTCTTCCGCGAACGCCAGCAGGCGCGTTACGGCGGCGACGGCAAGGGCGGTGTCCGCTGTTGCTAAAGGAGATGTTATGACCCCAATTGCAGTCACACTGTTGACCGGTTTCCTCGGCGCAGGCAAAACCACCCTCTTACGCCATATCCTCAATGAACAGCACGGCTACAAAATCGCCGTCATCGAAAACGAATTCGGTGAAGTCTCCGTTGACGATCAATTAATTGGCGATCGCGCCACGCAAATCAAAACCCTGACTAACGGCTGTATCTGCTGTAGCCGCTCCAGTGAGCTGGAAGATGCGCTGTTGGATCTGCTCGACAGCCTCGATCGCGGCGATATCGCCTTTGACCGCCTGGTGATCGAGTGCACCGGCATGGCGGATCCAGGCCCGATCATTCAGACCTTTTTCGCCCATGAGACCCTCTGCCAGCGCTATCTGCTCGACGGGGTGATCGCGCTGGTCGATGCTGTCCACGCCGATGAACAAATGAACCAGTTTACGCTGGCGCAATCGCAGATTGGCTATGCCGACCGCATTCTGCTGAGCAAAACCGATGTTGCCGGCGAGAGCGAAAAACTGCGCGAACGCCTGCGCCGCATCAACGCCCGCGCGCCGATTTACACCGTTACTCACGGTGATATTGAGCTGGCGAACCTGTTTAATACCAACGGATTTATGCTGGAAGAGAACGTGGTCGCCGCGAAGCCGCGCTTCCACTTTATGGCCGACAAGCAGAACGACATTAGCTCGATTGTGGTAGAACTCGATTACCCGGTGGACATCAGCGAGGTGTCGCGCGTAATGGAGAGCCTGCTGCTGAGTTTTGCCGAAAAGTTATTGCGTTACAAAGGAATGCTGTGGATAGACGGCGAGCCAAACCGTCTGCTTTTCCAGGGCGTGCAGCGCCTCTACAGCGCCGACTGGGATCGCCCGTGGGGCGATGAAACCCCGCACAGCACGCTGGTGTTTATCGGCGTGCAACTGCCGGAAGACGAAATCCGCGAAGCCTTTGCAGGGTTAAAGAAATAGCCTGATGGGCGAAACGCCTTATCCGGCCAGGGATTTGCAGAGCAGAACGCAGGCCGGATAAGCGCAGCGCCATCCGGCAACTATCCGTTACTTCTTGTTCTGCAAATCGCGCATCATTGCCTCACGCAAAATGGCATTGAGCCGCGTCTGATACCCTTTCCCCGGTCGTTTTAACCACTCCATCACATCAGCATCAATACGCACTGATGCCTGCGTTTTTAACGGACGAAAAAACTTACCGCGCACAGCGCCAGCCCATAACACGTCATCTGTGGACGGAATATCGCTGTAATCAATCTCTCCGTCCGATTTATTTGCCAGCGCTTTTAATTCAGCTTCACGCTGCTTGTTGAGCGCTGGCAACTCACCCGATTTATGTTTAACCATGCTCATAACGATCCCTTTCTTTATTCGCCATTCTCGAACCGGTCCTGGATGGACAAATGGTAAGGATCCTCGAAAACCGATACGGCTTCTTCAAAGCGAATGCCATGCTTGCGTTGATTACTTCTTGCTTTAGTGACGTCCCATTCAAACTCCATGACATGCTTTTCTCATCCTTGAGTGTATATACAGAAAAGTATATACATTTTTGTATTTTGATCTGCTGTTTTTTTCATCATGGAATGTAAAGATTCCCCCTCCTCGCTGGAGGGGGAAAGGGAAAATTACTGCCGTACCACCACCAGTTTCTGGTTCACAAACTCTTTAATGCCTAAATCAGAGAGTTCGCGGCCAAAGCCGGAGCGCTTCACGCCGCCGAACGGCAATTCTGCGGCGGTATCGGTCAGCCAGTTGATCCACACCATTCCGGTTTCAATGCGCGAAGCCATCTGTTTCGCGCGCTTGATATTACGGCTGAAGATTGCCCCGCCGAGGCCATAGTGCGAATCATTAGCCAGTCGAACAGCTTCATCATCGTTATTCACCACATAAATTTGCGCCACCGGGCCAAAGAACTCTTCAAAGTAAGCCGGGTTATCGCGCGTAATATGGGTCAAAATGGTTGGTTCAAAGAAGTTGCCTTCGCTTTTGGCAGGTTTACCACCGAAATGCAGTTTCGCCCCTTTTTGTACCGCCTCGCTCACCTGCTGGCTTAGCGTATCCAGCGCCTCTTTCGACGAAAGCGGGCCAAGCGTGGTGCTTTCATCCAGTGGATCGCCCAGCTTCACCTGGCCGAAAGCGTCCGTGAATTTGCGCAGGAATTGATCGGCAATATCCTGATGAATAATAAAGCGTTTAGCTGCCGTACAAACCTGGCCCGCATTCGCCAAGCGCGCCTGCACGCCGGTTTCCACCGCCTTATCCAGATCGGCGTCATCCAGCACAATAAACACGTCATTCCCGCCCAGTTCCAGCGTCGATTTTTTGATGTGCTTCGCCGCCTGCGCCGCTACCGCGCTACCGGCTTTTTCCGAACCAGTCAGCGCCGCGCCCTGCACGCGCGGATCGGCAATAATGGCCGATACCTGATCGGAAGAGATAAACAGATTGGTCCACGCCCCTTCCGGTGCGCCCGCTTCCCGCACCAGATGGGCAAAAGCTTCGGCGCACTGCGGCACGATGCTGGCATGTTTACAGAGAACCGGGTTACCGGCGGCGAAGTTTGGCGCCAGTACGCGCATCAACTGGTAATAGGGGAAGTTCCACGGCTCCACGGCCATGATCACGCCAATCGGATGGTGCTCAACCCACGCTTCGCCGAGTTCAGACGGGTATTTCACCGGTGCCAGGAAGGTTTTCGCGTTATCGGCATAGTAGCGGGCGATCTGCGCACAGAGCTGTACTTCGCTGCGGCTTTGCGCAATCAGTTTCCCCATCTCACGGCTGGCGATTTTTGCCAGCGCTTCCTGCTGGTTATCAATCAGATCGGCCAGTTTGTGCAACACCGTAAGCCGCTGATCAATATCCCCCTTCGACCACGAAGAGTGATACAGCGCATCCGCTTTTGTCAGTGCCACTTCAATCTCGGCATCATTGTGGTTCGCGTACTCTTTAATGAGCTGATTGTTAAAAGGATTCACTGTTTTATAAGCCATATTACATGTCTCCTGGTATCGTCATTCATTAAGTTTTAAACGCTGGCACAAGTCTTAAGACTAGTTGATACATGATATCTTGTAAGAATAAACAGGATAAAGATAAGTAAAGATAATGATTAACCGGCAGGTTATAGCGTTGATTTTGGCAGACGTACGTTGCGCTATGCTTATGCGATGAACATCACAGGAGGCAGCATGCAGCAGACCGTTCGCGGGATCGATCATATTGGTATTACCGTTCCGGATATCGAAGAGGCCACGCAATTTCTCACCCAGGGGCTAGGTGCCGAACTGATTTATCAGTCCGTTTCGCCGGAAGATAACGATCTTGATAACGATGCGCAGCAGAAGACGTTAGGCCTGGTGCCGGGTACGGTGGTGAAAGCGGTGAGGATGTTGAAACTCGCGCATGGCCCCGGCATTGAGCTGTTTGAAATGCAGGGACCATCACAGCGGGAAGCGCAGCGGGCCAATGATTTTGGCCTGCAGCACTTTGCGGTTTACAGCGACGATATTGAACGCGCGTTACAGCGTTTTCGCGCGGCGGGCGGCGAAGTGTTTACCGCGCCGCAGCCGCTGAGTTTTGCCACCGAAAAAGGCGAGGGTAATGTGTTTTGCTACGGCCGCACGCCGTGGGGCAGCATCGTCGAGTTTATCTCCCGGCCCTCGCCGATGCCCTATGAGCGTGAAACGCCACTGCGCCGCTGGAAGCCCTGACTCAGCCCAGCACATCCTGCACACAGGCTTTAAACACTTTCACGCCGAGCGCTAATGCTTCGCGGTCAAAGTGCATTTCCGGGTGATGCAGCCCCGGCGTCAGGTTGGCGCCCAGCCCCCAGAAACCGCCTTTCACCTGCGGGCGCAGACGCAGGTAGTGGAAGAAGTCTTCACTGCCTGGCGTTGATTTCGGTTCGGTCAACCCGGCATCGCCAAACACGCTACGAATTGCGCGGGAAACCACTTCCGTTGCCTCATCATGAATAATGGCGGCAGGCATCTCTTTCAGGATGCGGATCTCCGCGCGTGCGCCATACGCCGCGGCGCTGCTCTCAATGGCGCGCAGCACCTGTTGCTTGAGTGTATCCATGGATTCGTTCTGCGCCGCACGCAAATCCCAGCACACCTGCGCTTTATCGGGAATCGAGTTTGTTACTCCGGCATCGCAGAGAAAACGCGTGGCTTTCGCGCTCCAGGTCAGCGACGGCGCAAGGTGAATGCCATTCACAGCCTGTACCGCGTGCGCCGCGGCATCCAGCGCGTTCACCCCTAAATGCGGGCGCGCGGCGTGGGCCGCTTTACCGTGGAACATCACTTCAACAGTGGCAGATGCCGAGTAGTACATCGCCGGAACAGCCTGCCCCATCGGGCACTCTTCCAGCGGGCGCAGGTGGAAGCCGAGCAGCATATCGACATCTTCCAGCACGCCAGCCTCGGTGAGGGCGATCGCTCCGGTGCCCAGTTCTTCAGCTGGCTGGAAGATAAACTTCAGCTTGCCCTTTTTCACCACCCCTTCCGCCATCACTTCCTGGGCGGTGGTCAGCACCACGGAAGAGTGACCATCGTGGCCGCAGGTGTGGCGCGCGACATGCTCGCCATTGATGATATGTCCCAGCGCGTCCATATCGGCGCGCAACGCCAGTACCGGGCCGGGTTTACCGCTGTCCAGCACGGCCACGATGCCGGTGGTGTTATTCACCTGGCGCGTGACCTGGTAGCCCGCCGCCTCCAGTACGCCTGCGATGTAGGCAGAGGTTTTGTACTCTTCGAATCCCAGCTCCGGGATCTGATGCAGGTAATTAAAGTGTTCTAATGTGCGTGACACGTCTTACTCCTTGGTATTCTTTACTCAGGCAATAGCGCGCATGATCAGCATAGAAATAATCGCGTTAAGAATGCTGACGGCCATCAGTAACGGCCAGTACTTCTTCGGGACATCGGCCACACCCAGCAGGCGGCCCATATACTGTAGCTGTGAACCCATTAAAAAGATGGCCGGGGCGAGAATGGTGATCTGCCCGACATCAAGCTGACCTTTACTCAGCAGGCTGATAGCAACGCCGGTTCCAGCGGAAGAGGAGAGCCAGGCGGTGAGCAGCACGGTCACGGCTTCGCCCGGCAGGCCGAACACGCCCATCAGCGGTGCGAAGAGATGACCAATAATCTGCATCACGCCCAGTAAGTTGAGCATTTCAGCAATCACATAGGCCATTACGACATTCGGCATCAGGTTATTAATGGCGATATTAAAACCTTTACGTGCGCCGATAACGAAAATATCAAACGGGTTGCCGGAGACTTTGGCGGTATTATTCATGGTCGAAATCTCTCTTATAGACAGTATTTAATGTCAGGCGAACCACGGCGGCGCCAACGAATTTCAGGACAAACATTAAGACCAGCGGAATAATGATCGGAATGGTTAATGAGGCAAACATCGCCGATCCAATCGAGAAGTAATTATTAATTAATCCGGCACCGGAATATTGCCACGCGCCCATAATTACCACGTCCTTACGGGCAATTTTTCCGCTGTCATACAGTTCTTTGGTGAGCGCCGCACCGGCATCGGTACTTTGCAGGTCGGTGATCAACGCCAACCCGGTGTAGCCCGGAATACCCAGCAGCGGTTTCAGCAGCGGCGTCAGTAATTTGTGCGCCGCGCGAATAGCACCATAGTGGGTGAATATCTCCAGCAGCCCCAGCGCCAGCATAACCGTTGGCACCAGCGACAGCGCAAACAAGAAACCCGCTTTGGCGCTGATGCCGCCGCTGCCGATAAAGGTGCTGGTTTCCGGCGACTTCATGGTGCCAAAACTACCGCCCAGCGTGGTGAAGTCGAAGGCGCCCAGCCACGCCATACCGTCCACTTTAAAAAAGAAACCGGAAAAAACCAGCAGCACAATGATCAAGGAGATCCAGGCACCCGGCCCCACTTTCCACTCGTTTGCTTCTTCGTTTGTCGGTTGCTCCAGCGTTTTAGATTCGCTCATAACATCTCTCTTTAAATATAAATTAGATGACCATGTTGTATGAATAAGCAGGATCCGTGCCTGAATAACAAAATGCTAAAATAAATAACTGGCATTGCATTTTTTAACGCAATAAAAAACCTTCCCGAAAAATACCGGGAATAAAAAGCAAAGTTAGCGAAAATTTATTTAATTAAGCCCTGACACTGCCCTAATAAAATAACCTCTCACCGTTTTCGGGCACCGTTTTGGTGCAATTCTATCGGCGTTGTTTTTCATTTCCTCCCGGCAGAATAAATTAAGCATTAATTTGATTATCTCTATTAAACCGGCATGATAAATGCCTGCAAATGAATGTTATTGTTGCTTTCAGGTCAACAGTCGAGCGAGGAAACGGCGCATGTTTCAGGACAAACCGGTCGGTTATCTGTATGAAGTGGGCATCCAGGGTGGCATTCGCCGCGCGGCGGATATCCTCGGAGTTAACCCGTCGGTTATCAGCCGTCAGATAGCCCAACTGGAACGCGCGCTCCAGCTACCGTTGCTGGAGCGGCGTGGACGAAACGTGGTGCTGACGGAAGCTGGTCGCCTGCTGGCCGAAGACTATTTCGCCAGCCGCCAGCGGCGGGAGAAGCTGGAAAGCCAGCTAAAAGATCTGCGCCATATGCGCGGCGGCACGATTTCGGTCCGCATTGGCGGCGGGCTGATCACCGCCTTTATCGAAGGCGTGATGCGTGAATTCGCCAAATCTTATCCGCAAGTGTTTGTCGATATCGTGGTGGGCAGCATGCAGGAGATGCTCAACGATATTGTCAGCGGCGAAGCCGATATGGCGCTGGCATTCGGCCCGATCGGTACGCCAGAGCTCAAACGCCACAGCTTCCAGTGGGGGCCGATTTGCGCGGTCGTGTCGCCGCAGCATCCAATCGCCGGGCGCAGCAGTATCACCATTGAAGAGCTGGCGGAGTACCCGCTGATCGCGCTGACGGAAAACTTTGGCCTGCAACGCCATATGAATGCGATGTTTAAAAGCCAGGGGTTGCAGTTTCACCCGGCGTACCGCTGCAACCAGTTTTCCACCGCCATGGGCATGAGCCAGGCCGGGCTGGGTATTTCGTTTATGACCGCTTATGCCGCCGCCGATCCTATTCGCCAGGGCTCGCTGGTTGCCGTGCCGCTCGATCATCCGATTGCCAGCAGCGCGCAGTGCCATCTGCTGCGTAGCTCCGACCGCCGCTTTACCCCGGCGGCCCACCATATGTGGCAGCTACTGCGCAATGCGTTTAGCGACAAATAACAACCTGTGATATACCTGAAATCACATCACTCACCAGGGCAGCTATGTCGATCATCCGCGATATTCAACAAACGTTCCGCCGTCTGCCCGGCGTCGAGTTGCGCAGCACCTGGCGCAGCCAGCAGGCTTATAAACGCCACAGCCATCCGCAACTGTCGATTGGCGCGATACTCGATGGACAAACCCGCTGCGTCTGCCATCAGCAAGAATACCTGCTACAGGCGGGCGATCTGATGGTTATTCCGGCCTTAACGCCGCACAGCTGTAATCCGCTTGCCGGGCAACCACGCAGCTACCATATGCTGTATCTGGCGCAGGAAGTCCGCCCTCAGCCCGCATTGCAGGTGATCCGCAACCCACGGCTTTTCCACCAGTATCTGCAAATTGTGGCGCTTATTGAGCATGAGAAAGCGCGGGAGTTACCGGCGGCCATCGCTCATCTGCTGAATGCGCTGCCCGCCAACGGCAATCATCCTTCCGCGCTGCGTCCACTGAGCCAGCAATTGCAGGCCGCGTTAACCGATAACCTGCAATCGCCTCCGACGCTGGATGCGCTGGCGTACGGCTTTTCGCTGCGCAAAGAGACGCTGATCCGCGCTTTTAAGCAGGACACCGGCCTGACGCCCGGCAGCTTTCTGAATATCGCCCGCGTGGAGTTTGCCAAAAGCCGCCTGCGCGCCGGGGAAACGCTGGCCGACGTCAGTTACCAGAGCGGTTTTGCCGATCAGAGCCACTTTCACCGTACCTTTGTGAACTACACCGCCGCCACACCGCGCCAGTACGCCCGATCAATATCCGACAATAAATAGCGCTCCCTCTGCGCTACGGTGGCCTCTGTTTTTTCCTGTTGAGGTCACTATGGAATCGCTATTTCCCTCTGCTTTTCCCGCACTGGCGCTGGCGCATTTTGTTGCGCTGCTTAGCCCAGGTCCAGATTTCTTCCTGCTGATCGGCTTTGCCATTCGTTACCGCCTGCGCGGCAGCGCCGGGTTATGCGTCGGCATCGCCACCGGCAATGCACTCTATATTGTGCTGGTGATTATGGGTGCCAGCGCCCTGCGTCAATTCGCGCCGCTGTTCACCGCCATCGAACTGCTCGGTGCGCTCTATTTGCTGTGGATTGGCACCCATTTGCTGCGTAGCCGCCCGCAAACGCTGGCCATCACACACACGCAGCAGCAGCGCCCGTCGTTGCGAAAACAGTGCCTGCTCGGGCTCGGTTCCGCTTTGCTGAACCCGAAAAATGCGCTGTTTTATCTTGCGCTGATGACCGCACTGCTGGGGCCGGAGGTGACGCTGCTTCAGCAATCGGCAAGCGGCATCTGGATGGTGCTGGTGGTGCTGTTGTGGGATCTGGCGCTGGTCACGCTGATTGGCCTGCCCGCCGTGCAACAACGCCTGAGCCGCAGCATCTGCTGGATAGAACGCAGCGCTGGCGCAGTACTGATTGTGTTTGGGGTGTGGATCCTTGCTGGATTACTGCGGGATCTGCTTGCGATTTAACCTTTTGCATGAATCTGTCGTTGGGTTATATGCTTAAGTCATGGAAAAATTAGCCGAACTTAAGCGCGCCAAGCGTCTGGCGCTCTCGCTGTTGCTGGTTGCAGCCGCAACGTTTATCACTACGCTGTTCCTGCCGCCAGGGTTCTGGGTGAGCGGGATCAAAGCCATTGCTGAAGCGGCAATGGTAGGCGCGCTGGCGGACTGGTTTGCCGTGGTGGCGCTGTTTCATCGCGTACCGTTGCCGTTCATTTCCCGCCATACGGCGATCATCCCGCGCAATAAAGATCGAATCGGCGACAACCTTGGCCAGTTCGTGCAGGAGAAGTTTCTCGATACGCAGTCGCTGGTGGCACTGATCCAGCGCCACCAACCAGCGCAGATGATCGGCGTCTGGTTTAGCCAGCCGGAAAACGCGCAGCGCGTCGGCCAGCATCTGTTGCAGGTCATGAGCGGTTTTCTGGAAATGGCCGATGACTCCCGCATTCAGCGCCTGCTGCGCCGCGCGGTGCATAAAGCTATCGATAAAGTCGATCTGACCGAAACCAGCGCCATCATGCTGGAGAGCCTGACGCGCAACAATCGCCACCAGAAGCTGCTCGATACCTTAATCGCCCAGCTTATCGCCCTCCTGCAGCGGCAGAGCACCCGCACCTTTATTGCCCGCCAGGTTGTGCACTGGCTGGAGACCGATCACCCGATGAAAGCAAAGCTGCTGCCAACGGAATGGCTCGGCGAGCAGAGCGCGGATCTGGTCTCCGAGGCGGTGAATTCTCTGCTGGATGATATTAACGAAGACCGCGCGCATCAGATCCGCCAGGCTTTTGATCGCGCAACCATCAAGCTGATCGCCAATCTGAAAACCGATCCGGAAATCGCCGAGCGCGCAGACAACCTCAAAGAATATCTGAAGAATGACGAAGCCTTTAATCGCTATGTCGGCGAGATGTGGGCGGATCTGCGCGGCTGGATGAAAGCGGATATGCAGTCCACTGATTCGCGCATGAAAAAGCGCATCAGCGATGCCGGGCTGTGGTTCGGCGAAACACTGCTGGCAGACGGCGCGCTGCGCGCCTCGCTGAATGAGCATCTGGAGCAGGCGGCATATCGCGTCGCGCCTGATTTTGCCGCTTTTTTAACGCGCCATATCAGCGACACGGTAAAAAGCTGGGACGCGCGGGACATGTCGCGCCAGGTGGAACTGAACATTGGCAAGGATCTGCAATTTATCCGCATCAACGGCACGCTGGTCGGCGGCTGCATTGGCCTGATCCTTTATCTGCTGTCACAGTTGCCCACGCTGCTGCACTTTTCTCCTTTTTGAGCCGTCGCGATCAACAAAACCACATATTTATCGCGGCTATAATGCGGCATCTTTTTATCATCTCCCGTGTCACGGGGAAGGAAAATCATGTCGCTTATCACCGCACTCCCGGATGTTTTCGAGCAATTCTCCGCCGCCCGCCAGAAAGGCTTTCTCACCGTGATGGATCTGAAAGAACAGGGCATTCCGCTGGTCGGCACCTACTGCACGTTTATGCCGCAAGAGATCGCCATGGCGGCCGGAGCGGTGGTGGTTTCGCTCTGTTCCACCAACGATGAAACCATCGAAGAAGCCGAAAAAGATCTGCCGCGCAACCTCTGCCCGTTAATCAAAAGCAGCTATGGCTTCGGTAAAACCGACAAATGTCCCTACTTCTACTTTTCCGATCTGGTAGTCGGCGAAACCACCTGCGACGGCAAGAAAAAAATGTACGAGTACATGGCCGAATTTAAAGCCGTACACGTGATGCAGCTGCCGAACAGCGCTGCGGATGCGGCCTCCCGCGCGCTATGGAAAGCGGAAATTTTGCGGTTACAGCAGGTTATCGAACAACGTTTTGGTCAGCCAATTAGCGAGGCCGCGCTGCGCGAGGCCATCGCGCTGAAAAACCGCGAACGCCAGGCGCTGGCGAACTTCTATCGCGTCGGGCAGCTTAATCCTCCTGCGCTTAGCGGCGTCGATATTTTGAAAGTGGTCTACGGCGCGACCTTCCGCTTCGATAAAGAGGCACTGATTAGCGAACTGAACGCGATGGCTGAACAGGTCAGAGCGGACTGGCAGGCCGGAAAACGCCTCGATGCCCGCCCGCGCATTTTGATCACCGGCTGCCCGATTGGCGGCGCGGCGGAAAAAGTGGTGCGCGCCATTGAAGAGAACGGCGGCTGGGTGGTTGGTTACGAAAACTGCACCGGAGCGAAAGCGACCGAACGCTGCGTTGACGAGAGCGGCGATGTCTATGATGCATTGACCGACAAATACCTGGCGATTGGCTGCTCATGCATCTCCCCCAACGACGAACGGCTGAAGCTACTCAGCCAGATGGTGGACGAGTACCAGGCCGATGGCGTGATCGATGTGATTTTGCAGGCCTGCCACACTTATGCGGTCGAATCGCTGGCGATCAAACGTCACGTACGCCAGCAGCACAACATTCCTTATATGGCGATTGAGACGGATTACTCGACATCCGACATCGGGCAGCTCAGCACCCGCGTCGCCGCGTTTATTGAGATGCTGTAAGGAGCTGTTGTGGCACTGACCATAGGCATTGATTCCGGCTCGACCACCACGAAAGGCATTCTGCTGGAGGACGACAGCATTGTGCGGCGCTTTCTCTGCCCGACCTCGTTTCGCCCTGCTGATTCGATTATCGAGGCCTGGGAAACATTGCGTGCCGGTGTGGCGGAAAAACCTTTTTTGACGCTCACCGGTTACGGTCGGCAATTGGTGGATTTCGCCGATAAGCAGGTCACCGAAATCTCCTGTCACGGCCTCGGCGCGCGGTTGCTGCGATCGGATACCCGCACCGTTATCGATATCGGTGGCCAGGACAGCAAAGTAATCGCCCTCGATGAGAACGGAAATCTCACCGATTTTCTGATGAATGATAAATGCGCCGCCGGTACTGGCCGTTTTCTGGACGTTATCTCGCGTACGCTGGGCACCCAGGTGGAGCAACTGGATGCCATTACCGATGGCGTGGAGCCGCATCCACTCACCAGCATGTGTACGGTGTTTGCCGAATCGGAAGTGATCAGCCTGCGCTCGGCGGGCATCGCGCCGGAAGCGATCCTCGCCGGGGTAATCAACGCCATGGCACGGCGCAGCGCGCATTTTGTCGCGCGTCTCTCCACGCAAGGCCCGCTGCTGTTTACCGGCGGCGTCAGCCACTGCGCCAGCTTCCGCCGCATGCTGGCCGGGCACCTGAACAGCGAGGTGTTTACCCATGATGATGCGCAGTATGCGGGCGCGCTCGGCGCCGCGCTGATAGGTCAGCGGCAGGGAAAACGGTGATGAACGAATATCTGCTGCTGTTTCACAATACGCCCGGCGTGCTGCAAACCCGCAAAGCGATGCAGGCCGCAGGCATGACATTTCGGGTGCAGGATATTCCCCGCCAGTTACGCGGCGGATGTGGGTTGTGCATCCGTTTTCACTGCCAGCCCGGCGAGGAAAATCAGTGGATCATCCCCGGCGTGACGCAGGCGGTTTATCGCTGCGAAGGCGAGAGTTTCACGCCGGTGGTGTAATTCGCCGGGTGTCGGCTTTGCCTTATCCGGCAAATCCCGGCCTTACTGCTCCTCAATCACAAACCGTGTTGCTTCGAAACGGTTCAAAATAAGGTGCACCAGCCAGACCATGGTTAAGGTCGCCACCAGCGACACGGTGACGGACACGATGCGGTAGAGATCGCTGAACACCAGGTCCGTATCCGGATGGAGGTTTTGACCAAACATAATGCCAATGGTGGTGACGCTGGCGAACCCCACGCCTGCGCCGACTTTTTCCATCACATGCAACCGGGCGCTGAACGCCAGACCCAGCCCAATCAGCGGCATCATCAGCAGCATATGGCTACTGTGGTTATAAAGGATCAGTTGGACCAGCAGAATATAGAGGCAGGAGATCACCACGCCCACCACGCGCCACAGCGAACTGAGCACCGAACCGCGATAATGCATCGGGAACAGGATCAAGATGCCCGCCATCAGCGCCGACAGCGAATCGCTTAAGTCGCTGATCTGAAAAACAACAAAAATGATTGTCGCCACGGTGCCGGAAAGCAGCGATTCATGGCGCACGCGGGCAGCGTTTTTCTCAATCAACGGCGGACGCGTGCGCGGTTCCACATCCGGGATCAGGTAATTCATTAGCGCACTCAGCGCCACCGCCATCACGCTGGCTTCAATATTGGAAAACAGCAGCGTGTGCCAGTCGCTGGTGGGATAACTCATAAAGTTGAGCATCGTGCTCTGGCACACCACGCCCGCCGAACCGAACAGAAACAGCGCGCCTTTGCTCATAAAGCGAAAACGCATCACGTACAGCCCGAAAACCACCAGCGTCATAATCACCGGCCAGCGCGACAGATAGCCGATGATGAACACCATTTCGATGCAATTCAGCACCGCGCTAAAGATAAATTGCTTTGCGACGTGGCGGTTAAACACCGGTACCAGCGATAACAACATGACCGGATAGACCACGTAAAACACGCCATATTGCGTGTTGTAAAAACTCGACACGCTCAGGGCGATCATCCCGGCGAAGACAATACGCAGCGTCTGCCGAAAATCATTCGGCGTATAAACGATATTGCCATGGGGCGTAAATACGCGCGCCAGTGTGTTAATAGACATAGTGCAGCAAACTTACCAGGCGGATTTGCAGGCCGGAGAAGAAGCGGGCAAAGACCCCTTCACTGTTGTAGAGCTGCACCGTTGCGCGCGCGCCGGTCGGCAACGGCTTCGGCAATGGCTCATCGAGTGCGACGTGGATCCGCATCCGCTGCGCATCACGCACCCAACGGTTCGACGTTTCCGGCGCGGAAAGCTCGCCATTTACCGCTTCCTGACCCGCCAGAATCCCCGCGTCGTTGCTGGTCACATGCGCTTTAAACACGTGCCCCGGCAGAGCATCGAAAACCACTGCGGCATCGGTTCCGGTATGGGTATGACGCAAGCTCTTCTCGCGGAAATCCGCCACGATATCGGTTTTATCATGCACCAGCGCCAGCGAAGCGCTACCGGCAGCGGCGTAAAAACCGGGGCTTAATTGCAGGTTACTGACGGTACCATCAACTTCCGCGCGCACCTGCGTCCAGCCGAGGTTCAGCTGCGCCTGCTGTAGCGCGTTGCGATATTTTTGTAGCGTCACGTTGCGCGCGTCATCGCGGTCGCCGCGCTCAATGGTTAACGCATTGATGCTGGCATTGATGTTATTTACCGACTGCACGCTGGTCTGCCAGGTGGTGCGGGCTTTATCCAGATCGGACTGCGAAACATTGTGCATCGCGCCGAGATTCTGGTAGCGCTCAAAGGTGACGCGATCGTTTTGCGCGGTGATCTGCGCGGTCTTCAGGCTGGCCTGCGTAGCAACGATTTGCGCATCCAGTTGCTGGTTGCTGAGGCGCGCCTGTTCCAGCGCAATTTCCGCCGCTTCGACCTGGTTTTTAAACGGCGTCGGATCCAGTTCAAACAGCAGATCGCCTTTTTTTACCTGGCTATTGTTCTGCACGTGAACCTTTGCGACATAGCCGGAAACGCGCGCGGAAACCGGCGTCACTACGCGCATGACAGTAGAGTCCGGCGTCAGCGGGATCCAGATATCGGCAACGATAAAATAGACAAACATCAGCAGGAAAGAGGCAATACTCACCCTTACCCAGCGGGCAAATTTTTGTTCTGGCGTCATCATTTTCTTATTCGGTTTTATTGTCTTCTTCGCGCATCACGCGCAAGTTACAGGCGATTTGATTCAGGGTGTCGCTAAAAGCGTGCATCTGCGCTGGCGGGATATTTTCCGCCGCCCGCTCCTGGCACGCTTCAATCACCCGCGTGATCTTCTCCAGCAGGCGTTGGCCCTCAGCGGTGAGCGTCAGCAGACGAATGCGTTTGTCGTACGGCGATGTCGTACGCACAATCAGCCCCTGATTTTCCAGCTGCGTCAGGGTGCGCATCAGCGGCGGTAATTCAATGCCGTGCACTTCCGCCAGTTCGCTGACCGAAACGTTGTCCCCCAACTGGCGCAACTGCATCAGTACCGTCCAGCTCGCCTGGGTGATACCGGTATCGCTCAGCGCGTGATCGATGGTGGCGCGCCACTGACGCACCACCATCGCCATACGCATTCCCAGCGGTCGGCGGGCAAACAGCTCATCTTCGGTCATAGGAGTTCCCCTGATTCACAGGCAGGGAAAGATAATGGTTATCAAGGTAAGTATCAAGAAACGGGAGAGCGAACAGCATGGATTGTGAAAAGCAGGCACCGAACGGCTTCAGTCAAAAAATACCATTCCCTTGTAAGGTTTCTCGCGGCAGGCCGCCAGCCGCTGGGCAAGGTTACCGACGTGCGCTTCGAGTTTGTGCCCGTCCGGATCGAGGAAATACCAGGAGTCGCCTTCACTTTTGTTGGCTTTCCAGCTTACAACGCCAGACTGTTCGAGGCGCGCAACAAAACCGGTGAAATCGCTTTCGCTAATGCTAAAGGCGTAATGGGTGTAATCGCTGCGCTGCGGCGGAACATATTCACGCTGCGCATCCACCGACAAACACAGCCACAGTTCGCCGCAGGTAAGGTAAGCGCCGTTGTCCCAGCGCGCATGCAGTTTCAGCCCGAGCAGCTGATGGTAAAAATCGACGCTGCGGGCAAGATCGCTGACTGCGAGTGTTAAATGGTTGGGACCCTGCAACATGGTCTGTTTCCCCCGAAAACGTTCAAACATTAAATGCCGGAGCCATTCTTTCCTGCTCAGCACGTGAAATATTCATAGATTCAGCGATCTCACGCCATTTGCGGACGCTGGATGTGACCTCTTCCATCACTTCTTTGGCTTGCGCGAACGTGAGCCGGAAAAAATCAATCACCGACATTGCCAGTTCATAATCCAGTTGATTATCGACATCACTGATATTCAGATGTAACCCCTGCGCATCCGGCACAGGATTGATATCGTAAGCGGGAGAAAGAATCCAGCCACCATTCTGGAAAATAAAGCCATGATTTCGTAGATGATCGTCATTATTCGACACTGCAATATTAAAAACGATTCGTCGCCACAGTTGAGACAAGTCCTCGCGGCTGCGCGAGCCACGTTCAGTCAGGAACTGCGCCAGTTCAAGGTATGAAGCTTCGTAATCGCCATCGTAATAACCGAGTTGCGTCATGGCGGATGTAAAATGCAGCCGGGTATCAGGCGTGCGATCAAAGCGTTTCGTTAAAAAGGTATGATGCTCACGCTCAAAGCGTTCGATGCGACATTCCGCCATTTCGATTCCCGCATTCCGTGCCAGTTGTGAAGTTAAAAACTCCCACGCTGCAATATCATAGTCATCATAACGACTGGGGAATTTTGCAATCCACAGTTGGTTTTTCTCATCACGTACGCTGGCTTTAGGCCGCGCGCCGCCTAAAGATGAACCTGGCGACATCAACATATTGAGCCATTGCAGGTATTCAGCATCGTCACGATCGTCATTACTTTCGATTTGCTTCGCTGCCCACGCTAACTCTCTCAGCGAGGCCATCGGCGGTGCGGCGAGCCGGTCGTTATCATCGAGGAAGGGACCCGTAAGAGCACGTTTAAAACGTAGAGCCCCCTGACGGTGAAAATCATGCACTCCCAATAAGAAATCAATTTCTCCCAGCAACCTGGGACGACGCGCTTCCTGCCGGGCAAGAATCGCCTCCCGCCTTTTCATCAATACCCGCCCCCAGCGATCCGGGCATGAATCAAGAAACACTCTAAAGTTTCGCGATACAGCGCTATGTTGTTCACCGGAATAAAGCTCAAGATCGGGATCGACTTTCTGCACGAAGGGCGAAAGCAGCCACGCATCATCATAGCGAAAACTAAAATGCTCGCTATTACGTACCACTTCCGAACGCAGTGTGCCAACCAGCCCTGGCTCTGCAAAGTCCTGCCAGTCTGCAAAAACAAAAACGTCTGTCGCCATCAATATGCTTCTCCTTTCTTCCTTAAAAGTTCAATATCCTGCAACTTGCGCCCCAACTCATCATCCTTTGCCACATCAAGAAAATCTTCGACCAGTCCAAGAACAGCAAGCACGGCCACATAGTGCCCAAGTGACACGCCAGGATCGCCCTGTTGGATTTTGCGGATAGTTATGCGGCTTAACCCCGTGCGTTCAGAGAGCATGGTTTGGGTGAGTTTTCTGCGCTTGCAGGCAAGCGTGATGTTTTCACCTAACTGCCGGAGAATCTTTTGGTTACGGGGAAAGACAACCGCACTACGTTTTTCAGCTGATGGCATGGAAACTATACTTACCGTAATCATGAATTTTGGTAAGTATAGTATCCAATAAATGATCAGGGGAGAATAAATAATGAACACTACACTTACCAAAAAGCGTGATTTTGATAAGTGCAGTGTCCATATATCTACTTACTGCGCCTCTTTCACCTCGGTGACGAACTCTGGCAGATCCCAGGTGCCGCCCGCGCGGATATAACGGCACATGCCGGTGGTGGATTCGCTGCTTTTACGGAAGGTTTCTCCGTCCCACACCCACTCGGCAGAGGCCCAGCAATCACCGATACCGCGACCGCGCTGCCCCAGCGAGATGATGCCGTCGGCATAATCGGACGCCGAGTTGGTGATAAATTGCGGGTTGCCTTTCAAGGCCTTATCCAGCACCCAGTAGCCGTAACCTTCGTTGTACGCACCGCGCCAGCAAAGGGCGGAGATCAGGACATGCTTACGGTCGAGCGGCGTTAGCGTAACGTCATTGTCGCCATCAATGACCGGTTCTTCCGGTGATGCAAGACCTTCACACTCATTATTGCCAGGGAGCGCCGCCAGCAGACGCGGCTTCAGCGTGTTGACTTCGGCTACGGTCAGCGCGCGGTCTTCGCCGCTTTCTACTTTTGCCGCCTGAATGACCGGCGCAGCCACTGCGGGCGTCACCGTGCTTTCGGCTTTATCGCCTTTTTGACTGAGCGCGCCCGGCGTGCCGACCCGTCCCTGCACATCATCAAATTTCAGCAGCACGGCATACGCGCCATCGCCGGAGAGCACAAAGGGTTTTGCTGCGCCTTTGAATTCCACTTTGCCGCTGCCTTTCACTGCGTCAATCAGGCTGTGCTCCTGCGCGTCCGATAAGCGCCAGGTGTCATTATCTTCAGTGGCGATTTCGCCCTGTGACTTACCGTCGATCCACAGCGAGAGCGCCGCCTGCGGCGCGGTTTCATCCGCGTCCATCTCGGCCAGCACCACATCCACGGTAACCGGCGTGTCCGGCCCGGCTTTACGGGTGATCAGTACCGATCCGCTGGCTTCCTCTTCCGCGCTGTAACCCGCTGCGCGGCAGGTAAGCGTGTTGTCGCACACCACTTCCCAGTCTTTATGATCAAACGAGATGCCCGACTGCTCCGCCAGCGCGGGCGCACTCAGCGTCGCTGCCATCACCAGCGCCGCCCTGATACCACTGTTCATGCCATCACTCCGTAATGAGAAATGCCGACAGTGTGCAGAAATTATCGATTGGGGAGAAGTCTATTTTGGCGGGATAAAGCGAAATGAGGCGAGAAACATTTCCCGCCCCAATAGATCAATCGAGGTTAAGGTCGCTGTAGGATTTCACCACACGGGAAACGATGCCGTAATCGATCGCCTCTTTGATGTTCATCCAGTAGTTACGATCGGTATCCTGCTTCACTTTTTCGACCGGCTGACCGGTTGCATCGGCGATCAGCTGGTTAACGCGTTCCAGCATGCGAATGATCTCTTTGGCTTCAATCTCAATATCGCTCGCCTGACCACGCACGCCGCCCAGCGGCTGATGGATCATAAAACGGGTGTTCGGCAGCGCGTAGCGGTGCTCTTTTTTCGCCGCAAGGAAGATGGTGATCCCGGCGCTGGCCACCCAGCCGGTGCCGATAATGTGCACTTCCGGAGTGATGAACTTAATCATGTCGTGAATGGTATCGGCCGCTTCGACGTGACCGCCCTGGCTGTTGAGATAGATCTTGATCGGCGCGTCGCTGATGCCCTGCAACAGCAGAAGCTGGGTGACCACTTTCTCGGTCAGCGCCTGGTTGATCTCGCCAGAGATAATGATGGAGCGGGCATCCAGCAGCTTTTGCTGCATCAGTTGTGAAGCGTTGCCGCCCTTCTCTTCTTTTTTATCGTCTTCATCGTTGCTGTTAATAAAGTGCATCTGTTCTCTCCCCTTCAGGTTATGAGCTAAGCATAGCCCAACGCTGAAGAGGCGGAAATAACAAGATGTTATCTCCGCATTTTCTATCATTAACCCAGCTCTTCACGACGCAACCCGAGGTCTTTAAGCTGCTCGTCGCTTAAGGCGCGCAAAATCTTGCGCGTTTGCCAGCGTAAGCGCAGAGCCTGAAACTTGCGCCAGAGAAAAATAAACCCGCTAAAAGGGCCTTTGTGTCGATTTTCAAAAAATTCCATCGGTGCTCTCCTCGCCTGAACAGAGCCCCATTTTCTCCGTAATCCCGCCTTGCAATACAGATTCAGAAAATACTTTTCTTTAACATACAGATCGCTTAAAACAGCATCTGAACGGCATTATTTCCGCGAATCTGTACTGGTTTTTAAATCTGTATGGCAAAGAAAAGGAATACAGCATGACCCGCTACCAACATCTGGCTACCCTGCTGGCCGGGCGTATTGAACAAGGTTTATATCGCCATGGCGAGAAGTTGCCCTCGGTGCGCAGCCTCAGCCAGGAGCATGGCGTCAGTATCAGTACCGTACAGCAGGCTTATCAGGTGCTGGAAAATCTGCAGCTAATTACCCCGCAGCCGCGTTCCGGCTATTTTGTCGCGCCAAGCAAAGCGAAGCCACCCGTCCCGGCGATGTCGCGCCCGGTTCAGCGCCCGGTGGATGTTACGCAGTGGGACGAAGTGCTGACTCTGCTGGAAGGCCGCGAAGACAAAACACTCGCCACCTTCGGCGGCGGCGCGCCGGATATCACCCAACCGACACTTAAACCGCTGTGGCGGGAAATGCAGCGCGTGGTGCAACATCAAATCCAGGACGTGCTGCGTTACGATACGTTGCCTGGCCGCCGCGAATTACGCGAGCAGATCGCCCGCCTGATGCTGGATGGTGGTGCGGCCATCACCGCTGATGAAATCGTGATCGCCAGCGGTTGCCACCCCGCGCTGTCGCTAGCGCTGCTGGCCGTCTGCCAGCCGGGCGATATTATCGCTGTTGAATCGCCTTCCTATTACGGCACCATGCAATTGCTGCGCGGGCTGGATATTAAAGCCATTGAAATTCCGACCGATCCGGAAACCGGCATCAGCATCGAAGCGCTGGAATTAGCGCTGGAACAGTGGCCGATTAAAGGCGTGATTCTGGTACCGAACTGTAATAACCCGCTCGGTTTTATCATGCCGGAAGCGCGCAAAAAGGCGGTACTGGCGCTGGCGCAACGTCACGACATTGTGATTTTTGAAGATGATATTTATGGCGAGCTGGCGGCAGTTTACCCGCGCCCTTGCACCATCAAATCGCTGGATATCGATGGCCGCGTGCTGCTGTGCAGCTCCTTCACCAAAACCGTAGCGCCGGGTTTGCGGGTGGGCTGGATTGCGCCAGGACGTTATCTCGACCGGGTATTGCACAAAAAATATGCTGCTATCGGCACCAACACGCCCGGCCCACAACTGGCGATGGCGGCGTTTATCCGCGATGGTCACTATCACCGCCATGTGCGCCGCATGCGTCAGATTTACCAGCAGCATCTGGAAACGTACACCTGCTGGGTGCGCCAGTATTTTCCCTGCGGGATCTGCGTGACGCGCCCGCAGGGCGGCTATCTGCTGTGGATCGAACTGCCGGAAACTGTGGATATGGTTTGCGTTTCCCGCATGCTTTGCCGTCTGAAAATCCAGATTGCGCCCGGTTCGCTGTTCTCCGCTTCCGGCAAGTACCGAAACTGCCTGCGGCTGAACTGCGCCTTGCCGCTCACCGATGCAAACCGTGAAGTGATCAAACAGTTAGGAGAAGCGATTCACACCGCGCTGGAGGAGTGAGGAATTTTGGCAAAAAAAATGCCCCAAAACGTACGGAGCGAGCTCCGACCGGGGCGTAAAGGTGGATGATAAAAAGTAATATGTTACTGCGCTAAAAAGCGCTGAATCTTCTGGCTTATCGCCTTGTTAAGCTGGCAAACCCGAGCTTCCGTCAGGCCAAGGAGCTGGGCTATCTCTTTCTGGCTCATTTCATGCTGGTAGTAGAGCGCAAAAATCTTCTGCTCGCGCCCGTCGAGGCTTGCTATCGCGCCGCGTAATGTCCGGCTGAGCACCTCTTCATCTTCCAGCTGGCGGCTATCCAGCGCGGCCGGAGTCGCTTCACTGGCAGGCAGTGCATCAAGGCTCTCCACTTCGCTGGCCGTGTCGAGCAGACGATACTGTTGATACTCTTCTGCACTTAAGGCAAAGCGCGCATTCAGTTCGCCAAACCCTGGTGTATGGCCCAGCTCGCGCTCCATTTCACGAATAGCATCGTTGAGTTTGTGCGTCTTTTGCCGCAGACGACGAGGACGCCAGTCCTGTTGACGTAATTCATCCAGTACGGCGCCACGAATACGCTGCGCAGCATAACCTGAAAAGTGCGTATCCGGATGCCCATAACGTCGCAAAGAGGAAAGCAATCCCATCAGGGCAACTTGCTGCATATCGTCTTTGCCCATGACGCTATTTCGCTGCCAGGCCAATTGTTTGACCACTTTATTCACCAGCGGCAAGTAAGTGCTGATATAGCGCGCTTCATCACGCGGCGTCAGGTTTTCTGAAATTGTCAAACTCATTGTTTATGCTAGAAAATGTTATGTAAGTTTTATTTGAACATGTCTTCTAAAATATAAAATGGCAAAATAAACACGGTGAAATAAGAATAAATTGCATATGCCAGCAACGTAATGAAATACATCTTAATAATGACACCCGCTGAACTGGTAATTAAAACAATACACCAGCATCTTTATTTTTAATTACCCGAAAAACGACAATTTCTGATTTTGAATATTTCAGAATGGTAAAAGATACTCAATATATTCCGGCGTTGATTATCTGCGTTAATTAATAACAATTGTTCAACATCAATATGAATGAAAAATAACAACCAACCGCTAAGCAGTGCGACTTGCACAAAATGAGCAGCGTCACACTCTTGCCACTCATCCGGCACAAGAATAAATTATTCTTATTTTTACTGTAAGGAATAATATATTATTCCTTACAGTACGCCGTCACCGCAGCGTAACGGCCAACCCTTCCCGTAAACGTGGAGCGAGACATGAACATTGATCTATCCAGACTGACCACCGAAGGCCGCAATACCGCCAGTGAAAACATCGACATGCTCGATACCGAAGCGATGCTGCGCGTGATCAATAACGAAGACCAGAAAGTGGCGCTGGCGGTGGAAAAAGTGATCCCGGCTATCGCGCAGGCGGTGGATGTGATTGTCGCCGCGTTTAAACAGGGCGGTCGTTTAATCTATTGCGGCGCGGGCACTTCCGGGCGTCTTGGCATCCTCGATGCCAGCGAATGTCCCCCGACGTACGGAACGCCGCGCGAGCAGGTTGTCGGCCTGATTGCTGGCGGTCATCGCGCCATTTTGCAGGCAGTGGAAAACGCCGAAGACAGCCTGACGCTGGGCGTTGACGACCTGAAAGCGCTCAATTTCACCGCGCGCGATGTGCTGGTCGGCATCGCCGCCAGCGGGCGCACACCGTATGTGATTGCCGCTATGAAATACGCACAAAGCCTGAAAGCGACGACCGTGGCGCTCACCTGTAACGAAAACAGCGAAATGGCGCGCATCGCCGATATTGCGATTGTGCCGGTGGTTGGCCCGGAAGTGGTGACCGGCTCCTCGCGCATGAAAGCGGGCACCGCGCAAAAACTGGTGCTCAATATGCTGACCACCGGCGCAATGATCCGCAGCGGCAAAGTCTATGGCAATTTGATGGTGGATGTGGAAGCCACCAACCTGAAGCTGGTGCAGCGTCAGATAAACATTGTGATGGAAGCCACCGGCTGCACCCGCGACATCGCCGAACAGGCGCTGCAGGCCTGCGGCGGGCGCTGCAAAACCGCCATCGTGATGGTGCTGGGCCAGCTCAGCGCTGAACAGGCCACGCATTTGTTAGCCGATAACGGCGGCTTTATTCGCCAGGCGCTGGTTGATGCGGGGATCAAGTAATGGCCAAAATCAGTGAACATCTGATCGCGACAATTATCGAAAAGGTCGGTGGTAAGGAGAATATCAATACCTGCGGCAACTGTATGACGCGCCTGCGCCTGACGCTCCGCGACGATTCACGGGTGGAGACGGAGAGCCTGAAAGCCCTGCCCGGCGTACTGGGCGTGGTGAACAGCGACGATCAGTTGCAGATCATCATTGGCCCTGGCAAAGCGCAAACCGCAGCGGAAATGCTGAATGCAATGATCGGCGGCCACGCCGCGCCCGTAGAAGCCGCGTCGCTGAAGAGCATTGCCAGCGACACCAAACAGCAAATGAAAGCGAAGCAGACCAGCGGCGTGCATCAGTTTCTGGCGAAGTTCGCCACCATCTTTACGCCGCTGATTCCCGGTTTTATCGCCGCCGGGATGCTGCTGGGCTTTGCCACCTTAATTGAGCAAAGCCTGCTGCTCAACGCGGCAGAAAAGAACACAGCAGTGGCGCACCTCGTCGGCTATATGAAGGTTTTTGGTAAAGGCCTGTTCACCTTCCTGCCGATTCTGATTGGCTACAACGCGCAAAAAGCCTTTGGCGGCAGCGGCGTTAACGGCGCCATTATCGCCGCGCTGTTCGTGCTGGGTTATGACCCGAAAGCCACGGTCGGTTATTTCTCCGGTATCGATAACTTCTTCGGCATGGGAATTGATCCGCGCGGCAACATTATCGGCGTACTGCTCGCCGCGATCCTTGGCGCGTGGATCGAACGCCAGATCCGCAAAGTGGTGCCGGATAACCTCGACATGATCCTCACTTCGCTGCTGACGCTGCTTATCACCGGCGCACTGGCGTTTGTGGTGATTATGCCGATTGGCGGCGAGCTGTTTAAAGGCATGTCGTGGCTGTTCCTGCACCTCAACGGCAACCCGTTTGGTTGCGCGGTGCTGGCGGGCCTGTTCCTTATCGCCGTGGTGTTTGGCGTTCATCAGGGGTTTATTCCGGTTTACTTCGCACTGATGGATGCGCAGGGTTTCAACTCGCTATTCCCCATTCTGGCGATGGCAGGCGGCGGTCAGGTGGGCGCGGCGCTGGCGCTCTATTTCCGCTCGGCGCCGCATTCGGTGCTGCGTAACCAGGTGCGCGGGGCGATCATTCCCGGTCTGCTGGGCGTTGGCGAGCCGCTGATTTACGCGGTGACCTTACCGCGCGTGAAGCCTTTCGTCACCGCCTGTATCGGCGGCGCGTGCGGGGGATTTTTTATTGGCACCGTCGCGTGGCTGGGTTTGCCGGTCGGCCTGAATACGGTGTTTGGTCCTTCCGGGCTGGTGGCGCTCCCGTTGATGACCTCCGGCCAGGGCATTTACGCCGGGATGGCGGTTTACGCGGCAGGCGTCGTCATCGCCTATCTGTGCGGTTTTATTGCCACCTGGCTCTTTGGTCATAAAAACGTGGATCTCAGCTAATCACCTGCAACCACCCGGCGCACTGCCGGGTGGCGTATTGCATCAGAATGCCCAGGAAACGCTGCCTACAACGCTGCGCTCCGCACCAAAATAGCAGTAAGAGAGCGAGTTACAGGCGGCTACGTAGCGTTTGTCAGTCAGGTTATTGACGTTCAACTGCGCGCTCATCCCCTTCAGGCCAACATTTCCCAGATCGTAGCCGACGGCCAGATCCACCAGCGTATAGGACGGCAGCGTATGGGTGTTCTGGCGATCGGAGGTAATGCCATTCACATAACGCACGCCGGAACCTACCGTCAGCCCGTTGAACAGCCCCGTTTTCACGTCATAGCTGAGCCAGGCGCTGGCCTGATTGCGCGGCGCATACACCGCACGTTTTCCCTGCTCTTCCGCGCTGCTTTTCTTGTAGCGAATATCGTTGTAGGTGTAGGCGGCCTGCAAACGCAGGTTGTCCGTCAACTGACCGACCGCTTCCAGCTCCACCCCTTCCGATTCGATTTCACCAATTGAACGGTACGGATCGGTCGGTTCCACTTTGGTGGCGATATTTTTCTGGTTGATGCGATAGACCGAGGCGCTGTACATCGTCTGTGAACCTTCCGGCTGGAATTTCAGCCCCGCTTCCCACTGCTTGCCTTTCATCGGCTGCAAAATTTTGCCGTATTCATCGGTAAAACTGGTCGGCGTGAAGGCGGTTGAGTAGCTGACGTACGGCGCAAACCCGTTGTCGAACAGGTACATCAGCGCCGCGCGGCTGCTGAAGTGATCCTGATCCAGCGTATCGCGGGTATCGTTAATCTTGTTGACGTTGGTGATCTTCACCTGATCGTGGCGGCCGCCGAGCGTCAGCCGCCAGCGATCGAACGACATCTGATCCTGCAAGTAGATCCCGGTCTGCTCCAGTTTGTGTTTTTCCCGGCTGTAGACCGAAATTGACAGCGGATCGGCGCCGTAAACCGGGTTAAATGCATCAATCGCCGGGAAGCTGCCATACGAAGCGGTGACATTATTGCTGCGACGCTGATAATCGACGCCGAACAGCAGACGGTGGTTAATAATGCCGGTATCAACGCTGCCATCAATCTGGTTATCCAGCGTGATCGCCGACAGCGATTCGTCGGAACCGGAATAGCCGCGGTTCAGTTCCGTATCATTCAGCCAGCCTGCGGCATACACCTGGTTGAGATTCACTTTGGTGTGCAGGTAGCGCAGCTTCTGGCGGACCGACCAGCCGCTGTCAAAAGCGTGCTCGATGTTATAACCGACCATATTTTCCCGGCGGTCATACTTATCGTAATCATCTTCCCCTTCAAAGAAGGTATTGGAGATTTTTCTGCCTGCATGCGGGGTTACCGTGCCTTCATACGGCAAACCGGAGTGACTACCGCCTTCAGGATCGCGATGCAGATAGGCCATCAGTTCAAGGCGGGTTTGATCGGTGATACGCCACGTCAGGCTCGGTGCAATGGCATAACGCTGCTCTTTTAAATGGTCGAATTGCGAATCCGCATAGCGGGTCATGCCGGTTAAACGTACCGCTACGCGGTCGTTATCGTCTACCGGCCCCGTAACATCAAATGCCGCGCCGCGCTGGTTGTTATTACCCGCGAACAGTTTCACTTCGCCGCCAGGATCAAACGACGGTTTGCGCGAGTTCAGCGCGACAATCCCGCCCGGCGAGGAGCGGCCATACAGTACCGAAGCCGGGCCGCGCACCACTTCCACGCTGTCGAGGAACCAGGGATCGATAACCAGCGAGCTGTGCGAGTTGGTGTCGCCCATCAGTTTCAGGCCATCGAGGTAGACGTTATCCAGGCTGCCGTCGGAGAAACCGCGCAGCACGATGTAATCAAAACGGTTCGATGCGCCGATCTGGTTGCTGTACACGCCCGGCGTGTAACTCACCGCCTGGCGTACGCTGGTTGCGCCCTGCTCTTCATACTGCTGGCGCGTGACAATCGATACTGCCTGCGGCGTTTCGATATCCGGCGTCTCCAGCTTGGTGGCGCCGCTTTGCATTTGTGAGGTGACCACCACAGTATCGTGGGTGGTTGAGGTTTCCTGTGCCAGAACCGATACGTTCATCCCGCCGGTAATACCAATCATTAGCGCCAGTCGCGTTTTTGCGAACATGAAAATCTCCAGAAGCCGTTATTATTGTAAATAAGAATTATTACCCTTTTGGCTTCCGCGATAGCTATGCGCAATGACGATTCACCTATGCGCAGTGACAAAACGCACGCAAAAAAGTCGCCATGATCTATGGCAGGAAATCAGGCGAGACGCATTTCGCTCGGCGCCACGCCGTAGCGGCGACGAAATGCGGTAGAGAAATTCGTGGCATGCTGGTAGCCCGACATCCAGGCCGCCTGCTGTACGCTATACCCCTGCGCCAGATAGCGCCGCGCCAGTTCAAGGCGGCAATCGCGCAGGTAATCAAACACGGAAAGGCCATAAGCCTGGCGGAACTTCACCCGCAAACTGCTGGAACTCATTGCCGCCAGTTGGGCTAATGCGGTGAGGGTGTACTCTTTTTCCGGCTGCTGTTCCAGCAAACGGCGCACGGTTTCCAGCCGGTGCTGCTCGCCGCCAGGCGCGGAACTGCGTTTTTCGCTGCCAGGCAAGGGTTGCGACAGCGCATGCCCGAGCAGTTGCAACATCACGCCTTCAAGGATCAACTGGCGCGATAAACCCGGTTGCTGGTTCTGCTGCGTGTGTTGCAGCCCGGAAAGCAAAAATGCCGGAACGGACCATAAAAAGGTCGGCGCGCCGTGCGCTTCCCACTGCTGCAGGAGCGCCATCAGCAGCGGCGATTGCCGGCAGCGCAGCGGATCAACGCCCATCGACAGCGTACGCAAGTGGTTATCCGCCTGATGGCTGGCGTTCATCACCTGTTGTTCGCTCAGGCGCGAGGTAAATGCCATGCCCGCGCGCACGATAAACGCTTTGCCGTTCAGGCGCAGCTGCACGCAACCTTCCAGCACCACCAGCATATAGAGCGGGCAGCTGTGCAGCGATGTGGTTTCATAGGGCTGAAGTACGCGAACATCCGAGCGGGTAAGATTCAGGCCGGAGGAGAGCGTCATCTCTTCGACTTCCCCCTGAATCACCATGCGCTTCTCTTTGTGAAACGATCGGCCGGACGCCAGCGCCGGGAAACGGTAATCAATCCCGTAGCGCTCGCCAAAACCGATAAAGTCGTCAATCGAAAAGTCTCTTTTTTGCATAGCCAACAGCCGCCGCGAACCCGTGCCCGACGCCGGGCGAAACGGCTTACACCTTATCATCCGACCTGGTGTGCTTCAATAATATTGAGAATTATTCTCACATAAGTGTGACAAGATATTACCCGTTTTAGCGCGTCCCCAACGAGGCAATAATCTGCTGGCGCAGCCATTGATGACCGGGATCGCGGTGTAACCGTTCATGCCAGAGCATCAGCATGTCGAAGCCCGGAAGTTCCAGCGGCGGCTCGACCACCTGCAGAGTGTGGTTGTTCGCGACCAGCCGTTCCGGCAGTACCGCCACCAAATCGGTACGGGCCAGCGCCTCAAGCATAAACAGGAAATGGGGGACGGAGAGCACCACGTTGCGCTGCAAACCGCGCTCCGCCAGCGCGATATCCGTTGCCGCATAAAAACCACCGCCTTCTGGCGAGACAACCACATGTTCCAGTTGGCAAAACTGCGCAAGCGTCGGGCGGCCGTTTGTTAACGCCGGATGGTGCAAACGCCCGGCCAGCACATAGCGTTCGGTGAACAATAACCGCTGGTGCAGAGCAGGCGGCGCGCCTTCGCGCAGATGGAAAAAGAGATCAATATCGCCCTGCCCGGCCTGGCGCTGGATCTGCAACGGGCTGAGTTCAAATATCGCCAGACGGCTGCCCGGCGCGGCGACGCGCAAACGGCTCAGTAAAGGGAGCAGTATCGCCGATTCCGTATAGTCGGTGGCCGCCACGCGCCAGGTGACGGCGGCACGGGCTGGATCGAAAGCGCTGGCTGGCACCACCGCACGTTCCAGCGCTTCCAGCGCCTGGCGCAGCGGTTCGCGCAGTTCGTCGGCCCTGGCGGTCGGCTGCATACCGCGCGGCCCCGGCAGGAGTAACGGATCGGCAAAAATATCCCGCAACCGCGCCAACTGCACGCTGACGGAAGGCTGAGAAAGATTCAGCCGCTGCGCCGTACGCGTCACATTGTGTTCGCTCAACAGCACATCCAAAGTACGCAGCAGATTGAGATCCAGCCGGTGCAGATTAACCATGACTATACCTGTGATATAAGCAATTAATTTCTACTATATCCGCCACTCTCCTACCCTGCATATTCAATTTGTTGCCAGGAGTTGTTATGAACGTACTGATTGTTTATGCCCACCCGCAGCCCCATTCGCTCAATGGCGCGCTAAAGGATTTTGCCGTGCAGCATCTGGAAAATGCCGGTCATCAGGTCGAGGTTTCCGATCTCTATGCCATGCAGTGGAAATCGCAGCTTGATGCCGATGACAGCAGCTCGCCGCCGGTGGGTGATTTTTATCATCCTTCGTCTGATTCAAAACAGGCATTTGAGCTGGGAACACAGGCGGACGACATCGCCCGGGAACAGGCCAAACTGCAACGCGCCGATGCGGTGATTTTCCAGTTTCCGCTGTGGTGGTTCTCCATGCCGGCGATCATGAAAGGCTGGGTCGATCGCGTTTATGCCTGCGGGTTTGCTTACGGCGTGGGCGAACACAGCGATACGCACTGGGGCGATCGTTACGGTGAAGGGAGCCTGGCGGGGAAACGGGCGATGCTGCTGGTGACCACCGGCGGCTGGGAATCGCATTACGCTCCGCGCGGTATTAACGGCCCGATCAACGATCTGCTGTTTCCGATCCAGCATGGGATCCTGTTTTATCCTGGCTTCGAAGTACTGCCGCCGCTGGTGTTTTATCGCAGCAATCGCATGGACGAAACGCGTTTTACCGAATGTTGTACGGCGCTGGCACAGCGGCTGGATACGCTCTGGTCAGCAGAACCGCTGGCCTTTCGTCGGCAAAACGGCGGCGATTACCTGATTCCACAACTGACGCTGCACCCGGACATTGCCCCCGGCGAAAGCGGGCTGTCGATCCATCAACAACGTAAACCATAACCTGCTCACCGGTGCGTGTCATGCGTGCCGGTTATTGTTATCTCACCTTTTCCTCATCCTCTCTTCACAATCTGTTTTTTTGTAACTTTCTATAAGTTCCGGGGAAAAACGTTACCCCGAACGCGCGGATTCGTTTATTTTAATCACTCATGAGAACGATCACTCTCACCAAAACGACACGAGGGACAGAGATGCCGACGAAACTATCGCAGGAGCAGCGCCACCAGCAACGCCAGGACGAGATTATTGCCGCCGCGCGCCGACGCTTCCGCATTAGCGGATTCCACGCGGCCAGCATGTCGCAGATCGCCCTCGAAGCTCAGCTCAGCGTTGGGCAGATTTACCGTTATTTCGTCAATAAAGACGCCATTATCGAAGAGATGATCCGCCGGATTATCGACTACCGCATCGCCGAAATGCAGGATAAGACCGAAACCGAACACCTGCCGGAAATACTGGCCTGGCGGCACACACTCAGCCCTGACGATGATGCGCTGATGCTGGAAATGGCGGCCGAAGCAACGCGCAATCCGCGTGTACAGGAGATGCTGGTCGAGGCCGACGCCAGGATGTTTGAAAACGCCTGTGCACATATGCAGAGCCGCTATCCGCAATTAAGCGATGAACGCATTCGCTGTAGCGTGGAGCTACTGGCAACGCTGATGGAAGGCACCACTTTCCGTCGCCTGACACCGCAAAAAAGCGACCCGGCGCAAATGCAGGGGCTGTATCAGGAAATCACCACCATGCTGTTTAAAAATTAAATCCCCGGATATTCGGTTCTGATGTGATTTCACCGGAGCCGACGCCGTATTTTCACCGGAGTTGTTATGCCACGAATCTCTCTTGCCTGGGCAATCGTGCTGGGCATGCTGACGGCCATTGGGCCGATTTGCACCGATCTTTATCTTCCCGCACTGCCGGATATCACCCGACAACTCAGCGCTACTACCACGCTGACGCAGCTCTCGCTGACCGCCTCGCTGCTGGGGTTGGGACTGGGGCAGCTTTTTTTCGGCCCGTTGAGCGATCGGCTGGGACGTAAACGCCCGCTGACGCTTTCCCTGCTGCTGTTTATCCTCTCTTCCGTATTGTGCGCGACCACGCAGGATATTCACTGGCTGATCTTCTGGCGTTTTATCCAGGGTCTGGCGGGCGCAGGCGGTTCAGTGCTCTCCCGCGCGATTGCTCGTGATAAGTATCACGGCACGCTGCTGACACAATTTTTTGCTCTGCTGATGACGGTAAACGGCATTGCGCCAATCGTCTCGCCGGTACTCGGCGGCTATATCGCCTCTACGCTGCACTGGCGCGCGCTGTTCTGGACGATGGCGGCGGTTGGCGTGGTATTACTGCTCTCCAGCATGGTGGTACTGAAAGAGACATTGTCGGAGAAAAGCAGCGGCGGCGGGCTGCTCAAAACCTCGCTTATCGTGCTTAAAAATAAGCAGTTTTCTACCTTCTGCTTTATTCAGGCCTTTATGCTGGCCGGGTTATTTTCCTATATAGGGTCATCGTCATTCGTTCTGCAAAGCGAATATGGCCTGACGGCGATGCAGTTCAGCCTGCTGTTCGCGGTGAATGGCGGCGGGCTGATTATTTCGGCACTGATCTTTGCCCGGCTGGCGCGGTTTATCGATGGGCAAAAGCTATTAACGCGCGGTCTGTTCCTGGCCGTTTGCAGCGCCGTACTGACTGCGCTGTTTGCCGGATTCGGCATGCCCGAGCTGGCGCTGGTGGGGTTGTTCTTCACCGTGGCGCTGAACAGCGGGGTTTCAACCATTGCCGGTTCAGCCGCGATGAACAGCGTCGAAGCCCGCCATTCCGGCACCGCGTCGGCGTTACTGGGAATGCTGATGTTCGTCTTTGGCGGCATCGCCACGCCGTTGTCCGGTATCGGCGGCGAAGCGATGTGGAAGATGAGTTTCGCCATTGTGCTGGCTTATAGCGCCGCGCTGGTGATTCATGTTTGCGGGCGCATAAAAACACAACACTAAAGTTGCATTAATAAACAATTAAGTTATAGTTTTCGCACTCTGAAAAGGAAAATATAAGGCAGGATGCCGAATGAAATACAGCGAGTTCAGAAAGTGGTTGTTATCTCAGGGAGCGGAGCTAACCAAAGCTCCAGGTGGAGGAAGCCATTTTAAAGTCAGGCTTAATGGTAGGGCATCGGTTCTCCCTTTTCATGGTTCGAAAGAGATTCCTGAGCCGTTGAGGAAAAAGATTATGAAGGACTTAGGCCTGTAAGAACTTAGCGATAAAGAGGTGTTAAATGTTTAATTATCCCGTCCACATTGAACGAGACGATGCTACAGGTCAGTTCGTGGTCTCATGCCGCGATCTACCGCTCATGAACTCCGTTGGCGATACGCTTGATGAGGCTTTACTGCAGTCGATTGATGGGATTGTTGTTGCGATTGCTATCGAAATTGACGAGCGGCGTCCAATCCCGGCGGCAAGCGCGCCGCTAAAAGGCGAATACATCGTATCGCTGCCCGTACTCGTAGCCATGAAAGCCGCACTGCATAACGCCATGATCGAAACCGGGACGCGAAAAGCTGAGCTGGCAAGAAAGCTAGGACAGAAAGGGCCGCAAATTGACCGCTTGCTCGATGTGGAGCACTCATCGAAGGTGGAAACGGTTGAACTGGCGCTACATCAGTTAAATCGACAGATTGATCTGACCATTACGCCGCAGCACAGAGCTTAACCCTTCTTCCCGCCCGGCTTTAACCCACGGTGAAACTCATTAATGCGTTTCACCGTTTTAATAGCCTGCTGCGAAGTGGCGGACGCGACCGACAAAACAATCATCTCCAGACACAGCAGTACCGTGCCGTGCAGCGGGATCTTACCCTTCTCGCCGCCGCGCGGTACCTGGATTATCACATCCGCTTGCTGGCTAAAACGCGAGTCCGTCGCATTGGTCAGCAGGATCACCGGGATCCCCAGGCGCCGCGCCTCTTTCAGCGTGGTCAGCCCTTCGCGGTGCGCTGATTTTTGCGCCATCATGATCAGCACATCGCCACGCTGCAAATTGATCAGTTGCTCGGAGAGGGCAATACCGGTGCGATTGAGCGGTGTCGCAGGCAGGCCAATGCGGCTGAACAACCGCGCGGTATACTCCGCCAGGATTCCCGACGCCCCGATGCCGAAAATCGCCACCTGCCGTGCCCCCACCAGCAGGGCCACCGCCTGCGCAATCGCATAGCGGTTGTCCGGCGCGGAAAGTACTTCACAGGTGTGCTGATGCCCTTCGAGCACAAAATCGATCCCGGAATTCACATCGCAGGCGAGCGCATTTACCGTGGTGCTCATCTTCTCTGCCGATGAAATGGCCGGGCCAAACCAGTGCTCCAGCGTCTGTTTTAGATCCCGCAGACCGGCAAAGCCCAGCGCCTGAATGGCGCGCACCACCGTGGCATCTGAAGTCTGCGTCGCTGCCGCAATCTCAATCGCGGTATGCTCCAGCACCACATCGCGATTTTCATTGATATAGCGGGCAACGGCCTGCAAACGCGGCGACAACGTGTGCGCCCGCGCGCGAAAGCGTTCACCGTACACATCCACGCGATTTTTCACTTTTTTTGTGTTCAGCATCGTTGCGGCTCCTTACTTCGCGGCAGGTAGCGGCCGCCCGGCGATTTGTGATTGCACCTGCGCCACCATCAGGCTCAGGGAAGCAAAGGAGTTGGAGATCGCTTCCTCACGGGAGATCAGCACGTAATGCCCGGTACGGCAGGCATTGAGAAAATCGCACCAGCCAGGCATCACCGCATCCATCGCCGCTATCTCATCCTGCGGTTTACCGCCGGTATCGCCGCGCCAGGTGGCAAAGACAAAATCAGCGTCCAGCTCCGGCAAACGTTCGGCACTGACATCGATGCGCCCACCTTCAGGAATGCTGTCGATCAGTTTCGGAAAACGAAAGCCGGCATCGCGCAGCACGCGCCCCAGCGAATGATAGCTGTGTAATGCATTGATTTTGCCGTTGTTCGCCTGGATCACCGACACGGTGATTTTGCTGGTGTCGATCGTACTTTTTAGCGCCGCAATCTGCTCGCGGTAACGTCGCTCAAGGATCTGCAAACGCGCCTGCGTACCGGTAAGTTGTGCCAGCTTGCGGTAGATCTCCGGCGCACCGCCTTGTAAGTGATCGATACTTACCGTTGGCGCGATCTTCTCTAACTGCTCTACCGGCGTGTTGCGGCTCGGCTCGGTGATGATCAGATCCGGTTTCGCAGCGGCGATCGCTTCAATATCGATATCCGCCGTACCAATAAACGCAATGTCCGAGTTATCAAAATCGACGCCGGTCAGCATGCCGCTGGAGCGCAGCGTATGGCTGCCGTCGGCGCGGGTACGCCCGTGGCTGGCGACCGGTGGCACACCTAACTCAATCAGAGGAATGGTGATATCCAGATCGTGCAGCGACACGATGCGCTTTGGATGCAGCGGTACCGTGACCACGCGGCCCAAATCATCGGTGAAGGTTTGTGTCGGCTCCGCAGCGCCAGCGCTCAGACCAACCAGCAATAACAGTAAAAAAATCAGGCGCATACGGCTCCTTAAGCTTATAAACGATCGCGTCGCCGCCACAGCAGCAGCAGAAAAAACGGCCCGCCAATCAGTGAGATGACGATCCCGGCGGGAATTTGCAGCGGCGCAAACGCCAGACGGCCTGTCGAATCCGCCACCAGCACCAGCAGGCCGCCGAGCAGCGCACTGCCCCACAGCAGCGCCCGCTGGCCGCCGCGCAGCAGAAAACGCGCCATATGCGGAGCGATAAGCCCGACAAAACCGATACTGCCGACGCAGGAAACGCTGGCGGCCGTCAGCAATACCGGCGCGATCACCCGCAGCCATGCAAGGTGCGACAGGCGAACGCCGAGCCCGGTTGCCGCCTGATTGCCCAGTAGTGCCACATCGGCGGCGCGCGCTGTTAACAACAAAATCAACGTCGCGGGCAGTGCCCAGCACAGCGCAACGATCAGCAGTGGCCAGGTGGCGGCGTGCAGGCTACCTGCCAGCCACATCATTGCCGTCTGCACATCACGCACATCAGCCGTGGTCATAAATACGCCGATACCGGCGGCGAAGGTCCAGGAGACGCCAATGCCAAGCAGCACAAAGCGCGGACGAGAAACATCACGCGCCAGCCCCATCACCAGCCCGGCGGCCAGTAAACCGCCCGCCATGCCTGCCAGCGGACGCCAGACCAGCCCGACAGCCGGGAAGCAGAGCACCAGCGTCAGCACCACCACGCAGGCACCCTCTTTCACGCCAATCAGCCCCGGATCCGCCAGCCCGTTGCGGGTGATGGACTGCATCGCTGCGCCCGCCATACCCAACATCGCGCCGCACAACAGCGCCATCAGCACCCGGGGCAGGCGAATATCCCACACTACGTAGTGCTGTTCAGCGCTCAGCGCATCAGGCAGCAACAGCGCCCGGCCAATGGCAGAAGCGGGAACCGGTAACGAACCTTGCGTCACACCGGAAAGCAGCAGTATTAACGACAAAAAACTCAGGCCAGCCAGCCACCACAGCGCGTGCGGGCGCAGCAAGCGCGAGAAGCCGCCAAGCCGCAAGCCGCGCAGCCCGGCGTGTTCAGGCAGGTGGCTCATTTGAAAAACCTCGCCGCCAGCAGAATAAAGAGCGGCGCGCCCACCAGCGCAGTCATCACGCCGGTAGCGAGTTCCTGTGGCGACAGCAACGTACGGGCGGCGATATCCGCCAGCAGCAGCAATAATGCGCCACCGAGCGCTGACAGCGGGACGACCGCGCGCAAATCATCCCCGGCAAGGCGTCGCACCATATGCGGAACGACGAGGCCAATAAACCCTATCGGCCCGGCGACCGAAACGGCCGCACCGCACAACAAGGCAATAGCGGCCAACGACAACACGCGAGTGCGCAGCAGAGAAACGCCCAGGCCGCGCGCCATATTGTCGCCAAGCGCCAGCATATTCAGCGCTGGCGCGAGCCACAGCGCCAGGGCAAATCCACCACCAGCAACCAGTGATGCCGCCCGCAACACCGGCCAGCTCAGCCCGGCGAGATCGCCCGCCAGCCAGCTACGGATGCTCAGCAGCGTCTGTTCATCAAGGATCAGGATGGCGGCGGTGATGGAGGAAGCAAAAGTGGAAATCGCCACGCCGCACAGCGTTACTTTTAATGGCGTAAAGCCGGAGCGCCCGGCAGCAGAGAGCGCCATCACCAGTGAAAAAAGCAGCGTAGCGCCGCCTGCGGCGATAAAGGCGCGGCTGAAGCTGGCATCGCCAACGCTTACCCCCAGCGCCGTTGTGGCAACCACCGCCAGCGCCCCCCCCGAGTTCAGCCCGAGAATATGCGGCTCGCCGAGCGGATTGCGGATCACCGACTGCAACAACGATCCGGCAACCCCTAACGCCGCGCCGGTAAATAGCGCAGCCACCAGCCGCAGTAAGCGCAGGCTGATAATGACGCGATGATCGAAATTGTTGGGATCAAAATCCACCAGCGCCTGTAACACCGTGAGCGGCGCGATGTAGCGCGCGCCAAGGCCGAGATGCGCCACAGCCGCTGCCAGTAACAGCAGCAGCAAGCCAAAGGCCGTCGCGCTGATGCGCCCGCTGCGTCGGGTTGAAAGCGCAAGCGAACTCATACGCCGGAACCTGCCGGTTTACGAAAAGGCATAAAGAAGGGCTTTCCGGTCAACGGGTTAACCGACATTTGCACATCTACATCGAACACATTTTTGATCAGCGCAGGCGTGCAACTGTCGCCTTCGTGGATCACGCCCTGCAAACGGCCCTGCTTGAGGAACACCAGCGTGTCGCCATAATTCACGGCGAAATTGAGGTCGTGCAACACCACCACCACCGTGCGGCCATGATCGCGGGTTAAGGTCTGCAAGAGTTCGAGGATCTCGACCTGATAGCGTAGATCGAGAAAAGTAGTCGGTTCATCCAGCAAGATCACCGGCGTTTGTTGTGCCAGAGCCATCGCGATCCAGCAGCGCTGGCGCTGTCCGCCGGAGAGGCTATCAACCGTTTGGTGGGCAAATTCCGCCGTGCCGGTCAGATGCAACGCTTCCAGTACCGCCAGTTCGTCCTCTTCCGACCACTGGCGCATAAAGCTTTGCCACGGAAAACGCCCGCGCGATACCAGTTCAAAAACGGTCAGGCCTTCCGGCACCAGCGGCGACTGTGGAAGGATACCTAACTGGCGGGAGATGGCTTTGGTTGGCTGTTGATGAATGGCTTTGCCATCAAGCAACACGCTGCCGCCAAGCGGTTTGAGCATGCGGGCAATAGTGCCGAGCAAGGTAGATTTGCCGGAGCCGTTGGCCCCGACCAGCACGGTCATCTTTCCATGCGGGATAGTGAGTGTGATGTCATCAACGATGACCTGCTTTTGATAGCCCGCCGACAGGCCGTCGAGCACAATCCCCTGCTGAGCTTGCTGTTCCACTCGCTGTGGCATGTTAACTCCTGCGCCGCAACCGCGTGGAAAACCCGTGCGCGCTAATCTTTCAAATAAAAATAACTCTCATTCTCTTTTCGATTTTGCCGTCTGGCACTGTAGTAGTCAAGCAGCATGATGACACAATCCAGCAGCCACAAAACAAGTGTTACTACAGGCGACTACATCGATCGTGAAAATAATTAATCTTATTTATTTCACTTGGTTAAAAAGATCAACCTGCGTAATCCCGCTGCGTTTTCCTCACTCTTTCCCGTTGTAGCAAAATTCTTTCATTTTGCATTTACTACTACAAATGCTCGTGTTTGAATGATTCTCAATTACATATCCGACGCCAGATTCGGCGACTTAACGGATAGATTTTGCGCAATCGGGCAATACATTAGAAACGTCCACGTCTGTGTTATGCACAGTTTTTTGGGAAAACAGATTAAATGGTTCAGTTCACTCACGGTATCTATGGGCTGAAAGGGCGCGCCTTGTTCTCTGCGCTCTTTCTGGGATCATGCTTCACGCCGGTTACGCACGCGGCGGAAACAACAAATAAAACCAATAACGACACCATCACCGTCAACGCGGATGCATCATCGGCCGATCAACCCGCCACGTCCGGCTATCAACCCATCAGCTCATCTACGGCAACGCTGACCTCAATGCCGCTGCTGGATATTCCGCAAGTGGTGAATACCGTTAGCGATAAAGTGTTGGAAGATCAGCACGCTACCAGCCTTGATGAAGCGCTGTATAACGTCAGTAACGTGGTGCAAACCAACACGCTAGGCGGTACGCAGGATTCGTTTGTGCGTCGTGGTTTTGGTACCAACCGCGACGGTTCGATCATGACCAACGGCCTGCGCACCGTGGTGCCGCGCAGCTTTAATGCCGACGCCTCGCGCGTGGAAGTGCTGAAAGGCCCGGCCTCAACGCTGTATGGCATTCTCGATCCTGGCGGGCTTATCAATGTTGTTACTAAACGTCCACAGACCCAATTCGGCGGCTCCATTTCCGCCACCTCTTCCAGCTTTGGCGGCGGCACCGGTCAGTTTGATGTCACTGGCCCGATCGAAGGCACGCGGCTGGCGTATCGTCTGATCGGCGAATACCAGAACGAAGATTACTGGCGCAACTTTGGCAAAAATAAGAGCACCTATATTGCTCCGTCGTTAACATGGTTCGGTGATAACGCCACCGTCAACGTGCTCTATTCACATCGTGATTATCAGACGCCATTCGACCGCGGCACGATCTTCGATCTCACCACCAAACAGGCGGTGAATGTCGATCGTAAAACCCGCTTCGATGAGCCGTTTAACATTACCGATGGCGAATCCGATATTGCGCAGTTGAATGCAGAATATCGTTTTAACAGCGCCTGGACCGGCAAGCTGGAATACGGCTACAGCCAGGACAAGTACAGCGATAACCAGTCACGCGTAATGGCCTACGATGCCGCTACCGGTAATCTCACGCGCCGCGTGGACGCCACGCAGGGATCCACTCAGCGGATGCACACGACGCGTGCCGATTTGCAGGGGAATGTCGATATCGGCGGCTTCTACAACGAGATCCTCACCGGTATTTCGTACGAATATTACGATCTGCTGCGTACCGACATGATCCGCTGTAAGAACGTGAAAGACTTCAATATCTACAACCCAAGCTATGGCAGCGCCAGCAAATGTACGACCGTCTCCGCATCGGACAGCGATCAGACCATTAAGCAGGAGAGCTACTCGGCTTACGCTCAGGACGCGTTATATCTGACCGACAAATGGATCGCCGTTGCCGGGATGCGTTATCAGTACTACACCCAGTACGCCGGTAAAGGCCGTCCGTTCAACGTCAACACCGACAGCAGCGATGAGAAATGGACGCCGAAATTCGGCCTGGTCTATAAGCTGACGCCTTCAGTGTCGTTGTTCGGTAACGTGGCGAAAGCGTTTATGCCGCAGTCCTCCATCGCCAGCTATATTGGCGATCTGCCGCCGGAAACCTCGACATCTTACGAAGTGGGCGCCAAGTTTGACCTGTTCGACGGTGTTACTGCGAATATCACCATGTTTGATATCCATAAACGCAACGTGCTGTACAGCGAAATCGTGGGTGATGAAACGGTTGCCAAAACCGCCGGGCGTGTCCGTTCGCAGGGTGTAGAGATGGATCTTGCCGGTTCACTGACGCCAAACATGAATGTCATCGCCAGCTACAGCTACACCGCTGCGAAAGTGCTGGAGGATCCGGATTACGCCGGTAAACCGTTGCCGAACGTGCCGCGTCATACCGGCTCCGTGTTCCTGACTTACGACATCAATAACGTGTTTGCCGGTAACACGCTGACCCTTGGCGGCGGCGGTCACGGCGTGAGCCGCCGTTCAGCCACCAACGGCGCGGATTACTACCTGCCCGGCTATTTTGTTGCCGATGCCTTTGCCGCCTACAAAATGAAGCTGCAATACCCGGTAACGCTACAGGTAAACCTGAAAAATATCTTCGACAAGACGTATTACACCTCGTCGATCACCACCAATAACCTCGGCAACCAGATTGGCGATCCGCGCGAAGTGCAGTTCACCGTCAAAATGGAGTTCTGAGTCCCCAACGTAACGCAGTGAGAAAGTTGCCCCGCACGACGCGGGGCTTTTTTCTGACATGCTATTTTGCCGCCATCCTGCTGGTAACATCCCGGTTTCACCATGAAACGCCCCCAATGAACACTCGTTCATTAAACGGTCACCTTTACGCAATCCTTTTGCAGCATTTTTTTCACAGACTCTCTGGCTTTCGAAACCCGTAAATTCGCGGTTCAAGGCTTATGAGAAAATACTGGCTTCCGTGGCTGATCCTGTCACCGTCTCTGCTGTTCCTGGCGCTGTTCACTTACTTTCCGCTGTTGCGCTCGGTGTATGACAGCCTGTTCGATACCCGCATCGTCAGCAATGATGCGCCGTTCGTTGGGCTGGGAAATTTCGTCCGCCTGCTGGATGATTCGGTGTTCTGGCAGTCTCTGTTCAATAACCTTATCTACATCCTGCTCACTGTCATTCCGGGGGTAACGCTGGCGCTACTGCTGGCGGTGGCGCTGTGGGAAAACCATCGCATCAACCGCTGGTTACGTACGGCGTTTTTCTTTCCGATGATTATCCCGATGGTCAGCGCCGCCGCGCTGTGGCTGTTTATTTTTATGCCTGGCCTCGGGATGCTCGATCACTACCTCGCGCAGCTTTTCGGGCCGATGAACAACAACTGGCTGGGGCGCAGCAATAGCGCGTTGTTGGCGCTGGCGTTGATTGGCGTGTGGAAGTTTGCCGGGTATTACATGCTGTTCTTCCTTGCCGGTTTGCAGGGCATTCCCGCCTCCACACGTGAAGCGGCGGTAATGGAAGGCGCAACCTCCACGCAGGTTTTCTTTAAAGTCACCCTGCCGTTACTGCGCCCGACCATCAGCTTTGTGGTCACTACCGCGTTGATTTACTCGATTACCCAGATCGACCACGTCGCCGTGATGACGCGCGGCGGCCCGGACAATGCCACTACCGTACTGCTCTATTACATCCAGAATCTCGCCTGGGACACTCACGATCTCGGTAAAGCCTCTGCCGCCACGTTTTTAACGCTGGTCGGGCTGTTTGTCTTCTCGCTGGTCAACCTGAAACTGCTTGAGAGAGGAGCGCATTATGAGCGTTGAGGTTACTCCTGTTATCAACCGGGCTGCTGTCGTGCCGCGCCCGTTGTGGCTGCGTCTGCGTCATTCGCGCCCGATCACGCTTACGCTGCTGATGGTTTGCCTGGCGCTGCTGTGGGTAAGCCCGTTTATCTGGATGCTTTCATCCGCGTTTAGCGCCACCACCTTTGGCGAAGATATGGCATCAATTCTGCCGCGCTTCCCGCTGACGCTGGATAACTTTCGCGATGCGTGGGACAGCGCCAACTGGCTCAGCCTGTACGCCAACACGCTGATCTTCGCCTTCGGCACGTTCTTTGTGCAGTTGTTCACCATTACCACTGCCGGTTACGTCTTCGCCTGCCACGAATTCCGCGGCAAGAAAACGCTGTTCATCCTGTTCCTGGTACAACTGATGATCATGCCGGTGGTGATGATGATCCCCAACATGCTGACGCTGAAAACCTTCGGCCTGCTCAACACGCTGACCGGCGTGATGATGCCCTACTTCACTTCTGCGTTTGGCGTCTTTCTGATGCGCCAGGCGTTTCTCGCCATCCCAAAAGAGATTGAAGAGGCGGCGCTGATGGAGGGCTGTCGCTGGTGGCAGGTGCTGTTCCGCGTGATGTTGCCGATGTCGTGGCCGTCGGTGCTGGCGTTCGCCACCGTCAGCATTACCTATCACTGGAACGAGTATTTATGGCCGCTGATGATGCTCAACGATCCGGACAAACAGGTGCTGACAGTCGGCCTGGTCTCCTTCGCCATGGGCGCAGAATCCGGCGGCCAGTGGGGAATGATCAGCGCCGGGACGCTGATGGTTTGCCTGCCGCTGATGGTCGCGTTTATTGCTTTCCAGAAACAGTTTCTCCGGAGCTTTGGCTTCTCCGGTATTAAATAAGGAGTGTAGTTATGTTTTTAGCGCAAATTTCCGACACCCATTTCCGCAGCCAGAACGAGAAGCTGTACGGTTTTATTGATATCAACGCCGGGAATGCCGACGTCGTGTGTCAGCTTAACGCCCTGCGCGAACGCCCGGATGCGGTGGTAGTGAGCGGGGATATCGTCAACTGCGGCCGCCCGGAAGAGTACCGCGTGGCGCGCCAGATCCTCGGCGGGCTGGATTACCCGCTGTTTGTCATTCCGGGCAACCACGACGATAAAGCGCACTTTCTGGAATATCTGCACCCGCTGTGCCCGCATCTTGGCAGCGATCCGCAGAACATTCGTTATGCGATTGATGATTTCGCGACGCGTCTACTGTTTATCGATTCCAGTCTTGCCGGGGAATCAAAAGGCTGGCTGACGAATGAAACCCTGCAATGGCTGGAAGCGCAACTGAGCGCCAGCAAAGACAAACCGACCGCGGTATTTATGCATCATCCGCCGCTGCCGCTGGGCAACGCGCAGATGGATCGCATCGCCTGTGAAAACGGTCACCTGCTGCTGAAACTGGTTGAGCGCTTCCCGTCGCTGACGCGCATTTTCTGCGGCCATAACCACAGCCTGACCATGACGCAATATCGCCAGGCAACGATTGCCACCATTCCGGCCACCGTGCACCAGGTACCGTATTGCCACGAAGATACCCGCCCGTACTACGACATGTCTCCGCCGTCGTGCCTGATGCACCGCCAGATTGGCGATCAGTGGGTGAGCTACCTGCACTCGCTGTCGCATTACGCGGGCCCGTGGCTGTATGACGAAAACATCAGTTGCCCGGTGGACGAGCGCTAATCCCATGTTAAGACTGAACAATGTAAGCAAGCAGTTTGATGGCAAAGCGGCGCTCAGCGCGCTGTCGCTGGATATTCACGATGGCGAATTTGTGGTGCTGGTTGGCCCGTCCGGCTGCGGCAAAAGTACACTGTTGCGGCTGATTGCCGGGCTGGAGAATGTCAGCGATGGCGCCATCTGGCTCGATAATGATGACATCACCGCCCGCTCGCCGCGCGAGCGCAACTTCGCGATGATCTTCCAGAACTATGCGCTGTTTCCGCACCTGTCCGTGCGCGACAACATCACCTTCGGCATGAAAGTGCGTAACGAAGAGAAAGCCAGCTGGCAACCGCGCCTCGATCGCGTGGCGCAGATGTTGCAGCTTGATGCATTACTGGAGCGAAAGCCCGCCAAACTCTCCGGCGGCCAGCGCCAGCGCGTGGCGATGGCGCGCGCCATCGTGCGTAACCCGAAACTGTTCTTAATGGATGAACCGCTCTCTAACCTTGATGCGCGCCTGCGTACTGAAGTGCGCGACAGCATTATGGAGATGCACCAGCAACTGAAGACCAGCACCATTTATGTGACGCACGACCAGACCGAAGCGATGTCGATGGCCGACCGCATTGTGGTGATGAATGGCGGCCACGTGCAGCAAGTTGGCCGCCCGGAACATTTGTACGCGCATCCGGCAAATCTGTTTGTTGCCGGGTTTATCGGCTCTCCGGCCATGAATCTGCTGTCGCTCTCCTGCGCCAATGGCGAGGTGCAATTGGGTGAGCAACGCCTGCCGCTGCCTGAGCACGCTAGCAGCGCGTCGCAAGTGTGGCTGGGCATTCGCCCGGAGCACATGACCGACACGCCGGAAGCGGGCCAGTTGGTGCTGCCGGCCACCGTCATGCAGCGGGAACTGATGGGCGCGGATTATCAGCTTCACGTCAGCACGCCCATCGGCAACCTGCGTTACATCCGCCGACACCGGGGTGATGTGCCCAACAAAGGGGACACACTCAGCGTCGGTTTTTCACCCCTTGATTGTCATCTTTTTGATGCGCAAACCTTGCTTAACTTACACCAGGAGAACGACCATGCATAAGCCTCTGCCAAAAACATTGCGAGCGCTTACTTACAGTATAACCCTCGCAATGAGTGGCACCGCACTGGCGCAGGAGAAGATTGATTTCATGTTTCCGGCCCCGGTGGACGGCAAACTGACCATGGAAATGACGCGCGTCATCAAAGCTTTTAACGATTCGCAAAAAGAGGTAGAAGTGCGCGGGATTTTTACCGGCAACTACGACACCACGAAAATGAAAGCTGAATCGGCGCAGAAAGCAGGCCAGCCGCCTGCACTGGTGATCATGTCCGCCAACTTCACTACCGATCTGGCGCTGAAAGATGAAATTCTGCCGATGGACGAACTGTTCCAGTACGGCGACAAAAAAGCAGGCGATTTCCTGCAAAACGAGTTCTGGCCTGCGATGCGTAAAAACGCGCAGGTGATGGGCGTGACCTACGCCATTCCGTTCCATAACTCAACGCCAATCCTCTATTACAACAAAACGATGTTCGAGCAAGCGGGCATTAAACAGCCGCCGCAGAACTGGAAAGAGTTACTGGAGGATGCGAAAAAGCTGACCGACCAGAGCAAAGGCCAGTGGGGCATTATGCTGCCTTCCACCAACGACGATTACGGCGGCTGGATCTTCTCCTCGCTGGTACGCGCCAACGGCGGTAACTACTTCAACGAAAACTATCCTGGCGAAGTCTATTACAACGCGCCCACTACCATCGGCGCACTGCGTTTCTGGCAGGATATGATCTACAAAGACAAAGTGATGCCGTCCGGCGTGCTGAACTCGAAGCAGATCAGCGCTGCGTTCTTTTCCGGCAAACTGGGAATGGCGATGCTGAGTACCGGCGCGTTGGGCTTTATGCGTGAAAACACGAAAGATTTCGAGCTGGGCGTGGCAATGATGCCTGCTCAGGAACAACGTGCCGTGCCAATTGGCGGCGCCAGCCTGGTAAGTTTTAAAGGCATTAACGATGCGCAGAAAAAAGCGGCGTATCAGTTCCTGACGTATCTCGTCAGCCCGGAAGTGAATGGCGCATGGAGCCGCTTCACCGGTTACTTCTCACCGCGCAAAGCGGCCTATGATACAGCGGAAATGAAAGAGTATCTGAAGCAGGATCCGCGCGCCGCCATCGCGCTGGAACAGTTGCAGTACGCACATCCGTGGTATTCCACTTACGAAACGGTTGCCGTGCGTAAAGCGATGGAAAACCAGCTGGCGGCCGTGGTGAACGATGAGAAAGTCACCCCGGAAGCGGCCGCAGAAGCGGCGCAGAAAGAAGCGGATACGCTGATGAAACCCTATGTGGAAAAAACCGCGCTGCAAGCGGTGAAATAAGATGTTGTTCCCCGCAGGGATGCGGGGAGATGTCCCCTCACCCAGCCGTAAGCGCTTACTAACTTAACAACGAATACGGTGTCACCTCAAAAATAACCACTATGAATACGGGGTTTATTGATCAGCCAGACATTTCCTTGCTTGCCGGGACTGTATATTTTTCACTCACCCAACTGACAAGGAGCACACCATGTCTTACACCGAACAGCACTGCCACTCCTGCGGAATGCCGCTCTCCGCGCCAGATGCCCGTGGTGCCAGCGATAAATATTGCGTGTACTGCACCGACAGCGAAGGCAATCTAAAATCCTGGGATGATGCCGTTTCCGGCCTCGCGCAATACCTTGATTCATGGCAGAAAGTGGGCAACGAAGAAGCGCGTAAACGTGCCATCCGCTATCTGACATCAATGCCTGCGTGGGCAGACAGAGCCTGAAGCTATTAACCTGGCGGCTTCAATCCGGGGTAAAAAACAGCAGTAGCAACCCCAGCAGCGCAAACAGGCCAAATGCCAGTGCAACCCCAGCCTGTGCGTAGATCAAACCCAATATCACCGCGCCAGCCACCTGGCCTGCGGCCAGCATAAAAAACGCTATGCCGACCCCGAAAGCCGGGGTCGCGGGCGTGGCTTCTGCGCCCCTCACCAGCAGCACGCCGGAAAGCGTGATATAACCAGCCCCACAGAGCGCCACCGCCGGGATTAACCACCAGGAAAATGCGTGGCTGAAGGCCATCAACAATAACGGTGCGGTCATAAACAACAGTGCCAGCCGGTAGACCTGGCGCATACCGATATAACGCGCAATCGGGCCGGTGAAGGCCCCCAAAATGCCCGCCGCGCCGCAAACACACCACAGAATACTGATGAGCGAATCCGCCACCGCCATCTGCTGGCGCAACACTTGCGGGCCAAAACTCCACCACGCGGCGCTCATCATCCCGCTCAGCAACGCTATCAGCGCAAGACGGACAACACCGCGCGAGAAAAGCGTTCCCTTGCGCGCCTCCGCCTGCAGTTGTGCGCCACGCGGTAAATAGCGCAGCACCGGCCACAGGCACAGCAGTGCAATCACCGCGAACACGAGACACGCGGTTCGCCACGGCAGAAACGACAGGAGCGGCACAGAAAGGATGATCCCTGCCCCGGTTCCGGCGTTAATCAGGGTATTCACCTGCGTTTGCCGTGATGCGCTCACGCAACGACTGACCGCAGCCGCCAGCGAAGGCGACGAAAACCCGGCGCTGATCCCGGCAATAAATAATCCGACGCCCAGCATCACGGGAGAAGCGGCTGCGGCGAGCAGCAACAAGCCAAACGCGGCACTCAGCGCAGAAACCGCCGAGGGAAATCGTGGTCCATAGCGCTTATTCAAGGTGGCGGCTGCGCTTATCGACAGACAATAAGCCGCGAAAATACAGGCCGAAAGGATGCCTGCAAGGCGCGGGCTGAAAGGGATATCCTGCGCCACGGCAGGCATCATCAGCCCCCATGAGAAACGGGCGAGGCCATAAGAAACGGCGATCAGCGCGAAACCGGTCATGCCGAGCTTCATTGTTTCGCCTCCTCGCCAGCCATCAGGATCGCCGCCGCTTTTCCGGCATCATAAGCCGCCTGCGGTCCGCGAATTAACGCTGCGGTAATCGCCCCTTCAAACAGCATCCAGACGGCATCAGCCAGCGCGCTATGTTTCATGCTCGTGGCGATGTAATCCCGTAGCGCATAGCGAAAATCCAGCGCCAGCGCGCAGAGCTGTATGTTTTCCTGCGCATACTCGCCCCAGGCTTTCAGGAAAAAGCATCCGCCCGCGCCGTAACCCGTCATCCATTCCCCGAGCACGGCAAAAAGTTTTTCCACCGCCTGTGGGTGTTCGGGCGCGTAGAGATCGGCGAAAAAACGCTGCTGGCGAGCTTCCATGACCGCTGCGGTTAATCGCTCTCGCGAAGGGAAATGGCGATACAGCGTGCGCGTTGAAACACCGGCTTCCTCGCAAATACGATCGGTGCTGGTGGCGTGAAAACCATTGTTATAAAACAACCGCTCGGCGGCCTGAATGATGTCTTGTCGTTTTTTCATTCTTAAAAAGTAAACCGATCGTTTTACTTTCGCCAGCAACCATAAAAAAGTAAAAATAAAACACATTAAAATTCAATGAGTAAGGAGATGATATATTTTTATCGCGAAAAATTAACTTGCAATTAAATCGCGCGCTATTTAAATTCCTCTCCAGACACAAGCACAACCCACTTTCACAACCATTTAAATAGCACGCGATACAATCGCAAAGGAGATAAAGATGTCCCGTTCATTACTGATTGCCATGAGTTTAACCGCCGCCAGCGTATCTACTGCCTGGGCCGCCGATGCGCCCGCGCCGACTGCCGGTGTAGCGAAATTCCTTTCTGTACTGAACAGCAGCGGCGGCAAACCTATCGAACAACTCTCTGTACCGGATGCTCGCCAGGTGCTGATCGGCGCGCAGAAAGGCGCCAAACTGCCCGCAGCGGATGTGACAGAAAAAACCATCACCGTAAACGGTAAACCGTTGACGCTGACCATCGTCAAACCGCAGGGCGCAACCGGGACGCTGCCGGTGTTTATGTTCTTCCACGGCGGCGGTTGGGTGCTGGGCGATTATCCAACCCATGAACGTTTTGTCCGCGATCTGGTGAACGAATCCGGCGCTGCCGCCGTGTTCGTGAATTACACGCCGTCACCGGAAGCGCACTTCCCGGTCGCCATTAATCAGGCGTATGAAGCCACGCGTTGGGTCGCCGAACATGGCAAAGAAATTGGCGTGGATGGTTCTCGTCTGGCGCTGGCGGGTAACAGCGTCGGCGGTAATATGGTGGCTGCTGTGGCACTTCAGGCCAAAGAGCACCATGCACCGGCGATTCGCTACCAGGTGATGTTCTGGCCGGTCACCGATGCGCGCTTTGATACCGGTTCCTATAACCAGTTCTCGAATGGTTATTTCCTGAGCAAAAACATGATGAAATGGTTCTGGGATAACTACACCACCAAAGAGAGCGATCGCCGCAACATTCTGGCTTCACCGCTGGAAGCAAGCAGCGAGCAACTGAAAGGCTTACCGCCTACGCTTATCCAGACCGCCGAGCTGGACGTGCTGCGTGATGAAGGTGAAGCCTTTGGCCGCAAACTGGATGCCGCAGGCGTGCCGGTTACCGTTACCCGCTATAACGGCATGATCCACGACTACGGTCTGCTGAATGCCCTGAGCGAAGAGCCAACCGTTCGCACCGCGCTTTCCCAGGCTGCCAATGAACTGCGTGTCCACCTGAAATAAGCACTTCCCGGAACCCACCCTATGCGGTGGGTTCTTTCATTTTGAGCAAATTCGCCTCGTCATACGCAGCCTGCGCCGCAAGCACTGCATCCATATTGTTTTCCACCCAGTGCGCCAGCACCGAGACGGTTTCCGTCAGCGTACGCCCCAGCGGCGTCAGGCTGTACTCCACCGCCACCGGCACGGTATAAAACACTTCACGGGCGATGATGCCATCGCGCTCCAGCTTGCGCAGCGTCTGGGTTAAGACCTTTTGCGTGATCAGGCGGATATCCCGTTTCAGGCCATTAAAACGCATGGGCCCATTTTCCAGACGCGCCAGCACCAGCAAGGCCCATTTGTCCGCCAGCCTTGCCAGCATATCGCGCGTCGGGCAGCGGTTATCATAAATATCGTAAGGAATGGACGGCTTAATCATAACGACAAATTCTCGTAGTAGGTTTCCTTGAGGAAACGTAGTGCCCTTTGGGTGCCTTCTTCCGCAACCGAAGCGGGATGTGTATAACTCAAAGCCTAAGTTTCTATTTGATACTAAGGTGCCAGAAATGGCAAAAGTTCTCCTGCGGAATAGAAAGGAATAAAGGATGATTAGTCGGCTGAACAACGCATTTCTCAGTCTTACCACGCACCCGGAGTTTGGCAAGCTATTGCTGCGCCTGACATTTGGCGTGCTGATGCTGTTTCACGGCGTAGCCAAAGTGCAGCATGGTGTAGGCTGGATTTCCGACATGCTGGTCGCGCAGGGTTTACCGGGCTTTATCGCTTACGGTGTATTTGTTGGCGAAATTATTACGCCGGTACTGATTATTATTGGCCTGTTCACGCGCCAGGCGGCATTTATTTACGCATTTAATATTCTGGTTGCCACCTTACTGGTCGGCATGGGGAAATTCTTTACCCTGACCAACGTCGGCGCATGGGGTCTGGAAAGTGAAGCCCTCTATTTCCTCGGCGGATTAAGCATTATGTTTCTGGGTGCAGGGAAATACACCCTGTTTGCCGGAAAAGAAAAATAATGACGGTCGTGCAAACTCATTTGTACGTTATCTCTCTTAGATAGGGGAAAAATATGTCTATTGTTGTGATCTATTATTCTGGTTACGGGCACACTAAAGCGGTTGCCGAGAAAGTCGCCGAAGGGGCAAATGCAACGCTGATCGCTGTGGATAATAACGGTGATATTCAGGAAAGCGACTGGCAATTACTGAACGACGCCAAAGCCATTATTTTTGGTGCCCCAACGTATATGGGCGGCGTGCCATGGCAGTTTAAGAAATTCGCTGATGCCAGCTCTAAAGCCTGGTTTACCCGCGCCTGGCAGGACAAAATATTTGCCGGTTTCAGCAACAGCGCCAGCCTGAACGGTGACAAACAGGTTTCGCTGCAATACCTGCAAACGCTGGCATCACAGCATGGCGGCATTTGGGTGAGCCTGGGCCTGCTGCCGGCGAACACGCTTGCTGCAACCCGCGAAGACATCAACAACCTCGGCGGTTCTGTCGGCCTGCTGGTGCAATCGCCATCTGATGCAGGCGCCGATAAAATCGCCTCCGGCGACCTCGATACCGCAGTGAAATTCGGCCAGCGCGTGGCCGATGTAGCGAGCCGTTTTAATTAATTTTGTATATCAAGGCCGGGGAAACCCGGCTTTTTATTTCGGACTTCAGAGCGACAAATCTCTCGACACCTTCCGGAAAAATCTCATTCCCTCTTCGTGAATATGCATTACACATCCAGCTTAGCATCGATGAAATTTGATTTTTCGTTACAGTATTCACCCCAAATTCAAAACAGATGGAAATTAAAGATAAGCCGTTCTATTTTAATAGCTCGTCTTTTAGAAAATGGAGCATTTTTTTCATGGAAAAGGAAGGGACGCTACGCTTACTCACACCAGGCGAAGTGCGAATGGCCCGAGCCGTATTCGGCGACGCAATTGAATATCACAAAGTTTGGGTCCACCACGACAGTTACTTTCCATTCGGACTTCAGCCAGATAATGCGGGCATGGCTCCAAATGGAGAACTCTATTTCCGGGCATGGTATACCCATGATTTTTCGCAGTCAGACCTCCCTCATCGTCATATATTTATTCATGAGATGTGCCATGTCTGGCAGCGAGGCAGAGGAATGAACGTACGTCTGAATGGGCTGATAAGCAGCCTGGTTAGCTATCGCTATGCGCTTAATGGTCGTCCTTTAAGACGATATCCAATGGAGCAGCAGGCACAGATTATTACCGATTGGTACATTCTAAATACTTACGGTTATATAGCATGGTGCACACTCAGAGAACGAGGAGATATCACCCTGGATGGTGATACTACTGAAAGTGTCATAAGAGCCCAATACCAAAAAACACTGCAAAATTTTCCATGGTGCTGATAATGAAAAACATAATCTTGTTTTTATTCTTACTTCCATGTTTATTTACATTGACAGGATGCCCAGGTCAGGGCGACAGATTACAAGCCGATGAAATAACCACAGTACAAAAATCAGGAAATAATCTCTGTTTTCTGGTGCCTGACGCGGGTGAATATCAGCCAACCATACTGACAATTGGTCAACGCAATAAACCAGCAGAAAAAATGTGGCGTAGCGGTAATCCCGATTTGAAAGTAGAGGATGGCCAATTGTGTATTCCCCCTGCGCTGTATACTTTTCCTGAGCAGGGCCAATTTGTTATCCGCTACGTCCTGAAATCCGGTCAGGAGAATATGCCTGTGAGAAGTGTCGTAGCCGCGATTGAAGTATCTAAAACCGGCGTACGTAATCTCCCGCTCCAGAGTAATGAAGGTGTCAGACCGTATCAATAGCGATGGTTACAGAGCTTGCCGCTATCCGGCAGGCTCTGAGCTGATAGAGTAAGCCTTCTGAAAACATTGTCGTCACATCAATTATAATGACATTTACACTTAAGTTATTCCCGCAGCAAATGTTTTCATGCCACGATACTGCATGATGACACCGAATTGTGAGGAACAACATGAGCACGCCAGAAGAAGGGCTCCTGGAAGTTGCCTGGTATATGTCGAAATATGGGTTGGAAGATCCGCCGACGATATTTGGTGTCGGGCAATGGAATGAAGCCTACGCCCTCTTCTATCCGAGATTTGGTGCGGGCAAATCATCAGAGGAATTTTACAATAGTCTTAAAAACTGTCGTGATCGATTTGACTCATGGATGACAAACCCCCGCAGAGGCTGGCGTAACCCTGATGGCACTCCGAGGGAACTGCCCGTCGCTTCTCAACGTGTTATGGAAAGAATGAATGCGCTTGCAGAACCTATGGCGGAACAACGTGTTTTGTCATGGATAATGGCAGACTCCTTTGAACAAACACAACAAGATGTGCAACTTATCCGTAAAGATAAAGGTCTCGACGAAACGACAGGAGAGAGATTGGTTGCCGCTCGGCTGGGTCAGGGAGACTTCAGAAAGGGCTGTTTAGCCCATTACCCTGCCTGCCCCATTACTGGAATCTCCTTTCAACCGGTGTTAAGGGCCAGCCACATAAAACCCTGGTCAGCATGTAACACAGGAACAGAACGTCTCGATCACTTTAACGGAATAATGCTGGCAGCGCATATTGATGTACTTTTCGATCAAGGTTGGATGTCGTTTGAAGATAATGGGCGACTCTTAGTCAGTGATGAACTAAATGCTGAAGTGATAGAACAATTACAATTACCAATGCAAATTAAAGCATTCCCCGCAGAATCTCGTCCTTATCTAAAATGGCATCGTGAAAATGCATTAAGAGTTTCCAGGAAAAAAGAACCGAAAAAATGATAAGCGAGGTTCCCGATAACAGCATCATATTTATCGGGACAGCGACTCACTCTTCTACCTGTTCAAATCGTTCTGCGTTTATCACCCTGCCATCGTTGCAGTACTTATTGATAATTAGTCAGGAACGAAGAAGCTGATTAAAGTCTTCAGAGACTAAATCGCCTTTCGTACAGAGCATATCTCGCGCAAGAGCCCGCCGTTTTTGTAGCAGAGCATCCAGTGTTTCTTCAAAAGTGGGTATGCTCTCATCCGTTATCGTTGGATAATAAACATACACATCTTTTGTTTGCCCAATGCGGTAAGCGCGATCTGTGGCCTGATCCTCTTTTGCTGGGTTCCAGCAACGGGTGAAATGAATAACATGATTGGCTTTTTGTACATTTACACCAAACCCGACTGCCACGGTTGAAAGAATAATAATTCCAAATCCGGGCTGCTCCTGAAAAATATCGATAAGTTTTTGACGGCTGTTCGCGCTCTCACTTCGGGTGCTGGTATCACCATTGATTACATAAGGTTTGAAACCAAATCGCTGATGAATGGCATACTGCAATTCGCGCTGAATATCTCTCAGCTCGGTAAATATAATAACTTTATCATCACCCTTTTTCGAAATGTCTTCGAGTTTACGCATCATCCACTCCAGTTTGGGTGAGTGATTCCTTAAGCGGTTATCCGGTTTTACGCTGTAGGGATGTGCGCAAATGAGCTTCAGACGGTGCAATAAACCAAGCATTCCCGCCCCAGGTTGCTCCAGTTCATCCTGCATTTTTTGTCGATTCTGATAGGAGGCAATCGACGAAACATACAAATCGCGCTGTAAAGGAGCCATTGTCAGCTGTTTGCAGGAGATGTCCTCAATTTTTGATGGCAAATCTTTCGCGACTTCCTCTTTGGTGCGCCGCAGCGTCTGCAATTCGATAATACGTCGTAGTGACTCAAGTACGAGATTATTCCTTTCCGTCGCACCTTCAATTGGCCGCAAATACTGCTTACCGAAGTCGTTGAGCGCGCCAAGCAAACCTGGCTGGGCAAAATCAAACAAACTCCATAGATCCACCAGCGTATTTTCAACAGGTGTTCCGGTGCAGGCCACTTTAAATTGCGCCTGGATAGCATTCGCCGCATGGGTAATTAATGCCGCTGGATTCTTTATTTTTTGAGCTTCATCGCAAACCATAATCGACCATTTTTGGCGTGCGAGAGAAAACTCTTGATCGCGCAAGGTTTCGTAAGTGGTTAACACGATTTTTGCACCACCAACCCAGCCCGGACGCAGCAGGTTTTTAATGCCCTGCGCTCTCAGTTCTACTGGGATTTCATCCTTATGGAACTTCACCGCTTTTACGGCATTACCATAAAGTTTAAGCACCTCAAGGTTTGCGGTATGAAAGAAATTATCCAGTTCGCGCTCCCAATTATCTAATAACGATACGGGTGCAACGATCATTGTTGGTAAACCATCAGGATTTTTTTCGATATACCATACAATAAAGGCCAGTATTTGCAGCGTCTTACCTAACCCCATATCATCAGCCAATAAACAACCTGAGATTTCTTCCGGCGACTTAAGAAACAACTGCTGCAACCACGCTAAGCCCTGTCGTTGATGTTCACGAAGATGAATATGTTCTTTAAGCAAAACAGGTAATGCAGGTTCTGCATCTTTCGCGCTCAACAATGCCTCACGTCGCTGTTTTATATACGCTGCATGTTCAATGTTTTGCTCTATCTGCAGAACAGCTCTTTTTTCTGGCTCGGCGATGTCTTTATCTGTGTCGCTCTCCAGAGTCTCAATTTTCTTCTGCCAGTTTTTCAATAATGATTTAGCATCGTCAATCGGCAATGATTGCTCATTCCACGGCATGGAGACGGTTGTTTCTTGTAAAGACGCCGCTGATTCAATGCGTTCTTCAAGGTCCGATAATTGTTCCTGGCTCTGCGGCTCCCAGCCCTCAAAAAAATCACTCGCCAGTAATGCTTCACCTAACGTCTCTGGCAACCAGTCTTCACTTTCACCCTTTATTAAAAAGGGAGAGGAAATCTTTTCAAACTCACCAATGCCAATGACACGATCGCCATATTTATTCAGATCTAAAACTTCATCAAATTCGATACCGGCAATCTCTTGCTGCCAACGAAGCAGGAGTGATTGGTAGTGTTCAAGTTGTTCTAACGTTAATTGGCTCAACTCTAATTCATAACCTTGCCATATTCCCGCAGGTAGGCCCGACGCCAGTTTAACTGCCAGTTCCTGAATAAACTCTTCAAACTCATAGGGTTTGGTCAGAGAAAAAGTGATAGCGGGTTGCGGCCTGGCGGCAATAGGTTCTAAGACAAGAGATACGGATGAGATTCTTTTTGCTTCATCATCAAGCACAGGTGTAACAGAGAAACGGTGGAAAAAAATATGCGCATCCTGCAACGCTTCTTCATGTTGTTCAGGCGGGATAACACTGGCTGCATCCTCACCAATGAAGGTGTAGGGATTGCGAATAAAAGAGACGGCATCATCACCCGCTATACGCCTGCCAGTAATTGAATGCACAGAAGAGAGGACTTCTTTCACTTCCGGGGAAATGATCACATGGCTGAGGGATCCATCATCACCCAGAACACGGTATTGATCCTGAACTAACTTACTGTTATCGAAACTATTGAGCCATTGCGTTGGTTGATCATCGAAAGAAGGTTCAATTTCGATGACCGGTGTGTTGTGAATGGTTGCTTTGCGTAGCTTGAGTCTTAACGATTCGGGCTTAACCACAATCGTCTTCGCCAGATAGTTATCTAATTCTGCCTGCGCCTTTTTTGTTAAGCGCCGTATTTTCGCCCAGCCAAGCTGATTGGTATTTTCTCCCGCTCTGTGCTGCTGCTCATCACGAAATTGCTGCAAAGCAGAGAGGAGCAGCCAGTTCTCGTGGGTCTGTAAAAATTGCCCCTCAGAGTTGCGAAATATCGCTCCTGTTCTTTCGATCTGAACAGATCGGCCAGTCGCGCTTTCCTTCCAGTCACGGATATAAATGTTAAAATCAGCATCGCTCAGGCTTCCGCTGCCTGCGAGACAAACCTTCAGCGGCTTAATCTCAGGGATCCCCAGTAATGACAGGCTGGTTTGATGATCCTCATCTGTTGCCAGACGATACAGTTCATCCCAGGTGAGCAACCAGCGATCGGATAACTCAACAACATATTCTTCTTCTGCAAGCTGCTCCATATAGGCGACCAAAGGCCACAATGCATCTTCATCAGCAAGCTTAAACAAAAACGATAGCCCTGACTCTTCAACCTGATAACGATGACTTACCCGTTTTTCTGAAGATATATTGTTACCTTTGAATTTGCTGAGCAGACGGTTGAGCATTATTTACTCCAGAAGGTCAGTGGATCGCCATTTTTTTGTTTAAAACCTAAGCGGACAAGCTTTTCAACGACTTCTGCATTACGTGAGGAAAGCCGAACATGCAGGGCACCGCCAATATTACGTTTGTCACTCACAGTGGCATCGAGCTGTTTAAGCAAGCTGCGAATCGCTTGCTCACGGGAGCCTTGCATTGCATCAGCGGGCGGCGGATTTACCATGTTTGTCGATATTGGCGATGGCGATGGCGATGGCGATGGCGATGGCGATGGCGATACAACTATATCCGAAGGCTGGTATCGGATACCTAATCGGCGAAGCTCATCCTCATAGTTAACCATCCATCCGGTGAGATGATTATCGCTATAGCCATAAGCTGTTGGTGCATGACGATGCTTTATCGCTCCCGCTTTTAATTCATAATTTAAATGCAGGTCGCTTTTTTCCGGGTTAAACGGTGCAGAAGACAACTCATAAACATATAACGCATTGCCTGTACGAGAAAACTCAACAAAAAGATAATTACCGATCTGCATAATTACGGCATTATCTGCACTATTTCCTCCAGACAGAGTGCTTAACCGTCCCTTATTTTTTTGCCTGAATGCAACAAAATCGGAATGCATATTCTGACGGGCATCCTGCCCTATTACTATCCGTGTGAATCCCATCTGATTGGTAAACCGTAACCAATAGAACAAACGGGCCTGATCCACATCATCTTTCCCCTTCAGCAACTGGAAGAAATGCGTTAAATCCTCTTTCGCCAGCCAGCTGCGTACCATGCCGCAAATTTTCTCGCTGGTATCAGGATCTTTCAAATGAGTAAGCCAGAGGTTTTGTTTACTGTGTAATTGCGGGCTTCCCCAGTTTTCCAGTGCCATTTGCTTAAGCTGTGGATGCGGAGTATTTCTGAAAGAAGAGCGGTAATACTGCATTAAACACGCACGTAAGATGAGATTTTTATACCTTTCGCGCTGGCGAGCGAGTTCCAGCAGGTTGGGCAGATGTTCTTTAAATGCGTCATCATCCAGCTCTAAGATCTTTGCCAGCAGAACAACAAAGGCCCGGTACCAAAGCCAGCTATTATCGGGAACCTGAGCCACGGTCTCCAGCGCTGAAAAATCGACCAGCTCGCCAGCACTCATTTTATTTGCCAATAAGTTCCCGGCATCTGGCGTGAACAGATCCTGATATTCATCTATTACCGCCATCCAGCGTTTTTCTCGACGCACCTGACCCTTAATCACGCCATAACCAATACGAAGTTGATCGCGTAACGAACACCAATTGTTATTCTCGTCGGGCTTTTTCGCGTGATAGCCAAAATAACTGCTACATAAAAACTTCCATTCGCGCCGTTTGAGTTTTTTGCTATCAATACGCTGCTGAATCTCTTGTTCAACCCGGTTATAAAGCGAATCATCCTCCAGCAGAACCGGAAATGCCGCATCGGGATCGCTATCAGCCAGGCCCGCAAATATCAGTTGCCAGTCGTACCTCGTTAGCACTTTCAACTGGCGAAGCGCAGTGATCGCTTTAAGTCGTTTTGTCAGCGGAGGGACTGTCGTGCGCTCGCTTTTCTCCATTTTGACGGACAGATATTGCTCTGCAGCCCTGAGCTTAGGGAAATCGCCAAAAGCAGCCGCTTCCGTGTCAATATGCCGTTTAACGGTGGCAGCAATATCTGACGATAAGCGAGATAACGCGGAGATCATAACGGCATCTCCAACTGACATTTTTCGGTTGTAGGTACGGTAACGCTACCCACATCAACTGCCGCCTTATCATGTTCATCTTTCAGACCAAAGAACTGCATGCGCAATTCAACGCGACGGCTGGCCTCTTTACTCTCTTTAGCGTTGTTAAACGAAACACCGCCCGCAAGGAAGAGCTTACGGATCTGCTCCTGCTGCAAGGGCGTTATCTGCTGTTGCAGGCGGCTACGGCTGTCGAGCAGGCTACACATTACCCATTCTGAGCGCTGCAACGAAAGATGCAGGTTATACAGATAGGAACCGTCGGTATCAGTAAAACCTTCAATGACAATCTGTTTAAACCATTTTTGCCCTTCCTCGCTGTTTGCCGCTTCCAGCACCAGCGGCACAACATCCTGTAGCGCTTTCTGTCCGTCAGCATTCAGGAAAAAGCGATTGTGGTCGAAGCGGCCCGCTTCTCCAAAACTGATGCGGTTATCACGGCAATCAACGACAATGGTTTTATTGAGATTGCGGGCGTGCAGCTCTAAACGCTCACACAGACGGGTAATATCTTGTCCACGCAGTTTCTCACCTTGTTCTACCCGCTGGATCCGTTGTGTTACTGAGCTTAATGAAGCCACCATAACGACCAGAAACAGCACCATCATGGCCGTCATCAGGTCCGCATAGGAAATCCAGAAGGGTTTCTCTGCCTCATCCGAACGCCGGGGCTTAATACGAAATGTTTGACCGAACATGATTCAGCCCCCTTTACGCCGGCACTTTAGAAAGCACTTCTTCAAGGTTTTCAATACTTTCACTAAGCTCGTCAATACCGCTTCCCAGACGTTTAACCGCGCTGTCTAAATTCGCGTCCAGCGCCCCTAACGTGGCGTCGAGGCTTGTTTTCATGCTGTCTGAGAATTGGTTGAACCCATTAGCCAGCACTTGTCCTGCGTTTTCGAGGAACTCTTTTGCTTCGCGATTATAGTCATGCAATCCTTCATTGTGCTGTTTCAGCTCTTTGAGGAATTGGCTACGCGCTTCCAGCTCAGATTGCGCATTGGCAATGACACCTTCCAGTAGCGTAATAGATTTCGCCACCGCTTCGCGGTTATTACGATAATCCGCCACCACGGAACTCAGCGCCTGGCTGGCCTGGCTTAACGTATTGCCTGCACCTTGCGCTTTAGTAAGTGCATCAGCGGTAAGAAGATTTGCTTCTTTAACTTTGTCTCCTGCCGTTTCAAAACGCTCGGCAGCCAGGCGCATTTTGTCAGCACCGGTGTGCATATCCTGTAAATGGGCGGAAGTCTGCTCTGCCAGTCTGCGCAGCGTGCTTTCCGTCGCCCCCTGCTGTTCATTCAATGCATTCAGCAGCAAGCGGACCTGCTCGTCGAAACCAGCAATGATCTGCTGCGTTTCCTGATGGAGAGATGTCTGAGTATCCTGTTGATGACTGGCCAGTTGCTGTTGTCCCTGTTCAAGTTGCGTAAACAGTGACCCCAGTTTCTCGCCCAGCGCCTCAACGGACGCCGCCATTTGCTTCATGGTTTCACTTTGGCCTTGCTGGGACGTTTGCTGGATAGAGTCGATAAACGCTTTCATCTGTTCAGCCATCGCTTTTTCACGCGCTTCGCTATCGGCAAACATTTTTTCCAGCTGCTGTGCCATCCGCTCACCTGCGCCTTCACCTTCTGCACCAATTTTGGCGACGGACGATTGCAGGCTGGCCAGCATATCATTCATCCCGGCTTGCATCGCGACCTGTCCGGATTTCATCTCACTGAGCAACTGTGACATCAGCTCAGCACTGCCCTGACGAGTATCCTCGCTGGCGTTACGCATATCCTGCAACAAACCGGCAAAACCTGATTGCATTGCCTCAATGGCCCCCACAGATTGCCCCATCATCTGGTGCATATTTTCGAACTGCTTGCCGAAGGTATTGTCGAGTTTGGACATAAATGCCGTCAGGACATCCTGCAACATATTCTGTACCTGACCCGACTGATCGCCGCTGGCGGTCTGTACCGCACCAGCAATTTTATCTAACGGGGATTTCAGGCTATTTTCGATGGCTCCACTCACCTGCTCGGCAAACTGCTGGCCGGTATCGCGATAAGTGGAAGATAAGGTGTGCGCTAACTTTTCATTTTCAGCGACCTGGCTTGCCACCAGATTCTGTAGCATATCGCGGAGATCGGTCACCAGGCTGTCTTTAAGCTGCTTAGCCTGGGTAGCACTTTCGTTGCTCGATTTCACCAGTTCGGCAAGGTATTCCTCACCCACACCGGTTTCAAATAGCTGATCAACAGCGGCAGTAAACTGTTCAAGATATTTATAACACTTCGCTATCGACAGCTTTTCCAGCCACGTTACGAAGATGGACGCTGCGATGGCGGTAAACGACCCTAAAAAAGCATAAAGCACATCCCGCAAGAGAGAAGCCACGCTGCTGGTAACTTGCTCGGGCGTACTGGGGTCGAAATGATTTAAACCAATCATCAGCCCATAAAACGTACCGATAATGCCGACCCCTGTCAGAATCCCGGGAAGATGTTTAAAAAATTCAGTGTTAAGCGGAATATCGATTAATTGCTGCTCGGTAAAAAATGCCGCTGCGGGAGCCGTTGCCCGAACATCTTTTAATTTCAGTTCGCCATCGACAAGCATTTTTTGTTGATGGAGTGACTCTGCAAACTCACTCCAGGAGTGGGCCAGTGGCGTCCCGGTAAATAACTCGCTCAGCTTCTGTAGTTTTACTGCCGTTGTCTCATTCTTCCAGTCTGAAATGATCCCTGACTGCTTCTTCAGTTTATTGACAATTTTAATTGCCCGATAAACATACAAAGCAGCAAAAAATGCCAGCGCAATAGCAACGACAATAATAACGACCAGCGGAACCTTTTCAGGTTGCACGGAAGTCAATATAGTTAAAAACGAGTTAAGCCATTCCATTTTTCATCCCGAGTCAACAACAGTTATTTTTTCTGATAGCTACCACAGGCGCTAATAACAAGGGGTTATAGCGCAACAATAAACTGATATGCAGTATTCGAATTCTGAAGAGAGATGACGCAAGCAAAAGGAGTAAACGTCCATAATCCTGTGCCCCACAGCGCCAGACCACCTAATCCTTGAGGCAATCAGATTGTTCTCACAAATCATAACCTGCTGCACAGGGATAACAAGTAGCAAATGGCCAGCCAATATCTTTTTCATGAATAATTAAAAAAATCTAATGGATACAGGTTCGGCCTTAAAAATATATAGTATATAGTCGCATAGCAATACGTAACCTTTATAAATAATTAGTTTATTTATGGTAAACCAATGAAATTATCGCGCCATAAATAATGCCTTACTTCTGAAAATTATGGTAAGTCTGAACAAACACAACGCAACTGACACGTCCTGTCATTCCTGCTGCCGATAATACAAACCAGAACACTCATAACCGCGGCTCCTTACTATTTAATTCATATGAAAGAGTAAGTTATCGCATCTTCCGTTGATTGATCGCATTGGCTGCGGGAGGTAACATGATTAGGTCGCTTTTTCTTACCGATTAACGTAACACGTCAGTAGCTCCAGGGGCTGGCCTTAACGCGGAAGGCACATGAACAAATCTAACTTTGATTTCCTGAAAGGCGTTAACGACTTTATTTACGCTATCGCCTGTGCAGCGGAAAACAATTATCCGAACGATCCCAACACCACGCTGGTAAAAATGCGCATGTTCGGTGAAGCGACGGCGAAGCATTTAGGGCTGCTACTGGATATTCCCCAATGCGAAAACCAGCATGACCTGCTGCGTGAATTAGGCAAAATAGCTTTTGTTGATGACAACATCCTGTCGGTATTTCATAAATTGCGCCGCATTGGCAATCAGGCCGTCCACGAGTATCACAACGATCTTGATGATGCGCAGATGTGTCTGCGCCTCGGTTTTCGTCTCGCAGTCTGGTATTACCGTCTGGTCACCAAAGATTATGACTTCCCGGTTCCGGTTTTTGTGTTACCGGAACAGAGTAGCGATCTCTATCATCAGGAAGTGCTGACGTTAAAACAGCAGCTGGAACAACAGGCGCAAGAAAAAGCACACAACCAGGCCGAATTAGAGGCCCAGCAGCAAAAGCTGGTGGCACTCAACGGCTATATCGCCATCCTCGAAAGTAAGCAGCAGGAAACTGAAGCCCAATCTCAGGCTCGCGTCGCAGCCCTCGAAGCACAACTGGCAGAAAAAAATGCCGAGCTGGCGAAACAGACCGAGCAAGAGCGCAAGGCCTACCACAAAGAGATCACCGATCAGGCCATCAAACGCACGCTGGATTTGAGCGAAGAAGAGAGCCGCTTTTTGATCGATGCCCAGTTGCGTAAAGCGGGCTGGGAAGCAGACAGCAAAATGCTGCGCTTTTCCAAAGGCGCGCGGCCGGAACCGGGTGTCAACAAAGCAATCGCCGAATGGCCCACCGGTACCGATGAAACGGGAAAACAGGGTTTTGCCGACTACGTATTATTCGTTGGCATGAAACCCATCGCGGTAGTGGAAGCCAAGCGCATCAACACCGATGTCTTCAGTAAACTGAATGAGGCGTATCGCTACAGCAAACGTTTCGATAATGCCCTGCTGCGTAACATTTTACTGGAGCAGTATCCTGCAGATGAAGTGCGGGAAGCGGTACCGGAATATGAAGTCAGTTGGGCGGATACCAGCGGCAGCCAACGCTATAAAATTCCTTTTTGCTACTCCACCAATGGCCGCGAATACCGCGCAACGCTGAAAACCCGCAGCGGCATCTGGTATCGCGATGTCCGCCATACCAGCAACATGTCGAAAGCGCTACCGGAGTGGCATCGCCCGGAAGAACTGATCGCCATGCTGGGCAGCGATCCGCAAAGGCAAAACCAGTGGTTTGCAGATAACCCAAATATGAGCGAGCTGGGGCTGCGCTACTACCAGGAAGATGCCGTTCGCGCCGTTGAAAACGCCATAGTCAATGGGCAGCAAGAGATCCTGCTGGCCATGGCCACCGGCACCGGGAAAACGCGTACCGCTATTGCCATGATGTTCCGCCTGATCCAGTCCCAGCGCTTTAAGCGCGTGCTGTTCCTTGTGGATCGCCGCTCGCTGGGTGAACAGGCGCTGGGCGCCTTTGAAGACACGCGCATCAACGGTGATACTTTTAACAGCATTTTCGACATCAAAGGGCTGACGGATAAATTCCCGGAAGACAGCACCAAAATTCACGTTGCGACCGTCCAGTCGCTGGTTAAACGCACGCTGCAATCCGATGAGGCAATGCCGGTGGCACGCTACGACTGCATTGTGGTCGACGAAGCGCACCGTGGCTATATCCTCGATAAAGAGCAGACCGAGGGCGAGCTACAGTTCCGCAGCCAGCTGGAGTATGTGTCGGCTTACCGCCGCATCCTCGATCATTTTGACGCGGTGAAAATCGCCCTGACCGCCACGCCAGCACGCCATACGGTAGATATCTTCGGCGAGCCGGTTTACCGCTATACCTACCGCACGGCGGTGATCGACGGCTATCTGATCGACCAGGATCCACCCATCAAGATCACCACCCGCAATGCGCAAGACGGTGTTTATCTGTCGAAGGGTGAAGAGATCATTCGCGTGACGCCACAGGGTGAGATGATCAACGACACGCTGGCTGACGATCAGGATTTTGAAGTCGCAGATTTCAACCGTACGCTGTTGATCCCCGGTTTCAATACCGCCGTCTGCGAAGAGTTAACCAAACACCTCGATCCGACCGGCAAGCAAAAAACGCTGGTATTCTGCGTCACCAACGAGCATGCCGATATGGTCGTCAATGAGCTGCGCACCGCCTTCAAAAAGAAATATCCGCAACTGGAGCATGACGCGATCATCAAGATCACCGGTGATTCCGATAAAGATGCGAAGAAAGTGCAGACCCTGATCACCCGTTTTAATAAGGAGCGGCTACCGAACATTGTGGTGACGGTTGATTTGCTGACTACCGGCGTCGATATCCCGTCAATCTGCAATATCGTCTTTCTGCGCAAGGTGAGAAGCCGCATTCTCTACGAGCAGATGAAAGGCCGCGCCACCCGTTTATGCCCGGCAGTAGATAAGATCCGCTTTAAAATTTTCGACTGCGTCGATATCTACAGCACGCTGGAAAGCGTCGATACCATGCGCCCGGTGGTGATGCGCCCGAGCGTGGAACTGCAAACGCTGGTGAACGAAATCACCGACTCGGAAACCTATAAAGTGACCGAAGCCGATGGCCGCTGCTTTGCCGAACACAGCCATGAGCAGCTCGTCGCCAAACTGCAACGGATCATTGGCCTGGCAACTTATAACCGCGACCGCAGCGCCGGCATCGATAAGCAGGTGCGCCGTCTGGATGAATTATGTCTGGATGCCGCTGGCGTCAGCTTTAACAAGCTGGCTTCGCATCTGCGTGAAAAAGGCCCCCACTGGAGTGCCGAGGTGTTCAATAAACTCCCCACCCTGATTGCGCGTCTGGAGAAACTCAAACTCGACATCAACGAACTGCGCGAGCGCCCGATCTTCCTTGATATTCCGGATGAGGTGATCAACGTCGAGCCGGTTTACGGCGCTTACCATAATGCGGAAGATTTCCTCGAAGCCTTTGATGATCTGGTCAAGCGCTCTCCCAATGCACAGCCCGCGTTGCAGGCAGTGATTGCCCGCCCGCGCGATCTCACCCGCAAAGGGCTGGTGGAGTTGCAGGAGTGGTTTGACAGCCAGTATTTCGAAGAGTCTTCCCTGCGCAGCGCGTGGAAAGAGACGCGTAACGAGGATATCGCCGCCCGGCTGATCGGTCATATTCGCCGTGCGGCAGTGGGCGATGCGCTGAAGCCGTTTGATCTGCGTGTTGATCATGCCCTGGCGCGCATCAAAGGCGAAAACGACTGGAGCAGCGAACAGCTGAAGTGGCTGGATCGCTTAGCTACCGCGCTGAAAGATAAAGTGGTGCTCGACGACGACTCGTTTAAAACCGGCAACCTTCACCGCTTCGGCGGCAAAGCCGTGTCGCAGCGCGTGTTTGAGGACGACCTCGACGGCGTGCTGGCGAAATTCAGTGATTACATCTGGGACGAACCCGCCTGACGCGTTAGAATCCCCGGCAATTTCTTCTTCTGCGGCCCGTTCAGGGCCGCTGCTTTTACACGGAACCTGTGATGAACAATAACGATCTGGTCGCTAAACTCTGGAAACTCTGTGACAACCTGCGTGACGGCGGCGTTTCCTATCAGAACTATGTTAACGAACTGGCTTCACTGCTGTTTCTGAAAATGTGTAAAGAGACCGGCCAGGAAGCCGAGTATCTGCCTGCTGGCTACCGCTGGGACGATTTGAAAGCGCGTATCGGCCAGGAGCAATTGCAGTTCTACCGTAAACTGCTGGTGGAATTAGGCCAGGACGAGAAAAACCTTGTACAGGCGATTTTCCACAACGTCAGCACCACCATTGAGCAACCGAAGCAACTGACCGAACTGGTGAGCTATATGGATGCGCTGGACTGGTATAACGGCAGCAAGGGCAAATCCCGCGACGACTTTGGCGATATGTACGAAGGGCTGTTGCAAAAGAACGCCAACGAAACCAAATCCGGCGCGGGCCAGTACTTCACGCCGCGCCCGCTGATCAAGACCATTATTCATCTGTTAAAACCGCAGCCGCGCGAAGTGGTGCAGGATCCGGCAGCCGGTACCGCAGGCTTTTTAATCGAAGCGGATCGCTACGTTAAATCGCAGACCAACGATCTGGAAGATCTCGATACCGACACCCAGGATTTCCAGATCCGCAAAGCCTTTGTCGGCCTTGAACTGGTGCCCGGCACTCGTCGGCTGGCGCTGATGAACTGCCTGCTGCACGACATTGAAGGCAACCTCGATCACGGTGGCGCAATTCGCCTCGGTAACACGCTGGGCAGCGACGGGGAAAACCTGCCGCCAGCGCATATCGTGGCAACCAACCCGCCGTTTGGCAGCGCGGCGGGCACCAACATCACCCGTACCTTTGTTCACCCGACCAGCAACAAACAGCTCTGCTTTATGCAGCACATTATTGAAACCCTGCATCCGGGCGGTCGTGCAGCGGTGGTGGTGCCGGATAACGTGTTGTTTGAAGGCGGTAAAGGCACCGAGATCCGCCGCGATCTGATGGATAAGTGCCGTCTGCACACCATTCTGCGTCTGCCGACCGGCATCTTTTACGCCCAGGGCGTGAAAACCAACGTGCTGTTTTTTACCAAAGGCACGAAGGCAAACCCGAACCAGGACAAGAACTGCACCGACGACGTCTGGGTGTACGATCTGCGCACCAATATGCCGGGCTTTGGTAAGCGCACGCCGTTTGGCGATCAGCATCTGCAACCGTTTGAGCAGGTGTTCGGTGACGATCCGCACGGCCTCAGCCCGCGCACCGAAGGCGAGTGGAGTTTTAACGCCGAAGAGAGCGAAATCGCCGACAGCGAAGAGAACAAAAACACCGACCAGCATCTGGCCACCAGCCGCTGGCGCAAGTTCAGCCGCGAGTGGATCCGCACTGCCAAGTCGGACTCGCTGGATATCTCCTGGCTGAAAGATAAAGACAGTATCGATGCCGACAGCCTGCCGGAGCCGGATGTATTAGCGGCAGAGGCGATGACCGAGCTGGTGCAGGCGCTGGGCGAGCTGGATGCCCTGATGCGCGAGCTGGGTGCAGGTGATGAAGCCGATGCGCAGCGTCAGTTGCTGGAAGAAGCATTTGGTGAGGTGAAGGCATGAGTGCGGGAAAATTGCCGGAGGGATGGTCGCAGATCGTTTTAGGCGATGTGGTTGAAGTAAATAGTGGAGTTGGTTTTCCTGAAAAATACCAAGGGAAAAATGCTGGAGATTATCCAGTATATAAAGTTCGAGATATATCAGTTGCAGTTCTAGAAAAAAAAGGTTTCCTTAATAGTGCGGGCCATTATGTAACGGAAAATGAGGCATTTGAACTTAAAGGAAAAATTTTCCGTTCTGGTTCAACTTTATTTGCCAAAATTGGTGAGGCCGTAAAATTGAATCGCCGCGCTTACGTTAGGACCGCAGGATTGGCCGATAATAATGTAATGGCTGTTAGTTCCATATTAGAAGATATGGATAAATTTATATATTACATATTAAATACGGTTGATTTAACTGAGACATCAAGGTCTACAACTGTTCCTTCTATTCGAAAAGGTGATATCGAGAATATTACATTATCGCTTCCACCACTTGCCGAACAAAAAATCATCGCTGAAAAGCTCGATACGCTGCTGGCGCAGGTAGACAGCACCAAAGCACGTCTTGAGCAAATCCCGAAAATCCTGAAACGCTTTCGTCAGGCAATATTGGTTGCCGCGGTTAATGGGAAATTATCATCTGAGTCAAGAAGGCTTCAAAAATATACTATTGGTTCTTTATGCGTTAGTTCATTTGATGGTCCATTTGGCTCAAAGTTAAAGACCTCAGACTATACAATATCGGGGGTGAGGGTCGTAAGGCTCGAAAATATTGGACATTTAGAATTCAAAAACGATAAAAAAACTTTTATCAGTTCAGATAAATATGAAGAACTGCAAAGTAATACGTTGTGCGAAAATGATCTGCTATTTTCCTCGTTTGTTGATGAGGATGTAAGGGTATGCCTCGTTCCTAAAAGTAATGAGACCTTCATCAATAAAGCTGACTGCTTTTGCCTCAGAACTAACCCAGATCTTGTGTCACCACATTACCTGGCATTCATTTTGGCAAGCAAGGCGTCTTATGATCAAATAAAGAATAAAGTACAAGGTATCACTCGTCCTAGAATCAATCTTGGGACACTCCGCTCTTTAGAATTTGAGCTCCCACCACTCCCCGAACAACACGAGATCGTTCGCCGTGTGGAACAACTCTTCACCTACGCCGATACCATTGAAAAGCAGGTCAATAGTGCCCTTGCCCGGGTGAACAACCTCACCCAGTCGATCCTCGCGAAGGCGTTTCGCGGGGAGCTTACCGCCCAGTGGCGTGCTGAAAACCCGGATCTGATCTCCGGGGAAAATAGCGCTGAGGCACTGCTGGAAAAAATTAAAGCCGAGCGCGCGGCAAGCACAGGTAAAAAGGCGTCGCGTAAGAAAGCATAAGCTCTTTATTATTTTGCGCACGGTTAATGCCGTGCGTTTTTATTTTTAGGGATTTTTAAACACATTTTAAATATTTCAGGCGTGTTTTTCTTATTATTCCGAATGGCGTCGATTATTGTCTGTTTTTTTCTGGACTTTTATTTTTGCACTGGTTAGGTTTACAGCTGTTATTTAGCGCGGTGGGGATGTGCGGCAACACACCCGCACCGCTGATCACAATCACTATTGAAAAGGAATAGTAATTATGACTGACGTGGATTGTATTGCAGTTTGTGAGAATGAAAAAGCCCGTTCGGTAACGTACCGTCATTTAACCGTGAGTTATGCGGGCCGTCACAGGGATAATGTTTATACCCCGGCAGTGATTATGAAGGGGTTATGGCTGGAAGCGGCGGGTTTTACGATGGGTGCGAAAGTTGATGTACAGGTGATGCGGGGTTGTATTTTGCTGACCACCCGGCAACCGCCGAAAGAGCCGGAAATAAAAACATCATTAGAGCTGGCAGCCCTGTTAGCGGCGGGTAAATCGATCACAGCCTGAAAACAGCGCTCCCGGTTCTGGCCGGGAGCGATTAATTTCGGGGTGCACAACAAAATTAGTTTACCGGGCGGAAGATTTTTTTCAGCGGTACCAGCAGTTTCGTGTCGATATCTACCTTCTCGTAATTTTCAATCAGCGCCCGCACCAGATCGTCCAGCGTCCAGAGCATCAGCGGTATCGTTGAGCGGTCCGCTTCATAGCGCGCCTCTTTGGTAAACCCGCCGGTGCTGACATACAGCCCGCGATCCTCTTTATGCCGCCCACCAATAAAGCTGCGGATCTGCTGGCTGCCCATCTGCTCGCGACGATGTTTTACTTCGACGATAATACGTGGATTATCAAAACCAAAACCGTCGGGCGAAGCAATAATGTCTTTCCCGCGATCGGCGCCCGCCGGCGAAACCTGGGTTTTATACCCCATACTGCGTAAAACGCCCGCCACCAGATCCTGCATTTCGTCCCAGTCCAGAGAATTAATCCGGTCTTTAATCGCTTCAAAAGCCAGGCTTTCCATATCCCGTAAAGGATCGGATGACACCTCTTCGTCTTCGGTCAGAAGCGGTTGTTGCGCCAGCACTTCAGCGGCAGGCTTTTTGTCTTCGAGCAATTCCTGCGCGGCAAAATCCGGCAGCAAAAACACCGTTAACGTTGAGCCCAGCGTATTTTTGGTGGCGGTAGATAACCGGTCACGCTCGATTTCTTGCGCATTCCATTTCACCTGGCGGGCAATGCCCATCCCCTCTTCCTGCCATTCCGGGTGATACTGGAAATCAGAGGTAATTTTGCCCAGCAAATAGGTCCGGTTAGCGGGAGAATAGGTAATGACCCAATCGCCTTGCTTAATTTCGTTCACAAAGCGCCAGACCTGAGAAGCCCCGGAACGCGCCGTGCCCAGTTTAGTTAACGGGTCGGCCTCCTGATATAACGCCGTTAGTTGCGCCCGCGACAGACCCGGTTTAACTAACGGTGCAAGCTGAGACCAGCCGATACCAACGATTTGTTTATCGCGAAAGTCATCATAGAGCTTTCCCGCATCCCCGCGTATCATCCACATTTTGTTATCCATAACTGTCCCCTGATCAATATAAGGAATTGCGCCGGTTTCTAAACCAGCTCTGCTGGCCTGTCTGAATCCGGCACGGTATTTTGCCGTTAAGACAACCCCGCCTTACGGCGGGGCATCTCTGTTTTACTGCTGCTGAATTTCCACCAGCACATCCGTTGGCCAGCGCTCTTCTTTATTGCTGACCCGGGCTTGTTCCAGCGAACGCGCCATATTGAAGATCTGATCCTCTACTTCAGCCATAAAGTTATAACTGTCAGGGCGGAACTGAATGAACCAGTACCCCATTCCCTGATCGAAACGGATCTTCAGCGCTTTGCCGTTATCAAACTCCACCAGCAGTTTACGATGATGAGGAATATCCCGGTTGGAGTAATTCAGCGTGACATCAACCGGCTTGCCCATCAGCGTGGTAAACCACTGCTCAGCAAAACCCTGGAAATCATCTTCGTTTGCCCAGTCGTGTGCCGCCTTGAAGCCCGGTTTCTCTTTCGCTTTGAACAGCGTATTGATGGCGACCTGTGCATGGCCGCTCAGACGCGGTTTCAACTGATTCATAATCGAACCCAGTAATACCAGCGCCGCCGGGTTCTGAATATAGCGGTCGGTGTAGTAGACACGCGTTATCTGATTGTTTTTCAGCAGCGCAGCAGTCTCTTCATTGGCTTTTTCCAGCTCGGCCCAGAAGCGGCGACCAAACTGCGCAATCGGGCCATTCAGTTCAGTAGAGAGGGAAAGATCTTTTACCCGCTCGCCTGCCGGTTCGCTCCAGCGTGCCAGATCCACTGCTTTCAGTTCGACCGGCGCAAATGTCTGCGAACGCACAACCAGGGCCTGCGTCAGGTGCCAGTCAGAACCAGGAATGGCCGCTTGCATGTCACGCGTTGCCAGCGTTATAACGCTCTCGCCACGCAGCAACTGAGCGATAACAGGCACCGTCAACGCTACCTTGTTGCAGCAAATTCGTATGCCCGTCGCGGCAAACTGAGCCAGCTCGCCCAACACGTCGGCATCGGTAATACCGGCCGGGATCACCAGCGTCACATCCAGATTATCGGTTAACCGGTAACGCAGGATCGCCCTGCGGAACTCGCTGGCATACAGATCCCACTCACTGAGCGGCTCGTTGAGCCACACCGTCAATGATGTGGCACCTTCATTGATCACGCGCCGAATGGCATCTTCTATGCTGCCGGGGCAATATTGCGCATCTACCAACGACAGTTTTTCCTCTTCCGGCAAACCAATATAGTGTGTGAAATCCTCACCCAACCAGGCCAGCGCCGCTTTACGATCCAGCGCATCGTGATCGTGACGGGTTTGCGAATCGAGCAGGCACTCATTACAGGCCGTATCGCAATGGCTACAGCCGAGCTGTTTCACCATGCCTCTCAGCAGAGCATCAATATGTAATGGCGCGCTGGAGGCAAAACCGGCCCCGCCACTAATCACGTCATACAACTGGATGGCCAGTACAGACTGTTCGTTATCCAGTTTCACCGGGCGAATGGAATAACCCAGCTCCGCGGCGGAAACCCCCAGCACACCGGCCAGTGCGCGACGCAAAGCGACGGCCAGCGTCATTGCAACGCTGCGACCTTCGTCGGAACCATCCGGAATATACTCGCCGCTCTGCGGACGCCTGAGAATAAGCTCAAACACATCCGTCTGCGCTACGGCACCCAGTGTCACTTTGGTTCTCAATGCTGTGGAACCCGGGCAGATCAGGCGATGGTTCTGGCTATCACGATCTCCCTTACCCGGGCGCGGCGGATAGTGGGCTTCCATCGATTTTGGCGCATCAGTTTCGTTAATCATCGACTCCGCGCGGCCACAAATCATGCACAGTGCATAACCATGTCCACCTTCACCCATACTTTGCTGGAATACACGACCATCAGGCCCGGACGCCATAAACCCGGTTAGCGGATTCGGCAATGGTACACGTTCTGCCTGCACAAACACCCATGCCGGCACAACCGGGATGAACTTCATCGTTTCGATGTTGTTGGTTACCGGATAATAAGCATCGGTCACAAAACCCGCTGGTTGCAGTACCTGGCGTTTGTTTGCAGAAATAATCCGCTCGCCGCAGGCAGCATTGGTACAAAACAGTTCGCCCTGACCGCTAATTCCCTCTCCATACCCCAGCGTCCCGCATTTATGGCAACGCCAGGCAACATCCAGCCGCTGAGGTTCATTGGTATCTGCGTTCAGGTTATGCCAGTGCAGCGAGACACCGGCGGAGCGGAACACGCGGCCATCGAGAATAATTTCCGCACCCGGCGCGTACTCACGGATCGCCACGCCCAGGTTGCGTGAAGGCAGCCCTTTATAGCGCGAGACGTTGTCTTCACGATCGCTCTTATCACGGCTTCTGAATGTTTTCTCACGGATGTAATCTTCCATGTTGAAGTTATCAAAGGTGACAACATCGGTAGGGAAGCCATAGCCAGGCAGGAATGTTCTCGCCGCCAGATCACGCAACAGATACTCGCCGCAGTGTCGTTTTTTCTCCATCTCCAGGCGCTTACGATACGGTGTATCGGGCTGCGACTCGCGTTCCTGCCGCGAAAGATCCTGGAAAATATCAAGCCAGCGTTTCTGTAGGGAAGAAATGGACCCGAGCGTATTTCGGCGCAGATTGTCGGGGCTGACACCGTGTAGCGCAGTGCCTTTTACTAACTGTTCCAGTGCGCCATCGACCGGTAAGGTAGTACGCTCCAGCCAGACTTTAAAGCGATTACAGATGGATTGTTCATGCTCTTCGCCAAAGAACCACTGGCTGTTGAGATTGGTGCGCTCTTTTTCCGTTTCCCCGATCACGTGACACAGGAATTCTGAGAGCAGCAGCGAATTAACATGCCGCTGCACCAGACGTTCAGAATTCATAGCCACCATCGGCGCCGGGATCGTCGTCTCAAACGGCCAGAGCGTATTAGCAAATACCTGCTGATCGTGTGGGTTACCCTTACACAGGGTATAAGAGATGGCGCGCGATTCCTTACTACGGCCCGCGCGACCGGCACGCTGTAAGTAGTTGGCGGGGTGCGGCGGCACGTTATTCATCACCACGGCAGAGATACCACCAATATCTACGCCCATTTCCATGGTGGTTGAGCAGTTGAGAACGTTAATGCCGCCCTCTTTAAACATCGTTTCGTACTCTTCCAGGCGTTCAGCAGACTGCTGCGCCGAGTGTTCTGCGGTGCGGTAGTAGAAGCCGCCTTCAATAGCCCGGTCGTTAATATTGGTCCACAAGTTCTGTGAGCGCAGCTTTTGCACCAGATCGTCTGCCGCACTTTGCTGTCTGATTTTGCTAATGCCGTTATCGTAATCATCCTGCGAGCGGTCAAAATGCCAGACCTCCGGCAACATTACCGGCTCCGCGTGATACGACAGCCGTTGTGTATCGCTCAGGTTGTCAAAATCGATATGCGTCGGCAGGTAAGGCGTTAAGCCTTTGAAAGCCGTGTCCAGTAATTTATTAGTTACCGGGCAAATATACGCTTTTGTCACCAACGAGAAAGTCATATGCTCGCGCGGCAAGTAAAAGCGGTTACCATCCGAACGTAACACAGCAAGATTCCCGGAAAGCGCCTTCCAGGCCGCTTTCAACCAGGCATTCACCAAATCGATATCAGCCGTTCTCTTCACATTCAGCCCGGCGCCCAGCAGCAAAAGCTTGATCAGCCGCTGCGACACATTGCCATGGCGAATCTGCGGCCAGCGCTTGATCTGATATTCGTCATGCTCATCTGATTCAGGGCTGCGCAAGGAACGCGGCGCAAAACGGCTACCAATCCACTGCCGCCAGTCATCTTCCAGCTGAATATAGCTGCCTTCGCGAACATAAAAATCGAGGGATATTTTGAGGAAATCCTGCCAATCCTGGAGTGACAACCCCTTTTCCTGCCAGTGGTCAGGAACAATCTGCGCCTTATCAAGCCCCTGATAACCGATCTTCACCAGTCCCTGGGTTTCAAGGCTGTTGGAACGTTTAGGACGACGCATAAACTCGCGAAATAACAGCATTTCCGATAATTTCACCGGGCCATCATGCTCGCGAAAAATTTCCGGTTTGTGGTATTTGTTGTAACGCAGGATCGGACCTTTGATATCAAAGGTTTTTTGTAACTCGCCAACCATCTCTCGCCAGTTGAGTGACACCAACGGCGCACTTACTTTTTCGCCCAATGCCTGTTTCAGACGCTGTTCAAAACGCAGCGCTTTTTCCTCCGCTTCTGCCGCCTCACCCGGCATGCCCATATCACGGTACTCTTTTGCTTCTTTGCGGGCTTTATCGGCCAGTTCACGGAATTTCTGCGGATCAATATCGGCAGCAACAACATCGCCTGTCGACTGTTGTTTCTGATACCACGACAGGATTTCAACCACACTGCCGCGCAGCCGGTTACGTTCGGCTTCTTGCTGCATGCGCACTGCCATTCGCGCAGTGCCCTGGCGACTATCGGTAAAGGTAATTAAGCGTCTACCGCGCCCCGGTAGAGTTTGTTGACCATCACCTTTTTCATTTTTCCCGGCAAAATCCGGACAGTACTCAAGCACCGTAGGAACAATATGCGTGACATAAAACGGGCTCCCCAGGATAGCACGTCGGAAAGGTGATATTCCTTTTACGCCCCGGTAGCCGCAACCCTGGGCGCTACAGACCTGATCGATGTCGTTTATGGCAAGAGAAATGCTGTTATCGTGCACGACACCGATACTGTGCGTTTGACGATCAAGACGTTGAAGCGTGTAGCCAGCGGCTTCATTATGTTCCGCCGCGATAATGTGCGGAGTCTTGATGACAATCTCTTTTTCGACTTTTTCAGCAACCGGCTCAATCTCCTCCGGCATATCGTCCTGCAGAGAGAACTCGTCACCACCTTTATTTTCCCATTGGACAAGCCTGCCCCTTTTTTCTCGGGCCAGCAGATGGGGTTCATTACACTCATTACAAAATGCCAGTTCAAATACCGGGCTACCGCATGCGCAATTCTGCCGTTGGTTTACATAGACATAGCCAAATGGCCAGTTCTTCTCCAGAGCCGTGCCGTGCTTCGCCGCGCAGTGTTTGTCAGCACAGGCCCAGAGTCCCTGTGTATTTCGCTGGAAAATATGCGCCCTGACCTTGAGAAAAGCGGGATCCTGTTCATTGGGACGTGTACCGGAACAGAGATCAATCCAGCGTAAAGTGTCCTGCTGGCTATAGCGTTGTTTAGTCAGTTCATTAAGGCGCGCGGTCAACGCATCCAGTTTCATTGCCCGCTGGCTAACCAGCATTTCACGTAAGTGACGCGCTTCCGGTGAGTGAGTTAATGCGCTATAGCGCTCCGAGCTAACCTCTTTTTCGCCAGCATCAGGAATAGCTTCGAGCACATCCAGAGAAACAGCGCGATTCAGGCTAGCCTCAAGTTCAGGCACAATGCGTTTGCCTCCCAGCACATCAATCTGTTCCAGTGGCACGCCAGAAAGCTCAGACAAGAATTTTTTCAGCTGCTTTTCTGCATCGCTACCGGCAATGGTTGCCGATGTTGCAACAAACCGGACATCCCTCGGCGTAACACCAAAGGCATTCATTACGCGACGCAACTGCAACGCCAGTTCGGCAGCCTGCGAACCAACATAGGTGTGTGCTTCGTCCAGCACGATCCAGCGTAATGATTTTTGCGCTTTAGATTGCTGAATAATCGGCGCATCAACCTGGCGAACCATCATGTATTCCAGCATGGTGCCATTGGTAACCAGAATAGGTGCAGGTTCTTCGCGCATCTTCTCACGCGAAAGCACTTCATTTGGCTTTTTCTCTTGCTCGCTTTTGACGGCCGCATGTTTCTCTTTGGTGTTGCCGTTATACAGGCAATAGCGAATTCCCGTCCCGAAGCTGCGCGTCCAGGCATCAAGGCGTTCGCGCTGGGAATTAATCAGCGCGTTCAATGGATAGAGGAACAGCGCCCGCACGCCCACCAGCGGCTTATTACCGTTCCCACGTAGTTCCCGGTAGAGATCTTCCAGAACCGGCACCATAAAACACTCGGTCTTACCGGAGCCTGTACCACTGGTCACCACAATAGAATGCTTCTGCTCAAGCAACGCTTTCCAGCTGGCCAACTGATGTGTAAAAGGCTTCCAGCTTGCGCCAAAACGATAGCGGCCATTTTCCTCGCTATCCAGAGAAGCGACGACTTCTTTACTCAGCAACGTTTTTTCCGTTGCCAGCTGGCGCATCGTGAAAGCGGACTCTTCCCAACCAAAGGTTTGCTCGAAAACCGGCGATGCGAGAAATGAACCTTCCGCACCGCATTCTGCTGCCATTTGCTGTGCAAGATGCTCACGCAACTGGGGATTGGTAATACTCAATATACTGAGTGTCGCTTCCGTTGAGCGAGAGAGTGATTGTTCAATGAGTGTCGAAAAATAGCGTGTAGTCATTTTTATTTTTCCGTAACGTTACGCAGCAAGCAGTACTGGAACAAAGCGTTAAACCAGCGAGAGTCAAAGTCTCTCACCTGCCGTAAGAAAAATACGGCGCCAGGTTCATTGCCAAAAACGCTGGTAAAGGTGGTTTTGCCGCTGGCTACTGCGGCGGCAAACACCGGCAGCCATGCAACGGCATAGCGAAAATGTGTATCGGAAGAGATTTCAATAATGGGATCGGCTTGCGACTGGATCCAGCGAGAGAGACGTGGGCCACCATATTCCGGCCAGCGGGATTCCCCGTGTTCACGAAGTAACTCCTGATACCAACCCTGAATAATCTCTTTCATGACCGGTTGTGGGAAAAGCCTCGGGGCCTTTCCCTCGCTTAACCAGCTATGCACATCGCTGGCATAGGTAGGAAAGATCATTCCCAACCTTTGATACATTTTATTCAGGAAATTACTCTGCATTTCTATAGATGCGCCTTTGCTCACCATAAAGGCCTGCATTTTTGCTGCTGCATTTTTTATTTGCTGTATCGGTAAGAACTCCCAAAACACGGGGAATTCAGATTCGATTCGACCAAGATATTCGGCCGACATTTCAAATTTGAACAAGGAGAGCGTTAGTGCCTGAGGATGCTGAAATAACGCACGCCAGACCTCGAAGGTGGCCAGAGGTAAATAACTGAACTGGCTGTAAAGATTTTGCAGGAATTGCCAGCCAGAATGCGCCGGATCGTTCGCCATCTGATCCAGAACCAAGGAAATGGTATTAACCTCAGCACCAGGTTTGAAAAGCTGAGTGGCTTTTTGCAAGGAGTGAATCGTACCGGCTTCCGCTTCTGGCAACTGTTCACCACGAATAAAACAGGGACGGAATGCAGTTTCTTCGCCAGGTTTCGGCAGAACCAGCCAGGGGCCGTTTTTACTTACAATTGAGCCCAGCTCAAATTCACCGACCGGGACACCTTCACTCATTCTTGATGTCAGAGGAATGGATTTTCGCTCTGGTTCGCTCAGCAACATGATAACTGGCGAAGGCACTTTCCCTGATGCATTGTGAATCGAGTTGGAACGCAGTATCTGTGAGGCCGGATCATATTCCAGGCTGTATTTGTAGCGCCGGATTTGCCAGTTGCCGGTACCGCCTACGCCGCTAATCCGCATATCCACAATCTGATCAATCCCTGAACCGAGGGAAAGTAAGTTCTCAATATGCTCTTTCAGGCTGTAAAGATTAATTTCAAGCGGGCGTTCACTGGCGTTATAACGCCATTCATGCCATGCCTGCTGCCCACTGTTGGAACGCAAGCGTAGTTCCAGGGTAAAGCGGGTCGGTTCTCCATTTTTGCCAAACAGGAACACTCGAGAGCCCAGCAAATCGGTAATGGTGATATTTTTTGCCAGCGGCCGACCTTCGGCATCAAAAGCAAGACAGCCACTTGAGGGAAAAGGCATAACAATCCCAACGGGCGCTTCCATCAAGCTTGGGGTAACCTGCAATTGTACTGATGAGGGCGGTACCCCTTCCGCTTTGATCAAAATTTCCGTTCTGTTCCCGGAACGCTTACGGCCTATTTCAAGTGTTTTGTCCTTTAACGCATACCAACATTTGTGCTGCGTCGAGATAGCAATGATTCCTTCGTTTGCACGCTCACCGCTCTTAATTTCAACCTGAAAATCCGCAGGTAATATGCCAATTTTGCGACGCAGTAACGTTTCATTGTTCTCATTGCGGATGGACAAAAAATGCGTCCCCATGGTGTCATGCAACTCGCACACATCAATATCTTTACCGCTCAAAAAACGCCTGTAGCGAACTTCAGGTACCCCCATTTTTCGCATAACTCGCGGAGTGCCAAGAAACACCTCTTCAGGAAAGGTCGTCCAGTTCAGACGCTTACCTTGTAACTCCAGACCTGGCAGGCGCACCTGCTCCAGCCCAGCACGTATGCGATAGGTTTCCTCACCCTCAATGAGGATATCCTGCCCTCCTTGCACCACTAAAGCAGGGTAGCCGAAAGCCCGGCAGGTAAAATCAGAGGGGGTATTTTCAGCAGACATCGTCCCACCTTCCGGCAGAATGATTAGCATGTCGCTACTGCGGACACTGCATGAGGCAATCCCTTGCAAGGACCAGTCATCACCCTGACGCACAAAGACAAGAGGAACATCGCCAACCGGGATTTCACTCTCAGCAATATTGACAATGCCAATAATCACCCCACCAGCCCGGGCGACCAGAGACAATGTGGTGGCAGGACGACGCCGGTGAAAACGAACATCACTTTTGCGCAGCCGTAATCTGGCTTGCATATGCTCAAGCGTGGCGTAAGCGCTTCCCAGGCTGACCATGTCTTCCCCGTCTTCACACACTGCCAGTTCAAAGCGAGTAGTCGAAGGTTCACTCAATAATGGAAAAACCATTTCTTCCGGCAGTGAAATGTAGGTATGTAAGGCATCGGGCTTTTGCTCTGACCAGGAAAAAAAGCATTCAATAATCTTACTTTTGCGCTGCCGGGGCTTATTTTCCACCGATGCAGTGCGAAGCAAGCCGTTGAGAAAGCTGGTTCCCGTATCATCGTCAAGGGGGATGGGAAAACTGTCGCGCCATTTAGGGTGTACGCGCTCAAGCTCTTTAACCGGTTCAGCATGGGTGCTGAGCTCATAGAGTTGCACCAACGAAATGAGTTGTTCAGCCATCCGGGCGATGAATTCTATGGATGTGTCTTCCCGAAATCCTTGAGGAAGCGATGATTTTTCAACCATCATTTGAACCAACATCGACGTTGAGTAACCCAGCGATGAGGCCTGTTCGTATTGATTAAGAATACGGGAAAAAACAGACTGGAAGCGGCTATCCGTTTCTTTCAGCAGCTTGAAAGGCAGACCACCTTCACTGAAAAGTGACCCCAGAAAATTACGACGTTCCGATTCATAAAAACGAATTGGACGTTCCCAAAAACCTTCCAATCCTTTTGGTACGACCAAACCTAATTCCGAATGAGACAGACTAATATTCAGGGCTGCATGAATAGGATCCCAGCTCCATTTGCAGTCGCGCCCGTAGTCCCGGCGATACCATTCGGAGCAAAAAAGGGTAAAACAGGCTGCATAACCTTTATCGTTTTTTAGTTTTTCTGGCTGCCCTATTTCCCGAAGAAGCCGTTTCAGATCGGCATATTCATCGCTGGTTGCATGATATTCATAAAGAGGCCTACTATCAGCTTTTTTTAATCCACGACGAGTAAGAAACTTCGTCAACCAGGGGGGGCATTTAAATACTGAAACGAGTTCAGACTGACTCAAAGCAAACTCCTTGCTATTAGTGCAGTAGTAGAATCAGGGTTATTATTTACGAGGTGGACAGCCTGTACATTTAACAATAAAAAACATTACAGAATATACTCCAATAAAGTTTAATCAACCTACCAAAGTTGGCAGGCAAGGTGATAAATCCGCTACTTCGTCATGCACAGGGCAGGAAATCGCCTTTCCAAACATGGTCTTATTGATGCTGTATGTCATCGTTTACCATGAAGTGTTACACGGAAAATACTTTACCTTATTTTCCACAGTCAAAAAGATCTATTTCTAAAATTCGTGAAGGATTTACAAAATTCTTATGCCGTTAACTATTATGATTATCACACCTAATCTAAGTAATGGTTATAAAGGATAGAAAATAAATTTCACTTAAGAAGTATCAACGACATTTTCTAAATAAAAGATGAATGAATACACAATATATAATTAAACTTACTCCGCCGCGATTATTCACCCTCAGCAAATGCCTGCTGCAACCACGCTTTTATTATTCTAACCTCTTCACGCTGCGCTTTTTGTTGGCTGGTTACGAAATAGTAATTCCCGCCGGGTAATGTTCCCGGCAGGGCAACGCGCAACAATCCTTGTGCCAGCGCATTCTGGATCAATAATTCGCTGGCGAGCAGTACACCCTGCCCGGCAATCGCCGCCTGAATGGCGTGCGTCTCATCATCAAAATGAATACCAGTATGTACCGGTAAATCGGCCGGACCAAAGGCCGCTTTCCAGTGTGGCCAGTCCGGCTCCGGCTGCGGAACATGGCGGTTTTCGATATGAAACAGCGTAAAACGGGAAAGATCTTCGGTCACCCGCAACGCCAGTTGCGGGCTGGCGACCAGCACAAAGCGATCGCGGTAGAGCAGCGTATTCTCCAGTGCTTCATCAGCCTGCATGCTGTAGCGGATCGCACAATCCGCCATATCACCACGAACATCCACCAGGTCGGTACTGCTGTGCAGACGCAGCTCCAGCGATGGGTGCTGTTGATGCAGCGACGGCAGGCGCGGCACCAGCCAGTTAGTCAGAAAGTTGGAGGTAGTGCTCAGCGTTAACGCTCCCGGTTGCCCGGCCCTGTCGATGGCCTCCACCGCTTCGCGCAGCGTGGCAAAGATATTCCCCGAGGCGCGAAACAGAATTTCTCCGGCGTTAGTGAGCACCACGGCGCGCGCCGAGCGGGTAAACAGACGCTGGTTGAGCGATGTCTCCAGCACGCGGATCTGGTGGCTGATGGCGGTCGGCGTCACGCCAATCTCCTCCGCGGCAGCTTTAAAACTGGTGTGGCGGGCCACAGCATCAAAAGCACGGATGGCAGAAAGTGGTGGCAATCGGCGTGTTCGCATAGCTGAATTTAACTCATCTTAAGCTGAAAACTATGACTTTGCTTACGTCATGAAACAGGGGGTAGCCTGTTACTCATCGGGAATGATCCATGAGGATTATTCACCTTAAGCAGATTAACAGGAATACCCCATGACGCAAATTAACACGCTGGCTACGCACTCATCGCCACACTATCAGGCGCTGCTGGCTCCCGGCATCGCTCAGGCATTGATTGCGCTTGATTACGCCATTATTTATGTTGCGCTACCCACGCTGGCGCAGGCGTTGCACTTGTCACTGAGCGAAATGCAGTGGGTGGTGTCGATCTACGGTTTGACCTTCGCCGCACTACTGTTGCCTGGTGGAAGCCTGTGCGATCGTTTCGGCGCGCGCCGAATCTTCAGCATCGGCATGATACTGTTTCTTTTTTCATCAATACTGGGCGGAATGGCCGATAACGGAACATTGTTACTGATGGCCCGCTGTGGACAAGGGATCGCCGCCGCGCTGCTGCAACCGGCAGTGCTGGCCTTAATGGCGCAGCGTTTTCAGGGAGAATCACATCGCCGGGCGCTGGCGATCTGGAGCGCAATTGGCGCGCTGGGCCTGGTGGCGGGTGTGGTGCTGGGCGGCATGCTGACGGCCCTGAGCTGGCGCGCCATTTTCTTCATCAACCTGCCGCCTGGTTTGCTGGCGCTATGGCTGGTGCAGCGCAACTTTTCGAAAACACAACCACAAGGTGGCGTGCAACGCACGGGTTTTGGCGCGCTGCTTGGTTGTGCGACAGCCGGCACGCTGGTGTGGGCGATGATGCGTTATGCCGAACAAGGTGCGCCGGATTTCTTTGCGAATCGACTGGCGGCAGCCATGTTACTGCTGTTGATTCTCCATGAACGTTTTGCTCCGCAGCCGCTGCTGTCACGCACACTGCGTGACATGCCGGGTTTGCAGACAGGCTGGCTCAGCAGCGCCTGCTATATGGCCAGCGTCGGCAGCCAGTTTTACGCCATGACATTGCTGTGGCAGCAAACGCTACAGCTTGATGCCGTCACCACCGGATGGTTATTTACCCCGCTGGCAGTGCTGATTGTGGCGGGAAATGCGCTTTACACCCGACTCTCTGCACGCTTTAGTAGCCAAAAGGCGCTGCTGGTGGGGTTTGCCTGCGCGGCAGTTGGCTTATGGCTGCTGTCGATATCGCTTAGCGCCCCGTTCTCCGTCGGGTTCATGTCCGGACTCGTGCTCAGCGGTATCGGCCACGGATTGATCTATCCGGCAATGTTCGCCGTCGGGCTGAGCGCCGTACCAGTGCAGCAACAGGGACGCGCCAGCGCGTTGATGGTCACCAGCCAGTACATCGCCGGCGCGATGATGCTGGCAGTGATCTCCGTTTTACTGGCGATGCAGCCGGATCTGGCAAGCTGGTCTACGGTATTTCGTGGGCTGGGTGCTGCCGCGCTACTGGGCATGCTGGTAGCGCTCTGTGCGCCGGAGCGCTGAGCGCGGCTTACTGGCGTCCCCACTTTTCGCAAAACGCTTCTATATCCTCATCCTGAAAATCGGCCAGCCGTTCGATAATGGTCTCCAGCGGCCACTCCCACCAGGCGATCTGTTGTAACTGCTGGCCAATATGCGGTGAGAAGCGCAAACGAATAACCTTTGCCGGAACGCCGCCAACAATTGTGTAAGGTGCCACATCCTTACTGACCACGGCGCCAGCCGCAATGACAGCGCCATCGCCTACCGTCACGCCGGGCAGCACAATAGCAGCATGCCCGATCCAGACATCATTCCCGATGACGACGCGATCGCCTCGCCGCTGAGTAAAAAAGTCATGATCGCGTACCGCGCTGGCGGAATAGTACTCCGGGCAATAAGTGATTCGGTGCTGGGATGGCCGCCCCATCGGATGATTGGGCGCGCCAATACGCACATTATTGGCAATCGCGACAAACTTTCCTATCCCAGCATCGGCAATGGTGCAATATTCACCGATATAGGAAAAATCACCTAACGTACTGTATTCCATCAGACTATTAGCCAGCACTTCACATTGCTGACCCATTTTGCATTCGCGCATACGAACGCCGGGATCGATCCAGGTTTCCGCTAATTTGGCATGTTTCATCGTCATTCCCTCTTCTCAGGTTGCGCTACTGTATAACGCTTCTGTGTAGGGTAAATGACGGTGACCCACTATCAACCATCTGCAGCTTCTACCCGCTTGATAAGAATTATCGAAAGGGCCCGCTCACATCGGAATATAAGCACTAAGAATAAACAAACTGCGGGTTTTTATTCGCCTTACCCTAATATCTGATGACGGAACATGATCTAAAACATAAATTAATAGTCACATGGAATTAAATCACATATTATTTAACTTTAAATTCACAATTAAAATATATTAAGGACCTTTATTCAGACACCTAATATTTTTTAACTTCATTTTTTGAAAAATCTGATAATAACATACATAGATTGCATGCTTCGCAAAATCAAACATAATACAATAAATGGATGTAAATCAAAAAATGCCCATCTAATACAAATTGCAATATTTTAAACTCATTCGGTTACACAAGTTTCCTTTTAGATATTTGCTTTTTGATGTTTGTTGGCGCGTAATGGACCAGCTATGAAACAATTCAATGATGAAAGAGATTACCATGACATGTTCGATGACATTTTCGAGAAATGGAATGTCACGACATTTTTTCAACCAATCATTGATACCCGAGCTAATCGTGTATACGGCATTGATGCAACGGCGTGGTTGCAAAGCAAAGGCTCCAATTGCACGGATTTTATTTCACCCCATGACTTCCTGACCGCAGCAGAGAAAAGTGGTGAAATCATCAGTATTACAAAAGAACTATTGCTGCAAATCCAGGATTATCTGGCCAACCATGGTGATATTGATAAATGCCGTGAGTTGCGTTTTTTTATAAAAATTAGCCCATTGCATTTATTCAGCGAAAATATTATGGAGTTCGCAGAAGATTGTATTCAAACTGCCAAAAAGCTCGATAAACTAAACGCCAAACTGGTTATTGAAGTCAACTCCCGCATTCCGTTCGACTTAATTCACAAATTAAAATTACTCTCCGCATTGTTGACTATACAAAAAAACACCTTCTTTGCCCTCGGCGATTTTGGTGCCGGACACTCCAATATTGAAATGCTTTTTGGCTTCGACTTTGATTATATAAAAATCGATAAAAGTATGTTTTTCCCGTTGACGGACAAAGTCATCATGCATGGTTTCGCCGATGATTTAATGAGTGGTTTAAGCAAACAGAACACAGATATCATCGTTAGCGGCATAGACTCAGTTTACCATTTGCAGTACTTTTTAAATAAAAATGTGTCATTGTTCCAGGGGGAACTATTCAAAGCTCCTGTAGCCTATAAAAACTTTAACGGATTAGATTATTTCGACTATGGATGACAGTTATGAACGTGATATGTAAGATCCTCGACCCTTTCAAAAAAATAGCAATCGAATCTTTTTTTTCAGGTACGGATATTGAGGGTGACAACCAGACGCTCATCTTCATTGAAGAGATCTACTTCGATGATATATTTGGCATCATCGATGAACTCCTCAGTTGTATCATCAAATTCCCGGACGCGCTGGTTATCATCCTTTCGGAACGAGATAACAGCTACACGACCAATGCACGTCTGGGAGTTGCGGAGTTCATCGAAGATGTTAAGAAGAAAATTAATGAAAGAAAATCGACGGCGAATCTCTATCTCTACTATTACGACATTTTAAAACCCCGTAAAAAAATTCATCTCTATCTCATGATATTCAAAAAGTATATGCAGATTGGCAATGTTAATAGAGTAGCAAAAATGTACAATCTGAATGAAAAACAAGTCTACTACTATATAAACAGATTAAAAGAGATATACGGATTAAAAAGCTTCCAGAATCTCGTGCCTTTTTTGAAGTGGATAGGCAGATAGAATCAGATATCCTCATGCGCTTAATGATTCCGTCTGTGCATTGCGATGCACAGACGGAATTAACAGCTAAGACAAATTACCACACCCCCGATTTCTTTTTAATCTCATCCCAGCGAAGGTACATATCGCATGACATCATAAAGTCGTTATGCCACCGCCAGTATGCGTGATAATAGTAGTAGATAAGGCAAGGTGTGTAGCACAATAAAAACCAGACCTCAAACCAGATTTTTATTGCGGAAAGCATCATCACCAGACACAAAAATGAGATCCAGAAAAACTCCACTACCGATAATAATAGCAACCTTTGCCAGAGCGGTTTTGCGTACAAAGCGCGTAATGGTAAAACGGGAGAAAAAAACAAATTAATCTCGTTGAGAAACAGGCGCCCAAGAAAAACATAGCGTTTTGTGAAACGTAAAAAGAGCAGGTTAACCGCCAACACAACCGCACACAGAATACACATGGTAATAATTGACTTTAGCGTGAAATAATTACCAGATAAATCAAATTGTACCTTATCGCGCAAGGGAATGATGGTCAACAGACTCAACGCCGTACTGGCTACTACGGCAAGCAGTAAATATTGTGACAGATTTTTGTAACGGACCTTTTCAACAACGGATGTCGGCATCTGCTTTAAATAACTATGGCGCGCAACAAAAAACAGGGCGTAAATGACAGGCGGAACGCTAACGGCCAAAAAAAGTGCTGCTCCGGCCGGATAAATCAACATAATGAGCCCAGCAGAATACAGCGCAAAAATAAAAGAAGACAACGCTGCGGCGATAAGCGGGTGCGTGAATAACCTCTCTTTCGGGCCGCACGCTTTACCTTTGAAGCAAGAAAAATCAATATTCTTAATTACGCATTTGTATGCCCAGTATGCTTTCAGATCGGAGATAACGTTATAAAACACCAGTGCGCAGATGCCGCCGATGAAACCTGCATCGCGCAATGAAAGAGTAAAATCCGCATTGCGCCAGTAAAAACCCAGCAGCATCAGGGTCACAATATAGAAAAATAATATATTGCGTTTATCCTGGAAGCGGATGAAGGTTAAATAATCTGGAATCATCATTACACCGCTACATTGCTATTGCTTTTCGGCAATGGATAACCTGCCCGACATCAAACCCGGCGAAATCCTGCAACATTTGCCCCAGATAAGGTTTATTGCTTATTTCCACAAACCGGACAGGCTGTGCGCGCTGTAAAAAGTGCGACAGAGAATCTCGCCATTTCACCGTATGGGTCAGATGCAAGGATAAGTTTTCTTTGATCATGGCGGGATCTGCTTCGGATTTTGCTGTCACATTCATCAGAACATCATGCTGTGGCGGGAGGATCGCGATCCCGGCCAGATAGTCCCGCATTGGCTGAAGGCCTTCAGCCATTAAACACGTGTGCCATGCGCCGCTCACACCCAGTTTAATCGCCTCGTGGCCTTCAGCGAGCAACACTCTGGCGAAATCATTCAGCGCCGATACCTGCCCGCCAACGACTTGCTGGCGAGGAGTATTATCGCAACTGATGTCCAGCTCAATACCTGAACGGCTGATGATGTTGCGTAGCGTGTCGTAATCCACGCCTTTTAACGCCAGCATTGTTCCCTTATTTTTCTCGCTTTGCTGGTGCATCAGGTTGGCCCTGAACCGTATAAGTTCGAACACGGTTTCCAGTGTGAGCGCCCCTGAAGCATATAACGCGCTGTATTCCCCCACGCTATGCCCGCAAGATCCGACAACCGGCGCATCGGCGAAACGTTCGCGCCAGAGGCTATACAACGTGACGTTAATCGCCGTCACGGCAATTTGTTGCACGGTAGTCTGAATCAGCCGATTCATCGGCCCTTTCAGACAGAGCCGACGCAGATCCACACCAGCAATATCGCTGGCGCAATCCCAGATGGACTTAGTGGTCTCATTGATATCCCACAGATCGCTGCCCATACCAATAACGGGATTCCCCTGGCCAGAGAATAACAATACAACCGGTTGTGATAGAGTATTTGTCATTATATTGCCACCTTTACATATAGTATTTAAGGCCTAAATAGACACCGAACATATCGCCATATAATGCGAATTCAGAGTCAGAACTTCCCGTCGACATAAATGCGCCGGTATAGCCTTCAAGCCGATCATCAATAATATTTAGCGGTGTGTTGTAGTTAACACCTAATACTGAACTGTGATCGACAAGGTTAAACACCACATAAGGTTGTAGCGTTGACTGGTTATCCATCTGAATACTTGACCAGGTATTAAGATAATGTTTCCCCTGAAGCATCTTTTTATTTGCAGTATTATTTATCTCTGAGGCCATCAAATACTTATAAGAGTCAAAAATATCATCAATGAAGAAAAAACCGGTGCGGCTATTTAATGACTGAATAAAATCAGTTTGTTTACGCCATTCCGCCCGGGAATACCCTTCGCTCTGATAATAATATTCCAGGCCAAACAGGTTAAAGTTATCCGTCGCATATTGCCCACCCACGGCCACTTCAACCCCCTCTTTCTCCTGCGTGCTATAAAGGGAAGAAGGGAACTCGAACTCTTCGACCATTGCTGCATTTTCAGGGGAGAAATGACGCCACTGCTGCTCGGTGTGATAAGCCGCTTCCGCGTTAATCACCAGTTGCGGCGTCAGGTTATAGCTATCCGATATGGCTACAGAGCGCGTCTCGCCAAGCAGCAAGCTCGCCGTAGGAAGGTGTTTTTCAAAGCGATGATCGGTGTAATTGAGCAAATAATCTTCACGGCTATTGCTTCGCACATTGGCAGACCAGTCGCCAGAAGCGAGATGGCGCTTACCGGCATCCGCTAATTTCGGAACGACTGAGAACGAGAGCGAATAATCCTGCGTATCTTCAGATAGCTTCACCTGCCACGGGGATTCCTGGAACACTGGCTCCATCAGCGGATCGTAAAGACGCGTGCTTTTGAACCCGGCATAGTAGCTATTGCGTAAATCAGCAGGCGATCGCAGGAAAAAAAGCCCGGCTTTTTGACTGAACTTGCCCGCCTCAAGCTGAACGCTGTCCGAGACGTTATAAATAACACTGAGCCTGTCGATCAAAGCGCGTGAATGGCTTCGATCTTCTTCAAAGCCACTGTTGGCATGCAATGGACGGTAAGTGATCCCATACAGTGAGAAATTCAGATCCAGCTGATTGTCGATGATTGCGCAACCGCCTTTGAGGTTGATGCCGAAATTATTATAAATATTGCTTTTGCTGAATGGATTATTGCCACCGACCTGCCAGATCGACGGTTGTTTATTCACATACGATGTCTGCGCATAGAGCACAACATCCGTGTTCTGTGCAACTTCTTCGCCGGATAAACAATCAGCCCACAGGGTTGTTGGCAAAGCAGAAAAAACCAGCGTAATCAACGGGAGTGAATATTTCATTTTGCCTCCCACTGAAGATGTTCACGTGTAAAGTGAGATTCAGGTAACGACTCCAGACGAACATCACTGTAATCCATGACGGAAAAACTTTTCTCATGGCGTACGTCCTGCACAATAATCCGCATTGGCCTCATCTTCCCTAATACCGGCTGATAATTCAGATACCGAACTTCTTTAAGTAATTTGTCATCAAGAGAGTAATAATCAGCTTTATAAGGCCGATTTTCATCGCCAGCTTCAACGTAATAGATAATTTTTGGCCAGGTTGCTTCGGCATAGGTTCGCGTCAGTTCCAGTTTGTAACATTGATTATCGCCACACTTTTCCATGCCCTGCAGAGTCGCCTGATAGGCATATTCAAAGTTAGTCACAATCACATCACTATTAGATATTTGCCCCATCAATCTTTGCTGGCGAGAAATTGGCACCGGTCGCCGTAGCCCTGGAGAATAAAACCATAAGTCATACCAGTCGGAAAGCATCACTTTACCTTTATCACGCGGCGGATAAATAAAGCGAACTAAAGAGCGGGCATCTGCTTTCATCTCCCCTTCAGGCTTCATAAAACGCATTGAGATATCCAGCACCTGTCTGCTTTCTGGTTTCTCTTCGCCATTTTTATATTCGCTCACCGCGAGCGTATAGCGGAAAGGTTTATTGGGAGAACGGATCTCATCCGCACGACGAATAATATCGATAGCGTTATCGCCAGGCGCGGCGAAGGCACAGGCTGAAAGAAGCCCAAGGCAGGCAATTCCTTTGCCAAATAGCGTAATTTTCATATTACGAGTTTCCCTAAGAAAATTTAAAAGCATCCGATATGTTAAGACGAGAGGCACGCAACGCCGGTAAAACAGAAGCTGCAGTCGCGGTTAACAGCGGCAGCATCAGCGTAATAAATAACAAATCATAACTGCTGGTTTTAATAAAAGCGGTGTAGCCTAAAGTTTGCCCAGGCGACGGCGGCATTGCGATGCCGTAAAGATTAATCACTGAAGCGATAGCAAAACCAATGCCGAGGCTTCCAACAGCGCCAATCATGCCGACAAAAATCCCTTCCAGTAAAAACAATCGGGTAACGTGGAGAGGTTTTAAACCAATGGCGCGCAGCGTCGTGATCTCCCTTGTCCGCTCGACGATATTCATGGTCATTGAATTACCGATCATAAAGATAACGATCAATGCAACAATCAGTTTAATAAAGAAATAGATCCCGGATAATAAGCTCTCAACCTGCTGATAAAATAGCGAGGTATCCTTCCACTCTTTCACAATTAGCGGCAGATGGTTTTTCTCGATAAATTTTCTAAGCCTGACGCTGAATGCGGCTGTATTATCCTCTTTCAGTAAAATTAACACCTTACTCACGCCGTCGGTTTCCATCATGCGCTGCGCGGTTTCAAGCGGCATTTTCAACGCCGTGTCGTCGTAATCTTTGATGCCGGATGCAAAAATGCCACGGATCTTCAGCGACAATGCGCCCTGTCCGCCTCGCGAATTAACCGTAATGGCATCCAGCCAGTCATCGTAATGAGCGCCGAGCGTTTGTGCCAGTCCGCGTCCTAAGGTGATGTGATCGGCTTTTATACGTGATAAGTCACTGCCAGAAATAAGTTTATCAAAGGATCCCAGTTTTAATGCCGGTAGCGGTTCGATACCCAGCGCGGAAAAATAGCTGGAGGTTTCATTTTCGTAATGAGAAATAACCCCGGTAAACTCCAGTTGCCCGGCAAGTGTAGAAATATCTGCCGCCAGTTCCGGTTCGCTTAATATCGCCTGTTTTAAAGACGGGTAATCCGCAATCAGGCTTTTATTTTTATTGGACGTGGCGAAATAATTCTGGTGGTAGATCTGCACGTGACCACTATTCGTGCGGACCGTTTGCTCTTTTAAGATCCAGAACGAGTAATCGATAAATCCGCCATACAGGAAAATGGCGACGCCCCCCAAAATAATCGCCGACAGGGTCGAAAACGAGCGGCGCTTATGTCGGAAGAGGTTGAGAAATGCGAATTTCACGTCCCGCGCATGCATCACGGTACACCACAACAGAAAAAGCAGAATCAGTAGCACAATAGCGTTAATAAAGATCATGCTCATTTACTCACCCTTCACCAGCGGCAGCAGCACCTGCGCCACTTCATTCTCATCCCACGCAGGCGCAACGTTGTTATGTAATTCCAGTGCCTTTGCCGCGGCAGCGTCCTGGCGTTTTATTTGTGCCAAAAGCTGTGCGGCTTGCGGGTATTTTTTGCAGTTATAGAGCGCGAGATAACGCATATGCTGGATCCGCGCAATTTGTGCAGGGTTAAAGAGCGTCTTATCTTTCAGCATCCATTCGGTATCCTTGATCGTGACCGCGCAGCGTCCCATTTCCGGCGCCAGCCAGGCATCGACGCGTGCACGCATATAGCGCACCCGTAAATTATCTTCATGGCTGTCAATAGCTTCATCGAGGTATAAAAAACCGGTTTTGGCATATTCAGACGCGTTAATGAAGTCGTTCACCGCTGAGGCGTTTTCCGCCTGGCGCAGCACGCCCCAGGCATAAAAGATTAACGAGACGACATTTTTTGTTTCACCATACTCTTTGAACAGTGCGCTGGTTACGATGGCCAGTTGATCGGGCTGTGCCGGGAAACCGCTCCGCATAACGCTTTCAACCGCCGGTACGCTGGAAGCATTGGCCACACCCGCGCAGGTAATGCTAAGCAGCCCTGCGCAGATAACGTCCCGCCATTTACGCCCTTGAGTCATACACCAATCCTCCATCCTTAATTTCTACCACCCGGCGCGCGCACTCCTTTAAGTGCGCGGAATGCGTGGAGATGATGAATGTGGTCTTCGTCTGCTGATTGATGTGCAGCAGAAGTTCCAGAATGGCTTCGCCGGTTGCCATATCCAGGTTACCGGTCGGTTCATCGGCGATAACTACCGCCGGGTCATGCGCCAGGGCTCTGGCAATCGCCACCCGCTGCTGCTGCCCACCGGAGAGCTGGCCAGGTTTACGGTTGGCAAAACCTTCCAGACCAACACGATTCAGTAAGTCACGCGTTCTTTCACGCGCCTCTTTTTTACCGAAATGACCATTCAGGATCAGGGGATAAAAAACGTTATCAAAAACATTCAGAACAGGAATGAGATTGAAAAATTGAAAAATAAATCCCAGATGCTTACCGCGCACCGTTGATAACTCTTCTTCCGGTAATACATTGAGTAATTTATTCAAAAACATCACCGCTCCGGATGTCGGCTGATCGATACCAGACATGATATTTAGCAACGTACTTTTGCCGCTGCCCGAAGGGCCGCATAATGCCAGAAATTCACCTTTCGCGATTTCCAGATTAATATCCCTCAGCGCGTCGATTTTTCCCTCGCCGGAACCATAGCTCTTCGAAATATGACTAAGTAATATTGCTGGTAGTTCTCTGATTATGTCACTCATCGCAATGTCGTTACCCTACAGAATATTCAATATCAAAATAGTGATAACCAGATAAATTATCCGGCACGATAGTGCGAATTTTTCCGGCAGCAACAGGATGTTGACGCAAATATTCAAAGCTTAGTGCAGGAGTCAGACAACCGCTGTAACCATAAATATCGGCAAGGCGAATAACCTTTTGCTGCAGCTCTGCCGGAAATGATTTTTCCCGTAAGCCTGCAAATGCCATGATTTCGACATCCTCAGCGTTGAGCTGCGAAATATCGGCACGTCCGGCCGCCATATAGCGACCACTATTCACTTTCAATGCACTTTCGTGACGGCTGAAAATAAAACATCCCACGCGTTCAACCGTCAGGTTAACCCCATCAGCTTGCTGAGCGCTTTTCGCCCACCGCGCAACGGCAATATCTTCCTCAGAAAAAACCATGATCGGGATGGCGCGATAGGCACAGCAAATCACCACATAATCGAAAACATCCCAGTACAGATAATCCTGCGCCATGCTCATTGCCTGAGTGAATGCATATTTCTCACCGCGCATTTTGCAGGTCGGATCGTTAACAGAAAATTTCTTCACCAGATTTTTCGGTAACGTGTCGAGCATCGAAATATGCAATGCGCTGGAAATACTCTCCAGCAGTCCGGTTTCTCCCCACGAATCCGCATAGATAAATGCCGTTCGCGACTTGAACAATTTCATCCGTTCTTTCGTGGATAAAGCCTGTAGCGCAGCATCTGCGGCCTGCTCCATCGCCTCAAGGTATTTTATATACTGCGGGTTACGGATCATCTCACCGGCATAGAGCGAGCCATCGGTACCAAAACGTTTAAGTCCCCACCCATTCTTCCGGGTAGACTTAAGCGCCAGATTATATAAATGCGCTTCCCAGGCATTCAGCCAACTGGGTTGATAGAAATAAAACCTGTCTTCCGGCTCAATAAGAGCAAACGATGATAAGTACATCAAACCTTCCATGGTTATTCATCACGCGGGATTAATTGCAGACAGCACAATCCCAATTACCGAGCCATCCACACCGACGCCAACCTTCAGCAAATGATTTTTTTCATGCCCGCATACGCCGCGATCAATCAGCATAAACGGTGCCATCACATCCAAAATGGCGTCATTACTTACCGGAGCAATTAATTCGCGCTGGGTTAATGAGTGATGGGCAATAATCAAATCGATAATGCCGGAGCCGGTCGCGCAGTAACCAATCTGCCCCTTATACGCCAGCACAGGAATCACGTGCGCATCAGCAAATATTTCAATCGCTTTGGCTTCGGCTTTATCGCTGACGGAAGAACCATTGCCATGCGGAATAATGGCGCATAAATCCTGCACATTAACGCCCGCTTTATCGGTCACCGCACGCATGATTTTCAGGACATTCAGACTCAGCCAGGAAGCATCATTACTTCTGCCGGCGCTAATTTGCGCGTAGGAGGATTGCAGGCGCACGCCGCCCGTGACATCTCTGTCGCGACGGTGGCGCAGGCTCTCCAGCACAACAACGCTGAACCCTTCGGAGAACAATACGCCTTTGCTGTTTTCACCAAACGGCTGGACTACTTCACTGTCCAGCATCGACTGAGAATCAAGGAACCAGATATCCTGGGTTTTAATTTTCGAACAATTAATCACCACAACCAGGTCGATACCGCCCTGCTCGATCGCCTGGCAACCCAAATGCACGGCCGTCAACGATGAATTACTGGTGCAGTTCATATTTGGCGGCAAATACTGCAACTGGTATTTCTGCGCAAGGCTGCACGCTATCGTATCCTGCGACATATTCGATACGTGCAGGCGGGCTAATGAGCGGGTGAGCTTAATATCTTCAACGTCATTGCGATCGTAAAAAGCGTGATAATCGATGCCATCGACGCGACTGCCCAGCCCGGTTAAATAAACCCGCACGTTATTGCCTGCGAGAGAGTGTGTATCCAGTTTGGCCTGCGCAAGTGCCTCCTCGATCAACTGATACACAATCTCTAATGCGCCATCATTAATGTGCTCCAGCCTGGCGACATATTTATTGCCATTAAACCCGCAGGTAATTGCCTCGTCATCAGAACGAAACCAGGGTTTCCTTTCCACCCGCTTCCCCTGACGAAGATACTCGATAAGCTGAACACTATTTCCGGCAAAGGGTAAATGTGCACTGTAGCCTGAAATGATGGCGGCATTTTCCACAGTCTTATTCCTTAATTACCAGTGCGTAATAGTTCCCACCTTCCGTTGCCCCTACCAACAAGACATGCTTGATTGCCAGTTTCATCGGTTGACGGACAAAGTTCACGCGTTCATCGAAGAACGCCACGGTATTAGGAATCGCCGGAACGGACTGTTTTTTAATGCAATCGATGATGACTGCAAGGTTGAGCAAACCCGCCGCTGAGGCGACAAAACCAAAGCAGGCGTTGTAGTTAACGACCGGGACGTTCGGCTGTTTCTCGCCAAACACCTCGCGGATAGCGTCAATTTCAATCCGCGAATGCTCGTCGCTGCCATTGCTGGTGCCGCACACCAGATCGATCTCGCGCGCGCTGATGCCAGCGTCCGCAAGCGCACGGGTCACCGCCAGCGCCATTGAGGACGATTTTTCCGCCAGCTCGGCGACATCGAAGTAACTGTTGCTGCATGACTTCCCGTAACCCACGACTTCCGCCAGCACTTCCGCACCGCGCGCTGCGGCTGTCTGCGGATCTTCCAGCAGCAACATACAGGCGCCTTCACCCGGCACATACCCTTTGGCGTCTTTGCCGTAGACCTGATAATCGCTTGCCGCCGAGGTCATCTGGATCTTCTGCGTGACAGCATCCATATAGAGCGACATTGAGGGAAAATATTCATCCGCGCCGCCAACGATCACCTGCGGTTGCAGGTTCTGGCGCACAATCTCATAGCCGTAGGTTAAGGCGCCGAGCGCAGCATTTTCACCGCTTGCCAGCGTCGTGGTATAGCCTTTGATCCCTTCTGAAATGCCGCAGAAGGTGGGAATCGCGTTCATCAGAGAACCCGGAAATTCCGAAGTTCTCACCTTACGCGGATCGGGTTTCAGGCTCTGCAAATATTTATAAGTTGTTTCCTGCGGACCACGGGACATTCCCATAATCAGGCCCAGCGCATCGCCATCGCGTTTAATTTTACGTTTCCCCTGCTCCAGCGCTTCGCAGAGCGCGATAAGGGCAAACGTACCGCCCCGCGTTGCCTTACGCGGATCAAAACGACGTAAGTGCTTGCGTGGCTCCAGGCCCCTTACCTGGAAAGTTTTGAAATTCTTTTCGCTCTCTGGCAACGTGGCGTTGCTGAAAGAGAAGGCGTCACCGAACAGATCCGCGCACTGCCCGGTCTCATCCAGCACTTTGAGCAGTTCTTTCGCTTCTTCCAGCGTATCGTCCGGGAAAGTCACTCCGCCCAGTTCAACGTTCTGCTTGCCTTGCCAGACGTTTTCGAGGATCTCATTGAGCGTATGGCCGATAGCCGATACCGCGCCAATGCCGGAAATCGCCACGCGTTTGGCGTCGTAGGTGCTGACAGGAACGGACGCCGGCTCCATGCTGACGATCATGCAGCAGTTGTTGCCGCCGAACGCATAGTTATTCTTCATGAAGATATTGATTTTCCGGTCAAGGAAATCATTCGGCACATAGTCCAAATCGCACCCCGGGCGCGCTTTCGAGAAGTTCAGCGTCGGCAGTACCTGATGACCAGGCAGCGTCACCAGGCAAGCGATTAATTCCACGATGCCCGCCGCGCCGATGTTGTGTCCGAAGTAGGATTTGGTTGAGCTGATCAGCAGGTTTTCGTGGTTGGCAAAAACCTTTTTCATCGCCAGCGTTTCGATGCGGTCGTTGGCTTCGGTGCCGGTGCCATGCGCGTTGACGTAGTCGATCTGCTCAGGCTTCAGCCCGGCATTCTCCAGCGCCTTGTGCATTACCTGCACGGCACCGCTGGCGCGCGGATCCGGCCCGGTTTCATGGAATGCATCGCAGGAGGTGGCATAAGAGAGGATCTCGCCGTAAATCGTCGCCCCGCGCGCAACCGCATGCTCATACTCTTCAAGCACGACGGCGCCAGCGCCTTCGCCAATTGACATTCCCGACTGCCCAGAGAAAGGGGTACAGGAGTCCGGATGCATAACGTTCAGCGCATAAAAACCGGCGAATGTCGGCAGGTAGATTGGCTCAGTCCCCACGGCCAGCATGGTTTTGCTCTTGCCGTTCTGAATAAAATCATATGCCATGCCCACTGCGTTGGGGCTGGCCGTACAGGCGGTGGCGACCAGTTCAACGCCTCCTTTCAGACCGAGCAGCGTGGAGACGCTGGAGCAGCAGGAAGAGAAGCCGCCGGAGAAGAGCGCCTTGCGCAGGGAAAAGTCTTGCAGGCGTTGCTCAAAGAGCGGCAAAAACGCTTCGGTCCCTGCGGATGAGACGCCCACGATTAAGCCGGTATCGCGCAGGCTTGCCGCGTTATCCGCCAACCCTGCCTGATTGAGCGCGTCTTTTCCCACTTTATAAGCCCACAGCGCAGCGTTATCGAGTGAGTCCGCGAGCCCTTCTGGCAGGCCGGAGTAATCGATATCATGCAGCACTTCCGCCGCTCTGGCGTTTTCAAACCATGTTGAAAAACGCTCACTGTCAGCAACGCCGCACTTCTTATTCAGCAACGCTTCTCTGAAATCCGCGACATTTTCTGCCAGCGACGACAAAATCCCGATGCCGGTGATGACAACCCTTTTCCTGCTTGTCTGCATAAATATTACCTGGAGTTAACGACGAATAGGCATGAAATAACCAGGCACGGGAAATATCCGCTACCTGCTCTTTATTTCCCGGCTGGTTATTTTCAATAATCAAACTGCGCTTTTTCTTTTGCTGGTATCGATATAACTGTGCTCAGTTGGGCTAACCAACATGCTCAAATTATAAATAAACGGCATACCTTTCGTTTGCGCAGCGACCTTTTCATTCGCGGTTTGAATATGGAAGCCGCTAATATCGGACCATGCATATTCATTATCGATAAGCGCCAGAGCAATATATCGTTGTAAGGCGGGTGAAAAGAGGGCTTTGACAACTTTACCAACCTCATTGCCATCCACCATGACGCGATCGCCAGCGTAAATACCCGCACACGCTTCTGCGGCGATCATACCAATCATTTTCGATTGATGAGTGTCGTGAGACAGCGCTTCGACAGCCGCTTTACCGACAAAATCTTCTTTGTCGTATTGCACGGCCCATTGCATTTGCAGCTCAATGGGATTCAACGTGCTGTGCGCCAGGCTGCGACCATCCCAGCAAGGATTCTCTACCCGCGCGATGATCTGGTAATCAAGGCCGCCGGTCTGCAAGCGATATTTGTCGCCGATATCGACAAGTTTCTGCCACTGTTCCGCCAGCGCAGGCTGTTGACCAATCGCCATGTAAGCAAATTCGCCGTGTTTACCACAGCGGAAAATCATCAGCTCATCATCGGTACTCATATACTCATAATACGGCAGACCGATAATATCGAAGCCATGAATTTCAGCCATGACTTCCCAGGCGTATGGACCTTCCAGCAGAATAGCGCCCCAGTTCTCTTCACGCATGGCGCGAATTTCCGGGATCTCCTGGATATCGAGTTCATCCGCTTTTTGCAGACTTTTATTCAGACGCTCAATCAGTTCGCCTGCCGGAATATCTTCTGAAAGCAGGTAATAACCGTCAGCAGCGCAGAGAACATACACATCACCACGGATCGTGCCATCGTCATTCAGCACCAGAGAGTAGATGCCCTGCTCATCACGAATAATCGAAACATCGGCGGAAACCAGATGGTTAACCAGCGCCCATGCGTCATCGCCCATCACGCTGACAATCGCTACGTGCGAGTAATCGACCAGCAGCGCATTTTCGCGCATCGCCTTATATTCGACCATCGGTTCGTTATAGGCGAAGGGGATGGAATAACCGTTATAAATGCCCATCATGGCATTATTTTTTAAATGAATATCATTAAGAGATGTCATATAAGCATCCTGTTAAATTCCCTTTTAAATGCAGATTACGAATTTTTCTTCTGAATGATAAATGTCGCCAGGCTATTGATACTTCTCATATATGAAGGATCGTCGCTTTCCGTGACTTTAATATCGAATACTTTATCCAGCAGAACAACAATCTCGGTGGCATCCACAGAATCCAGCTTCAAACCATTACCAAATAGTGCTGTATCATCATCGATTTGAGATTCATCCCTTTGAATATTCAATCGCTGAATAATTTCAGTTTTGATGGTCAGCAATACATCTTTGCGCTTTTCAATATCGTCTTTAATTGTAAGCATAACTAACTCTCCATGTTAATTACTTAGATTCACGAAAATTAATAATCGTACCGTGGCTTATCAGTCGTTTCCCTGCATGGGCCGTAACAGAATAGTGTTTAAAACCATTGGCATCGGAAAATGATAATTTACTTACGACCTCAATAGAATCACCGGGAAAAGCTATTTCTTTAAATTTCAGGTTTTGCGCAGCAAGCACACCACGCACCTGCGCACGCCGCGTACGAATAATCTCCAACATTTCAAGCTCATTTATCCGCGCATGGATATCACGTAACGAAGTGAGTTCGACATGATATTTCTCACGATAAATGTCGCAAATATCCGTCAGAAAGGAGAAATACTCGCTGGCCTGACCAAATATTTCTGAAATAATGACGCCGGGCATAATCGGATCGTCAGGGAAATGTCCGGACAACCACGGATCGTTATAGGTGACATGTTTGACGACTTTCACGTAGCCATTTTCACCGTATTTATAGTCATCAATTTTGTCGACCATTATCAGGGGCTGTCGCCAGCCGCCCATCTTAAGGAAGATCCTGGCGGGAATCGTGTATTTAGACATAAATCACCGCATTACCAGACCACCATCGATAACGATAGTTTGGCCGACGATATAACTGGAGGCAGAGGAACTTAAGAAAACAATGGCGTTTGCCACTTCTTCGCACGTACCGAGCCGTTTTAAGGGAATGGAGCCAACCACGCTGCGCACAACGGTGCGCGAGACTTTTTTCACCATACGCGATTCAATCATACCCGGTGCGACAGCGTTAACGCGGATGCCATAAGCAGCCAGTTCGGCCGCCAGCGTGCGGGTAAAGCCCAGCATGGCCCCCTTGGAGGCGCTGTAATTGGACTGTCCGACACTCGGGATAATGGCGGCAATGGAGGCGACATTGATAATTGCCGGGCTCTGCGCTGAACGCAGTAACGTCAACACGGCTTTGATTAACCGGAAGACGCTGAGCATATTGGTGTCCATCACCTGGCTGAAATCCTCAAAACTCATTGAGGCAAACAGGCTGTCTTTGACAATACCCGCGTTATTGACCAGAACATCAATCTTTCCGGCCACTTCAGAGAGATGGGAGCATAGCGCCGCTACGCTCTGCGGATCGGCCAAATCGCACTGCATAATGTGCAGTTTGTCACCCGCCGGATGTGACGCTTTCAGCGCGTTGAGTTGTGTGGCATTCGATTTATAAAGCGCATAAACAACACAGTTTTGCTCTAAATACTTTGCGCAAATGCCCAGCCCAATATCGCCACTCGCGCCCGTCACCAGCACGGTGTTTTCATTAAGATCGTTGTATTTATACATATTCATGATAAAAATTTAAGTTAATAAATAATGACTGTCGCCACGGCGTGAGTCCGGCAATGCGAAATACTCAGGGATACATTCTCCATCCCTTTCTCTGCAAGAATCTCTTTCAGTCTTCCGGTAAAAACAAATTGCGGGCAACCATACTCGTCATGAATAATTTCGATATCATGAAAGCGAATACCATCGCGAAAACCACAGCCTACTGCTTTTACCACCGCTTCTTTCGCTGCCCAGAAACCGGATGCGCGTTCATAATTTATATCGGAAGGGTTAATCTTTATGATTTCCTTTTCAGTATAAACGCGCTCAATAAAATCCATTTTCCCGTTGGCAATCGCCCGACTTATGCGCGCAACTTCTACAATATCCGTACCAATACGCATCGTACTGCACACTCAAAATTATAGCTGATATGAGAAGTTGAAATTAAAGTTAGCCTTGTTCACTACCAAATCACCAGGATATTTCAGCGGCGTAGTGATGGAGAAATCATATCCCAGGCTCTTTATATTCCCTTCGATACCCATGGCGCCGCCAGCAATAGTTTCATCGCCATAGTAACCATCTTCTTTCACCTGCCCAAAATCCATACCGAAATAGAGTCTGGCATTAGCCGTACCTATGGGCCGATAGAATGTATTTTGCAGATAAAAACCGCTGTTCCCTGTCAGGCCATAGCTATTTTCAAATCCACGCACACTCCACCGATCGCCCGCGGTCATCTGATCCTGCAAGGTCAACTGGCGCGGCGCATATTGCGCATAGAAGCTCCCGTTGTAGTAACCATTGGCAAACAGCTGAGTATAATTTCCCTGAAAGTTAAACAACTGACTTATTGGGCTGACTTCACCATACTGCATATCCGGCGTTTGTTCGCCGCCAAACCATGTTAAGAAACGCTGCCACGAGAGGGTGGCGTCCAGAGAAGCATCGGCAAACTGCTGCTTATAATTAAGCCCGAACTTCACGTTCCCCATATCGCGGCTCTGTAATACCAGCTCTTCGCCGTCGAGAGTATATCCGGAGGTTCTGCGGATAAGCTCGGCACTTGCCGCGATCTTCCTGCTTTTATCACGATAGACCGTCCTTGCTGCTTTCGCGCTCAGGTACTCGCTGTTACCGGCGTAATCCAGCGAAAAGTAAGAGAGCGGAACCGTTTGTCGCGAATCACTCTTACTGTAGAAAAATGTGTAATTCCAGTAGCCGACCGGGAATGAATAGTAGCCACTGATGTTTTGATACTTACCGGTGGTGCTGCTGGTGCCGGCCAGGTAAAAGAGATCGCCTAATTTCGCCGTATTAAAAAGATAGCCTACCGCAGAGGTTAAATACTGACCGGTCGCTTCATCGCTCCAGTTGTTATAACTTGCTCTGACGCTCCACTTTTTAAAACGGTTAGTGTTAATACTGACGTTGCTGTAACCATTTTGGCTACCCGGCTCTATATTGATTTTAACATTCACGCCGGGAACAAATTGCAGGTTTTCCAGCCCCTGTTCAATATCACGGATATTCAGAATATCTTCATTTTTAAAAGGTAACATCCACGCGCGAATATCATCACCAGCAACAATGACATTTTCAATCTTACCTGCTTCGACGGTAAATTTGAGTTCACCGGTAGAGATATTCTGTGTCGGAATGATAACCCGCGTAGTTACATAACCCGCATCAATATAATAATCCTGCAAAGCTGATGCGACTGTATTAATACCTGCAACACCGATACAGCGCCCGGCAATGTTCTCATTAATAGATTGCGTAATTTTAGCTTTTAGAAAATCATTTTCAAGAAGAACATTCTTAACAGTAAAACAATTTTCTTCCCTGGGAAGATCTTGCAGAGTAAATACTTTCCGATCGGTATTTGAGAAAACATCTTTTTTCTCAAACTGTTGTTCATGCAGCACGCTGGCATCTGCATTCTTTTGCTGTTTTATCAGGTTATCAACATTATCCTTTGCTGATACCTGAGTGCCCACAATCATGAGCATACAAAAAGCTATAAATCGCAATTCCATGAATTCACTCTGAAAGAAGTAAAGGCAGCAGCAGTTTGCCACTGCCTTTTTTTACACTTTACATACCAAGAACAGTGCCGGTGTTATTCAATTTCTTCACATCCTGAGAGAAATCTTCATACGCACCTAACAATGCATCTCTGCCGCTGTTAGTGACAGTATTGGCCGTTATTTTTGCCGAACCATAGCTCAGCATATTGAGATAATTGTAGACGGTACCGTTAGCGGTGACATCCATATAATTATCACTGACGATATTGCCATGGTTCGTAATATTTTGACCAGCAGAAATGATAACCTGCTTACCAACAACATTGCGATTGGTACGGTTTGTCACACTGCCTTTCGTTTTCAGCGTCAGAATTTCACCGCCAGCAATATCACCGTTATTATCAATACCATTCAGCGCATCAATAGCCAGGTCTTTACCCGCGGCAATGGTATTCGAGTTATACAGAATACCTTTACTAACGTTGAATTTCAGATCGCCTTCTGCATTAATAAAACCGTAGTTCGTGAAACTATTATTCACGTTCAGATTCAGATTCTTATCAGAAGAAATAATCCCGGTCGCATTATTATCAATAATGGAACCGTTACTGTAGTTTTGCAGAGAAACGGTGCTGATATTCATGTTGCCAGCGCTGGCAGTTGTCGCATAGTTATTGTAGAACATATAACCAACGTCAATCGCCATATCACCCGCACTGTACAGCAAACCACGCGTATTATTCAGCGTGCTGGCAGCTTCAAGTTTCATATTGCCGAAGTCGGAAATAATACGACTATTGGTGCTATTGATATTTCGGGCAGAAAAAGAGACGCCTTCTTTACCAATCATGCCGCCGATTTGCTGAGGAATACCGAAATATTCACCATATCGGGTACCAAAATCGTTACCGTTGTTATTAGAAATAGTACCTAATACATTCACGTTCAGTAATTTTCTGGCCACAATCAGCGCAGTATCATTGTTGACGTTGTTTTTAGCATTCAGGGTGATATTTTCCCCCAGCATCAAACCACCAACATTATCGATATCGCCAGCATTCAGCTCCACATCACTTTTGTTCGAGCTGATAACACCGATGTTGTTGCTCACCGTACCGCTAACAGCAATATCTACGCCACGATCTGCGCTCAGGCCGCCCCGGTCATTATTCAAAGAGGTGCCACGGGCCAATACTTTAACGCTGGAGACGATCTTGCCGGTGTAGTTATCGATATCACCGGTGCTCTTAACAGTGACAACGTCGTTCGACGCGATCTGACCGCCACGGTTAACGATCCTTTTGGCTCCAATATAAAGTTCTTTCTGCGAAATGATCCCCAGAGAGTCAGAACTGTTGGTATCTGCCGTTTTGGTCGTTTCATTGCTGATCGTACCGCCAGAACCGAGTGTGAGATGGCCGTTAGCTGCGCGAATCAACCCTTTGTTATTATTGATATTGCCTGCGCTTAAGATGTCGATATCACCAGCGGACTGCAAGTTACCGCCAGAGTTATCGATTGACGCCGCGTCAATACCGACATAACCACCGCTAATCTGCCCATTGCGGCTGTTCAGATTGCCGGTTTTTAACGCCACGATACCCGCTTCAATACCCACGGTTTTACCTTTACCCGTGTTGGTCAGCGTAGCTTTGTTGGTATCGACAGCCAGCATACCGGCGGCAGCGATTTTGCCATTACTGTTAGTCAGCGCGCCGCTGTTAATGTTGATATTACCGTTAGTGGCAATACGACCTGCGCGGCTGTTTACAATCTCGCCCTTGTTAGTATTGATGGAAATAGTATCAATTGAAGAGATTTCGCCGGTCGTATTATCAATTCTGCCATTGGTTTTGATATCAATAAGCCCGGCAGACTGGATTTTCGCATTACTGTTTAGCAGGATGCCTTTGGTATCAATTTTGATGCCATTTACGCCGCCAGCAATTGTGCCCTGGTTGCGAACGCCGACACCGGCTTCGGTACTTACCAGGTTAATCTTGTTGGCATACATCCCGCCAAGCGCAGAAACGTCGACGCTGTAATAGTTGCGCAGCCCGGATGCCGCAACCGTACCCGCAACCTCACCTCGCGCATTAACATAGTTATTTCCCGCTACGATGTTCAGTTCATCAGCGGTTACTTTTCCATTGATGACAACATTGCGTGACAGGATCTCTGTCGGGCTGGCACTGCTCAGTTTACCGACGGTAATGGTGCCGCCATTGACGTTGTATCCCGCCAGTTCGCCATCAGTCAGCTGCGCTTTCCCGGTGGTCAGCGTTAATTTGCCGGTATTGATGGAGCCACCGCCATTCACCGTAATGCCATTCGGGTTAGCGACGATTAAATCTGCCTTATTGCCCGCAACTTCCATCATGCCATTGATGACGGACGCATTTCTCGAAACCACTTCGTTCAATATTACTTTGGCCGGGCCGCCAACCAGATTACTGTTCCCTGCAATCTGGCCAGCCAGCACGGTATCCGAGGCCGAAGTACCGTTATTGAAAATGAGGCCGTTTTTATCAACGTTCAAATCATCCCAGAAGTTATGAGACAACCCACTGGAATTTGGCGTGTTAATATCAACGACCGGCACCCCATTGGTGTTATAAACGGTACCATTTTTCATTACTAATCCGGCTGAATTTGCCACTGCCGGCAATGCGCAAATCATCGCAACTGTTAGCGGCCCGAGTTTTGACCTGACAAACCGTTGAACTTTTTTATCCAATGCACTCATGTTATTGAATTCCTTTTACCTGGTTTAAAAATTTAATATGTATATTTTTTTGCTGTATTCTTTTAAATGAATATCGCAATACATCTTCCCGAAGTAACATTTAATTTGATAATTCAGTTATATCGAAGAAGTTTCAATGAATAGAAAAGCGGCTTATCGCAAGCCACATTAATACCATGACTTATTAAAAATAAGCGTCTCATATTATTGAGTGATGTAACAATCAGATGCAGTAAACCTTATTTAAGGCAGAGAAAACCTAACAGGAAAAGAAAGATAAAACAATATATCAGAATCCAAATAGGATTTTTCAGATTAATTAAAAATGCAAAAATAAAAAGACAAAGTTATATTGATAAAGATGACACCAAATAACTTGAAATAAAATTCAAAAATGATTCCCAGGATTTAAAACAGAAAATAGTGAAAAAAAACTGTCTGTCACAATACAGCCTTTAGACTACCGCCTGCCTCCTCATCATCACATTTCATAACCCTCGCCACTTCCATTTCGCACCCCAACCAGGATTTTTCAATATGTCGCTCCCGAATCACTTATTTCACAAGCACACCGTTGATAAACAGATCACATTTATCACCCTCTGCGGTCATCTTTTTTATTGGCTTCGCGTATTAATTAATAGAAAAATAAGATAAAACAAATAATATAATTGCCATTTCTGAATAATCCCATAATTAAAGTCAACATATTGCCTATAGTCTTTACTTTAAATAATATGTAATAAAATCCCTGGGCGGTGATATTAATGATGGAATGACAAAAGCTGCCATCGGCAAATATTATTTGCCATATCATTATTTCTAAATGGGTTTTAAAACATAAGGATATATATATGCGAACCGGAATTAAAAAAACGTTACCGTTACTGGGCGTTATGACATTACCGTTACCACTTTTTGCCGCGCCGACAGTGACCTTTCAGGGCGAAATCTCAGGCCAGACCTGCGACGTACTCATCAATGGCCGCACAGATTCCGTCGTCTTATTACCTACCGTGTCTCTGACCGACTTCAGCCCTCCTGGCACGCCGTTAACCCAGGGCCAATTTTACGGCCAGACTCCTTTTACTGTTTCAATTAGTGGCTGCCAGTCAACATCCAGCGTGACCAATATCAACACCAATTTCCTTGGTTATAACGTTGATCCTATGGGTGTACTTGGCAACAGCTATTCGGGTGGTGATGCGGCGACAGGCTTCGGCATTCAGTTGATGGACGCAGGTTCCGGGGGCACCGAGATCCGGCTTTCCGGTGTCACCTCCGTGCCTGGGCTGAGCCTTCCGGCCAACCAGACAGAAGCCAGTTATGATTACGGCGCACGCTATTATGTCCTCAATAGTACCACTGCCGCCGCCGGTAAAATTACCGCCATTGCTGAATATTCGCTGAGCTATCTCTAAATCAAAACTGGCTGCGTGACGACGTCAGCCAGAAATCCATTCAATATTACGCAATAAATAACCAGCGCAGGGATAATGTGAAAATGAATAGGTTAATGTCTTTTACTGTATTTTTATTTTCCATCACCATTTCTGTGAACGCAGCCGCAAACGTGATCATGACCGGGACGCGAATCATCTACCCTGATGATATCAAAGAAAAAACAATTCAATTAAGAAACACCAGTTCACAGCCTTTTATCGTCAGTATTCAGGTTGATGATGGTTCCGGTATTGAAAAAGCAAAACATCCTGAAGCACCTTTTATTACCACCCCGCAAATATTCAGAATGGAACCAGAGAGTGGGCAATCCGTGAAACTGATCTTCACGGGGGACAATTTGCCTCAGGATCGTGAATCGATTTTTTACTTCAGTTTTAGTCAATTACCTTATCTGGAGAATAAAGATAAGGATCGCAATCAATTAGTATTGGCGCTAACTAATCGCCTCAAAATTTTCTATCGTCCGCATACGATTCCCGGAAATTCGTATGAAACCGCAGAAAAGCTGTCATTCCAGCTAAAGCCGCATGGCATTGAGGTAACAAATCCTACCGGTTATTACTCCGTTATTCGCCGCGCCGAGCTTATTGCTAACGGCACAAAATATCCACTTGCCGATGCGGTCATGGTTCCCCCTAAAAGCAAAGTCGAATGGCCTTTACGCGCCAATACGGTAAACACCCGGAATGCATCTATCGCGCTGGTGACGGTGAATGATTACGGCGTAAATGTGGATTCCAGACACCCCTTATAACGTTTGCTTGTGCTAAGGCAGGACTCTTTTCGGTATGGGCAATCTTCGATGAATAAATTCGCTGTTTTACTTTCGGCTACCGCCTTTTTTTTTATTTTATTGCCCGCCTGGGGTAAAGAAATAGCCGCAACTCTGGCTGCCAGCGAAGACCGTTACACCTTTGATCCACAACTCTTTCGTGGCAGCCGTTTCAGCCAGGATTCATTAACGCGGCTTGCCACGCCGCAGTCGATTGTTCCGGGCAATTACAAGATGGATGTGTACACCAATAATAAATTGACGGGGACCTATGATGTCTATTTTAAAGGCTTTGCCGACGGCACAAGCCAGCCTTGTCTGAGCCCGGAGATCCTTGAGTCCACGCACATTAAAAACGCCAAAAGTCCCGCTTCCGCCTCGCCTGAAGATAATTGCGTATTAATTCAGGAGGCCGCACCGGGCGGCACCAGCCGGACAAATTTACCGCAACTGCGTCTGGATCTTTCCGTACCGCAGAACCAGATACGCATTCAACCGCGCGGATACGTTGACCCGAATGAACTCGATAATGGCGCATCGATGGCGTTTATCAATTACCTCGCGAATTACTACAACGTCTCCTATTCAGAGCCAACTACCCCGAATCAGCATTCGTTGTGGATGTCGTTAAGCGGCGGTATGAATCTTGGTTCCTGGCAATACCGGCAATTATCTAATTTCACATGGAATAACCAAAACGGTAACCGCTGGAAAAATATCCGTAGTTACGTCCAGCACCCGCTCCCAGGCCTGAATAGCCAACTGATGTTCGGCCAGCTCATCACCAAAGGGCGTTTTTTCTCCGGACTGAACTACCGTGGCGCCAGCATCGCCACCGACGAACGAATGTTGCCGGATTCGATGCGCGGCTATGCGCCGGTTATTCGCGGCGTGGCGACGACCAATGCCCGCGTCTCCGTTATGCAGAATGGCAATGAAATTTATCAGACTACCGTCGCGCCGGGGCCGTTTGAAATAACCGATCTCTACCCCACCAGCTTTAGTGGCGATCTTGATGTCTCGGTAACTGAGGCCAACGGCTCCGTGAGCCGCTTCAGCGTGCCCTTCTCCGCCGTTCCGGAATCGATGCGGCCGGGCATTTCCCGCTTCAATCTCGAAATGGGCAAAACCCAGGACAACGGCGATGATTCGTTTTTCAGCGATATGACCTGGCAGCACGGCCTCACCAATGCCGTCACCTTCAACACTGCGACGCGCGTCGCCGACGGTTACCAGGCGCTGATGCTCGGCGGCGTATATGCCAGCACTTTCGGTGCCATCGGCGCGGATCTTACCTGGTCACATGCGCGGCTGCCTGATACCGGCTACACCGACGGCTGGATGTCGCAGCTTCGCTGGAGTAAAACCTTCCAGCCGACCAATACCACGGTTTCTATGGCGGGATATCGCTATTCCACCCGCGGCTATCGCGACCTGATGGACGTGCTGGGAGCGCGGGAAGCGCAGCGCAATAATCAGTTGTGGGAATCAGATAGCTGGCGCCAACAATCGCGCTTTGACCTGACCATGAACCAGAGCCTGGCAGATTTCGGCAACGTTTTTATCTCCAGCTCCATGCAGAATTATCGCGGCGGAAAAAGCCGCGACACGCAACTTCAGCTTGGTTACAGCAACAGTTTCCGCTACGGGATTTCAATAAACCTTTCCGTTGGCCGACAGCACACCGGCGGCTATCAGAATGCCGGGGATATGCAGACGTTCACCGCGTTTTCCCTCTCTTTCCCGCTCGGCGGGAGCAGCCCGCGCGTACCCAGCCTGAGTAATTCATGGATGCATTCAACGGACGGCAGCGATCAATATCAAAGCTCGCTTTCCGGCATGCTCGATACCGGGCAGACCGCAAGCTACAACCTGGATGTCATGCGCGACCAGCAATATCACCAGACGACGCTCAGTGGCGGTGTGCAAAAACGGTTCTCGCAAACCACCGTCGGCGTGAACGCCTCGCGCGGGAATGACTACTGGCAGGCTTCCGCTAATGTCCAGGGCGCGGTGGTGGCGCATTCCGGCGGCATCACATTTGGCCCGTATCTCGGCGATACCTTTGCGCTGGTCGAAGCCAAAGGTGCTGCCGGGGCGAAAGTGTTCAATTCCGAAAATCTTGCGATCAACGACAGCGGTTATGCGCTGCTCCCGGCCATTACCCCCTACCGTTACAATCGCATCACACTCGATCCGCAAGATATGGAGGGCGATGCCGAGCTGGTCGACAACGAAAAACAGATAGCGCCGATTGCCGGGGCGTCGGCCAAAGTCGTCTTCCGTACCCGCAACGGGAAAGCATTATTGATCAAATCGACGCTGCCGGATGGCTCTGAGCCGCCAGCAGGCGCGGATGTACTTGATGAGAACAACACCCTGATCGGCATCGCCGGGCAAAACGGGCAAATTTACTTGCGCACCGATCGACCCAAAGGGCGATTAACGCTGCGTTGGGGAGATGCCCCCCAGGATCGTTGCTATCTCTCGTACGACTTCTCCGGAAAAGATACCGCGAGCCCTTTAATCCGCCTGAATGCAATCTGCCAGTAAAGGGAGAAACCGGCATGACAAAGCACGCTATTTTGTTCCTGAAACTCCTGCTCGCGTTGTTGGCACTGCTGCACGCGTCGGCGTGGGCCATATGTACCAAAACCAATGTTAGCCAGACCGATGATTTCAACTCCGCGCAGATCAAGTTCGGCAAGATTAACCTGATCGATACCTACTTCGCGCCCGTCGGAACATTAATTGCCACCACGGTAACGCCACCAACCAACTACACTGCCGGCGGCGCTTCGGGCGCATCGGTATTGTGGGAGTGCGATCAGGCCGACCTGGCCAGTATCCATTTTTTGGTGGCGATCAATGGTGACGATCGAGTGGGCGGCTATTACAACATCGGCGCAAACGACAATTTGACGAATGTCTACGCCACATGGTTTGCCTATGTTGGCATCAAGCAGTCAATGTCGGGCATAACGTTGACGCGCAACTGGCAAAAAATCCCCGTGACGACTTACGCCACCGTCGGCTCAAAAATTCAGATCCGCTTACAGGATATTCCACCGTTGCAGTCTGAGCTTTACCGGGTCAGTACGTTACCCGGTTTGGGCGCAATAACCAGCTATTGCGGCAACAACAATAACAACGGTTCGGGCATTGTCTTTGCCACCCCCTCGGGTGAGCTGTATACCTGCACGCAACCGAATGCCTATATCCAGCTTTCCGGCCCCGGCGCTATCGTACCTTTTGGTCATGATGAAGCTGGTGAGGACAGCGCCACAAACTCAGACTTTTGGCTTGCTGACAATGGTTTTGGTTACGGCATGCGCATGGCGAACAAACTTTATAACAATCCCACCTGCACGGTACGTAACGCAACGCCGCTGGTGCTGTTACCCACCATCAGCGTGAGAGATCTGGACGCTGGCATGGCAAGCAGCGCGAATTTCAACGTGCAACTGGAATGCAACAACACGGTCGTTTCCGGCCTGAACGATACCCAGGTTGCGCTGGGTTTTCAGGTTTCCGAAGGCGCTTACCGCGCGGCGCAGAGTCTGAATCTGGTCAACGCCAGCGGCGGCGTCAGGGCGCTGGTTTCTGATAACTATAATGCGCCGGAGATGGCGAAAGGCGTGGGCATAACCATTGCCAACAGCGTCAACCCGGGCCAGCCAATGACGTTTCTCGGCCAGTCCACGAATGTGCCGCTTTCGCCCACGCCCGCAGGCAATAACGCAGGCTGGTATCCGGTGCTCACTGGCGCAACGCCGAACGGCAGTTCATACCCCGGCTTCAGCAATTACAGCCTCTCCTTTATCGCCAGCCTGCAAAAACTGCCTGGAATGACGGTTACCGCAGGCCGCGTTCATGCCACCGCGTACGTGATTGTGAAAATGCAATGAGCCGGTTTTTCATGCTGCTGTTCGTCCTGTTCGTACCGGCGACGTTGGCTGGCGTAATGCCGGCCATGACACGGGTGATTTATCCACCGAATGCGCGTGAAAAAACGCTGATGCTGGTGAACACCAATGCCTGGCCGGTGATAGTACAAACCTGGGCAGATAACGGCGAAGGCTCGCCGGATAACGGCGCTGCGCCCTTTGTCATTCTGCCGCCGGTTTTTCGCCTGGCCCCCGGAAGCACGCAGGGGTTGCGCATCATTTATAACCGCGATCCGCTGCCGACGGATCGGGAATCGGTTTTCTGGCTCAATCTGTATGAAGTGCCGCCGGACAACGCAGGCCTGGACAAGCCGTTTCTGAAGCTGGCAATGAATACCCAGCTAAAGATCTTTTACCGCCCACAAACCCTCACCCTGACACCCGAGGAAGCGATCAGCAAACTGACCTTTCGCCTGTATGCGGAGGGTGAAAAGTCCTGGCTCGAATTCAACAACCCAACGCCGCTGGGCATTTCGTTTACCACAATCAGCGTGACAGGCCACACCGGGCAGACGAAAGCGCACCAGCAGGACGATATGATGATTAGACCCTTCAGCCAGCGGCGTTACTTGCTGGAGCGCAATGTCGGCAGCGAAGCAATAAACGTGGAAGCGGGCTGGATAAACGATAGCGGGGAAATATTGAAACATCGGTTTATGAAATAAACCATTTGCATTTTACTGCAATGGGAGGGTTAAAATTCAGCGAAATCACCTGACTGTTTAAAATATAAATTCAAGTTATTCACGGGGTTATTTAGCGCGGCGTAAATTGTAATAGCAGTGCCCTCACTCATCAGGAGGGCACTTTTTTGATTGGGTGAGTGTCAGAAAGACTCCCAGTCAGCCCCATTGCTTGTTGACGTTGCGGGCCTCAGGCTAACCTTGCTGCGAGCCGCTGCGGGTGCGTGTTTCGGCTTCGCGGTCTCTGAGCTCAGCTTGAACACGGAAACCAGTTGAGTGAGCTGTTCAGCCTGTTGTTCCAGTGATAATGACGCCGCAGACGACTCCTGAACCAGCGCAGCATTCTGCTGGGTCGTTGAATCCAGCTCCGTCACTGCTTTACCAATCTGATCAATACCTCTGCTCTGCTCTTCTGAGGCGCTTGAAATTTCATTCATAATCCCGCTCACGTTGGTGACTGAGGATACAATCTGCTCCATGGTCGAACCGGCTTTATTCGCCATTTCTGAACCGGTCATCACGCGTTGCACGGACTCTTTTATCAGCCCTTCGATCTCCTTAGCGGCATTAGCGCTGCGTTGGGCCAGGCTTCTTACTTCGCCCGCCACCACCGCAAATCCGCGCCCTTGTTCACCTGCGCGTGCCGCCTCTACAGCAGCGTTAAGTGCAAGGATATTGGTCTGGAAAGAAATGCCATTTATTACGCTGATAATATCCGTGATCTTGTTTGAGCTTTCAGTGATAGTTTCCATCGTGCTGACGACGTCCCAGACAATTTTCCCACCGGAACGCGCATGCTCTGCCGCCACCCCTGCGAGCTGACTGGCTTCACGCGCATTGTCTGCATTGCGCTTAACCGTTGAGGTCAACTCTTCCATACTTGCCGCAGTTTCAACCACCGCAGCAGACTGCTCTTCCGTGCGGGAAGCCAGGTCAATATTGCCTGCCGAAATATCCGACGAGGCATTAGCCACATGAATTACCGACTCTTTAATTTGGGTGATCATGTCGCGAAGTCTGTCATTCATCATGCCCATTGCCTGCGTCAGGCGGCCCAGTTCATCGGTTGACTGCGGCTCAATGATGGCGGTCAGGTCACCACCGGCAATACGTTCAGCCAGCGTCAAATTATGTTTTATCTGGCGTGTCATCTGCCGGGTAAGCAGCCAGGCGACCAGTAACCCCGTCAGCACGGCGCAAATGGCAACGATACCCATAATTATCATTACCCGCTGAATAATATCGATATTTTTCTGGGTCTGGCCGGTCACCAAATCGGCAGTAATGGTGTTAATTTTTTCTGCGATACCGGTGAGATCCGTAGCAGCTTTCTGCGATTCCTGCAGAGCATTCATATAAGAGACAACGTTATCCTGCATCCCGTTAAGAAATGCCTGCGCCAGTTCTTTGTCTTCCGCATTGAGGCTCAGGTTTTCTGAATGGACGATCTTCGACGCGGCATCGGATTGTGCCTTGAAAACATCTACCCCCTGCTTACCTGCCGATGACTGGATTGCATAAGCGGCACCCCAGATATTATTGAGGCGATTGAGTAACGTTATTTCATCTTTAGACGTATTTTCTTGCTGCTCTATGCGGGTACTGAATTTATCCAGCAAGGTTTTCAGCTCGGGAGAGGTCAACCCCTGCGCTTTCCCGACAGTCACTTGTTCCAGTTTAACGAACGTGTCGCGGTGGCTGGCATAGTCAGGAATAGTACTGCGCAATTCTTCAAACAAAACGCGGGCATCGCTGTCCCAGGTAAAGTCCAGACCAGTGATTGCTTTTTGATCCATCTTTTCAATGGCGACTTTATTCGCCTGAAGTGATGTTTCATCATGGTTTAATTGATAATTCAAGCGGCTACGTCGCGCAGTATTAAGCTCCGTGCTGATTTCATTGATTAATTTGCCCTTTAAGGCATGGTCACGGATATTGGCAGACTGTTGTATGCTGATGAGTGAAGACAGCACAATAATAACGATTAAAACTGCAAACCCGCCAAACAGCTTGGCAGCCACAGGCAGATTTTTTATTGACGGTAACAGCTTAGACATAGAGGTATCCTCAGTAATCTTTCTTAATTTTCGAAAGATGGTTTCATTTTTACTTCTTATCTGATCACAGGTTTATTCACTTGTTTTTGAGGACTCAGGAGAAGTTGGCCATCTACTTACTTATCGTCAATTACGCAATTTCTTTTAATAAAATAATGGGAAAAGAGATCCACTGAAAATATATCCCAGACAAATGAATAACGTTGCAAAAAATAATGTGGGCAAGTCTACATATTACTATGCGGTTATCGTGGTAATGATGATCCCGCAAAGTTATTTATTCTCTGATGCCATAGCCTGGCGTAAACCTATTAATGAGTTTTCACTATCCGAAGGATATTTTGGAGTGGCTGATAGCGTGTTATTAATTATCGTTTCGCACTGTCCGTGAAGCCTGTTTACGATAATATGCTGAGCTGCTTCACTATTTACCCTGCCGGGATATGCCCCAGGCTTGTTTTTCAGCACTCACCATCGACAACCTTCATCGTGCCAGCAAAGAGCGAAATATAGACTTTCATACCCTGAAAATTACGCTATTAGGTGATTCAGGGTATGCGCTTGCTGGTTACGAATATTGAGCG